>CAVYTG010000001.1:0-1965000 GCA_963771515.1 uncultured Gammaproteobacteria bacterium | reverse complement strand
ATCTCCTGTTGACGAGCCGTCAACTGACTTTTCTGATCTTTCATATCACCAAACTTCATTTTTCGATGTTTTTGTGCAGCAGCCATTTTAGCGCGCTGCAAACGCATCTGTCGAAACTCATAACGCGCTTTGGCATGCTGTGCTTTTTCTATTTTCTCCTCATCCATTAAGGGCGGCATGGGTACCATATCAATACAATCGACAGGGCAAACTGGCACGCAAAGTTCACAGCCTGTACACTCATCCTGAATCACTGAGTGCATTTGTTTTGACGCACCTAAAATCGCATCGACTGGACATACCTGAATACACTTCTTGCAGCCAATACAAGCCGACTCATCAATCACAGCTCGCTCTGGCAGCTTGGCTTTTTCCTTCATGGCTTCAACAAATGGGGCTGGATCTACATGCATCAATGCCCCCAAACGCATTAATACTTCAACCCCACCTGGCAAGCATTTGTCAATAGATTCACGTTTATACAGAATTGCCTCTGCGTATGGCAAACACCCTGCATAACCACATAAGGTACACTGCGTTTGCGGCAATAATGCATCAATGTCATCTGGTGTGATTTTCATCATCTATCATCACGCATAGCTCTAAGAAGGACATAACGCATGTATCTGCTCTTCCTGAACTCTAAGCATTAAAGGTTCAAAAGGGTGAATTGTACGGCTCAGCAATGCCTCCTCCCGATTTCCCCACATCATAGGCGGGATGTTTAAAAACATTTCTACTTTCTGAGCCATTATAGGAAGAATGGGCTTTAAATAAGTCATCAATACCTTAAAAAGATTCAAACTGTATGTACAAATTTGCTGCACCTCCTGTTCTTTTCCTGGCTCTTTGATCAATACCCAAGGTTTGGCATCATCAATATATCGGTTCACCTCATCTGCCAGCGCCATGATTTTACGTACGGCCTGGTTATAATGGCGCGCCTCAAAATCCTCAGCAATGACATCACCTTCAGCGATCAAATGCTCTAGCAGCGGTGAATCAGGAAATTCAGCCGACAACTGCCCCTCAAATTTCTTATGAATGAATCCAGCTGTTCGACTGGCAATATTCACTACTTTTCCCACCAAATCTGCATTCACCCGAAGCATGAAATCTTCAAAGTTCAAATCAATATCTTCAATGCCATCCCCTAATTTAGCGGCAAAGTAGTAGCGTAAACTTTCAGGATCCAAGTGCTCCAAATAATCCCGCGCATTGATAAAAGTACCGCGCGATTTTGACATCTTGTGCCCATTGATCGTTAAAAATCCATGACAAAATAAATTAGTGGGCTTTCGAAAGCCTGCACTTTCTAACGTTGCAGTCCAAAATAATGCATGGAAATAGACAATATCTTTACCTATAAAATGATAAAGCTCTACAGGACTGTTTTTCTCCCAGAAATAGGAAAAATCAAGCTCAGGGCGACGCTTTGCTAAATGTTGAAAGCTTGCCATATATCCGATTGGCGCATCCAACCAAACATAAAAGTACTTGTCTTCTGCGCCTGGTACCTTAAACCCAAAGTAAGGTGCATCACGGGAAATATCCCAAGATTCCAGCCCCACGCCAAACCATTCTTCCAGCTTATGCACAATAGAGGTTTGCAAGCGACCTTCATGCAACCAGCGCTGTAAAAATGCTTGATAATGAGGCAGCTCAAAAAAGTAATGGCTGGATTTTTTTTGAATCGGCACAGCCCCAGAAATGACAGATTTAGGTTGCTTAAGCTCCGAAGGGGTATAAGTTGCCCCGCAAACTTCACAACTATCTCCATATTGCTCTGCTGCACCACAACGAGGACACTCGCCTTTCACATAACGATCTGGCAAGAACATGTTTTCTATCGGGTCATACGCTTGCTCAATCTCGCGCACCGAGATATCTCCTTGAGCTTCCAATCGTTCATAAAATAAATTGACCAACGCTTGATTTTCCTCACTGTGCGTTGTGTGAAAATTATCCAGGCTAATATAAAAATCGTTTAAATCTGCCTGATGTTGTTGATGTATGGTTTCAATCAACGCTTCAGGCGTTATCCCCTGTTTTTGCGCTGTAATCATGATTGGCGTTCCGTGCGCATCATCCCCACCAATGAATAGACAAGTATTGCCCAGCATCCGCTGAAAACGCACCCAAACATCCGCCTGGATATATTCCACTAAATGCCCTAAATGAATAGGACCGTTGGCATAGGTTAAAGCAGCCGTGACCAGAAGCGTTCTTTTGGAGTTTTGCATGAGTTTACAATGTTGTTAAGTTATCAAAAGAGGGTTACTTCAACATACAAGGAAAGGGCAGTCGCTGTAAATAGCTCTGAGATTTTTTCAGGGCAGTTTAGCGGCCAGGGCGTGTCCTCAATGTATTAATGAGGACACGCCCTAGAGCATTTAAATGGTATGCATTTTCTCATTAACACTGGCTGTAAGCGGATTTGTCAATTGCATCAACTTGATGAGCAAGAGATTCTCTTCAGAATGAGGGTTTTCATCCAAAGTATAATTAGATTGGATGGCTTCCTGTAAACATGCCTTTATGGCTTGAGACGATGCAGCATCTTGAATCTCTTGGATACAATCAGATATCCAGCTTTTTTTTGAATTCAACATATCAACCAAATTATCGTTATCAGGCTCAGACCCCACTTGCTGCTGCGCTCCTCTAAACCAAGAAAAGGAGTGACTCATAAGCTTGCTCCATCTACTCTCTGTATTTTCCGAAGGATCCCGCACTTCAGCCTGATGACTATCCATCTTTTTATGATGCTGTCCTAATTTATTTTCTATTGTGAACAGATGGCTTTCCAAACTCGACACTATCTCATTTTTTACCTCTTGAAGCTCAACCTGAGCCAGACTCTGTTCTATCGCTGCTTGCATATCATCATCAACACCGGGAATCCAGTTTTCATTGGATATTTCTTCTATCAAACCTGAGATATTGCCAGAATCATTCGTTGTTGAAAGCTCAACCTGAGCCAAACTTAGTTCTATCGCTGCTTGCATATCCTTATCAACACCATCAACATCGAAAATCCCATTTTCATCCGGTATTTCTTCCATAAAACCTGAGAAATTGCCAAGATCATTCGTTGTTGGGAAAAAAAGGTTATCACCCTGATTTGTTATAGAAATGGGGTCTTCTAATATCGGAGCAGATGGGCCTAAATAATCATTCTGAGAACTGAAAAACGACCCTCCAGGCTGGATCGAATCAATAGAAGATTCAAGAACTGAAGTGTTGAAAGGATTAACCATTTCATGAGGCATTTCTATTTTTTCTTCTAATAACTTTGCAGCCCTCTGCTTAACCTCTTCCATCAAAATAGAGGCAATTTCACCATAGCGAGCGCCTTCAACATTGAAGTCACTTCTTACTGACAAACTATGCGCATTAGGTTGTTGCTTTGCATATTGGACAGCTGTCTCTATTTTTTGAATCAAATGATCGATTTGCTGCTTTATCTCTTTAGAAATATGCGTTTGATAACCCAATAAGGTAAAAATTCCTGATACATCTCTCACCGCATCCAGAAGATGAAGTATATTAGTTAATGGAAAAGCATTCTCTCTTGCCTTATCTATTCTTTCAGATCTGTTATTTTCAATTTCTTTTAACTCCATACGATCAGAAGAAGAAGGTATGTTTTGCGCTTGAGCATGATACTTCCTCTGTGCTGCCAGATGGTAAGACTCGGCTTTTTGAATATTCCTTTGCACACTTAAACTAGAACCGGGAAACATCATATCTTGATGCGAACAGCTAAATATTCGACGTTCTCCTTCAAAAAATTGCGACAACTTCTCCTTTAGGTTATCTACAGTAAGGTCATCTAACTCCCAAGTCATATACTTAATATACGCCTCAACACAGTCTAGAATTTTTTCTGCCTTTTCTTGATAATCTTCAAAATTTTCCTGCTGATTGAGCAATTCCTCTTTCTCATACTGCTTTACTTCTGCTAACAGACGCAAAACTGCCCCTAATTCTGTATTCATTTGCATTGATTTATTCTCCTCAATTTAATAGATATCAAAAATACTGCGATGGACTTGATGGGTAGGCAGTTTTACTTGCCGCTTATTCATTAGTTGGGGTGCTGAAATTGATAAAAAGAACCAAACTTTATCAAACAAAAATTAACGTTTTCTTAAATGGCGACGTAAAAATTGAGCTGATTTTGTAGGGAACAAAACAGGCTAAGCAACGTCATTGCGAGCGAAGCGCGGCCCCGGGCCTAAGCCTATAAATGCCACATAAGCCTGATTTTTAGACACAAGCTTCTGCCTAGCTTGCAATGATTGTGACGTTCCGTGAAGATTCTAATAGGTTGCAAGAACCGCTTAAACTGGAAAACTTAAAGTAGAGGACAGCAGCAATGTTTCTTATTTATGACACGCCCTAATCCATTGGCGGTTCGGGTGTGCGGCTTGTGGTGCGTTCCTCACTTTTTTCTTCTTGATGGGTTAAGGAGTCTACAAAAGCACTTAATTTGTTAGATATTTTCTCAACGGAGTTCCGGAAACGATCCAAAGGTGACTTTAGTTCTTTCGTTTTTGCATCTTTTAGCTTGTCACGCAGTGCTTCAAAGTAAGCAGGGTCTTTCTCATCCTTTTGACCATATTCATCATAGTGACTATATTTAAAAATTTTGACACAGTTTATGAACTCCTCAAGGGTCCCCATTGCTTTGTCATAGTCTTTTTCATTTTCAAAATCTTCGTAGAGTGCTTTTGCTTTTTCATACATCTGTAAATCTTGGTTATATTTTTCCAAAGCTTGCTGATATTCGGCTTCATTTTCATACTCTGCCAACTCTGGCTTCTCAATCCCAAGGCTTTCAAATACATCTTCGATGGTTTTCTTGACCTCTGCTTTAACTTCAGCATAGATTTTATCGTGTATCGCATCAGGTAATTCAACGGAAACTGGCATGGCTTCTTGTTCTCGGCGGGCTTTCTCGACAGCTGCTGCCAACTCATAACTCAATGCAACTAACGCCTTCATCTTATCTTCTGCCATCTCTACTTTCCAGGCCAGCTCACTTTCTTCTATCTGTTTCTCTCTTTCGAACTCTGTCATCAAGCGGTGTTTCTGATCAATTTCTTCTTCCAGCAAAGTGACGAGCACTGCAATCTGATTTTTCAGCTCCTTGTCACTATTCGAAAACTCAGCTTCCCCCATGTAAATTTGCTGTTTCATATAAGTGATCAATGCATTGGAAGCCTCTTGTGCGCTTGCATAAGTTGAAGCATTTTCAAAATTTTGAAACAAGCGATTGGCTTCTTCAAGCATACGTCGGCTTTCAAGACTTTGCTGCTTTACGTTGAGCATTTGGTTGATTTGTTCTTGTATGGCTTTCATGGATACTTCTACTCCTCTTATTTCAGGTTAGGTTAAGAGCACTTACTTTTCAAGAAAACAGGGCAAGGCGCCACAGTGCAAAGCATATTCCTGACATAAACAAGCGACAATACCCCGCGCAATCTCTTCCTTATGGGCTTTTTTTAGGTGGAGGATATCATCCTGACACTTATTTAATATAAAGACTTCATTACAGTCTCCACCAAAAGGCTTATTTTCTCCACATAAGTTTGCAACAATCATGTCAAGCTGTTTGTGACCCAGTTTCTTCCTAGCATTTTGAATCAAATCCTCTGTTTCCAATGCAAAACCCACAGTAAAAGGCTTCTCCTCCAGCATGGCGACTTCTGACAAAATATCTGGATTTTTGACCAATGTGAGCTGAAGCATCTCTGCCTCTGATTTAACTTTTTGATCAACAACCTCTTTGACCCGATAGTCCGCAACGGCAGCTGCGCCAATAAAAATATCCATTCCTTTCACCTGCCTTAAAACCTCGTCCCGCATTTCAAGTGCAGTTTCAATGTGAATGGTTTCACAACCCTGAGGAACAGGGACTTCATGATGACCACAAATTATCGTCACGCTTGCACCTTGTTGCAACAAGGCCGCAGCCAAACTAAACCCCATCTTTCCAGAACTTGCGTTGCTCACATATCGCACAGGATCAATCGGCTCACGGGTTGATCCAACGGTCATCAACACCTTCTTCCCTTTTAAAGGCAAAGTGGGTGTTAAGATCGGTATTATCTGTTGCAATACCTCATCAGGCTCTAACATTCGACCATATCCAAATTCACCACAAGCCTGTTCACCAAACGCTGTTTCTAATACCTGAAACTGACGCTGGGTTAATGTTGCTCTATTGGCTTGTGTTGCCAAATTCGACCACATCTGTTTGTTCATAGCCGGCACCAGCACAACTGGCGCTTCCGTTGCCAGGCATGTGGCGCTCAATAAATCATCAGCAAACCCATGCGCTAAGCGAGCCATGAAAGAGGCTGTCGCAGGCATCACAATCAAGAGATCAGCCAAGCGTGCATGTTCTATATGCTGGATAGCTGCTGCGTCTTCAAAAATCCCCTGTAAAACAGATTTTTGCGTAATAGCTTCAAACGTCAAAGGGGTTACAAACTGAGTTGCATTCTGTGTCATTACCACCTGAACTTGAGCCTCTTCCTTCATCAGCAAGCGGGCAAACTCTACCGTTTTATAAGCAGAAATACCGCCTGTCACCCCTAAAATAATCTTTTTATTTTTTAATCTAGCCATAAAAGCACCTTAAACACGCTCTAGACATTTACTGTAACACAAGTTCATAATCTTTCTAGTTTTGATAGCCACTCGAGTGGAGGCAACACACATGATAGAAACCACGCCCTTAAAAACAACCAGGGCAGTTGAAGCACAGGTCGACACCCTTCATCCCCTGGAGCAATATGCACAAACGTATATTTTGGAAAGGCAAAACATTCAACGCTCTAAATTGGAAGTCACTCTCAGACTAATTTTTGCTCTTTTCGGTGCCGCTTGGGGTGTTTCCTGGATAGAAGCCAGCGCAAATGCTGCCGTTATTTTTACAGAAGGTCTCATCAGAGAAACTTTTGCCATGCTATTCAAGTTTGGAATTGTCACTACTGTAGGCGCCGACGGCCTCTGGATTATGCTCACCCTCGGCAAAGACCTAGGTACACGTACAGCACTAGAACAAAGGAAAAGCTCGCTTACCAGCAAACTGACTCGGAGCCTGTTTTCCATCGTACTTTCCTCAGCTTCTATCATTGCACCTGTCTATTCGGCCTTTAAGTACAATGCAGGTGTGGGACAAATGCTTGCTGTCGTTATTTTTGTCGTAAAATTTGGTTTTAGTCTCTTTGCTTACTCGACTCTGATAGATCAAACCACTCGTGTGTGGAGAACCTATCTGGGTCGGGAAAAAGCGCTTAACCCAACCCCACACAAACTCAAAAAGCAAATGTTACAAAATCTGAATGTTTTAAAAAAAGACCCAACCCTTTTGTCTGAATTTCCATCTGGCAAGCATTTTATCCAATATATTTTGCTTAAAGCACCTGATTTCTCAACGGAAGCATCCATTTCCTTGATTAAAAAAAGAATCAAAATGTTTCTACAACCGCTTCTTGCAACTGCTGTGGGGGTAACTACCTTTACTGTCGATACTTATATTATCACAGAAGTATTTGAAAAAATTCTCTCCATCCCAACCACCCTGGCCTTCCCCTTAGCTGTCAGTGCAGCCATTCCAACCTTTGTGGTCATGACGCTCACAACCTATAGAACCCTGGGAGAATGGTTCAATCTTTTTTTACTCAAAAAATCTGGGCTTTCTGTTTTTGAACACTGCTTCCCTACCCTCAACAAAGTCATTCGCCTGACTGCCTTCTCCATTTGCTTATTGGCTCCTACCGCAGCTGCATATATTACACATGACACCCTCACTGGAAAAATTGGCAATGTATGGGTATGGACTGCAGTGATATTTATGATTGCAGGAAGAGATCTGTTTGCTTACTTCTCCCTTAGCCAGCTTCTATCTAAGCTCGTGTTGTATTGGCATCGACGCGGTAAAACACCATCATCAAAAAACTTGGATGCTTCGCTTCGTGTAGAGGCATTGGCAGAGAAAATACAGGCGTTGGACAATCCTGCTTTTGAGCGGTTGATTAGAGGTGTCGTGACGACACACTCTAAACCGTTTATCTGAACATGGCCAAAATGACAGACTATTTCTTGATTACATTGAAAACACAAGCACCTAAACTGGTTTTACAACGATAAACTTCTGCACCAGCGTTTCCATTTCCACGAGCCCAAAAGCCCAGTGTAGCAATCTGATATCGTCCGTTTAAAAAGAGGTGAACAGGTTCACGCTCAGTATTGTAAACACACGATAGAGCATACCCTTTTGAGTTGACCTGGTACCTTGGAATTGCATAATTTACATCTTGAAAAGAAATTTCTTTAATATCATTTCCAGGGCCCCGCACCTGAGTATAACTGAGACCTAAATCCCAAACTTCCACGCCTCCTTCATTCAAGGCTTCCTTCACCACCAAGGGATGTGGGCAGGTTTGTGCCAATCCAACCCCTGATATCAACCAAACTATGACCAGCCACCCAATTTTTGAATACTTCATAGGAACAATCCTTTTGATGAACAAGCAAGGTTTAACCTAAATTCAGCAGTTGAAAACTACTGCGAAGGTCTAATACACTGAATCTGCGAAAGATTTTTTACATCTTCAGCGCCTTAGCCCTTCTCGTTACGTTTTCAACTGCTGAATTTAGGTTTAAAATAATTCAGTTTCTCCTGAAAAGCAATAAGCCCATTCACACCAGGCTGGAATTAATGGAAAATACAACCCAAAAAAAACAGGTTCCGAGCCTAATGCTTGCATAAGCTGACCATACACATGAAGCTGCCTGCCATATCGTTTTTTCATTTCATCTAAAAAATCTGACAGGCGCTCGTTCTCCTCAGGCATGCTGCTTTTGTAATCAATGATCCAACGTCGACCTTTTTCATCAATAAAGGTGCGGTCTATTCTAAAATGCTGGCAACCCTCTTCCTGCTTCAAAGTAACAGCATACTCGCTTTGGCTCTCTCGATGACTGGAGTCCAGAATCCATTGTGCCATCGAATCTGTCCGCACTACTTGAATAACCCGTCGGATCTTTTCAATACCCAAAGATAATTCATGTGGCAAAATACCCGCTCTGAGCATCCATTTCTTCCAAAGCGGCACATCCTCAGTCAATGCCTGATGAGCGCCCTGTTTAATGACCTGATCTAACAAATGATGAATAACGGTTCCTATTTTTTCTTGAAACGTATGAGATGTCTGCCCAAAACTTGAGACATCAAGCTCACCGCCTTCTTCCAGTGATGCTTTGTAAGATGGATCAAAGTAAGCACTCGATAAACGTCTCATTGAGATATCTCTTGTTGGTAAAGCGTTTTCAGGACCCATTGGATCAATAACTGAAGACTCGAATGTCAGAGATCCTAATAAAGACAAAAAACTGCCAGGAGGCACAACTTTCTCATCCATGTCCGTACAGCACATAACCCAATGCAAACAAGATTTCGCCCTGGTTGCTGCCACATAGAGCAAACGCACCCTTTCTTGTTTCTGCTTGTTTTTTTCAATGGACCCCAAATATTCATAAATGGCATCGGGTTCCTGACCTGCTGCTCTCATGGGCGCTAAAATTAATCCCGTTTCTTCTTCCAAATACGCCTGCTCCAACCATCTTAAAATAGGGGCCGTGTCCCCTTTTGAACGACGTTCTAGCCCAGGAATAATAACAGAGTCAAACTCCAACCCCTTTGACTTATGAATCGTCATCAGCTGTAAACGTTCATCTGCCTCCTCTGAACTACCTGCAAATAAATTATCCAGACGCGCCTCCAGGCAAACCAGATCTACAAAACCCATTTCTTTTTCAAGCTGATCTAACAGTTCAAAAAAGTCATCTGCATACCGCACAGCATGTTCTGATTCATAACAAATCGAGCCTTTGAGCGCTAACCAAACCGAACGAACCCAATAACTGATTCTTGCACGATTTCGGTTTTCAATCGCTTCAACAAGCACCCCCCCTACTTTTTGAAAACGATTTCTCCCCTCCTCACTCATCGTTTCAGGTATAGCCTCCAATAACGAAAAAAAATTCGGTTGTCCTTCTACACAACCCAATGCATGCAAATCCTCTAAGCTCAATCCACACCAAGGCGCTCTCAATACAGAAAACCAGGCAAGTCGATCAATGGGAGAAAGTAAAACCCGAGTCAGTGCATACAAGTCATAAATCACAGGTTGCTCTTTCAAAGCAGCAATATCTAACGCTTGAAAATTGAGTCCTGCTTGAACCAAGGTAGGAATAATCCGCTCTAGATGTGAGCGTGATCGTACCAAAATCGCAATTTTATGCTGCGGGTCTAATCGCCACTTTTCCTGTATTAAGGCAACCATCATCTCCCCTTCTTTTTCAGGTGAAACGGCATGCGCCAAAACAGAAACCGTTTGCCGCGTTTCATGAAACGCCACAGACGGTGAAAAGGAAACGGCTCCTAACTGAACATTTTCTTCTACAGGGAAAATCTGGTCAAATCGCTGATTTATCCAGGCTAGCAGCCCTGATTCTGACCGAAAGTTTACTTTGAGCGTTAAAGGCGTCAAAGTAACCTGACCAATCCCTATTTTTTGCGCCATCAAAAACAGCCCCACCTCTGCCTGACGAAAGCGATAGATCGACTGCATTGGGTCTCCCACCAGAAAAAGTGTACGCCCATCCCCAGGTTGCCACCCAGAAACCAGGCGCTCCACCAACTTAAACTGCATCATGGAAGTATCTTGAAACTCATCCATCAACAAATGCTGAACTTTATAATCCAGAAGCAATCCCAACTCTGTCGGCTGATCCTCCGTGCCCAAAGCCTCCCGAGCAGCCAATAGAATTTCAGTAAAATCCACGCGCTTTTTTTCATAAAAAACAAGCTTCAACTCCGCAAGCAAGCGCTTCAACACCTGAATCAAAGCAGATAAAATATGCCATTGTGATGTGTGATAAGCCGTTGCTGGAGATTCCAAAATCGCTTGCAATGCACGTCGAAACGCCTCATCACTTTTAAATTCCGCCAACAACGCTTTAAAACGAAGCTTCATTGCCTTAAATAAACATTTTTCTTCCCTGGTTTGTCCTGCACTTTCAGGAGGAAAGCCAAGCGCTTGGGTCACACTTTCCCGATACTTGAAATCTTTTCGCAGCAGGAAGCGTGCGATCTTTTCCCAGGCTGGCTTATCTTCTAAAGAAGCCCCTGGCAACTGATCAATCAATGGTTGATCAGTGGACGTATTATCCTCAGAAAACTGTAACAAGCTCAGCAGCTCTGCTTTACAAGCCTCGGGAAGTTGACAGCAAGCTTGCGCCAGCAATGTCTGATTCACGTGTTTAAGCGTGTTTTCAAGATGATCTCGCTCTCTCGGCCTGACAACATGTTCCAACCATTGATCTCGTTTGGCAAGCATGTCTGTTAAGAGGGACTCCAATCTGGCCACATCATTATTTAAATGTATCAACAACTGCTTAAGCGCCGCTCTATCCTGTGCACCCACTCCCCCCTCTTCTTCGCGACAAAACAAATTTCTGACAGCTAATGCATACAGCCAATCCGCATGTTCAGCAATCTCTGTCACAGCAGTAAATTCGCTCATCAAAGGCGCTTGCCGAACTATTTGATGCGCCAAGCTATCAATGGTTTGCAATCTAAGCCGCCCTGGATTTTCAAGCAAATGCCAGCCATAACGTTGATCTTGATTTAACACTTGCCATGCAAGTTCCCAAGTTTTTTGAGCATGGGATGTGCTTGGTGGGGATATAGAAGATGCAGCTTTTTTCAAAGCAGAAAGAATACGTTCACGCATTTCAGTCGCTGCCTTTCGGGTGAACGTAATGGCAATAACCTCTTCTGGCGCAGCCACTCTGGCCAGCAATACCAAAAACCGCTGGATCAATAACTCTGTTTTTCCTGACCCCGCTGGCGCCTGAACGATAAAGGATTGCTCAGGATCCAATGCCAAATCTCGCTCAAGCTGATCAACTATCGGTTTTTTCATACTCAGGTGTGCCCTCAAAACAGGTCTTTAAAAAAAGTATGGCGTAACTGTTCATCACATGTAACGACGCTTTCCGTCATCAACTATGTTGTTGGGTAAATTATCCGCTCCGAGTCATTGCGGAGGAAGCAAAACCCGTCATTGTGAGCGAAGCGTGACAATCCAGGCGGGAGCTTGTATCGAAGGATCAAGCTTATGCGGCTTTAATAAGCTTGGGCCTGGATTGCCGCGTCGCTTCGCTCCTCGCAATGACAGAAGGAGTAGCTACATGCAGAACCCCCATCTTTGAAATATGACCTGCCCTAGTAAATATCATCATTAACTTGATTTTGTTCGCTACGCAGCTCAAAACTGATTCTGTCTGCTTCAATTCTCGCTCGAAATGCGGGATTAATCGCCTTTAAATCAACAATATCCACTTTATAAGGTAACAAAGATTCTTCAAAGGCGTAGGACAAAGCAGCTAATTCTTTTAAAGAAAGCAGTCTTCCAGCATCAATCGCCAAATCCAGGTCCGAATATTTTCTGGCTTTACCGGTTGCTCTAGAACCAAACACCCATATTTTCACAGGCTTTGAAAAATAATCTTGCAAAATTTTCTGCACCAGCTGGAAATGTTTAGGAGCAATACTCAAACCTTTTTTCATAACGATGGTATGGCGGCTTTCAGTTGTTTTAATAAATGCTCTACCTCATTTAAAAAAGCGGGAATCATCGCACACACCTCCAATGCTTTACCTTCATCATACGCATGACTGGTTTGATTTCTAGCTGCACGATAAATATTCCATTGATCCCAACCATTAAGTAGTAGATTTCGCTCTGAGCCTGTTCGAATTAAATCAGGAAATGACATAGCTCCCACCTCTTCTCGACTCGGCTCGCTGATTGCAAGATATCGTCTAAGCATTTTATGGCTCAACTCATAGGTATATTCAAACCGTTGAATAGAAGCATCCCGTATAAACTCATTCTCAGGATGCTTTTCATATTCATGCCATGCCTGGCTCAATGAAGCAATCGCCTTTTCCAATGAGGAAGAATCCAATTTTGGTCTATTCATAAACTAAATCTCAATATATAGTCAATCCACACCAGATCTACCAACACTCCCACCCAATGAGCGGGTTCTTAATACGTTCACGCATTAAATCTCATCAACTTTAATCAAATTCGGCCTGGATTACCACATCACTGAGTTTCTTCTGAAGACCAGCTATTTGCTCCCATCATTGAATTTTATTTCCCAAAAACAGCAAACAAAAAATCAAAAATCCTTAACTTTTAATTAATTTTTTTCCTTTAAAATGAATAGCTTAAAAGGATTTGTTTTGGAGGAGAGAAGTGAAAGAAAGAAGTCCCGCAGCTCATTTAACATCAGAAACGATTACATCGCTAGTAAACCACGTAAAAAGCAAGTTTTCCGAGGTAAAGTATCCCAATGACTCAGAATTTTACATCCCCTATGACGATAAAATTGATCAAACCCTTTCATCTGTCTTGTCAGGCCCAATAGAAAGCGGGCAGATTAACCAGTTACTGGAAGATGTCGTAAACGGCGTATTCAAGCCCAACTGTTGGCAAACAATCCTGCTCATCAATCTGTTTCTGGATGAACAATCGATTTATAAGACAAACCAAGACCTAGAATCCATTCAATACGAACTACTCAATCCATTTGACCGAAAATCTGCCTACGGGCGCTTACTTGGATTAAGTGAACATAAAGCTACCACTTTAGAAAAATATAAGTGGTATGAAGAACACAGTTTTGGTTCAACAATTTTCATATTCGGTACCGCACATGTTGTCATGTACACCCAGACAAATCAGACATTAAGTCACTGGACAGGAAGTGAAAAAGTAGATGGTTTTAAAGAAATTCCATTGGAGACCCTGGTCGATCACATTTTTTCAGATCCAAATTTGCTCGTTTCCGCTATTGATAATTATTTATCGGAAGCTGATTTATTGGGACTCAACGATGAGGAGCGTCAAATAGCAGGAGAGATACTAGATGAACTGTATGATTTCATTGATGAGAATGAAACATATACAGAATCTGACAAAGAACGATTTAAAAACCAATGCGCACAAATCTCCTTCATTCATATGACTCCACCGATCATCAAAATTTCTAATACTTTAGAAAAAACTTCATTGAGGCCAATACTCAAAGAAGAAAGCACTTCAGGTGCAGAAAACACACATTTTTTAGAAAGAAAAAGCGCATTAAGCAAAGATTTAAAAAAATATTCCCATAAATTTTTTAAATATCATGGCGCAAGAGCAAAGAGCCTGCTTACCTCTCTAGAGGATACCTCTTCAAACAAAGACTTGCACCAACTGCTAGAAGTGCAAAAAGCACTATTTTTTACTAAAACCAATGAAGACTCGAACAGCAACCATTCTGACTATAAACATGAAGAGAACTTAAAAAATACGAAACAAGGGGATTATTACAACATTATTGCAAAACATTTGAGCAACTTTTCAGCTTAGGCACTGAAATGCTCCCAAATATTTAATTGATATATTAAACTAAAATATTTGGGAGCATTCCAAAGAGATAGGCTCTGAGCATCTTGAAGTGATGGATAAAAATCAAGATATACTTGAAGAATATCTAAAATTAGAAGAAGAATTTGATAACTGTAAGAAGAATCAATTGAAGTTTTCTAATGAAGGAAAAGATAATGCTGAGCAAGAACAGGACTAGTTGGTTATACATTTACTTGAACAAAATCAAGAACTGAGATTTGAGGTTGAGCAATTGAAAAAGGAACTTGAGGGTTATAGGAATCAATCGAAGTCTTCTAAGAATGATGAAGAAGATGATGATGATACGAGTAAAGTGTATTAGTTCAGACCTAATACATATAAACATCGATCAATGCCGTTAGATACGCAAATCCTTTTCGTGTACGGATATACGTGATATCCAGTTGCCACGCCTGGTTACATCGGTTTATACAGAGTCCATCTCCTTTGTTAACATTTAACTAGAATCATACATCAATCTATCTGTCAATAAAAACTTAAGGCTAATTGAAAGAGTATACCCCAGTGTTACATTTTGACTGAAAAGTCAGCCCCGCATAAACAAAGGGTTTTGAGTGTAAATCTGAAGTCAAAATTTTGTCAATTTAACGTTTATGATCAAACCTTATAGAATTCAACTTTACCTTATCGATAAATTTTGTCCCAACTAAACCCCTCTGAAAAAAGCAGCTTGCTAGCCCGCTAAAATGCGGGTTGGCAAGCTGTCTCATTTTTTATCCATCATTCCGACCTCATTGAACAATGACTATTTTATTCAAAGTCCTCACACGAGGACAAAAGCTAGATGTCCACAAATCAACTCTTTAAGAGTTGTATGTGACTTTGTTTTTCCAACAACTGTCCCCTAATTTCTTCTGCCGTGAGCTCCCCAGTCAAAGTAAAAGTATCATAATGATTATGACCGTTGTAGAAAATAAAAATGGGTTCACCAGGACGATGCAGGTTTTCACGATTTAAGACATTACCTTCATGGCCTAAGATGATAATAGGTCGATCTAACAGGTGCATTAAGGCTACAACTTCCACCTCTTCGGCATCTTGATTACTGTCTGACAGAGCATCCAAATATTCTTCTAGGGTTTGGTTTTGAGCTAAATTAATAAAAGGCTTAAATGAATCGATATTTTCTTCAATGTGGGCTCGTACGATTCTTCTTAATTCACTCACAGTTTCGCCTTGTCTCAAATATAGAGAAACGGCGGTAAACAGGCAGTGGCCATCCTTCTCAACAGGTTGAAAATCAAGCCCTGTAATCTGAATGTCTGGTGTGATTTCTGTTTCACTCACTAATGTAATTTCAGGAATAAAGTTATTTTGTGCCTCACCAAAGAAGCCCACAGTTATTAGGTTTTGGTTTTCAATGAAGCTTTCTGTTGAGCTTTCTACAAAGACATCATTTTCTCTTTTAATAAATTCTGCATACTTTGTTTGCTTGTATTTATTCAGCTCAGTTTGAGCCTTTTGATTTGGTAAAACCTCATTTGAAATTTTGAAATGCGAAACGGCATTTTGATGACATTGATCCATATAAGCATCACTCGTACGAAATATATTTTTCTTTTCTTTTACTGCAGCTCCCTTATAACAACAAGCCATTGAAAAATGATTTTGGGATACAAGTTTTGACATATCTTCCAAATATTTTTCTGAATAACCCTTCAAAAATTGATTAGATTTCTCAAAAAGTGAAATCGCTTTTAAATATTGCCGATCTTTATAAGCTTGTTTCCCTTCTTTTATGAGTGAATCAATCTCCTGTTTCAGAGCTGATCTATCTAACTCCTTAAGAAGCCGTTGGCACTCTGATTCGAATAAAGGATTTTCGTCAATAAACTTTTGAATTTGGCCACTTAATTCTGTGAGCCTAGTTGGAAGATTGCAGGAAACCTTTTGCGAGACAAGCGTGTAATTTTCTATGCATGATATAAGTAAGTGAGAAATTGATTCATATAAAACTGTTGGAATAGGTCGATCTAATTGGAAAAATAGAGAAAATGCTTCCATCAAGTCATTATAAGCTGCAGCGAAATCTTCCAATTCAAAATATGTTTTCGCTCTCCAAAAATGGCTTACCCCTCTAATGCCGCTGAGTGTTTTGATAGGTGATGTAAATATTTTATCATTGGCTTCCAAGTCTATTGCTAAAGTTAATGTTGTGCATGCATTTGTATAGTCACCCATTGAGTATAATGTTTTTCCTTTCCATAAATAAGTCTTGGATTCAGGTTTGTTCTTCTCAAGCTCAGTAACACAAATAAAATCTGTTAAGGCATTTTCATAATCATCCAGCTCAAAGTAGCATCTTCCTCGCCAGTAGTGATTTGAGTTATTGTTTGGCTGTAATTTAATGGCAAGATGAAAATCTTCCTGTGCGTCGGTATAGCAACCAAGCTTGTAAAGGCACTTGCCGCGCCACTGGTGACTCAACCAAATGTTTGGCATCAGTTTGATAGCAAGATTAAGATCATCCAATGCTGCAGTATAGCGGCCAAGCTTATAAAAGCAGCTGCCGCGCCAGTAACGATACAACCGATTGTTTGGCTGCAATTCGATAGCAAGATTAAGATCATGCAGTGCTTCAGTACAGCGGCCAAGCTTGTAAAGGCACTGGGCACGATTGTAGTGATTTGACCCATTGTTTGGCTGCAATTCGACGGCAAGATTAAAATCTTCCAGTGCGTCGGTATAGCGGCCAAACTTGTAAAGACACAGACCGCGCCGGTAGTGACTCAACCAATTGTTTGGTTGTAATTTAATGGCAAGGTTAAGAGCATCCAAGGCTTCACTATAACGGTCAAGCTGGTAAAGGCAGACACCGCGCCAATAGTGACTCGACCCATTATTTGGCTGCAATTCGACGGCAAGATTAAAATCTTCCAGTGCTTTGGTAGAACGACCAAGAAGCTTGTAAAGACACTTGCCGCGTCGGTAGTGATTCAACCAATTGTTTGGCTGCAATTTGATGGCCACGTTAAGATCATCCAATGCTTCGAGATTGCGGTCAAGCTTGGAAAGACATAAGTCGTGCCAGTAATGATTCAACCGATTATTTGGCTGCAATTCGATGGCAAGGTTAAGATCATCCAACGCTTTGGTATAGCGACCAAGCTGGTAAAGGCACTTGCCGCGCCACTGGTGACTCGACCAATTGTTTGGCTGTAATTTAATGGCAAGATGAAAATCTTCCAGTGCCTCGGTATAGCGGCCAAGCTCATAAAGGCAGACACCGCGCCAGTAGTGATTTGACCTATTGGTTGGCTGTAATTTAACGGCAAGTTCAAAATCTTCCAATGCTTCGGCATAGCGACCAAGCTCGTAAAGGCAGGTGCCGCGCCAGTGGTGATTCAACCTATTATTTGGTTGCAACTCAATGGCAAGATGAAAATCTTCCAGCGCTTCGGTATAGCGACCAAGCTTGTAAAGACAGGTGCCGCGCCTGTGGTGATTCATCCTGTTCTTTGGCTGCAACTCAATGGCAAAATGAAAATCTTCCAGTGCCTCGGTATAGCGGCCAAGTTCGTAAAGGCAAGCGCCGCGCCAGTGGTAATTCAACCCATTATTTGGTTGCAATTCAATGACAAGATGAAAATCTTCCAATGCGTCGGCATAGCAACCAAGCTTGTAAAGACACAGACCACGCCAGTAGTAATTCTCTCCTTCATCAGGGTATTGAAATATAGGCAATGTAAGAGCCGCGATAACATCCTGATATGATTGACTTTTATAAAGTGACATTAGCTCTTTAAAATAGGCTGCATAGACATGCGGACGGCCGTCAAAACCTTTAATAATTCCCGACGTTTTTATTGAATTGATAATGCATTCTGGCAACTCCCCTTCAATCCCACTGAGGCTCAAATAAACCAAGTTTGTCAGTGGTTTAATAGTAGCTATCTTGCGGTTTGTAAATAGTTGCGTACACCCTTTTAAATTAAGTGTTGTGAGTGCAGAACAATCTGTTATCGTCTCCCAGCTAGCCAGTGTCAAGAGAGGACAGTCACTTAAATCTATTTTTTTCAAGCGTTCAAAATCAGCATGGTTGAGAATTCTTTTCAAGGCATCATCATCTAAGATATGACACCCAGATAGATTCAAAGATTCCATCATATGCACGGTTTTTTCAATAAAGAGTAAGGCTGTTGCTTGGGAGGATGGGGAAAATTGACTGATCTGCAAACTGTTTAAGCCCTGGGATATGTCAAAGCCTTGCTTTTGTAATACTTGTATTTGTTCACACAGCAGATGTAACGCATAATTATTATTAAATTGTATGGTGGGCACGATAGACAATTGCCCTTTTTCTTCTTTTTCTAGTAAAGCGCTCTGAATTTGTTGGAGTTTTCCTTTATAAGCTTCTAACGTGGGAAGGTTTATAAAAGAGGGATTCGTTAGTAATGCTTCCATTTCATCATGGGATAAATGTAATAACAAAGTTTCAGCAATTTCCCAATTATTATTTTTCAGTGCATGATGTATAGGCGTATAATTGCTTCCATCATAACTCATCAGATTTTCCTGCCCCTTACCCAGCCTTAATAATTCAATCACACAACCATCATGCCCATTCTTAACTGCTAGATGAAGCGGTGTCTCTCCTTTTAGAGTGGCAGCATTAAAATCCACACCGTATTGTTCCTTAGCTAATTCGCGGATAAAACTGAGTTCACCTATTCTAGCAGCACAGTGAATAGCTTGTTCACCCAATATGTTGCTTAACAAAGGGTTGGCGCCATAGTTTAGCAAACTAGAAACCATATTGTATTGACGATTAAGCAAAGCCGCATGTAAAGGCGTATTGCCACGTTTATTCGTCACATCTAAAGAGATTCCTAAACTCAAAAAACGTCTAAGTAAGCTTAAATTTTCCCCCATGGCAATTGAAATAAGCAGTTCAGCCTGAAATGCTTCATCATCAAGCTTCAACAGGTTAAGAACAATTTCATCTAAAATCGGCTCGTTCGCAGTAACAGCATGATGAATAAAAGAATAACCTGATTCATCTTCTTGGTTGATGCTCGCGCCCAAAGTCAACAATGCTAAAATGGATTCTTTTTGCTTAAATTTGGCTGAGTAATGGAAGGGTGTCATGCCTGTCGATTTATGAGGTTTATCTGTCCTTTGTTGTGGAAAATCAATAGCATGACCTGAATAAACAAGTAAAAACAAACAATCTATTTTCCCAAGCATCGCTGCAAGATGAAGTGCAGACAGTCCTTTACGATTGCAGTGCTCAAGGTTGGGTTGATAAGTCAAAAGGTGTCGCATTAAAACCACGTTGCCTTCGGATGCCGCTATTAAAAGTGCTGTCCAACCCTCTCTATCAACTACATCTATATTTTTTGTAACTGACAATAAAGTAAGCGCTGTTGCCACGCTTCCTGAAAGAGCAGCATAATGCAACGCGGTTCTTTGAATTTTGTCTTTCTTGTTTGGGTCAGCACCTGCATGCAATAGCATTCTAGCAAAACGTTCATACCCCCTGACAGAAGCTAACATCAAAGGAGTTAATCCTTCTTTATCTTTCGAATCAACAGGCAACCCTCTATCTAATGCCATCTGCATTAGTTCAAGATTATTAAACTCTACTGCTTTATGAAGAAGGCTGCGTTGCTTTTTGTCTAAGATGTCAGTGGACAACTTGTTCATTAATAAGTCAGGCAGAGCTTCTCTGAAGCCATATCCAAAAAGATGATCTAACAAAGAAATATTGTATTGGGAAACTTGAGATAAAATCTCAGGCAGCTCATCAGGAAAATACTTATTAAGTATTTGTAACCACTCAATTAAGAACTGTTTTTTAGGTTTAATTTTGTGAGCGATTCCATAGCCTTTTGAATCCAATAGCAAAGGATCCACATGACGATCCTTTAGGTATTTCACAGCCCATGTACAATCCTTAATGACAGCAATGTGTAGTAGAGGTAACCGGTCTCCCTTCCAGGAAAAGTAATATCGATTAACAGGTAAATCAGCAATTAACGCTTTGAATGCTTTAATTTCACCCATTATCATAGCTTCTATAATAGCTTGCTCCTTTTCAAGCAATCCTTGTTGATCATTAAGTGCGGCCAATACTAACCATTCTCCCCATCGATGTCTTCTCACTATTCCAATCTGAATAGACTCCTTGATTGCAGTCCCATTGATGGTATGTAAATAAGAAATAATCTGAAAACTTTTGTTGTTGATAGCTAATAAAAAAACCTCGTCCAATGGCCTGTTCGGAGCTTTCGATAAGAGCAGACTAAAACTTACCGGGTCATCATGAATGACACTAAACTCCAGCAAGGAATGACCTTCTCTTTTAACTTCTGGATAACCATGGACCATTAGTTTTGAAAGTAAATCAAATTCTTTTTGTTGAATGGCTGAACGGCACAATTCAAACAGTTGTCGTTGTGAGATGGTAGTTTGTCCAACGTGCTTATTTAATTGCTTAATACAAGCCGCAGCATCCAGTTCGAGGGCGTAAGCATACAAGTCAGGAGGGATCACCTCCCCTTGATTTAATCGGAATAATAACTTTATCATCTTATGATCATCCGAAAAAATTGATGCATGCCAAGCAGTTTTTCCTAGGTTATTCACCTTGTTTACATCAGCCCCTCTGGCATGAAGATGTTCTACGAGTAGTAAGTTGCCAGACTCCACGGCAATGTGCATAACTGTATCACCTCGCCGATTGAGTGGTTCATTAATGTCTCGCACCAGTCGAAGCACTGTATCCACGACATCAGTGCGACAACTTTCCACAGCAAAAGCAAGAGGATGTTCTGCGTGTTTTAGCCTTTTAAGCATCTCCACATCCATGTTTTCAACTAAATAATTTAAACAAGCAGTACTGGCATACTTTGCGGCCAAGTGTAACAAAGGAAGTTTCTCACCTTTTTCTCCACCAACCTTGCGACAAATATCCCCCTCCCTCAAATTTGCTTTTAATTTTCTTACACTGTCTACTAGAACAGCCTCATAAATCGCGATGGACCTGTGTGGTTTTTTCTTTAGCTGAGAGGGCATGCTTAGGAAATGATGCAGCTTGGGTTGTCCGTGCAGAGCAGCAATTTGCCTTGCACTCTTTTCCTGATATTTTTGGTTAGGGTTAATGAATCCCTGGTTGACGTATTGCTTATAACGTTGATATTCACCACGTACAATAAGGTAAAAACTTAACGGCATGCCATTTATTTGGCTTTGATCAATTTCATGCTGTGCTAGGTCAGCTCCTCTGGCAATCAAAATATCACACAATACAAAATCACTGAGTTTCGCAGCCAAGGATAATGCTGATTCCCCTGCTTTATTTTTTTGCGTTAAATGACTCAGAGGGAGTAAAATTTCAACGATACTTTTAAACCCTTCTCTTATCGCAATCAATAATGCGCTATTACCTTGTGAATCTAAAAAATCAACATCAATTCCATAACGAACAAGTGTTTCCACAACCTGTAAGCAACCCTGCTTGGCAGCTAAGTGTAAGGCTGTTTCACCTGATTCAATTTGGATATTTAACAAACCAGGCCGCCGGTCTAGCAATAAGCGCACCTGTTCTTCCCTACCACAAAATGCTGCACAATGAAAAGGCGTAAAGCCATCTTGATGTCTTCGTGCGGATAACTTGGCCCCTTCAGCAACCAGTGCAGCTACGACATTAGGCTGATTAATTTCTAACGCCTCATGCAAAGGCGTTTGCCCATGAACTAGCTTAAGGTTTACATTAACTATCGGTGAGTCACTTAAGAGGCGTATGGCTGCTTCTACCTGCCCATTCTGAATGGCTAGCATCAAGGCAGAAGAACCATCCATTAACGTCACATTCGGGTCGGCACCTACCTCAATTAATCGAGAAACCATCGCCACGTTACCATGCAAGCAAGCCAGCATGAGTGGAGAATAGCGTTTTTGAGTTAATTGGTTAGCAAACTGAGGCTGCAAATTGAGCAATCGTTCAAATACGGGGTAATTATTTGCTACAATTGCTGTGTGGAAAGCATTGTAACCATTCTCATCAAATATAGAACAACTAGCATTTAATGTGCTTCTGTTGAATAGCTGTTTAGATTGACTTTCATTCGCTAGTAATGATCCATAATGTAATACTGTCTGACCTTTTCGATCCAGGGAAGCGTTAAAATCAACGCCTTGTTTGGGATTAGCATTGTGATCTTCTAGCATATCAGTGACAAATTTTTCTTCTGTTTGAGTAGCAGTAATTGGCTGTAAAGGATTGACAAAAAACTGATAATGAAACACTTCTGAGGATAAGTGATCGATAAGGTTTAACTTAAACGCATAATGCGGTGTATTTTTAATCTCAATACGTTCTAAGGTTTCAGTTGGTAAATTATCCAGCTCATGCTTAATGGACTGGTAGGTTTGTGACTCTAATTTCAAAGGTTTTAGATACACTTGACTTAAATCAACGCCGCAGCCGCCAATGACTTTATCATCCCTACCTTCTGCCTGAAGAAAACTTCTATCACCAATATCTAAAGTAGAAATAGGCATTTCATCGTTCTCAAAAATAAGTAAATCAGGACTTAAGCTGTCTAAAAATTCATTTTTCAACCCTATGGCGTGTTCTTTGTAAATTTCAAGGAGGTTTTTTTCCATTAGTTTTAGATTTTCTACTTTATCAAGCCAATATGCCCTTGCTAGCTCCCTATATTCATTTTCAATTTGAAGTATCAAAGGTTCAATCACCTCATCTTCTGACTGCTTAATTACAGCTAAAAGTATTTCTCTAAGAGCTATAATTTTGTCTCGCTCGATCTTATATTGGTTTTCCGCATCTCTTTTTGTGGTAGGTTTGTCAACATTACCCGGTAAACTATCTACATAACTTAAAAAGTCTAAATATGCTTTAGATTTTATCTCTAAAATTTCTTCTATTTTCTGACGAACATTATCCAGCATCTTTACCACTAGGACTTTTTCCTTTTCCAAGTAATTTTTTTGTAGTATGATAATGAACGCTTTTAACTGCTCCCTATCGGAATCAAAAAATCCGTCATCTCCATCTGAAGTAAGTGTTAAGAGCAGTTGATTAATTTGATCGTCGGTTAATGTAGATAGTTTATTTTGAGAATCGGATAAACTTTCAAGTAATTCAATTTTCTTTTCCTGGATGACTTTATATTCAGCAACAAACTGTTTTAATCGCATCACTGTCACAGTACCAACTGCTTGAAGCAGACCTTCGTCCAACACATTCTCATTTCCTGGAATTTGGTTGATCAAGTTTTTAGAAATAGCCGGTAAAAACAGTAGTTTAATGTTCTCCCATAATGGTTTTGAAGATTGAATAAATGCTTCCTTTATCAACGCATTAATCTGAGTTTTTTCAGAGGAGCTTAACGTAGTTATCAAATCGCCGATGGTAATTTTCACAGGAAAAAACTGATAGTGCCTAACTGGATAGGGTGGTAAACTTGGCGGAAACGCATAGATTTCCCTATCCACAGGTTGGCTTAAATCAGGCATTTGCCCCCTGCTCTTTAATGAGTGAAGGATGTAACAAAAAAATGAAATAACTTCCAGTAAATTAAAATAACCTTGAGTAAAAGGTAGCTTTGGCATATTAGTTTTTATTTCATTAGCCATATATTCATAAGCATGTTGTAACCTTTGATATTCATCAGGCTGAGCACCATTTTTTGCAACATAATCATCGATATATTCCTGATAATGGGGCATTAAATCAATTGAATATTTAACATCAAAGTCAGGGTCACCCAGAAGGAAATTTTCTTCAGCTTGAACGTCTTTTTGCTTTGCAATAATGCGAAAAGAGGTTTGAAATCGACTTCTATAATTTGTTTGATCTTCTGAGTTATTTTCATGAGCATCAGATAATCCTCGCTGATACATTAATTCTCGCAAGGAAGTATAATCTAGGCTATGTTCCCTGGCATATTGCCTCAAATCAATGACATGATTAAATAAATAGTCTCTATCCATATTCTCAGTTTGATGCCAATTGCGAATAAATTCTTCAGGATACACCCCTCCATTCAGATAACCTTTCATATAATAGTCAAGCATACCAATCACATCACCGACAAGGGTATTCTGGTAGGCTGGGTGAATAATAGGATATAAGCGACCATCTTCGCTAAAATGTAAACTAAAAAAAGGATTGGTTTGATCCATCAAAACAATCTCAGTCAGCTCAGCCAAAACTTGCCTAAGCTGATTCTGGCTAAAAGGCAAATCTTGAGTATCAGACGCATAAGGCAAACACAACATTAAATCGCTGAATAAAGATTGAGCAGGGGTGTTACTAAATCTCTGTATTTGACCTACTTCAACGGCCACGCCACCAATTTCACCTCGATAACCATTTATGGAATTAATTTGAGCGTCAGGGTGATTTCTAACGTAAGAATCCACTAATCCATTAGATTCTAAAGTGCTAAAAAATTCGTTTATAGAGAGATTTTCTAATCCTAAACGTTTCGCATAGTTGTAGGCCTCTCTTTGATCTGTTTGTGCGTGAGAATTTTTAGAGCCACAGTCAGGGTCATTTTTTTGCGTAATGATCCCAGCTTCAAATTTACCAAAAAATGGGTATGGCCCTGCGCTCACGCTTATACTAGCCCCCCTTGATCGATCTGTATTTTTTCCAATGCCCAATTCAAATTTATAACCAAATCCAAGTTCTCCTGTTATCTTGCCGCGTACAGAATCATCCCCTATACAAACTTTGGGGGTTGTATAGGAACCTGCAACGGATTCTACTTGAGCTGTGAAAGAGCCTCCCAACTTTCCATTGGAAAATTCAATAGAAGCTCCTACAAGATTTTTTTGACGGTTGACCTCCAAACTACCCTGTGAGTTATTAAACAATTCAGCTCTTTTGCCTTTATCACCCATTTCTATAGATGCACTATCAGGACCAATGTTGACTGATATGTCATTGCTTTCATACTGATAGATATAGTTTTTTTCTGGCTGCTTTCCATTCTCCATTGTGAAGGAATTTTCTTGATTTGAATTTTGGGAGATAGAAGGTTTTTCCGATTTTTGATTTGACATAAAAGCTCCAATGCTTATTCTTGAATGTATCTCTTCACTAAAGTCATCTCTTGCATGCTCATCAACGAGCACTTCTACTTTACACAATTGACAAAGTCATAAATTAGGGTAGAGAATACCCTATAGACTCATCAAACAAATTTGGAAGTGCTAGAGCAGCAAGAAAGCATTTAAAAATTAAAGGTTAGTGTTTCTCGATGCGCATCCTCATACGCCGATATACCTAATTTTACAAGCGCATCGGCAGCCTGTTCTTTTGCAAAGCTATCCGATGAATTGTCTTCCACTACTGTGATCAAGGCATCGATCACATAATTATCTGATCGACCTAACAGCACCAGCGCCTTGGCTGCATATTGTCTTTTCCCCCTACTCTCACTGCTGTCTTCTACTAACGTGATGAGGGCATCGGCTACCTGATCATGCGATCTACCTAACTGCTCCAGTGCCTCACCTGCAATCCGCCTCTCAAATTTTGTCACACTGTCCTCCGCCATCAAGGTGATGATGGCATCAATCACGTAATCATCTGACCGCGCCAACTTCTTTATTGCAGTAACAGCAGTACCTCTACACCCTCCGTGCAGATTGCTATCCGTAATAAAAGTGATAAGGGCATCTATCACCTTATCATCCGCTTGACCTAAATCCCCCAATGCCTGAGCTGCAAATCTTCTTGTTTGGCTACCTGCATTGTTATCTTCCACTAGCCCAGAAAGGGCATCGATTACGTAATCATTCGCTCGACCTAATTTTCCCAGCACCTGAGCAACAGCATCCTTTTCAAAGCTCTTTTCATTACCATCTGCCACTAAATTAATCAAGAGGGCGTCGATCACGCGATCCTCTGATCGACCTAATTTTTCCAGCGCCTTGGCTGCATCGTACTTTGCCTGGGTATTTGCGTTGCTATCTTCCACTAACCTGATGAGGGCATCGATCACTTTATCATCCGATCGACCTAATTGCCCTAGTGCCTGAGCTGCGTAGCACGCTTGGTTATGTGCATTTCTATCTTCCACTAGCCTGATGAGGGCATAGATCACTTTATCATCCGATTGACCCAACTGTCCTAGTGCTTTGCTTGCAGAACCCCTTACAGAGTAATTCGCATTACTATCTTCCACTAAGCTGCTGAGGGCATCGATCACACGATCCTCTGATTGACCGAGTTGCCCCAGTGCCTCGACTACATATTGACAACTAGCCATATGGCTATTAACTTCTACTAACCTGATAAGGGCATCGATCACGCGATCCTCTGATCGACCTAATTGCCCTAGCGCCAAGGCTGCACAGTAAGCTGCCATAACATCTATATGACTAGCTTCCACTAATCTGACAAGGGCATCGATCACGTAATTATCCGATCGACCTAGCCACCCCAGCACCTCGGCTGCTTTGTACTTTTCAAAAAACTTCGCATGTTCCACTAAGCTGATGAGGGTATCAATCACATAATTATCCGATCGGCCTAATTCCCCAATTGCATAGGCTGCTTTACTTTTTGAGATATGTGGACCATCTACCATGCAAGTGAAGAGGGCATCTATGACCTGATCGTCCGATTGACCTAATTTCCCCAGTACCTGAGCTGCAAAACCTCTTGTTTTGTCACCTGCATTGTTATCTTCCACTATTCTGGAGAGGGCATCGATTACGTAATCATCTGATTGTCCTAGCCGTTCCAGTACTTCGGATGCACAGCACCTTTCAAAATAACTTGTAGTAAGGTCATCTAGCATGAGTAGGATGATGCTATCCATCACGTGATTATCCAGGCGATCTGATTTCTCCAAAATCCTAACCGTTAATTCTACCGAGTTAATACTCACATTGTTATTCGTTGCCAAGGTGAAGAGGGCGGCAATCACATGATTATCTGAGTGACCTACTTTCCTTAATAAAAGGGCTGCAGACCGTCTCGTCTGCTGGTCTGCGTGAACATCCCCTAATTGAATGACAAGAGAGTGAATGAACTTTGGGTATCGCTCAAGCAAGATTTGACATCGCGTTAATGCGCTCCGATACTTTGGATATTTCAACCAAGCCTTATTTTCCTCAAAATTTATAAACTGTTCATTCACCGTATCCATGAAATCCAGATTAAGTTCGTTTAACATCAACAACAGTTTAGCTTGAAGACGATGCCAATAACGTTTATTTTGGGACACGTGTTCAAACAATGCTATTGCTTCTTCTTGCGTTTCCATTTGCCCCGCAATAAAGATCAACGTCATCTCATAAGTATCATCGTAGAGTTTCTCAGCCACAAATTGCTCGAGTAATTCTCTGTTCCCTTCTCGCCATTGCCTGATGATGTAAGTTGCGGCTAAAAACTCTTGATACGATAAATGAATAAACATACCTGACCTTCGCTCTAACGCGACTTCACCCAGAGGATTTAGTAAGCCATATTCAAAGATCTCTCTTGGCAGGAGGTCTTCTTTTGTGGCAGCTTCACGTATCACCTGATACGGAATCACCACCTTGCGTTCCATCATCCCGACATACGCAATTTCCTCCAGTGCACAGACACGTATCTCCGCCTGTTCTTTATGATGGCGCTTGAGCTCATCTAGGGGAATGCCTATTTTTTTATAGTACGCCGATTCCAGGCGTTTCGTGAGTTTCTGATACAACTCACTCAGGCTGACTGCCCCTTCTTCTGCCCAAATGCCCGTGATTAAATCCAGCTGAATGGGCACATGACATTGCTTTTTAATGCCTGGATTGCTTTGTAGAAATAGCTTCAGACTCTCCCGTCGCGTGGAGTCATAAAGCACAAACGGATTTTCGATAAAGTGATCAATATCCTGATGGGTAAATCCTGTGATTTCCAGTTCAAGATCAGCGCCTTTGAGCTCCCTTCTTTCATAAGGGCGGGAGGTGATAATTTGATACTTGGCTTCTTCCATCAGCTCTAATAATACCGTTTTTAGATACGCATTCTCAGCTTTCTCTAAATGGGTTGTTTCATCATAACCATCCAGGAGATAAAGGATCATATGGTCTTCATGCAAACGGGATAATCTCTCAGGGGTTAACTCCACTCTGTCCCCAAAGCAAAGGGTTTGAATGATTTCTGCTGTGGTATAAGGCAACTGATCCGTCTTTTCAGGAAAACGCTCAGGCGTAATCTCCCGAAGTTTGATCCAAAACACCTGATCAAATAACCCTTCCCAAAGTTCCCTACGACCCCAATCATGTACGATCTTTTGGCAGAAGGTGCTTTTCCCAATCCCCGCTCTTCCCAGAACAAGCAACCGATTGATTGGTTTGCCCTCTCGTTGATCAAACAATGTCTCAAACGCAATTTCTTCTTTCACACCATGAATATCCTCGTAATTGTCTAACATCCCCAGCTGACTTTCATTCTTTTCATTGGCTGCTTCGGCTTTTTCCTGTAGCTCCTCCTCTTTCTCTTTTTGTGCTGCTTCTTTCACAATAGCAACATGGGTATAGCAGTCTGCGAGTGGCAAAGGCTCCCCTATCGCACATTGTATTCTTCCCGCCTGTGCGTATTGGCTCTTTAAATGAACATCTATGTCATCGATCAGTAAGCGAAACAGTTGCTTTTCTCTTTCGGCTTCATAGTGACTCAGATTATTTGAAAAAATATCGCGTTTTTCTGGCTCATTTTCTAGATTTTTAGGCTGGAGGTTATCCATTTTGCGCTGAGTAGATTTTTCTTCTTTTGTAGTTTTGGGCAATTTATTAGGTCTATGTTGCCCTTGTTCACGCTCAAAGAATCCAATTGAAGCTCCAAATGACATTAAATTTGAAAAAACTTCCCCTTGTTGCTGCTCAATGACTTGTCGTTCTTCTGTTTGAAGCATGTTTACAAATTCTTCATGCCACGTCTTAAATAAGTGAGCGTCAGGAGTAAACTCAAGTTCAACTGGGTTTAACCAAAGCGTATTTCCCATCCCCAACATATCGGAAATAAAATTTAAAAAATCTTGTGCTGTATTTTTAAGGGTATAGCTTAATTGAGTATCCACAAACTCTAAAAATTTCCGCATTTGGTTCAATGTGTATTCAGGCATCAAGAAAAGACTACATGGTTTCTCTGGGTCTTTGTCCAGCTCTGTGAAAAAGCATGCCCATTTCTCAGAGAATTTCTGCTGATAAGCTGTCAAGGCAATATCCAAAGCTTCAACCCATCTTTCTTTATTGTTACTTTTTTCCTCAATCAGCAGTTTCAACTTCAGGTAAGCAACTATTTCCTCGGATAACTCGCTATATTGAGCCACTTGTATTTCAGCATTTTGGGTCGTTTGATTGACGATTAATTGTCCCATTAAAAAATCAGCTAGCGTGTCCAATGAAAATTGTGTTGAGAAATCATATAAAAGCTTTTTTAGAACAAAGAACTCTTTCAGCAAACTATGTTGCAATGTATCCAAGGCGGAACGCAATTTTCGAACTTGAGATTCTCGATGTATTTTTTCCGTACGCTGAGCCTGGAGTTTGTCAATAAAATGCTTATCCTTCAAAAGCTTTTCCCTTTCCTTAAGCTCAGGAAAAAGACTGATAATTTCTGAATCGTTTATGTCCAGACATAAAGTGCAAGTGCCCAACTGACCTTGACGGCCAGAACGTCCTAACCCCTGATCTTCAACCCTTAAATTAGCAGGATAAAAAGCAAAAATAACATGCAACCCGCCTGCTTTTTTACTGTCGTGACTGAGCAAAATATCTGTACCTCGTCCCGCAGTGTTGGTCGCTAATGTAATGACCCCAGATACCCCTGCCCTGCCAATAATATAATCTTCCTCTTCAGCCTGGCGCTCGTTTAAAACCTGATGTAAAACGTTGTGCTCCCTAAAAAAATTTGATAAATCCAGGGTGTCTTGTATCGTACGCAGTAAAATAAGTACAGGCTGACCTTTACCGGCATGCTCTATCGCCATATGAAAAAGCGATTGGTAATGTCTCGAATTATTTGGGTAAATCTGAGCGGGTAAAAGCTCTCGCTGGCTGGGTCGATGACGAGGCACATCAAATGTCCCCACCTTATAAACCTCATGCACTTCTTCCCTTTCAATTTCCTCACCAATCGTGCCTGTTAAGCCAAAAATCTTTTCATAATAAGAAAAAAAAGCTGGATGCGACATAGCTGCGGCAGTGAGACCCTCTTTCTTTGGCCTCAATCCATGTTTAATTTCCACAAATTCGTGAAGCCCATCTTGCCAACGAGAGTTTGTATTGATTCGTCCCGTATTCTGATAATCTACGGGGCTAATTTTTGGCTGAAGGCCTGCATTAGGTTCGTTGGGGTCTGTTACCCATTCCATCACATAGTCTTGATTGATCTTCAATTCAAAAAAAGCTCGCTTAGCTGAGTATATCCAACGCTTCAAATGGTCCATGGTTGCTTTAGGCTTATTGGAGTGGTGTTCCTTTCTGAACGTTTCCAATGTAGTGAGAATTGCGCCACATTGCTGTTCATCGTATACCCAGTTTTCGCCGTTTGTCTGGATTTTTCCAGCAATAAATTCATAGGTCCAACCATAATCAAAAGGAGACGGCGTCGCTATACGGGCTGAGTTATTAGCTACATCTATAAATAGGTTATCTGCCTCATCGACGATGGCAACGTCATTTCTCCGAGGCAATAATGAACCTTCAAACTGGCTAAATCTCAATTCACGGTTAAACAAAGCATCACGCATCATTGAAAACTCAAAATCATAATTAGTCGCATAAATAATTTGACCTGAAAAATGAGATTGTTCAGGGTGATCGTAGCAAATATGACTTGAGCTAATCTGAAACAAGGCAAAAAAAGGTGCAAACTTTTTTTGGTCCCTGATCGCCAGTTGTCTTGAAGAAGTAATCACATCTACGAAGCAACCTTGTAACGCTTTTAACGTTGCTAGCATACAGACAATGATTGATTTTCCCTCCCCAGTGCCAACCTGCCCAATCTTTCCTTTTTGAGAAAGGTTCTCATCTATCAAAGCTAAGACAGTGAGCACCTGAGTATTGTAAGGAAATAATTTAAAGTGGCGTCGAACTCGTTCTCGAATAATAGCCAGGGCCACCAAACTAAGAGACTCTTTTTCCTCCAAGCTAAGATCAGTTTTAAAACGTGCTGCAAGCTTTACTATTATTTCATCCATAGACTTATCTGAAGCATCTTCAAACCTTTCTTTACCCACTTTTTCCACAGTCTGGTATTTCACGATCAAAGCATCAAGTTCATGCTGACTCAAAGGAAAACGAACAAAATCTGAAGGGGTTAAAAAGTCTTCAATCACTTGTTCAATTGATTTCTCTGGAAATTTTGCTTGATAGTGTTCCCTGCGGATTTGCAGTAAATCAGTTACTAAATCAGAAACAGCATTATCACCAGATAAAAAATCATAAACGTCAACAACCTCCTCTAGCTCGATTAACAATTGCATGAGCGAGAGATAATCATCTAAAACGGAGCGTTTATCCAATCGTTCAAAAACAGATAGAAAAACTTCAACTCCTAAATCTAATTTTAGCCGCTCAGCCCATAGCAAAAACATGCTTGCATGAGGAATAGCCTCCGGTTCATCTTTGAAAAAAAACCTGGACCAATAGCTTTTAGCTATTAACAGCTTGTCGTCTTGGTCTAATCCCTTGAAATTTGATTTAAAAAAAGTGACTACTTCGTGATAAGCTGATAAAAATTGGTGCGGTTTTTCTTTTGAAGCATAAAAGAGCTGATACGCGAGAAAAACCGACAAGTCATGAGTTGCAACAAGCAAACGATCTGAAAAAGGTTTTTTAAGTAGCTCAGAGCAAATAATTAAACAACCTTCTTCTATTAAATAGTCCACACTGGATGGATTAGGCAACGTATTAACTAGTTTCAACTGGTCCTTAAACAATGGCGCTTCTGTCGTGCTTAACACTTTGTGTAGACTAACGAGCTGATCCATTCCATAAGAATATAAATGATATTTTGGTTCTAGCTCAACACAGGCGTCAAGTGATTGATGAGAATGGATTAAATCCATAACTTCCACAAAATAAAATAAAGCTTGTTGGATAAAGTCAGACTTCCCTGAAAAAAAATATTGAGGAGAAAAAATGGTGTCAAACCACTGACACAAGACGCCAGAGCCATCTTGCGATAAAATTATTAAGACTTGATCTAATTGAGACAAATTTAAATCAGACCAAACATGATTTCTTAAAAAGAAGCACTCTATTTTTGAAAAAGGAGGTTCTAACTTGACTTTTTCAACCCAGTCTAACCATTCATCAATTGAAAAATCAGCAAGGTTAAGACTTATCATAAATTTGTCTATGGATCTTGTGCTTAAAAAAGGATGAAGCGCTTCAAATTTTTTCTTTTGGTTATTCTCAAGAGCACTTAATTCAAATTTAATGTCAGTACTTAGGTCTTTCATTTTGCTTCCATTTATAGAACCATCTTCTATGGGACGTTTATCTTGACTCATTATCTTGCCCTTCTTGAGTGTAAATTGATAGTGAAGGTGCCAATTGACATCTACTTTACACAATTGACAAATGAATAAGCTAGGGTAGAAAATACCCTAATAGATCCATCAAACAAATGTGCAAGTGCTTAACAATGGGGTACAAAACAAACCTAGGACAGCTTATTTTTTCAAACGAGATAAAAGAAGTTGCCTCAGAATTTCTACAAAAACATAAAGCAATCAAAGATTTCCTTTTTATGCGCAGCTATTCTGATGGATCAAGAAGTGCCGTAGGTACAAACCCTGAGCATGTCGAAAAAAGCATAGTTTTTAAAAAAATAAAAGAGGATAATTCTCTTATTTTAACGGAAATGGATTTACCAAAACTTTTATTTTTCCAAGATATAATTGACACTTGCCCGAGCAGCGCTAAATATATTTATATTGAAGAATTAAATCTGCTTAAATCATTCAATATTACGCAGGAGCTTATCTACAACAAATATGTTTCTAAAGACTATATAGATACTTTTTCTTTTTATACTCACTTGCCTATTTGCAAAGCAAATATTTATTTTTTAAACAACCTAAATGAAATAGAAAAATTTTCTACTTTCTTTTATGCAAAAGCTCATTCAATACTTAAACATGCCCTAAGCCGACGTATTGTTAGCCCAAAAAAATCACAAAAAAACTATAATGAAAGGTTAAATCCTTTAACAAAGCTGTCTCCGCAAGAAATCATGGTATATCAAGGAATTATAGAGGGTTTATCTTCAAAAGAAATTGGAAAGCACCTGAACCTTTCATTCCGCACGGTGGAGCACTATACGGAAAACGTTAAAAACAAATTTAATGCTTTATACAAAAAAGATTTAATGAAGTCGAGGCAAGGATATTCCGCCCCAAGAAGCGGAGATTTCTAACTTTAAATGCTACCATATATTGTGTTTATTCAAATTTTATGTTGCCTACTTAAACTCATCGAACTCACATTATACAATATAGTAAGGCAATTTTATGGGACAAATGCTCTATGCGATGCGCTTCTTTTTGCACAGCCAATAGCTACCGAATGGGTGACATTTCAAAACAACTCCGTGAAATAGGCCTTGAGCCAAGGTTTTATGATGATGTAATCCATATTCAAAAACATAAAGCTGAAGGGGTAGGAGATGCTTTCTTTTTCTCTTATGGATGCATCATTTTTTGGAACTTTGACCGAAGTGAAGAGCACATCCTTCTAGATGCCATAAAACCTTATGAAATATCCTCTCTTAAAATAGAAACGGCAGATTTTTCAACATTCATCATAGGTGACACTACCAAAATTAATGAAGAAGTAGATGAAATCGTGCTCGAGTCAGAGGATCCTTTAATCAAATTGTCTATTTCTCATGGTCTATCTCAATCCGTCAAACTGGAAATATTTGAAACTACTATCAAAAAGACCATTGAAAGAACCCGACACATCCCAAAAGAACTGGCATCAAAAGGGAAAATTCTCCTATCTCGTAAAAAGTTAACTCAACTATTAGGCGCCTTATTTGAGGAAAGAAACTCTATTAATTTGCATACTGATATTCTAGATACCCCTGAGTTCTTTTGGCGACGCTCCCGTTATGAACCTTATTACATTATGGCTGCACAATATATGGATATTCAACCACGACTTCAAATCTTGAATAGTCGACTTGGTGTCATTCATGACTTGTATGAAGTCCTTTCTAATGAACTCAATCATCTTCATAGCTCACGTCTTGAGTTGGTTATTATTTACTTGATTGTGATAGAAGTCGTATTGGTTCTGCTCAAAGATATCTTAAAATGGGTTTAAACCTAAATTAATAGGTTTAAACACTTTAATTTTGGGATAATACGCTTTGTAGGGGACAAAAATTAAAAAAGTAGAGAAAAGCGCTCTGAAGATCTCGTAAAATAACCTAAAAAAATCGAACCTAACGGGCACTTTAGAAACTCTTTAAAGGAGAATGGCTCATGAACTATTGGCTTATGAAATCAGAACCCAATGCCTTTAGCATTGATGATCTGGTTAAATGTAAAACAACCTGTTGGGATGGTGTACGCAATTATCAAGTTCGTAATTGGCTGCGCGATGCGTTTCAAGTCGGCGATCAAGCGTTTTTTTACCATTCCAGCTGCGAAATACCAGGTATCACAGGCACGATAGAAATCATCAAGGCAGGCTATCCTGATCCAACAGCCTTCAATCCTGAGGATAATCATTATGATCCCAAGAGCAACCCTGAACATCCACGCTGGTATTGTGTTGATGTCCGCTTGATACAAAAATTCAAGCGTGTTATCCCACTTTCAAAACTCAAGCAACATCCAGCGCTTCAAAAGATGATGTTACTACAAAAGGGTAGTCGCCTATCAATTACACCTGTCACAATAAAAGAATGGGAAACCATTCTAACTTTAGAGCAGGGCATTATCACTCAATCAACCTCAAAACCATGGATTCCCTGAGTAGAAGTGTCTTTCTCCGGGAGGAACAAATTCTTCTCTTGAGCCAGCCTGGCCAAATCTGCATGTTCTTCTATCATCATGTCGTAACTGACTTTATCCATTGAATGCCGATAGTCATCATCCAGAAGGCAATAGGCAGCTAGCTCTGGGAAAATTCCTGCCATTATTCGAATCCAGTGAGTTGGCGACCACGAAATCCCCTGTTTTTCAATGAGAAATGTTTTGCAAGTATCGTCTCCAAGCACTGCAAAACTTAGCCTTCCTCCTTTAAGCACCAACTTAAGAAGCCATTCATAAAGCGCTTTCTCCTTTTCAACAGAGTTTTCATTAATTTTTTCTCTGATGAATTTGAGTCGTTCATTTATGTAACGTGTACCTTCTATATAGAAAAAGCTGCTCACCCTCATCATTGATTCCAGCGCTTCAGGAGAAGGATTTTCAAAAAAGATCTTTTTTATTAACTCTACTGGAATTTTCTCAATCATTTTAACACTCTCTTAATTTCTCGCATGTATCATAATATCATGATTTTAATATATTTTTATAGTTTTTGGTATGGGGTATCAATCATTTTTACATACCAGTAACTCGGGAGGGAAAAATGCAAGATAAACAAACAATGGGACAATTATTCAGAGCATCACGGGTTATTGCAAGATCCATTGAGAATTTTAATTTAGATGAAACGAAACCCAAAAACATACTTTCCTCCTGGCATACTGAAGCGGAGTTTCTGGCTTATCAACGCCTTTCATTTGCATCGGGCACCTTGCTGGTAAGAGAAAGAAGTGTTCCCATTTATACTTTTGCAGGAAGAAATTCCGGACTTCTTTTTAATGCGAATGAATGTAATGTTTACGATGTCAGCAAGAATGATGCCAATACTAACAGTTCAACTAAATCAAAGCTCAGGCAAGATAAGAAAGAATATTTTCTTGATTACAATGCACAACTTGACGAACTGTCTGATTATATTCTGCAAAAAGATCCGCAAGAAATGAATGAAATTTCTTTTGATTCAAACTTAAAAGCCTTACTTGGAATATTTGTTGTTGAAAACCCTCAGCATCCAGAAAATTATACTTTAAGCCTGATGCAGGCAAACATAACAGCAAAGTATTTAACACAAACGTTTTGCATCCCCGAGGAACAATTAAAAGTGGTTCTGTATGACATGGACAATGGTTATTTAAAAAATGCTCCTCCCAAGGAAGACATCTTACGTTGGTCTGAACACTATTCCTATTATGGAAATAATAAAGAAGGTTTTCGAGTTTTACTTAACCCCCAAATCCCGATTTAGAAAAAATCATTCTGAAAATTAAATGATTAGCGAGATCAAAAGAAGAGGGATTTCTGTAAAAAGTGATTGATGAGATTGATTTGTTGGAAATAAAAGATGGTTTATCAAAAAAATCTCGATAAAAATTCCAGAGGTGTTCAAATTTTATCCAAAACAGGATTTTGAGGATAAAGGAATCTCTTGCTGTGTTTCTGGCAGCTTGTTTTTATGAGTTGCAAAGAGTAAATCCAGGGGTGATTAAGGTGCTTGTGCCAGGCGGTGAAGGGGGAGAAGAATTTCATTCAATAAAGCACAATGAGATTCTTCGAGTTTTAAATAAATTCTTCTACCGTGACGAACTACTTTTGCAGCCAGGGCATAAATTCGATGGCGAATGGTTTTTGCGCGGCAAGCCTCAAACTGGACGGGTAAATACATGCGCAGCAAGGCAAAAAGGTTAAATGCCAATGCGCATAACGAAAAATATAACGCGTTGGCTTCAAAATTTTGGCAAGGCATACGATCTGCGGAAAAATCCTCTTTTAACTCCTTAATCCGGTTTTCTGAAGTTTCACCTCTTTGATTGTACCAATGTACCCAGTCACTTTGGCTCATGCTGGGGTTACGGCTCACGGCAATCGCACGATAGAGGTATTGACCACATTGAAGCAGCTCTTCTCCTTCATTGCCTTCACTTTCAAGATCAAGTTCTAAAGTGGTTTGCCCCTTGATCATCCGACGCTGTACGATCACATCAAAGGCATGGCGACTTTTTTCCATTGTGTGCACAAGATGTGTTGTAAATTCGCCATTCAGAGGCTTTCCTTCTCGATGTAAAGACTCCCATTGGGACTCTTTTTGAGCTTGAATGAGTTTTTTAAGAGAGGGGCTCATTTTTGCCCGAATCGCAAATTTAAGTTGTCGCTCTATGCAATCATCAATGATATCGCCTTGATAACCCGCTGCATCAATACGTAGGGCAAATAACGTTACCCCTTCAGGCAAAGCGGCTTCACATTGATGAATAAATTCGAGATTTTTCGCAGAAGGAGGCACGTTTCCTTCGCGAAAATCCGTTGCCAACACTTGGCCTGTCTCTGCGATGTGGCCTACCATGGGCATATAGCCTGTACATTTCTTATAAGTCCATTTTGCCGATTTGTTTTTTGATGCAGATAAAGTAGCATCAATATCCAGGGTGATTTTCTTTACATGATGCAAGGTATGTTTAAGCAAAAGACGATTAACTTCAGTCACAGCCAGCATGCCTTTCTTTCCATGACGGCGTAGCCAGTCTCCCATTGAATCAGATCCAGGTACTTGGGTTAAAGCTAACAAAGTACGTAAAGCATCGTCTTCACGAATATACCGTAAATCATCCAAACAACGGCCACCTTCATGCAACATGAGGATCAGTGAGTTCACAAACACCGAAGGGTTATACCCGCGATTGCTTTTAGGCGCTGGAAAATATTGGTCTACCCAATTTGAAAAATTCAGCGATTGCATCAGTTGGGCAATACAGACTAGTCCCGCACGAGATGTTAAAAAATCTTTGGTTGTTGAGAGGTGAAAGGGTAATATGTTCATAAGCCTTGTTTGCCTGTTTAGGTCATAATGTTGTTTTGGTAAAATCATTATACTAGCAAGGCTTCCTTTACGTTAGCCTCCTCAAGGAAAAAGCTGATCAATGCACCCATTGGGTGATCATGATTTCTTTGTCTGAACCGTTACACGGGAAAGGTTTCTTTTATTTCAGTGATTTTCTAAATCGGGATTCGGGTAACCTATGGGGCAAAGAATTCAACCCAACCGAAAACTTTATGTTGGTTCAAGACTACATCCTGGAAAGCTTGAATGATACAACCTTTCATACGGATGCAAATATCGAAGAAGAAGGGCTAAAACAAATCGCAGATAGTCTTTCAGAAGTATTTGAAAGTCCATTTAAAGATAGATTTTCTCCAGAGGAGATAATTCAACTGAAAGTTTCAACCCATTCGCTAGATAAAGTTGGCATTTCCAACCAGTTAATTGACGAACACATACAAAATTTTGTTGAAAATGCTCAAGAAAACGGTCTTGAGTCTACGGATAGAAATTACACGACTGGAAGCTTCAGCATGTAGTCGCCTCTGAAGAATTCGAAAATTGATTATAACGATTCCCCCGTCATTGCGAGCGAAGCGTGGCAATCCAGACAGGAGCCTTTATGGAAGGATCAAGTTTAAGTAGCTTTAATAAGTTTAGGCCTGGATTGCCACGTCGCTTCGCTCCTCGCAATGACGGAGGGTGGTTAATTTACCCGACAACATAGTTGATCCAGGAAGGAGCTTATATCGAAGGGACAAGCTTATGAGACTTTAATCAGCTTGGGGATGGATTGTCGCGTCGCTTCGCTCCTCACAATGACGGAGGAGTGTTTCCCGGCGGAAATTGCTGATTTCATGACTCATACGGTTCCTGACCAGCCATCAAAATCTGCTCAACCAAACTTTCAAATGGCTGGCCTGGTATTCCTTCTTTTCGAATCAACCATTGATATAATTCCACATCCGTAGATGCTAACAGTATGTTAAATATATTTTTTTGATCTGTCGATAATACGTCATAATATCGATCAAAAAAATTGAGTAAAAGATAGTCCAGCTCGAGCATTCCTCGACGACATTTCCAACGTATTTGTCGGCTATCTGGTGCTGTAATCATATTGAAACTCTACTCGTGAAGATACATGACAAACCAACTCGTAACCAATCGTGTCAACAGCTGCTGCCGTTTGCTCAACAGGTAAATCATTCCCCCAGATCACGACCGTATCACCCGTTTTAGCGTTTGCGCAAGGTCTCAGATCCACTGTCATTAAATCCATGGAAACCCGACCAATCAGCGGGCATAAAACACCTTGAATGTTCACCATTGCATTGCGTGTACCTGCCAGGCGCGGGTAGCCATCTCCATACCCCAGAGAAATGACGCCAATGGGCATCTCTTCAAGCGCTTCCCAGGTGCTGCCGTAGCCTACACGCTCCCCTGCTTTTATACGATAAACGGAAACCAGCTTAGCCAGCAAGGTCATGACAGGTTTTAAACCCAGCATAGAGCCTGTCTTATCCGATAACGGGGAAATGCCATAGAGCATGATCCCGGGCCGCACCCAATCAAAATGGGCTTCAGGGAAATGAAGTATCGCAGCTGAATTGGCCGCTGTCTTCTCACCTGGGTAATCTTTTATCGCTTGTTTAAAACAGTTAAGTTGGGCCTGATTACTGGACGCAAGCATGTCATCTGAATTAGCAAAATGCGTCATCCAGCGAATGGGTTTTTCAAGCCAGGGACATTGGAGTAAGGATGTATAAGCTTTTTCAACCTGATCTGGCAGAAACCCAAGTCGGTTCATCCCAGTGTTGATTTTAAACCACAGGTTGGGCGCATACTGCAAGCGCCGTTGGGTCAACCATGTTACTTGTTCAGGTTGATGTATCACACAGTCTAATTGATAGGTCTCGATCTCTGAAAGCATGGTTGGATCACTGAATCCTGACATCAATACAATAGGCTGCTTGAGGCCAGCGCGCCTCAATTGAATGGCTTCTGAAAGACAAGCAACGCCTAAGGCATCAGCAGAGGATAGAGCCTGTGCAACAGGCACTAATCCATGGCCATAAGCATTACTCTTTACCATCGCAAGCACACGTGACCGAGGTGCCATTTTTTTGATCTGATCCAGGTTGTGCTGAAGTGCTGTCAGATTAATGTTCGCGATTCTCATAAAGCTTCATCCCACTCTCGCTTCAATAATATCCTGTGCTGCAAAGTTCTCGAATCGTGTAAATTGATTGCGAAAGGTCAACCGTACTTTCCCAATAGGTCCATTTCGCTGTTTACCAATAATAATTTCAGCAAGGCCTTTATCCGGGCTCTCTTCATTATAAACCTCATCCCGATAAATAAAGGCAATTAAATCTGCATCTTGCTCAATCGCACCCGATTCCCGCAGATCTGACATAATCGGACGACGGTCTTGCCGCTGCTCCAAACTCCGATTCAGCTGAGAAAGCGCAATAACGGGCACACTTAATTCTTTTGCAAGGGTTTTCAGAAATCGAGAAATCTCTGAAATTTCATTGGTTCGGTTTTCTTTGGCCGTATTGGATCGCATCAATTGTAAATAATCAACGACAATTAACCCAAGCCCTTTATTCAACCTGGCCACTCTACGTGCACGTGAACGCATTTCTGTGGGGGTGAGCGCTGGGGTATCATCAATAAACAACGGTACTTGAGATAACGTGAGTACAGCAGAGTTCACACGCGCCCAATCATCAGAGTTTAATTTACCCATCCGCAGCTTTTGTTGATCAACCCGCCCGTGAGAAGACAACATACGAATCGCCAATTGCTCGCTTGACATTTCCATACTGAAAATCAGCACAGGCTTTTTCACACAACCCACATTTTCTGCAATGTTCATGGCAAAAGCTGTCTTACCCATCGAGGGACGGCCTGCAACAACCACCAAATCACCTGGTTGCAGCCCTGATGTCATGGTATCTAAATCTGCAAACCCGGTAGAAATCCCAGAAATGGTACCTGATAATTTTTGCAGCTCTTCAAGTTTTTGGTTCGCACTGACTAAAATATGGCTAATCGCAACCGGCTCCTGACCACGCGTTTTCTGTTCTGCAATTTTAAAAATTTTCTGTTCAGACTCATCCAGAATTTCAGACACTTCACGGCCTTCCGTATTCAGCGCAAGGCCGGCTATTTCATTGGAGGTCGCTACAAGTTGACGTAAAATTGAGTAGTCACGGACGATCTTGGCATAAGCTTGAATATTCGTTGTGCCAGGCGTGTTGCTCGCTAACTGGAAAATATACGCCATATCTACCGTTTGCTGAGTCACCTTTAACTCCTCGGAAACTGTGAGACAGTCAAACGGTTGATGTCGTTCTGCGAGAGATTGAATGGCTCTAAAAATGGCCTGATGCTCTGGATGATAGAAATCTTCAATCGTCAATCGATCTGCAACACGGTCCCAGGCAGTAGGATCAACCAGCGTACCCCCTAACACAGATTGCTCCGCTTCAATGGAGTGCGGCGGCAATCGAGGTTCTGCCTTTGATATCGTGTTAAGTGAAGACTGCGTAGAAATTTCGGTGGACATGGAGCTACCTGTGCAAATTTATATTAGGGCGTGTCATCCATTCATTTTTGGGTTGCAAAATGCAGCGGTAAACACACCCTAAATTTTTAGTAACTATTCCCTCGTCATTGCGAGCGAAGCACGGCAATCCAGACAGAAGCTTGTATCGAAGAACCAAGCTTATGTGGCTTTTATAAGCTTAGGACTGGATTGCCACGTCGCTTCGCTCCTCGCAATGACGGGCTTTACTTCGCTTCTCGCAATGACGAATTTTGCTTCGCTCCGCAATGACTCGGGACGGACAATTTACCCAATATCATAGTGGATGATGGGAGAAGCTGTTACTTGCGGTGAACAGTTACAAATTTTATGATTATGCCTCAGCAGCTACCGCTTCGATTTTGATGGTAACCGGCGTTATCACTTCAGAATGCAGATGGACATTCACCACGTGCTCACCAATCTGACGAATAGAACCTTCAGGTAATCTGATTTCTTCCTTTCTCACCGCACAACCAGCCTGAGTAATTGCATCAGCCAATGTTTTCGTATTCACAGAACCATAAAGCTTACCCGCAGGATCAGCCTCTAACACAAGCGATATTTCCAAAGCCGCTAACTCTTCTGCCCGCTTTTGTGCTTCCTCCAGCTTATCTTGCTGGGCTTTTTCATACTCTGCACGTTTAAGTTCAAATGCCTGAATATTTTCAGCAGTAGCGAAAATCGCTTTTCCTTGAGGAACCAGATAATTACGACCATATCCTGGTTTAACGGATACCTTGTCTCCCACACGCCCTAAATTTGTAACTCTTTCTAATAGAATAACTTCCACAACTATAACCTCTTAATGTTTTAAACTTCGTGACGATCGCAATAATGCAAAAGTCCCAAAAACCGTGCGGTTTTGATTGCGCGTGTTAAGCTTCGTTGATAAAGCGCACTCACCCCTGTAATACGAGCAGGTAAAATGCGGCCTGACTCCAAAATATAGTTTCTCAGCAAAGCAACATCCTTATAATCTGCTTCTCGCTTGCCAGCAGTCTGCTGATGCTGGTGCCCTCCTTTACGGCCCCCTTCTTCTCTTCCCCCGAATAAACAGGAAGGTTTGCTTTCTGCTGCTTTACGGCTCATCACTATATATCGCAAAATCGCATCATTAAAGCGGAATGCATTCTTCAGCTCACTCAAGGTTTCCGTGCTGCATTCGACATTCATCAGCACAAAATGTGCCTTATGTACTTTATTGATGGGATAGGCTAACGGATGTCTTTCATGATCTTCCAGACGGTGAATTTTGCCTTTTTCTTTTTCGATCATACTTTTGTATCGATCCAACATCCCTTGCACTTGAGCGCTTTGGTCTGGATGAAACAACAGTAAAATTTCATAATGACGCATAAAAATTTTCTCCTTTTGGTGTTTCGCTTTCCCGCCATCAAAATCAGCTTGACGAAAAAAGCAAGGACATTTAAAAAGAGTATTGTAATTTAGGTTTCGTTTTTATTGCAAGAGGTTACTGTGCTAAAATCTATTTTTCAACATGGAATCACCTGGTATATGGGGCTGCTGGCCCAATGGCGCTTTCGTCCTTTCAAAAACTGGGCAATCAAAAGGCTCATTCGTAAACACCAAGTTGATCTAAGCTGCGTTGAAGAACCCGATGTTGAAAAATATCCACATTTTAATGCATTTTTTATCCGAACTTTAACACCTGAAAGCCGCCCGATCGCAGGCGACCCTTTGGCCATTGCATCCCCTGCAGACGGCTTCATCAGCCAGATAGGAGCGTTCCACGCTGGCAAAATCATTCAAGCCAAAAGCATTGACTACTCAGCAGACCAGCTACTGGGGTGTGATGCGCGTCGCTATGGGCTAGACACAGGCCATTTCGTCAACGTTTACCTCTCACCTCGAGATTATCATCGTGTTCACCTCCCTTTTTCAGGCCAGCTAAAGTCAATGACCTACATTCCTGGGCGTTTATATTCTGTAAACCCAGCTTATGTAGAAACCATTCCAGGGCTATTTACCCAAAATGAGCGGGTGGTGACTTTTTTTGAAACGGATTTCGGCTATATGGCCATCATACTCGTTGGTGCGATGGTGGTTGGGAAAATCCAAATGGCTTGGGAAACACCCAACAGCGCATTTTTTCAACGGAAAGTACAAACCTGGGATTATCAAGATCAGCATTTGACGTTAGAAAAAGGCCAGGAAATTGGCTACTTCCTCCTCGGCTCCACTGTCATCGCACTTTTTCCTAATCAGGTTCAATGGGACACAACGATCAAGCCAGGAGATGCTGTAAAAATGGGACAAGCCATAGGGAAAATTAGGGTGTGACCTCAATTTATTTTATGAGCTCAAAATGTGGGTAATGGTGGCAAATTTCATGTAAATTTGAGGAAGCATATTAAAATATGTAACGAAAATTTGCATAAAATTTGACCCATTTATACACATTTTGAGCTCATAAAATAAATTGAGGTCACACCCTAAAATGATTGATTGATGTCTCTGACCCTCGTATAATTCCGTAATCATCTCATTAAATCTCAGCATTTTAGAGGAGTCACACCCTTGAAAAAAATCGCTCTCAGCACTTCTATTGCCCTACTGGCGCTTGGATCAACAGCCCATGCAGGTGGAGAATCTTATGAAAATCCTGGTCTAGCAGCTTACCTTGCTGAAAGACCTGACTTGCCTCCCCCACCAAAACTCAAATTTCCTTTTCCTCAAGGGGTTTATTTTGGGGTAACGGGTGGTGCAGAGAGGTTGAGCTCTGTCAAGTTAGAAAATGAGTTTGACCGGGAGAAACCACAAATAAACTCCAGAAAAACACTGACACGGGCTGGCGCCTCTGTGGGTTATCTCTTCAGAGAAGCTGGCTGGTTTAATCAGCTGGAAATTGAGTATATGGGGAGAAACAAATACACCTACGAAGCCAAATTCCGCGCCCGACCTTTCCGCTACCGTTTAGGTCCAGAAATCCTAAATACACACATTAGCGTTCAAACTGTGATGGCAAAGCTGTATTCCACAATAAACATTGGTCACCACATTTTCCCTTATGGATACCTGGGCATCGGCGGCGCCTACACGAAAGCGCCAGCCACGCTGACAAGAAACATCTGTACTGGAAGCAAAAAGAAAAGAAGATGTCGACCTCAAACCATACCGCTTATTAGCACTTCTAACTCCAATAACTCAGGATCTTTTAATCCATTTGACAATGATCTCATTTTCTTTGACAACACTACTGTAAATAACGGACAACTCATTCTCCTTGATGATACTGCCCCCTTCTTCGATAATACGCGCAAAACAAGAAACTCTCGTGGCAGTTTTGCTGCTTCAGCCGGGGTAGGGGTACGTTTCAGACTTACCTATCAATTTATGGTCGATTTGAGCTATGAGTTTGCTTACCTTGGAAACACGCAAAGTTGGGGTATCCCTCCCCGTAATCGAAACTTTACTGCTAACCCGCTTAGAGTTTTCAAGGGGAGTAACCTCAATAGCCAATCTTTTAATGTAAGTATTTTATTTCAACCTTGGGGATTTGCAGCAGACGTCGAATAATCGCTTCTGCTGCAAAAGCTTTTTAGATTTTGACATAAAGTCTTTGCAAGGAGCGAAGCGACGTGGCAATCCAGGCCCAAGATTATTAAGCTACATAAGCTTAGGTCCTGAATAGAGATCCTGACTAGATTGCCGCGCTTCGCTCGCAATGACGAAGACAATTCGCGCTTAAATGAGCCAAATCATAGCGCATCATTCACCAACTTTACCTTCACAAACTTTCTCCTCCCTACCTGAAACACATGTGTATGCCCCGCCAAGACAACCAGCTTCATGTTAGAAACCATTTCCCCATCCATCTTGACAGCGTTCTGTTTAATCATGCGAATGGCCTCAGAGGTACTGTTGACTAACCCCGCCTGCTTTAAGATATAACCAATTTCTAATCCTTGCTCCTCAGTCACAATCACTGTTTCTGGCAAGTCCTCTGGCGTTAAATGTTCTTTAAATCGCTGCGTAAAATGGGCATCTGCTTCTTCCGCTGCTGCGTTTCCATGGAAACGCGCCACCATTTCCTTCGCTAACGCCACCTTGATATCTTTTGGATTCGTTACCCCACGGCTGACTTCATCCTGCCAACGGTGAATATCTATCAATGGCTGAAAACTTAATAACTCATAGTAACGCCACATCAACACGTCCGAAATGGACATGATTTTTCCAAACATTTCATCAGGGGTGTCATTGATAGCGATATAATTTCCTAATGATTTAGACATTTTTTGCACCCCGTCTAACCCTTCTAATAAAGGCATTGTGATGACAATTTGAGGTTTTTGGTCAAAATGCTTTTGAAGCTCTCGTCCCATCAACAGATTGAATTTTTGATCGGTTCCACCCAGCTCAACGTCTGCTTGCATCTCAACAGAGTCATAACCCTGCAATAAAGGATATAAAAATTCATGGATTGCAATGGGTTGATTGGTGTGAAAACGCTTATGAAAATCATCACGCTCTAACATGCGTGCTACTGTACTGAGGCTGGCCAGGCGAATTAGCATCTCAGGGGTTTTATCCACCATCCAGGTAGAATTAAATAAAATTTCTGTTTTTTCCGGATCTAAAATTTTAAAGATTTGCCGCTCGTAAGTCATGGCATTTTCCATCACGGCTTCCTTTGTCAATCGAGGACGTGTGGTATTTTTACCAGATGGATCGCCAATCATACCAGTAAAGTCCCCGATCAAAAACATGACCTCGTGGCCCAAATCCTGAAATTGACGCATTTTATTAATTAATACGGTATGTCCAAGGTGTAAATCCGGAGCAGTGGGGTCAAACCCAGCTTTAACTTTTAACGGGCGTCCTTCCTTCAGCCGCTCAATTAATTCTTTCTCTAGCAGTATTTCGCTTGCCCCGCGTTTTATCAATGCTATTGTTTTTTCAAGGGTTTCTTTGTTCATAAGGTAAGTTTGCATGATTTGTTTACAAATTATGTCCCATTATACGCGCGTTACAACCCAAAAATGAAATATAAACCAATACTAAAATTACCTTGACAAGCCCAGGGGGGTTTAATAAAATTTCGGCTCAATCATGTTGCTGCACAAGGAATGCATCCATTGATTCTTTCCCTCACGTCCCGTGTAAAGGAAAGGAAAAAGTCTGTAAGGAAACTCATCTCATTAAATTGAATGATCACGACTAAACTTGGAGCTTTTCAGGATAATGAAAGAATACGAGATGCCTGCCCAGTATGCTGAATTTTATCAAAATACGATTAGACGAAGTTTTTTGCTCAGCAAACCATTTGTTGTACTCTGCGCCTGCATTTTCACACTCGCTCTCATTTCTATTGCTTATTTCTCTAAATCAGAAGAAGAGAATATGCTTAGGATATCACAGAAGGAAATCTCTGATTTTACCCCCCCTCAGTTAACAGCCACCCTACCATCAACACCACCTGTAGTTGTGGCATCCAAAAAAAAGAATGAGATCACCAAAACCTCTGAATCTACTGTTTCTGAACCTTTGTCTCAATTAAAAACGACTTTGCTCACTCTAAGCACACCTAAGACACAAACCGTTAAAGCAAAGAAAACAATAACAAACCCTACACCGCCGCTCTCTGCTTTACCAGCCATTCCACAGCTTGATTTAGAACAGGCGCTCAAGGCAAAAAATAAAACGCCTTCATCCAGTCATCTTGCAGTAGTAGATTTTAAAATCCAGAAAAGTCTGGCTAAAGATACGAAACAGGCGGGTCTTCCCAGGCACTTATCTCACGAGCTCACTCAAGCTTTTTCTAAAACACTAAATTTTAGAAAAATCCATCCAGGAGATCGGTTTACTGTGCTTTATGATAAGCATCAGACGCAAGGCAAATCACAAAAAGGCCAAATCCTGGCTGCTCAATACATAGGTAAGCGTAATCAAGTCATTAAAGTTGTGCGGATGAATGAAGGGCCTCATAAAAATGCTTTTTTCTTTCTTGATAAATTGTATGAAACCATTTCACCCAAATCCAATGTTACTCTGTTACGTAAGCCGGTAAAAAACGGGCGAGTCAGCTCTCGCTTTCAATTACGACGCTTTCACCCGGTTCTGAAGCGCTATCGCCCGCACCTAGGTGTTGATTATGCAGCAGCTGCTGGCACGCCTATTATGGCCTCAGGCGATGGAAAAGTCTCTTTTGTTGGCAGCAAAGGCGGATATGGTAATTTAGTCATTATCCAACACGATAAAAAATATAGTACTCGTTACGGCCACTTAGCACGCTTTGCCAAAATTAAAGTAGGTTCGGTTGTTAAGCAAAATCAAGTCATTGGATATGTTGGAAAGACCGGCCATGCAACAGGCCATCACGTACACTATGAAATTAGGGTCAACGGGAAGCCACAAAATCCTTTAACGGTAGCACTACCTAACACACCTAAAAAAACAGCCCCCATTCTGTCTAAACAGCACCGTAGAGAAATTACCTCCAAAGCAAAAGTACTGTTTGCGAAAATGGATGAGCTAAAAAAACAACAAGGTTAAAATCTGTTTACGATACATTAAATGAATTCCCACAGCCACAAGTACCAGCCGCATTAGGATTCTTGATAATAAACTGACTTCCTTCTATATCTTCCTTATAATCAATGCTTGCCCCCGCTAAATAAGGCAAGCTCATAGGGTCTATGAGTAGAAAAACCTCTTCTCCCCCCTTTATTATCTGGTCATCATCCCTGACTTCTTTGTCAAAGGTAAAGTTATACTGAAACCCTGAACATCCTCCCCCTGAAATATAAATTCTTAACTTGAGGTCAAAATCTTGCTCTTCTTCAATCAGTGAGAATATTTTTTTCACTGCGTTCTCTGTCAATAGGATGTTGTGTAGATTTTCTTGTTGCATGGCCATTATTGTTGATCCAAAATTTTATAAACCTAGGGTGTGTTTACATTTCATTGTTTTGTTACAAAACGCGTATAATGGGTTAAATTTTTTAACAAAACAATGAAATGTAAACACACCCTATTCTACACAAATTTTGTATTATCTGCTCACGCTCTATCAACCGAATGGAATCTCTTGAGGAAACCTGATGAATATTTGATAATAGAGCGTGCCATTCATTTTTTCCGTTGAACATGAATGGATAAACATGCCCTAATCAAAATTATCCTTAACAGTAAGGACCTTTATGTTAAAGTTTGCTGAGTACATTTGGCTAGATGGTAGCTGCCCCACTCATAAGTTACGTTCAAAAACCAAAGTGGTATTTATTAAAAACCATCTAAACATCAAAGTAGAAAGTTTCCCTGAATGGAGCTTTGATGGTTCTTCTACGAATCAGGCAACGGGAAATGATTCAGATCTACTCCTAAAACCTGTGTATTTTGTTGAAGACCCGATCCGGGGAGATGGACATTACCTGGTGCTCTGTGAAGTTTTTAACAAAGATGGCAGCCCCCATCCCACCAACACACGTGCTTTGCTAAGAGAATTACTTGAAAAAGGCGGATATCAAGCAAAAGTATGGATCGGGTTTGAGCAAGAATATGTCTTATATGAAGGCACTCTCCCTCTCAACTGGCCTGAAAAAGGCACTCCAGCTCCTCAAGGTCCTTATTATTGCAGTGTCGGTTCCAACACTGCTTATGGACGCCAGCTGGTAGAAATGCATGCTAATGCCTGTCTGGAAGCGGGTCTTATGTTTTATGGCTTTAATGCAGAAGTGATGCCAGCTCAATGGGAATTCCAAGTTGGTTACCGTGGTCTGGAACACGAATCTCCAGATCCACTGACCATTTCTGATCATCGCTATCTAGCACTTTGGATTCTAGAAAGAATAGGTGAAGATTTTGACATCAGCATTAACTTGCATAACAAACCCATCAAAGGCGACTGGAATGGCTCCGGCTGCCACACCAACTTCTCCACCGCGGACATGAGAGACCCTCAAAAAGGTTCTGAAGCAATTAAGGCGGCTGTTGAAGCACTGAATAAAAAGCACCTCGAACACATTCAACTTTATGGACATGGCTTAGAAGAGCGCCTCACTGGCCTTCATGAAACTTCCTCCATGGAAAAATTCAGTCAGGGTCAAGGTCCCTCCGATCGAGGTGCCTCTATTAGAATTCCACCCGAAGTGGTCAAAAAAGGGTATGGTTATATAGAAGATCGCCGTCCAGGCGCAAACTGTGATGCTTACCTGGTATGCGCTCGCCTGATTGCAACCATTTGTGGATTAGATGACTCAGCCATTCTCACCCTACCGGGCAAGCATTGCTTCCCTTGATTGGCGCAGCTCGCAAGCCAAGCTTGCGATCGCTTTTAAGGGGGAGAATCGTACTAATTTATGTGATAGACTTCAGAAGATACAAAGAAGGAAAACTCTAAAAACAACAATAAGCTAATAATAAAATCCTTTACCTCTTTGAGATTAGGACTTTCTTATTTTTTAGTTCAAATTAATTTATTAACTTCGAATGGAGGTTGTTATGCCCAAAGTAATTATAAATGTTTGGTACTCCAAAATTAAAGATAAATCTGGAGAAATAACATTAGTAGAAAATCCTTCTCTATCTCAGATTGTAAAAGAAAAAGTTAAAGGTCAGAGCATCAAATCAGGTCATGTTAGCATACAAACACTGGATGAATCTGGAAACGAAAGCATTTATGCTAGCCTTTGGCCTCCGTATGAACCTGACTTAAAGTATGGTAAAGGGTGCGATATATATATATCTGAAGAGTCTTTAATTTCTTCTTCTGTAAATGGAAGGCTAACAGATTCATTTACGACTGATAAATTACTCCTTCGCAAGAAACCAGATAAACAGTTTACTTTAACTTGCTTAAATGTAGATGAAATCGAAGCGGCTTTTTATGAATTCAAAGAATCTAACGCTTCTTTCGACCTTTATAGCAGTGTTAACCCGTTTACATCTGAATGTCATAAAAATTGTTCAGGCTTAACCATACTCCTCTTATCAGCAGGTGGAATCTATGATGTTATTAAACACCTAGATGAATCAAATCTTGGTTCAATTGGGCTAAGTTTTTTCGCTTATAATTCTTACAGTGCATATGCTTTAGCTACCAATGGTGTAAATCCTATGTTGGGTATATGCATATTTATAGGGAAACTATGGCTTTCTGCTGGAACTGGGATTGCACTCGAAGAAGTAGATGCTATGAGACGAGAAATAAAAAATATTATCACACCAAGAGGCATAGCAACTTTAGCTGAAAGAATAGAAGATGCTGAAAAAAACAACGAGCTTCAACACGAATCAAGTTGCTGTCTTTTATAGTAAAGGGAGTTTTTATGTTTGAAAATCTAGTTTTCTCAGGTGGCGGAGTAAAAGGTATCGCTTATGTTGGAGTTTTGGAAGCATTAAGAGAGCAAGGAGTTCCTCTAGAAAATATTCGTCGTATTGCAGGGACTTCTGCTGGTTCTATTATTGCCTCGCTTCTTTCTGTAGGCTTTGATCATCTAAATATAAGGCTCATAATGCAAAACTTTAATTTTGCTGAATTATTAGACGAGCCTAATGCTAAAATTCAAACAAGAGATAAGACACTATCATTAATCGAAGAAATCGAAAATCCATCCTTTAGAAAAGGAAAAGCTCTTATTGTCACCATACCTTTGATAGTGAAAGGGCTTATTGCAAAGAATCGTGGAGGAGGGCTATATGATGGAGATTATTTTTTGGAATGGATTGAAAACACCATAGAGCTTCTAACAGAAAGATTTTTAACTTTTTCTGAGCTGCATGAATTAGCAGAAAATGATCCTGCCAAATATAAAGATTTGTATATTGTTGCCATTAATCTAACAACTAAAAAAGCAGAAATCATTAGTCATGAGACACACCCAGACTATATTATTTCAGATGCAGTCAGGTGTTCAATGTCTATTCCAGTCTTGTTTAAACCTCATCAACTTTATATTAAAAAAAATGGTCAGAGGCTAGTTGCTCCTGGTAATCACTATTACTCAGATGGCGGTCTTACGGATAACTATCTTATTGATGCATTCGATGATCCCAACATCATTCCTGAAGGCTATAAACAACTTGGTTATAATCCTTTTACTTTGGGCTTCCGTTTAGAAGATTTTTCTTCAAATAATGAGCTTTCAAACCCATCTGGTCTTGTCCAAATACTTTCTGCTAACTTTTCTACTTTATGGAATTCACAGTACAATCCTCTAGTAAATAAGGAGTTAAATGATCGCCGTACGGTCAAAATTGACAGTTTGGGTATTGGTACGGCTCGCTTTAAATTATCAAAAATGGAAAAAGAGGAGTTGATTCATTCAGGAAAGAATGGAGTGATATCTTACTTTGAAAGTTTGGATTTCGAGAAAGTTTACGAGGATCAAGCTGATCAAACCCGAACATCATGTACTCTACTCTAGTTTTGGATAACAGGGCTTGATCCAAAAATAAATTAGGGTTCGTGAGATAAAAGGACGGAATGTAACGTTTGCTGGTTTTTAACCCGCAATATCCCTCAGCTTAAGGGATAAAATTTCATTAAAATTAAATTTTTTTTAGAAATTGATGAGGCGATTATGTCTATAGAAAATTTTGAATATTCTCTCAGTCGATTCAATTTTTTTGATGGTTCGGAGATAAATAATCGCCCTTGAAGAAGATTTTAATTCAAATACCCTAGCTGATTTTTTGAGAAATCTTGATAGAACTGATGTAACTAATAATGACTTAAATTATAACAACCCTGTTTCAGCGGAGTACAACACGACAGCGGATGAAATTGCGGGAGGAATGTGGTGATGCTTGAGAAGGCGTCCGAAAAATCAATCTCACTGTATCTGCCTGGATTGCCACGCTTCGCTCGCAATGACGGGGAATTGTTTACAATCAATTTTCGAATTCTTCAGAGGCGACTACGTAATCCCTCAATAAAAATACGCAAGCTCTTGCTTTGTCTTCACGCCAAGCTTTAACATAAACTCTTCTATCTCTCCGTTCTTTCTAACCATTCGACATAAAATATCCATACCAGGTTTTATACGAGAGGTAAGATAAACAAAATCCAAATCCTCACTACCATCCATCCTTAAACTTTCCTGACTCATTCCAAATTTAAATAACAAAGGCATTAATCCCAGTTTGACTAGATCTGCTCGAAAATGCTCATCAAAGCTCACGGCCATGACACCTTGCATCCCCAAACGTACGGCATCGGACAGCTCCTGTCCCTCAGTGAGTTTAGCTGACTCACCAGCTACCATCATCCATTGCCCTAATGATGCTTCAGGGAATTTTTGGCCAGAAAATAAAACTTCCACTTGGTTTAAAGGCAATTTAGATAGTTGAGACATTTCTTTTCTTCATATTGGCTGCAGATGCAGCAGATTTACTGGTAGCTGTTAAGTGCCCTTTAGTCTAATGATGCTCAGCAATTTGATATAGCAATGCACCCAGTGTCCAACCAATTCTTCGGTGATTCACCCAATTCCTCACCACTAACTGCTCTGGCCGGAGTTGATAATTGTGATGAACCAATTCATGAACATAAATTCCATTAGCACAATAGTTTGCCAGATAGCGATCTCCTTGATACTCCTTCAAGAGACTATCCCAATTTTGGTTACAAATAGCTTGTATTCTTTGCTGATGTGATTGTTGAAGCGGTGCTTTAAAAAATTCACAAGGCCCATAAAAAAACTCATATGAGTAATAAACACCCGAATAAGCAATAAAGGTCATGTCTTTCGGAGGAGGCACGAGCTCCTTCATCGCACCTTTTTGAATAAGATTTGAATAAATCTGACGACATCTCCGCTCATTAAAGACACCCTTTCTTTTTTGGTCAACGGGATATTTGTTCGGATAACAAGCCTCCGTACCTGGGGTAGCCTGCATGGCTTTTCTGACACGATCCTGCCCCAAATTCAAGAAACTCTTACTATAGACGAAATACGGTTGCTGATTAATCACCACAGAAATTTTATCAGTAGAGGGGCGAGGGTCTGAGGTTGCATAAGCAATCTGCGTAGAAACACCACCAAGATCAATACTACCAACCGAAGGAGATTTCCGATGAAAAGTGCCCTCTAAATAATTCACCGTCAACCAACCATAAAGCCCCTCTTCTTTCCCGGTGATGGTTTTTATTTCCCCTATCTTAAAAGGATAGTACTGTGTTAAGTATTCTCTTAACGCACTATAAATCTGTTTTTGGTGCGCATCTGGAAGCGAGCGCATCCCAGCACTCGCCAAAATGTTTATATCAACGGTTTCAGGATCAATTGAATGTTTCTTCAGCGCTTTGAGTATACCGTCTAACAATGGTTTCAAGGAAGCACAGGCGCCTTCTGGTTGATCAGCAAATGAGGAAATGCCAGGTTTAGTTGTTTTAAAAAAAAGATCCTGAATATCAGGTACAAGTTTGGTTCCATCGTATTGAAACAAATGAACACGGGAACCACTGCTACCAGCTTCTAATACCACTGTATGACGAACAGCAGCATAGCTTAAAGAACTCAATATTAAGCCGATGGCAAGCAAGAGTAATCGCAATCCTCTTTTCATGCTGTATGAACTCTCCCCCTTTTTATTTTTTGAGTTAACCTCAACAATTTTTATTAACAAAACTCATTGATAAATAAAGATATTATTGTACCTGATTTTATTGGGAATTTTAACCTTTTCTTTAGCAAAATGGGTAAAATCACTGAGAGTTTATCTTGAATGCAATCATTTTTAAACCTAAATTCAGCAGTTGAGCAGTCACAAAATCCATAAAAATGAGTCGAATGACAGGATAACCCCCTCCTAATACCCCACCCGGATTTTCTCCTTCCCGTAACATACACCCAACTGTTCAATCAATGCCTGTGAAATTGCAACGTTCCACTCTGCGCCCAACATCAACCGTGTCACTGAGTCGGCTTGCTGAAAGTCTATACTGACAGGGCAATCACCCCCACAAAAAGGCTTTAGCACCGCTTGCAGCTCTGAGGTAAACTGCGCAGCATTCGGAATCATATCAAGCTTCAATAGCAACTGTCTTGCAAACTGTCTTCTCGCCTCGTCCAACGTCATCACTTTTTTTGCTACGATTCGATAGCCACCGGTATAGTCATCAGGGCTTACCTCCCCTTCTATGAGCAACAAGGTATCTTTCACCAATAAAGGTCGATATTCTGTAAGCTGATCTGAAAAAACCATGACATCCGCTTTTGCGGTGTTATCATCCAAACTTAAAAATGCCATTCGATTCCCTGATTGTGTCACGCGAAACCTCAGTGACATCACAAATCCAGCTACCCAGGTTGTACTCCCACGTTTCGTCGGTTTAATGTCCGCCAAAGCCGTTGTAAAGCAGGATAACTCTTCCGCATAAGGCTCAATGGGATGTTGACTGAGATAAAAACCCAGGGTGTCTTTTTCGCCTTTTAGTCGCTCTTCAACCGTCCAGGATTTTACATGCTTTGCATATTGTGCTGTCACAGGTTGTGTTTGCTGCCCAATGTCTGCAAATAAGTCTACCTGGCCTTGCGCCTGATTCCGAGAAAACTGCTCTGCACCTCGCAGGGCACTGTCAATTGAGCTGATCAAAACTTCCCTGGAAACCTCAAATGGATCTAATGTCCCTGAATAAATTAAAGATTCCAGCACTTTTCGGTTAATTTTTCGAACATCAACTCGGCGACATAACTCAAATAAATCTGAAAAAGTCCCATGTTTGGTACGCTCTGCAACCAGATTCTCTACAGCAGATTCTCCTACTCCTTTAATCGCACCCAACCCATACACAATGTCTCCCTTTTCATCCACTTGAAATAAATAATCACTGTGATGAATACTTGGCGGCATTATTGTCAACCCAAGCTGTTTGCTGTCCTCAATAAAGTGTACCACTTTGTCTGTGTTATTCATGTCAGACGATAACACTGCAGACATAAATTCAGCCGGGTAATGGGCTTTCAACCATGCAGTCTGATATGAGAGCAGCGCATAGCCAACTGAATGTGACTTATTAAACCCGTAACCAGCAAATTTTTCCATTAAATCAAAAATCTTATTTGCCACTGCTTCTTTTATGCTATTCTCCTGCGCACCGGCTACAAAAATTTCCCGTTGCTGCGCCATTTCCTCCGGTTTTTTCTTTCCCATTGCGCGCCGCAATAAATCAGCCCCGCCCAATGTATAACCTGCGAGCTGCTGAGCAATTTGCATCACCTGCTCCTGATAGAGAATCACTCCGTATGTTGATTTTAAAATAGGTTCCAACTGCGGGTGAAAATAGGTGACCTCAGCTCGCCCATGCTTCCGGTCAATAAAATCATCCACCATCCCTGATTGAAGCGGTCCTGGCCGATAAAGGGCGACCAATGCCACCACTTCATCAAAATGATCTGGCTGTAAACGCTTGATTAATTCTTTGATCCCTTGAGATTCAAGCTGAAATACTGCTGTCGTTTGACAAGCCTTTAATAAAGCAAAAGTTTCTGGGTCATCTAGTGGAATCTGTTCTATCTTGATCCCCAACTTTCCTTCCTTGACTAAACGTTGATTCACTCTTTGAACCGCCCAGTGAATAATGGTTAATGTTCGAAGTCCCAAAAAGTCAAATTTGACTAATCCAAGCTTTTCAACATCATCCTTATCAAACTGAGAAACCCAATTTGTGCTCGCCTCTTCACAATAAAGCGGTAAAAATTCAACCAGCGGTTTAGGAGCAATAACAACACCACCGGCATGTTTTCCGGCATTACGGGGAATCCCCTCCAGTTTAATTCCCAGATCAATTAGGTTTTTTACCTCCTCTTCTTCTTGATAACGTTTTTCCAAAAGCTCTTCACATGAGAGTGCTTCTTGCAATGTCATACCCAATTTAAAGGGGATCAAGCGAGCTAACTGATCTACAAACCCATAAGGATGACCTAACACCCGCCCGACATCACGGACTACCGCTTTGGCAGCCATGGTGCCGTAGGTAATAATTTGCGAAACGTTTTCTCGCCCATATTTCTGAGCCACATACTCAATGACACGGTCTCGACCTTCCATACAAAAGTCAATATCAAAGTCAGGCATTGATACCCGCTCCGGGTTTAGAAAGCGTTCAAATAGCAAGTCATATTGAAGTGGATCAATATCCGTAATCCCTAATGCATAAGCGACCAAAGACCCTGCGCCAGACCCCCGACCTGGTCCCACTGGAATATCCTGAAGTTTAGCCCAGCGAATAAAGTCCGCCACCACCAGAAAGTAACCTGCATAATGCATGGTTTTAATCACCTCTAATTCCATTTGAAGCCTTTCGTGATAGCGTTTTTCTTGTTCAGAAGTTTTATCAGAAAGTGATTCCAGGCGGTTGATCAGGCCGTTTTTAGCCTCTTGCACAAAGTAATCTTCCAACGTTACCTCTGAGGCCACCACATAATCTGGCAAAAAGTGGTGATCAAAATCCAGCTCTAAATTGCAACGTTTCCCCAGTTCAACTGTGTTTTCCAATGCCTCGGGCAGGTCGGCAAAGAGTATTGCCATTTCTTCTGGAGATTTCAGATATTGTGCCGGTGTATCTTTTTTTTCACGTGCCTCATCTGCCAGGGTAACGCCTGCATGAATGCAAACTCTTGCTTCATGCGCATCATAATCTTCTGACTTTAAAAAACGCACATCATTGGTCGCCAGTAAAGGTACCTGATATTTCTGGGAAAGCACAACCGCAGCCTGAATATATTCTTCTTCTTTAGGCCGACCCACTCGCTGGATCTCTAAGTAAAAATGTTGCGGAAAATGCGCCTGCCATTCCTGAAGCAAACTGACCGCAAGCGGTTTTTGATCAGAGAGTAATGCTTGTGCAATTTCTCCGCTCAAGCCACCAGAAAGTACAATCAATCCTTTGGAATATTCAAAAAGCCATGATTTTTGTACCAGAGGTCTTCCTAGGCTTTGACCTTCCTGATACGCCCTGGAAAGGAGAATTGATAGATTTCGATACCCGTCCCGATCTTTGCACAATAACACCAGGCTAGAAATTTTATCTTGATCCTGTACCTGAATATCCGCACCAATAATCGGTTTTATACCTTGTGCAAGCGCTGCCTGATAAAACTTTACCATGGCAAATATGTTCATTTGGTCTGTCATGGCAACCGCAGGCATACCTAACTGGGCAACATGCTCAGGCAAAGATTTTACACGCACAATACCATCTACAATGGAATATTCAGTGTGTAAATGCAGATGAATATAATTTTTTGGAATCATTATGGTAAATTAGAGAGTATCTTCAATTCACTATTTCAATGGTCTACTTTCATGATTAGAACACGATTTGCACCCAGTCCCACAGGACATCTCCACATCGGAAGTGTTCGCACCGCACTTTATTCCTGGTTGTACGCAAGAAAGATGAACGGTATCTTTGTCCTTCGTATAGAAGATACGGATCTTGAACGCTCAACACAAGTCTCTGTCGATAATATTCTCGAAGGGATGGAGTGGTTAGGTTTGGACTATGATGAAGGTCCTTTTTATCAAATGCAACGGATGGATCGGTATCGAGCTGTTGCGCAAACTTTGATAGACAATGGACAAGCCTATTACTGCTACTGCTCTAAAGAACGCCTAGACATCTTGCGAGAAAACCAGTTATCCCGCAAAGAAAAACCTCGTTATGACAAACACTGTCGTGAAAATCAGATATTACAAGACAAACCTCACGTCATCCGCTTTAAAACACCTCAAACCGGCTCTTTGTCATTTCAAGATGCTGTACATGGAACGATTACCATCAGCAATCAGGAGCTGGACGACTTAATTCTTATTCGAAGCGATGGCACCCCCACCTATAACTTTGTGGTTGCAATCGATGATATGGACATGGAAATTACCCATGTCATTCGCGGGGAAGATCACATCAGCAACACGCCTAGACAAATCCATCTTTTAAAGGCATTACAGGCTAATATCCCAGTGTATGCACATGCACCTGCGATTTTAGGCGCTGATGGAAAACGTTTATCAAAACGCCACGGCGCAACCAATGTTTTACAATATCGTGAAGAAGGGTATTTACCAGAGGCCTTACTGAATGCATTAGTCCGATTAGGATGGTCGCATGGTAATCAGGAAGTTTTTAATCGAGAAGAAATGATTGCCTGTTTTGACTTGAAACACATCAACAAAGCCGCGGCTATTTTTAATTCGGAAAAACTCGTTTGGTTGAATCAGCACTACCTAAAAACAACCCCAACCTCTGAAATAGCAAAGCGATTACAGCAACATTTAACCGCATTTCTGGTCGATGCACCGCTAGACCATCAATTAGAAATGATTATAGAAGCTCAGAAAGATCGCTGTAAAACCTTGATTGAAATGGCAGAAAAAAGTGTATTTTTTTATAAAGCACCTGCTTCCTACGAAGAAAAAGCAGCTCAAAAGCACCTGACGCCAGGAACATTACCTGTCTTAAAAGCAGCATTGAACGCTTTTTCAAATATGTCAGCATCGGAATGGAACCGGGAAACCCTTCATCAGACCTTGTCTGAATTGATGGAAATATTAAAGCTTGGTTTGGGTAAAATTGCACCTGCGATTCGTGTTAGCCTCTCTGGCCGAGAAACTTCTCCTTCTTTAGAGGTCACGCTTCATTTAGTCGGCCAACCAGAAAGCCTGGCTCGGCTTCACAAAGCAATTGCTTTTATTGAACAAAGCAAGGTCAGAGAAGAAAAGTAAATTAGGGTGTGCTTATCACACTTAAAAGTTAATAACTATTCACCCGTCATTGCGAGCGAAGCGCGGCAATCCAGGCAGAAGCTTATATTGAAGGAGCAAGCTTATGTGGTTTTTATAAAAACTTAGGTCTAGATTGCCACGTCGCTTCGCTCCTCGCAATGACGAGAGAGTCGTCACATATGGTGAATCGTTACAAAAGTTATAATAATTGAAAATAAATTCCTGAGATGACTTGACGAAACTCAGGCAGCTTATTATGATGTACATTCTCCTAGGGGCTATAGCTCAGCTGGGAGAGCGCTTGCATGGCATGCAAGAGGTCAGCGGTTCGATCCCGCTTAGCTCCACCATCCATTACAAGAGAGACATCTGGTACAGCTGTCCCCATCGTCTAGAGGCCTAGGACATCGCCCTTTCACGGCGGTAACAGGGGTTCGAATCCCCTTGGGGACGCCATTTCTCGGGTCTTTTCGGGTCTTTCCAAAAAACGGGGGAGAGCCTGTTACACTGATTGCTAGTTAGGTTATCCATATAACAGCACTAAATTGGCCAAACCTCAGAAAAAAATTTCATGTTATGACAACACGGGAGCTGTTTCATTTCTCTCCATTATTTCCTGTAATACCAATGTCTTATTCACAACACTCTCTGAATCTTTAGGGCCTGGTTGGAAAAATTGAGGACTTTCATTGCTTCTAACAAACATATCAGTAGATAATATCCTATCCCTTATTCTTTCCACCTGTCCTAATGAAGCATTTAGATCACCTGTCACCAACTTTAGCACGGTCTGCAACCTCAGATTAACTGCTTCGATTTCAGGCAGCTGCTCATAAATAGTTTTCTCTGTTAGAAAATCATAGCGATCAATCATCTCCTTTGAAAACGCATCAATATCAATACCTGCTTTTAGAAATTTTTCTGGCTCCATCTGCATCTCTACCAATAAAGTGATCAACAGAAATTTATTAAAGAGAAGTATTTCCTGACTTATTGGATCACTTTTTGTTTCTAATTTTTCTAACTGAAGCTTTTTATCAAATAGTAGAACCAGATAATCTGTTGGAGATATGGGTTTGCCTTCATAAAAATCAACAGCTTCATCAATAATCAACCATTTCAAGGCACTCCACTTAAATTTTATTTGACAATTTTCAAGTACTTGAACCACCAGATTTGTAACATCTAATCCATTATTTTTTCTATATAGATTCTCCATCATATAATGATAAACATCATGAACAAATAAAAAAGGTTCATTTTTTAAGTTCAATTTAACATTATGAACCGATTGAGGTCTGTGTGATAAATTAAAAATCAATTGCTCCCTAGGAAAATGATGGATTATGAAATTCCTTAAATCATCTACTTCCAAAAAAGATTCCACTTCAAATAAATTCAGACTTCCCAGAATTTCAAAATCAAAACCTTTTACCTTTTTTACCAAAGCAAACTGCTCTTCATTAGCACTACTGTCCGGAATTAAAAAGAACGCATAATTGATATCGTGACATGCTAGCTTTTCATCTAAAAGTTCATTTGTAATTTCGTCAAATTTTACATCATCTGATTTTATCTTGATGATGGAAGCATCTTCAGGATACCCTTTTAATACATAAGAAATAATACGAGTATGCTCATTCAACAGGACACGGGTTAATTCTCGAAAAGTAATCTCATTAAACCTCACTTGGTATGGAATATATTCACCAGGGATATCTTTTGTAACAGCATTAACGAGCATACGTCTCAATGCTGGAGACATAAAGTAAATATTATCCTCCTCATCTGAATGATCATAGAAAAAAACACCACTTTGACTCATTAATCTCGTCTCGGTTTCACAGATATCTTCCGCTATGTCATAGCCCATTTTATAAACCAAAAGCGGGTTATCAGATGATTCAATACTATTGAAAATATGATCAAACCCTGCATCATCCAGGTTAAACTTAAAAGCAAACAGGCGAAAGCATTTAGTGATTAACCTTTTTAAAAAGGCTTTATCATCAGCATTATGGTTATCAATTACCCTGATTGAAAAATTATCCGAACCAATGCTATCAACGAATGTTCTATATTCACAAAAAGTTGCAACTTCCTCTTCCGTCAAAATTCCTGCCTGCAAGCCTGCAGAAACGGCTGCTAATTCTTCTTCAGAATGTCTTTCTTTAAGAAACGTTTTATCATTAATTTGCGCTTTTATACGGTAAATAGAGTCGCAGCTCACACTTTTATTATAATTTGGACAAAAAAAACCTTCGTTATTCTCTTTCATGTGTCTCCTCCTCCCTGTCTGGTTGTACCAGCCTCACTAACAAATAATAAATATAATTATTATCAGTTTATTGAAATAACCTTAAGAGACTTTTAAAAGGTGAGAGTAATTGACAGTCCGTAACTATTCATCACAGGTGAGGACTCCGATTTCTCACGTCATTGCGAGCGAAGCGTGGCAATTCAGACTTAAGCTTATAAAAATCACATAAGCCTGACCCTTTGAAACAAGCTATTAGCTGGATCAACTATGTTGTTGGGTAAATTAATCACCCTCCGTCATTGCGAGGAGCGAAGCGACGTGGCAATCCAGGCCTAAACTTATTAAAGCCACTTAAACTTGATCCTACCATAGAGGCTCCTGCCTGGATTGCCACGCTTCGCTCGCAATGACAGGGAATCGTTATAATCAATTTTCGAATTTTTCAGACATGACTGGTTACTTTTCAACTACGGTGAGCCCGAAAAGATAAAAAATTTTTTGCAGATTCAGTGCATGAGTCCTTCACAGTCGTTTTCAATGGAATAATTTAGGATAAAACAAACGTTTCAATGCTTGAGATCAAAAGTTGAAAAATAAAAAAGGCAGCGTAAGCTGCCTTTTTTATCTCAAAGAGAGAATTTTTAGCTGTTAAACAGGTCTTCTACTCCGTTAAAGAAGTAACTGGCACCTACTGTGAAAGTATCCATAGAAGGTTGGTTAACAGTCACTAAATCAAATCCTTCGCGACGAGTTGTTCTTCCACCTTGCCAACGCTGCCAACCTGCATCTAATCTAATATTTGAAGCAACATCCCAATAAACACCTGCTCCATAGGTTAACTTGGTAGCATCTGCTTTAAATGAAGGATCCTCTTGAACACCGTCAAAACGTTCTGTAATTTTTGAATTCAAGAATCCAACACCCATTTTACCGTATACACCTACGTTTTCTATTCCAGGAACAGGTAAAGTAAGTTTAGCAGAAAGATCAAACGCATAGTTTTGCGCTCTTACATTAAACAAAGATGAAGGAACACCTTTTGCAGTAAGCTTTGCATTTGGAAGGTACATATATCCACCTTCAACTGCAATAAATCGATTAAAGGCGTAACCAACATTGACACCACCAGCAAAGCCGGTATGTTTAACATCAACAAAAGGTTTAAACGGTAAACGCTCTACTTCACGATTCCAATGATTATCAGCATAACCAGCACGGACACCAGCATAAAAGCCTGTATTACCGTTATCTACTGCAGGAACGATAGGTGCAGGTGCAGGTGAAAATTCACTTCCTGCAAAAACAAGTGAGCTTAAGCCCAAAGTGGCTACACCAGTTAAACTGGCAATAGCTGTCTGAAGTAATTTCTTACTTACCATACTATTTCTCCAACGCGTTATTAGTTATAAATGCGGTATCTTAGAGGAGCCTATAAGCACTGTCAATACTGGAGGTTGAAGAAAAAATCGAGAACCTTCCAAAAACTTTTAAAGTCAAAGAGTTATGATCCATAAAAATAATTTATGGCGTTTTTCATAATTAATATCCTGCCTTATGAATCAACTGCGGACACAAGTTCTCTTCTCATTGGGAGGAGTGAAGTGACGTGGCAATCCAGAGCTAAGCTTATTAAAGCCAGCTGGTTAATCCTTCGATACAAGCTCATGCCTAGATCAACTTTGTTTTTTAGAGTTATTTTTTTTATAGTCAATCCAAGATAAAACCATAGGAAAATTGCCCAGATAAGTTTTGTTTTCGAGGCGTTACAACGATAAAAACAAAAATTTAGATGGGATAATTTTCCTGCGGCTTTATCTTGGATTGACTATATAACTATTCCCCTTTCATTGCGAGCGAAGCGAGGCAATCTCGAGTCTGGGGACTCTATCCAGAACCTAAAACTTATACGACTTTAATAAGTTTGGAGCTGGATTGCCGCGTCGCTTCGCTCCTCACAATGACGGAGGACGTTATTAAGAGTCTCCTGTCTGGATTGCTATGCTTCGCTCGCAATGACGAGTGAATAGTTAGATTTACCCAACAAGATAGTTGATGACGAACCTTTTTTAAGACAAAAAAAAGGCAGCTTACGCTGCCTTTTTTCTTTTTTGCGGATTATGTATTGAACAAATCGCCTGTACCATCAATATGGTAAGTCAGACCGATTGTGTACGCATCCATATAAGGTTGGTAACCATCTCTATCTCTGTTCCAACCCCAGCCATTCCAGGCAAAGTTTCCGTTCCACTCATCACGACGAGCGCCAACTAAGCTTGGAGAACCATGCCAACGCTGGAATCTTCCATCTAAAGTTAGGTTCTGTGTAAAGTTCCAGAAGATACCAAAACCGTAAGTCAAGTTTGTGTTGCTACGAGTATTGTCATCATCGTTCCACCAGTTGTTACCACCGGCAGCACCCCAGCCCCAACCGTTCCAATCGTCACGATTTCTGAAACGGCTTTGTAGGAAACCTACACCAGCTTTAGCAAACAAACCAATGTTTTCTGCATTAGGAAATTCAATTGAGATTTTTCCTGAAATGTCGAATGCATAGTTATTGATACTTCTAGTGTAGTTACCACGCCAATTTGTCAGTACATTAGCACCGCCAACACGTTCATGAGTTACTCTAGCTCTTGGCAGACCCATGAAGCCAGCTTCAACTGCTATGAACTTGTTGAATGCATAACCAATTTCAACACCACCAGCGAAACCAGTGTGCTTAGTTGATCTTGTTATAAAGGAAGCTAGGCCAAAATTGTCATAACGTAATCTAGAATAATCAACATTGTTCCAGTAGTTATTACCAAACCCAACACGGCCACCCACATAAAAATTTGGGTTACCATAATCACAGGTAGCAGTCGGAACTGGAGCAGGGACGAATTCGCCACCAGCAACAGCAAACGTGCTGATACCTAAAGCAGCTATGCTAGCTACGCCAGCAACAGCTTTCATTAAAATTTTTTTACTTACCATAATATTATTCTCCAACGCGTTAGTTAGCAAATAAATTAAAACCAATTAATAGAGTAGTGAAGTATAAACGCGGTTTTTTATAGTGTCAAATTTTATTGTAAAATTTATTTATATTCCTTGAGTCCTTTTATTGCCAAGGCTTTTGAGCGATTTGAATTTTATTTTTGGACATAAAATTGTGCATCATGACAACAGATTTTAAGTAAAACCGACAAATTATCTTAAAATATGTGATGAAAATTTGCACGAAATTTGACCCCTTATGCACGTTTTGAGCTCAAAATATAAATTGAAGGCACCCTCTAAACCCCTGAAACCTTATCTTCATCGGGCAACCAACGTCTAATTAATGCCTCTGCTCTCTCTGGAAAATGCTGTAGCAAGTGATCTGTCGCTTCCCTAACTTGAGGAAGCAAGGGTTCATCCCGCACTAAATCAGCTGCCCTAAACCGCAAAAAACCTGCCTGACGAGCCCCCAACACTTCACCAGGGCCTCTTAATTCTAAATCTTTTTGAGCAATGAAAAAACCATTATTGGACTCACGCAATGTCATTAACCGTTTTCGTGATACGTTAGATAAGGGGGATTGATAGAGTAATACGCAATAACTTTGCTCTGTGCCTCTCCCTACCCGACCTCTTAATTGATGCAGCTGCGCTAAACCTAATCGTTCTGCATTTTCAATGACCATCAAGCTCGCATTAGGCACATCAATCCCAACCTCAATGACAGTCGTTGCAATCAGCAAATCAATCTCCCTCTGTTTAAAGGCGTGCATTATTGCTTCCTTTTCTCCCGGTTTTATCCGACCATGGACTAACCCTACATTTAAGGTAGGCAAAAGATGTACCAAACTTTCGTATGCTTTTTCAGCTGCCTGACATTGTAAGATTTCTGACTCTTCAATCAAGGTACAAACCCAATATGCCTGTTTGCCTAATTGACAATTTTCACGAATTCTCTCCAGGACCTCATCTCGACGTGAATTAGAAATGACTAGCGTGGCAATGGGTTTGCGGGATTTTGGCAGCTCGTCAATGATAGAGGTATCTAAATCTGCATATGCTGTCATTGCTAGCGTTCTTGGGATAGGCGTTGCTGTCATAATCAGTTGATGAGGCAAATACTCTGCCTGCGCGCCTTTTTCTTTCAAAGAAAGCCTCTGATGAACCCCAAACCGATGCTGCTCATCAATCACTGATAAGGCCAATGATTTAAAGGTAACTGCTTCTTGAAATAAAGCATGTGTTCCAACCACAACTTGAAGCGCGCCATTTGCAATGGCATCTAGCGTTTCCTTTTTTTCTTTTGCTTTAATACTGCCTGACAAATACCCGACCATTACCCCCAACGGAGCAAACCAGGCTTTTAAACTTTGATAATGTTGTTCTGCCAGTAATTCTGTGGGAGCCATTAAGGCTGCCTGATGCCCATTTTCAACTGCCCTTAATAAAGCCAGCGCTGCAACGACAGTCTTTCCTGAACCTACATCCCCTTGTAACAATCTCATCATAGGGAACGGCTTTTCCAAATCTGCTGCAATTTCTGCATAAGCCCGCTCTTGTGCGGCAGTCAGATCAAATGGCAGTTGGGATAAAAAGTAAGTCTGCGACTTATTTTTCTCTTTTAATGCCCAGGATGCATACTGAGTTGTTTTATGTCGCAGCTTACGCAAGCCCATTTGATGAGCCATTAACTCTTCAAAAGCTAGCCGCTGCTGTGCAGGGTGCTGTCCAGACTCCAGTATTTTCAGTGATGTATTCACAAGAGGTCGATGTACAGTTTGAATGGCAGAAACCAAATCTAATAGCTGATACTGCGTTTTTATTTTTTCAGGCAAATAGTCTTCTATTGTCTGTGTTGTTTTAAGAAAATCTAATGCTTGTTCTGATAGCTTTCTCAGCATCATTTGATTGAGCCCTTTTCCAGCTGGATAAATAGGCGTCAACACCTCTTCTTCCGCTTCCTGAGCAGGGACTGCCTCCAGCCACTCAATTTCGGGATGAAACATTTCTAACCCGTTTACTCCTTTACGCACCTCACCAAAACAAGACAGAAGACTATCGACACGTTTCGTGAAGAAATCAAATTGGTATTTAGAAAAATTAAAAAACCGTAGAGTTAATGTGCCCGTTTCATCATTCAGCTGGCAAAGTAAACTACGCCTGCGTCCTTGAGAAATATGACACTGACCTAGTGTACCCATCACTGCACTCACATCTCCTGGTTGCAAGCACTGAATTTGTGTACGGGCTGCACGATTCTGATATCGAATGGGCAAGTGAAAAAGTAAATCTTGAACTGAATGGATATTTAAGCGCTCCAAAGCCTCAGCTATCTTAACGCCAACACCTTTTAACTGAGTACAGGGTACCTGAGATAACATCACCAATGCCTCTGAAGTTTGAATAGCACGCCATGGCATGTCCATGCTTCGTTTTTCAGTGCTTTGTCTAGAGAAAAACTGTTTGTCATATGCAGAAAATTCATAGAAATTTAGCTATAATTTCACATGGAGGAGGACTTTTATGAACATCATTATTCTAGCAATTATTCTACTGGTCATCATAAGTTATGTCGTGCTGACCTACAACCGCTTGATCGCTCAAATAGAGGCAATCAGAAATAACCAAAAACAGATCGACATTCAGTTAGATCGCCGCTTTAAGGTTTTTGAATCCCTCATTGAAGTGGTAAAAAAATACATGGACTATGAAAAAACCACACTAAAAGATGTGGTCGCTCTACGCAATCAGGCGCAAAACGCCAAAGCTGCAGGCCATGAAAAAGAACGTATTGAAGCAGAAAATCAAATTTCCCAAATCGCTTCCCACTTAAATCTGGTATTTGAACAATATCCAGACCTTAAAGCCAACCAAAACTGTTTGCAACTCCAGGAGGAAATTGTCAGTACTGAAAACAAGCTGACGTATGCCAAGCAATCTTTTAATGACAGCATTGAAACTTATAATGCTTGTAAAAAATCTATTCCAACAGCATGGGTTGTACATGCCTTTTCTAGCAAACTTGAGTTTGACTTTCCTTATTGGCAATTGACTCAAGAAGAAGTGGCAAAACAAGAATCTTATAAAGTGAAGCTCTAAACCTTATGCCTAAATTATCAGATTCTTACACGGTCTCTACCGCAAAGTGGCGAAACATTTTAAAGCAAAACAAGCGTCGCACGGCAATCGTCATTGGATTATTTTTTCTGATTTATTGCAGTATCGGTTTGCTGGTAGATCTGTATATCACTACTGGCTACTACCCTCAAGTTCCTATCAGTGAACTATTGATCGCTTTACTGACTTTCCAGATAACCCCCATTGCAACACTGATTATGTTTGCTGTTTCTATCATCTCACTCTGGGTAAGCTATGCACTATACGACAAGTTGATGCTGCTAGGAACTGACTATCATGAAGTCAGCGCCAACAACGCCCGAAACTCAAAAGAAAAACAACTGTATCACGTTGTAGAAGAAATGAAAATCGCCGCAGGATTACGCTACATGCCAAAAGTATTTATCATTGATGCTGAGTACATGAACGCCTTTGCCAGCGGCTATAGTGAAAAATCGGCTATGGTAGCCATCACCACTGGATTAATAAACAAATTGAACCGTGATGAGCTTCAAGCCGTTATGGCTCATGAACTTACCCATATCCGCCATTTGGATATCAAGCTTACGCTTACTGCTTCCTTGCTGGCCAATCTAATGCTAATGGTACTGGATTTTCTGTTTTTTCGCGCACTGTTTTCTGGCCGTCAATCGGATAATCACTCATCACGAAATACTTTGATCACTGTCATCATGATTTTACGTTATGTGTTACCCATTATCAGCATGTTGCTACTCCTATATTTAAGCAGAACACGCGAACTCATGGCAGATGCAGGCGCAGTTGAACTGACACGCACAAATCAACCGCTGGCTTCTGCATTACTCAAAATTCATCAGGATTACCAGGAAAACCAGGAAACTTATGATGAAATCTTATCACACACACCGAATGAAAATGTGCGAAAAGAGGCCTATCTCTTTGACCCAACACAAGCAGGCATTCACAGCATAGGCTCTCTAAGCGATCTATTTTCTACACACCCCAGCCTGAACAAGAGGCTTGCTGCGTTAGGATTCAAGAAAAAATAGGAAGTATTTCCTAGCAATACCAGCCCAAAAGGGCGGGCATTGCTGAACGTTTCCCTTTACTCTTGGTCACTGCCAGGCATATAAAGCTTTTCTCGAAAAATATGAAGCACGGGTTTCAGTTTCCGCAAATTCCGGATTACTCTCGCCAAATGAATGCGATTCCGAACTTTCAACTGGAATAACGCCTTATAATGCCCAGAATCCGAGCGTTCTTTTAATTGAACATCTTCAATATCTGCTCCAGCAAGCGAGATAGCAACGGCCATATCTGCCAAAATACCTCGATGATCCAGCACATCAACCTGAATCGAAACAGTAAATTCTCCTGAAACGTCTTCAGACCATCGAAGCAAAACATACTTTGATGAAGAAAGATGTTTTTGAGCTACCTTACATTGCTGCACATGCACCTCGATCCCCTTTCCTTTTTGTAAAAGACCTGCAATCAAATCTCCTGGAATCGGTGAGCAACAGCTTGCAAATTTCACCAACATCCCCTCTGTTCCTGCTATCGCTAATGGGCTTTCTTTAATTAATTCCATATTGGCCTCCGTATCTGTAAATGATTTATGTTCAAGAATTGCTTTAATTCGATGCGCTTCCAGAACTGCTGAACGATAACCCAAGCCTATCTCCACCCATAAATCCTCTAGTGTAGACAAATTCACCTCTGCTAACATCTTCTCTAACACGTCAGACTGCACACTTTCAAGTTTTAAAGAAAAATACGCAAGCGCCTGATCTAATAATTGATGACCTAATTGAATAGATTCATTCTTTTCCTGTGTTTTCAAATAGTGGCGAATATTACTTCTTGCCTTTGCAGTACTTACAAATTCCAACCAGGCAGGATTTGGGTTTGCATCTGATGAAGTCAAGATTGCAACCGTTTGCCCATTGGCCAAATGTGTAGACAATGGTACTGCTCGCCGATTTACTTTAGCAGAAATACAATGGTTTCCTATATCAGTATGGACTGCATATGCAAAATCTACCACTGTTGCACCCTTTGGAAGCTCCATGATGTCACCTCGCGGGGTAAACACATAAATTTCATCGGGGAATAAATCAATTTTAAAATTTTCAATAAACTCCAAAGAACTTCCCGTTCTCTGCTGCATTTCAATTAAGCTTTTCACCCATTGCTGTGCTCTTAAATGAGACTGATTATGATCTTCTTCGATGGCCTTATACAACCAATGGGCCGCAATACCACTATCCGCCTTGAAATTCATCTCTTGTGTTCGGATTTGAACTTCAATAGGAACTCCTTTCGGACCAAACAACGTGGTGTGAATTGCCTGATACCCATTCGCTTTAGGAATAGCAATGTAGTCCTTAAATCGATTCAGCATCGGTTTATAGATACTATGCACCGCACCCAATGCTCGATAGCACTCATCTACCTCTTTGACCACAATGCGAAAGCCATAAATATCCATAATATCGGTAAAAGCAACGTTTCGATTGGACATTTTTTTGTAAACACTATAGATCTGCTTTTCTCTTCCAAAAAAATCAACCAGTGGAATATGCTGCTTTTCTAAACAGCGGCGTAACGTCTTCTCTATCAAACTAAAAATTTCCTCACGATTGCCTTTTGCTTTTTGCATGGCCTTCTTAATGACCTGATATCGATAAGGATAAAGTGCTGAAAAACAAAGCTCTTCGAGCTCGTCAGCAATTTGGCGCATACCCAGGCGATTGGCTATGGGTGAAAAAATTTCTAAGGTTTCTTGAGCAATCTGGCGCTGCTTTCTTAAAGGAAGATGCTGCAATGTCTGCATGTTATGCAAACGATCAGACAATTTCACCAAAATGACTCGAATGTCTTTAGACATCGCTAGGATCATTTTGCGAAAGTAATCGGCTTGTGCTTCCGCTTTACTTTTAAACTGAATTTTCGAGAGCTTGGTGACACCATCTACCAACTCAGCAACTGTTTTTCCAAATGCCTGAGTTAACTCTTGTTTCGTGATTAAGGTGTCCTCAAGGACATCATGCAAAATCCCTGCAATGATGGTTTCTGGGTCCATTTTTAGGCTAGCTAGAATACAAGCAACAGCCAAGGGATGTGTGATATAAGGCTCTCCTGTTTTGCGTACCTGTCCCTCATGCGCTTTTTTTGCGACAAGAAAAGCCCTTTCTATGTAAGCTATTTTTTCAGGGTCAAGATAATTGAGTTTCTTGCATAATGTTTCAAATAGCGGGAGGGCCATTAAATACCTGCATCTTCGGTCTCTGCTGCTTGGCTCATATAATTTCTATCAATAAGCCCTTCAGCAATTTCCCTCAATGCCAAGACCGTAGGCTTATCATTCTCCAAAGGAAGCATCGCATCTGACAGGTTTCTTTCCAAGTCACGCGCTCGTAGCGAGGCAAGCCTCACCAGATTAAATCGGTTATCTACTCTTTCTAAACAATCTTCAACAGTAATTCTAGCCATGGTTTCTCCGATAAAGTAAGTTTCGTAGGGCACGCCCTACACACACCTTGGTGCATTGTTATCATAGGTAACTTAGAACCTGTCTTCACAGTCGCTAAGCTGAGGCGAAAAGCGTTGATTTTAGAGGACCGCAGCGCAGCATACATGTAGTATGTGAGCAGCGGACCGCATAAAATCAACGCTTTTCGACCAGCATAGTAGACTGTGAAGACAGGTTCTTACTCCCCGTGATTGGATACAAAGCTCGGCAATCACAGGTGAGTAGTTATTATTATAGGGTAACATATTTTAGCTTCAAGATTGACCGCGCGAAACCAAACTATCAATCAAATTTGCATAACATTTTTCCTGCCGCACCCGCCTTAAACGTTCTGCCTTGAATATGAGCAGCAAGTCATTTAGCGCATCTTCAAACACATTATTGACCAGCAAATAATCAAAATCACTATAATGAGAAATTTCAAGCGTTGCTTGTTCGAGTCGGTAATTAATGACCTCCTCAGAATCTTGCCCTCGAAGAATTAAACGTTTTCTTAAAGCAGCCAGACTGGGAGGCAAAATAAACAGGGTAACACTCTCGGGCATTAATGCTTTCACCTGATTTGCACCCTGCCAATCAATTTCTAATATGACATCAAAACCTGCTTTCAACTGAGTTTTAACCCATTCTTTCGAAGTACCATAATAACAGCCGAAAACATTCGCATATTCAAGAAAAATATTTTGACGTACCTTTTCCTCAAACTCTGCCAAACTCACAAAATGGTAGTCCCGACCTTCCTCTTCGCCCAGGCGCTTCTGCCTCGTTGTGTAAGATACTGAAATTTTCGTATGCTCAAGAGAAGCGATCAGCGCTTTCACTAAGCTGGTTTTACCTGCGCCTGATGGGGCGACAATGATGTAAAGCATTCCGGGTATTTTTTTCATTTTAAAATCAAACTATATTTTGCACTTGCTCTCTAATTTGCTCAATCAACACCTTCATATCCACTACAACCTGGGTTACTTCACTGCTGGCAGTTTTGGAGCCCAGCGTGTTCACTTCCCGATTCAGTTCTTGCATTAAAAAATCCAGTCGCCTTCCAATCGGCTTTTCTGAACTCGTCAATATGGTTTGAATTTCATTCAGATGTATCCCTAAACGATCTAACTCCTCAGCAACATCCATCTTTTGAGCCAGATAAATCATTTCCTGCTCGAGACGCTGCATATCTATCCCTGACTTGATTTCATCAAAACGGGAAATGAGTCTTTTACGTTGTTCAGCTAACATTTCTGGCAAATACTTCATGACTCTCTTCAATAACTTAAACATCTCATCTGTTCTTTTTTGGATTTCTCTTTTCAAGAAATTACCTTCTTTTAACCGATGCTGAGAAAGTTCTGATATCGCTTTAGAAAATAAAGTTAAAACAGGTTGTTCAATTGTAGAAGTATCCATGTCCTCCTTAACCCAAACATCAGATCGAGTGAGCAAATCCATTGTATTTAATGAGGAAGGCGCATGCGTTAATCCACAGATTTTCTCAGAAAGATCTACCAAATGTTGAACACGCTCCCAGTCAATAGAAGCACAGCCATTTTTTAAGCTGGAAGAAGGTTTAAAAATTAGAAAGCAATCAATTTTACCACGAGCGAGACTTCGCGCTTCTTCTCGCAGCTTATTCTCTAAATAGTGGAAAGTTTCTGGCATACGAAACGTTAGATCAAGATACCGATGATTCACCGAGCGGCACTCCCACACTAACCGCCCCCATTCACCTTCTAAGGAAACATTGGCATAAGCGGTCATTGAGTACATACGGAAAATCTCCCTTCATTGGAGTTAACCTAAATTAATCAGTTGAAAACTACTGCTAAGGACTAATACACTGAATCTGTAAAAGATTTTTTACCTTTTCGGACTCACCGTAGAGGTGACTACGCTTTCGCCCAAAAAGGTAAAAAATCTTTTACATCTTCAGCACCTTAGTCCTTCTCGCTACGTTTTCAACTGATTAATTTAGGGTTAAAATTCCTGCCATTATACTGATTCTTTGAAAAATGTAAATTGAAGACACACACCAGGGTATGTTTTCAATTTATTTTTTGAACTCAAAACGCGTATAATCCTAAATTCGGCAGTTGAAAACTACTGCGATTGCGTCGTCTTATCGTTAAGACCCTTTTACTGCAATTGAGAGAAATAGCATGACCATAAAATCAGATCGATGGATACAATACATGGCAGAACATCATGGTATGATTGAGCCTTTTGTTCAGCAACAAATTCGTGAAAAGAGTGAAGAACGTGTGATTTCATTTGGGACTTCCAGTTATGGCTATGACGTTCGTTGCGCAGATGAGTTCAAAATCTTTACAAACATCAATTCAACGACTGTAGATCCAAAAGCCTTTGATGAAAATAGTTTTGTTAACCTAAAATCGGATGTCTGTATCATTCCTCCCAACTCTTTTGTCTTAGGCCATACAGTAGAGTACTTCCGGATTCCCAGAAATGTGCTAACCATTTGCTTAGGGAAATCGACTTATGCACGTTGTGGTATTATCGTGAACGTCACACCACTGGAACCTGAATGGGAAGGCCATATTACGTTAGAATTTTCCAATACAACCAACTTGCCTGCAAAAATTTATGCGCATGAAGGAATCGCCCAATTGATATTTTTGGAGTCTGACGAAATCTGTCAGGTCTCTTATAAAGATAGAAAGGGTAAATATCAGGGACAAACTAAGGTGACATTGCCACGGGCATAGGACACCTGAAACGAAAGGACCAAGATTTTCTGTGTCTTTGCTTTTAACCAGCAATCCCGCCCTATCGGGCAAGAATTGCTTCCCTTGATTAGCGCGGCTTGCAAGCCAAGATTGCCGATCGCTTTTAACCTAAATTCAGCAGTGCATTGCCGTCCATGGCGATAGGGTTGTGCCATGCATATCCTTATTAAGCAAAAACCTCCTCTTCCTCCTCAATATGACGATGCTCTGCAGTATTAATTCGCCCTTTAAAATCCTTCCCAGCTCTAAAGTAAAGTACATATTTACCTAACGTTGCTACCTTTTCCCCTGTCTTTGGATTATGCGCTCTTCTGGGAGGCCGATAGCGTAAAGAAAATGCTCCAAAACCCCGAATTTCAATGCGTCCACCCTCATTAAGCGTTTGATTCATGCACTCTAGGATATGCTTAATCGCTGTTTCTATATCTCTAGGATGAGTACCCTTACATTTATCTGCAATTCTTTTCACTAAAGCTGATTTCACAATTGAAGCACTAGTTATTTCAGAGTCCGTCACAAAAGTCATGTGTTAACTTCCTATAAAATTTAAAAAGTATGATCGTTAATAAGTTGAACCTTATAAAACACGAATCATTATATCAAGACACTCGCGCTTAAAGCAATGAATAATAGGCTATTTTTTCACAAGTTTATTTTAAACAACCTCTATTAGGGTGTGCCTCTAAGCAGACATCATTTCCAGCTGAACATGCTCCCAATAAATGGCTTCTGAAACCGCACTGTCTTGAATCACCGCAGAAAGATAGTATCCTGTCTTTTTTTGAGCTACCTCTAGAATCATCCCAACTTCAATGTCTTGTGCATTTTTCAGTGGCTGCCCTAAATAAGGAGGCTTACTGGAATTTAAGGCAAGCAGATACAGGTGCTTTTTCACTGAACCCAAACTTGCTGTACGGGCTATGATCTCCTGCCCTAAGTAACACCCCTTGTTCAGCTGTATACTGCCTTTAAACCGATCCAGATTCAACATCTGTGGTGTAAAGTGCATTGCTGTTTGGGGAAAAATAGCAGGAATACCAGAAAAGATATGATACTGTTTCCACTTATCTTGAGAATCTTCTGTTAAACAAGCCATCCATTCTGCTGCACGCTCAGTTGTTAAAATAACTTCAAACTGAGAGGGCTCATTTACTGGAAGCTTTAATATGATGACATCATCTTCTTGAGTACATTCATAAGCTTCCTGGGGTATTTTTGGACTCATCTTATGTAAAAGACTTTCATCCACTGTACCAAATATGGAAAAATCTTGGGAAACATCCTCAATGTTAACTTTAGAAAACATTGCATATTTTTTTAAGTGCGTTAACGTATCTGGAATATTTAATTTAGGCAAAATGCAATAATAAGTTTCATCTTGCAAAAATAAATTAAAGGTAGCAACGACTCTACCCTTATGATTGCAGCAAGCACCCAACCGATATTGAGTTCCGTTTACCTCTCTAACGTCGACTGTTACCAGGCCCTGAAGGTAAGCTTGCGCATCTTTGCCTCTGATAGCAATAAGGCCCTGGTCCTCTAATAGCGTCAGGAAATGTAAAGTCACTCTAAAGATATCACTACTGTAGATTGTGCAATGTTAAGCCTTGGCTTTCCTGACTAACCTTTCCTTCATACGAGCACTCTTGCCTGTACGCCCACGCAGGTAGTAAAGCTTGGCGCGACGAACATAGCTATGACGCTTGATTTTGATATCTGCAACTAATGGGCTGTAAGTTTGAAATACTCGCTCCACTTCTTCACCGTGAGATATTTTGCGCACAGTAAAAGCAGAGTTAAGACCTCTATTACGCTTTGCAATTACAACGCCTTCAAAAGCCTGCAAGCGCTCTCTATTACCTTCTTTTACTTTTACTTGAACAACAACCGTATCCCCTATCTCAAAAAAAGGGACCACTTTTTGAGCCATTTGCTCTTGTTCTATTTTTTCAATCATCGTATGCATTATTTTGCCCTGTTTGACTTTCTTTCTTCAAGGAAGCTATTTAACAATGTTTGCTCAAGCTCTGTCAACTGGCGTTGTGATAGAAGATCAGGTCTTTTTAAAAAAGTTTCTCCCAAAGCATGTTTTAAACGCCAATGCTCAATGTCCTGGTGATGGCCACTTAACAAAACCTCAGGCACAGACATCCCTTCAAAAATACTGGGGCGCGTATAATGCGGACAGTCTAGCAACCCATTGGAAAAAGAATCCTGGGCGGCTGATAGTGCATGTCCAAGCACTCCTGGGATAAAACGAGCAATTGCATCCACTAACACCATCGCCGGCAACTCACCTCCGCTCAAAACATAATCTCCTATTGACCATTCTTCATCGACTTCCTTAAGAATCACCCTTTCATCAATTCCCTCATAACGCCCAGCAATAAGAATCAAATGAGCACACTGAGATAACCGCTTTACAGCAGCCTGATCTAATTGCCTGCCTTTAGGAGAAAGATATAACGTTTTGCTTTGAGGGTTGGCTGCTTTAGCCTGGCGAATGGCACGACAAAGGGGTTCTGCCAGCATCACCATCCCAGGCCCCCCACCATAAGGCCTATCATCAACTGTTCTATATGGATCTTCTGTAAAATCTCGAGGATTTAAAGTATTCAGTTCAAGCACTTTATTCTTAATCGCGCGCCCAACAACACCATAATCCAATGCAGCAAACATTTCAGGGAAAAGGGTAATGACGTCAAAAGTCAGCATCCCAGTCGACCTGTATTTCTTTTTCTTTTAAGTTGACCTCTAACACGACTGATTCTAAATAGGGAATCCAATGCTCCTTTTCTCCTTTCACCACCATCACATCATTTGAAGCGGTTTCAAATAAATAGTCGACAACGCCTAGTACCAAGCCTGATTTATTTTTAACCTTGGCACCCACCAAATCTAACCAGTAATACTGCCCAGGATCTAAAGACGGAAGTTTCTCTTGAGGGATGGCAATGGCTAAATTAACCAGAAGCTGCGCAGTGTCCGGTGAATCGCAGCCTTCCAGTTTAACTCGTATGCCTTTTCGATCTTGGTGATGGTCAGTGATGACCACTGGCTTCCAATCCTGATGATTTTTTCCATCACCTACCCCCCACCACGAAGCATAAGATAAAATATTCTCTGGAGGGTCAGTAAAGGAAATGACATAAATCCAACCTTTCACCCCAAAAACTCGTCCAAACCGACCTATGATGATTGAGTTTTCACAGGCAACCTGGCGAGATTCATCAAAAGATTTCATGAAACAAAAATTTCAAAGAAAGTCGACTCCATCACGCCTGTAAGCCCTATTCAGACGCTTTATCGCTATCTTTTTTAGCAGCTTTAGCTTTCTCAGTCTTTTTAGATGTCGAAGCAGCACTTGCTTTAGGCTTTTTAGAAGCAGCTTTAGGTTTTTCAGAAGCAGCTTCAGCACCCTCTATAACAGCAGATTTTTTATGTTCTTTCACTAATAAGTGAAGACGGGGAGAAAGCTGTGCGCCGCAGTTTTTCCAATGTTCCAAGCGGGCCACATCTAAATGAAAAGGCGTTTCTCCTCCTGATGCAAACGGGTTGTAATAACCCAACTTTTCAATAAATCGGCCCTTTAAAGGCTTGCGACTATCTGCAACTACAATTTTATAAAATGGGCGTTTTTTAGCTCCGCCGCGAGCTAGGCGTATGACAACCATCTTTAATGGGTTCCTCTTGGTTATATGATTCAGTAATATCTAAATATATAGAAACTTACTATAAGGTTTATTTTTTAATTCATCTAAAAAATCTGATTATGATATAATAACTTCCTTTTTGAGGGAAGGGTTATCATCAAGTTATTTAATCAAGTATGTTAACAAAAAGTTAAAAGTATGAATAAAAAATTTCCGAAACTACTGATCCTCCTTCTGCTTGGCGCCGCAGCGCTGGTGGCGGGGCTTTTTTTCTATCACTCACAGGAAACACAGACTAACCGCATCTTGTCTGAAAAAGACCTGATAACTGCAACGCTGCTTAAGCAGCCTCGGTCTATTCATACATTTTCATTACAGAATATGCATGAAAAACCTTTTACATCCGATAGTCTAAAAGGCCACTGGAGTCTGGTGTTTTTTGGCTTCACGCATTGTCCTTCTATTTGCCCAACGGCTTTAGCCAATTTGAACCAAGTCTATAAAAAACTTGAAAAAAAGGGTGTAAAAAACATACCAAAGGTTTTTTTTGTTTCAGTTGACCCTGAAGAAGATACCCCCCAGGTACTCCGGCAGTATCTCTCACACTTTAATCCACATTTCGTGGGGGTAACCGGATCGGAAAGTCAAATCCATCAATTGGCTCAGAATTTAGGGGCTGTTTATATGGAAGTAGAAGGTGAAGGTCCTGATGCTGAATCTACCATTGACCACAGCGCTTCAATTTTTGTCATAGACCCGAACGGCCAATTTTATGCATTGTTTTCTTCTCCTAACGAAGTCAATGCCATCACGACTGATCTTTACAAAATCATTCAATGAAAAAGCTGGTTTATTTCTGTCTTGCAATCTACATGGCACTTTGCATCATCGGCTGTCAGCCATCCCCGGATGGTTATGACATAGAAGGAAAACCTTTTTCTCTTTCTGCTTACCGAGGGAAATGGGTCATCGTGAACTATTGGGCCCCATGGTGCAGCCCTTGCCTCAAAGAGCTTCCAGAGTTAAATGCCTTTTATCTTTCACACAAAGATAACGTTGTTGTTTTAGGTGTTAGTTTTGATGATTTATCTAGTCAAGTTATCCAAAACTTCGCTCAAAAAAACCAGATTGACTTTCCGCTCATTAAACAATTTGCAAAAGAAAAATGGGGGATTGATCATTTGAGCACCCTACCCGTCACGCTAATATTTTCTCCCAGACATAAACTCATTAAGATCTTAAATGGACCGCAGACACAGAATAATCTACTGAAAATTTTATCTAAATAGGACGTGTCATCAATGAATTTTTGCAATTTTATGAAATTTTGTGCTTGATCTTTTTTATCAGAATCAAGCACAAAATCAACGTCTACTCACAAGCCATAATACTAGCCTGCAGATGTGTCATAGTGTTTATTAATGCTTAGAAGGCACTGGAGGCATTTGTTCATCCTGCATCATTTTTTTATCATGCATCTTTTTGTTGTGCATTTTTTTATGGTGCATCTTTTTATGGTGCATCTTTTTATGATGCATTTTTTTATGTTGCTTATGTTTCATTTTGCCATGCTCCATAGGCGCAGACATCTCTTTTTCACCAGACATGTTCATATTATCATTCATTTTTTTGTTCATCATGTCATCTGCAAACACGTTTGACATAAAAAGACCCATACAAGCCACAGCTAATGATTTTTTGATTATAGATTTCATTTCTATTACTCCTTTTTGTTGAATAACACAAAATAATTATAGTACTGACGCCAAAATATGCCAAATATTATTTCGAGTAACATGCTGATATATAATATTTATTTTGACTTTTTGGTGGTAATTCTAATTTAGGTTCAAGCATTGATCCCTAATGCTTTTCTTTGCTCAAAGATTAGGGTCTCTATACCCTGCTTCCCCAATTCTAATAATCGCTGAAGTTGTTCAGGTTGAAATGGCTTCTTCTCAGCAGTACCTTGAATCTCAATAAACTCCAAGCCTTCATTCATGACAAAGGTCATATCCGTTTCCGCCTGACAATCTTCTTGATAATCCAAATCCAACACAGGTTCCCCTTGATAAATGCCAGCAGAAACTGCTGCAATGAGAAATTGAAAAGGGTCTCCCTTAATTTTTCCAGCTGCTTTTAAACCCTGAATAGCATCATGCAAGGCAACACAAGCGCCTGTAATGGAAGCCGTGCGGGTTCCTCCGTCTGCCTGGATAACATCACAATCTACCATGATGGTAAAGCCAGCCAATGCTTCAAGATTCACTGCGCTGCGTAATGAACGACCAATGAGCCTTTGAATTTCATGCGTTCTTCCCTTAATCTTTAGACTTGCCCTATCTCTCTCCATTCGAGTATGGGTTGAGCGAGGCAACATATCATATTCCGCCGTTAACCAACCTTGATTACTCTCTTTTAAAAACCTGGGAACGCCTTCTGTTAAGCTCACATTGCATAACACTTTGGTTTCTCCAAACTCAACAAGCACAGAGCCCTCTGAATAGCGGGTATAATGACGTGTAAATTGAATAGGTCTTAATTCATAAGGCTGACGATGACTTGGACGCATAGTTTTCTCGACAATTAGGGTGTGTGTAGATCTAATGACTGGCTGGCATGACAATGCCATTAAAATTATGTTGTTTTAGCTTCTTCTTTGCAGCATCCGCTGCTTGGCGGCTGTTATAATTTCCCACCATAACTCGAAACCAGATATCCTGACCTTTGGTTATTTTTTGAATTTTGACCGCATGAAATCCCGATAAAAGTAACTGGGCTTTGTAACGATCCGCTTCGGCATAAGTTCGTAACGCAGCAATTTGCAGCGTAAAATTTCCTGATGAGGTATTTTTTTTCTCCCGAACCATTTCGGGTTTAGGTGTTTCTGACTGAGGTTTGACAGCCTGAGATAATTTTTCCCTTTTTAATGCCTTTGTCGCATTTTTTTGTTTACTGAGCGGGGGCAGCTGGGTAATCTGTCTTTTCTGGGCAGAAGATAAATGGGTTTGCTTAGGTGCGCCTACATCTGGTACTTTTTTTTCCTGCTGTTTTGCTACCTCTAAATGCTTCTGAGCACCTGAATCTACAGGCTTCCCTGATAAAATATGATAAAAATCAAATTGTGTTTCTTCTTTTTGCACGCGCCCTAGGGCATTATTTTTTTTCCCTTTCTGACTTTTTTCCAGGGAATTTTCAAGAAATCGGTAGGCTTCAAAAAGATTGACATGTGAGAAAAAAAATCCCAACAAAATACCAATCACCAACCAGACCCAAGCAGGCGTTTGATTTTTCCTGTTTCGTCTTGCCTGGGCCATAGTAATCGCCTTTTTATTGGGCTCCAGCAGCTTCAGGGGAAGCGTGTGCTGCACCAGCTGGTTTCTGCGTAGAGGGCAGCTGCGGATTCGTCGTATTTGGCATCACCGCTGCTGGGGCTGGAGTCTCAACAGCAGGCGCTTGAGCAGGGGCTGCCGGAGTAGCTAAAGGCTGCATCACTGAAGCAGGTTGAGGCGCTTGGGTTGACTCAGAAATAGGCGCATCCTGAACGTCCTGTCTGAGCATATGCTTTTCAGCCTCCTCGGCGGGCATAGACGATATTGCATTTGACGGGGCATGCTCATTTTGAGCTTGTTGCTGCATCTCCAACTCATTTTGTACGCGCATTGATCCCTGAGGCTGTGAATTGGCAGGTATTTCAGATGACACTGGTGCTGGTTGCTGCACATCATTCGCAGAAGCTGGAGCTTCCTCATTTCCCTGGGCTGGCATCTCAGGCACAGGGGGTTGAGAAATCTCAGGTAATAGCTCTTGCGGTTTCAGAGGTTTGTTATTAACCAAAAACTGACCTTTTCTAAAACTCAGGGTAATATCATAGATATCACCATTGGGAATAAACCAACCCTCAGAAACCAGTTTAGCCATATGCTTATCTGCCATTTCTCCCAGATTTTGAGGCTGTTGCATTTGCCCTTGTTGCTGAGCTTCAAGTAGCTTACGATACCGCTGTTCAATCAATGTTTTTAATAAGCCGGATGGAATTTTTGCATTCATCATGCTATCCATGTTTAGTATGGAAGACAATAAAGACAGTTGCTTAGACCCTGCTGCCTGGCGGTTTGATAAATTTGGAATCTGGATTTTTGCATCCGCCATTAATTTACCCCAGGCTGTACTTACCTCCAACGTTTTCAACTGGATGGAAAAACCCTTTTTAATCAAATCGGAAGCTAAATCTCCCATTTTATTGATTAAAACCTGATTTTTATTCGATTGAGGCTTTGCGTTTGATCCTGACTGAGGGCGCTCGGCTTCTTCCTGGGTTATTTTGATCAGGGTTTTGTTCATTTTACTCACTATGGAAGCATCTACCCCATCAATATCCAAAACTAAGCGGTGAGGGCCAAAAGATTTTTCGCCCACACCGACCGATCGAACATTTAAAACAACTTCAGATTTAATTTTCTGATCATGTTTGAGATCCATAATTTTTGCATATAAACCCTGCATGGTATAAACTTTTCCTTCTAAACCCGCAACCAAAGACACTGCTTCCAACCTGCGACTACCAAGCCAAAGACCTTGACTATCTTTTGTCACATCCGTTTCAGTTTCCAATCCCTTCACTTCCAGTTTTTTAGGTTGAATCTTATCAATGGCTAATCCATGCTTCAGCACAAAGTGATTTGTGACTCTTTTATGATCATGAGAGATTTCCAATATATCTTTCAAACCTTCCAAAACAACAGATAAAACTGGCAGGTCGACTGATAGTTTTGGAACATCCACTATCACTTTAATATCCCCTGCAAATCCAATATAACCTCTATAAAAATCGACAGGCAAGGGTTTAACACCCAACCCTATTACCTTGGTAACCTGACTCTTTAACATCGCTCTACCGACCCAAAAGTCCCATTTTCCTTTACTGTCCCGGCTTAAAATAACTGGACCATGCTGAATTTCATCATTAATTATCAATTGAACCGGACCGATTGTTTTTCCATTTATTTTTATATTTTTCAGGACAACCAGCTCTTGAGCTTCCGAAGTAAAAAAACCTCGCTTATAAGCCGTTAGTTTATAATCAACATTAGGATATTCTGTGAGCTTAGCTTGAATTTCTTTGACTTTTTTATGAGCTTCTTTTTCACCGACAAGCCCCATTCCAAAAGGTGCTGCAAGCACAATAACTGCCAGAATTACAACCGCAACCAATAGTTTGAAAAAAGTTCGCATAAGTATCACTCTCCTTACATTGCATCCGGGGCGCTTACCCCTAGAATTTTTAGGCCATTAGCGATGATATAGCGTGTCGCAAGAATTAGATTCAAGCGTGCATTCCTTAGTGCTTTATCTTCTACTAAAAATTGATAAGCATTGTAATAGGAATGGAAAGAATTTGCCAGCTCATGCAAATAATGTGCCAAAATCTGAGGTTCAAAATTTTTCCCTGCTAACTTTAGGGTATCTTGATAGCGATATAAACACCGTAGCAAGACCTTTTCCTGATCAGTATCCAGGCGATCAAGTGCCTCCAGACCTGCCATCTGATCCCAAGCGATTTTTTTCTCTGCTAACTGTCGAAACACGCTGCAGACTCTGGCATGCGCATATTGAATATAGTAAACCGGATTTTCATTTGAGCGCGATTTTGCCAAATCTAAATCGAAATCCAGATGCTGATCATAACGACGCATGATATAAAAAAAACGGGTTGCATCCACGCCAACTTCCTCAAACAGTTCACGAAGCGTCACAAAAACCCCTTTCCGGGTTGACATGGAAAGCTTTACCCCCGCACGATACAGAATTGCAAATTGAATTAAAAAACAGTTGATTTGGTCAGGGTTTTTGCCTAACGCTTGCGCCACTCCTCGAATTCGCTGCGTATAGCCATGATGATCTGATCCAAACGTGTCTAGAATCTGATCATACCCTCGCTTGAACTTATTCCAGTGATACGCAACGTCTGCAGCAAAATAAGTGTATTGACCATTTTTTCTCACCACCACACGGTCTTTTTCATCCCCAAAGCGGGTAGCTTCAAACCACTTTGCCCCTTCTTTCTCATAAAGGTATCCACGCTCTGACAGCATCTGAAGACTTTCTTCTATGGCTTTTTGTTTCCAAAGTTGACTTTCCATAAACCACTCAGCAATAGGCACCCTAAAGTCGGATAAATCTGTCTGAATCCCTTCAAGTACATGGTTTAACCCCTTATCAAAAATAAACTGAAATGCCTCTTCTCCCAGATGTTTTCTGGCATGATCAATCAAGTCATCTAGCACACGATCCGGATCAGACAGATCACTGAGCTCCCAGCCCGCCAATACCGTTGACGGCACATAAAAAGCGCGTTGACGTTCTTCATAGAGGATTTTGGCAATATCTACAACATAGCGACCCAGATATCCCTGCTCCGGAAAATCAAAAGGTAATGTTTCTCCCAGCGCCTCAAGATAGCGCAACCAGACACTCAACGCTAAAATATACATCTGCCGTCCAGCATCATTGACGTAATATTCACAATGTACTTCATATCCTAACGTCATCAATAAATTGCCCAAGCTCCCACCAAATGCAGCCAGACGCCCATGCCCAACATGTAACGGACCGGTTGGGTTCGCAGAAACCATCTCCATGTGCACTCGACGGCCTTCTCCAACGTTACTTTTTCCATAACTGGACTGTTGGGTTAGAATTTCAGCAATTAGAGGTTGAAAAGTCGCTTCAGAGACAAAAAAGTTAATAAATCCTGGGCCAGCAATTTCAACACGCGTCACCTGCTCAACAGGCTCTAAATGATCAATAATTTGGGCAGCTACTTCCCGAGGGGCTATTTTGGCCTGTTTGGCAAGTATCATAGCAATATTAGAGGCAAAATCCCCGTGTTGCTTATCTTTGGTATACTGTATTTGAATATCCGGCATGGACGTTAACACAAGCGTGCCATTATGCACCAGTGTTTCGATTGCGGTTTGAATAGACTGTTTTAACTGGATTTTCATGTATTGTTGTCACACCCTAAATATATGATATAAATTCGATGAGATGAATAGACATTCCACCATATTACCAAAGCCTGATCCCGAGGCTCAATCACATAGTGAAATCCTCCTAAACAAAATTTTGCAGGAAATCTCAGAAAAAGGTCCAATCCCTTTCTCACGTTATATGGAGATGGCACTCTATGAGCCAGGATTGGGGTATTACTGTGCCGGCAACTTCAAGTTTGGAAAAGCGGGAGATTTTGTTACCGCCCCTGAGATCTCCCCACTGTTTTCTCAATGCGTTGCCGTTCAATGCCAAAAAATACTAGGCTCTCTAACGCAGGGTGGCATTCTAGAGCTAGGAGCAGGGTCTGGAACCATGGCCTGTGAAATACTTACCTTTCTTGAAAAACAAGCGGCTTTACCTGATTTTTATTGGATACTGGACTTAAGCCCTGAGCTGAAAGCCCGACAGAAAGCCCTATTTGAAACAAAAATTCCCCATTTAACAAACCGAATTAGATGGTTGTCTACGTTACCCCAACTCCCTTTTAAAGGCGTCATACTAGCCAATGAAGTCCTGGATGCCATGCCTGTTCACCGGTTTAAGCAGGAAAAGGGTATTCATGAATATTATGTAGGACGCCATCAGGATAAATTAGCCTGGACGCTAGGAGAAGCAAGCTCTGAGTTAATTGAACAGGTAAAACAACTGCAGCTACCTGAAGGATATGTCTCAGAGATCAACCTGGCCATTGGCCCATGGTTGGCCGCTTTAAGCCAGTGCTTAAAGCAAGGGATATTATTGGTGATTGACTACGGTTACCCTGAACAGGAATATTATCATCCGCAAAGAAATCAGGGTACACTTACCTGCTATTATCGACACCGCGCACATGAGGATCCTCTGATTTTACCCGGAATTCAAGATATAACAGCACATGTCAATTTTACAGCGCTAAAAAAACTTGCAACCCAACAGGGGTTTTCTGTCGTAGAATATAGCAATCAGGCTCGGTTTCTGATTCAGTGCGGCCTATTGAACCTTGCTGAGTTAGAGCTTTCAAGAGATCCGGTAACGCAATTTCAGGTGGCTCAGCAAATTAAGCAGCTGACTTTGCCTTCTGAGATGGGGGAGTTATTTAAGGTGATGGTGTTAGCAAAAGACCTACTCAACAAAGCCTCAACATTTAAATCATGAAGGTCATCTCATGTCAGAAGAAACCATGGAAACGCTCAATTTAAGAAATCAATTGAAGCTTCTTTCAACAGCGAATAGAAGTATTTGTCCCAGCAATGAAAGTGTAAATGACATTTGCAATCAACTTTCAAACTGCCCCAGCATGACAAATGTCGTAGATTTAAGCCTATGCTATTTAGGCAGTCTGGACAGTGAAATTTCCATTCGGATTTTTAATACCATCCCCCCCCAGATCACCCAGCTTTCCCTGGTGCGAAATCTCTTTTTCTGGTTTGAACAACAGAAAAAAACACTTGTGGAGCTTGCAACCCTTTTTTCTGCTTTACCTCTTACGCTTGTCTCTCTCGATTTAAGGCAAAATTTCCTAGATAGAAAAGAGGACCACGTACTGGCATTCATCCTTGCAGTTGTGCTTCCTATCCATATACAAACGGTCTTACTAGAAGGACGAGAAATCCAGATGGATTCGTTTCTTGAAGCTCAAGTCAAACTTCATATAACGGAATACCGTACAATACAACTCCCCACCCAGCTTGATGAATCCAGCTTAAACCAAATCATCTCAATGCTCGAAGAAAGAAATAAAGGTATCTTGCTTGTGATCGGCGGTTTGCTGATTGAAAGTTATATGACGCTTTTTTCAGAAACTTCAGATGATGCTGACTTAAATAGGGAAACACAAACGCTTCGTGCTATTGCGCTTTATGAGAAAGCTTATCTGGAAGATGAAAGTGCACACGCGTCAGCAGAGTTTTTGTTATGGCATCATAAGACAACTTCCAAGCTAATTGCTGTGCAAGAAAAATTAGAGGCTTATACCAATCTCACCCCTTCTACCGAATATGTGCCTACCTTCTTTCAGTTTGATACGCCCACCCCTGATAACACATCCTCTCATGAACCTGAAAAAACAAACTTATCCTTTCACTGATGTCACACCTTTATGAATAACCCATTCCCCTGTTTATTTCCTCCTCCAATTCAGCGTCTGGGTGATGAATGATCTCTTCGAGGATATTTTTTAACTCTAACAGGGTGTGAGGAACCAGAACATTTTGCCCATTTATCATGGAAGACGTGCAAGAAACTCTTTCATTCTGGTTTTCCTCCAAATATTGAAGCGCTTCTTTAGAAATTGAGAACTCAAAATTAGATATTTCAGGCGCCTCTGTTTCCTCAGAGAGGATGATGTCCATGTCCATGTCCATGCTTATGGGGTAAGATTCAGTTAACCACCCTGAACCATCTGACACAGACATCGTCATTAAAACTTTGACATGCACATGACTCTCCTCGTTTTCTAGTTTCGACAGATTCATAAACATGGGCTCTCTGTACTGTTCGGATAAAACTTCTTCAGCTTCTGTTGGTTTTAATAAAACAAAATCATCCCATCCATGTAGTCCTAGTTCAGTCAAGGAATCTTCAATGTCACGCGAAGGCAGCCCTAAAATGCTAGCGACTTTCACTAAATCATTTTCATTTTCGCTTGCTATGTTAAGCAACTGTTCCGGTGTAATGGTTTTTAAGTCTGTGTAATAACAACGATAATCCTTCCTAACAGCAGCATTTATTTCTTGCGTCACTTTATTAGTGGGGCTTCCAATCGACTTAATAACCCCATCCTGATTCGCATTATTCATCAGAAATTCAAGCATGCTTTCATTCTTTATTCCTTTTTCTTCCATAAATGCTTTCAATGCTTCTATACTCTCTCCATATCCTTGCGCACTAGATTCTCCATTAATATATTGATTTCCACCGCCACGAGACCAATCGTTCAGGGTTCTCTCCTTTGCTTCTAGCGTTAACTGTTCTGGCGAGAGGTTATATGGATTCTTCTTTTTTTGAAAAAAGTCTGTATAAACTTGAGGTCTATTCAGGGAAATAAAGGGAATGATCTCATACAGCTCCTCATACATTTGAACTGATACTTCCTGAATATTTGTCAACAGGTCTGTTCCTCTGGTCAGTGCAAACGGATTTTTCTTTCTGGACATACCTTCTAACTCCTCTTTGCAGTATGCTCTTAAATCCATCACGTTATCAGCTACCTCTTTAACGGATGCTGCTGCCTGTATCTCCTCAATCCTATGAAGAATTTCAAAATACCTTGCTCTACCTTCAGTATTACTTTCTTTAAGAAGTCCCCTATGACGCTGTAACTCTGCGCTTAAAACCTGTTGCAAGACATCAACCACTGCCATTTTCATCTGTGTAAGCGATGCTGTTCCTGTAAGATTTAATAGACTCTCTTTCATATCCACCCCTCCCATGATTGCTATAATTGTAGCACAATCAATAGGTTGGAGGTGCGCATGTTTTAGCACCCTCTCTTTTCCCTCTTCAAACATAATGCTGAAAAACTCAATATAGGAAAACTATGCTTCGATTTTCAGCAGTTTATTTGAAGAAAAACTGTTTGTCAGATATAGGGACTTAGCCAGCAATTCCCGCCGGAAAACACTTTAATTTATCAATAACTTGTGACATCTTCTCATTCGCGATGGGGGATATTAAGGGGGAGAATCGCGATTCTCCCCCTTAAAAGCGATCGCAAGCTTGGCTTGCGAGCCGCGCTCATCAAGGGAAGCAATTCTTGCCCGATAGGGCGGGAATTGCTGGGACTTAGCTATAAATAAACACACCCTACTCTTCAACTGATCTACAATGCGTTTCCCGAATAAAGAGTGCAACAATCCATGAAAAGAAAAAGGCAATGGGAAGGATAGACATGGCCAGCATAAAATCACTGGATGAATAGACCCGGTTTCCATCTATGATGGTATGGTTCCAGTTAAGATCCATTAAAAATCCAAACACAAAGGCAAAGAAACCACCGGATTGAATCAAAAGCGAAGCAACGCTTTCTGAAGTCGCGGTTAATGCCCTTGAATTACTTTCAGCGATTAAAGGATAGGCCAAAATATGAGCGATCATAAAAAAGCCTAATCCAAAAAACAGCACCATAAAAGCAAGGCGAGAAAGCCCTGGTACTAGCATAATAATCAGTGCAATTGCCAGGCTCGCTATGGCAGCATACAACATCGGTTTTTTTCGCAACCCAATCCGATCAGAAAGCCAACCCCAAAAAGGAGATCCAATCACTGCCCCAAGAAAGATTAATCCTGAAATCCAGGCTGCTTCACCTTCTGAAAGATGATGCACTTGTACCAAATATAAAATGCCCCAGGCAGCCCCTAACACCATCACAGGAATATTCATCATCAAGGCAAAGCTGCCAGCTAACCAGTTTTGCGCGTTACCCAATGATTTTTTCAGCGTCTCAAAGAAGCCCATGGTTTGAAGTACAGCATGTTGCTGATAATACATCTGTGCTTTTCCTTTTGGGAAATCTCGCACAAAAATAAAGATGTTAATTAAAATCAACAACCCAACACTCGCGCTGACAAGCGATGCATTTCGCCATCCCACTTTTTCAATTAATAAAGCAAAAGGTGCTTGTGCAACCATACCACCCAACATAGCAATGGTTACAATCAACCCAATAACCAAAGCCAATCGTTCTGGAGGAAACCAGCGGCTGGCCAGCCGCACATTACTGAGAAAGCAAAAAGCTCCCCCCATGCCAATGATAAAGCGACAGACGATCGCCCACGTTATGTTTGAAGCCATTGCAAATCCAAAAGCCCCTAACACGCAAATGGAAAGTGTGAACAAGATCAGTCGACGCGTAGAAACACGATCAATAATCATGCCAGCCGGAAAAAGAAAAGCGACATTCCCCCAAAAATATGCAAAAGTCAGCGTGCCCATCTGTTTGGCAGATAAATCAAACTCCCTTAACAGATTTGCTGTCATGGAGTTTAAAATGACCATCTGCATAAATTCAAAAAAGAAAAATAAGGCAGCTGAAAAACAAACAACCCAGGGTAGGAGTTTATTCTCACTAGAATCTTCGAAAGCAATACCTGTTTGAGCTTGCATAATGACCTCTTGACAGAATGACACCAAAAGATTTGAATCTCAGACAATCGCCAGGATTTCTTTTGTCACTCATCTGAGACTTCAAAATAATTCTGGGAAGTTTAGCACATTACGCTCATATTTTGGGAGCTTTTCATAACGGTTACTTTCATCCTAAATTAATCAGTTGAAAACTACTGCGAGGGACTAATGCACTGAATCTACAAAAGATTTTTTATCTTTTTGGGCTCACCGTAGAGGTGATTACGCTTTCGCCCAAAAAGATAAAAAATCTTTCATATCTTCAGCACCGTAGTACTTTTCGCTACGTTTTCAACTGATTAATTTAGGTTTATACTTTCAAAAACAGCTTATTGACTAACAAATAACCAACAAAAATCCCTATAATACCTAAAACCCCAGCAAGATTATTGGGCGCAGGAATCGGTAGGCGCAGCCAGCTAAAGATCACACCAAACCCTAACCCAACGAAAAAAGATAATAAATTAGACATGTTAAAAATCATCTATATCGAATCCAACCTCTTTGATCACCCACGCGTTATAGCCCTTCGTGAGCGTTTTCCAACATCGGAATACATCATCTGCCAACACTATGGCGAAGTTTTTAATAAAAAATCACAACACTTTAAGCTTCAAAAACAGGCACCCGCGTTAATTCTAGCTAAAAAAGAGGGTTTACGTGTTTTACCTGCTCCAGAAAACTTTGGAATCTCTGATGCTCAAAACTACTACTTTTCCCACCTTTTGAACTGCCCTTACGATTGTCGCTATTGCTTTCTCCAAGGTCTGTATTTTAGCGCAAATTACGTCTGGTTTATCAACTATGAAGATTTTCAAGCGGATGTTCGCCGTCTCTGTGAAAGCGCCACCGCCTCAAAGCCCATCTATTTTTTCAGTGGATATGATGGAGATTCCCTTGCTCTGGAGCCACTGACAGGTTTTGTCAATGCCTGGCTTCCTTTCTTCGCAACCCTCGATCATGCCTACCTGGAGCTTAGAACGAAAAGTGTTCAAGTTCGAAGTTTACTGAAACATGAACCCATTGACCAGTGTATTGTTGCATTTAGCTTTACACCACAACCCATCAGTGAAAAAGTTGAGTCTGGTGTTCCAAGCGTTAAAGCTCGTATTCGCGCCATGCAACAGCTTGCTGATCAAGGTTGGAAGCTGGGTTTAAGACTGGATCCGTTAATTGATTGTCACGCGTTTGAAACTTACTATCGACAGCTCATCCAGGATATTTTTTCCCACGTTTCTCCTGAAGCCTTTCATTCTGTTAGCATTGGCCCCATGCGTTTTCCCAAAAAAATGTATGATCGTATCCATACGCTATACCCCTCTGATCCCCTGCTTTCTCAACCTTTAGTCAATCGTGATGGACTCCTTTCCTACGCCGCAGAACGCGAAGCTGAAATGGCACACTTTGTCAGCCAGCAACTTCTACAGTATATTCATCCTAATCTTTTGTTTAAGTGTTACGACTCATGAAAATCGCAGTTATCACCGGTGCTTCCAAAGGTATTGGTCTTGCAATCACACAACATTTACTTGCACAACAATACACAGTTTATGGTTTAGCACGCACCCACCCCAAAATTTTGTGTGCTCACACAGCCTATCATGAAATTTCAATCGATTTAAAACATTCAGAGTGGGTCAGCAAAACCGCTCATCAACTCAAAAAGCATCTCCCGAAAATAGATGTATTGGTTCATTGTGCAGGCTATGGCATCTTCCAAGAACTTGAGCAGTTTTCAGATCAAACGCTACAGGATTTATTGCAAGTAAATCTTCTATCTCCTATCTCTATTTCCCGATACCTCTTACCTGCGATCAAAAAGCAACAAGGAAAAATCATTTTTATTGGCTCTGAGGCAGATCACACACCCCACAAAAAAGGAACGCTCTACTGTGCTTCCAAATTTGGACTCAGAGGTTTTGCAAAAAGCTTACGTTTGGAATGTTTAAACCGAAACGTCGCTGTCACACTGATTTCCCCTGGTTTAGTTGACTCAACCTTCTATGAAACACTTGCATTCAAGCCAGGCGATGCCCCAGAAAATGCTGTCCAGACTGCACAAATTGTAGATGCTTTGCATATGATTTTAATGATGGACAATAATGCTTGCGTTGAAGAACTTCATCTTGCTCCTATGAAACATGTCGTAAGAAGTCAATGAGCTCCGTTGGTAAAAATGTAAGGCAACGCCCCTACTAGCCAACTATGTTAACAAGTACTTAGCATTGGGATCTTTCGCATACGTCTTTAAAATATCCTGCACCAACCCTTCAAGCACGCCTGTTTTAGCTTCCTCATCCAACATTCCCTTTTGCTTAAGCTGTGCCAGGCGCTCTTCAAGCACTTTCATTGCTGATCCACCTGGAAATAAAATGGCCAGAAATCTACGAGCTTCTTTAGGCCCCAACTCACGATAAAGCCGATTACGCAACCGAGCATCTTCTGAAGTCGTATTAAACGCCCAAAGTTCAATTGGACCCAGAGTACTGGTGAGTAATTGTGTATTAATCCCCTCTTTCGTTGCAAATTGCGCTAAAAAGGTAGCCCCTTCTTCTCTTGGCCCATGCACACGTGTTCGCAATGCATGTTGTGCAGTTGGACTTAAACCAAAGGTTTTCGTCGTTTTTAAAACGGCTTGCTCCGGACCTGCGTCCATAATAAAGACGGACGTTCCAAACTCAACCATCACTTCGTCAAAATCATCCAATGACTGGGAAACCAGTGCAATCTGAACCTTCCATTTACGCCCTTCCCGCATATCCTGAATGACCTGATTACGAACAGCTTCTACCTTCGAAGTTCGATGGAATTCATCAAAGACAATCCGCTTCGGATCTTCACGAATTTCAGAAATCCGTGTTTCATGATAGGATCGGTAAACTTCAGGCATATCCTTTGCTGTATCTTCTGTCAAAAAGTAATGGCGCGCTAATGCATAGCGGGCAATCATGTACATCACCGCAGTTTGACGATTCGCCGCATCCCCACCGGTCTTTGCGACTTCATCCAGATCAAGTGAAACCACTCGGACATCCCCAATATCAAATCTTGTCACCTGAGAAATGATCGGGTACTCACGAACAGCGCTTGAAATCATTCGACCAAAGGCGTCAACCAAAGACTCTCCTGTAGGTGCCGTTACCTTACTATAAAGATCCTCAATCGCAGGTGTTCTACAAATCGCTGCAGCCTCACCTAATGTTGGCATTGCATGGCGCTGCGCTAAAAATGCTTCATGGACAAAGCCTGCCATAAATAAAGCATCTGTAACCTCCCACCAGGTTGTGTGCTGATCACGAACAAACCCTATTTCTTCCAATATCCCATCAATGATGTCCTCTACTCCCAGCGTATAAACGGTTGGACTCGCACCATCTGCAAAATGTTTATAAAGCTCATCCACCACAATCCCTGCCATATCAGAAATACCATCATAAGGCTTTTCCGCCCCAACTGGCGTCGCTAATAAAGTCAAAAAGTTAACCAAAAACCCACGCTCCTGAGGCGTTGGGAATCGTGCACCCAGCTGTGTGTCAAAAGGGTTAATGGCATACTCGGGTGTCATTCTTAAGCGATGATATGCAACTAAATGCCGCTCTTCATGTGGCAAAGCTTCTTGCAATAAAGAAATCAACCCACTACTGGAAGGTCCAATATCAATGACGGCAATGCGAGGTAAACGTTGAATTCCCGAAGATAAGCACAATGCCAAGTTAATCGCATTGGACAAAACAGATTTACCAGACCCAGGTCGAGCATACATCAAGTCAATCCAGGTAGTTTGAAACCGAGAACCGGGTTGATAAGGCCAAAGCTTACCATCTGGGGAACGAAATAATATGCCGCCTTGATCCCAAAGAGAAGCAGGGCGAAACAAGGGGAGCATATAAAGCACATCAGACAAAGGTGCAACCGATGTCACGGCAACACTTCTCCCAGAAACACCCAAGGCGCTGGACATGACTCCATCAAAGGGATCACCACAGACTTCAGATACATCACAAGATCCCCAACCTTCCACTGCCTTAGCTAACTGTGCTGCACGGCTTCTTAACAAGCGAATATTTCCTTCAGGAGCCCAGGTAGTCGTCACTACTTGCAATTTAACAGGTGCATCATCTGTATTCAAATTGATGTAGCGCAATAAGGAAACTGCATCATTAAATAGACGATTCTGGGAAGAAGCAAAACTCAAGATTGTAGAAAGCGCTGAACGTATCTTCAAAGAAGAGAGCCCTTCGCTCTGAATCAAAAATGAAATTCGCCATGGAATGCGCGTGGCTAACGTTCTTCTAAATAAACGAACAAAGGGTTGAATATCCTTAGGGAAAAGATCAATAAAGACGGAAGAGTAAATTCTATCCCCTATTTGAGCCGTTCTTAAATCCATATTGGTACCATCTCTAGGGATGATTTGTTTTGCTAAAGGCGGCCACAGGATATCCGAAATATCTCCAGTTAAGGTCCCAGTTTCTCGAACCGTTAATTTATCGCCTGGCAACAAGGGTTTCCAATGTTTATCCGTAAAATCAGGATCAACCGTTCGGCGCATGTGATATAAAGCCTCATGCACATCTAGAAGATCAGTCACAATCCCCAGCGTGTTCATTTCATTGACCACAGACTTTACAAAAGAGTCATGTGTCTCTCTTAAGTCTGGAATCGCGGCAATCAGATTTTGTGTATAACGAAAAGCTGGTATTTTTTTATCCTTGATCATTTTTAGCTTATCTTTTGTCGCTCGGCGACTTTGCTCTGTTGTTAAGCTATTGGGTCTTGTCCATAAGGCAATATAAACAGACTCTTGTGCACAATATTTTGAAAGATGGGTAACCCGCTCAGAAAATAAATCATCAAGTGACAAGTGAAGCGCATCTGCTGTTTCACGGGCAGGTCTTAGGACTTCAGTAATCTCTTCTTCGATACCATCCTTATTATAAGAAAAGAGGACTTGCAAGGTATGACCCGGACGCGACATGGTCGTTTGGAACGCTTGTTGCAGGGAATCCTGCATTCGATTAAATTCTTCGCTTCCAATTAAGGTTTTAACGCCTCTCAACCTCAACACAGAGATCAGGGAGCCGTCGTGTGCGACTAAATCTGTGGTAGAGTCAGCTGTTTGAATATCACAATAAGATGCGGTTGTTTGGTGAATTGAGGTCGATGCCCATGCTAAAAAGGTATCTACCGAATCTAAAATGCTATTCATGACCCCTGCCATCGTTAGCTTTCTCCACTTTCTGATTCTTGACTCATATCTTGTAAAGCCGCCTGTGCCCAAGTATTGATTTGATCCGAAAATCCTGAGCGAGAAGGCAATAATCTGAGCTGGCTTAGTACAGATTCGTTTAAAAATTCTTTATTTTCCAGCTGCGCATCAATGAGTGCTTGACCCAATAATGCTGGATCGCTTAACTTTTCCCCTAATTTTTCCTCTACCAGCTTACTATAACTTTTCAGCTGCCGATAGATGGTTTGTGCATCTGTCCGATAGCTCATCGCATTTGCCATTGCGCAAAACAGGACATGACATAAACCATTCAGCTCAGCCTGTCCCACTTCTGGTAAGTATATAAGAACCCCCCCGCCATAATCCATTTTTCCAACGGATTCCAGGAAAAAACATTGTGCACAAAAGCAGCAGGCTGTGACCATATTATCCAACGTATTATTTCGATAATTTCCATCTAAATTAATCACTTCCTGATATTCTTTGGCCTGAAAACCACAAAATGTACATGTATAGACGTCTTTTTTCCAAACGCGCTCTGCGAAATCCTGAAAAGCCGGATCTACTTTTCTCGCAGCAAACAAACGCCAGCGGCCAGGTTTTGCACTGAGGGTCAGTTGATGTTGACTCATGGTTCCTTTACATTTTACGGTTTACGGAAAAAAGCTGACTCAATGACTTACAGTAAACCTGCGTGGATTGAGCCAGCTTTTGCTAGAGTGGGCGTGTTCCACTATGTGATGAACACCCCACTTTTTCTCATTGAGAAGATTACTTCATGCCAGGAAGCACTCGTTCAGCTCCTTTACCTGATGGGCCAACAGCTTGTTGCTCAGTGGCGCCTAATGTTTCTCCAAGCGGCTTAATGAAATAACCCAGGAATATCAGAGAAACGGCTATTGCTAATAGCGCAATAGGTGTCCCTAATGGAATTTGAGTAGGGTTATCTTTATGTTGCTTAAACTTAAAAATCGCTGCCACTGCAAACCCAACACCCGCAATGTAAGCAATCGCCAAAAATAACTGGGCAATGCTTCCAAATGAACCTGTAACGTTCTGGGCAATCTTTGCAATACCCTTCATAGCACCTTCATCTTGAGCTAAAGCCAATCCTGTAATCAGAAATGTAGCTAAAAATGCCCCCAGCTTTAATAAATTTTTTGCGGAAAAGCAAGCCCGCATTTTCGTCGAAAACATCATATATACAATACCTCTTTTATGCTTAATTCACCTATCCCTTGCCAGAATTTTGAGGAAAAATGCATTGTGTCTCAAAATTCTCCTAAAACTCAAATTATAGCTACTCATTTTTGATTTAAAAATAATAACTATCCGTTTAAGTCTAACCTTAAAAATGCTTTTGCTGATTAAGCAAAAGAATTTCGAATAATCTCAACGGTCCCTAAAAAGTTAATCGCTAATATGCCTCCAAAAATATGCATAAAACCTTTATTAAACGCACCTGGCTGCGATTGCTGCCCCCCGACGCGAACTAAAACCATCCATCCTCGAATAAAAGAAACATAACCAATTAACGTCATAATGTGCACAATCGGACGGAAGTAAGTTGTCCATGCAGAACTTGGAGATCCACTGCCCAGATAAGCCAAAACATCACCTGAACCCCAAATAGTAAACAAGGAGGTCTCTACGACAAAAGGCAGATACATCAATATTGTACCCACAAACATATACATTAATGGCGGAACAATACTGGTATGCGCGGCCATCATGGTTCTCATTTGCCCATAGATCTTGAGTTTTAAAAACCCAAAAACAAGAAACCAAAGACCCACTAAGTAACCCAAAGCAGCAACCGTCTGCAATAAAGGCTGGTAATTCTTGTCGTCAAAATTCTTAAGCGTAAAATTGGCACCACCAATGCCCATGTTACAGCCTGTCAACAGCATCCCGAGTACGGATATCGTTAATACTGCACGCACACATGACCCGTAGTGCTCCAATTTTTCCTGATGATTAACTATCGTATTTACCATAAGTAATGTTCCTCCCCGAACTTGTTACGACGACCCCTCTCGTCACATCAATCTCTTCAACTTCTCCATAACCTATAATCCGTTCTCCCCTCTTCACTGTAAAAAGACGGCCACTACTACTTTCCAGCCACGCCCGCCCAGGAACCATTGCCCTGAGGTGATAAAGCGGAGCCTGTACAGCAGGCCTATGGTATCGCCTTATTCTTCTTTTCCTCACCAGACTCGGCTTTTCAGTGATCCGTAGTCTAGGTCGTTCTAGTTTCTCCGCCAATCTCTTAATGGCTTCACTGACTTCAGACAACTCACTGTTCATTTGTGTTTGCGTCAGTCGAAACTGGTTCAGCTCTCTTCCTATTGTTTCCAGCTGCGCCTGGTTTCTATTGGCTTGCTGTACAGCTGTCTGTAAATCATTCTTGATCATAGTCTCACGTTGAGACTGAATCGTTTCCGATTTTTTCTGTAAGGCCACCTCTGCTGACTGCTGAACCTTCATTTGCTGCGCATCTCGATGTTCCATAAATTTATATAATCCATAAACACCGATCAGAATAAGTGCAGGCACCCACACTTTTTTGTTAAGCAGCAAGTTCTTCACCGAAAAAGCAGGTCGCTCAGGTTGTTCTGAAAACTGGTATGCTTCTTCATACTGCGATTCCAGATTCTCATCCTCTGGTAACCGATATTCTTCTTTACCCCTTTTCTCCGCCATATCGCTTTTCTACCTTCTGTTGATAGTATGACACCTATTTATTAACATTGTATTAAGGCTGCCGCATTTGCCCAAACTGTGGTTGAATAACCTGCTGCGGCCGAAGCTGCAGATTCAAAGAATTCTGCGGTATCACTGGCTGGGGCCCCTGCTGTGGTAACTGAGACACATTTTGTTGTTGTCCTTGCGGCAAATATCCTCTTCGCTCCAACTCCAGTCGTTCTAATGTCTCCATGCGCTTTTCCTGTTTCTGTTCTTTTTCTTTTTGATCTTGTTGTGATAATACCTCAGCTAACTGCTCATTATCTTCAGGAATTAACAGGTCCTGCATCAGTAAAATGCCAATTCCAATCCCAGCATCCACGTGAACCGTTGGCTGTTTTGTGAAATTTTCCGCTAAAACAGTTGCATATTGCTGCCCTACGTTACCCAGTGCAATCAAAGCTTGCTGGCCTGTATTCAATTTTTGTGTAGACTGAACGGTCAGTCCAGTTGCAGCATTAGCTGAAGTAATGGATCCACTCTGCATAATAGCATTAGCTAAACCACTAATGAAAGACGAAGCAAATAACGTTCCGTAACGTAGAAAATAATGGTTGTCTACACGAGATGCAAGGGCTGTTCTAGCAATCTCAGGATCAATAGCTACTGCGTTGACTCCGATAGACTTCCGCACATTTGGCAAATCAATACTCCTAAATGAAACAACGACCTTTTGGTCTCTTCGACTAAAGCTACCTATCAACCTGGCGCCTTTTAATTTCCCTTGTATAATAGTTGCTAATATCGGACTCTCTTCATCACTGTTAATCCCGGTATCCAGAACACCAAACATCACTGTCCCTGCCTTAATTATAGTGCCTCTTTCTTGATCCTTGCCACCACCAAGGCCAGCCAGCGCTCTTTCTGGAAGACTTTTTCCTTTGCTGCCTTGTTTACCTTTTTCCACTGGCTCAGATTTTGGTTCTTTCACTAAAACATAACTTTGCTTAGGAGGTGGAGCCCAACTGGATAATAAATCGTTAGCTTGTGATTGCATAGCCTGCATCATTTGCTGCATGGCTGCTTCCTGGTTCTGCTCAGATAGCTGTCGAGCCTGACGCTTTCTTAACTCAGATAAAAATTGAGCCTGTCTATCTGCAGGAACAGAAGGCAAACCTTTCTCCAGACCAGCCGTTAAATCTTCGCTGAGTGTTTTTTTCGCTTCTTCAGGGCTATAACCTGCTGCCCTTAACTCACTTGTATTACAATTTAACACTTCTTTTATTTTTTGAGCTGAAATATCAAACAATTTTGCTTGAGCCAGTGATTCGGGACTACAGTCTCTGGGGAAAGTGGGTTGCTTCTTCAATGAAGGCGCACCTGAACCCAAAATGTCTTTTTCAGAAAATCCAGCGGCTTTTAATTCATCTGGGGAAAAACCGCCATCCTTAAGCTGCTGGGCTGAGTATCCTGCTGCAGCTAAATTACTGGCATTACAACCCAGCGCTTTTCGTATTTCACTCACCGGAACATTTGCTGCATAAGCTCGCCTCAATGAATCCGGGCTACAATCTTTTGGGAAATTTTCGGAAAGCGGAGAAGTGCCTACTTCTTTTAGATCTGTTGGTGTAAAACCTGCCCTTAATAAGTCCCCTCGACTATAACCTGCTGCTTTGAGTTCATCTGGGGTAAACCCGGCTGCTTTGAGTTCACTCGCTGTATATCCTGCATCTCTTAATGCTGAAGGAGAAAAGCCTGCATCTTTTAAGTCCTTTGCTGAAAAACCAGCCTCCTTGAGTTCTCCTGGCGTAAACCCTGCATCCTTTAGATCCTTGGCACTAAATCCAGCATCCTTCAAATCTTTTGCTGAAAATCCAGCAGCCTTTAGCTGATTCGCTGTATATCCAGCTGCTTTTAACTGTCCAGCATTACAATTGAGCTTCTTTCGTATTAGAGAAGCTGGAATATTAGCCGCTAAAGCTTTTCTCAAAGATTCTGGACTACAGTCCTTAGGAAATGCGGGATTATTCAATGCAGCTTTCTCTATTTCAGACGCCTCTGTTGCCTGCGCTATCTCAGCAGGAGAAAATCCTGCTTGCTTTAATGCATCAGAGCTAAACCCCGCCTTTGCTAGTTCATTAGCTGAAAATCCAGCTGCTTTTAGCTGACCGGCTGAAAAACCTGCTTTTGCTAAATCCTCTGCACTAAATCCGGCATTTTTAAGCGCCCCTGCTGAATAACCTGCCTGTTTAAGCTGCTCCGCTGTAAAACCAGCTGCTTTCAGTTCTCCTGCTGTATATCCAGCCGCCTTCAACTGTTCAGCCGTACACCCCTTACACCGAAGTTCTTCAGCACGAACCCCTGCTGCTCGAGCTTTCCTAAGCTCTTCAGGAGAACACTCAGGTGATGACTGGCTGGCTGGTTGTCCTGGAAATCTCTCCGCCCCCTGGTAGGTCGGTTGCACAATCGTAGGAACTGCACTACCCCCTTCTCGAGCGGCTCGCTCTGCTTGCGAGATATTTTCTGCTTCTACGGCTGATCGATATGTTGCCGGCGCTACTCTTTCCCCAGGAACAGACCTAATCGCAGGAGCACCCCCAAGCTCAGCCTGAGAAATTTCCACACTCTTCTTACTCTGAATATTAAAATAAACAAAAATCCCAATGATCAGGACAATAACGATCACAACAATCAGAATAATTCGATATCTTGTATCTTTTAACATTGATTTGGCGCCTGAAAATTTAAACCTTGGGGCATGTTTCTCTTTCAAATATGTTTGTAAAGAAAAACTCACCTCTTCACTCTAGAACCTGTCTTCACAGCCTACTGTTGATTTTATACGGCCTATTGCTCACATCCTTACCTGTATGCTGTTGATACAGTCTTCTAAAATCAACATTTTTCGGCCAGCATAGCGACCGTGAAGCAGACTCTTACAATCCTTCCACTGTTAATGTAAAAACCTTGCCATGTTCGGAAAGTAACAAAACTGGCGTTTGATTTAATTCATATGCATTTGTTCCATCCGGGCTAGACATTTTAGATACCCAGGCAGGGGACAATAAAGTAAATTGTGTTCGCAAATAAAATCGCTTACGTAGGGCCCATAAGTCACAGTTAATGCAATTAGGGAGCACCAGTTTTTTGCTGCCCCGAGGCGGCACTCCATTTAAAACATCCAGTAAATAAGGGCTTTCTGTGGCAGGGAGACCTTCGATCTCAGCCCTTGCATTGGGACCAAAGCCTGGCACCCGTAAATCTACACGATAGTCCACCGCTTTTTGTCCAGACATTAATGTAACCATCACAGGGGTATTAAAATCCTTGAGCACAATAGCTAAATTGCCACTTTTAGAAACGGTTAACGATTGCAGCAATAACAAATTACTGCCTGGCTCCCACTGAATATTAAACGCTTTAGGATTACCAATGCTATAAGCCTTAATGGGCCATGCAGCTCCCGTTGAATCTACCAACACTAAAGAAGTGACAATACCAGCAGACAAACGAATCAAAGGAGGCGTTGCCCCTGGTTCTAAACGAACCTGAATTGCAGTAGAAGTTGGTAAAGGAGGTACGCCAGGGGCTTCTGATGCTGCTCTTTGCGTTTCATCAAACAAGGCATGAAGAGAACGAATTTGATCAGGCGACATGGGTAACAAGGCATTGGTTGCTCCAACAAAAGCCTCCTGGTTCACATCTACTACAGGCGCTCTCTCTGAACTAGCCTGCCTTTGGTTTTTCGCTGATTGTTGTACCTGAGATTGCATTCGAGTATTCACAGGGGCTTGCGTTTGTTTTTGAGCAAAGCTACCAGCTGCTTGAGAAGGAACATTGCTCTGTGCAGACCGTTGACTAGTAGAACGGTTATCTGAGGTAGGCGATAGATTAAATAAACTGGGTTGATCTTGCGGATGCTGTCGCTCGCCTCCCGAGCTCGCCCTGATGGCCTCATTCAATCGTTTCAGTTGCTCTTCTACTTCTGTCGTCTTGGGCTCTGCGCCATAAGCTGTCATTGACCCTATCCATAAGAAAAAAAACGTATGGAACAAAAAAAATATATTTCGCATCACTAACCATTTATTCATTATCAGCCACAGAACGTTGTGAAATATAAAGCTGTGAAATGGCATAGCCCCTGGGTGCATTTAAGATAGGAACCCTGGTAACAATCATCACTATATCAACTGGCTGCTGATGAGAGCGAGTACCTTGATACTTGATCAGCATGGGCAATCTTAATCTCCAGGAGTAGCGCCCATTAATAGGTTCCTGATTTAAAATTACAGGTGCTCCCGTGGGCTCAGCCGAGACGACTGATCGTTCAGAAATCACTGTTTCAAGATTTCTTGATGCTTTAAGCTGCTTCTGGAAAGAGTCCCACGCTTCTGGAGTAAAGTTATCAGAAGCTAATTGCAACTGACCTCGCCAGTTTACAAAGCTATAGTTGTAAAGAGATTTTGCAGCATTGGTTGCCCATTGAAGAATTTCAGCGTTGGTTGCCATTGGTTCACTTAAAGGATATAAAGGCAGAATTCTACCCTCTGTTGTCGTGGCAAAATACTGTGGCTGGGCAGGATGGGTTACCTGATAAGCAAGCACGCCCCCCAGCAACAGGTTAATTACGATCATCAATAACAAGGCTATGACAACCCGGCGATAATTATCCCGATAAAAATTATTTCGTAAAAGTACTAACTTTAAACCTTCTTCTGACATATCAATACCATTTAAACTAGATGTATTTATAAGCTGTCTTCTAAAGACCGCCTACTATACCGGCAGGTTCTTATATTTTATTCATAAGAGTCAACCTTGTTTTAGGGTGTGTCCTCAATTTATTTTTGAGTTCAAAATGTAGGTAATGGGGGCAAATTTTGTGTAAATTTGAGAAAGCATATTAAAATATGTGACGAAAATTTGCATGAAATTTGACCCATTATACACGTTTTGAGCTCATAAAATAAATTGAGGATGCACCTAGGCAGACTCTTCATAAAATTGTGCAATGGCATACCCCCTGGGTGAGTCACTCACAGGAATTCTAGACACCACCATCGTCACGATAATAGACCGTTGACGAGATTCACTACTACTGATGTAAGTTAGCAAAACTGGCATGCTCACCTTCCAGGTATATCTTCCACCCAACACCCCTTCTGCAATAATCACGGGAGGTGCTGTCACAACCGAAGTGACCTGGAGCTTTTGATCAACCACACCCGATAACACCCCATCTAACCTTAACGCACCCTGGAACCGTGCAAATCCATTTGAAGTAAAAAGAGGCGCAGCCGCTTTCAAACGAATCTCCCAGTTGTTAAAGTCAAAATTGTAAATACTAATAACGGACTGGCTAGACCAACGCAGAATTTCAGAGCGAGAAACAATAGGATAATTCAATGCTGTGATTGCTGCTTCCTGATTGTTTTTATACACAATAAAATATTTAGCCTGAGGAGGATAAAATATGTAATACCCAATAAGCAACAAAAGCACAAAAGCGGAAATACCTGTCACCATAATCCATCTTAACAAGATAGGGTAGGTTTTTTGATAAGATACATTTTCTGACAATACCTTCGCCTGAAGGGTATTTTCTTTCATGATGGATCATCCTTCATTTCATGGAAATAATCAGGTATATAGTGAAATATTATCTCTACCCGCCGATTGAGCGAGCACCAGTTGGAAAGGCGGCATTCTCCACCAAATCCAATGCCTTCCATCATTCTTGCATCCACGTTCCGATTCCATAAATACGTTACGACATTATAAGCTTGTTGTCGAGTTAGACCAACATCATATCGAGGATCTCCACTCGGGTTTTTATAAGCGGCAACAATCACAACCACTTTTTGATAACGCCGAAGAAATCGGGCAACATCGTTTAATACTGAAAATTGACATTTTCTTATATTGGCTGATTCTGGCATAAACAGCACATCAGAGGAAAGCACCAGACGATAAGTCTCACCCACATGAATGGTACGCACCCCTTTTCTCCTTAACGTTTCTTCTAACGAAGGTTTTTGACGGGCACACGAAATCAACACGCTGGAAGCTATGAGAGCAAATACCAGAATCTGTATGATTTTATTCATATCGAAAGAAATCTTGCGTTTCATAAAATTCAATCAATCGTTCCTGCTTTCATGCTGAAATGTAAAACGCTCATTGTATAATTAAATTGTGTGGAAGAGAAGCGTATTAAGGGTACTAGCCAGATTCGTGTGAAAATACAACACAGGGATTATTTAACAGTTTTCTATCCAGCACATACTCCCCGTACAACAAAATGGGCTCTAATGTAATGAAGAGGAGCATGCAGAAGATAACGATTCCGAAGAGAAAAAGGGATGGAAGGAACCTAGCTTTCACAACTAAATCACTTTATTCTGAAATTAATTCATTGATTTTAAAAGTATTTTCAATATGGCTGATGAGAAAATTTATCGGCCATCATTTTCGTGTTGGATAGTCTCACGCGAAGTGCATTTATATTTCGGCTAAGTGTTTGATTTGCTCTCCCCGATTATCCACATCTGTGGGTAACTTGTCAAAAGCAACTAGTGAATCGTTTTTACTTCTGAACCTCCCAGGCAACACTTTTTGAACTTTTTACTACTACCACAAAAACACAGATCGTTACGACCAAGTTTATGATTTTTCTTTGACTGTAGCTCATCCTCTCTCGCATCAAAACCTATGTTATATACGCTTTGCGCTAAACTCGGAATCATCATTGCCAATTCTCTTAATTCTTCATTAGTTGGCTGATCCTGATCCTCATCATCAACATCTGTAATTCCACCTAAGATTGCTATTGGCATTGAGTATTCGTATTGTTCCTTTAACCAAAGAGACGGACTAAAATCCATACCTCGACAATACCCAAAACACCAATCCATAATACTTTCTGCTGAGCTTTTCGACCAGTCTATAATTTTCTGTGATTCTAAAAGTACTGGCTCAAATTCATCATCATACAGTTGCATAGCAATTTTGTTATATACTCCCAGCAAAGCTTGTAATAGCTCATTCAAAGTATCAATATCATTGGCGTTCGCGTTCGCGTTCGCGTTCGCGTTTGATTCATTCATGAATAGCTCTATCCAGTTCTGAATTGGAATTTGATCTTTGCAGCTAAGGACTGCCGTAAAAATGCCACAAGCAAAATTAACTGTGTACGAGATTCTGTGCTTATTTAATTCCGTGTTAAGAGCTAGCAAGCAATCCCAAGCATTAGTGTCTTCATTTTTACCAGTTAATCTCATTTGCAAAATCTTTCTGCCTCTCAAAAACCATTTGTGGTGACTGGAAATTTAAGCACAACATGGGTCTTGTGTTTATTGAATCTAAAACTAAATCTATATCATCTTGTGATACAGACACAATATCACAATCACGCTGATATACCGTCCTTAAAACACCATTTCTATTTTCTATGCCACCCTTCTCTTCCGGACTTGCCGGGGTGCAAAAATAAACATCTGCATCAAGGCATAACTTTATTAAAGCAAAATCCGCAAATTCACTTCCTTGATCAAACGTTATTGACGAGACAAGTTCTTTTCTACCCTTTAGCGCATGAATGATCGCTAGTGCAGTTGGTCTTGCTTGCTTGTTGGCATTTTTAATAGCCAATAAAAACCGGCTTTGACGCTCTACTAACGTTATTAAGTTCGTTTTGACTCCTTTAGCAAAAACCATCAGGTCACATTCCCAATGACCAAACTCCTCCCGTTTGTTAACCAATTCTGGACGGTTAGAAATAGAATACTCTGACATTATACGCTTTTTGCGACTTCCATGCTTTATTCTTGTTGGACGCCTACGGCGCAAATACCGGGTAAACTCCATACGTGATGTCCAGTGCCCATAAATATACCGATAAATGGTTTCGTGCGTGATATTTGCTAAACCCGGTTCGTGGTACTTAAGTTGCCACTCAATTTGCCAAGGTGACCAAGACCCCCGTAATTTACTGCAAACAAATGCCCGTAGTTCATGATTTTCCTCTAGCTTTGAGGCTCTCTGACGGCGTTTCAAATACTTCTTCTCAGCACGATATGGGCAGTAATATGTTACGCTTTTAAAGCGCTGCTCATCCCTGCAGGAGTTTCGTTTAAGTTCTCGATAGATTGTAGAAACGTCTACTCCCAGATGTTTTGCAATGGCAGGTTTCTTTACTCTCTGATCAAGCATCCTACTCAAAATCCCTCGTTGTATCTCAGTTAAATGGCACAGTCTCACGCCAAGTGCAAAATAAGTTATAGTTCGGCTTCTGGCTCCGTTGCAAAAAATTTCAGCGGGTGAAATATTCTTTTCTTGATCGTTTGTTTTTTATCCAGCTATTCCAAAGAGCTGGTTAATGAACTGAATTTGGTTGCGTTTGGGGTGCAGCCAAGGATCAAATTGCCCTTTCTTGAACATACGCATTAATTCAAAGCCTTTGAGTGTGGCAAAAGCTGTTTTCATAGATTGTAAGCCTCTCGTCGGGCGAATCAAACGTTTCAGCTTACCATGATCAGATTCAATGCAATTGTTCCCATATTTGATCTGTCGATGCTGGGTGTGTTCAGGAATTTTCCCCTCACTTCGTAGCGCTTTGATGGCTGAGCTATAACAAGGGTTTTGATCCGTATGAATTCTGCCTAAGTCAGCTATTTTAAAGCGCTTGAGGAGTTTATTTAAAAATCGCTTTGCGGCTTTCTTATTGCGCTTATGAGAAAGATAAAAATCTAAGGTGTTGCCTTGCTCATCAATAGCACGGTAAAGATATTTCCACTGCCCTTTTACTTTGACGTAAGTTTCATCCAAGTGCCAGACAAAGCAATACTGGCGTTGGTACCACTCGGTACGCTTCTTAAGCTCAGATGCATAAGTTTAAACCCAACGATAGAGCGTTGTATGGTCAATACTTAGACCCCGTTCGGCCATCATTTCTTCTAAGTCGCGGTAACTAATGCCATATCTACAGTACCAACGCACACATTGCAATATTACTTCTGCGTGAAAATGACGTTACTTGTATGCTTGGGGTTGGCTTGATCTCATTCGGTTGCTCCTTCAAATAATATCAAGTCTAACACAGCTCGTTTTTGCAACGGAGCCTTTGAAAGTTTACCCACCTCAACAAGTTGTTGATGGGAACAAGTATTATTCTTCAAAAAGTCTACGCTAAGGCCTCCTTCTTTTTATGTTCATAACTTCCAATAGGAACACCACGTTTGCGTAAATAGTTGTATAAAGTTGTTTTAGCGATATCAAGCCGATCTGCAATCTGGCGAACGCTGAGCTTACGCTCTAAATAAAGCGTTTCAGCAGCACATGCTATAGATTCCGCCTTCTTTGACAGACCTAATGGGCGCCCACCTTTTCGCCCTCTAGCTCTAGCGGCAGAAAGCCCTGCCTGAGTTCTTTCTTGAATCACATCACGTTCAAATTCTGCCAATGAAGCAAATAAATTAAAAGTTAAGCGTCCATGTGGCGTAGTAGTATCCACAGGATCATTGAGACTTTGTAGACCAACTTTCTTTTCCATCAATTGATTTACAATCGCAACCAGGTTTTTGAGAGAACGGCCTAGCCGATCCAGTTTCCATATGATTAGCACATCTCCTTCTCTTAAATGATTCAAGAGATCGCTTAAAACAGGGCGATCTGCTTTAACTCCACTCATCTTTTCTTCATATATCTTTTTGCAACCAGCTTCTTGCAGTGCACGAATTTGCAAATCTAAATTTTGGTCTCGCGTAGAAACTCTGGCATATCCTATCTTCATATCAGTATTCCTTATCTAAATTGGTACAGCATTCTCATTAAGAAAATAAAAACTAGACTTTGATTGTCAAAACCAGCATTTTGAACTATCTACAACAAAAAATAAAGGACTTTTTCTGATTTTTAAAGAGTTCATAAAAACGTTCGTTTTTTGAGCCAATGACAACTTTGCGGAGGAGAAAAATGTATAGTAAAAGCGAACGTTTAACTTTAGCTCTTGAAAAACTAAAAGAGGTAAAAAAAGAAACGAAATGTAGTGAAGATTTCATTGAAAATCAAAAGTACCCAACGTTTTCTCTTGAAAACATTAAAGAACTTAGCCAAAGAGATGATTTTCTTAAAATTCTACAACTTTTTATGCTACAGAAATCTTCAAAAGACTTCTTAGAATGGCTTATTATTAAGACGCAAGACTTATTTGATCCACTACAGTATCTATCAGCACAAGTGGCCTCTATTCTTAAAATTGGATATGGGGAATGCTTGGTATTAAGTAATTTTTTGATTTATAAGTTAATGCAGACCAATGAATTTTCAGTAATTTCACGCTATGAAATTGGCGCAAATGAGGCTGTCAGTCATGCATTTGTTGTTATTGAAGACGAACATGGAATTAAGTGGGCTTTAGACCCTTTCTTCAACCTTTGCTGTCCGCTAACTGATTATTGGGTTAACGAGAAGTTGGTAAGTTTTTTTAATAAAAATTTACATGTACCTAACTGGAATATGAATTGCTCCCGAATAAGGGAATCAGAATATTTAGCAGATATCCAAACGACAGCACTACAAATTTATGAGGAGCAAATTCCAGTTTTATGCAAAATTATTGACTCTGAAGAATGTCCAATTATGGAAACAATTATAAGAGCGAAAAATCTTACAGAAGATGATTATGAGTTCGGACTATTGTATTTGAAAGAATACTTCATCAAAGATGCAGCGAGCACTTTTAACGTTCATCCAATTTCGGCAACCATTTATGTTAATAAGGCCTTCGAAAATATCTCTCCAAATAATTTTTCGAATAGAAACAAAGTTAAAGGCGTCATACAAAATGTCACAAATTCAAACTCTGATTTTTTTAAAGATCCTCATGAGCAGGTGACAATCAAGCTAGAAAAAATCCTACCTAAAAAAGATGCAACTAGCTCTTTCTGGAAAATCATTGACTCAAGAGACTATTCAAGAGCTCTTAGAATGGTGTCTACTATGAAAAATCAAAAAATTTCTATCAGATCAGCCAAAATACTTTGTGAGTTCAAGGAACCACTATCTATTGATATTAATCAAAAAAATTCACAGGGATTCAGTGCGATTGATTATGCTAGAGAAAAAGGTAATGAACTTCTTGCTGAATATCTTGAAAGTCAAGCGGAGAAGGTGAATACCCTTCTCAATGAGGATTGTCCTATTTAGGTAAAACTAAAATTCACTTGGGATTCGAGTGTAAGGAAGTTTTGAAATTCCTTGTGTTGTATTTTCACACGAATCTGTCTAGTACCCTTATTAGACCCTATCCAGCAATCTCCCCTAGCGGGCAAGAATTGCTGAGAAGAGGATGCTCAGGTTTCTTTAAAACAGGGTTATTGATACAATAAGCTCCGTACGTCTCACCAATCATTGCAAGCTGATTGCTACACGAGTGGGTTAAACCTTTTATTTGAAGATTTCTTAATAGGCTAAGCAAACACAGTTTATTGCAAAGTTTTCAATGCCTCTCAATGAAACTAGAAGGAATTTATAATGCATGCACCTGAATATGAAGTTTTTTTTGTAAATGAATTCAACAAAACTGATTATGCGGATCAAACTTTTCAATGGCTTTTTGAAGACTTAACATTCAGCGAACACTTCGTGAATGAGCATGAAGACAGTTATTACGGCTCTGATAAAAACAATACGAACGAAGAAGATACTCTTTTTGTAATGCACCTGGACAATGTAGTTGAAAATGCCACTTCCGATGAAAAAGTAATAAGAAAGTGCTTTGAAAAAGGGAGTGCTTTAGTTGCCCGCACTAAACAAGAAGGCGCATGTGTCGGATACCTGGTATGGAATGCTTCGGAAAAGGGTTATGGCATAGAAGTAATTTCTGTAGGGGTTCAGATAGACCACCGCAGAAAAGGACTGATGAACTTAATGATCCAAACGCTTTGCAAACGATATCCTCAACTAATGGTTTTAACCCTTAAATCGACTCCATCTGCAAAGAAAATTTATGAGAATTCAGGCTGGATATTGATGAAAGATGATAGAGTTGAGAAGCTTAATGAAAGCTCTAAAATTCATTTTATGGACTATGGGTTAGATCATTATTCAGATATCTATCAAACCATTCTCGAAGAAAATCCTACACATCAATCTATTCCAATGATAGAAAATGAGCTGTTTCATCAAAGATTAGTTGAGCGGGATCCCACCTGGACAGATCGATGGGAAAGAATAGTCAAATTAACGCTGGGCGACCTCCAATATGCAGAAGACTTTAATCATACCTCCTATTACAAGCCGATTCTTCCACTTTCTAAATTATTAAATCAACCTCCAACCGGTTTAAGTATTCAGCTCTGTCAAGAATCTGCGTATAAAGTGGTAGAAAATCTTGAAGCATATCATGCTCAAATGAAATATTACCCTTTAAACCTAGATGAGGAAGGAAATTTGGTTAAACCTTTTTTCTTTCATTTGGACGTTTATCAAAAGAGTTATCTCGCTATTTGTTACAATGGGGAAGTGTTAAATCATAAGGAAAATGAGAGCCCTAGTAATCCACATGGTTATCTCCATGGATCTTTTGAAAATCTTATTGGCCTTAATACCCTCGCTGATGATTTTCACTTTCAATCTATAACTACTAATAACTATGCAGAAGAAAGTTTTATTATTATTTTAGATAGGCTGCCTGATTATCTTTTTAGGCTAATACCCAATGTAATTAATAAGGAAAAAACCTTCATTTCCCTTTCTGACAACCCGTCAAGTCTTATCTCTAATTTACATCAAGAAACTTGTAATGAAGGATCAACTCAAGAAGAAAGAAAGGAAAATGATACGAATGAACCTAACGAAAGGGCTCGATTCCTTGAGAAGTCCGAAGATACAGATACCCACTCTGAAAGCGATGACAAATTTAATCAGTCATTTATTTAAGAATTCACAAAATTGCAATGCTTCCAAGTATTTAAGTAGGGTGTGTTTAGAGGTTCATTGCCAATGGCCAGTAGTACCCTTATTCCTTTTTTAAACAAGAAACAAAACTTAATTCATCTACTGTGTTAGTCAATAGCTCGTGCGTAAGGTGAATAACTAACAAAGTAAAGAGAGGGATTAAGAAATAAAGCCATTGAGGACAACACCCCTTTCTCTATTAAAGAAAAAACTTAAAATAGACACCCAAATCCCGATTTAGAAAAAATCATTCTGAAAATTAAATGATTAGCGAGATCAAAAGAAGAGGGATTTCTGTAAAAAGTGATTGATGAGATTGATTTGTTGGAAATAAAAGATGGTTTATCAAAAAAATCTCGATAAAAATTCCAGAGGTGTTCAAATTTTATCCAAAACAGGATTTTGAGGATAAAGGAATCTCTTGCTGTGTTTCTGGCAGCTTGTTTTTATGAGTTGCAAAGAGTAAATCCAGGGGTGATTAAGGTGCTTGTGCCAGGCGGTGAAGGGGGAGAAGAATTTCATTCAATAAAGCACAATGAGATTCTTCGAGTTTTAAATAAATTCTTCTACCGTGACGAACTACTTTTGCAGCCAGGGCATAAATTCGATGGCGAATGGTTTTTGCGCGGCAAGCCTCAAACTGGACGGGTAAATACATGCGCAGCAAGGCAAAAAGGTTAAATGCCAATGCGCATAACGAAAAATATAACGCGTTGGCTTCAAAATTTTGGCAAGGCATACGATCTGCGGAAAAATCCTCTTTTAACTCCTTAATCCGGTTTTCTGAAGTTTCACCTCTTTGATTGTACCAATGTACCCAGTCACTTTGGCTCATGCTGGGGTTACGGCTCACGGCAATCGCACGATAGAGGTATTGACCACATTGAAGCAGCTCTTCTCCTTCATTGCCTTCACTTTCAAGATCAAGTTCTAAAGTGGTTTGCCCCTTGATCATCCGACGCTGTACGATCACATCAAAGGCATGGCGACTTTTTTCCATTGTGTGCACAAGATGTGTTGTAAATTCGCCATTCAGAGGCTTTCCTTCTCGATGTAAAGACTCCCATTGGGACTCTTTTTGAGCTTGAATGAGTTTTTTAAGAGAGGGGCTCATTTTTGCCCGAATCGCAAATTTAAGTTGTCGCTCTATGCAATCATCAATGATATCGCCTTGATAACCCGCTGCATCAATACGTAGGGCAAATAACGTTACCCCTTCAGGCAAAGCGGCTTCACATTGATGAATAAATTCGAGATTTTTCGCAGAAGGAGGCACGTTTCCTTCGCGAAAATCCGTTGCCAACACTTGGCCTGTCTCTGCGATGTGGCCTACCATGGGCATATAGCCTGTACATTTCTTATAAGTCCATTTTGCCGATTTGTTTTTTGATGCAGATAAAGTAGCATCAATATCCAGGGTGATTTTCTTTACATGATGCAAGGTATGTTTAAGCAAAAGACGATTAACTTCAGTCACAGCCAGCATGCCTTTCTTTCCATGACGGCGTAGCCAGTCTCCCATTGAATCAGATCCAGGTACTTGGGTTAAAGCTAACAAAGTACGTAAAGCATCGTCTTCACGAATATACCGTAAATCATCCAAACAACGGCCACCTTCATGCAACATGAGGATCAGTGAGTTCACAAACACCGAAGGGTTATACCCGCGATTGCTTTTAGGCGCTGGAAAATATTGGTCTACCCAATTTGAAAAATTCAGCGATTGCATCAGTTGGGCAATACAGACTAGTCCCGCACGAGATGTTAAAAAATCTTTGGTTGTTGAGAGGTGAAAGGGTAATATGTTCATAAGCCTTGTTTGCCTGTTTAGGTCATAATGTTGTTTTGGTAAAATCATTATACTAGCAAGGCTTCCTTTACGTTAGCCTCCTCAAGGAAAAAGCTGATCAATGCACCCATTGGGTGATCATGATTTCTTTGTCTGAACCGTTACACGGGAAAGGTTTCTTTTATTTCAGTGATTTTCTAAATCGGGATTCGGGAGACATAATAATCTGTATTTAAGCCCCAGTTAATAAAACCTACTTATAATTTAAGTATAGAAAAAATAAATAAGCTCTTAGTAAAAGGCCAGGCATGAAAACAAAAACCGTTTTAGACCTAAAAAATGCCCTCATTCATTTTATGAATGACCCTGCAGATGCTCTCAAAGCAAGAGAAAGCATTAAAGATGCTAGTTCAATAAACTTAACTCATCAAGCATTAAGCGAGCTACTCAGCAATGATGCTTTCTGGGAGTTTGCTCAATCAGAATACCTAGAAAATCGAGGAAGAATCGAAAACCTGTTAACTGTAAATTTTGAAGAAACAGATACCGTTCAATTTCAGGTTCTTAGAGCGAGCCATGATATACTTGTTTCTTACGGGTCTAGGGAAAATGAAGTTTCTAACCTGCCTTTAAAAGAAACTTTTATGTTAGAAGCTATTATAAACTCAGCGCGTGCTCGAGCACAAGAAGTTACGCTCGCGCTTGAAATGGGCCAAACGATTGAAGGAAGAATCTCAGTAAAAGAATACACAGCACTTGCAAATAAAACTCGAGATGTTTACCAAAAAGAAGCATTAAAGCTCATATTTTCCTTATTAGAAAACAATGCTTTATCTATGTCGTCTCTTGACCAATCTAATTCCATCATAGATCTATTAGAATCTATAGAGGAAAACCAAGCTAGTTACTTACTCATCACCAGTGAATATATTCGGATTACAAAAAGCGAAATTCAAGAAACGTTTAATGCTACAGATGACCCAATTCAAAGACTACTCTGTAAAAAGGGGCTTAAAGATTTAAATTATTTAACCCAAAAAATGGAAAATACGCCTCCTGATAGACAGGTAGATTTTGATTTCATCATGGATTTTACCCAAAAAACCAAACAACTATCTCTTAACCCCAATAGAAAAAACCTAACTGAGTATGCCTCGCTTAAAGACGATGCAGCAGGAAAAGGTTCTTGGGGAAAAATTATAGGTGGGTTAATTTTAACCTCTTTTTCTTTGTTAATTATGGTAGGATCTATTACCTTAGCCGCAGCTTCATTAGGCGCTTCCACGCCTTTAAGTGCTTTAGGAGTTACCATAGCAACAGACCTTTTAATAACAGGAGTTGCAGCATTGGCCACCAGTGCTAGTGTAGCTACAACAGTATCTGGTGCAGTTCTTACAAAATCGGGAAGAAGCATTGGTTTTTTCAAACGAGTTGAAGAAACCATTAATCTCTCTGAGAAAAACTTAAACCTAGATGAAGACAATATAGAGCAAGAAAGTAACAATAATCTGACTGAAGTGCCCTCAAACATTTAAACAATATTTAAAAAGAAAATTCCTCCTCAGAGCCTTACGACATTATCTTTGAACATCCTTTCAAGCTTTGTCTTGCTTACTACTTCTATCTTCAAGGCGATAATCCTTCAAAATTAAAATTGCTGAACTATTTTTTCCCTTCCCCTTTCTTTATTTGTTTTTCACGCTTCTTAATGACAATATTTTCAATCAAATCATTCACTACCACGACCAACCCTTCGGCAGAAAGCTGAGCTTCAATTTTGGGTGGGTAATAAGTTGCTGTTTCCATGTCTTTAATCAGATCTTTTGATAAATTAGCAGCAGAGCGCTCAACACTTGTAAATAGGCGCTCAATTCCTTCTAGCTGTAGCTTGGTTTTATCCCAATTTAAAATTTCCTGACTGAAAGGTTCAATCTCTTTTACACAAAGCATGGATTCCAAGTATGTATTTATTCTTAAAGGCGTGAAAATATTAAGCTCTGTTTCTGAAAGCAACGCTTCTTGAGTTGCAATTGCGACAGCACCTTCTGCTCCACCTTCCGCAGAACGATTGTGATAAGCCATTAACACGGCGACGCCTTTTTCAATAGGCGGCTTATCTTCACTTTCTTTTAGCGCATTGACTACAAATTCAAGTGCTTTATCTTCAGCATTACCTGCCCCAAAAAGATCCGTCTCAGGCTTAATCTGACCCAGACTTTGAAAACCCTCAAACAAATCACGCACCAAAGCTTCAGGTGGGGCATCTACCTGTAAATATTGATTTAAGCGCATTTCCTTTGTGGGCTTTGGGTTAGCAAAAAAGAAATTTGCTCGAATAATTTTGGATTTAAAAAAGACGTGCCCTTCTCCCACACCCTGCTCTTTCATATCCAACAAATCAATCCGTGCACGTTTTTCCAGCTGTGCACCTTGCGTATCCCGATAAGAATTATTAAGGCTTCGCATATCAGACTGAAAACCACTGGTATGTGTCACGTAAGATTCACCCGCTGTTTTAGAAAAAAACTCCCAGGTTTCAATGGGATCTTCCAGCTTCATACAAATCTTGATGTTGGTGTTCGCACCAATAGAGGCAGCTTCTTCTTTAGAGGCTTTCTGGAACGCGGGAAGATCCTGTCCAGCGAATATCACCGAGAATCCTAATGACCGAGCCTGCGCAGGCACAACAGCAAAACCTTCAACCGCATAATAACCATACTCATCCAGGACACACAAAAAGGGTGTTCTGGCATTCGTCGGTTTTCGTTGTACAATCTCTTGATAGGTTCCCTCCACAGACTCCCCCAGACCAGATGCCATCATTGCTTTCAATGTTGCAATGATAATTTTACCCAAGTTCGACAACTCAGCAGGAGATTTCTCTAAAGCAGGCAGCAATACCAATAAAATGCGGCGATTCAAAACGACATCACGAAGGTCAACTTCTGCTAATTTAGTCCTCAAAATATGTCCGTAAGTATCAGCTAATGAACTGAATATCCGAACAAGCTGCATGGTAATAAAACCATGCTGTTCTAACACCTGAGAAACCTGTTTTCCTTTTTTTTCTTTGTTATAACCCGGCAAGTTCAACAGATAATTACTGATAGGTTCTAAAATCACATCAGGCAAACCTTCCAAACTAACCGGATCCAAGCCTCCATCACGAATAAACGCCTTGTCAATGACCATGGCTTCAAGACGAGGCAAATGGAAATAGTTACGAATGCTATTTGCATCCAACAAGATTGCCCCCGTATCCCGCATAGCCACCAAAACCTTCATTAAGGCTTCAACGAAAGCAATTGCACGCCCTTTCCACATATCCCCATCTGAAGATTGTGAAGAAGAGTCCATCAAGCTCACCACCAACTGCGATAACATACTGGAAGAACCAATTGCAAATGGATTTAATGTATTGGAAAGACGTTTTTTCTGAGGCCCTACAATATCCTTGGCTCCAGTCATAAAGTTAATGAGCAGCATATCGTCTTCTCGACCCATAAAACGACACATGGAAAACATTTTGGCAAAAATGGAATTATCCCCTTTACCATCCACATAAATAAAGCCGCTACCATGCACTAAAGCATTAAACGCAAAAGAAATGAGTGCTTCTGTTTTACCACTCCCTGTTGAACCAAAAATCAACACATGCGTCCGCATATCTTCGTTAGAAAACCAAAGCTCTAACTCTGTTTTTTTCTCATTTCCAAAAAAATAAATTCCATCCGCTTTTCTAGGTTTTTTGCTCCCAGGCAATGGGTTACCGTAATCATCAAGACCTGATCGCAGGGGAAGCCGGAAGGGTAAAGTGGCTTTTCGAGTCACCGCAACAATAAACAGTGTGACCCCAACAATCAGCAAAATATCTGCTAATTCAGACACCAACGGAATAAAACACGAGATCCCCATCGTTAATAATGAGACACTCACCGCTGCAGGGTTTCTGATATAGTCTGAAAAACGCTGCCCCCAAGTCCGGGTATCCCGGATTAGATGTAAGGGATTTTGTTCGTGTTGGGCGTCTAGCCCACGCTGCATACTCATAAGTTAGAGAGCCCCTATGAATTGGTTCTTACTCATCATCATCTTTCTTTGGTTCATATAAAGTGTTTTGCAACTCTACCTCTATTGCCTTGACAGCTGACTCCACCATCGGTGTTCTTATCGGCCCTTTAAGCTCCTTTTCAGCTAACCAATGCGCAAAAGCACCTGCAATTTCAGCAACTGCAACACGCCTGCCTACACTATTTAGCATATACCAAAGCTGACGATCTAAAGGTTTCAACCACAAAAACTCTGCTGATGCCAACACACCATCTGTCCTTGCCAGTTCAAGCAAACTAGCCATCACTGTCAATAAATAAGCATGTTGAGAAACTGCTTGCTGAACAACTTTAGAGGAATAATACTGCTTAAAAACTGCCTGAACACCTGAAAAATTGAGTTTACCTCTTCCTGCAGAAGCAGCAATATCATCCAAGAGCTTATTGGCTGTATCTGAATCATGGTTCGCTTTCGCAGAAAAAATAGCAATTAATGCCTTAACATGAATTTTTAAAGCATTAGGGCCCGGCCAAAGCATACCTGTCTGTAGTGCAAATACTCGATAGGCCGGGCCTCTAATTAACTTGCCAACAGATCTCCCATCTTTTTCCATAGGCTCCACGATTTTATGCTTTTCACAAAAAGCCAGCGGATTCATGGCCATAGCCCAAGGTCCTTTATTTAAATCTTCTCCTATTAAATCTTTTCCCTCAGTAGGTTTTGATTGGGGCCAAACACTCAATTCCGCCTTTTTTAAAGTTTTCATTGAAAATATGCTTTTAAATTTAAGTACCACATGCTTTTGGTAAATAATAAAGGCCAATATAGACAAAACCAACATAACAGGATACGCCAAATATCGGCCCACAATTAAACTGACTTGATTAAGGAAAGCAAAAGGAACATTTTCCGGGCTTGTTTCAATATATCTTGCCCAAAAGTCTAACTCTGAGAGATTAATCGTTGGGAAAGTAAGAAACGCGAGCAGTTTGTTCACCTGATCTACAACAATGTGGATAAGTTTGACTTCATAAAGGCGAATCAGGAAGACAAATTGCGTAATTTCCGCCCGATAAAAATACCACAGCCCAAAAATCACAATGACAATGACGACGATCATCCATAGAAAATCTAGAGACTCATTTCCTCCACCACCTTGTGCTTGTTGACCACCTTGCTGTGCCATGATGAAAATACCTTACTTAAGTTCTCACTAGTCCACGCCAAAACTAAACCGATAATCCCAAATTCAGCAGCTGGAAACTACTGCGAAGGAATAAAGAGGAATCTTGCAGATTCTCGTCTTTACTGGAACGACAGATTATCCATTATCTACATTGATTTAGGGTGTGTTTACATGCATTAAAACCAGCTCACCTTGAGAGTAACGATAGCGCTTCTCATTATGAACAAATTCAACTATATTAGCCAGCTCAATTGCTCGCTCACGGAGTGTTACAAGCTCATGACCAAACCGATCTGCAACAACTTTACCCTGATAAGGCTTAACAATATCCGTTTCTTTGACAAATGCAATCACATAACCCTCTCGCGCAGGGTCTGCCTTATTACGTATCCATGCCTGAACATGTGCTTCTTCCCAATAAACTGGACGGCTCACACTATATTTCTCTAATCCCTTTATTGTGCTTTGCCATTTAAGCATGTTATTAGCCTCTGCCTGGAACAGCGAAACATAAACCCGTTTGTAGCCAGGAGGAGGTTCTCGTTTGATTTGAGTGTCTCCTGCTTTTTTAGCAGAAACTTCATTCAGCAGGCTTTCCACCTGCCCTCTTAAAGCTTCCAGTTTTTTTTTATTTGCCTTTAAAAAGAGCGTTGCATCCCAATCACCTGCAGATAAAAAATCATCTAATGCCTTCAATAACTCTTGAGCCAAAGCCTCATCACTATTGGGATCTGAAAAATCTTTACTTGGTTTTTGGTTTGTCATGGAGTGCCCAATTATACTCTATTAAGGAAAAAATACTTTCCTGATTATATAGGGTTTATTACCTTAAGCTTTATCTGACAAGGTCCCTAAAGACTTTTTTGAGCAAAGAAATCTTTAGGGACCTTGTCAACCTTAGAAGGTGCCAAAAGTCCGGGCTTATGGGATGAAATTCAACCTGTTTCACAAGAAGAAACGCCCTAGGCTGCAGAAAAAATATTGATACTTTGTTTAACTTCTGTAAGAACAGCATCCAGCTGCTCTGTAGACATCCTGTCAAGGCCATGAGTATCACTCAATTCTTTTCCAACTCTGGCAATTATTTTACTGAACTCGTCATTAGCGCTTTCAAGCGCCTTGTAATTAGCTTCTTTTCCTTGATCACTAAAAACTCCGCCCATGCTGCCTTTTTCAACATTTATTTTGGCAAACTTCGCCATATTTGAATCAAAATCTTCAGAAGATTTTCTCAATACTTCAGCAATGTTGGCTAATTGTTCTCTTATGTTTGCCATGATGGGCTCCTTAAACTAATGAATAGTTTTGTACTTCAACTGATCCTTTCTTAATATATTCCTTCCTGGATACTTAATATATTATCAACCGAATCTTAACAGACACTTAAAAATAAGGGAATTTTACACCTTGTTTTGCCCAAAATGTCTAGTCATACATCAGCTCATCTAGCGGCGTTTTATCCCTTGATGGTGCACATTTTCGAAGTTCTTCTATAACATCCACTATACATAACAATCGCAATGCATTAGGTGTGACATCATCAAACTTGACCCTAACCCCAACTTTCGCCTTTTCATCTTCATCAAAAGCAGCTCCAATGCCATACCCCAAGCAAAGTGAAGATAATTGATCAGCTCGCTTTGCAAGCGCTGGCAACATGCCGGTATCAGCAAAAGCTTCTTTAAAGCTAATCGGCTTATTATCCAAGGTAAATTGAATTTTTAGGCTCTTTGCAACAGCAATGAGCTGCTCCTCAAGTGTCATTCGAATGATCCATTAACATACAATAAAAAGCTACTTTTGAAAAGTGATCTAAAATCATAGCAAAAAACAAACATTTCTGCCAATTTTTCCCCAAGTCAGCCAGTTGAAAACTACTGCAAAGTCTTAACGCGCCCTTAATAAAATTTCTTTAAAATAATTTATAAATAAACAGGTTAAAAAAGCCTACAAGTTTAAACAAACAATAAAGCAAGGGGGGATCGTTATGAACGAACGTCAGCAAAGACAATTTAACGTTGAACGATTCAATGAAGAAAGGCTATCAACTGCTTACAAAGCTAAAATAACAGACATTAAGAACTGGCCTCTCATTGGACCCTTTGCTCTCTGGTTATCAAATGTAGTAAATAACTATTCGACCATTCGCCCCACCGTAGAGGCGGTCCAGAACAACATAGATCAGGCTTTAGGGTCAGGCAGAAGATCATTAGGCGTAGATGCTATTGGACTGTTTACATCTGCCTTCAACAGCTTAAAGGGTCTCATCTATGGTTTACCCATGAGTGTCTTGCAGTTTGTTGAAGACTTATACTTAACCATCCATGGGAAAGTTAAAACGATTGGCCATTTACCCGCAGGACTTTCCCTTGTATTTAGAGGAATAAACTGGGCTAACACAGTGCTAGGAACCGCCTTAGGCGGGGTTGCTGTTTACCTTGGTTTATCAGAGTTCCTTTCAAAAGTGGGGTTATCTATTACCGTTCCAGGCGGCTTGGCTGCATCGCTCTTACCCATAGGCATTGCTGGTATTGCTACCTTTGCCACTTTGGTGACCACCATTAAAACAGGTATTGAGTGGGCATATGCGACGACCCCTGAAGACAAGCAAAATCTCAAATCTAAGTTTTTCCAGAATTTGACAACATTTGCTTTAGTTGCCGCAGCTTCGGTGTTAACGATCGCACTTGCAACAAATCCAGTTGCTTTATTAATAGTTGCTGTTTCTTCGTTAGTTTTAAATATCGCCTTAAAACAGGGCGTAAAAAAAATATTTCCAGAATATAAAGTAACGAGCACATCTTTAGATGAAAAAACCTACGATTCCGTGCAAAATTCATTAACGAACGACGTGAGAAATGCTTCATCTTATGAGCAAAACCTTACAACAACACCTGTAGCTGTAGAAGCAGTAGAAGGAAGTGAGGTGAATTTATCGTCTAACATTCATGCTTTTAATCACAATATAAGCGCAACAACTAATAACTTAACAGATATCAATGAGCATGATATGGAAAATGGTACGATAATAGCAGAATTTAATCCTTCATAATCATTAAGGCGTGTCGATGACACGCCTTAGACCTTCGCAGTAGTTTTCAACTGCTGAATTTAGGATTATAATCATTTATAAATACACTCTAGAGAGTGTCTTCACGACACCCTCTAGTTACAAGTAAACTTCTCTGGCAACGATTCACAACATCAAGAAAATAGTGTCTCGTTTGAACCTTCAATAACGGTAAAAGGTGAAAAATGGTCTATAGAGGAAGCGCACATTGGAGAGATTCAGCAAGATCGATCCGTTTTTTTGTATTTGATGCAAAGGCGGCTTTTCCTTTTGTTTTCTTTTTACTGCATATTCGGTGGTGGACTTTTTTTTTGGCACTGGCGACAGCCATTGCTTTTACCATTCTAAATCACTTTGGGTTATCTATCGAAGTCTTCTTAAGGATGTTCCGCTCATTTGTTGCCGGAAAGCGTAAAATCGCATCTCCCTGGTGGCTCTCTTAATATCTACTTACCCAAACCTTACAACATAGCTTGACAGCCCCCTCCTCTCCTGCTTCAATGTACTATCTTATTCTTTCATTTTATGCTCACAATCAACGATACAGTTCATCCAGGTAGTTACGTCAATGAAGCCACTTGTGGAAGTAAAATATTTGCGCCAATACTGCCTAAAGCAGCTTAAAAACTGGTTTTCTTTTCTGGGAAATCTCCTGCTCGCTTTTTCGCTCAGCGGCTGTGCAACCTCCTATTATTTTTCAAAGGTGCCCAAAAAGAAAGTCCCGGACCCTTCGGCAGCAAAGCTTGCAGAAGCCGCCACCTCTGTTAGTCACTCGTTGCAAAGACTAGCAGAAATAGAAACCGCCACACATCCTGGCGCCACCCTTCCTCCCCCACCTAACCCCAGTATCATCGGAATGGATCAACTCATTTCTGTCGACTGGACAGGTCCAGTTGAGCCTTTACTCAAACGAATTGCTAAATCCAGCCGCTATCGTGTAAGACTGTTAGGAATTCCTCCTGCCATTCCCATCATCGTCTCTGTGACAACCCAAGATACTTTATTGGCAGACGTAGTAAGAAACATACAACTACAAGTAGAGAAAAAAGCCCGGATTAAAGTTTATTCTCGCAGTCGGGTAATTGAGTTACGATATACACAACTTTAGGCAACTGGGCATCATGCAAAATAAAAAAACCTTCCTTTTTTTATTGCCTATTGTCATCTATATGATGACAGGGTGTGATAGCGTCCAGAGAGGCCCTGGATATCCTGCCAAAGTCCCTGCACTTGAAAGAAAAGATACTAAAATGAGCGCGCTTCGCTTTGAAGCACTTAAAGAAATGGCTATGACCATCGGCTCACAAGGCGGGTTGGCCCACCGATCTGAAGTCATCAATCATTATCTAAAAGCACAAGAAAAATTATTATTTGAGGTATTTAACTTCAATGCAATGTTACTTAAAGACAATGTCCTTCCTCCTGTCCTAGCTGAAGGACAATATCCATTACACCAAGCTGACAACGAAACGCTTCGTTTGGCCAATCGGGTTTATAGAATCATTTCTCCTCCGCGCTTTGTAACAGCAGCGCCTGTTTGGCGAGAATATCTATGGATGAACTACCCAAAACCTGATCTGCCTGATAGACCTGCCTTCCTACCTAGAAATCAGCAAGAAAGAGAATATTGGAATAAATATGTCAAAATCGGTTGGAAAAACGGAGTCAGGCAAGCCAACGATATCTTTGAAGCCAACTTAAATCGTTTAAAACGTGACTATGAAGGAATGGCTTTATATAAGGTTCTCTTAGTACAAAATATGGTGACCGCACCCTATGTCGCTAAAACAAATCTTGGCATCACGGGTGATGACAAAGAAATGCGTATCGGAGATAGAATTTTGAGAATTTCAGCGACTTCCAAGCTAAACTTAGAAGGAAAAACCTGGAAACCTTCTATATATAACCCTAAAAAGGATATTCCATCACTCGATAACTTCCTAGATAAGCTGGATCCATGAACCAACCACAAACAACCCAACCTCAATTCTTGTATCCCAATGAACCCCTGCGTCTCACGCCAGATCATTTAGACCCCATCCTTATATTTTGCGCAGAAAATGAAGCGTCTGACATCACCATTCAAGCCCACGAACCCGTCATTGCAGAAATTCATGGACGGCTTCACAAAGTAACCAAGCGCGCTTTGTCTCAAACAGAGGTGAGTGAGCTATTAAATAGTATTTATGGTGCCAATGCGACAACTCAAATCCTGGGTGGGCATGATGTAGATACCCATTATGAAGTACGCCCAAATCGTATTGACCGTTACCGGTTTCGGGTGAATGGCACAGGTTGTCAAGTAGAAGGGCATCTAGGGATACAAATCACACTGAGAACCATCCCCGGTGAGCCCCCCCCCTTAGGAGATCTGGACTTACCTCCCAAAATTCTGGAAGCCATTGCTCCCAAAGATGGGGTTGTTTATGTGACAGGTGCCACAGGATCCGGTAAAAGCACTTTATTAGCTTCTATCATTCGGTATTTATGTGAAGACCCAGAGAGTAACCGAAAAATTTTGACCTATGAGTCTCCGATAGAATTTGTCTTTGATGCCGTTCAAAAAGGCAGTGCTGTCGTGAGCCAATCTGAAATTCCAAGACATTTGCCTTCGTTTGCTGCTGGCGTAAGGAATGCCTTGCGAAGAAAGCCTCATGCGATTCTAGTGGGGGAAGCTCGTGATTCAGAAACCATCTCTGCCGTAATTGAGGCTGCCCTCACCGGTCATCCTGTGTATACCACATTACATACCAATGGTGTTGCAGAAACCATTCGACGTTTGGTTGGAAGCTTCCCGATTGATGAACGGTTAGGAAGAACCATTGATATTATTGAAACATTACGCCTCATTATCTGGCAAAAATTGGTGCCTTCCGTTGATGGTCGTCGGGTTGCACTCCGCGAATACCTGGTTTTTGATGAAAACGTTCGAGATCATTTACTCAGCGTAGATCCTGACAAAGTGACATCAGCCACGCGGGAACTCCTCAAAACGTATGGACAGCCTATGATCAAAGATGCAACTGAAAAGTATGAGCAAGGCATTATTTCTGAAAGAGAATTTAACGTATTAAACGCAAGTTCAAAAAATGCAGATCATGATGCGTTGATGTAGCTGACGTCCCGAAAATTGATCGCATGGGTATCAGTTCTCCGTTGCAAAAAAAGGTTGTGTTAGACTTTCCCCTTTGCAAGGAATCTGGCAAATTTTAAATAGGGTTGTTTTTTGCAACGGAGCCGGTTCCTTTACGCTTAAGATAATCCACCACATACTCAACCTCCTCCTCCGTGGTAAATTTTCCTAAAGAAACCCGGAAACTATGCGCAATCTCTTCATTTGATAACCCTATAGCTTTCAACACATGAGATTCTTCATGATGCGCCATGAGGCAAGCAGAAGCTTTGGAAATCGCCAAATGGTCAAATACCTCTGTAGCCATTCGATTTCTCAAGTATTTTCCGCTTTCCCCCTCAACCTGCGAAAAATTTAAATGCAAGTTATTGGAAACTCTGGCAACAAGATCTCCATTCATACGCATTCCTGAAATTTCCTGTAGATTCGCCCATAAGTAATCCCGACATTTTTGAATAAAAGCATTATTCGTTGCCATTTCTATAACAGCAATTCGATACGCTTCGCCCATCCCAACAATCTGATGAACAGGCAAGGTACCTGAACGTATCCCCTTTTCCTGTTTTCCACCATGCATTAAGGGCTCTAAATGAAGTCTTGGATTTTGTCTTATATGTAATGCCCCAACCCCTTTAGGCCCGTAAGCTTTATGGGCAGACAAGGATAATAAGTCTATCTTCATTTTCTGCACATCCACAGACGTTTTCCCTATACTTTGCGCAGCATCCACATGAAACAAAGCACCTTGCTGACGCAGGTATTCTCCTATACTTTCTAAATCCTGAATCACGCCAATTTCATTGTTTACATGCCCAATAGAAACGAGTATCGTCTCCTCGCACATCGCAGCTTTTAAAGCACGAATATCCAGCAAGCCATTGGATTGAACCGGTAAATAAGTGACAGAAAAGCCTTTGCGGCTCAAATCCTGATAGACATCTAGCACGGCTTTATGCTCTATTTGTGTCGTAATAAGATGCTTGCCCTGCCTCTGATAAAACTGTGCAGCCCCCTTAATTGCCAAATTAATAGATTCTGTTGCACCAGAAGTAAAAATAACCCCCTCAGGCACGCCATTGATAGCATTTGCCACTTGCCCTCTAGCCCATTCCACCTCTTCAGCAGCCTCTCTCCCATAAAGATGCTGGATAGATGCAGGGTTTCCAAAATGCGTTTCTTTTGTGAGACAAGTTAACATCTTTTCCACTACCCTGGGGTCGGCTGGTGTGGTGGCCATATAATCTAAATAAATCGGCAGCTTCATCCTAATCTCCTTTCAATTGCAGTAAATATGCCTCTTAAAATATTTAACTCTCTGGTTTCAAGCTGTGCACGATTAAATAATCGCTGAATACGATGCATCACTTGCTGGGTATGCGGTGGCTTTAAAAAAGCCAAATGCGCTAAAATACGCTCCAAATGTTCATAAAATCTTTCCATATCCTTTCGGCTTGCCAGCTGATCGTCAAGATGCTTCGGCGTCATCTCCGCTTCTATCATTTCCCCTTCCAAGGCACGCAAGCGCAAAAAAGCCATGCGTACCTCGTAGGTGACAATCTGAACCGCTGATGCAAGATTGAGCGAGAAAAATTCAGGCACCGTTGGTACATAGAGATGATAATGACATTTCATCAGATCTTCGTTACTCAAACCAGCACTTTCTGTTCCAAATAAAATAGCTGCCTCATCCCACTGCTTTTTAGTGTCAACCAAACACTCTGCACACTGTTTAGGATCTAACAAGGGTAAAGATAGGGTTCTTAACCGTGCACTGGCACCTATGATCAATTGACAGTCTTCTATGGCTTCTGAAACGGTGGACTTAACCACCGCATTGTCTAATATGTCATCTGCTCCAGCAGCCCGAGCTGTTGCGGCAGCATGAGGGAAACTTTCAGGCGCAACCAGATATAAATGTTTTAGCCCCATGGTTTTCATTGCGCGAGCTGTTGCCCCAATGTTACCTGGATGGGTCGTATGAACCAGGACTACTCTGATATTTGAAAGTTGATTGTCTGTCATAAAATTACGGTATTGCAGGATTTTCGCAAGAAGCAGATAGTCTAACGCATAATCCTAAATTAATCAGTTGAAATCCAGGGTGCACAACCAGTTTTTGATAAATATTCTCTGGAATAACAAAAAATAGGATAACTGTTCACCACATATAACTACGCCTCCCGTCATTGCGAGGAGCGAAGCGACGTGGCAATCCAAGCCTAAGCTGATAAAAGCTACATAAGTTTGATCCTTCGATACCAGCTCCTGCCTGGATTGGCACACTTCGCTCGCAATAACGGGTGAATCGTTACAAAATAGGAAGAAAAAATGATAAGAAGCGGGTTCACCTTACTTGAAGTCATGATTACGCTTGCCATTATCGCGATTATTGCTGTTATCGCTATTCCTGCATATCAAAACTACACACGCAAAGCTTATTATGCAGAAATTGTTCAAGCTGCAGCACCTTATAAGCTTGCCGTAGCAGAATGCTATCACATACTAGGAAGCTTAAAAGACTGTGACTCTGGCCACCATGGCATTTCCAATCAAGGCCAACATTCAAGAGGCAATATCCAGTCAATTTCAGTCACATCCGGTCAAATCACCGTCATTCCTCTAGAAAAAAACGGACTGAAAACAGAAGACTCTTATATCCTGACCCCGAAAATAGAAAATGATACGCTCATCTGGGAACGTTCAGGAGGAGGCATCATTGCTGGTTATACACGATGAAGCACAGCCTTCTGCCATTGAGTCTATTGATCGAATTATTAAAAAATCCATAAAAAAACAAGCCTCTGACCTGCACTTTGAATCACTCAATGATACCTTGCGAGTACGTTATCGTAGCGATGGTATCTTACATGAAATGTGCCAATTTCCAAAGAAGCAGGCAGAAACGCTGATTACTCGTTTAAAAGTCATGGCAAATCTGGATATTTCAGAACATCGACTTCCACAGGATGGACGATTTTATTTTGGTCAACGCGAAAAAAAAATAGATTGTCGAGTCAGCACCTGCCCGACTTCACAAGGCGAAAAAGTGGTTATTCGGCTGTTAAATACAGAACAAACCTTGCTTTCTCTTGAAAACTTAGGCATGGAGGCTACACAAAAAGCACTGTTTTACCACGCCATTCATCAACCTCAAGGTCTTATTTTGGTCACAGGCCCTACAGGCAGTGGAAAAACCATGACACTCTATTCTGCCTTACACGAAATCCATCACCCTGAGAAAAATATTTTAACGATAGAAGACCCTATAGAAATAGAGTTATCAGGTATTAATCAAACCGCCATTCATCCCAAAATTGGCCTTACCTTTGCCAAAACCTTACGTGCCTTTCTTCGTCAGGATCCTGATATTATGATGGTAGGTGAAATTCGCGATGAAGAAACTGCAAACATCACGCTCCGTGCAGCGCAAACGGGACATCTCGTTTTTTCCACCTTACATACAAATAGTGCCTCTGCTTCCATTTCCAGGCTCATCCATCTAGGGGTTTCCCCATATGACATTGCAAGCAGCCTAACACTCGTTATTTCCCAAAGATTGGTTCGAAAGCTCTGTGATTTTTGTAAACAACCGGCTCAACACACTCATCTTCAAGGATACCAGGCAGTGGGATGTGAATATTGCAACCAGGGCTATCATGGAAGAATCGGGATATTTGAAATACTGCCAATTTCAGCAGAGTGGAAAGACAAAACCGCTTTAGAAATGGATCCCGCTGCCTTCATTCAACATTATGTTGCAAAAACACGCTTCCTGCTGCTGAAGGAAAGCGGATTGATCAAGGTGAGGAATGGGATAACAAGTATGGAAGAGCTGAAGCGGGTTGTTTTATAGTGAATTGCTTCTGTAGCATTCAAAAATTAATTGATCAAGTCCGTATCGTATCACGCCGAGATTGCAAACTCCGACGGTAACCAGAGGGGGGCGAGGATCGCGATACGCCCCCTCTGGACTCCCCTATCGCACAAAGCTAGGTAAGCATGACCCTCTTTATATAAAATTAGGTGAGTTTCTTTGCTCCTTGCACCAATCTAAAATTTCTGTGTTAGAAGTGAATGCCCTCCCCTCAGGTAATACAAGCTCTTCAAGATGTTTAAGCGCAGGCAGTACCTCTGTTAAATGCGAATGATCGATGTTTTCACATTCCTTCAAGATCATACTTTGCAAATTACAAAGCTTGCTCAAAACCTCAACACCTTTTTCAAATAGGTTACACCCCGTTAAATCAATATGTCTTAAATTAGGAAGACTTTCAAAGAAAGTAAACTCTCTGACAAGTACACAACAATCTAAATTGAGGTTTTCCACTAACTCAAAATCTCCCTCAAAAAAAATTTCCTCAATACTTGCGCATTCTTTGAAACTAATGTACTGAAGGGTATTAAGGTTTTCTGGAAAAGCAATACTTTTGAGCTCATAGCATCCCTCTAAATTAATGCTTTTTAGACTTTCAAAATGGGTCAATGGAATATCTGTGATATTCCTACACCAGCTTAAGTCAATGCTTAATAAGCTCGGATATCTTTCTAATATTTCTTTTAGTTCATTGTCAGTGAGGGGTTCAGATTTTTTAGGCTTGAAATAAGTAACATCCCTTTGGATATCCAAAGGGTGGGAATTGCTATCTTTTTTAACAGGTTCAAACTTCAAATGCTCGGTAGCCTGGGTTGCTTTCTCATTAAAAAATCTATTAAGACTCGATAAAATGCCTAGAATATTTTGCTTTTTAGCTTCTTCTATAAAAGGGGCTGATGTTAACACTTCATTAGTTATCTCTTTCGGATTTTGCACAAAAATTTCTCCTCTTTTCTAATTTTAGATTGCGGGTGATTTAGAAGACAAAAAATCACCTCAACAGGCTAATCAATTTCATCAAATAAATCAATAAATTATTGCCAGTCAAAGATGGGGTGTCTCTAAGGGGATAATAACTGTCGATGCCACTCACCACCCTTGTATCGATACTCAAATACATCAGACAATACATCTGTCTGATAAGCATAAAACAGCAGCTTTACAGGGTTGAAACGGAAACCTAAATAAAAAGGACTCATAGGAATTTCTCTGTCCGTATAAATTTTTGTTAGAGCTTCCTTTTTTTCTACCAGTAATTGTTTGCTTGCAATCGGTTGAGCAGATGTTACTGCATAGCTATAAAATCTGATCTGCGCTTCACGCGGATAGCTTTCCCAATAAAATTGATTCTCAGCTTCTGATAAGGGTTCAACGACACCCTCCAATACAACTTCTCGCTGATACAGCTCAAACCAAAAAGTCATCGCACCATTTGGATTCGCACGCAGCTCAGAAACTTTTCGTGTACCTGTTTGAGTAAAAAATAATAGACTCTCTAAGGTAATTTCACGAATGGCAACAACTCGACTATGGGGAAATGCAGAAGAAACCATTTCCTCATAAGCTACCGTAGATAATACGGCCTGCTGTGGGTTAGGCGCACCCAATTTTTGCTCTTCTACTAACCATTGCTTTAAAAGCATCAGGGGATAATCATATGTAGGTTTCATTTTTCTTTTGAATATAACTGTTTAAATTGCTGGATAGCATATAATCTCGAACGTTTCAAATCCACTCTAGGTTTCGGGTATTCAATAACACCTGCTTTTATCCCTCGTTCAAAAGGAAAATGGATCGTGTGATGATCCAGGTCTGCTAATTCAGGACAAAATTGCCGAATAAAAGTGCCCTGCGGATCGAATTTTTCACTCTGTAAAACGGGATTAAACACTCGAAAATAGGGCACAGCATCTGTGCCTGTGGAGGCACTCCATTGCCACCCTCCATTATTAGAAGCCAAATCCCCATCGAGTAAATGCGCCATAAAGTATGCTTCCCCTAGGCGCCAATCTAAAAACAAATTTTTACTTAAAAACATGGCTGTTACCATACGCAATCGATTATGCATCCATCCAGTTTGATTTAAACAACGCATAGCAGCATCTACCAGGGGAATGCCAGTATTTCCTGTACACCAATCCTTAAATCCAGAAGGATCATCTCGCCATTTCAACCGCTGAGTCACCCTCTGAAAAGGTTGATTCATACTAACCCGCGGGAAAAAATAAAGGATATGTCGATAAAATTCTCGCCAAATCAGCTCACTTAACCAGCATTCATAGCCTTCATGATCATAAATGGCCTGAATCTCTCTTGCTTTCAGTGCCTTTAAAACAGCATGAACACATTGCCGAGGAGACAAAACCCCAATGGCTAAATAAGGTGAAAGCTGGCTCGTGGCATTCAATGCAGGATAATCTCGCGCTTTGGCATAATCCACTAAGCGATGTGCACAAAAGGATGTGAGCTTTTTAGAAACTTCAGCTTCACCGATAGGCCAGGCCCTAATGTCTACCGTATTGTGAAACCCCTTTATCTGAGTTGGGATCGGGTCTGGTTTTGCACATAAAGATTTCAACGGCTTTGCGGCTGGGCCAGTTTGATACGTTTTTTCTTGCTCAACCCATAATAGCCAGGCTTTCTTAAAGGGAGTAAACACTTTAAAAGGCAAGCCATTTTGAGTTTTCAATGCGCCTGGCGGTACAATCGTTTGATCATCAAAATTGTAACAGGCACACCCTAAGTTTTTTAAAGTCGCTAATACCGCTTGATCCCGCTTTGCTTCATCGTACTCATATTGCCGATTAAAAAAGAAAGCTTCTATCTCATGTTTCTTAACCAGGGATGCGAATAAGACAGGCACATCTGCAAAATCGTTAACCTCCCGCACCCACAAAGGAATATTCAGGGTTAATAAAGCATCTCTCAGCGCTTTTAAGTGTTTTAAAATCAACATCACCTGACAAGCCGATTTTTTATGCCGATGCCACGTCTCAGGCGTCATGATATAAATGCCAATCACCCCATCTTTTGCCTTTGAGGTAGCTGCATATAAGGCAGGATTATCTTCTATACGGAGATCATTCCTGAACCAGATCATTCCTTTCATCGTATTAGCTGCCTATTTTAGAGCGTGTCGTCACGAGATTTTTTAGCCACAAGCTGTGGTGGGTAGTGTCGGCAAATTTTAAGCAAGTTTGAGGAAGCATATCAAGCATATGTGACGAAAACTTGCTTAAAATTTGCCACACTATACACAGTTTGTGGCTAAAAAATCTCGTGACGACACGCTCTAAGCCAAGCATCCAGGGCTTTCTGTTGATTCCCAAGCTGTAAATATAAGTGCCCCAACTCAAACCACGCGTGTTTTTGATGCGCATCTATGGAAAGGCTTTCCATCAAATAATGCTCTGCCTTCCCCCATAATTGCTGTTTGCTATACCAGCGCCCCAGATAAAACAAAAGGTTTGGATCCTGCGGATGTTTGGAAAGCGCAGACTCCAGCACAGCAATTTGCCGCTCCTTTTTCACACTCTTAAAATCAACATAATAAGCAATCAATGTTTTATCTGGATGCTGTTTGATGGCTGACATCAACACCTTTTCAGCTTCCACTTCCAGGTTGTAATGGCAAAGTCCTTCAATGTAGGCAAGCAAAATACCTGGTATTGCCCGACATTGAGTTGGCAGTTTCCTCCAAAAATCTAATAAGGCATTCAAAGATTTCCCTCGAATAATCCATTCCTTTAATAACGCCTCACCCACCTGACCTTGCATAGCTTGAAACTCCATTTGAGGCAGCACTTTTTTCAATTTTGGTGATAGCTCCCACAAAGCTTCCCAGTCATGGGTTTTCCAATACACTGTTTTCAGCCATTTTAACAACACAGGATCACGGGACCTTTTTTTGTAAAGCGGCGCAAGCAGGGTAAGGGCCAACGCATCCTTTCCAGACGTCATCGCTTGCTCTATTTCAAAAAAAGCTAACGCTTCTTTTAAATCAGAGTCATTTGCATATTTAGTAGCCTTCTTTAGGTAACGTTCACACTGCTGACCACGATTTTCCACTTGAGCAGCCTGTGCTGCCAGCAAATAATTCATAAACGGAAGATTGTTCTGTCGGGCTGCTTTTACAAAATACTTTTCTGCAGATCCACCCCTTTTTTCCAACAAGCAGGAAAACCCTCTCAGCATCTCCTGCTGAGAACGTCTTTTTGATCGACGATCAAAATAGTTTGAAATACCTTCTGGAAGATGAATGATGCTGCCTAGCAATCTGCCTAATTCATGGAGCACAAACCAAAAAATAAAGAGCCCCAATAATCCAAACCATAATGTCGTTTCAATTTGCCAATGACGATAGCGGATGAATATCGATCCTGGATCTGCCTGAATGTTTAGACCCAGCCAAATGGAAAAGAGCAAAAGAAAAAAATAAAATATCCACCGCTTCATGATGACAATACCCTTTGTGTTTGTATCGGACTGGTCGGTGTATTTTTCGTTGAGTTTTCTGCTGGTTCTTCTCTTTTTGCTGGCACAGGTTTCGTTAGCTCTAAAAGGCTTGCCTGTTTAAGCAACCTTGATAAATCTGGTAATGCAGGCTCAATTACCTTGGATTTCAGTTTTTCCAGCTGTACCAGCATTTTCTGAGCAGTTGAATCCTGAACAAAATTACGGTTTAACCACTGAATAGATTGAGTCATATTCTGCTGATAGGCTTCATCTTGCCGCTGAAAAACAGCCCATTGCGCACGAAGCAGCAGCAGTTGCATTTGATTCACTAAATACGCCTTCATCGGGACAAAGTGCTCAGTACTTTCTACTGGCTCGCGGTGCACAACGATGGCTTTACTGAATAGAGAAATCATAGTTTGTTTAAATCGTTCCCAATACTTCTTGTAGCCCGATAAATTTTGCTGCTCTGTAAAACGTTCTGATTTAGATTCAGGCTGAGGCAGTCCTCTTTTTACAGATAATGCACTGGATTCAACAGCCAGGTCTGCAAGTTGATCCATGATCTGGTCTGATTGAGGCATTTTAATCGTTTCGAGCACCTGAACTTCTTTTTCTATTGCGGCTTTCAACGCAAGGGTTTCTTCTCCTCTGTTCAACGCATCCAACTGGCTTTGTGCAGACTGTAACGCTTGAATCGCTAAATTAACATTTTGTAAGTTTAAATATTGTTGTGCCAAATTTAGCCAATAAAGTGTGTTCTGTACTTGCGGGTGGACCGTTTGGATCACTCGATGCTCCATAGATTTTTGCTGTATTAAGCTCAAAATCTGCTTTTTTTCTAACAAATATTGCTGCTTCATCCGTGCCCATTTGGTTTGAATATTTGAAATTTGCTTCGAATGAAGACTGACCTCTTCTCTAAGTGTCTCTAGTTGGCTTTGATTCCAAACCATCACACCCAATAAAGCGAGAAAAAAAAGAATCCAAACAAGCACGAAAAAACCTTTCTTGCTCCTGGCATTTGACGCTGTTTTCTGAGAAAGCTTTTTATCTGCATTCTCAGTGTGAGACGGTAGACCTTTATCTTCTTTCATCTATTTTCCTCTCTTCTATCCACGCTTCCAACCGCTCTAAAATCGCATGATCTGTTGCATCTTGAGCAACTAACACCGGGCTTCCCAATTGGAGTTTTAATGCCATTTCTTTCATGGCGGCATGAATGACCATTAACGGAATGTTTTTAAAAATCTGCTGCCCCGTGCGCCCAATTAATGTCGACCAGTTTCTCAAACTTTCCTGGCTTGTACTCATTACCATATTGATCTTTTCTTTTTGCCATTTTTCCAAAAAAGGCGCAATGTCCACTATGGGACATACCCGACGGTAAACAGCCAGGGTAAAAACTTCTGCATGCCTCTCTTTCAAAGTTTCAGCCAGTAAGGGTTTACCCTGCTCTCCTGAAAAAATCACCAAACACTTCCCCGAAATAGCTTGCAATTCTGAAAGCATGAGCAGCCCTTGAGTACTATATATACTATCTGGCTTATTTTGCACAGAAAGTCCATGTGATTTTAAAGCGGCTTCTGTGCCTGGGCCCACAGCTAAAATCGGCACCTTAGAATCTTTAAGCTGCGAGGAAACAGCTGCTACTGCATTTGCACTGACAAAAATAAAAAAATCAGCCTGTGTTTTTAAGGCTGTCAGCTGATTTATCCAAATTTCTGGCTGATCAACTGGCTTTATTTCAATCACAGGAAATAAAGTCGCTTTTCCACCTCGCTCAGTCACTGCGCTCAATAACGTTTGTGACTGATGAAAAGGGCGTGTAATTAAAAGATGAAGACCTTCTAGAGACATGAAAAACCAGCCCCCCCTACCTCAGACAGAAGGCTCTAGCGCTAATACAGCATAAGCCGGTGTTTCATAGGGGTGCGCCTCTTTCAAGGCAAAAACACAAGCCTTTAAACAATCTTCATCACAAACCATTTCTACCAAATATTCTTCTACAAACTCAACCTGACCTTTCTGACCGAGGAATGGTTGGCTGCCGGATAAAGCCCTAAACTGACCTTGTCCCAAAGTCTGCCATGCACAACGATCATAGTTTCCCACTTTTCCACCTCCCACATCAAATAAAGCATTTTTCACCTGATCTAGGTGAGATGCAGGCACATAAAAAGTCACCTTGAATTGACGAGTCATGGTTTATTCCTCCAAATTTTCTAAAATCTTCATTGGATGCTGATCTTTCTCTCGTAACATTTTATAAACTCGCTGAAACTCGAACCCTCGTTTTAGGAATTGTTGAGAAATCATTAAAGCAATGTGCAAAGTATCCACTAACCATTTGTAATGACTGCCACGCGCACCCTCTGGATAGTAAGCATCAATAGGCAGCATAGCAATAGGATATCCCCTATGTGCAGCCTCTATAACAATTCTACTTTCCAGAACAAAGCGTTTGTTTTGATGAGCTGCCAAATCCAGTTGCTTGAGAAAATTAGCAGGGTATAAGCGAAACCCAGATTGAGTATCCTGCACCCAAGCCTTAGCTGCCAAAGAAATAAAAAAATCTGCAACTTTATTTGCTCTTAAGCGGTAGCGAGGAGAAAATTGTTGGTTTCTCAATCTGGCGCCAATAATAAAATGATCTGGATATTGTGCACCCGCCTTGGCTAAACGCCCAATATCCTCAGGATTATGCTGCCCATCCGCATCAAGCGTAATCACTGCCTCTACAGATTTTTCTAACGCTTCTGCAAACCCAACCAATAAGCTAAACCCTTTTCCTTTATTTTCATTATTACGAATCAAGGTGACAGGCAGTCCTTCCAACATTGCCACTGTTTCATCTGTTGATCCATCATCCACTACAATAACATGAGGAGAATGCTGCAAGGATTGCTCAACAATCCTTTTAATCGTACGCGCTTCATTAAATGCTGGGATGATCACAGCCAAGTCAGTGGGTTTTAACGTAGACATCTTAAGCAACTCGTATGATTAAGTCGTTACTCTCTCCCCTCTATTGGGGCTAATCTAACAAACCTAAGCGTTGCAAACAATCCCGACAATCAAATCTCAGGGAATAAAACACTTGCTAGGTCTTCAAAAACCAAAATATCCTCTCGATCAAACAGGGCATCTAATGTCTTTTTGCCTTTACCTGTTTTCACTAATACTGCCTGACACCCAACGGCCTTTGCCGCCTGAATGTCCACTAAAGAATCTCCTACAAACCAGGCTTTCCGTAGGTCTGACTGAAAATAGTGTGCAATGTTTAACAAAAGCCCAGGCTTGGGTTTACGGCAGGCACAACCTTCATCTGGATGATGGGGACAATAAACAATCAAATCTACATGACCACCCAACTGACTCAAAGCATCCTGCAATTTTTTATGAATAGACGCCAGTATCATTTCATCAAATAAACCTCTAGCCACACCAGATTGATTTGTAGCAATCGCAATTTTATAGCCCTGCTGACTCAATTTCGCTATTTTCTCAAGGCTCCCTGGGATTGGTATCCACTCTTCGGGCGATTTTATATAGACCTCAGAGTCTACATTAATCACGCCATCCCGGTCTAAAATGATCAACATATGTAAATAATCTCGTAACGACACCGTGCTCTACGGCTTAGGCTCAAAAATGAGCCTACATTCGGCAGTTGGAAACTGCTGCCTCAATTAAGATAATACCACACCTTTACCAATTGAGTTGTCTGTACAACTTTCGCAGATTCAGTGCATTAGACCTCCGCAGTAGTTTTCAACTGCCAAATCCAGATTTATGTATATACTTATTACGTACTCACAAAATTTAATCGTAACTAGGGCGTGTCATCAATTAATCTTAGGAGATAAGGACTATGCTAACTAACGCACAATTGATTGATGGATTAAATCATATTTTGGAACAGGAGCATGCTTGTGCGATCCGTTACAATACACATGCGGCCATGATAAAAGGTCCATACGCCGAAACCGTTGCCGCTCGCCTCAGGGAAATTGCACATGATGAGATTCGTCATGCAGAAATGTTGAGAGAGCGCATTGTTGCGCTGGGTGGTGAACCCAGCATGATGGTATCCACAAAAGATTTAAAACCGGCTTATACGCTAGAGGACATGTTACGCATTAATATCGAAGAAGAAAAAGAGGCCATAGAGCATTATCTGGCGCTTTTTAAAAATGTGCCTTCAAGCAATGCAATTCTCTATCAAACCATTCAAGATTTAATTCGAGATGAACAGGAACATCTTGAAGAACTCGAAAACTTGATGGCGCTTTAAAATGTGTTTACCAGGATTTTCTTAGGGGGTGCCGTCACAAGATTTTTTAAGTTGTATTTACGTTTTAAACTTATATCGCATCCATAAGTAGATGGGTAAACTGCCAATAAAAATTAGGAAACCATAGTAAATCACTTCGTGTTCTGACCCTAATAAAGCCCAGAGTGAGAAGGTAAACCCTACTATAGCCAAGAGAAGAGCAACCGAAAGCTTTTTGATATTAAATTTTTTAGGATGCTCAAAATAAAGCAGCACTTCAGCAATAGCGGTGTAAAGATAAGGAATGGCATTAAAAAACACAGCCAATGTTACAATGAATCTAAACTGGTCAACCAAACTCGCACCATACCGTAATAACAAAAGTAAGGTAACCAACAAACTGGAAATCACCAAACCCAATGCTGGCGCACCTGATTTATTCTTTTTTCCAAACACTTTTGGAAAAAGATTATCTTGAGCTGCAGCCATTGGAACCTGGCCTTGTATTAATAGCCAACCATTGAGCGTACCGAAGCAGGCAATTACAGCACCTAAGGCAATAAAGCCAGCACCCCAGCTACCAAAAATTGCACTCGCTGCATCTGCAAATGGAAAATTGGATTTAGCCAGTTCTTCCGGTGGAATAATACCCATAATCGCAACGGTTGACAGAATATAAATTCCAGCCGCCAGCAAGGTACCAAAGATGGTTGCTCGCGGGATATTTTTTTTCGGATTTTCTACATCATCAGCCGGTATGGTTGCAGACTCCAAACCAATAAAAGCCCATAACGTAAGTGGGATGGCCCCTGTAATCGCTTGCCAGTTCGAAACACCACTGATATTAAATTGAAGAAGATTCCCTTTTTTTATGAAGAAAATGCCCACGAATGTGATAACAAACAAAGGTAGCAATTTAAGTATTGCGGTAATAAGCTGAACAATGCCTGCTGTCCGGACACCAATGATATTGACCAAAGTCAGCAGCCACAACAAGCCAATACTGAAAATGCAAGCTAACCAGGGATCTCTTATTTGAGGGAAAAAGAAAGACAAATACCCTAACAGGGCCGTAATAATGGCTGCATTTCCAATCCACACCGCGGTCCAGTAGTTATAAGCAATCTGAAATCCGATAAAATCTCCGAAAGCTGCGTGACAGTAAGCGTAAGGACCGCCTACTTTTGGAATCATTTGACTTAACCTAGCAAAAATCAAAGCTAATGCTAATGCACCAACGCCCGTAATCACCCAAGATAAAATACTGATGGTTCCAAATTGAGCTAAAGAAGAGGGGAGGAGGAAAACACCCGAACCAATGATATTTCCAATCACTAAGGCCGTTAGCATCCAAAAGCCTAAACTTTTTTTTGTATTCATATCGTTATCTATGCTATTTAAATGAGCAACTCTACTTTTGGGGAAGCTTTTTTGATTTTCCAAGACGTTGCCAAATAGTTAAGACAGGTCCAGACAAAAGGTAAATAATGAAAATCGCTGTAAGTACTCTAGGCGGATTAATCGCAATGAAAATGAGTAACACCACTGTCAACAAAATAGCCACAAAAGGCACTTTTCCTTTAAAGTCAATATCTTTGAAGCTATGGTAGCGAATATTACTGACCATAAAAACCCCTATTAAGGTGGTAAAAGCTGCCACTATCCAGTCTATACCTTCTCCTACAATCCCCATATCATCACACAACCAAACCAGGGCAGCAATCGTTGCCGCAGCAGCAGGACAGGGTAAACCTTGAAAATAACGCCCCGAGAGTTTATTAGGTTGTGTATTAAATCGAGCTAGCCTTAATGCAGTTCCAGCGGTAAACACAAAAGCAGCTAACCATCCTATCTTACCCAGATCACCCAGCGCCCAGCTATAGGCAACCAATCCAGGGGCAGCACCAAAGCAAACCATATCAGACAAGCTGTCCAACTCTGCACCAAACTGAGTTTGAGTATGTGTCATTCTGGCAATTCGACCATCCAGGCCATCAAAAAGCATGGCCAAAAAAATAGCAATGGCGGCTTCCTGAAAAGAGCCTCTCATTGCCGCCACAATGGCATAAAACCCTGAGAACAGGGCCATTAATGTCAGCAGGTTCGGCAACAGATAAATGCCACGCTTTTTTGGAGGGATCGTTGTTTCAATCGTTGATTTCATGGGGATAGAGTATACAATCAGTGTTGAGATTTAAGCAAATTTGCCCTTATTGTTTAGGGTATATTTACATTTCATGTATTTGTAAAAAATACATGAAATGTAAATATACCCTACATTTTGCAACAAAAAATGAAATATAAACATCCCCTCTCTCAAATTTATCAAAGCATCTCTGCCCTCTTGCATCGTTGGTGGTTTTTTCGCAAAAAGAAACGCTGTATCGCCATTCTAGGTTCCTCGCGTTTTTCAATACAAAATGTATACGCCCAAAAAGCGTATCAATTAAGCCAGCAGTTGGCGCAAAAAAAATATTGTATTTTAACGGGTGGCGGGTATGGCATCATGGAAGCTGCCAGCCAAGGGGCTTACGATGTCAACGGGTTTGTAGCAGGCTGCTATGTAAAATCGCTAGAACCTGTTAATACTTACTTGAGTCAACGGCTAGCATTTGATTCTTTAATCACGCGACAAGCAGCACTGATTCAGTACAGTGAGGCGTTGGTGATTTTTCCAGGAGGATTTGGGACACTGGATGAACTTTTGGCCGCTTTAGTCTGTCTTCAAAATAAGCAAAAAAAGTTATCCATTTTTTTAGTGGGGACTGATTTTTGGAAACCACTGATACAGTACTTTAAAGAAATTTTGCTGGAACAGCATCAAACCATATCGAGTGAAGATTTGAATACAATTTTTATCGAAGATTCAATGGATGCGATCATCACACAGTTAGAAGCACAGTTTTTGGAAACTTAGAGGGGCTATGCAAGAAGATATATTTACCTACGGTGAGGATTTTTTTGATGCGCTTGTTTCCGATATTCAATCGGCAGAAAAGTCGATCCTACTGGAAACTTATATATTTGATTCAGATCTCGTAGGCAAACGTATCGCACAAGCCCTAGTGGATGCTGCCTCCAGAGGCGTAAAGATACAGATCTTGATCGATGGCGCCGGCTCCCCCTTATGGGGAGGCGGAGGGCTTGCCAGGAAGCTTAAGTTACCAGACATAGAGGTGAGAATTTTTCACCCCTATCCTTGGGGGATTTGGCAATGGGGACAATCGGTCATTCGACTCCCCTTTTTATTAAAAGGGATTTATCTTCTATCAAAAATGAACGCCAGAAATCACCGAAAAACTTGTATGATTGATGATCAGATTGCCTACGTCGGAAGCTTCAATATCACACAGTGCCATTTACCCTTAAAAAAGGGCGGAAAAGACTGGCGAGACACCGCGGTCCGGTTAACCCATGCAGATTTAACGCCCTTGAAAATGGCCTTTGAAGCAGCCTGGGAACATCGTACCATTAAAGAAAAAGTTAAGGATATTTTTCATCATATGAATGGCGACCCTATTTTTCGACTCAATTATTCATGGAATCGACGCCGCATTCTTTATAAAAATTTGTTGAAGCGAATCCGTCATTGCGAGCAACGTATCTGGATTAGTAATGCATACTTTATGCCAGATGGTTTCTTACTTCGAAAAGTGAAAGAGGCTGCACGCAAGCAAGTTGATGTTCGTATTTTGTTACCTCAAAAATCAGACGTGTTTGTCATGCCTTGGGCTTCTTCCATTTTTTATGAGAGCTTGCTGAAAGCTGGTGTGCGTATTTTTGAATATGTGCCCAGCATGTTACATACAAAGATCCTCATTCTGGATCACTGGATGACTGTAGGTTCAACGAACCTAAATCACCGAAGTTTACTTCATGATCTAGAGGTAGATGTCAATATTCAAAAACCAGACACCAAACTTCAAATAGAGCATCAATTCTTGACTGATTTGGAACATGCCACTGAAATCCAAATGGAAAACTGGATCAAACGACCTATCTATCAAAGAATAATTGGCCGATTGCTGCTATATTTAAAATTTTGGATGTAAGACGTTTCAAAAAGGGACATTATCTTAGAAAAAGGAATATCAAGAATGAGTAAAACAAAGCAAACGCAAAATAAAAATCCAGTCGTTCAGTTGCACAAACCTCCTTCAGATTTTTCAGACAAACCGTCCAGTGGAGTACGTTATGAAAATGAATACTATGATCGAATGATTCATGCCCAAATGGGTCAATGGGCCGGCTGGCTATCTCCTGCAACTGCGATTATTGCGTATTTTGACTGGCTTTCTCATCTAGCCATTTCCCCTGCAAAACAAATGGAAGTCCTGAGTAAAACACTAGAAGATTATTTACGCTTTGTACTCTATGCATTGGAATTTATTCATGGCAAATCTTGCAAACCTTGTCTTGAGTCACGCAAAGGAGATAAGCGCTTTCAGAATGAACTTTGGAGCAATCCACCATTTAACCTCTATTCACAATTTTTTTTACTGAATGAACGCTTCTGGGATAATTTGACAAAAGGTGTTCGAGGTGTTTCTAAACACCATGAAAATCTTATGAATTTTATTGCTCGTCAAATACTGGATACGGTTGCCCCCTCTAATTTTCCATGGAGCAACCCAGAGGTCATACAAAACACCTTTGAGCAAATGGGTTTGAATTTTTTAAATGGTTTTAACAATTGGCAGGAAGATGTGATTCGCTACCTGAACAAAGAACCTCCGGCAGGCACCGAACAGTTTAAAGTGGGAGAAAATATCGCAATCACCCCTGGTAAAGTGGTGTATCGAAATCACTTGATTGAGTTGATCCAATACCAGCCTAAAACACAAAATGTTTATGCTGAACCGATCTTAATCGTCCCTGCATGGATCATGAAGTATTACATACTCGATCTTTCCACTCATAATTCCTTGGTCAATTACTTGGTAAAAAATGGTCATACGGTTTTTATAATCTCCTGGAGAAACCCAACCTCTGAAGATCGAGACCTGGGCTTGGGAGATTATATACACTTAGGCATCATGAACGCCTTGAATGCAATTGAGCAAATCATTCCAGACCAAAAAATCCATACCGTAGGATACTGTATCGGCGGCACTTTATTAATGATGGCTGCTGCCGCAATGGGAAAAGAACACGATGACAGAATCAAGACCATCACTTTATTTGCAGCTGAAATTGATTTTGAAGAGGCTGGGGAGCTTCAGCTTTTTATTGATGAAAGTCAGGTTACCTACCTTGAAGACATTATGTGGGGGAAAGGGTATCTAGATGGGTCAAAAATGGCTGGTGCTTTTAGTATGTTACGCTCCAGCGATTTGATCTGGTCACGCTTGATTCATGATTATTTGATCGGTAAGCGAAGTCCTGTTCGGGATTTAGTAGCATGGGATAATGATACAACCCGATTACCTTACAAAATGCATTCAGAGTATTTACGTCAATTTTTCATGGAAAATAATTTGGCACAAGGCCAGTATCGGCTAGATGGGAAAAATATTTCCTTACTTGACATCAATGTTCCTATTTTTGCCGTGGGAACGCTTAAAGATCACGTAGCTCCCTGGCATTCTGTATACAAAGTACATTTCTACATGAAAACTGAAATTCAATTTGTACTGACCAGCGGGGGGCACAATTCAGGCATTGTAAGCGAACCTGGTCACCCCAATTGGCGTTATCAAATGTTACTCCATAAAAAAGGAGATCGAAGGATGTCTCCTGAAGAATGGGTAGAAAAAGCCGAAAGTTATCAGGGTTCATGGTGGCCCGCATGGCATAAATGGCTGACAGAACATTCCAGTGGGAAAATAAAAGCACCGGCTATTGGAAAACCACAGGCTGGCTATAAAGTACTGTGTGATGCCCCTGGCACTTACGTCTTTCAAAAATAAATTCAAAAAAGACATAGCAAATGTCTAATCATGAACTAAACTTAGGACGTGTCACCCCTTAAATTTTTCTTGCAAAATTTAAGGGATGATACGTTCAAAACAGGTGTCATCATTGAGGATTCATCATTAACCAAAACAAAGGGAAAACAACAACATGGAGAGTGTCGCTTTAAGTGGAACAGGGTATTTCGTTCCATCAGATTCAGTATCTACTGAAGAAATTGTAGCTTCTTTTAACGAGCATGTTAAAAGACGTGGTCAACAACTTTCTTTGCCTTTGGGTGAGAACATGAAAGACTCACTTCAAGAGTCTTGTGCAAAGTTTGTTGTACAAGCCTCTGGCATCAAAAATCGAAGAGTGATTGATAAGCGAGGTATTTTAGATCCTGATATAATGCACCCCCTCATTCCTGCAAGAAAGCATACTGAGCTATCCATTCAGTGTGAAATGGCCTTTCATGCCGCCAAAGAGGCTTTGGCACAAGCTGGAAAGAAACCTCAAGATATTGATGCGGTTATTGTTGCCTGCTCTGGCATGCAACGCCCTTATCCTGCAATTTCAATTGAATTACAAGAAGCACTGGGCATCCGCGGATTTGCTTACGATATGAATGCCGCCTGCTCTTCAGCTTCCTTTGGCATACACATGGCGAAAAGTCTTATCTTAAGCCAATCTGCTCGTTGTGTACTCACTGTAAATCCTGAAGTTTATACCGCCCATTTGAATTTTAAAGATCGAAGAAGCCATTTCATTTTTGGAGATGGATGCTCTGCTGCCATTATTGAAAAAGAAACAAGCGTCCAATCTAAGCATGGCTATCGCATTTTAGGCAGCAAGGTACAAAGTCAGTTTTCAAATAATATTCGAAATAACTTTGGCTTTTTAAATCGTTGCGAAAAAGATTCTAAAGATCCAGATGAAAAACTCTTTCATCAAAATGGAAGAAAAGTACGAGAAGAAGTTGTTCCCTTAGCTTCTCAACATATTTTAGCGCATTTATCTGAGAAATCGATTGCACCCAATGATTTGAAACGACTTTGGCTACATCAGGCAAATATTAATATGAATCAAGCCATTGCAAAGAATGTATTAGGCCGCGACCCTAACCCAAATGAGTTACCACTAATTCTTGAGGAATATGGAAATACCGGTGCTTCCGGCATGATGATTGCATTTACTCAAAGTCACCAGGATTTAAAAAGAGGTGACCTTGGGGTGCTTTGTTCCTTTGGGGCTGGCTATACAGTCGGAAGTGTACTTTTGGAGAAATTATCATGAGAAATAAAATCGCTTTAGTTACGGGAGGCATGGGCGGCATAGGCACTGCAATCTGTCGACACTTAGCGGATGAAGGTGCACAAGTTGTGGTTGGGTACCGCCGAGAACATAGTTTGGCAGAATCCTGGGTAAAAAAACAAAGAGAACAAGGCTACCGATTTTTGGTCAGTTATGTTGATGTGGCCGATTTTGAGTCTTGCCTTAACTTGGTAAATGATATTGAACTCCGATTTGGAGGGATTGATATCCTGGTGAATAATGCGGGTATTACAAAAGATGCTCAGTTATATAAAATGGAGCTTGATGCTTGGCAATCTGTGCTTCAAACTAACTTAGATGGTGTCTTCAATATGACCAGACAAGTCGTGAATGGCATGATAGAAAGAGGCTATGGGCGCATCATTAATATTTCCTCCATCAACGGCCAGAAAGGTCAGCTAGGTCAAGCAAATTATGCCGCGGCTAAAGCAGGAATGCATGGATTCACTAAAAGCTTGGCGCAGGAGCTTGCCAGAAAGGGCATTACTGTAAACACAGTTTCCCCAGGTTATGTAGAAACCAGCATGTTGCAATCAGTTCCCCCAAAAGTGCTTAAAAAAGTGATTGAGGAAATCCCAATTGGAAGATTAGGTCGGCCAGATGAAATTGCTCGTGCGGTAGGTTTTTTAGCTTCTGAAAAAAATGGGTTTGTCACAGGCACCAATCTTGCTGTCAATGGAGGGCAGTACCTGGTATAGAATAGTGGGTAAAGACCTGCCTGTTTGTTATCGCTAAGCCATTAGCCTAAATTAATCAGTTGAAAACTACTGCGAAGGACTAATGCACTGAATCTGCAAAAGATTTTTTATCTTTTTGGGCTCACCGTAGAGGTGACTACGCTTTCGCCCAAAAAGATAAAAAATCTTTCACATCTTCAGCACCTTTGTCCTTCTCGCTACGTTTTCAACTGTTTAATTTAGGATTATAAAGTTGTTGCATCTGACAAATTCATAATGGCTTAGTGATAAAAACTTATGTTATGATTCATTGACTTAGGCAAATAGCATAATCATAATAAAGAAGAATCATAATGAAACAAAATCCAACTGAGTGGTCACTCGCAGTCAACCGGCAATGGGAGGAATTGAAGCAATTAGTTGAGAGCTCATCTGAGCCGGTTAATCTCAATGTCGCCCCTACACACGAAAATGATAACAACAAAGGCATCTCATTAGCATGGATTTTAGCAGCCAGCCATCAGTGGGGATTGCTACAACAAATAATCGTCCAAAACCCAGATGAAACAATTAATCTCAATGCCGCCCCTACACACAAAGATAATACCAAAAAAGGCGCTTCATTAGCATGGATGTTAGCATTCCACAGTCAATGGGAATTGCTACAACAAATAATCGTCCAAAACCCAGATGAAACAATTAATCTCAATGCCGCCCCTACATACGAAAATAATTTCAACAAAGGCGCTTCATTAGCATGGATGTTAGCATTCCACAGTCAATGGGGATTGCTACAACAAATAATCGTCCAAAACCCAGATGAAACAATTAATCTCAATGCCGCCTTTACACACGAAAATCATAACAACAAAGGCTCCTCATTAGCATGGATATTAGCATTCGACCGTCAATGGGAATTGCTACAACAAATAATCGTCCAAAATCCAGATGAAACAATTAATCTCAATGCCGCCCCTACATACGAAAATAATTTCAACAAAGGCGCTTCATTAGCATGGATGTTAGCATTCCACAGTCAATGGGGATTGCTACAACAAATAATCGTCCAAAATCCAGATGAAACAATTAATCTCAATGCCGCCCCTACATACGAAAATCATAACAACAAAGGCGCTTCATTAGCATGGATGTTAGCATTCCACAGTCAATGGGGATTGCTACAACAAATAATCGTCCAAAACCCAGATGAAACAATTAATCTCAATGCCGCCCCTACACACAAAGATAATACCAAAAAAGGCGCTTCATTAGCATGGATGTTAGCATTCCACAGTCAATGGGAATTGCTACAACAAATACTCGTCCAAAACCCAGATGAAACAATTAATCTCAATGCCGCCCCTACATACGAAAATAATTTCAACAAAGGCGCTTCATTAGCATGGATGTTAGCATTCCACAGTCAATGGGAATTGCTACAACAAATAATCGTCCAAAATCCAGATGAAACAATTAATCTCAATGCCGCCCCTACATACAAAAATAATTTCAACAAAGGCATCTCATTAGCATGCCTGTTAGCAACCAACCATCAATGGGAGCTTCTAAAAATACTCGCCCAAAAGCAAAATCCATCTGAACCGATCAACCTCAATGCCACTTCTACACTTATTAACATCAATCACCTTGTAGATAATCCTCCTACATTCAATTCTTTGCAACATCTAATCCTAACTAAGAATTGCACCTTCTATTCTTTGCTAGATCTAATCCTAATAAATAAGAATTACACCTTGCTCTTTATCATTTTTGAAAAAATCGATCAGATTGAAAACCTTACTCAATGTCTTAAAGATCTTCCTGAAAACTTTCAGTTTAACTTTTCAGAAGAAGCTCAAGTTGAGCAGTTTAAAAACCTTGTTGTTGCCTTTTTTAGCATTGACAAATTTGATCAATCCACATTGATTCATTTTATTGAACAAACACCCTGTTTACCGCTAAAAGAGGGTTTATTTTTTGTTTTGGCAAATGAAATAAACCGTTTGATTTTTTGTAACGTTCAAGAAAATGAAGACACCAGCAGAGAGGAAGGGATTGAAACCTTATTTAATTTGCTTTCAAATATCTCTAAAAATTCCATTTGGTCTAAAAATCTAAACCAACTTCTAATACATTTTTTGCTCAATACCATTAACGACACTGATACTCAATTTCAGGACTCTGTAGTTGATAGATTAAAAAGTTTTAAAGTTTTGCCGACTAATGCATTTCTCTCGAGTGATACCCTTTCTACGTTACAAGCTTATCTGCTTTTCTTTGGCTTACAAGGCGAAGACGAAGATAAAGGCGCCTCATTATCCATTGTTTTTGATCCTAATTTCTTGAATACTGCCAACTTAAATAAACAAAACAGTCATATCGATGAAGTTAAGCAAGGGCAGAGCGAGGAAATCAATCAGCAGCCAAATTTCTTTTGATTTAGGGAAAAAACTCTTCGTGATACTCTTTCCTAAAAGGCGGCGAATGGTTACAATATTTCTTTGTCCTAGCTAAACCACATGGATACCATGGAATACAACGCCAACGAAGCTTTAGATCAAATCGCCTGGACCCATTTTTTTTCCCGCTTCAGTAATCGAATGCAAACCCTCTACCAGGTTTACTTGCAAAAAAATTGGGCGCATGATACAGCCCAAGTCTGGGCACCCGCTTTTGATTTACTTCAAACTGTACTAAAACAGGCGTCTTTTGATTTTCAACAGGTTAGTGAAAACTATCAGGCCTACACCCAGGCAGTCAGCGACCTGTTAAGCAGCATTGCTTTAGGAAAGGCGCCAGAAACTTATGACAAGCCGGATCGACGATTTAATTCAGACCTCTGGAAAAATCACCCGCTTTATCGTTGGCTGCATCAACATTATTTACTGATCTGCCAACAAATTGAGCAACAAATCACTCAAATACAGGGACTAGACCGAGAAACCGAAAGAAAGTTGCGTTTTTATATTAAGCAATTTTTAGATGCTATCTCACCCGGACATTTTTTCATCACAAACCCAGATCTCCTACAAATTACCTTCCAAACTCAAGGTGAAAATATTATCCAAGGGTTAGATCGTTTTATTGAAGATATTGATCGGAGCGACGGCAAACTTCAAATCTCTATGACAGATCTCACTGCTTTTAAAGTCGGTGAAAATATTGCGACAACACCAGGAAAAGTCATTTATCAAAATGATTTAATGCAGTTAATTCAATATACCCCACAAACGACTCAAGTATATCAGAAGCCCTTGTTAATCATTCCTCCCTGGATCAATAAATATTATATCTTGGATATCAATCCTAAACAGTCCATGGTGAACTGGTTAGTTCAGCAAGGATATACAGTTTTTATCATTTCCTGGATAAACCCCAACGCTTCTTATGCAAACAAAGATTTTGAAGATTATTTACTAGAGGGGCCTATTGCTGCATTAACCGCCATTGAGCAAGCAACCGGTGAACAGGAAGTAAATGCAGTAGGTTACTGTATCGGCGGCACCCTACTCGGCTGTACCTTAAGTTACCTGACCCATCACCAGCAACAAAACCGTATTACCAGTGCAACCTATTTAACCACCTTGTTAGATTTTTCTGACCCAGGAGACCTGGGCGTTTTTATTGATGAAAAACAGCTGCAAGCCCTTGAAACTATTATGGAAAAACAAGGATTTCTAGATGGTCAAACCATGGCTCATTTATTTGGCAGTTTACGGGCCAATGATTTAATCTGGACCTACTATGTTAAGCATTATCTGGAAGGCAAAGCACCCATGCCAATGGACATTCTATTCTGGAATGCTGACTCGACACACTTGCCTGCAGCAATGCATCGATTTTATTTGCGCAATATGTATCTGCATAACCGGCTAGTCGAACCAGGTGGAATTGAGTTAGCAGGCACCCCCATTCACTTAAATGCCATAAAAACTCCTGTTTACTTTCTTTCAGCTGAACAGGATCACATTGCTCCCTGGCAATCGACCTATCTAGGAAGACACTTTCATGGAGGACCAACCACCTTTGTGCTCGCAGGTTCAGGACATGTGATGGGTGTCATTAACTCGCCTGGAAAAAATAAATATTACTATTACACCGAAAAACGGAAAGTTAAGCATCCAGATATTTTTATTAAAAATGCAAAACGCAATGAAGGTTCCTGGTGGAATCACTGGGAAAAATGGATGAGGCGGCATAGCGGAAACTCAGTAGCAGCAAGAATACCCGGGAAAGGACAACTTCCAGCATTAGAAGCAGCACCAGGCACTTATGCAAAAGGCTGTCGTTAAGCTATAACTTCCTAATAAAATCAGGGTACTAGGGTGTGTCCTCAATTTTTTTTTGAATCAAATCAGTATCACCGCCGGAGTTTGAAACTACGGCGGTGACCAGAGGGGGAGTATCGCGATCCTCCCCCTCCATCGCGTGCGGAGATTTCTAACTTTAAACCCTAAATTAATCAGTTGAAAAAAGAGCGGCTTTGTTCATATTCCTTACCTTTTATGTATTAGCAGAATATCCTGAAAAAGAGATTTGCATCTCCTGAATGTTGCTTTCTTTCTCATTATTAATCGAGGCATTTTTTTGGTCAAAATAAGCAACTTCTTTTTGAGCATCATGGTCGCTTGCAGTTGGCTCTTTATTGTCCACTTGGAGCAAGTTGGCTTGATTGTCGTTAAAAACCTGGTTGCTATTATCTTTTTGAATAATTTGAATATAAGATAAGCCATGACAGTTCAAATCTTCATCATTAGTAGCAAGATAAGCAACATTTCCTATTGTTTCTATCAGATATAGATCATGCTTTCTTTCCATCTCAATGGATAATTTATTTATAAACAAGCCAAACAAAAACATAAAAAAATATGCTATTGGAAGATTAAATAAGTGTAGAGGAAATGAACCATTCTCTCCGGCAAACATTGTTAGTATTGAGAGTATACTTGCGAATGAAAATGTATACACGAACGCTGAATAATTTAAATTTAACGCCATACTAGAGCCAAAAATCACATAAAATAAATCTAAGCCTTTATTTCGTTCTAACGCTATACCTTCTTGTTCTTGCCATACATCATAAAATTCAGGCTTTCTTATCGCCTCCTCCACTTTCTCTTTATAATCTATATTTTTGCCATCCAAATTCCAAAAAGCGTCTGTAAATGCGTCTGAAATGTCCAAAACTACAAGTCTATGATAGCGTGGTTTTTGGGGAGATTTTCTGAAGAAAGACGAAACTTCTTCATAAACATCTTTACGAAATTCAGGAGATTTAATGTCTTTCAGGAGTTGAGAAAATGTATTCCTCTTTGAAAAAAATTTCTCCCTCTCCACTAGAATTTGTGTACATTTATCACGTTTAGCTTTCGCTTCTTTATATTTTTTATCGCTATTTTCTCTCATTTTAAAATCCTCATTTACTTAATTATTTGAAATTTTATGGAATATTATTTTTTATGCAAATGAAACAGATGAAATTTGACCCATTTCGCTCTTTTTTTGCAGTCGAAAAAATCTTTAAGCACGTTTCCTAGTTTTCGTAATGTAAAAGACTCTCATTATAATTAGGTGATAACACAAAATTTAAAAATCTTCCGATGCCTTTCACATAAGCATAAGTATGCGCAACCCCTGCTGGAATCACGATTGAAGCCGTGAAATGCTCCCTTCGGTTCCGACAAAAAACGTCCTAAATTAAGAAATAATTTTTGTCTGAATAAACGCCTCATGGGGAGTTAATTCTCCCAACGCCTGATGAGGTCGCTCATGATTATAATGCTGAACATATTCAGCAATCAAATGTTCAAGTTCATGAATGTCATCAAATTCAGATAATTTTATCTTTTCATGCTTGATTGACCGCCAAAAACGTTCAATGTACACATTATCCAGACACCTGCCTTTACCAGTCATACTGATTTTAATATTCTGGCCTTTTAAGACATTTGTCCACAACTCAGAGGTAAACTGAGCGCCTTGATCTGAGTTGATGATCTCTGGCTTTCCCTCCTCCAGACCTCGGCTTAATGCCTCTAAACAAAAACCCGTATCCATTGTATTTGATAAAGACCAACCCACAATATAGCGACTATAGACATCTATCAAGGCCGTTAAATACGCAAATCCTTTTCGTGTCCGGATATACGTGATATCCACTTGCCAAGCCTGGTTAGCGCGGTTTATATAGAGTCCATCAAGCAGGTAATCATAAACTTCATGTTCTTCTTTTTTTAAGGAGGTGTTAGGGCCTGGATAAATCGCTTTTAAGCCCATCATGTCCATCAACCGTTTTACTTTTTTACGATTAATCAGCATGCCTTCTCGCTTTAATACCTTAGTAACCCGACGATAACCAAAGTGGGGTTGCTTATACCAAATATCATAAATGCGGTTCATCAGCACCGTATCATCCACCCTCGCTACAGGCTTATAATAAAGACCACTCCGCTCTACACCCAGCAACTGACATTGACGGGAGACCGATATCTCTAAATTTGGATTCACGAGCAACCGACGTTCTTTTGACGTTAGATGCTCGCGTATGCCTTTTTTAGGTAGTCTACCTCCAGGCTCAATTCACCTACTTTTTTAAGCAATTGATCTCGTTCATGTTCTAAGCGGACATCCGCTGGTTTGTAACCTTTTTCAAAGAGTTCACTGCCTCTTTCAAGTAGTTCTCTTTTCCATTTCGATATCATCGTCGGAGCTATTCCATGCTTGGCACTTAGACTTGCAAGGGTTTCTTTTCCCTTAATTGCCTCTAATGCAACACGAAATTTTTTAGCCCCAGGGTATTGTTGTCTGCTCATCTTTTTTCTCCAAATATTTAGCTTAACATAGCGATTAAATATTTGGGAGCATTTCAAAGGTAGAACGATAGAACGGCAAAATGTAGGTTTAGATTTACTTTATGTATTTTTTGGTTCTCGTCGAGCGTTAAATTTATATTATTCAGCATTCGTGATTTCAAGTACACTCGGAATACTAAGAATGTTTGCCGGAGAGAGTGGTTCACTTCTTCACTTATTCAATCTTCCAATAACATATTTTTCTATGTTTTTGTTTGGCTTGTTTATAAATAAATTATCCACTGTGATGGACAGAAACCATAGTTTACATGTGATAGAAACAATAGGAAGCGTTGCTTATCTTGCAACTAATGATGAAGATTTGAACAATCACGGCTTATCTTATGTTCAAATTATTCAGCAAGATAATCGCAACCAAATTTTTAACGACAATCAAGCCAACCTACTCCCAGTGGACAATAAAGAACCAACTGCAAGCAACCACCATAATGCAAAAGAAGTTGCTTATTTTGACCCAAAAAACACCTCGATTAATAATGAACCAGAAAGCAACCTTCAAGAGATGCAAATTTCTTTTCCAGGATGTTCTGCTAATATATAAAAGCTAGAAAATATGAACAAATAGAAATTCTGGTTCTGTTGCAAAAACACGAAAAGTTATAAGATTCTCTCAAATACTCAATGAGAGTACCCAAGAAATCTTCCAGAACCCACTTTTACACATTAAACCAGGGAATGGGTTGTTTTTGTATTTGATTTTCGTTAACCCATTCAGAAAAATTAACAGGTTCATTTTTTTCGTTTCTATGTTCTATCCACCGATCACTATGCCCCGAACCTATATAACTTTGAGCCTCTACTTCAATATCATACTGATGACAAGCAATATATTCCTTACAAAGTGACGCTCGAGTATTAGGTGCAACATAAGATCCAACAAGGAAGCAGGCATTAAACCAGGGGTCTATTATTATAGCATCTTCATTGTAAGTACTCAGGTCACGAATGTCAGTGCGAGGATCCCTGTTAGCAATAATAAACTGATGATCACCTCCTTGGTCATTATCAACTCCTACCCACTCTATCGAGATGTCTGTTTCTTCAAAGTGTTCTAGTAATAAGCAAAAAGCTATGGCACTTTGCTCATAACAATTCCCAATGCCTGCCTTGACCGATGCTTTTGCAATAAATTCTACGAATTCAATGTCCGATACAAAATGGCCATCCTTATGCCATTCTTTTTCACCTCTGGTGGGGTTATTTTGAAGATAAGAATGGATATTATCCAAAGAAGGGTTTCTCCTATTAAAAAAAGGAATCGCGTTTAGGTTATTTATATTAACCCAGCCTCTTCCAAATTTCTGAGAGACAGTCTCATTCTCAATACCAAAATCCCAGCTCAAAACAGTATCACGGATGCCTTCCTCATCTTTTCTTGTGCGTAACGCATTGACCAGAAACTCTCGATGAAAATTTGTGGCTGTATTTCTAGATTTGTTGGAACTATAGGGAGCTAATAATGTTGCTTGATCTTTTGCTTGTTTAGCAATGTCTAATAAGGAGGGTTGTTTTTCAGTAAATTGTCTCATTGTTATTATTTTTAATTATTAAAGTCATAGGAATAACTAGAATAAAAAAACAACATTAAAGATTTATTAAAAACTCCAGTTTAATCAACTTGTTATTATTTATTTCGTGGTAACGGTTAAATGAGCCCCCGGTAACTTCAATATTGATTGTGAATTGATTGGGGAGAATATTGGCTTAAAACCAGTGAAACTGTTCATTCGTCATTGCGAACGAGGCATGGCAACCCAGGCAAGAGCTTGTATCGAAGAATCAAGCTTCATGTGGCTTTAATAAATTTGAGTCTGGATTACCGCATCGCTTCGCTTCTCGCAATGACGGGGGGCGGTTAATTTACCCAACAACATAGTTGATGATGCGAGAAGTCGTTATTTGGGGTGATGAGATGATGGAACGATGGGTTGAATAGTTACAAACCAATTAAGATAAAAGACTCTCATTATAATTGGGTGATAATACAAAATTTAAAAATCTTCCGATGCCTTTCACATAAGCATAAGTATGCGCAACCCCTGCTGGAATCACGATTGAAGCCGGGCTTTCAAAAACTTTGCTCGTCTTGACGCCATCTGAGATAAAGGTGACTTCAACCTCTAAACCTGATCCATCAGGGTAGTTACCCATAAACACAAAAAAACTGTCGCAGTGATGTGTATGAGGGTCCACATGGGGTTGGTAAGTGTCACTATAGTCTTGATCAAAAATCCGCTCAATGACATAAACAGCGCTTCTAGGGTCCACCCGATTGTCCATAAAAACCCATCGCTGCCCAACGCCATCACGATGATAGCGTAATTCGGATGCACCTTTCTTAAAAGGCTGCTTTACTTGTAACGCATTGGAAAATCTTTTTTGGTTACTACGCGCTAATGTATTTAAAACATTTTTCCTTTGGACACCATAAGTTTCTGGATTTAAAAATTCATACGCTTCAGGATGTTTTTCTACGGCTTTGATGTGATAGCGGGAAACATGCGTAAATACATTTTTACCGACAATGGGATGATGAGGTGCACAGGTAAATGCCCCAACTTTCGTTAACATACGGGAAAGCTCCGCTGCAAGCGGGAAATGGTAGTGAGATACACCATAAAATTTTTCTAACGCTGTGCTCATGGCAAACAAATCACAAATCCCAGCCCGCTCTCCTACACCCAAGACAGAAACATCAATGACAGATGCACCCGCTTCGATAGCTGAAATCGCATTGGCATGCGCCAATCCGAGATCATTATGCAGATGCACTTCAATTTCTGCCGAAAAATTTTCGACAGCATATTTGACAACCTTATGACATTGTTGCGGATGCCAGGCACCAACCGTATCTGCCAGGCTAATTCTATCAGCCCCTGCACCCACAGCCGCCAATCCAAGTTCCTGAATCCAGTGAAGCTCGGTTCTAGAAGCATCTTCGATGGTAAATCGTACTTTTAAATGGGATTTTTTTGCAAGTGAAATGGCTTCCTGAACTTGTGTCTTTATCCATTCTCGAGACTTTTCGCTAAATTTAGCAGCCAACGAAACTTCATTATAAGAGGCCCAAATGCCTATCCATTGTGCTTTTGACTGGGCTGCCGCCAAAACGTCTGCCTCACACGCTCGAGCATGTACCAGAAAATCTACCCCAGGCACCTGTTCACAAATGGCTTTGCATATTTCTGTTTCCGTTTCGGAAATGCCAGGATGACCAATTTCTATGAGAGAGACACCAAAGTCTTTTAATTTTGATGCCAATGCAATTTTTTCGTCAAGTGAAAAACAAATCCCTAAGGCTTGTTCGCCTTCGCGCAAGGTAGCGTCTAACAGTGTGATGGTTTTCAAGCGTTGTTACACCTTTAGTTATTGGTCTAAAAATTGCAGAATTTCATGAATAAATTGCGTCCTCGCTTTTTCATACATCACCCAATGTGTCGCTTCTTTCAACACAACTTCTTTTTTTATGTTTGCATGCGTCAATTTTGAATACAACGCTTTATCAATAAAGATATCTTGATCACCATAAATCACTAGCGTCGGAGAGGTTATGCGATCAATCGGATAGATCGGCTGGTTATTCCATATCAAAAACAGATCTTTCATCGGCCCCATGGGTCGACGTAATGTATGTTTTACCTTAGGATTCGGATCAATTTTTTGATAAGCATCACCCACAGCATTCAGCGCTGCTTGCGATATGATGGTATCATTCCCCATCGTCATGCGCTTCCAATGCGACTCAATCATTTTCCAGGGAACGTTTTGATAGGCTGGCAGTTTTTTATTAAAGGACTGATCCGATGCACGATAAGGCTGAAGAAATTGCTTTTGTAAAGCAGCTGTCATGGGAAAAGCATGCATCGCACCATGCAAGACTAGGTGATCTACTGCCGTTGGATTTTCAGCTGCATACATAGCTGCCACAATGGAGCCCCAGGACCAACCCAGCAATGCAATGGTTTGAGCCTTCGTTTTGTTTCGTATAAATTCAATCGCAGCCGCTAATTGAGGCACAGCATCATGTGCTTGCAATGGTAACAGGCCTGTAGGCGCCGGATCTTTTTGCATTTCTGGAGGAAACGAAGATTTTCCCTGACCAATAAAGTCAATCCCCCAAACATCAAAACCTTGTTGAGCCAGTTCATTCATCAAAGAGTACCCCTTCACATCAAATGCTTCTAGTGAAGGGATACTTAATGGATTAATCAATAGAATGACTTTGCCATGGGTCTGAGCCAACTTTTTTTCCTTTAAATGGATGTTCAAACCCTGTTGAAAAGGAATATCGTAGGTTTCCGTTTGGACATCATGCACTGCAAAACTGATCTTGCAGAGCAGCAAACAGATGATAAAAAAGAACCCCTTATAAATACCCATTATCCCAGCTTCCATCTACTGGCGTTTGAACTTCTACCATTTTTTCGTTTGCAAGATCCACTTTAACCAAATTGGGTGCGAAAGCCGGCTTTAATGAATCGCGCTTAACAATCAATTTAAATGCTTCAAAACTTGCAAGTAGACCAACGATATTTGCAACCGGACATAACACTGCCCATGGCGCCTTACCATCAACAAAGGCTTCTGCCCAATCACTCAATGCACCAAATTTTACCGAGTTCTTCGCCCGGTTGTTTTTAATGTCCGTAATTTCCTGCTTAACCTCTTCCGTTAATGCTTTTTCGTAAGAAGGATGTCTTAATACCAATTCGTAAGGCGGCGTTTCATGAGAAAAAGTCATCACTCCGCCTCTAAAAGGAGGTGTCACCGCAATCCAAACCGAAGGAATGTTGATTTTTTGAGCAGCTCTATGAATGATGACACGAGAAACTAAGTTATCCGTCGCGTCAATGATCACATCTGATCCTTGAAAAACGCGCTCTGCATTGTCTTCGGTTAATTTATCGGTGGAGTGTGTCACATTCATATTGGGATTGATATCCAATAAGGATTCTTGAGCACACTCAGCTTTTAGTTGACCAATCCGGGATATTCCGGAGAGCATTTGGCGATTCAAGTTGCTGTGCTCAAACACATCCATATCAATCACATGCACATTCCCAACCCCCATTCGCGCCAAATTAATTAACGTAATGCCCCCAACACCTCCTGCACCAACTACTGTGACTTTGGCTTGTGTTAACCTGTTTTGCTCCGCCTCATCAATCACCCCATAATTTCTGATAAAAATCTCGTCGATTCTATCGCTCATATGCTGTCTCCTATTTTGGTCATTATGTTTACTAAATTTCAAAAGCTTCCCAATAACCCTTTTCAGGGTTAATGACAGAAACAGGGCTCGTTAAATTATCCATATCAATCAAAATGCCTTTAGGCGCAATCGCAAGTGGAGAACGTCCTATTAAAACCTGGATCGCCTCATGACAGCTAAATGACGCAATTAATGACGCCCGAATCGGCGTAATAATCCACCCTGCTTTGCCTGTACAAAAATCATCGGCCCATGACTGAGGTGCACCTCGACCTACAGAATATTGCGCTCGTTTCTTTTTGATATCCTGCACAAAATCTGTCACCACAGGATCAGAAATGGTCTTACCCTGAGTTTTTATATTTAACGCCGCTTCGTAGGAAATGCCATCGGGTAAAAAGGTAGAAACAAATCCTCGATGCGGAGGACTACCTGACATGGATATGCTTGGAATGCCCAACGCCTGCGCCGCTCGGTGCACTACAATTCTTGATGGCATATCATCCAATGCCTCCAACACCAAGTGATGCCCTTCCACTAACGCATGAACATTTGCTTCTGTCACACGGACAGAATGAAAGCTGGTGCTTAATTCCGGATTAATATCTTTCAAATGCGCTTCGGTGACTGTGCTCTTAGGTTGATGCAAAGAAGACACCATTGCTAACATTTGCCGGTTAATATTAGAAGTTTCAAAGATATCAGGATCTACACCACTAATATGCCCAATACCTGATCTAGCGCAAAGTATCGACTCCATACCACCTACCCCGCCAAGACCAAAGATAATGACCTTACTGTCTCGCAGCTTGATTTGCTCTTCCTTAGAATAAACCCCAATATTTTTACGGGTCATTTCAGCATAAAAATCACTTTCAATTGAGTTCATGGATACGTTAAATACTTTTGATTTGAGTTAGATGGAATTGAAGACACCTTCTAAGAAGTCTTCTAAAAGACCGTGACACGTTAACAAAAAGAAACTGGAAATGCTAGTGTTGCAATCGAGCTAACAGGAAAAACTTTTTAGATACTCCACAGCTTAGTCAACCATGCCGACGTCCCGCAACTTGATGGCAAGATCCAGGCATACCCATACCTAATGGTCATCACGCACCTCCGGCGCAAACCGCAAGCTATTGATCTTTACTTAAAAATCAATTAAAATGCTGGATCATTTGAGGTGAAATAACAATGAAAAACAATAAAAAAAGCCTTTTAACTTCTTTAATTCTTACCTTTAGCATTGCTAGCACAGCTTTGGCTACTTCACAATATCCTGTCAACTTGAATATTAATATAAAACATAGCTCTCCCTTAGAGTTTTCTCACAAAATAGGGAAGGCAAATGCCAGTGCCTGTGGTTTTTCTCCTAGAAAAAAGCACTATCAATGTGTTGTTAAATTAAATGGCAATCGGTTTGGTGTAGCATTCAGGAACCATGATACAGGAGGAACATGTACTTTTATCTTTAATAAAAATAAAAGCAAGATAGAACATCATGGTACTCAACAGTGTGGAAATTATTACCGAGTTAGATTAAAACGCGGTCCATTTTCAGGAAATTTTACAATAAATCTGCAATAATACTCTTTTAGCTGAAAAAGTTAGGCAACGTCCCTATCAAATTTTAGGGACCTAGCTTATCATACCGTGAACTCACTACCCAAAACCTACTGAATCTGAACCTTTTCAATCACTAACATACCTCTGGGCTGATGGCCATAATAGGTTTGCATGGACTTAAAAAGCGCATTTGCCTTCACCCAGAAAGGGCGATATTTAAATTTTGCGACATCCAGTACCAAAAAAGCATCAGACTTTTTATCATACGCAGCAATGGGAGACCAATGCCCTGTTCCCTTTTGTTGCAACACACGCCTGTCAAACAAGCCTAAAACACGGCGGTTAGGATTTTTCAAGGATGAAATTAACACCTTGCGAAGCTGGGTATGAGAGAGTTTGGGTCCTTCGTAAGGATAAACGTTTAACCATCGATAGGTTTTTAATGCTTTTCTGAGCTGAAAAAGAGAGATCCCTTGTTGCTCCACAACATTTTGCTTAACAATTCTTTTAACTTGTGAGGAAAAGAAATTAGACTGATTGTAGATGGGTTGGCGATTGTGAAGCTTCATCCCCAAAAATTTAGGAGAATTGGGTTGTGCTAATGAATTGAGCGCTGCAACTGACGCTGCTATTCCACAGTTTGCGCGGGCTTTCTGTGATTCATGGTAAGGCAGTAACTTCCAAAGATGATGATTAATCTGGCCTGATGAAGAAAAAGGAAACCTTGACTTAGGGTTCCACTCAACCCACGGTTTTGCATAAGCGAAAGCACAGACCGAACAGAGTAGAAGAAAAAAAAATTCTTTTATAAACATATTTGAATCAACTGGTTGCTTGCGATGAAGCGTAGCAAATTTCCCTTAAGAAAAGCTTAAATGAGTCAATGCTTTTCGATAAAAAAGTGCTCAGTTTTTGCAGGAGTTTATTCAAAAATCATTTGGCAGCTTTCTTGTTGCGCTTATGGGACAAGTAAAAATCTAAGGTGCTGCCTTGCTCATCAACGGCGCAATAGAGATACTTCCATTGCCCTTTCTCGTTGACGTAGGTTTCATCCAAGAACCAGGCAAAGCAATACTGGCGTTGATACCATTCAACCCGCTTTTTAAGTTCAGGCGCATAGGTCTGTAGCCAGTGATAAAGCGTCGTATGATCAATGCAGAAACCACGTTCACCCATCATTTCTTCTAAATCACGGTAGCTAATGCCATATTTGCAGTACCAACGCACGCATTTCAGAATCGCTCAACCTTGAAAAGGGCGCCATTTAAACGAATTTCCATAATTTGAAGTCATCTCTATACTCCTTGCAAAGGGAAAAGTTTAACACAGCCTTTTTTGCAACGGAGCCATGTCGCCTTTACCTTGGCAAAACGAGACTGAGTTTGCTGTGAGACCCCATGCGAACAAATTCCAAATAGGTTTCGTCAGAATTTTTGCGACAGAACCGGGAAATTTACTATAATCAACAACAGTAGTTTTTTTTGATAAAATCAAGGAGGTGTTGTAAATGAAAATAATAAATAATCATCTAAAATGTATATCGATTGTTTTTGTAGCTTTACTTGGAGTTCCGATAACAAGTTTAGCGGCCTTCTCGCAATTTGTATTTAATATTCACGTTAATAATCAGAGTGATAAAGAAGTTACTATCAAAAAATTGAGGTGCGGTAAGATATCAGGGGCTAGAAATGATATTGAGATTGGACAAATCGCCCCAGAAGTAAATTTTAAAAAAACGTTGGTGGTAAATACTCAGAAAGTTCTGAGAGAACCTGGTGTTGTCTCTTGTATAGCACAAGGTGTCAGCGGTGTAGGAGGCAATCTCGGGAACGCTATCATTAGAAAAGCCCCTTATAATCCGCATAAACTAATTAAAGATGGAAAAGCTTACAGCAATTACTCACACCTTTCTTCTAACAAATTTGTTTATAATGTTGAGTTGACTGTGGGTAAACAAGGTAAAGCGTTTCTGTTAGAAGTTAAACCTCTAAGTTCTAGCTGTATGACCCCGTCAATTTGTGCAGGAACCCCTCCCAAATAGGCCTAATGTTAACGAAAGAGCAAAATCCCATCATTTGAACAAAAAAATGATTAAAACTGTTTGCAGGCTTAGGCTTCAAGTTTTTTAAATAAAAAGGAAAAAAGTTCTGCCTCTGTTCATTATCCTAAATTCGGCAGTTGGAAACTACTGCGAAGGTCTAATGTACTGAATCTGCAAAATATTTTTTGCCTTTTTCACCAGAAAGTTGATGACAGCCCCTAAATACTTGCATAATAAGTCTCCAAGTATTGACTCTCAAATTGCCAGGATGAATCATGTCAGAAAACCCAAAAACGACTTATCTTAAAGACTACCAACCGTTTCCTTATCAAATAGACTCCATTTTTCTGCACGTGGATCTTCAGGAAGAAATTGCCTTGGTCAGTGCTGTTTTAGCCATACAAAGAAAACCAGGCGTTTCTGATGATGTGCCATTAATCCTAGACGGTGAGGAGCTCAGCTTAAAAAATATAGCCATCGATGGGCACCTCCTGCCCCAGGATCGATACCAAATCACGCCGGAACAGCTTATTCTTTTTAAGGTGCCAAAAACTTTTCAACTTGAAACTACCGTTGAAATCAAACCTCAGCTAAACACCAAATTAATGGGGATCTACCAGTCCGGTGGAAATTATACTTCCCAATGTGAATCTCATGGTTTCCGACGTATTACTTATTTCCCGGATCGGCCAGATGTCCTCACCCGCTTTACTACAACAGTGTCTGCTGATCAAAATCAATACCCTACCTTGCTTTCAAATGGGAATCAGGTTGACTACAAAACGCTCAGCCATAGTCGTCATTGGGCCAAGTGGGAAGACCCTTCATTAAAACCCTGCTATCTATTTGCGTTAGTTGCAGGACAATTTGATGTGGTTGAAGATACCTTTGTCACAAGCTCAAAACGCTCAATCAAACTACAAGTATTTGTGGAAAAAGGAAAAAGAGATCAGGCATTTCATGCCATGGATTGCCTAAAGCGTGCGATGGCATGGGATGAAAAAGCATTTGGCCGAGAATATGACCTGGACCAATACATGATTGTAGCGGTAAACGACTTTAACTTTGGAGCAATGGAAAACAAAGGTCTCAATATTTTTAATGATGCCTATATCCTAGCTAAATCCGAAACAGCTACCGATGAAGATTATCTCAATGTTGAATCGGTGATAGGGCATGAGTATTTTCACAATTGGTCTGGTAATCGGGTTACAGTAAGGGATTGGTTTCAGATCACCCTAAAAGAAGGACTCACTGTATTTCGTGAGCAGTCTTTTATGGAAGAAGCCGTTTCTGGGATTGCACATCGCATCGCGGAAGCTAATCTTATTCGAAATCGACAGTTCCCCCAAGATGCAGGCCCTATGGCTCATCCTATTCGTCCAGATCACTATATCGAAATCAGTAATTTTTATACCGTTACGGTTTATAGTAAAGGTGCCGAAGTTATCCGAATGGTGAAAACTTTATTAGGTCCTGAGCACTTTAGAAAGGCAATGGATTTGTACTTTTCTCGCTATGATGGGCAAGCGGTTACGACCGAAGATTTTATACAAGCAATGATGGATGCCTCTGGCATCGATTTAACACAATTCAAGCTCTGGTATACACAGGCAGGCACCCCCCTGCTACAGGTGACAGATCATTATGACTCAGAAAAACAGGTTTATACACTGACCATTCAGCAAACATGTCCCAAAACACCTGTTGATACAGGAGTAAAACAGCCTTTCCACATTCCGGTGGCTTTTGGCTTGCTGGATGAAAAGGGGCATCCTCTTCCTTTAGAAACTCAGTATCAAAATCAGGTGCTTGAAATAAAGCAAGCTCAAGAAACGTTTACATTCCAATCCATTCCCAGCCGCCCAATTCCTTCTTTATTAAGAGGATTTTCAGCGCCAGTGAAACTTCAATATGACTATCGTTTTGAAGATTTGATGGTATTGGTAGAGCATGACTCAGATGCTTTTAACCAATGGGATGCGATGCAAAAGCTTTTTATTCACTGCTTTAAAGCCTATTGCCAACATGAAAGCACTCAGCTTCCGGTTGGTTTTGTTGCGCTATGTCAACGACTCCTGGAAAGCAACACATCACCCGTTCTGCTTGCCCAACTGCTAACCTTGCCTTCGGAGTCTTACTTATTAGAGAATCTAGCCCCTGTTCAAATAGACAAACTTCATCCCCATTATTTATCGATTCAGAAGCAACTTGCCGAGTCTCTTAAGCCCATCTTTCTTTCTGTATATCATGAAAATCATCAGTCTGATGAGGGACAATATCATCCTGACAACGTTGGGAAACGTGCCTTAAAAAACCTTTGTCTTCAATACTTGTTAAGTTTAAAAAGCCCAGAGGTCATTGCCTTGAGTATGGCACAATGGAATCAAGCAAAAAATATGACGGATCGCATGGGGGCAATTCAACCTTTAATGAACATAGATTCCCCTGAACGTACTCAGGTGTTAGATCAGTTCTATCAGCAATTTGAAAAAGAAGCATTGAGTATCGATAAATGGTTTCGCCTCCAAGCGCAATCTGATCTCCCAGATGTGCTAGAACGCATTGAAACTTTGCTTCAGCACCCCAAGTTTACACTCAAGAATCCGAATCGTGCACGAGCGCTCATTGGAGGCTTCGCTGCACAAAATTTGGTACATTTTCATCGGCCAGATGGAAAGGGCTATCAATTTTTAACAGATCAGGTGTTGGCCGTGGATAAACTGAACCCTATGGTAGCAGCCAGGCTGGTTGAACCAATGACACAATGGCGTAAAATGGATGATCAAAGACAGGCATTAATGAAGCAATCGCTTGAACGCCTAAAAGCAGAAAAAACATTATCGAAGGATGTGTATGAAATCGTGACCAAAAGTTTGGTTTAGAGCACCCAGAGGACAATCTATGGAGACGATCAATTCCGTGGAAACAAGAGCAACGTCTTGGCAAACCTATCTTGCAGAAGAGAAACAAAAACCTTATTTTCAAAAGATTTTGGCATTTCTAAAGGAAGAAAAGGCGAAACACAAAATTATTTATCCCAAACAGGAAGATGTGTTCAATGCCTTACGATTTACGCCCTTTGATACAGTCAAAGTTGTGATTTTAGGCCAAGATCCTTATCATGGCCCAAACCAGGCCCACGGATTGGCTTTTTCTGTCCAAAAAGGCATTCAACCCCCTCCGTCACTACAAAACATTTTCAAGGAGCTTCAAAAAGATTTAGGTATTCATCCTGCTATCCATGGTTGCCTTGAATCCTGGGCAAAACAGGGTGTTTTATTGCTCAATACCGTTTTAACGGTTGAGGCAGGAAAAGCTCACTCACACGCCAACATTGGGTGGGAAACCTTCACCGATAAAATTATTCAGACACTCAATACACATAAAGAAAACCTTGTTTTCTTACTTTGGGGGGCACATGCCCAGAAAAAAGGAGAGATGATTGATGCTAAAAAGCATCATATCCTTAAAGCTCCACACCCTTCTCCTCTATCTGCTAACCGCGGTTTCTTTGGATGTGGACATTTCTCTAAAACCAATGATTTCCTTAAAAAAGCGGGGAAAACCCCTATTGATTGGGCGCTTGATTAAAGTGTAGCATCTAAAGCTACACCATTTATATTGAGTTCACGCCCTATGAATCCAACTTACCTCACCCCAGACTGGTCTGCGCCACTGACAGTTAAAGCTTATTCAACAACCCGTCAAGGCGGACATAGCCTTCCACACTTCGATACACTTAATTTAGGTATGCATGTAGGAGATGATGCAGCACGTGTGTCGGCTAACCGAAATCAACTTGTTCAAGACTTAAACTTGCCCAACCATCCCGTATGGTTAAACCAAGTGCACGGCTGTAAGGTGGCCGTATTAGAAAATCATCCGTCTGATCTTTTATCCGTCGATGCCATTTTAACACGACAAAAAAACCTGGTATGTGCTGTGATGACGGCAGATTGCTTACCGATCTTGTTATGTGACGCTGCGGGTACTCAAGTTGCAGCGATTCATGCTGGTTGGAGAGGTCTTGCCTCAGGGATCATTTTTGAAACCCTTAAAAAAATGGAGGCTCAGAAAAATGAAATCATGGCTTGGTTAGGACCTGCTATTGGCCCTACCGTTTTTGAAATTAATGAAATCACTAAAATTGCTCTATCTCAGCGACTTACATCAAAAGACAGCCAAATATGTTTTAGAATGAAAAAATCTCATGCTCAGATAGACTCTATAAAATATTTCGCAAATCTTTATCACATTGCAACATGTCACCTTTCTGCCTGTGGTGTGAAAAATATCACAGGGGGACAATATTGCACTTATTCACAACCTGAATTGTTTTTTTCTTATCGAAGAACGGCTCATGAAACACCAAACTCTAAGCCGGTACTAACAGGAAGAATGGCCAGCCTAATTTGGTTAACTTAATTTTTAAATATAAAACACGTATAATCCTAAATTCAGTAGTGGGAAACTACTGAATTTAGGATAATGGGTTTGCTTTATTATGATGATGCAAAAAACATCTCATCCTCTGCTAACCCCCTGCGATTTGATGCAACGCAATAGAGAGTTAACACATGATCACTTCATTAAAATATTTCCTCACCCTACTCTTCTTTTTCGCTCAATGCTTGCTTGTCACGCCTTTGCACGCCTCCGAAGCCTTTCGAACAATCAGTGATAAGGCCAACCCGTTTTCAAACGTGCTTCAACATACCATGCCTGCGGTTGTCAACATTACTGTTCAAGGGCAGCTCAAAGCCCCTCCCCCTGGATTTCCTCAAAAAGAAAAGCTTCCTCGAAAATGGCAAGGAGAAGGACCTAAATTTAACAGTGTCGGCTCAGGTGTGATTATCGATGCCAAAAGGGGTTATATTATTACCAATGCACATCTACTTCAGGAAGCAAAAACCATTGTCATTATGCTCAGCGATGGTCGAAAATTAAGAGCAAACAGGGTTGGTATCGATGAGCCAACAGATCTTGCACTGCTTCAGGTTGAAGCCGATAAGTTAAGTACGATCCCACTTGCGGACATTAGTCAGTTAAAAGTAGGTGATTTTGTCGCAGCCATTGGAAATCCTTTTGGGCTTCAACATACGGTCACTTCAGGTATGGTAAGTGCCTTAAATCGAAGCCAGATCGTGGATAAACCCCTCGCTTTTGAAAATTTTATTCAGACAGATGCCTCTATTAATCCGGGAAATTCTGGCGGCGCCCTGATTAACATTAAAGGCGAGTTAGTTGGCATTAATACGGCTATTGTGGGTCCTATCAGTGGTAACGTGGGGATTGGTTTTGCTATCCCGATAGATATGGTTTATCCCATCATGCAGCAGTTGGCAAAATATGGAAAAGTCAATCGAGGCATTTTAGGCATTTCTGTGCAGGATTTTACACCAAACTTGGCGGATGCCTTCAACATGCCTAATGTCACAGGCGCTTTGGTGACTAAGGTAACAGCTTCCCCAGCAGAAAAAGCAGGCTTGCAAACCAAAGATGTGATCCTTCAAATGAACCAAACGCCTATCAAAAATGCAGCCCAACTCCGTGCTTTAATTGCTGTACAACCTAAAAGCACCCAAATTCAACTGACAGTTCGTCGAGGCAGCGAAACCAAAAAGCTTAAAGCTGTCATTGGGGATAACAGAAACGATAAAGCATTCCAACAAGCAAACCCTTTAGCAGGAATACAGCTACAAAACTACGATGCTTATTCTTTAGAAACGGGAGAACTTAAAGGTATTGAGGTAACTTACGTTGATGATAACAGCGATGCCTGGATTGCTGGGTTACGTTCAGGGCATATCATCTTATCTGCTTATGGAGAGCCCGTTGAAAGCATTAATGCACTGGTAAAACTGGTGAATCAACATAAAGATCAGCCTTTATTGCTGAATATTTGGCGTTCTGGCGGCAATATGTTTATTGTTGTACCTTAGTTAGGATGTGTACTCAATTTATTTTTTGAGCTCAAAATGTGTATAAAAGTATATCTATCATGATGATAAGACCCTTTTCCTACTCAACGGTAAACTTTTTTGGCAGTGTCATTTGCTTGATTTATTTGGGCACGGCGCTTTTATTACCCGCTCTTCAGGATTTATCCCCCTGCCCTTTGTGCATCTTGCAGCGCTGGATATTTTCTCTATTATTCTTGGTTTTTTTTGTGGGCAGTTTTCGAATAAATACAAAACCAAAAGCGCAGTTTTATGGCATCACAACCCTCACTATTTCTCTATTGGGCATTGTTCTGTCTGGACGTCATCTTTGGTTGATATATCATCCCGCTCAGGAAATCGGGGTATGTGCCCCCAATCTGTTTTATCTATTCAAGCAACGCCCTATGATAGAGGGAGTAAGAACTCTCTTTTGGGGCAGCGGAGATTGTGCTACAATGGCAGGAACTTTTTGGGGGATCAGTCTCCCTCTTTGGACACTGATAGGCTTTCTACTGTTAGCGATAATCAGTCTTTGGCAAACAATCCGAAATCCATCCCAGTTAAGCGGGGTGTGACAGAAATTTCGGATCTGCCGCACACTCTGCCGAGGTGGTGAAATTGGTAGACATGCAAGTTTCAGGTACTTGTGGGGGAAACCCCGTGGAGGTTCAAGTCCTCTCCTCGGCACCAAATTACACAAACCCATAAAAATTGGGAAGCCCTGCAGGCAAGGGCGCCAGATTAACTGAAACTTTACCCACATTAGAGGTAATCAGGCCCAGTGTTAACGAAGAACCCATTACATCTTTTCCAATCTTCAAAATCTCGTGACGACACCCTCTAAGGTTAGTATAACTAAAATATCAAAATGTTAACGTAACCGTGTCCTTAGATAGTCGCTTCTGAAGAATTCGAAAAGCCTTGAAGCAATAGCCTGCAAGAGGAAAAAGGATTAAATTTTTTGCAAGGGTCTGTTGATTAACCATTAAAAAGTTTGCAAAACGAAAGTGCTGCCAATCAAGATTTCTACTGTGTTCATCACATTTAACATTGCCTCCCGTCATCAGGTATGTTGTTGGGTAAATTATCCACCCTCCGTCATTGCGAGAAGCGAAGCTACGCGGCAATCCAGCTCCAAGCTTATTAAAGCCACATAAGCTTGATTCTTCGATACAAACTCCTACTTGGATCAACTATGTTTTTTAAGTAGTAACTATTCAGCATCTTAAAAAATCATATGGATGCAACGGAGGAGCGATTTGTAAGAATAAGGTCACAGGAGAGGAGAAGGGTAAGTTCGTTGGAGCAAGCGAAAAGCACTTTCCCCTAATCGCAAAAGAAAAAAACCAGCCACAAAGATAGATATGGAGGCATTAAAACGAGATGTTGAAACTTACCCAGATGCTTACAATTACGAACGAGCAAGCCGGTTAAAGGTCAACCGTTCCTGCGTATATTCGGCGCCAAAGCGTTTGAATGTGACCTATAAAAAAAACGCTGCAGCATCCAAAGGCAAGCGAAGAGGCACGTACGTTATTCAAAGGTAAGATAACCTCCTATCAAGCGGAAGGCCGTCCAATTGTTTATATTGATGAAAGTGGCTTTGCACATGATATGCCGAGAACCAGGGGCTACTCAAATATGATGAAAGAGCAGAGATAGTCGCCTCTGAAGAATACGAAAAGTGATTATAACGATTCCTCCGTCATTGCGAGCGAAGCGCGGCAATCCAGGCAAGAGCTTGTATTGAAGGCTCAAGCTTATGTGGGGTTTAATCAGTTTGAGCCTGGATTGCCGCGCTTCGCTCGCAATGACGGAGGGCGGTTAATTTACCCAACACCATAGCTGATGACGGGAGGCACTGTCGTTTTGCAAACTTTTTAATGGTTAATCAACAGACCCTTGCAAAAAATTTAATTCTTTTTCTCTTGCAGGCTAATTGTTTCAAGGCTTTTCGAATTCTTCAGAGGCGACGAGATAGATCAAGGAGAGGAAAAAGGATTTGAGTACTTTGGCAAATGGAGTATTTTTATTCGCAATGATGGGCATAATTGTACTACTTGGGCTGAGGAAAAATTAGCAATTGCAGGAGTAGGTAATGGAAAAGCTTTAGCTGATTCAAGTAAAGCCGTTCCTTTTCTTCATACAAACGACTGTACGATCCTTTAGTTTTTTATGAGGATCGAATAAGCTCCCACATGACAAAACTACCAACCAAATTACTACTTTCCTATTTAAGAGAAGGAAGTTTTTTAGTTCCAGGGTATTGCTGTCTACTCACCTTTTTTTCTCCAAACATTTAATTTAACATGTTATTTAAATATTTGGGGGCGTTTCACCCTTAATCATTTCTTCGATAATAGTGAAAAAATGGCTTTAAGGGTGACTCTTTACACCACATGCTTTCGTTTTTTCATGAGTAAATTGGAAAACTTGATTTTCTGTAGGGATCATCGCCTTAAAAGGGGATGCACTTGAATGAAAAGGCTTCCAGAGCCCATATTCCGTATCAATTTGCTGGGCTTTTCCTAAAAAGCCCACTTTTTTGAAAACGAAAGGAATGCCTTCTGCTTGCAAGGGACTATTCGCATCCATCACTTGCATATGCAAATGGGGCTGTGAAGAGTTACCTGTATTACCTAGCAAACCTAAAACTTGCCCTTCCTTCACCTCATCTCCCTTTTTCACCCGGATAGAACCTGGCTGCATATGCGCATACATCAAATAATAATCCTGCTTATTCTGATGAAACTTTAATATCACATGATTTCCTGAAATATCCTCAAAGGGTGGGAGGGGCGGAAGACCTGGCGGGGTATTTTCTTTCACTCCATCATGAACCTGTGTAACTATGCCATCTATCGGTGCAAGCACTTCATGCCCAAAAGCATTCCAATGCTGATTATCTTTTAGTCCACCCTTCTCTTCTCTCCCATTTGGACAAATTTGTATCCAATCTATTGCATATCGTTGTGCCAAGTAGAATTTATTTTTTATGGGTAACACTGTGCGTCTGTGATAAGAATCAGGAGACAACGCTCCAGCCGCAATCCAATCTTTCCCTCTTAATGGCTGACCCAACACAGCAGGTTTTTTCTGGCTAACAGTCAATGAGTAATTAAGAATCTGACTGGTAAAGTGGTTTTTTTCTGCATCAGGAAATACTTGCCATATTTTATGATGCAATTGTTTTGGTATTTTTTGCCCGTTTTTGACGGAAACCCAAATATAGATAAAAGCTCCCATCCCTTTCTGAAGCTCGATAAAATTAACGGTTTCTTTCTTCACGTATTGATTGGGTTTCTTTTTTTGAATTTCAAAGACAAACCCTTTTCTACCACCCTCCAAGCCGTTGCTGGCTTCGGTATGAAGCTCTATTTTAAAGCGCCTCCCTTTCCCTGCCTCCCCATACATAAAGCTATTATGGATTAGCCGATCCCCAGCATAGCTTTCTAACAGATGATTATCCCCCCATACTTCAACTCGCCCTACTCGAACAGGCTGATCATTTTTATTCAGTAAACTCAATTCATAAACAAGCACTTCACCCTGGTTTGTCTGCACAGGGATCGGCGGCTTAAGCACAGATACTTGAAGTCCTTCCCCATTAGCCGCATAGGCCATCAAGGGCATTACCCATAAAAAAACATTTAAAATAATCTTCAAAACAGACTTCATAGATTTATCCTTTTATATGATGCCTCTTCGGCTTCTCTAGCAACAGCATCAGGAATTACCAGCAATTCCCGCCCTATCAGGTAAAAATTGCTTCCCTTGATTAGCGCGGATCGCAATTTTCCTCCTTAATATCCTTCATTGCGAACGAGAGGATGTTGCAATTCATTGATAAATTAAAGTGTTTTTCGCCGGGAATTGCTGAGGAATTACTCCAATATTAATTGCTAGCAGTCTAACAAACATAAACAGTTAACTTGACGGTGCCTCCTGAACCATTACCTCTTCTGGTAGGTTCCTCTCTGAACAATCTTGAATTCACAAGCTTCAATTCTTCCTTCACACACAAAAGAACTTGCTTTTTTAACCCAGGAGCTCCCCGATAAGCTGATAGAGTATTTTCCACCTGTAGATAATCCAGTTACGGCTAACTCAGTCGGCTTATTATTCATCAAATAAAAACAAGACAAAGCATTATTAGCAGCATTAAAGCTGGATGATTGAAACTGAGCTGCTTGAACCTTGGCACCCGGACCACGCGGCCCCTGTATTTGCCTGAAAGTTACGAAGCCATCCCTAAAATTTGTTATGTTTGCTTCTATCATGGATGCAACAGTAGAAGGTTTTGGACAAATATAGCCAAACCCTGATCCACTAACTAGAAAGAAAATGTAGAAAAGAAAGATTTTTAAATGTTTCATAATTATGATTCCTATATTATTAATACGTGCGATTTTTAACTAAATAATTTTTATTATAGATTAGCTATTACATACAGACTCTAAAGTTTCACTGGCTTTTGTCCCTGAGCACAACTAAACTATCGATGAGTGTAACATTACCAAGATCATTGTGAATGAAATGCAAGTGCTAAATAACCAAGGAATAGAAATGGCGCCACAAGCGAGTCTGTAAAATTTATAAATTTGCAACAGCCCCCCTCCCGCTACAAAGCTTTTCTAACAAGGCGTGTCCCCTCACTCAATAAGCCTTAGCAAATACAACGCGTTGAGGGCTTTTTTCTCCACTAAAAATGCAGGTTCCAGGCTCCTTTCCCTCTAAAGGAATACAACGAATAGTCACACCTAATTCTTTTTTCAATTTTTCTTCAATATTAGGATTTCCATTCCAGTGGGCCATCGCAAACCCTTTTTCCTTGTGGAAGAAATCATAAAAATCAGAGGTGTTCTCTATGAGGTGTGTGTGACTTTTTCGAAACGCCAGGGCGCGTTGATAGATTTCAGTTTGCATTTCAGCCAATACGGAAGGCAGGGTAGTAATAAATGCTTTTCGATCCTGTGAATGCCGGGCTTTATACGCTTGATCACGACGACCGACAAAGACGGTTTGATTTTCACATTCCTTTTGGCCAATTTCAATTCTCAAAGGCACACCTTTTTTGACCCAGCTCCAGGCTTTTTCTCCTCCGCCCAGTTCTCGATCATCAATTTCCACCAAAACAGGACGTCCATCATAGTCCATATCGCTAATTTCTTTTGCCAATTGTTGGCAATATGCTCGAACTTTTCCTGCCTGGTTAGCTTTATCCTTGTGTAAAATAGGCAAAATAACTACATGTATGGGGGCTAAGCGAGGGGGCAATATTAACCCATCATCATCACTATGACACATGATGAGTCCACCGATCAGTCGTGTTGTAGACCCCCAGGATGTGGTCCAGGCGTGTTGCATTTGCCCTTCCGCATCTAAAAACTGAATGTTAAAGGCTTTTGCAAAATTTTGTCCTAAAAAGTGTGATGTGCCCGCTTGTAATGCCTTACCATCTTGCATCATTGCTTCAATACAATAAGTATCTACTGCCCCCGGAAAGCGCTCACTTTCAGTCTTTTCTCCCTTTATGACAGGCATACCCATGACATCTTGAGCAAATGTCTCATAGACATCCAACATTTTTACGGTTTCTTCTTGTGCTTCTTCCGCAGTTGCATGAGCTGTGTGACCTTCCTGCCATAAAAATTCAGTGGTTCGTAAAAACATTCGCGTACGCATTTCCCAGCGCATGACATTTGCCCATTGGTTAATTAATAAAGGGAGATCTCGATACGACTGCACCCATCGAGAAAAAGCCTCTCCTATGATGGTTTCAGACGTTGGGCGAATGATGTAGGCTTCTTCTAAAGGGCTAGCAGGCACCAGCTTTCCTTCATCCCCTTTCACCAATCGAGAATGCGTGACCACTGCACATTCTTTGGCAAACCCTTCAATATGCTGCGCTTCTTTTTCCAAGAAACTCACGGGAATTAATAAAGGAAAATACGCGTTTTTATGACCCGTTGCTTTAATACGATCGTCCATAATTTTTTGCATGTTTTCCCATAAGGCGTATCCCCATGGCTTGATAATCATGCAACCTCGCACAGGAGAAGTTTCTGCCAGATCTGCTTCCTTAATAACTTGTTGGTACCATTCAGAATAATTTTCTAACCGAGTGGGTGTGATTGCTGTTTTTTTATGGGGTGCGCTCATGAAGTACCTGTGATTTCTGTTTTATTTTTAGTGGTTAACATGCCCGTGTTCTATTTCTTCAATCCAGGCTAAAATACCACCCTTCAAGTTAAAAACATCTGAAAATCCTTTTTCTTTAAGAAACTCCATTGCCGCCCTTGAGCGCCCCCCCCTCTACAATGAACAATCACCTGCATATCAGCAGGAACTTCCTGATATCGCTGAACCAGTTCACCTAAAGGAATGAGATACCCTCCTAAATTACGTGCTTGATATTCATTGGGTTCTCGGACATCAAGTAAAAAAACGTTTTTTTGATCTTTGATTTTTTTAAATGCGCTCACGCTGATTTCATCGGTCTGCATAAGATACCTCAATAGATTTTAGGCTAGGGTGTGTCATCCATTCATTTTTTAGCTTCAAAATGCGGTTAATAGAGACAAATTGTATGCAAATTTGAGGAAGCATATCCAGATATGCGACGAAAATTTGCATACAATTTGATCTATTATACGCGTTTTGAAGCTAAAAAATGAATAAATGACACACCCTAGTTTCGCCAAACCCGGTAAATGGGCGCTACTCCTTTTAGTTTAATACCAGTCACAACCGGAGGAAACACATGGGTATCAGGGTTTAAACAAAATAAAGTGTAAACACCGTCCTCTCCACCTCTTGCCAACCTGCGCACAAGAACCCCTTCTTCCTCTGTGACCACAATACAATCTTTCCCAATCGCTTCATTAAAACTGTCTGATGTTAATAAAATGCCGCCCAGATGTTCACCCACCTTATAAAAAGGCTCCATGGAATCATCTTCTAGCACGGTGCTAATCGAGTTAGGGTAGCAATTAAGGAAAGCTTTTACTTCTTGAGACAAGTTTTTGTAACGAACTTCCGGAGACATATCTGCTGAGAGTTCTCTCACTTCACTACACTGAGTTTGATCAAATCGAGGCAGCGGCCCTACTCCGTTCATTAACCAAGGCAACTGGCAGTTAATCCCTCTTTTTTGCATAACAAACCCAATGACTTTCCGGGCACCTTTCTCAGAAAGACCGCTTGCGCGTCCATTAATCCAGTTTCTAAGGGTAGAAACCCCAATTTTACTCATTTCAGCAAACTCAATAACTTTAAGTCCTGACATGCTAATAACCATTTCAAGACGTTTCCCTCTCTCCTCAGCAGCAGATAATTGTGTGTACATAAGTTTAAAATCTATGAATTCTCAAATATTAATCTGTTTAATTAAATGGATAAACAATAGAAATAATGTAGCTATCCAACCTAACAAAACACAAACTTATAACAAGAAACATTAATTTTATTGACATTTATATCTGTGTGTGCTCAAATGACAGCTAAAGAATTGGGTCACTTAAAACTCATTATGTACTCTACCAGCTTAGGTGCCACAGAAAGAGAACTCAGCTTGATCTACTCTCAACAGAGATATCTGAAATCAATTTCTTCGGGCATTGATAAAACATTATTAACGTTAAATTAACTCGTTTTTTTGTTGGTTGGAAAAATAATGATGCGACAGTTTTTTTGTCCTTAATCTTTAAAAACTGCCAGGAGAGCTTACCCCTCTTCTGGCTCAACTAAGTCAACTAAGAATTAATAGTACAAACAAGTATTAATGCTTCTATTTATGTTAAAATTGTGAATCTAACATACCATGACCAAGGTGTCTAGATATGCACCTTTTTTCTTCAAACAAAACACTGAAAAGCGAAACATGTTTGTGCTATAAAGAAAGGACTTTTAGGATGCTAGCCTGATAGGTTGTAAACCTCTTGATTGATAACCCTTCCTCCCTCTATAACATAAATTTTATCTGCACCTTGAAGCGTGCTATACCGATGTGCAATCACCAGACGCGTAATATTCAGGGCTTTTAAATTCTGATGAATTCTCTGCTGGCTTTGATTATCCATCGCTGAAGTTGCCTCATCCAAAAGTAATATTTTAGGGTTTGATGCCAGTGCTCTTGCAATCAATATTTTCTGCTTTTGCCCGCCCGAAATCGATTCTCCTGGATTATCAGAAAGATAAGTCTGTAACTGCATAGGCATTGCTTTGATTTCTTCCTCTAAACCTACACATCGCACTAAATTCCAGACCTCGTCCAAGGATATATTTGCATTGACTGTAATATTAGAAAAAATACTACCAGGAAATAGATTTGTGGTTTGCAGTACGATGCCAAACTTTCTACGAAGCGCTTGCATATTCAAATGCTTCAAGTTAATTCCATCGACTAAAACACATCCTGACGTTAACGCCTCAAACCCCAACAAAAGCTTGAAAATACTGGTCTTACCTGCGCCAGAAGGCCCCACCAACCCAACAAATTCACCCGCTTTAATCTCCAGAGAAACGTGGTCCAGAATTTGCTTGCCTGTTTCTTTATGCTGCCAAGAAACATCGATTAAAGATAGGTTACCTTTTGGCTCAAACTGTATATTTCCTGGCGCATAGATTTCTACCGGTTCATTCAGGAGATCTTCTACTCTTTTTAATCCAGGAAGCAAATGAGCAATCGACAGAATGCTGCCAGACAGTTTTTCAAAAGCAACCGCAAACTGCCCTGCACAAACGATAAAGGGGAGCAACTTGATAGGATTTGTTTCAAGTTGCCAGTAAACCATACTATAAAGACATAATGAAAGCATGAAGAGCAGAACAATATCAAACCCCCTTGAAAAAATATCTATTTTTGTTGAGCTTTCCTCATGCCCTTTTTGCACCAGTAGCGCTTCCAGCCATTTTTGATGAATAGCCCCTTCCCTGCCTGACGAACGGCACTTATGAATCTGTAATAATACCTCATTCAACAGAGCTGAAACTTTACCTTTTTGTATGAGCTGTGAAGTCATATGCTGGATACTTTGAGGCAAAATGGAAAGTTTAAGTCCCAAACCTGTTAAACAAATAATCAGATATGCCCCCGCTAAAAACACATGACACCAAGCCATGTATGCCAATAAAAAGCAACAAATCATACCGTCAAATAAAATCGTCAGACCACATGTTACCAGGGCGGCTATGGAGATTTCATAATCTGTGATTCTTTGAACCATTTCACCGGAGACCATGCTTTTGGAAATTCTCAGAGGAATATTCAATAACTGATACCAGACACTGGGTAACAAGGAAAACAGCAGTTTGGTATTTAATGTCTTAATATAAAGAGCATTCACACCAGATAACACCACACTGCCCAAGATGAAAAGAAAAAAAGAAACCAGAATAATGGAATGGCTCAGCGAACTCAGCAAATGGAAATGACTGAAGATATAGCCTGAAACTGCAGCAATGAGCAGTGCTGCACTAGAAGTTACTATCCCAATGCCAAGGGTCTGCACGAACTCCTTTTTGAAACATGAAAAAAAAGCCTGAAATAACCCTATGAATTTCGAATGTAAAGGAAAGTGTGTAGGGCAGCATTGCCAAGCACGCAGAGCTTTGTTTTTATAAAAATCTGATGGAAGCCGCTCATATTGATCCAAGACTGGATTGTAAAGCCGGGTTCTTCCTAATGCATTTTTTACCAACACCCGAAACTGTTTGGGCGCTTCGTATTCCACCAAAACAGGATAAAGGAAATGCATTTGATCCTGATGACTTAAGGAGACGGGCAGCATCATAAACCTTAAGAACGCCTCATGAGCAGAGAGGTCCTCTACACCAAGCAAGTGAGCTTCAGTCATTAACTCCCACTGAACAGGCAGCTTTATGGCTTGACCTATTTTTTCCAGGCAGATTAATAACAGATTATCTTGATGAGCTTTCTGGTTAATCTGATTTTTTAAATCACGAATGAACTGAAATTTCATAAGCCGCCCCCTCCGATTGAGATGAATCTGCTTTAACCAGATGGAAGTAGAGTTTTTGGATGTGCATGAGATGCTGGTGCTCCCCACGCTCTGCGATTTGACCTGCTTTCAATACCCAAATCTGATCGCAGCGCCTAATGGTGGAGAGACGATGCGCCACGAAAATAATTGTCTTTTTACGCTTGCGCAAGTGATGAATCACTTTGCATTCTGTATTGACATCCAAAGCTGAAGTTGCCTCATCCAAAATGAGAAACGGGGTATTCTGAATCAAAGCTCGAGCAATATCAATTCGCTGTTTCTCACCACCGCTAAAATTATCTCCATACTCTTCTACCTTTCCATATAGTCCCCGCATTTCAATCACCTCTGTAAGGCAAGCATCCACAATTGCTTGCTCAAGCAAAATAGGAGAGACATCCTTTTTCCATAAGGTAAGATTGTCATAGAGGGTACCAGAAAATAGAGTGACATCCTGAGAAACATAGGCAAAAGTAGCTGCCAGCTCACTTGAAGTGAAGCTTGTTAATGACCGGCCATCTAAAGTCACTTTACCTGCATAAGGTGTGTAAAGCCCACAGAGCAACCTGGCCAAGGTCGATTTTCCAGATCCGGTTGGCCCTGCCAATGCAATATGCTGACCTGGCTGAATTTCCGCTTGAATATCTTTCAACGCTGGAGGCGTATTGCGGTTGTAAAAAAAATCAGCCCCCTCACAGGACAAAATGCCTCCACTCTCAGAAGACGCTCCATTGAGCATGCCTTTCGGGGAAGACACATTAAAACGATGATCAGTTTTGCATGTGAGCATGTCTTGAATGCGCAAATGTGCAGCATACGCTGTCTGAATTTCTTTAAATCCTTCCAGTATCAAGACTGTCGTTTTACTGAAAAACAGGTGAATGGCATAGTAAGCCATTAAAGTACCTACCGACATCATTCCCGCAGCAAGACGAAATCCTCCTAAATAGAAAATCATCAAGGTGGCCAGTGCAAAATAAAGCTGATTTGAAAACTCAAGCAGAACATCAAAGTTTTTAATTTTATCCTCACGATTCAGCTTTTTAATGAAAAGCGTGCTCCACTTTTTCAGAGATTTTTCTTCGAAGGCACAGGCTTTAATGGTTTCTGCATTCCGAATCATAGAAATGGAGGCTGCGTAGAGCTTACCCTGCGCATAAATATTTGCTCTCTCATATGCAAGTTTTCTCTGTGAAATCCAATAAAGACTGACGCTAGAAATAGCAGAAATGAGCAATGAAACGAGCGCAAGCAGCCTGTCGACATACATCATACAAAGCAGACATATGAGCAAGGTAAGCACACCTACCATGCAAGTAACAGCATGGTTGGTCAACCCCTGGATTGTGCTTTCCGTTCGAGAGAGCATCGCTATCATTTCACTCTTCTGCCGAATAGAGAAAAATGATAATGGCAACTTCAATGTATGCAAAATGATTCGGGAAGATTTAATCATGCCCAATTTGGTGCAAAGCTTAAATTGATTCCAACTCTGAAACCCAGTTGAGATTAACAGAACCATGGCTGACCCCAAAGAAAGCATAGTCAGATAAGGAATCCAGGACCGACGGTTTAGAATCACACCCTGGTCAATAAAAATGCGTTGAAATGCAGAAACCAATAAAGGACTGCTCACCATGAACAACATACCTATCCACAAAAAAACCAGCTCAAATCGGAAGCCAGACAACCATTCCTGAATCATTTCAAACACAAGGGAAGGTCTTTTAATCTGCGGCACCTGATCTAATGGTGTAATGGAAAGAACAACACCCGTAAATTGTTTGTCAAACTCTTCCAAAGAAACGATCCTTTTTCCTACTGCGGGATCATTAACAAAGACACGCTCTCTGCCAAACCCTTCAATGACGACATAATGATTAAACCCCCAAAAAGCAATCACAGGCGTTTCAAGTAAAGCCGCGGCATGAAGCTCCATCTTGAAGGCTTCTGCCTGAAAGCCATAGCTTCTTGCCACCTTCATTAACGTCACTGCCTTAGAGCCATCTCGAGAAGTCCCACATTTTTCTCTCAACACTTCGAAAGGTGGATTAAATTGATAAAAGGAAAAAATAATAGCAAGCGCAGCAATACCACACTCCGTTTCCGAAAGCTGAAAAAAACCTGGCGTACTCACGCCATTATAGGGTTTTAATCTCCCAGAAAAAAAAGGAGTTCTCCTTCTTATCATCATTAAGCCCCCACAACCCGAGCAGAAAGCAACTTTAAAGGAGAAATTTCTTTACTGATCACCTTAACGGAAACCGTACTGCCTGGCTTTATTTTGAACGGCGCACCTTTATGTGTTGTCCAAAAAAGGCCGCTGGCATTACCTGCTTTTTGCTCCAATTGAATTTTGGCCAGAAAGGGGACCCCTTCTTTAAAAAATTCCTCAACTAATGTCATATTGCCAAGATATGGATAAACTGACTCCCTGGACTGAGGATACTGTGAAATTTCAATCACTTTACCCTGAATATAACCATACTCATAATCAGACAGGTTGCTAGGCAACACGTAAGCTTTCATGCCCGTTTTAATTTTCTTTCCATCCAGATGCCTGATGAAAACCAGTGCTTCCAGCGGTTGTGCATGATGCCCGGTAATCAAGGTAAACAAGGTTTTACCATCCAGAATATAGTCTCCTTGAGTAATATGACTAGCCGTTACAACCCCCTCCCCTGGACTTAAAATCGAAGTTCCATTCTTTTTTTCCAGCATTTTTTTATCCAGTGCATGCTGACTTTCCAACAGCTGAATCAAGTGCTGATTCACTTTTTCGTCTTCAGCTGCTTTCGCTTCCTTGAATTGAATGGGCGCCAAACTCAATTCAGATTTCACCTGGGCAAGTTCCTTTTTAGCAACGATTACCGCTTCCTTTGCATCTGTCATTTCAGGCGTGGTAAGAAAGCGTCTCTTGAATAAAATCTGCTTTTTAGTCAATAAGTCCTGTAACGTCTCCAACTTTTCCTGATGATCTTTCAGGCTGACCTGCAATATTTTCATCTTTTCATGAAAATGCGCTTCAAGCACGATCTTCTTCTGAAGGCTATGAGATTTAACCTGCTGCAAAAGCTTTTGATGATCTGCCACCACTTTTTGAAGATATGCTGCATCTTCATCCAGATAAGGGTTGGAAATTTCTGCTAACAATGCATGCTGTTTAACATAAGCACCTTCCCTCGCATAGACCGCAGATATATGCCCTGGCTGCAAGGCGATAACAGGCAAAGCCTGACCTTTTTCCGGAAGCAAAATACCAGTACCAGGAATGCTGATGGAGATGCTACCAAAGATGCCCCAAAGAAAAAATCCAAGCAAAAACAAACCCGTGATCAGAACCCAGACCCATACGCTCGGTGTGATAATGCGAAGCGAGAAATTCACCGCATCCAGCGCATCAACCTGAGCAAGTGCATTGGCGCGGAAGATGGAGGATGACTTTTGAGTCTTTTGTTGAGATATTCCCAGGGTCATTTTCAAGATATTTTGCATAGAAACGTTGCTTAATTTTTTTGCACGACTTGCTCCGCCCATCGAGTCCATTGTTTATAGTGATGCCTGGAAAAGTTTTTTTTACTTATTTTCTTCAAAATATTAAAAGAAGGGACATGGAGATTAGGCTGAGCTAGCTTTAAGTGATCGATAAGCATAAAAGCTGCATGCTTTCTAACATAATCTGCATGCTTAGGGTTTTCTACTAATGACTCCATGATGTATAACGCTTTATTTCTATCTGTCTCTATTGGAAAATCTAAGGCTGTCACTATTTTTTCAATAGAGAATTGATCATGCTTATCTGGCTCATTAGCGGCAATAGCACCCAAAACACGCATCACATTATTTCTGACGTTCCCATCGATATCAAAAATGCTGGGAGAGAGGGCATTGATCACTTCACCACCCTCCTTGAGATGTGCCAACAAATAAGCTGCAGAAGCACGTCTTTGAGGGTCTTTATCCTGTCGCAAGATGGTTATTAATGTATGCTTGTGTTTTGGAACTGAAATATTAAAAATATCTTTATATTTTTTTAAATCAGGATGATCAAAACCAAAAATGCAATGGTGTGCAGGACAACGCTTATATTCTAGAAACTTTTTTTCTTTCCAAACAAAAGAAAACCCTACATCTTCATAATCCTGCCACTTTTGAATTAACTGACTAGCATCTTTTATGTCCTTATTGGGTTTAGGTAAAAAATGCGAAAGGCGACTTGCATCTTTTTTATCCACAACATCTACTGTGAAATAAACAACTTTATCATTTGGATATAAAACGGGGGATACCCGGACAAATGAGAACTCCCCCATAGCCTGAATTTTCGATATGACATCCTCCATCAATTTCTTGGCCATTTCCCCTTTTACATTTGAATTCAAGTCTTCAGATAAAGCTATTATGTCAGATATTTCCTTCAGTTGATTACCCACCTGGCCTTTCAATTTTTCAAGAGAAATTTGGTTAGTTCTATAAATATCAATGTTGATGTCTTTCTGATTGGATGCAGCAGTAACCCCGCTAAAAAAAATCAACAAACCGAGAAAAAAATGTCTCAAGCATTGAACGCTAGACACACATTTAAAGCTCTTTAAAACGCTCATATTAAGCACTCCATTTAAATTAAGTGAAAGTTGGAGTTCACATGGGATTGGATGGTTTTTTCAAGCAGCTCAGGCATTTCTTTTTCAAAGTCTTGTATTGCAATCGCATCAGAATGCTCAACCCATTCAAATTTTTTGTTCTTATTAATTAAAAACTCCGTAAAAATGTCCAGCATTTTAATCTCCGGATTAACCCCCTCAATCCATAAAAATTGACCAGATTCATTGATTTCAAGAAAATAATATTCACCTTCTGGTGTTACAATGAAATCAAAGCACCCAAAACAAAGTCCCAACTTTTTCATTAAAGCCTGACATTGTTTATCGATACTATCTGGAAGCACATATTTCTCTACCGTTAATTCGTCACCTGGTATACAGCGCCAATCCATAATACCTTTTGGATGCTCTTGAGAACTTAACTTAACGGCAACAGGATAACCTCCAAAATAAGTCACCCTTAACTCGTATGCTTTTTGGATTTTCTCCTGAAATATCCCAGGAATCATCTCCAACACCTGGTCTGAAGGAAAATTTTCCATATCTATTTCTCTCGTATAGCTCATACGAATATCATTTTTTTTAAACCAATATAGGGGATACATCGTTTTATAAATTAAGCTGCCTTCACATTTTTCCAAAGCAAACTTCCTTATTTTTTCCGGATCATTAGAAATCAATGTTTTAGGCACATTTAGACCAACTTCAAGCGCCAATTTAAGCTGCAATAATTTAGAGTTGGCAATCTTTGCATTTATTTCAGGATTGATCCACCAGGCATCAGGCGCAATGACTCGCCAAAACGTGTGAAAAAGCATCAGAGACTCTCTTGCAGCCCCTTCTCGATCATCTGGATGGATATCATCAGAGATGGTTGGATTTTCTGGACGTCTGCGCCATACAACATCAAAAGTATCATTACTTAGTTTAAGGTTAGGGCCATGCGCATCCCACACAATACCTTTATCAACTAACTCAAAAGCATGAAACTGTTGAACAGGGAAATCTGACGTGTGCCAAAGCACCCCAAGATGCCCCTTTTTGCGTAAAGCCAGACATACCAATAAGGCATGCACATCATCAGGCGCTGTAGGAATAAGGACTTTCATTAAATTAACTCCTGGTAGAAAACAAGAAATTTTTTAACCTAAATTCAGTAGTTACCAACTGCTGAATTTAGGTATCCAATCAATATCACCGCTGAAGTTTGAAGCTTCGGCGGTGAGCAGAGGGGAGAATCGTGATTCTCCCCTCTGGACTCCCCCATTGCATAGGGTAACTCCGCCCCAAGGGGCAAAGATTTCTAGCTTTAAAAGTCCCAATTCAATTCTATACCACCATCAACTGATCTCGGTCTCTCTCCTCTCCAAATCCCCCCATCATGAGTCACCCCTCCGGATATAGATCTAGTCCAATATCCAGCGCCACTAATATCCTGAATTTTTTCATCAGGAATTTTTTCAGATAGCTGATAAGCCAAAATACGCTCTTTTTGTATTTCTTGTTTCATAAAAATACTCCTATTTATTAACCTCCCCCCTTAATTTTTGTCTTCGTCAGTTTTTCACTATTGAAATTTAAGTTCTGTTAAATTTTCAAAATTAAAAACTCAACCTAAGTTTTATCCTGCTTGATTTCATCTGTTTTCATTGTTCTAATGCCTTAAAATTTGAATGAAAATACGTCATTATTGCAGGCTTCGCTTTCTGAAAAATTCAAATTCTGCAAGATAAAGTGATCAGCCAATGTTTTGTTAAAGTAATTGAAACCTGCCGATGCCGAAGATGGCCTTGGACACCTCACGCGAAACCACTTAATCTTCCCTTCATAACAATTCTCAGGATCATTACTGCTGACCTTACAAGACTCCATCTGTTCTTTAAGACTGACACCATTTAACTCAACCTTGAAGAAAAACCAATGGTAAAAGCTTTTATCAAACAAGTTCTCCGGTGTCATTGCTCCCCGTTCTCCCTGTTTTTTTAAATCAGCAATCCTCGCAAGCAAGCTTTCATCGATTAGACGCCACATAACATCAGGACTGTCAGATGCAATAGATACCATGTTTTGGATGAAGCTTTTAACCGCCTCAAAGCTATTCTCCAGGGCATCCATTTCATTATCATGACAAAGATCAACCTGATGCTCATAAAACTCTTTCGTCACGGTTTTTGCCTTTCTTAAAAACCCAGGTTTACGATCACATCTTTTACTCAGAAGCATTTGGTAGATTTTATGCGTTAATGTTTCATGTGCCTCAAGTATCCTCTCCTTCTCCTCAGTATAAAGCTTCAAATCCTCCAGCTTCCCTTCAAAGTAACCTCCATCCCTTGCAGGCAGACTTTCAACAAGGAAGGTACTCGAGTTTTTAGAAGGGTGAGGCGTTTTAAAAAAGCTTGAAGTCACATCAACAGCGCTGGATAAAACACCCACTGTTGAGTTGATCACCCCATTTTTTACGTCGCTGAAAGTTTCACTGATGCTGCTGATGGTTCTAGAGCAGTTCCGGCCAACGTCACTGCCTTTTTGATTCAACCAGTTTTGGATACCAACATCTTCATGGTTTGCCCCTTCATTTTCCTCTTTATTCTCCTCACTGACAGAAATTGAGCTTTGAGCATTGACTTTGGCGGTATTTAACAAGAGCAGATGATTGTGCTGTTGTACAGAGGAAACCTTCTCATCCAGAGCTCTGAAAGCAAAACGTAAATCGTTATACTGATCAATGCATTTATACAAACTCAGCTTACTGTCCTTGAATGATCTTTTCAGCGATTTTTTAAAAACCGCAAGCCTATGAATCAGATCACGCTTTTCTCTCACAATCTCATTTTTCCCCTGAATCGCACTGAGCTTTTTCAAAAGAAAACCTGTTTTATCTGAAAGTACCTCAAGCATCTCTTGCTTGCTCGAAGCATGCTCCTGCCTTAAAGCATCCTGCTCGCTTTGAAGGGCACTGATATTTGAGCGTGGCGCTTCCAGTAAACCCTCAACCACCGAAGCAAGGTTGTCCACCCGTTCTCGAGTTGTTGTCTTACCGGTAAAACCCCACCCTCTTTTCTTATCAATGATGGAAGTTTCTTTAAGTCTATTGATTGCCTTATGAATCGCAGAAATGTTCCAATAGCTCACACCTTCCACGAACGCTTTAACGACCTTTATTTTTTCTTCTGTTAAACGGTAACGACCACGATAAAACCATCTAAACCAACTTCCAGAAATCGATTTTTTTTCCTCCTCAAGGCTTTCAAGCTTTAACTGAAGTTCCTGAAAAGCAGGGGTTGATGTAATGGCTTCTGATGTTTCCTGACGAATCACATCCTCCTTAGCACTTTGAGTCCATCTATGTATGTCCAGAAGCTCGATTTTTGCTGCATTTAACACCAGCAGGTGATTTAAGGTCACTTCCTGACCATCAGAAGGTAATTCCTGAAGCCTTGTTCTTAAGGCACCAATTTTGCGTATCAAAATTGATCTTTGGTCAGATAGCTCAATGTGCGCATAGGGAAGGCTATCCAGTTCATTCAAAAGCTCTGCCGGACCCTGACTATAAAATTCTGATGAAAGCGCCTTGGATTTGCTCTGATATTCACGTTCAAGATTTTTTTGAGACGCTAGTGCCTCAAGCTGAAAGGTTAATATTTCATCAAGAGGCAACCTAGCCTCATCAAACGGGTTTGAAACATCAACAGATTGTAGCGTGAAATCAACTCCCTCCTTTAGGCGTTCAGAAAGCGCATCTATCGACAATTTCAAATTTCTCTGAAAAGAGATCAACTCATCATCAAATCCTTTTTCAAAAGATGCTTGTATTATTGCTGCATGCGCTTCTTTCAATGAATCAAGATAAGTGCCAGCCATCTTAAAAGCATCTGATGTGATTATTCTGTACTGCCGCTCAAAGTCACGCCAAATGGCATATTGGTTAAAAGGGGTTTGATTTTTAATTGTTTGGGTCTTTATCTGAATCTGTTCTGATAATGTGTTCAAAGGTTTTAAGACGGGTAAAATGATCTCATTTGAATTACTCTCTTTAAACGCATCAACGGTTACATGAATTTTTTCTGCAAGGGATTGAGTAGCTTTTTCAAAAACATTACCTGATGAGTTTTCAATGACTCCTTTAAAGTTTTCTTCAGCTTTGTGTATCTCATTTTTAAGATATTGAAGCTTTTGAAGCTGCTCTTTTCCAGAGGAAAGGGTTGAAGAGAGCATTGGCTCTTGACATGTTTTCAAGTCTTCGAAGTTAAGCTGCAAGGATTTACTCAGCTCCACTTCCTTAAAAACCTGCTCAGAAAGGATTCTAGAGGATGCCATCAAGTCCTCAACATCCAATCCAATAGAAAGTTCTGACAGCAGTTCATAATCTGATATCCCGGTTTCAAAAGCTTCACCAGCTTCATTCAGCTTCAAAATTGCACCTGAAAACGCATGGATCATCTTTTCACGATCATCTAACCTGAAAAGCATGCACTTAATCTGATCAAGATCTTTTCTCACTTTTTCAGTCTGCTTGCCAATTTCTTCACGTTTAGTCGCATTTAGATAACAACCTGGGCTTTGGCTCTCTTTCCGTAAAAACATGAGTGCATCTTGTAAATCCTTTAAAGATTGAATTTGACCTCGTCTGGCATCATCTTCAGAGGTTGTTGAAAGGAGATTTTTAATCTCCGCGAAAACAGGATCTAAATCTGATAAAAGAGGTTTTGAGTAGTCTTGCTCTATTTGTGCGACAGACGCTTTCAGATCTACATTAAGCTGCTCCATGGAAGATCTGACCTCTTGAAAGGAAATTTCATCCCCCATCTTCAATGTATTTAAATCAAACTTACTCGTTTTAAAGAGCGCCATAAGATCGAGACATCCATTAACCACCTTTAAAGCATCAGGGCTTACCACCTTTAGCGCCTCTTTTTCAGATAATATCCTAAGCCTAAAAAAGAAAGGATGCTCATGTCCTGCGCATTTGATGCTTTCATCACTCGCACCAACCATGCAGCCATAGTAATCCAGATGCTTTAATGTGACTGAGAGTGTATTCTCAAGCTTTATCAAGTCTTTAAACAGAGAGATTTTTGCTTTAGCCAAAGCATCCTCGACAAGGTTCAGCTGTGTGTTTAAACGCTTAATTTCATAATCCAGCCCCCCTGCCTGATACATCTCATCCAACAATTTTTTCATCGACTGGTATTCCGCCACCAGCTCATCCGCTGAAAAGGCTGATAGATCTAAATCCGCTTTTGTTATCGTTTCAGATTGGGTGTTTAAGTCTTTTTGAATCAACAAATGTTCAAAAAAATTCGGTAAATTTTCAAAGTTATCTTGTTCAGGATACTCTGATTTAAGGAAATAGGAGCGCTCAACAAAATGCTCAAGCGTTTTTTTATCGAATTTCCTTACATCAACCCCATTCCACTTAAGGGTTAAAAGACGTTCAACTTCATCAGCCAAATCCCACTCTTCAGATAAAACGTCAAGCACATTGAAAAACCGCGATTCCACCTGAGAAAAGTGCCGTTTAAACGGTGAAAAACTGCTAAAAATACTGCCATCACCTAGCATCGCATCTACATACCCTAAAAGGGACTCCATATCAGGTACACTCTGACCATCTGCGAGCAGAGCCGCCAAAAAATCTTTGATGCCTAAGAGTACTTTCTTTTCAACCAGAACATAGCAAGCATTATCGATAAATTTTTCATCTTCAAAACGCTCAACAGCGCTCCTCAATGATTCTAGACGCCACACTCCTGTTCTAACATGATGAAGGTGATAAAATGCATCATTACGAAGCAATGTAAATGCCTTGTTTATGGAGGATTCCAGATACTTTTGAATATAAATTCTCAGGCGTTTGTTTTGAACACCAGACAACTGTTCCATCCTTTTTTTGAAATCACAAAGGCTTTTTTCCATTGAATGATATCTGTTATCCAATATCTTATCTGCTCGCGCCACCACATCCTCTGACCTGATATAAGCTTGCCTTCCTGAAATTTCTTTTGATGTTTTCATACGTCTTATCTCTTGTTATTTATTATTGTGATTTGAACTTGAGTGTCGGGAAGGGTTAATAAAAGTACCACTAGCAACCTTTCACCTTACCCTTGAGACATACCGCTAAAGACGCCCAGGCGCGAGAGGAACCATTTCAGAAAGCCTGACAAGATTCGGGCGCCGTTCCTTGGACGCCTTTAGCAAAATGCCATCGTGAGAACAAACTAAACGATCTCGCTCAAACTGTCATGTCAACAGTTGCCTATAAAAAACGAGTTCAATTGGCAACAACCTGTTGATTTTAGCGGTATTTTTTTGCCATCGAAGTCGGTTTGTTAACTTTCGTTTATAAAGACGTTTTTTTAATGTACGCGCCCAGTAATGTTAAAGAAGATAAACCCTGTTGTGTGATGTAAAAAAATTATTGAGTATCAACGCAAATACTGTCAGGCCAGGCAATTTCATCAATCAACTCTTTGGCTTTACTGCTTGAAAAAACAATATTAAATCTGACAAACTTTGTGTGTGACTATTTTTTTACAGCGGAACAAAAATGAACTCAAAACTAGAAGCCACACTTAAGCTGTTAGAAAGGAATAATCCTCCCTTAACCTCCCTGGACCTCGGGTATAACTGGAGGATTACCTCTGAAAGTGCACACCTCTTATCTGAAGCCCTGATACAAAATAGCTCTTTAACTTCCCTGAATCTTAGGGGTAACAATTTTAACCCCTTTAAAAGAGTACGCCCCTTAGATGTACGCCCCTTACGTAAGGCTCTGATACAAAATAGCTCTTTAACTTCCTTGAATCTTGGGGGTAACAACATTAGTTCTAGAGGTATACTTCTCCTATCTGAAGCCCTGATACAAAATAGCTATTTAACTTCCCTGAATCTTAGGGGTAACAACATTAATTCTGAAGGTATACTTCACCTATCTAAAGCCCTAATACAAAATAGCTATTTAACTTCCCTGAATCTTAGGGGTAACAACATTAATTCTGAAGGTATACTTCACCTATCTAAAGCCCTAATACAAAATAGCTATTTAACTTCCCTGAATCTTAGGGGTAACAACATTAATTCTGAAGGTATACTTCACCTATCTGAAGCCCTGATACAAAATAGCTCTTTAACTTCCCTGAATCTTAAACATAACAACATTAATTCTGAAGATACACTTCACCTATCTGAAGCTCTGATACAGAACCTCTTTTTAACTTCCCTGAACCTTAGGAGTAACAATATTGGTCCTGTAGGTTACCTATGGAAAGCCCTGATCCAGAACCACACCTTAACCTTCTTGGACCTTGAGAATAACCTCATTGACTTTGTGGGTGCACGTTACCTATCAAAAGCCCTGGAACAGAACCACTCCTTAACTATCCTGAATCTTAATATGAACAACATTGGTTCTAAAGTACACCCCCTATCAGAAGCTCTGATGCGGAACAACGATGATTTTATAGGTGCACGCTACCTATCAGACGCCCTGATCCAGAACCAAACCTTAACTATCCTGAATCTTAATACGAACGACATTGCTTCTAACGGTGCACGCTGCCTATCAAAAGCTCTGATGCAAAACCACTCCTTAACCTCCTTGGATCTTGGGAATAACCTCATTGATTTTATAGGTGCAGCCTACCTATCAGAGGCCCTGATGCGGAACCACTCCTTAACTACCTTGAATCTTAATAGTAACAGCATTGGTTCTAAAGGTGCATGCTCCCTATCAAAAGCTCTGATGCAAAACTACTCCATAACCTCCTTAAATCTTGGGAATAACCACATTAACAAAAGCAAAAAACAACTGGCTGCCATTAGGAAAAACTTATCTCAAAATGCAGTGATTCATTCTATGATGAGTCACCCTGCTGATTTAGCTGAGGAACAAAAAAACCAAGCAAAAATCACCCTTAATACTTTGGGTTTAGGCGCAATTTATTTATCTAATGAACCATTAGCTCCCAAGATACGTCCTTTTTTCCACTCGTTGCTTACCAATTTAACTCGAAACTCCCATCACAAACCATACACGGTGATGATCCTTCCGTTTAGTTATGCCAGGGAGATCAATTTGTTACGCATCTTTTCCCCCATTGATTCGTCAGATGACACTCTGTGGCTTAGCAAAGAGGGATTTTGCTTTTCATTGGTTGAGTTGATCGATGACAAGGTGATGGAGAACCCTTATATATGTCCAGAATGGAATGTCTTCTTTGACCGAAAAGTAAAGATAAAATCTGATCAGAATTGGATTGGCCGCCTGTCTTATGTTGTAGAAAGCCTTATTGAGACATTAGGCTTTTTGCCACATCTATCATTTCAGTACAGTGGTTTAAACAGTAAAGATTTACGTGATTTGTTAACCTACCTTGCCACAGATCCTCCCATTGAGCATCTGGATTTATCCCATAACCCAATCATGTTAAAAAAATGGAATAGGCCAAAGACTCAAAAAATGATTTCCCCAAACAGTGTGTTTAATCACTTGCGCCAGCTAACGGGAAATACCCAATTGCGTCATTTGGATTTATCCCACACCCAAATTACCCTGGACCAACAGGATTATCCAAAACTTCTTCCGATATTTAATGAACAACCAAATCTGGTTGTTGATTTATCAGGTAACTATGTATCCAGTTATATGCGCTGGAAACTTAATGGTGAAAAGGAAAAAACCTCGAAAGTACTCTGTCGTTTTTTTCAGGGGTTACCACCTGAGAATGAAAGGTCAATGAATGATCCTTTTAATAATTTTTTCAGGGATTTACGTTTTGAAAGAACTGAGCCTTTTGGAAATGGTTTTTTTCAGGCAATTGCTTTTTGTTTAAGACAAGATGAAAAAGTGTTGAAAAAATCATTTAAAGCGTTTGTTTTGGAGCATGTCAGTAAATGGCAGAATGATTTAGGTAGAGCGTGTTCAGTTGAAAATTACCTTAGGCAGCTTAAAGATGACGAGCTACCCTTACCACACACATTAACACTCATGAGCCATTTTTTAGATGCGCCGTTGGTGATTTTGTCTTCAGAAAGTGCCCCTATGATTTTAAATGAGAATGAAGATCCATCTGGAAATCCACTTTTCCTGTATCAGGATGAAGAACAGCGGCATCATGCATTGACTTATGAGGAGGATTTTGATGCAAAGGATTTATTAACTCGTTTGGTTACCATCATACAAAACGGGGTTTCGGTATTTTATGACAGGTGGCGCACACAGTCAGAATATCTTGAGCTACATCATGGCTTCTGGTCAGAAAGGAAACCTTTAGCTAGTATTTTTTCTGTGCTACCTAAACACGAGGGATTAACTTTGAACGACCACACACAGCGACATGTGGCTCTGTGTTGTCAGAGGAGTATAACAGGAGGGCATACCTGGTTAATTATTGAAGGGATGCATCATTTTGGTCAGGCATTTTTTCTGTGTGCAGACTTAACCACAAATGATAATCGGACAACCCAAATCAATATCCATGCAGAGTTTTGTCCACATCGCTTTAAAGAAGGCTTATTAAAAGGGACGATCATAGCCCGTGTTTACCCCGATCAGCCGAAAGAAAAGATAAAAGCCTTGCGTAGGCGTGTTGAGGAAGAGCATGAGCGCAATCATTATCGTTATGGCAGCACAGGAGCGAGTAATTTGATCACCTCAAATCAACAAGTGCGAGCACAACTTTTAAGTGAGGAAGAGCAAAGAGCTAAAGTCTTGAATTGCATGCAGTGGGCTATCGAGCTATTGGTTGACCACGATATCATCGATCAGAAAGAGGCAAGCGCATTAAGCGGTAATGTGATGCGCTACTGGCCAATTAATGTTAAAGAAAATACCGCATGTTGTGTTATGTAATTGCACAAATATCCTGACTTACTCCCAGAAAAGCTCAAAATTATGGTAAAGTTACTGCTGCGTAAACATTTGATAAATACGAGATTTACACCTGATGGCTTCACAAAAAACTTCGGCCTTGTTTTTCCCTAATTCTCCTCCTAAAGAGCATGCTATAAGAGAGGTATTTAAACAAAACATCTGCAAAACTTTTTTAGCAGAGTCTGATCTGGTCAGTTTAGGGTTAACTTGCACTTTTTTTAAAGAAGCAACCCAGTTTGACGATCTATCTAAAAAAATTAATGCATTACCTAAGGATCTTAAAATCCTATACCATTATCACTCTTTTTGCTCTTTTGAACTACTTCAAGATATTCAGCATTTCTATGAACTACCTGATGAAGAAAAAAAATCAATTCTTAAGGGTATTTTTGACCAAGAGCTTTTTCCCTATTTTCGTCAAAAAATAACAGATTCTCAATTGAATTTTTTTTACCAAGGATATCAGCAAAGGTTTTTCCCAATAGATAAAATAAAGCAATGCACTAAGAAAACGGAAGATATGACCTTGTTTCATCTGAGTTCTGAAGCAGGGCTAGCCTTACTCATGGAAAAATGGGCGTCATTAGAGCAATTTTTTGAATTCACAAGCAAAGATAATGCTGCTTCAGTCGAAAGAAGAGGGTCTATTTCATTATATTCTGGAGAGCAACGTTTAAAATTGCTCCTTCAAGAATATAAAGCCTGCCTCAAAGGAGAGATAAGGATGGAAGAAGTGATGCTTCTTCCACTTAAAGAATTAAAAGAGTTTATAACTGGGGCATGTCAACCATTAACTATAAGTTAGTAAAATTTTGAGAGTTTGAAGACATCAGTTCAACCTCGCTACAACCCTTTTCTAACTCATCGGAGAGCCCATTGAGAAGTTTGAGATAATCTGGATCATCTGGGAATTTTTCGATACTGTGTTTTGCTTTGCTGATCCAATCATTTATTTCTGCTCTCAAGTTGGGTTCGTCGGAAGTTTCTCCTTGTTGTTGTTTTTCGGTAGTTTCTATCAGTTCTTTAGCTTGGGCTAATAAAATTTGCACACTGCGAGGCAGTGCATAAATAATCATAACTGAAAAGGGAGCATCGCTATTTTTATGAAAATAAGCATCATGCTCCTCCTGCTTTCTGATCTCTCTTTCATCCAATTCAAGTATTTCTCCTCGGATGGAATCAAAGAGGTTTGAAGCTAAAGCAGGCTCTAAAGATCTTGATCGCATGCACTCTCTTGCTATCTCTATAAAGAATTTTTTTATATTTTGATCTGGTATATTACGAATGTCTTGATTGATGACCTTAGTCAGTTGATTTAATACATTTGATAGTGTTTTTGCATAGGATGGATCCCATTTTCCACAGTCGTACCATGCCGCATAGGCTTCCTTTAAATGGTTGAGAACTTCAAAGGTAGGATTGTCATTCTGATAATAAAGGTTTAACAAAATAATTAAGCATGCATGAATATCATTTACGTCTAGCCGTACTGGTTTTTTGCGTTCTTCCATAAGGATGGGATATTTTGAATATTGGCCTGTAAAAATACCTGCTATCCCCATTCCGTTTTCGTCCATAACTCGAACACCATCAAGATCCCCTACCCTAGAATAGACTTTGCCATCTTTCCCCGTAAACAGAAATATATTTTCAGGCTTTAAATCTGAGTGAGCGATATGGTTTTTATGTAATGTGTTAACACCGGAAAGAAAAGTAAATGCAATAGTAGAGAAATTTTCACGAATAGCCTCGATATCTTGCTTTTCAAGCCAACTTGCAAGGCTTCCTAGGGAACAAAATTTAGACACATCAACCGTTGCCTCTTCGAACCTATTTTTAGCAATAAAAAAACTACAGGGGATCTCATGCAATTTTAATTGGTCTTCCGATTTAGACAGATAAGAAGGATCCCAAATGGAAATAACTCGGTTATGCTTTCCTAAAACGCCTGATAGATAAACGGTCTTATAACTACCGCTATCTATTTCATCTCCCATCCACAATGATTGTAAGAGAAAATTATCAATATCAGATAAAAGCCGATCTCCCCATGATTTTGTTTCTTCTGCTTGGATCATACTTCTCCCCCTCCTTTCTGCTTTTATAGAAAATTATTAATCCCTATAAAAAAGATAACATTTAAAGGTTAAAAGAAAATTAAAAGTTTGTAAGCAGCCAACAAACTACTTTACAGGGTATGATTTTTGGGCCTGTTGAAATCTAGAGTCAATGTTTTGAAGAATTGATAAAATCATGAGAAATCAAAAAAATCAGCAGCTTATGCATCAACATAGCCAACTTAATCAAATAAAAATTCAAATTCTTCTGCTACCAAGTTTTTTGCGGTTATAAAGGAGTAGTCAATATGAGCGGCTATTCACCCAAATCCCGATTTAGAAAAAATCATTCTGAAAATTAAATGATTAGCGAGATCAAAAGAAGAGGGATTTCTGTAAAAAGTGATTGATGAGATTGATTTGTTGGAAATAAAAGATGGTTTATCAAAAAAATCTCGATAAAAATTCCAGAGGTGTTCAAATTTTATCCAAAACAGGATTTTGAGGATAAAGGAATCTCTTGCTGTGTTTCTGGCAGCTTGTTTTTATGAGTTGCAAAGAGTAAATCCAGGGGTGATTAAGGTGCTTGTGCCAGGCGGTGAAGGGGGAGAAGAATTTCATTCAATAAAGCACAATGAGATTCTTCGAGTTTTAAATAAATTCTTCTACCGTGACGAACTACTTTTGCAGCCAGGGCATAAATTCGATGGCGAATGGTTTTTGCGCGGCAAGCCTCAAACTGGACGGGTAAATACATGCGCAGCAAGGCAAAAAGGTTAAATGCCAATGCGCATAACGAAAAATATAACGCGTTGGCTTCAAAATTTTGGCAAGGCATACGATCTGCGGAAAAATCCTCTTTTAACTCCTTAATCCGGTTTTCTGAAGTTTCACCTCTTTGATTGTACCAATGTACCCAGTCACTTTGGCTCATGCTGGGGTTACGGCTCACGGCAATCGCACGATAGAGGTATTGACCACATTGAAGCAGCTCTTCTCCTTCATTGCCTTCACTTTCAAGATCAAGTTCTAAAGTGGTTTGCCCCTTGATCATCCGACGCTGTACGATCACATCAAAGGCATGGCGACTTTTTTCCATTGTGTGCACAAGATGTGTTGTAAATTCGCCATTCAGAGGCTTTCCTTCTCGATGTAAAGACTCCCATTGGGACTCTTTTTGAGCTTGAATGAGTTTTTTAAGAGAGGGGCTCATTTTTGCCCGAATCGCAAATTTAAGTTGTCGCTCTATGCAATCATCAATGATATCGCCTTGATAACCCGCTGCATCAATACGTAGGGCAAATAACGTTACCCCTTCAGGCAAAGCGGCTTCACATTGATGAATAAATTCGAGATTTTTCGCAGAAGGAGGCACGTTTCCTTCGCGAAAATCCGTTGCCAACACTTGGCCTGTCTCTGCGATGTGGCCTACCATGGGCATATAGCCTGTACATTTCTTATAAGTCCATTTTGCCGATTTGTTTTTTGATGCAGATAAAGTAGCATCAATATCCAGGGTGATTTTCTTTACATGATGCAAGGTATGTTTAAGCAAAAGACGATTAACTTCAGTCACAGCCAGCATGCCTTTCTTTCCATGACGGCGTAGCCAGTCTCCCATTGAATCAGATCCAGGTACTTGGGTTAAAGCTAACAAAGTACGTAAAGCATCGTCTTCACGAATATACCGTAAATCATCCAAACAACGGCCACCTTCATGCAACATGAGGATCAGTGAGTTCACAAACACCGAAGGGTTATACCCGCGATTGCTTTTAGGCGCTGGAAAATATTGGTCTACCCAATTTGAAAAATTCAGCGATTGCATCAGTTGGGCAATACAGACTAGTCCCGCACGAGATGTTAAAAAATCTTTGGTTGTTGAGAGGTGAAAGGGTAATATGTTCATAAGCCTTGTTTGCCTGTTTAGGTCATAATGTTGTTTTGGTAAAATCATTATACTAGCAAGGCTTCCTTTACGTTAGCCTCCTCAAGGAAAAAGCTGATCAATGCACCCATTGGGTGATCATGATTTCTTTGTCTGAACCGTTACACGGGAAAGGTTTCTTTTATTTCAGTGATTTTCTAAATCGGGATTCGGGATTCACAGTTTTATTGACAGGTCCGGCCCTCCCTGCTTGAAAAAACCACATTAAATCTGACACACTCTGTGTGTGACTATTTTTCTTGCAACGGAACCAAAATGAACTCAAAGCTAGAAGACGCACTTAGGCTGTTAGAAAGGAATGATCCTGCCTTAACTTCCCTGGATCTCCAGCAACTCAAGATTAACTCTGAAGGCACACGCCGTCTATCTGAAGCCTTAGCTCAGAACAGCACCTTAAGACTCCTGTATCTTCAGCAAAACAAGATTAACTCTGAAGGCGCACTCCGTCTATCTGAAGCCTTAACTCAGAACAGCACCTTAAGATTCCTGAATCTTCGGCAAAACAAGATTAACTCTGAAGGTACACGCCATCTATCTGAAAATTTGGTGCAGAACAGCACCTTAATATCCCTGAATCTTTGCGAAAACAACATTGGCTCTAAAGGTGCATATTCTCTGTCAAGAGCCTTGCGCCAAAACAGCACCTTAACCAAACTGGATCTTGGTAATAACAACATTGGCTACAAAGGTGCATATTCTCTCTCAAGAGCCTTGCGCCAAAACAGCACCTTAACCGACCTGGATCTTGGTAATAACAACATTGGTTTTAAAGGTGCATATTCTTTATCAAGAGCCTTGCTGCAGAACAGTACCTTAAAGTACCTGACTCTTAGCTATAATGAGATTAACTCTGATGTTGTACGCTATCTATCAGAAGCTCTGATGCAGAACAACACTTTAATTTCCCTGTATCTTGATAATAACAACATCGGTTCCAAAGGTGCACGTTATCTGTCAGAAGCCCTGATGCAGGGCAATACTTTAATTTCCCTGTATCTTTGGGGAAACAATATTGACTCTAAAGGTGCACGTTATCTGTCAAAAGCCCTGATGCAGAACAATACTTTAATTTCCCTGTCTCTTTGGGGAAACAATATTGGCCCTGAAGGTGCACGCTATCTATCAGAAACCTTGGTGCAGAACCACCACCTATCCTATCTGAGTCTTGGTTATAACTGGATTGACCAAAGCAATAAAAAGTTAGCTTTCATCAAAGAAAAGCTATCTCAAAATCAAGTGGTTCGTGATATGATGAAGTATAAGTATTTAACCCAGAAACAAAGAAAACAAGTAAAGCGTACACTAAATACCTTGGGTTTACGCGCGATTCATTTATCCGATGAACCATTAACTCCCAAGATGCTTCCCTTTTTCCACACGTTGTTTACCGATTTAACTCGAGCCTCTCGCCACAAACCATACACGGCGATGATCCTTCCATTTAGTTATGCCAGAGAGATCGATTTGTTACGCATCTTTATCTCCATTAACTCACCCGATGACATCCTGTGGCTTAGCAAAGAGGGGTTTTGCTTTTCATTGGTTAAGTTAATCGATCACAAGGTGATGGATCGACCTTATGTATGTCCAGAGTGGAATATCTTCTTTGATCCAGAATCAGAAATAGAACCTGATCGGAACTGGATTAACCGCCTGTCTTATGCGGTGGAAATCCTTATTGAGACATTAGGCTTTTTACCGCATCTATCATTTCAGTACAGTGGTTTAAACAGTAAAGATTTACGTGATTTGTTAACCTTCCTTGCCACAGACCCTCCCATTGAGCATCTGGATTTATCCCATAACCCAATCATGTTAAAAAAATGGAATAGGCCCAAGACTCAAAAAGTAATTCGCCAAAATACTGCGTTTAATCACTTGCGTCAGCTAACGGGAAATACCCAATTGCGTCATTTGGATTTATCCCACACCCAAATCACCCTGGACCAGAAAGATTATCCACAACTTCTGCCAATATTTGATGAACAACCGAATCTTGTCATTGATTTCTCAGGCAATTATGTATCCAATTATATACGCTGGAAAGATAATAATGACAAAGAAAAAACTTCAAAAGCACTTTGTCGTTTTTTCCAAGGATTACCACCTGAGGATGGAAGTTTAAGGAATGATCCTCTCAATAATTTTTTCAAGGATTTATGCTTTGAAAGAACAGAGCCTTTTGAAAATGGTTTTTTTCAGGCAATGGCTTTTTGTTTAAGGCAAGATGAAAATGAGTTGAAAACATTATTTAAAGCATTTGTTTTGGAGCATGCCAGTATATGGCAGAATGATTTAGCCAGCGAGCGCTCAGTTGAAGATTACCTTAGGCAGCTTGAAGATGACGAGCTGCCCTTACCACACACATTAACACTCATGAGCCGTTTTTTAGATGCGCCGTTGGTGATTTTGTCTTCAGAAAGTACCCCCGTGATTTCAAATGAATATGAAGATCTGTCTGGAAATCCACTTTTCCTGTATCAGGATGAAGAGCAGCACTATCATGCATTGACTTATGAGGAGGATTTTAATGCAAAAAATTTATTGAGCAATGTAGTTTCTGCAGAGCAACTGGGCGTTTCAGCACTTTATGACAAACGACGCACACAGTCAGAATATCTTGAGCTAAATCATGGCTTCTGGTCAGAAAGGAAACCTTTGCTCAGTGTTTTTTCTGTGCTACCCAAACACCAGGGATTAACCTTGAACGACCACACACAGCGACATGTAGCTCTCTGTTGCCTAAACACTGCTACGGGTAAACATACCTGGGTAATTATTGAAGGAATGCATCATTTTGGTCAGGCATTTTTTTTATGTGCGGAGTTATCCACAAATGATAATCGAACAACACAGATTAATATCCATGCAGAGTTTTGCCCACATCGCTTTAAAGAGGGCTTATTAAAAGGGAAAATCATAGCCCGTGTTTACCCCGGCCAGCCGAAAGAACGGATAAAAGCGTTGCTTAGGCGGGTTGAGGAAGAGCATGAGCATAATCCTTATCGTTATGGCAGCACAGGAGGGAACCGTCTGATCACTTCAAATCCACCAATAAATGAAGAAGAGCAAAGAGCTAAAACCGTGAATTGTATGAAATGGGCTATCGAGCTATTGCTTGACTACGACATCATCGATCAGGAAGAAGCAGGAAAATTAAGAGGTAATGTGCTGCGTTACTGGCCAATTAATGCTAGAGAAAATACACCCTGCTGTGTTATGTAATATTAGAGTGTGTTTACATAGATCTGGCAAGATTCATTAGGATAAAACGCAGGAGCCGGATGGTTTCCCATCATCTATTTGTTTTGAATTCGCCCGGTGTTTTCGACCGGCTTCTTCTGCCTCAGCGTCTTGCTCATCATGCTCATCAAGAGGTTGCACAGCCAAAGGCTCCATAAAATCTTCATAGGTTAATCTTTCAGACCGATCATCTAAATAATTATCCACCGCAGCTTTGCCTGATGCAATCAACTGATCTATTTCCTGCTGAGTAATATCGAAAGAGAAAGTACTCACCCCCAAACTATCTACAAGTACTGTCCTGGACAGATTATCTTCTGTTTTCATTGTCCGGGCAGGAAAACTGTAAAGTGTCTGAGCATTTGCTTTAGCAAAGGTCTTTGCATTCGGCCTGTTTACAATTCTGTTTGAATCATCATCAACTGATTTAGAAAAATCTTTCAAACAAAACCCTAAAGTTCTTTCGTTGATAAATCGCTGGTTAGATTGAATTGTGTCAGGTAAATCATCAGAATTCATATAAATGGGATTATCGAACAACGTCAATGGATAGTTTAAAGTTAAACCACCATCACTGTATCGGTCTCCATCCATATCAATGACTCTTTCCCCTTCAAATTTTTCACAAAAATAATGTGGTTCAAATAACATGGGGATCGACATGGAACAACGTACCGCATCAGATATAATCACATTGGGTGTTTCATCAGCACTGAATATTTGTTCGGCTTTTGTTGTCAGGTTAATGGCGACAACAAATAAATCTCGATAGGTTTCAGGTACATCCTGCTGTAAAGTACGAAGTTCGGCAAAAGTTAAGTGAGCAACTCCTGTCTTTTGCGCCAACTTTTCCTCTAACCAGTCTAAAAGAAAAGCGCCTTTGTAAACACCCCCATCTTCCCTTAAACGACCATGGATTTTAGGAGAAACCGTCATGGCTGGAAAAAAGGTTGTTACACCAGGACCTTCTTCTATCATTTTTCGATTGGTCCTGAGTACTTTATCACGCGTTACCCCGTTTTCTTCATCCAGTAATTCTTTAAAATCCAGTTCTCTCATCAAGGTCGTCAAGACATCCAGTTCGTAACCAACTGCTAATAGAGATGCCATAATAGCACCCGCTGATGTACCTGCTATTCTCCTGATTGCCGACAGTGGAAAACCTCGGCGCTCCAATTGCTCTAACACACCGAGGTAAGCGATACCTTTTGGGCCACCACCTGAAAACACTAAATTCTCAAATTCTTTTCGACTATCCACTCTTTTCTCCTATAAATAACCGTGTTTCTTCTCCACTGCAGGTTTGATTTAACACAGCTTAAAATAAAGTGCAGCCTTTATCTTCTTTGTAGTCATATTTTGCACTATTTTGCACGTCAAAATCTTTTGTTTCTGGATAATCGCGAACTTCTTTATCTTTTACCTCTTCAACCAATTCATAGATTTTATCAGGTTGTGTATAAAGTGAATGGTTAGAACGCTGTGATGAGCTTATCTGTTTTCCAATACCACCAGCTAACAGTAGGCTATAAACAAATGAGGAGCAGTTGTGACTCGTACTCAAAGCACAATCGCTAAACAATGAAAAACCACTTCCAATGAGGCGAAAGTTAGGCCTTTCATTAGAATTTGTTTCATTGCTTCCCTCAAAACATTCTCCAAGTATTCTGTTTCTTTCATCCAATAATTTTTCCAGATCCAAGCTGTACAAATATACAGTTAATTGGGGTTCGCCTCCTTCCAGATCAACATCGGTGTCAAAGTCTTCGATAATCTCACCGCTGCGTTCATGATAGTAATATAAATCTTGTTGCTTGATCCAGTTGGCGTTTTGATAATTCCGTATTTCTTCACGGGTAAAGTCTGATCCAGGCCAAAAACTTAAGTATTGATGATTTGTATTTCCTTCAAGGTCGGTATGACAGACTTGCAATGATACATGCCCAACTGAATTATGCCCCTGGATATTCTTGCTTTTCTCTGGCGTCCAAATGCGCACCACTACATAGTTTTTAGGGTCTAATTCTAGCTGTTCTTCACTCATAAATTTCTCCTTACTTGATAAAAGAAAAAAAAGATCGTTTAGTGTTGGTTGATCTTACATATCACAACAAACTGTACTCTCTTTAATATTAATTGGCTAGTAGCGCATCACATTACCGCTTAATTTTTCTGCCTCTTTCTGATCAATGATCTCGTATTCAAGCAAAAGCTCGATAGCCCACTGCATACAATTCAACGTTTTAGCTTTTTGATCTTCTTCACTTAAAAGCTGTGTTGACACTTGTTGACTTGAGGTGATCAGGCTGCTGGTTCCCGTGCTGCCGTAGCGATAATAGCTGCGCTCATGCTCTTCTTCGATACGTTTAAGCAACGCTTTGATCCGTGCTTTCGGTTGATCAGGGTAAACTCGCGCTATGATCTTCCCTTTTAATAAGCCTTCTTTAAAGCGATGTGGGCAAAACTTTGTTTGGATATTAACCTGAGTCGTTCAATTATCATGTGAGGATAACTCCGCACATAAAAAAAAGGCCTGACCAAAATGATACATCCCTTCAATAATTAACCAGGCATGCCTCCTTTTACACTGTTTAGACAGCACAGAGCAACATGCCGTAATGGAATAACTATTGCTGTATAGGCTTTTTGTTCAGAAGCTTCAATTAAATCGGAAACTAAGGTATGAAAAAAAGGATATGTCTCAGCGGGTAAGGGTTCACGCGGAAATAGAATCGAACTTAAGCCCAAGGTATTAAGGGTTTCTTCGACAAAAAGCGTTATTTTTTCATTATCGCTTAAAAAAGATAGCTTTCCCATCATGTAGCAAACCGCTGCATTTTCAGAAAGTTTTCTTTTAATGGCAGCTAAGCTTTTATTTCCAGTATCACTAAATGTAAACTTTACAGTGGTGCCTTGAAATTCCCAATTACTTCCTCCATTAATTATGTTACAAAGTATTCATCAACTCTTGCACCGCAACAGTAATATGAAAATCTACTAAGAATTCTTTAAAAGTTAACTGACCGGGTAAACCCAAATCTACCCGTATTTGTCTGAGTTCTGGCGCATGAACTTTTAGAGCATAATATTTTTTATTGAATATGTTTGCACAAATTAGCCCTTCTATTTCAAAAGAAAAGGTTTTTTCTAAATAGGTTTCAATTTTGGGCTCATCAAGTTCATGAGGGTAAATGATACTAATATGTGCCCCAATATACTGTGTCTCTTCATCAAAATAGTCTGGTTTCAAAACCGAAGAATGGGCCAGTGTTGGATAAATTTGGTGAATGTAATCATCATTTACATCTAAATAGGCTAAACCATTTTGATGTTTAAATATTCCGTATTTGGGTAAAGCACTCGTAATCCTAGCGTCATAGAAACTCAAAAATTCTACAGCCAATGGTTTAAATAATGTCATCATGATGCAGACTCTTCATTTTTCAATTTCTTCATGAACTGATTTGATTTGGATTCTAAGATCATTCCAATTTACTTTAGATTTTCTAATACTAACTTACAGAGCGTACTAGGGAAGCTTACCCAGTTTTTTCTGTCCTGACTTTTCCCACTGCCTCCAAGCCTCGTAGTCACGTGCTCCAAAATTTTTACCACTGATTTTTTTGAGCACCTGGTAGGAAAGTTCATGAAGATTAGGCTGCTTCATTTTTAGCTGTTCAATCAGCACAATACTAGCATGTTTTCTGAGGTAATTGTGATACTTAGATTTCTTTGACAGAATACTGATCATATATAAAGCCTTGTTTCTATCTGTCTCAGAGGGGAAATCTAGAGCAACCAAAGCAGTTTTTATGGAAAAGTCTATCTTTGGGTTTCTCGACAAAGTTCCTCCAATCACTCGCATGGCAGCATTTCTAACCCCCGCACTACTATCAAAAATAGAAGGTGAAACTGTATTGATCACTTCTCTTGGATTTTTAAGATGTGCTAATAAAAAACAGGCACTGGCACGTTTTTTTTCATCTCTATCTTTTTTTAAAATGGCTATGAGCTTTTTCTTGTTTTTAGGAACCAGTCGATTGAAAACACTTTCATAGGGCTTTAGATCCTTATGTTCAAACCCATAGACACAATGGTTAACAAAGCACTTTATCGGAGCATTCTGAGCAATTTCTTGTTTTTGAAACAGCAGTTTAATTCCTTGGCTTTCATACTGAGTCCATTTTTCAATTAAACGATCTGGATCAGGAAAACTTCCATTAGGTTTAGGTAAAAAGTAAGCAAGGCGATGCTGGTCTTTTTTATCAACAATATCAAGCGTGACATGATCTTCTTCGTTTCCCGTATAAAAAACGGGCGACATATTCACATAAGCAAAATCGCCCATAGAACGAATTCCATCAATGACTCCCACCCAAAGCTTTCCACTCCGCTCAAATTCAGAATCTGGAACTGACCTTTTAGGTGACATCAACCACACGATTTCCTCTATTTTTTTCCCAAACTTCTGATTCACCTCTTTTACGGTAATTTGATCGGTTTTATACATATCTATAATGACTTTGCCGTTGGCTTGAACAGATACGACAAACAGGAAAAAACTATAGACCAAAAGCCTTAGGGTGTGTTTACACCTGTAAACACACCCTAATAACAAATGCTTTATACTTTTTCCAAAAAAATTGAATATCATTTTGAGAATCCCCATATAATCCAATGATTAGGCAACACCCCTAGAGGGTGTCGTCACGAGATTTTTTAGCCACAAACTGTGTATAATGGGTCAAATTTGAAGCAATTTTGAGTTGGCCGCCTTCGCTGCAACAGGCGGGTTAACCCATGTAGCCCCTGGAGCAATAATCTCCCAAAAACTTTGAAACAGCATATTGCACTCTTTTTCTGCATTTTTTATATCTTCTGGATGCACAAAATCTGCTAGCGTAGGTTTCATGGGCCGACGAAACCATACGACATCGAACAGGGTATTTTTTATTTCAAAGTCTACTCCTGTGGAATGCCAGGTAATTCCTTCATCAAGGAGTTCAAATGAATGAGTTTGTTGAGCAGGAAAATCTGCCGTATACCATAAGACACTGTGATGTCCTTTTTGTTTTATCGCCTCATGGACATATAGTGCTTGCGTATCATTAGGCCTGGTAGGAATTAGAATATTTAACATGAGCCTCAATTTCCTTTCAAAAAGCTCTTCCTCTTATTGTAACAGGAAGAGCTTGCTTATTACACATCCCAACTGGTTTCAACATCACAAGCATATCCACACCGGAATGTAGGATATGTAGCTGTATGCTGTATCCCGCCTCCCACTACGCCTTGGATTTCTTCTTGATCGAGCTTTTGCGCTAACTGATAAGCTAACATACGTTCATTTTTCATATTGATTTCCTTTTGTTAGTTAATATCCCCCCCTTGTTAACGCTATTTTATTGAATAAAATCAAAGCTTATCAATACCATAAAATTATGGTATTCATGTGTTTCACCTAGTTGGTGATCGACATTTAATCCCCTTTAATCAATGCTTTCTCGTAGGCAATCGATACAGCATGAACCATGTTTTTAGCCTGTAATTTTTTTCTGATGCTAATGATATAAGACTGTATCGTGCTGGGCTGGAGTCCCATGAGTCTTGCTATTTCTTTTGCACTATACCCTTTGGCTGAATGCTCCAAAACCTCAAGCTCTCTTTCACTTAATTTCATTGATAAACTTATTTAAAATTTGACACGGTTATTTGAACCTGAATTCCAATCAATTTACTGCATTTCTATTTGTATATATCCCTCAGAAAGCGCCTTTATCAACGCTTCCTGATTACTTTTAACTTCAAGCTTTTCACGGATTCTGAAATAATAAACCTTAACGCACCCCTCACTCATCCGCATGAAATCCGCCACCTGTTTCTGGTATTTACCCAAACAATAAAATGCAAGGCAAACCTGCTCCCTGAAGCATAACGGATTCTCATGGATATTCCCTTCAAGGTTAATCCCACAAAACTCCTTAAAAATAATTGATATCTCAGCCTGAAGTACCTCGTAGAAATGATCACTCATTCGATTTCCTCCGCGCTTTGGCAATAACCCCAACAACGTTCTCAAATCTTCAGGAATTTCCGTTTTATATCGTATGCTCATATGCACCTCTTTTTATCTTCCACTTCGCTGTTTTTTGTTATTTCACCGTGTCATTCCATCGAAGACTGGAATGACAGACCTTACTTTGCTCTGCAATGTTTTCTGAATCGTTTTGATCAAATCACCATCACTGCCCCAAGGGGCGGAGATTTCTAACTTTAAATGGTCAGGAATCGATGGAATTTCGGCAGTGTTGGCAAGATCGAGATGAAGGATTTAAAAGTTCAGTTCGCAATACCTGCATTTCTTTAGGTGCGCAGACCCCTAAACTCACCATACCCCGATGGATTCGTAAGACTTTGACAACGATATTGTTGTCGATGGTGATACTTTCAGCGTATCTTCGATTGAGTATAAGCATATGGATAACCTCGCCTTGTTCTTTGAGCCTTCATAGCTCGTCTGTTAATCACTTGACCTATCCCTCATGTTCCTTGGCAAAAGCGCCTGTTCCTATCCCATACTCAAAAATACTGTTAAACTCTCAATGAAAATATTCTTTCATCTTTTAGTTATAAGCTCCTTGTTTAGAGTTTCATTCCATGCCTTGCGTATCCACCTGTGTTCTGTTTCAGGCAAGGCAGCTAAAACAGGGTTTTATCCTTGTGACTGCATTCCTTTTCTGGTTCCTTTGATCTCTCCTCCTCCTTTGATCAAAATATAATGACCTGCATTACAACATGCCCATGCACCTGGTAAAGAAACCCGATTAATGTTTTCGAACCTGTCTAAAGTGACTTTCCTCATTGATATCTTCCAGATAGTCTGCGAGCAAAAATTTCCATGCATCTAGGACTCGATTCGCTGTTTCGTGGTATCGTTCCTTTTCAGTAGAAGCATAAGCATCGGTTAATCGCAACCCAGCTTCTGCTAAAAGGTTAAGTAGATCTTCCTGTGTCAATCCGGTTTGTGCGTATCTATTTTCTTTTTCTATTTCCATGATCTATCTCCTAGGTTTTAAAATTTAATCTGTGAGTTGAGTGTCGAGGTTTGCTCAATTTGAAGCATAGGTTTCAATCAATGCTTTTAATTGTGCTGCATCCGGTTTTCCAGAACATCCGTCCATGCCTGCAGCTTTAAACTGCGCTTGATAATCAGGCTCATCACAATGGGACGTCATGGCTATGATCGGAACGTGATGTTTATGCAATTTTTCAAGCAGGCGAATTTGCCTGGTGACTTCAACGCCACTCATATCTGGTAAATCTATATCCATGAGTATCAAACAATAATTCTGGTTATAAAATGCAAGCGCGGTTTTCCCATCGCTTACAATGTCTGCTTTCAGACCCAATTTAGAGAGCATTGCCTGTAAAGCAAGCTGCACCATTTGGTTATCCTCTACAATTAGAATTTCTTTTGACATACCCGCTCTCCCTAAAATAAAAGTTAAAATTCGGTTAAGATAAATATTTAGTTAGTCAGCACTTTGTAGTAAACTAACTTAATTTTAATCTTTCAACTATTTTCAACTAAATTTCAAATTTAAACAAGACGGTTATTGCCCTTTTCACATGTAAGACATTTCTCACAAAAGGAAAAACAATGTCACAACTGCTAAATACCAATGCCTCTAACCCTGATAGCTCAAAGGAAGCACGCGGAAATCGCATCAAACATATCCGAAAAGATATCCTGAGACTTTCCAGGAAAGAATTTGCAAACCATCATCGCGACCTGGAAATTACAGAGTCTGTATTACAAAACTGGGAAGATGGTAGATTTAAAGGATTTAAAGATAACCAGGCTACTTTACTTTTAGAGGCACTAAAAAGAGAACATATTTTTTGTGAGAAAAACTGGCTGCTTCATGGAGAAGGGGAAGCACCCAAAATTGTTTTACCGGGAACAGGCAAACACTTGTCTGAAAAACTGGAAGCTGAAAAAATTACAAGAGAAATCATTGTCTTTAAAGAAAGCTATATGGATTCAATCGATGCCATCGTGAATGACGATAGTATGGAGCCTTTTTTTACAATCGGAGATCATGTTGCTGGATTACGCTATACAGGAAATCATTTAAATAAAGCACTGGGACATTTTTGTATTGTTCAGACTCAACAGGGGGAAGTGCTCATTCGGAAAGTTGAGCAAGGGTCAACCGAAAATTTATATATTCTCAGCAGTTTTAATAAAAAATCAACAGCTCAAAATGCTTCTTTAACAGACGTAAAAATTTTCAGTGCTGCACCCATTTTATGGTGGAGAAGACCTGCCCACTCCCAGTAATTACAAAAACGTGTCTCCACCGTCGCCAAGCGGTGAAGACAAGCTTTTAGAGCTTGGACAGGTACGCATCATAAGCGTAAATTCCCTTAAATTTTTTAAGCCCTTCAGCAGATGGTTTTTTTCTATAGGCAAAATAAAAATCATCCTTGTTCGGTATGCTTTGACACTTTTCAAGGTAGGGTTCCCAGTCATTAGGTGCAGGATCCGTATCTTCAGCATCATAAAACAGCGGCATTTTTGCTTTGTTTTTTAAAGATTCCAGTAAAGCTTGCGGTGCTTTCTCAAATTTCGCAGCCTCATATAGCTTTTGGATTTCTTTCGTGCTTTTCATCGAAAGAAACGAAATTTCGGCATGCTTATTGAGTAATAAAAAATCCCCAGATTGGCTTAGCAGATAATACTCAACCACCTGGTTGTCATGACAAAAATTTCTAAAAAAATCTCTGATTTGATCATTTTTCAAAAAATCGAAGTGACCCTGTGATCTATTACCCAACATCGATTTTGACATATTCAAAAAATACCGTTCCTGAAGGTTCAAGATGGTCTGAAGGACTTCTTCATTGGCATTGGCTGAAGATTTTTTTATAAACCCATGAATGATGCCCTGATTAAAAGCTTTGATCGCAATTTCATTGTCTGCTTCCCCAGTCAGCAGAATAAAAAAAAGATTATCTCTCCGGGCTTTCACACAAAACTCAATGCCTGTCATGGATGGCATCGAATAGTCTACAACCACAATTGCAATCTCTTCAAACCGCTCAGGACAGTGCACCACATCGACTATTTTACTGATTTCAATTTCAGAGATCACACGGTCATATTCGTTGTCCTGAGGCTCTTTCAAACATCTATCTTCTAAGTTTTCATACTTGCTTGCCTCAAGCGCTTTCAATGCCTGTATGGGATCTTGAAAGGGAACACACGCCATAAGCTCTCCGTAGCTAAGTACCACCTTTTTTAGATAACCCATATCATCATCTACAAAAAGCACCGTCGTTGGGTGGTAGCAAAAACTCAGTTTCATTTCTTTCATGCTCATGTTTTCCTTTTTAGCCAGTATTCGGGAACTCAAGCTTGAATAAGGTATATTCACCTTCTATTGAGTCACAACTTATTTTTCCTCCCATTAATCCCATAACCATTTTACAATAACTTAGCCCAATTCCAGCACCATGATTGGTTTTTGTAAAAAATTTTTCAAATACATGCGCCAACACCTCTTTTTTCATACCGCTGCCAGTATCTTTAAAAAACAAGTAATTTTTCTCTAAATCTTCTCCCTTTTCCAGCCAGATAGATATTTCCCCTTTCCTAGCTTTTGCAATATGGTACAAGGCATTTTTGATCAGATTGAACAAGATATGAGTAACAAACATTTTATTCCCTTTCACCAAAAAATCATTCCCTTTCAGAATATTAACCAGCTCATCCTGACCTTCCTGAAAGGGATATCTATGAACCGATTCGTGAATGATTTCTGAGATCAAAAATGTTTCATTTAATACTTCTTGCTTCTCAATGTTTGTTTTTAGGTTCATCAACAGCAAGTCAATGGTCATGGCAGATGCAGAAAGCTCGCTGTCCATTGAATCAAGTAATCCATCAAGGGAATCGATGGTCGATGGTTTCAGGGTATTTGACAACAGATGGGAAGCTTCTGCTTTTTTATACCCTTCAATTAACGTGGGCAAAAATTTTCGCAAACCATCGATGCCAAAAGAAAGCGCTTGTAATGGCGTTCTCAGCTCATGGGCAACACTTGCACTCACCAGTGTCATGCCTTCCAGCTTATGCTTTGCTTCGGTCAGTTGTTGCTCTGTGAGTTTTTGATCCGTAATGTCTAGAGAGACCCCTAGAAGGCCAATGACTTTATCTTTTTTATGAATATCATATAAAGGGACTTTTCTGGAGAGAAAAATGCGTTCTTTTCCATGGACAAGACCAACTTCCTCAATGGTTTTTGCTTTTTTTTGAGTGATGACTTCTTGGTCTACTTTGGTTACTCTATCTGCCACTTCTTTGGGCATAAGATCATAATCTGTTTTCCCGATAACCTCATCTTTCGGTATACCATCAGCTTTTGCTTGCAGTTCATTACAACCCAAATAGACTCCGTTAGTATCTTTCCAATAAACGTGTCCAGGGATGGTGTCTAATACATTTTCGAGTCTTTGTTTTGTCCTTCGTAGTTCAAGTTCTATTTTTTTTCTTTCCGTAATTTCAACTGAAATACCCAAAAGTCCTATAATTTCCTTAATCTTAGTTTTAATTGGAATTTTGTAAGAAATAAAATATGAAGTTCCGTTTTTTAAAACCGTTTTTTCTTCTATAGAAACAGGTTTACCTTCTTTTGTCACTTCAGCCAAAACATTCATTAAGAGCATGGCTTCTTTTTTTGATAACAATTCATCTGGATATTTCCCTACTATTTCACTTGGATTTCCAAACCCCAATGACTCTGCCTGTTTTTTATTACAACCCAATATTCTTCCTTCCGTGTCTTGCCAATATACATGTACTGGCAAATAATTTAGTAGATGCTCCAAAAGTAAATCTTTTTCTATTTCTAAATTATGAGAATTCTCTTTTTGCTTACCCTTCAAATAAAACTCCGCTTTTTTCTTAGTTTTTAAATTATGCTCGTTTTAATAATGCCTTGTTTAATTATTAAGTTGCAAAACAGCTTCCTCTCTGAAATTAGTATCATCTGAAAAATATAAGCCTTCCAATATCTTTTTTCTCTTAAATTTAATTGGAATATGCTTTAACAAATTGGAGGAATCTGATTTTATAAATTTTTCATAAATATATTCCATCGCTTGAGAACGCTTGTTTGGATAAAGATCATAGTTGCAGTGTAATTCTGTCCATAATCTTAATGCTGAACATTCCTCAAGTACGTATTTTAAACAGAATTGTTTTGCTGTATCTTCTGGCAAAAGGAGCTCATTTCTGTTCTTCAACCTATCTATGTAGTCCTCTATACTTTTTTCAACAACTTCTTTAAAACACATGTCATATCTATAGAGATTTTCGGTTTCCTCCAGTAACAATTTAAATTTTGTATGGTTCAACCAATAATCCCACCTGACAATAGAATAAGGAATCTTCAATAGCGCTAAAATGCAAGCATTTTTTTCTATCCATTCATCACCTAGCTTTAATGTTTTTTTATAAAAAAATTCACTATCAAATTTTCTTACAAATTGAAGGGGTAACGTATTCCTTTGTAAAGTATCTCCAAGCAAAAATACACAAGAACTAAAATTTTCATCTACTCTGTCTAATGTTGCAGCCAAATAAGGTCCATAATGTGCTTGTTGTCCGATACTTATAGAAATTAGACATTTAGAGTTGTTAAGTATTTCATTTTCGTAAGGAAAGCCAGCAAGATTAGCCTTTATCATTTTGTTGCTGTCTGGTACTATCTGGTGCCTTAGAAATTTATTGTATTTATAATTATGAATTTCATCTTTTGAAAAGAATTTATGCGAACGCGAAGTGTAACATCTGTTCTTTTTATATGTCGAATGAAGTTTGTTAACTTCGTTTGTGTTTTTGAAAAAAATCATTCTGCTCTGCATAATCGTAACTTCTAATTATTTCAGTATCTTCTAGCCAATTAATTAGGTCCATCTCAATCCCGCTCCTAAATGTTTAAAAAGTCATTGGATCTCTAAAAATTTTCCAAACTTTTGGATAATCACCTCAACCTTAACCCTGAGTTTTTCTAACATCCCCCCGATAAAACAAAATCATCCCCACAAGCACCCCACACATCAAAAAGCTAAGTCCAGTAAATATAGCTAATAAATAATCTCTATGAATAATCCCATGAAGAATGACAAATAACTGAATCACACAAAAACCACCAAAGGTTAGGAGGGAAAAACTTTTTGAATTTTTTGTTTTATACAGTTTTATAATTTGAGGAAGGAATAAGAGTGCGTTAATGAACAGTCCAAGGCTGAAGCCTGTTTCTATCAATAACACAATCATTTTTTCTATTCTTACCTTCTTTTCTATGAACGAGTAGGAGATGCTTTTGCTTCTATAAACATCGCTCTTCACCCGTCATTGCGAGCGAAGCGTGGCAATCCAGACTTAGTGACTGCTCAATCAATGCAAATGGAGGTCGTCATTCCAGCGAAGGCTGGAATCTTTAAGCTTTCTACAGGGTCAACCTTGTAGATTCCAGCCTTCGCTGGAAAGAGCTTTTGTCTGTGGAACCAAACCAGGAGGTTTTAGCAAAATTCAGTTTGGATTGCCGCGCGCCGCTTCGCTCTTCGCAATGACGGGTGAATAGTTAACTTTTTATTTTAAATTCCCTGCCAGCCAACAGTACCACAGTGTGTTTTTTATTTTCAATAGCTTGCAATAGGACACAGAGCATTATTTGATTTTACACAGCACCTACCCTATGAATCAACAACAAAACCAAACAACACTTATAGAAATTCCCGCCGCATCGACTGCAATACATGTGCTTCAACCGCATCGTGCGTATAATGGAATATAGGACGTGTTTTAAGATCGGATTTTGACATCTGAAAGGTTTGCTCAACCATGCCAAAGCTCATGATAGTACGCAACCAGCTGATGACTTGAAAGTTGATCTTCAGGTATATTTAGGGTGTTATCAAAACAGGAGATGATGCATCAGTTAGAAATGGTAAGCTTGGATTCCTTGGTTAGCGCAAATCACATTTACCGAAAATTCACATCGATCTGGACATTTGAAGGGGCTGAAAAAGCGCCTAAAAAAGTTGAAAAAGCTAATAACCACAATGGCTTTCATGACACTTTGTTTATTCATTTACGGTCTTGCCCAATATCGACTTCGATCGGCAGACTTCATCATGAAACATTTTTAGGTTTTTGTTGCACAGATTTTACATTTCATTTTTTGGTTACAAAACGCGTACAATGGGTTAAATTTTTTGCAAGGATCCGTTGATTAACCATTAAAAAGCTTGCAAAACGAAGGTGCTGCCAAGGAAGATTTCCACCATGTTTACCACCTGTAACAGTGCCTCCCGTCATCAGCTATGGTGTTGGGTAAATTATCCGCCCTCCGTCATTGCGAGGAGCGAAGCGACGCGGCAATCCAGGTTCAAGCTTACTAAAGCCACATAAGCTTGAGCCTTCGATACAAGCTCCTGCCTGGATTGCCGCGCTTCGCTCGCAATGACGGGGAATAGTTATAATCAATTTTCGAATTCTTAAGAGGCGACTAAATAGGCTTCCTCAAATTTGCTCAAAATTTGCCTCCATTACCCACATTTTGTAACAAAAAAATGAAATGCAAACACACCCTACTTTTTATTTCTAAAATAATTTTTCTTCTGCAAGTAGGAGATAGTTGCTAATATGAGAACCCCTGTTATCAGGGATTGAACTATTAAGCTAACGCTTAAATGCCTGCCAGATAAAACATTAAGGAAAATAAATAGCGAGCAAAACACAACAAGATCGATTAAAAATTTAAACATTTTACCTTTACCACCAACATGTGCCAGCATAGACTGCACCTCCCCAAAATGCTCCTGTAGCGGCACCACCTACCGCTCCCCACGGACCAGCACTTCGACCCATACCTCCACCCCATACAGCCCCAGCTGCAGTAGCTTGGCCGAAATCATGAAAATTACAGTTCCCAAAGTTAATGCTTGCACCAGTAATTACTTCGAGTTCTTCTTCATTTAACTTCTCTGCAGCTTTATAAGCTAACATACGTTCATTTTCCATAATACTTCCTTTTTATTTTAACTATCCTCCTTCCCTTGACGTTATTATATTAAACGAAATTGAGCCTTATCAATACCATAAAAATATGGTATTGAATTGATAAGGGTGTGAATTGATACGGGGATTAGGGTGTGTCTTCAATTTATTTTTTGAGCTCAAAATGTGGGTAATGGAGGCAAATTTTGTGTAAATTTAAGGAAGCATATTAAAATATGTGACGAAAATTTGCATAAAATTTGGCCCAGTATACGCGTTTTGAGCTCAAAAAATAAATTGAAGACACACCCTATGTTCATGAAAGGAAAAAAGGACTTTTAATTGACACTACCCACCCCATAATTCTGATACACACTATAAACCTGAAAACCAATCCTACGATAAAGCCGATACCCTTTTTCAGAGGACTCAAGAAAACAATGTTTAAACCCCATTTTTTTGGCTTCAGACAGTGCATAAACCATCAGCTTTTTACCTAATCCTCTTCTCGAAAAAACAGGCAGGGTAGCCAGGTTATGAACTGCGATGGTTCTTTTGCTAATAAACAAAGTAATACTACTCACCGGCTGTTGGCGATAATAGCCTACATAATGCCGAAAGGTTGTGCCTGGACCATGAGGGAGGTGGGCAATAATAGTTTGGAAGGTTTTGAAGCGGTTGCGTTTAGAGAAAACGGATTGTATAGGGCTAAACCAGTCTGTTAGGTCATCATCTGCCTGCATTTCACGAATTTCCCAATTTTTTAATGGGATGATCGGTAGATTTGTTTGGGTTAAGTCTAGGTACATGTTGGGTGAATTTCTCAGCAAAGTGAACCCCTTTTGCTTTAAATAGTAAGACAGCGCAAAAGGTTTCGAATGGGGGCCAATGACCCATCGCCAATTCACTTTATATGGCTGAAAAAATGCAACTACTTCATCAATTTTTTCCAGGATGGAATCTTCTGTAATTTGAGTATCAATGACAACATTAAGGTTAGCATCCGATACTCCAGTGATACAGGCTACAATCCCCTTAGAGACAAATTGGGCAACAGACATGGATTGATAGTAATCCATGTCTGCAGCTAAACCAAGTTGGGTGATTTGAGGGTTGTTAATTTTTATAAGAAACCCAGTTTTGGACATCGTCTAATGCCTCCACTTCCACCACTGATTCTATCGCGTTTTTTTCGGCGTTAGCTTTGCTTAAAAGGTATTGTGTGGGTGGGATAAAAACGGTTGAGCAGAAAAATCTTGTCTTGCAATCGGGTTGATGCAACCCTCCGTGGCAGCAGGGCTTTGGCTTGTAGTACTTTATCATGAGCTTATACTCCCTTGTTATTATGCAGCCATTCCCGCTTATTTAAAGCGGGAATGGCTGCTTATTATCCTAATTGCTCTTTCCTATCTTTTGAGCTGCACTACTTTTATTTCTTTTTGGCTTTTGCTGTTTTTTTAGTTCGAGTAGCAGCGCTTGCCCGAGTAGCAGCGCTTGCAGCAGCTCTTTGTGTTTGACTTGCTGCTCTCTGAGCCTGGGCAGTAGTTTGTTGTGCCATTTCAGCAAACATTCTTCCGCTTTGGTTAGCAGCATCCATCAAAATAGCAGATGCTTTTTGCAGATATTTGATAGACTCAAGACTTGCAGCATTAGCAAGCTTAATTTGTGTACTCAAGATATCCTCTGGCTTTTTAGCTTGCATAAAGCTTTCGAAACAGTCTGCATTGCTAGTAATGTGATTGAAAGCTTCCATATTTAAATGCGCAAGATCTGTCATAGGCTTTGTAAGGCATTGACAGAGGTGTCCTAAAGATTCTGTAAAATTTTGTTGTTGCATGATTAATCTCCTTTTTTTTGCACTGCAACATAACTATAAAACATTTTTGGGTTTTTGCAAGAAATAGCACATCGATACGCAGACTTTTTTCTTTGATTAAAGATCCTCTTCTCCAGGCATATCCTCTGGTGGCTTATAATCAGATGCTCTGGCATGCGCCTTGTGTGATTCAAAAAAAGAACGCCAGGCATGGACATTTTGTTTTGCCATCTGAGAAAATGTGCCCAACATATCTGTCTGATGCTTCATCCATTCTCCCAAAGAGGCTTGTGCCTCATCCGAATCAAGGTTTGGAGCAGATTGCGCTAGGAACTGGAAGCTATGCTCAAGCCATTGGCTCAAGTCTTTTTGCAGTGGGTGTCCATAAAAGCGAATCAGGTTTTGTAAAAGTTCTGTGGTAAAAATCGATGCTGATGTATTTTCATGATCATGAATGATTTGTAAAAGAATTGCTTGGGTTACATCTTGGTCCGTTTTTACATCAATCACTTTAAAAGGAATATGATTCAGTACGATTTCTTTTACTGCATGGAGTGTGATATAGCTGCAAGTCTGTGTATCATAAAGCCTGCGATTGGGATATTTCTTGATGATGCGGGGTTTTGTGCTCATAGGATTCATACCAGGTGTGATATCAATTAATTTTTCATTTACAAACTGCCCAAAGAATAGGGTATATTTAGAACCCTAAGTCTACCCTAACTGATAAAGAGGAGTCTAAAAATGAGGACGTGTTATACGTTTGATGATGTTGCCTTGGTACCTCAATTCAATGATGTTCCATCCCGAACGATTCCTGAATTAAGTACTTTTTTGACGAAAAAAACAGAAATCAAAATACCTATACTGGCAGCAAATATGGACACGGTGATTAATGACCCTTTGGCTGATGTTTTATTACAGCAAGGCTCTATTCCCATTTATCATCGTTTTTCGGATTTTGAAGACCAAAAGCGATGGGTAAAAAAATATCAGGGTAAAACGTTCATCTCCTCTGGCATCCATCAGCTGGAAAAAACTCGTGAACTTCTGGACTTAGGCGCTCGAGGTGTCTGCTTTGATACAGCTCATGGCCATTCCAAACTCATGATGGAACATATTGAAAAAATTAAAACCACACATCCAGATTGTGAAGTGATCGCCGGAAATATTTGTACAGCGATTGGGTATCACGACCTGGTTAATGCCGGCGCCGATGCAGTTAAAGTGGGTATTGGTCCTGGGGCTGCCTGTACAACCCGAATTGTAACCGGGTTTGGAATGCCGCAGTTTTCAGCCATCGTTGAATGCGCACGGCTTGTAAAAAAGCTGAAAGTACCTATTATTGCCGATGGTGGTATTAGAAATAGCCGAGATATGGTATTGGCCCTGGCTGCAGGCGCAAATACGGTGATGGTAGGGAAGCTGTTTGCATGCGCTGAAGAAAGTGCTGCTGTTAAAGAAGAAGTGGATGGCAAAATGTTTGTCAAGTATCGGGGACAGGCCAGCAAAGACTTTCAGGAAGAATTTTATGGCGGCCTAAAAGAAAAAACTGTGGCTGAAGGAGCTGCTTTTATGACACCCATGCTTGGTAAAGCTGAAGATATCATTCATGAGCTTCTAGGCGGCCTGAGAAGTGGGCTGACGTATGGTGGCGCCTGTAACATTGCTGAGTTACAAGTGAAAGCAGAGTTTGTGAAAGTAACCTCTAACTACATGACAGAAAGCCAACCCAGGAAAAGTTAAGTCTTTGGATCAAGCACCAGCAATCGGCTAGAGTTTTGATGCATTTGATCAATGAATTTTACTTTTACTGTATCAAGACGCTTTTCCCCTTTCCACTGCTTAAGTTGTTGGGGATATAGCTTGGCCAGCGTTTTGAAATGGGGAATGGTACAATTTTTTAATTTATCATGGTACAACACTTTAAATAAGCCCGATACATATCGATCAATCACCACCAAATCAGGATTTTGAGCCATATAAAGCTGTTTTAATATGTTTTTTTTGACAGGGCTTGGCAAAGCCGCAGCCAGATAAAGGATATCTGTTTTAATGCTATGCTGACCTTGATGGGTTTTAGCATAGGCAAGCTTTTGACCATCAGCCAACAGAATGGTGAAATCATTCCGATGAATGATGCCTGCCTGATCAAGCACCACTAGAAAATGATGCATTCTGGTGGTGGTCTTTTTATCAATCTCAACCAGGTTTACTTTCGCACCGGTGAGCAAATTCACGATGATACCAGAAAGAGGAAGACCCGACCCAACGAAGGTAACCCTCTTTCCTTTTAAATTAGGTAAAGCACCTTCAAAGAGGCTTTCTATTTTTATAGAGCGTGTATGCTTGAATTGCTTGAGGTGGGGCAACATCGCTAATTCATATGCAACCAGATCGATGTATTCCCTTGCATATTGAAATTGCAACCCTTTCTGGGTAAGCATAATTTTTTGAAACGCATCCAATTTTTCTGAGAGGGCTGCTTTGGCATATTGCTGAGTCTTATATGGGTGAGTTTTGTAGTAGGCTAGAAAATCATCAATAACCTGAGCTTCTCTTTGCTCTTCTGACAACATGGAAAGCGCTTTCAACGTTTGAAGACAACCATCAGAGGCTAAAGATCCCAACGTCTTTTTTGTTTCCGCTCCTGAGAGCTCCGCAGAACTAACCAGTGTTAAAAAGGCAGCAAGCCTTCTATCAATCTCTTTGGATGGAGATAAGGGATTCTTTCCATGCTTGGTTCGCTTACTTTGTTCAACTTTACTTTTAAAGTCGATACAAGTTTTATGAAGTGCTTGTGTGACCTGTTTCCCATGGCATGCATAAGCAGACGAGCAGGTGAAAAACCATATCAGGGGGAAACAACAGAGGATAAATTTTTTCATTTAAAGTGCTATGTATCATTTTTATTATGCCTTAGCACAAACTAAAAAGATGGAAATGTCAATGTTTTCTTCAAAAATCTTCTGTTTTATCAACAAATTGATAGAACGGCGTTGTAAAAAATAGTGACCTTGTCTAACACAACCCATTTTTTGCAACGATGCCCTACATACTGACATACCGTATTTTTATTGTATTGATAGGGCTCAATTTAGTTTAATATAATGAAACGTAACACACCCTAACGTCAAGGGAGGGAGATAGCTAAAACAAAAGGGAAATATTATGAAAAATGAACGTATCTTAGCTTATAAGTTAAATGAAGAAGAGCTCGAATTGGTGACGGGAGGAAGAGTTAACTTTGGGAACTGTAATTTTTATGATTTTGGTAAAGAAGTTGCAGGGTGGGGTATTGGTGGCGCTACTTACAGTGCCAGGCTTGGCCCCTCGGGAGCCTTAAGTGGTACAGGTTGGGGTGCACTTGCTGGCGCTGCTTACTATGGCGGAACATACTGGTGGTAAAATATTTAGTTGATCTTGTTATTTTTTGCTCGTTAGTTATTTTTTTTAGTGTTGTTTTGATGGACAAAAAGTTGGACGCTAAACTAATAATTGGATCAATTATAATGGGGATTTTCGTAGTTGTTGCAACTAGAGCCTCAGTTTCTTTCTTTAAGAAGAAAAATTATTTCCAAAAAAAATAAAAAGGATCGAAATAACAGCAAGTGAACGCTTTTCCAGGCACAACATCAATGTTTTCTTCAAAGATCTCCTGAGTTATCAGTAAATTGATGAGCTGAGCTAATTAGAGAAAAAAATTATTTCATAATGATAAAAGGCTTAGGGTTACAGTTTTCCTGAGGCTTCTAATGCTGCATAGGTTGTTTTGAATGGCAGCAGTAATGACAACGGCTCATCTAATAAAGGGACAGCACCAAAACTAGCATACCACTTTGCAACTTGCTTATTTTTAGCATCGATTAGAAGCGCCACACCACCTGCTTGAGTGACAACTAAAAGGCAGCGCTTTCCTGCTGTAAGCAATATAGCTTAACACCTATAAATTTGTTACAAATGCCTGCCATTTTTTCCGTCTGTTCACCCATAAAAATCGTTTCATAGCAGCACTATGCAAAGATTTTTATGGATGAACAGACAAAAAATCTGTTTGGCATTTGTAACAAATTTATAGGTGTTAAGCTATAATTGTCCGCCAAGCCCTTTTCCTTGAACGGAAACATCAACAGCCAAACGACCAAGGCGAAATAGTGGCACTTCATATCGCGCCAAACCGCGCTTAACTATATCAGGTGTGCGTTCATACGTAATAGAGGCTGGGCTTAAGCTATAAAATCCCAGAATTTTTTGGGTTTCGCCATCCACTGCAAGATAAGTTTTTGCACCACCTTTCTCATGGCTTTGTCTTGCATGGCGATGCAGGAATTCATTGAGCTTGTCATCTCCGCAATTAAATTCGGTACGATCATGAAGTTTATTAATAGGCTCTTCATACTAAATTGGTAAGCTCATGGTTATTTTGGTAGCGCAAATGCTGCTGCCATCAGTTTTTTATTAGGTGCAGTAAGCATTTTTCCTTGCCAGCGGGGGTATAATTTTGTCATAAATTTAATCCTTATAAACCCGCGGTTTTACAAACAAGCCCCTCGCATTGCTTATTTCCCAGAAAACTCCAGCTGATCTTTTCCTTTTTTCACTGAAATCTTTTGCCCCGGCAAAAAGCGGCCTGCCAAGATTTCTTGAGCCAGTGGATTTTCCAGGGCGGTTTGAATCACCCGTTTTAAAGGACGTGCCCCATAAACCACATCAAACCCTTTTTCTACGAGGTAATCGAGCGCATCATCACTTAATTCTATGGAAAGATCTCTTTCTTTTAATCGATCTTTTAAATATTGAATCTGAATGTTTGCAATGGCACGAAGTTGTGTTTTTTCCAAGGCATGGAAAACAACCACATCATCAATACGATTAATAAATTCAGGTCTAAAGTGCTGGGCTACTACTTCCATCACAGCTTTTTTCATGGAATCATAACTATCATTTGACATTTCCTGAATCAAATGGGAGCCCAAGTTGGATGTCATGACAATAACTGTGTTCCTAAAATCTACTGTTCGTCCTTGTCCATCAGTTAAACGTCCATCATCTAGCACTTGAAGCAATAGATTGAATACGTCTTTATGCGCTTTCTCAACCTCATCCAGTAAAATTAAGGAATAGGGTCGACGACGAATGGCTTCGGTTAAATACCCCCCTTCTTCGTACCCTACATACCCAGGAGGTGCGCCAATAAGTCGAGCAACTGAGTGTTTTTCCATAAATTCAGACATATCGATACGAATCATGGCATCTGGCGTATCAAATAGGAAGGTGGCCAAGGCTTTGCAAAGCTCTGTTTTACCAACCCCTGTTGGACCTAAAAACAAGAAAGAACCAATCGGACGATTTGGGTCTCCAAGGCCTGCGCGGGCTCTTCGGATGGCATCCGATACGGCTTGAATGGCTTCATCTTGCCCAATGACCTGTTGATGCAGCTCATCTTCCATATGGAGTAACTTTTCTTTTTCTCCTTCCATTAATTTGCTGATGGGGATACCCGTCCATTTGGAAACAACTTGTGCCACTTCTTCTGCGGTGACCTGATTTCTAATCAGGACCCCTTTTTTCCCTTCTGTTTTTAAGGCGGTTTCTAATTGTTTTTCTAATTCAGGAATGAGGCCATATTGCAGCTCTGACATCCTGCCCAGATCAGATGCACGTTTTGCAGACTCTAAATCCAGACGAGCCTGTTCCAGTTTTTCCTTGATTTTTTGAGTGCCTTGCATGGCAGTTTTCTCTGATTTCCAGACTTCTTCTAAATCCGCATATTCTTTTTCTAATTGCTGGACCTCAGATTCAAGGTTTTCCAGCCGTTTTCTAGAGGCTTCATCTTTTTCTTTCTTTAGCGCCTCTCGCTCTATTTTCAGCTGAATTAAGCGGCGCTGAAGTTTTTCCATCTCTTCTGGCATGGAATCCATTTCCATTCGTATTTGGCTCGCTGCTTCATCAATTAAATCAATGGCCTTGTCCGGAAGGTTGCGATCTGTAATATAACGATGAGATAAAGTAGCAGCAGCTACTGTCGCTGGATCGGTAATATTGACTCGATGATGAAGCTCATAGCGCTCCTTTAAACCTCTTAGAATGGCAATGGCATCTTCTACGGTAGGCTCTTCAACCAGCACTTTTTGAAACCGCCGTTCCAGCGCAGCGTCTTTTTCAATATATTGCCGATACTCATTCAGTGTCGTTGCCCCCACACAGTGCAGCTCACCCCTGGCAAGCATTGGTTTTAGCATATTGCCTGCATCCATAGCACCTTCTGCCTTCCCTGCACCGACCATGGTATGCAGCTCATCAATAAACAGGATAATTTGACCTTCCTGCTTAGCAAGCTCCTTTAAAACCGCCTTCAGCCGTTCTTCAAACTCTCCCCGATATTTTGCACCGGCAATGAGCGCACCCATATCTAAAGCCAATACCCGTTTGTCTTTTAGCCCTTCTGGCACTTCTCCATTAACAATGCGCTGAGCCAAACCTTCTACAATCGCCGTTTTACCAACGCCAGGCTCGCCAATGAGCACAGGGTTGTTTTTAGTCCTTCGCTGCAAAACCTGAATGGTTCTTCGAATTTCACTGTCTCTTCCAATCACTGGATCCAGCTTGCCTGCTTCAGCTCGATGGGTTAAATCAATGGTATATTTCTCCAGCGCTTTATATTGCTCCTCTGCATTGGCACTTTGCACAGTCTGGTTTCCTCGTATGTCATGAATGGATTTTTCAATTGCTTTCTTATTGGCACCACAAGATTCCAGCATTTTAGCCAACTCACCTTTTTCTTCTAGTGCAGCCAATAAGATTTGTTCGGAAGAGATGTATTCATCTCCTGCCTGTTGTCCTAGCTTATCTGCTAAATTTAACAGACGTATCAGTGCATTTGAAGCTTGCACATCGCCACCAATACCATGCACTTGCGGCAGGCGGCTAATCGCCTCTTCCAGTTTTTGTTTAAGCTGTGATACCTGAGTACCTGATTGACTCAAAATTTCAGCGATCACACTGCCCTCCTGGTCTAACAGTGCTTTCAATAAATGAAAAGGTTCAATAAACTGTTGATCTTTCCCCAATGCTAATGACTGGGCTTCCTGGAGAGCCATTTGAAGTTTGGTGGTAAGCTTGTCTAATCTGGCCATATTTGAATACCTTTTCGTTATTGTTTATCGGTTGAGGAGGAATCACATCAGATAATAAGCTTATCAGCGTGTTTTTCCCTCACTTTATAAAGTGGGATCTATTCTGATATTTTTCAATAGATAGGGTTTTGTTCCACTAAAAAATTTCAAACTCTGCACTGCACTGAACAAAACTCAAAAAAACATTAAGGTGTGTCCTCAGAAAAGCTTGCCAAACTTCTTTGAAACGAAATCTTTTTTAAGATATCGTTTGAATAAGGCGGGATGAAATGTAAACACACCCAGATCTAACCATAAAATTATATATATAACCAATCACATTGGAGACACATCCTACGCTCAGGAAACATGTAGACCTCATGAATTGCACAACAAAATTATGGATTAGCGAAAAAGACAAGCTATCACAGTCAAAATTTCTATCTGATAGACTATTCCACTACCGATTAATTTGGTACAAACAGGCCATGATGGAAAGGTTGCTGCGCTTTAAGCATTTGGTCGTCATTCTCATAGCACTGATTATCCCCACCCTTTCTGCTTTACCCGCCCTGATTGTAAGCCCCTTTCTTTTTATTGTGTTGCCCCACCCTACAAGCACTCCTTTGCTCACCTTTCTGGCTAGCCTAATAGTTCATACGACCTATATCTTATGGGTGGCTTTACAAAAAGAAGCCATTATGGGTGGTCAAACAATGACATACTTATCAAGCTTTCCTCTACCGCCCTCTATCCAAAGGAAAATAGATTTAAAGTTGCTTTTGGTTGCCAATCATCTTTTTTGGCTACCTATAATGGTTTCATTTCTATTTGTCATCAAATCAACTCATTATGGGCACCTAGACTCTTTTTTACCTGTTTTTCATTGGCTGCCGTTGATCTCTAGCTTATTACTAGCACAATGGCTATATCTTCATAAAAATTTCACCCTGCTGATTCTTCTCTGCCCAGGAATTTCAAGTATGCTTGCCTTCGCTTCCTGGGCAACAACTCCATCGCTTAGTATTGTTGTAAGCTTGACGGGTATCCTCATGGTTGTGTGGATTAGCCTTCAGAAAAAGCATCAACCCGTTCAATTTATAAAACCCTTAACCTTTTTCAAAGCCAAGCAGAAATTAAGATTTAATTGGAAACTCCTTTCATTCATTGTTATAGACTGTGCCATTTTATTTCGGAAATATCGTCAAGAAAGCTCTCTCAGACTAGTTTTTTCCGCTTTAAGCTTGATAATTTTATATCAAATAAGCATTAGATCATCTTTGAACATTGGACAAATCTATCCTATTGCTATAGCTATCCCCCTGTTAATTGCTTCTGGTTGGTATAACAAACTATCTTTAGAGCACAAACAATATCATTATTATCTTTCTAGCCTACCTGTCTCCCCTAAGTCCTGGGTTTTCTTAGATATCAGCTTTGTTTTTTTGATTACATTAAGTTTACAAGCTTTGTTTTTTACGCCTTTCTTAGCTTCACATCAGCTCAAATTTTCAAGATTTTGCTATGCAATACTGGCGCAAGTTCCTCTCATTGTTGCACTCTATTTTTCTCAAACAAAGCTAAGCAAATTATGTCATGTTGTTGGGGCAACATTGACTGGATTATGGTTATCTTTATTTTTTGTGGTGGGATAACAAATTGAAGACACACCCTAATTTTCTTTCTGTTGATTGTTTGTCAAAAAGTTATGCTGACAAACCGGTCATTGATAATTTCAATTATCAGTTTCAACCAGGCTGCTATGCAATTATTGGACCTAACGGAACAGGAAAGTCGACTTTGCTTCGTTTACTCGCAGGAATCACTGAGCCTGATACTGGAGCTATTTTAATGAATGGATATAACCTGTCTGAAAGCCCTGTACAAGTAAAAGCTATGTTAGGTTATGCGCCTGATAAAGCCATGATTTACCCCTTCCTTACAGGCAGGGAGTTTCTCAATTTAGTCATTTGTTTAAAACCAGAGACTCGTAGTGAAGAACTAATAAAGCTTCTACAAAAATTCAAAATAGAATCTTTTTTGGACACTCAAATTAAAGACATGTCTCTTGGAACACAGAAAAAATTTTTCCTTATTATAGCGCTAATGAGTAATCCTGCCTTGGTCTTGATGGATGAGCCTACAAACGGCATTGACATAGAAGCTAAGGTGAGATTAATAGAGCATTTGAACCTATGTAGAAAAAAATCGATTATTCTCTACGCTACTCACGACTCTGAGTTCATCAGTGAAACTCAAGCAACTCCAATTCATTTACCTGTAAAAAGCTCTTGACTAGAGAATTTATGTCAGTAGAGCAAGCTCTGCTCTGCACTGGACAAAACTCAAACATGACTTTCCTCCAAAGGGGTTTCTTTTTTATAAATCAACAAGTTAAAAAGTGTCACCCAAAGGTTTTCATCTGAACTTTTCTCCTGGTTTAGGATGGTGTGTCGAATAAAATCAAACCCATACCTGAAATAACTGTTTTGAGGTCTCAGTTGTCCATCTTTATGCCTTTTTAAGGCAATAGGCCTGGTTTGAGCTTTAAATTCTCCTATCCTATGAGCCCATGTAAAACCTAGGGCTAGCAGAACTAATAGCTTTTCAATGCGTTCTGGCTTTGTCATGTGGGTATCCTCAAATCTAAAACCTCTGGATTTTAGCCCTTGAAACAAACACTCCACCTCCCATCTGCGAAGATAGATACTGATAGCCTGCTTGACTCTTAATTTTATGTTAGTTGCAACGACCATCAATTCCCCTCTTTTTGAACGGGATCCCGCCAGGTAAACCTTGTTTCTTCCTATCTCTACCGACATTCCAAAAACCTGAGCGTTTCCTGGGCTGACAAAACGGAAAATTTTCTTTGCTTCCCATAATTTCTTTTTCCCAGCACGAATTAACGTATTGTTCTTAATTCGAATATAAAAAGGAATTTCCTGCCTGATTAACCATTCAAACCAGCTTTCCCCTATAAATTCTCTGTCACAGAGCAACCCTTCTATACACTCTTTACCAAATTGATCGATGAATCGCTTAACTAATGCTTTTCTTTCCTTTGTATTGCAGGTACCTCTCTTAGGGAGCAAATCCCATAATAGAGGTATGGACATCCCCTCATATGCAATCCCCAACATTAATACATTGACAGGCTCTTTCCCAAACTCCCAATTCGTCCTGTCCATCGTTAAATAAATCTTTGTATCCTTCGGAAAAAACAGCTTAAATATCCATAAGGCAATCTGACTCATGTCAATCTTAAAGTAGGCAAAAAATCGATAGAGTCGCTTATAGTTCGACTCTACTTTCGCAAACCCTCCAAAACCTACCGGCAGTTCCTGACGATTGACGCTTCGTACGGCAAATAATGAAAACAAGCTTTGAACCAAACATTCAAGACGCCTCTTGTCCCAGCCTAAAACCATCGATAAACTTCTTACTAACTCGTCAACAGCTTTCATAGATAACTCCTTGTCAGGGTTGTTTTCTATGTTTTATCGCTTGTTTGACGAGTTTTCTACCTTTACCTGCAGTAATGACCTCCATCCTCTTCTAACTTCCAAATCAAGTCATTGTTTGATAAAACATTTTCGGGTTTTGTCCAGTGCAGAGCAAGCTCTGCAAACACTTATACCTCTTAAGCATAATTTAAGATTTTATTGATAACATTTAAATCTAAAACGGAAATAGTTTCGTTACGAAACAGAATAATTTCTTTAAGAAACAGATATATAACAAAAATAAGAAAAGAGAAAAATTCATGCCTATTAGTGCTACCGAAAGAAAATCGACAGTGGATGCCTTAGCGGATATCTCTGTCCCTTATGACTCAAGCTTTGAAATTCAATATTCCAACCCATTTAAAATAGGCGCTTTTAAAGGCGGAGGACAAAAAGCCGTCGTCTATGCTGGAATGCTTAAATATTTTGAAGAACATGGGGTTGTGTTATCGGATATGCAAGAATTTGTAGGGACTTCAGCCGGTGGTCTTACCGTTGGGTTGCTTGGATTGGGCTATGGCTCAGAAGATATTAAGCAGTTATTTGCAGAAGAGTTTAATAACATGCTTGGTGTCCACAATAACTTTGATGCCGTCAAAATGGCAGTAAAAGGTTTACCTGATCTTTTATCTAATGAACATTTTGGATTAATCACTTCTGACAAAGTAATTCCTTTGCTTGACAAAAAAGTTGAAGCAAAATTGGGAAAGCCAAATGCAACCTTTAGAGATCTAGCGGATTATATCAAGGCAAACCCAGATTGCGGCTTACGACCTTTCTCTGTCTTAGGTGCCGAAATGTCTAGTGGGGAAGTCAAAGTTTTTAGCATAGAAACTTCATTAGACATGGAAATTGCTAGTGCGCTGTACATTACAATGGCCTGTCAGCCAATCTTCGCACCACTTGAATATAAAGGATTGAAATATGGAGATGGTGGTATTTCCGCAAATAACCCCATTTCAGTTACTGAAAAAATTGCACTTGATAAAGGGTTTCCTATCGAGTCTATTTTAAATGCCCGCATGGATGACACACTTACTAAAAAGCAGCTGCTTGGATACAAAACGGATGAGGATTATCAAAACAATAAACCTGATAATTTTATCCAATATGTATTGGGGTTGATGAACAATCAAAGCAATCAAGACAATCAACATGGTGTTGTACCAGAGCATCGGACCATTATCATGGATAATCAGGGCATAGGTACTTTTGAAGTGGATTTTACAGAAAAAATGGTCTCAGTGCTTTATGATGAAGGATATAAGTGCGCGGAAGCATGGTACCAAAATTATATTGAAGACACGGTTGCCAAGATCAAACCACATCCAACGACCTTCTCTAAAATTGATTCCATGACCAAACAAGAAGCAAAAGAAAGAGCCAGCATCCTCTCCGATGCACTGATTAAGTTGGACAAATATGATATTAATGCTTCAACCATGCAAACTTTCCTCTCTAAAACAAAGGTATTAGAGGAAAAGATAGAAAACAATACCATTTACTTATTTCCCGTAGAAGATACATTTCAATGGATAGGAAAAGACGCTGCAGGAAATCCTATCCATGGACAATTGAATCAGCTGCCTTGTGATGCAGAAACCATTGAGTATATGGAGCAAGCATTGCAAGCAAAATCCGTTGAGGAAGAACCTGTTTCATTGCAGGCGGATATAAGAGAGACGCTTTTAAATGGCATTATAGAAAGTATTGAAAATCGCAAAAGAGACCTTGCAAAAGAAATCAGCATCATTCAATTTCGTCGGGGTAACTTGTCCTTAAAAGTAGGAGCAGCCATACGGTATGTGGATCAAGCTCGACAAGAACTTTCGGATGAGATCGCCAAAGCGTTCAATCCAGAAAATGGTTTTCTTTTCAATAATTTCGAAACTGATCTCAGTAAGTTTGAAGAAGAGTTTAGTGATATCAAACCTTTTACCAGCAATGAACCAATTGAAAATACACTTGAAGAAAGCAAAGATAAGCTCATCAGGCTTATGGGGATATTAGAAAACATAACTAACACCTCTGAAAGCTTAACTCAAACTGGGGAGTTTATGCGGTATTTACTTCAAGAAAAAATAGAGCTTTTGAAAGATTTGGAAAACATTTTTACTTCCCTGGAAGACTGCCAGAAAAAAGGGTATCAGGAAGGTGTTGAGTACTTCCAAAAAGAAGCTTTTCAAAAAATCGAACAGAAAAGCTCAGTGACCAATGCGCTTAATGAAAGCTGGTTTGAGGACTTAAAAAATCAACTTCATGCGAATCAGTTTGACCAGCTTAATCGATTGATTAAAGAGCAAATAGAGAACACAAGCACAATGCAGTCTGAGATTGATGAACGAATCAATCAAATTAAAGACCATCGTCGTTCAAGCACAACACTTTTTTATGACGCACAAAAATTACTCAATCGCTGTGAAGCATTTCCTGAAGCGCAATCTTTGAAACAGGATATCGATATTTTGCGCCAAAATTTAAGCCACTATATTCAAACCCATCGCAGTTTTTTCAACACAATCATTAACTTTTTCTGCAAGTTGTTGAATGTGAAAGAAGCGCATTTACCTACAGATATTTATTTTTTACGCCAGGCTAAGGCTTTAAAAAATGAAGTTGATGAGATACGAAACAGTATCAATGAAGATAATACAAAGAGCGGAATTATAGATAAAAGGATCGCTTTTGAAGAAAAGCTTGAGGAGAAACGCTCTCCAAACACCTATGGGTTTTTCTCAAACGCTACTCGTCATTTAGATCAATATCAGCAAGCTTTAAACACAGACTATGTTATCTCAGCTGAAGATGATCAGGAAGAAGCGATGATGGTATCATGCCAGTAAAGCAGCATACCATCCCTCGTCATTGCGAATGAAGGGCAGGAATTAGGGCGGCAATCTAACCACAAACCACTATTCAGGACCTAAGCTTAGTAGCTTTAATATACCTAGGCCTGGATCAACTATGTTTTTAAGTGTTGTTTATTTCGTCATTGCGAGCGAAGCGCGGCAATCCAAGCAAGGACTTGTATCAAAGGACCAAGCTTATGTGGTTTTAATAAACTTAGGCCTGGATTGCCACGTCGCTTCGCTCCTCGCAATGACGGACTTTGCTATACTTCTAGCAATGACGGACTTTGCTTCGCTTCTCGCTATTGTAAGTTAAAAACATGGTATAAAAGAAATTAAGAAGGATAAGTTTAAGTTCCCCTAACTAGTTAGGGGAACTTAACGGGGTCGGACGATCGTCTCGCAATAGGTGAATAATCACCGTCGTCATCAAGATCTCCGCCTCCAAAGTCCTTCACCGCGTTTGAATAGTTGTCTGGGACACAACATAAGTGCACCCGTTTACAATCTTAAACCATTTCTTTATGCGAGGACTTACATGAAAATATATCACAACTTCGTAGGAATCGATATCGGAAAATCCGAGGTTGTCGTTAACCTTCTCGGTCAAAAAAGCTCTTTCTCTTTTGAAAATTCCTCTTCAGGTTTTCAAGCTTTCTTGGATCAATTCCTTTCTAAAATCAATTCACCCTTTATTGTTCTTGAAACTACAGGTGGGTATGAGCAACTCTTTCTTCAAAAACTTCTTGATATCAATGCTACTGTCCATAGAGCTAATACCAGACTGGTCAAGCATTTCATTAGATCACTAGGTCAAAAGGCTAAAACAGACTCTATTGATGCTAAATGTTTAGCTTACTACGCTTTTGAACGACATCAGAAACTCTCTGTTTATCAAAATCCTTCTCATGAGGCTACTCAACTAGCTTCCTTAACTCAGAGAAGAATAGATTTAAATCAGATGCTTGTTCAAGAAAAAAATAGAGTTCAGAGTCCAAATGTCTCTGAGTTTGTGAAAAAAAGCTGCAAAGAGCTTATAAAGCATATACAGAAACAGCTAGATGAACTTAATAAAAAAATCCAATTAATCATTGAGTCTAACAAGCTCTTGCAAGAAAAAAAGGAAATGCTTTTAACTATCCCTGGTATAGGCAATATTATTGCCAATGCTTTATGAAATGCTCCCAAATATTTAATCGCTATGTTAAGCTAAATATTTGGAGAAAAAAGATGAGCAGACAACAATACCCTGGGGCTAAAAAATTTCGTGTTGCATTAGAGGCAATTAAGGGAAAAGAAACCCTTGCAAGTCTAAGTGCCAAGCATGGAATAGCTCCGACGATGATATCGAAATGGAAAAGAGAACTACTTGAAAGAGGCAGTGAACTCTTTGAAAAAGGTTACAAACCAGCGGATGTCCGCTTAGAACATGAACGAGATCAATTGCTTAAAAAAGTAGGTGAATTGAGCCTGGAGGTAGACTACCTAAAAAAGGCATACGCGAGCATCTAACGTCAAAAGAACGTCGGTTGCTCGTGAATCCAAATTTAGAGATATCGGTCTCCCGTCAATGTCAGTTGCTGGGTGTAGAGCGGAGTGGTCTTTATTATAAGCCTGTAGCGAGGGTGGATGATACGGTGCTGATGAACCGCATTTATGATATTTGGTATAAGCAACCCCACTTTGGTTATCGTCGGGTTACTAAGGTATTAAAGCGAGAAGGCATGCTGATTAATCGTAAAAAAGTAAAACGGTTGATGGACATGATGGGCTTAAAAGCGATTTATCCAGGCCCTAACACCTCCTTAAAAAAAGAAGAACATGAAGTTTATGATTACCTGCTTGATGGACTCTATATAAACCGCGCTAACCAGGCTTGGCAAGTGGATATCACGTATATCCGGACACGAAAAGGATTTGCGTATTTAACGGCCTTGATAGATGTCTATAGTCGCTATATTGTGGGTTGGTCTTTATCAAATACAATGGATACGGGTTTTTGTTTAGAGGCATTAAGCCGAGGTCTGGAGGAGGGAAAGCCAGAGATCATCAACTCAGATCAAGGCGCTCAGTTTACCTCTGAGTTGTGGACAAATGTCTTAAAAGGCCAGAATATTAAAATCAGTATGACTGGTAAAGGCAGGTGTCTGGATAATGTGTACATTGAACGTTTTTGGCGGTCAATCAAGCATGAAAAGATAAAATTATCTGAATTTGATGACATTCATGAACTTGAACATTTGATTGCTGAATATGTTCAGCATTATAATCATGAGCGACCTCATCAGGCGTTGGGAGAATTAACTCCCCATGAGGCGTTTATTCAGACAAAAATTATTTCTTAATTTAGGACGTTTTTTGTCGGAACCGAAGGGAGCATTTCATTAATCGCTTTACTTCCTGAGCTGGGCCAGCTTAATCGAAGAAAAATTGCAAGCCTTTGTGGCTTGGCTCCTTTTCCCTGTGAAAGTGGTCAGCATAAAGGTTATCGAAGAACTCGTGGTGGAAGAGTTCATGTTCGGAATATTTTATTTATGGCAGCTATGGCTGCCTGTAATAGCAACTCTCACTTGAAAATCTTCTATGAAAAACTAATTGCTCAAGGGAAAAAGAAAATGGTGGCTCTAACTGCTCTTATGCGTAAAATCATTATCATCGCTAATGCTAAAATTAACTCTTTAGAGTTTAGCGAACAACATAGTTGATGACGGGCTTTTTTATAACTTGTGCATAAAAGTATGCCATGGAAGGCCAGGATGACAAATGAAAAATAGCCAGGTTGACAAGCTATTGAGACAAAGACACCTCTAAAATTTCACCAAAAGCGCCTGATTTCGCTCCTCAGTACTTGAAAATTTTCCTATCATCATTCAAAATGGGCAACTCAGAATCTGTCCTTGAGGCTATGTAGCTCAGTTGGTTAGAGCGCAGCATTCATAATGCTGATGTCGGTGGTTCAAGTCCACCCATAGCCACCAACCATACTCCAAGAACCGTGGCTAAATTACATTTTTATTATTCCGCAATGAATGCGGGGAAAAGCACCATTCTTCTTCAGTCCAGTTATAACTATCAAGAGCGTGGGATGGAAACATTAATCTTTGCGCCGGAAGTGGATGGACGGTATGGGAAAGGGGTAGTAACTTCTCGTATTGGTTTAAGTGCAGACGCTGTGGTTTTTGGTCCGCAATTTAATTTATATCAACAAACTTGCCTTGTGCTTGAAGAAAATCCTAACCTTAAGTGTGTTTTGATTGATGAAGCGCAATTTCTGACGAAAGGGCAGGTGCTGCAATTATGTGAAATCACAGATTTATTGAATTTACCGGTGTTGGCCTATGGCCTTCGCTCAGACTTTCTGGGAGAACCTTTTGAAGGGAGCCTTTACTTGCTGGCTTTGGCAGATGTGTTGATTGAAGTAAAAACCATTTGTTTTTGCGGTAGAAAAGCATCGATGAATCTTCGGGTGGATGCAGAGGGAAATCCTATGAAAGCAGGAAAACAAGTAGAGATTGGCGGAAATGATCGTTATATTGCAATGTGTCGGAAGCATTTTTTTGAACGGCTGGGAAAATACCAAACAAATACATAAATGACTCAATGAACATAGAAAAAGCGTTAATTCAACTCCATGATCGCTGGCCTGGTTTTGCTAATGCAGCAAAAAAAATTCATCAGGAAGGCACGACTTTGCGTATGCAAGTGGTGTTTGGCTATCCGCTCTCCGAAACCTTAAAGCAGGAAATGCGAGAAGCTCTAAAATCTTTAGCGTTAAATCAAACTGGTATTTTGGAAGCAGAGGTTGAAATTACCTATCGTATCAGGGCTCATGCTTTTAATCAGACAACTGCCAAGCCTTTGCCAGCCGTCAAAAATATCATTGCCGTTGCTTCGTGCAAAGGAGGGGTTGGCAAATCAACAACTGCAGTTAATTTGGCCTATGCCCTATCCTTAATGGGCGCAAAAACAGGCATTTTAGATGCCGATGTGTATGGCCCAAATTTACCTCAAATGTTAGGGCTTGATCAAAAACCCGTTGTGACCCCCGAGAAAAAGTTTGAACCTTTATGGGCAGACGGTGTTTGGGCTATGTCATTGGGCTATCTGGTGGATATCAATACCCCCATGATCTGGCGCGGACCGATGGCAAGTAAGGCGTTTGAACAATTATTATATGATACATTATGGCCTGAACTAGACTACCTAATCGTTGATCTTCCGCCAGGAACAGGTGATATCCAGCTTACTTTAGCTCAAAAAATGCCGCTCAGTGGCGCTGTCATGGTAACCACACCGCAAACCGTTGCTTTGCTTGATGTAAAAAAAGGCATTGAAATGTTTCAAAAGGTGAAGGTACCTCTGCTTGGATTAGTGGAAAACATGAGTTTGCATCAATGTTCTCAATGTGGACATTGGGACCCTGTATTTGGAGAAGGGGGTGGAGAGTCATTGGCTGAAAGCTATCAAATACCCATGCTGGCTAAGCTCCCTTTAACACGAGTGATTCGTGAAGCTGGAGATCAAGGAAAACCTATTACGAAATCCAGTGATTACCCAGAGATTGTAAAAATTTACGAACAAGCCGCTTATCAGCTTGGAATGCAGCTGGATTTACTGCCGGTCAATTATGCAGGGAAGTTTCCTGATATTCGGGTGGAAAAATAAATGGTGGACACAAACCCTATTTTTGATTTTTAGTTGCATCCAATCCAATATGAGCAATACATTCTAACCGTTCAATGAATTCAATTGCCTTTGGTTCAAGGTAAGCAAATAAATTAACGTTTTCTTCTCCATAATGTTCAAGCCCTTCTTTTTTTAGCGATAATAAATCATCCGAAATAAAAATAAGACTCATGGCATGAATGGATTGAGCAATATTTTCATAGGTCTTGGAAAGCTCCAATTCTTCTCGCATGGTGATAATTAAACTGCGAATTTCCTTTATTTCATTGGTTAACGTTTGACATTGCTCATCTGTCAATGGATTGACTTCTTCATATAAAACGGAACATGCTTCTTGTCTTGAAGCCCATTTTTCAAAAGAACATAACATTTGGTCAAATAACGTTAGAGTGGTTTGAATCACTCTTTTATGATTTTCATTGATCTTGATTGGTATAGGCATTTCACGTCCATATGTAGATAATTCCTGGATAGAATTAGGGCGTGTCATCGATTAAATTTTTAGCTTCAAAACGCGAATAAGGGGCCAAATTTTATGTGAATTTTCGTCACATATCTGAATATGCTTCCTCAAATTTGCATAAAATTTGCCTCTATTACCTTCATTTTGAAGCTAAAAATTTAATTGATGACACGCTCTAGTAATTATATTAGCAGTTAATTTGGCTCCGCTGCAAAAAAACAACCCTATTTATAAAATTTGCCAGATTCCCTGTTACGGTTTTACTGCAGACGAGTTCCTTGAAACTGTAATTTTCTGTTTAATTTTCCCTATGCACATTCTCAATAAAATAAGTGCCATGGGTTAGCATTACTAAAGTTGGAAAAACAACACAAAATCGGGTAGAAACTTAAAAAGCAATCAATTTTTTGCAACAGTGCCATTTAACTTTCCCCAAAAGTAAGCTTTTTATTCTCTAAAGACTCGTAAAGATCATCAAATCGCTCAATAACGTCTTGAGTACATGGTTCGTGTGAAATTAAGAGAATCTCATCATCATTTACTTCTGTCACAGACACAGAGCTAGTATAAAATCCATGTGGATTTTGGCTAATTACTGAGCCGGTATATTCTTCGAGCGGGATAATGACATTTGAATAGAAATCTTCTGGAGCTCCAAACGCCTTACATAAATCAACAAGCTCAATCAAATTACTATAAGCATCGGCAATATCCATTTCATAAGAATAGCTAAAAATTCTTGCATTCAGCTCATTTTTAGCAATTTCACAGCTTCTAATAATATTTAGTATCCTATCTCTAGCATACTCAGATGCTCCTAAGCAAATTATCCTATGCTCCCCCTTTTCAGTATTTCGATAAAACTGCATCAGGTGATCATAAATATTTTCTAAATCTCTTTTAGTTTCCTTAGAAAATTGATCAAACTCTGAAAAAATGTAAGTCACAACATCTTTCAACACATTATGAAAAGCCATGCTGCCAACACTTACGGTTATTTCATGCAGTAAATGGACAGCTCTATGGATTTTTAAAAGACGTTCGTAGGAAGTATGTAAATTATAAAAACACCTCTGTGCTTTCTTAAACTCATCTATGAAGTCTTGATTACCATCATGGCTACTTATTAATACATCTTTCACTTCGTTAAGTTTAAATAAAAATTCAGACTCTGATCTCCCTAGAACGAATGTCATATCCTTACAAAGGATTGATTTATCTATAGAACTACCTGTTTCTATCATAGGATTTAAAAATGTAGAAATATAATCATCAATCTCATCAGTATTTAAATCTTCAGAGTTAAAACTACCATAGACCTTTTCCCCTAAATTATTTTTATCTGTATAACCTTCTGCATAAGATGATTTCCGTCGAAAAATAAAATAAAGAAAAGCCAAGAACTCCTCTTTCATAGGAGAAAGTTTCTCTCTTAAATCAAATAATGATTGAATAATATTTTGATCCTTATGATTCTGAAAAAATATAGATTTTAGGACTCTTAAATGTTTAAGCAGATCAAACAAAAAGTCTTCTTCTCTATGGAAAACCTCTCCTCTAATAACACGCTTTATGTAATTTTCTTTTGCCTTTATCAGCTCCATCACTAATTCATAATTGGTATCGTTTACTGTAGGCAAAGCAATTATCCAACGTTTAATTTCTTCACAAAAAAACAAAAAGGGGTTTTCCTTCATTTCCTTGTGTTTAGTGCAAATAAAAGCAAGTACATGATGTTGTTTTATTTTCACGTTGCTTAAATTATGGTTAACACGTTCGCTATACCTGAGAGGGTTGTCACTAATTTCATTCATGACACTGTCGTTTGGCGTATTGACCTCATGCTCCCAAATTTTAATCATAGGTAAATCAATATAGAAATCCCGTCTAGATTTTAATAAGAAAATATTTTTTTCCTTTGCAACGTATTCCTCGTTAGACATAAAATCAATAAATAATTGTTGTCTCACTTCCAAAGTATGACCTAAATAGTATGTGTGAGCTTCATGCAGAAAGTGCATTTTCCGCTTAGTCTCAGATTTTTGCCACATAATTACCTCTCCTTATTGATTGAAACCAAACCGATCAACAGATTTATTCTTCGCTAAATGAATATGCTCCTCCACATAATCCATCAACTTAATCAACCTTTCTTGTAGCTGCATTTTTTCTTCTTCTAAATGCTCATTCTTTTCTTTTAGCAAAGCAATTTCATTTTTTAATTGCTTATTATCAGCTGAAACCTGGGCATATCTAATATTTGCATCATCCTGAGGGTCTGATATACGTTTGTTGTTTGTGGGGCTGTCAGGAAAATTTTCCTTAAAATACGTTTCTCGATAATAAAAAATCGTATTCATCGCTTTGAGGTCTTTTTCCAGCAATGCCTTTTCATCAGACTGCTTACCAATATCATTTTTTGCCTTAAGACGAGCTGTATTTTCAAATGCTTTTAAAAACTCTTGCCCAGATACATTATCTACCATCCTATAAAGAACTTCCTGATCAAAATTTGGCTCACTGCTTAGCAAGTGTTCATAGCTCTGCATTAATGTCTGATCATACATAACGGGTTTATCGTCATCCAAAGCAAATCGAATACGCATCAAAACCTCTTCCGCACTCACATCACGACTCAGATCAAAAGTATCATAATGAGACCCACCAGTCTGATAGATAAAAATAGGAGAACCTTCAAAGTCATAATTTTCCAAATCATTTGGAAAGATGTCAGGATCGGTATCAGGTTTTAAAACAACAATAGGTCTATTAATAATTCGCTGAATGATTTTTAACTCGATCTCTCCTACAAGTGAAACTCCACTGAAAATATCATCTGCATAGGTTTTAAAATCATTTGTGACAAAGGGCTCAAATTCATTTTGATTTGCCTCTAAATGAGCTATCATAGCTCCTCTTAAAATTTCATAATCACCTTCTTCATGAGCATGATGAGCAATAGCCTGAAATAAAGAGCGATTGCTATCATCTCTAGAAATAGGGTGTAGTGTAAGACCTTTAAATATCTCAGTATAAAAAGCAGCTTGATAAATCAAGTCAACATTTTCATTAAATCCATTAATTTGGCGACCAGGGTGATTGAAGTAATTCTTACAATAGTCAAGAAATCCCCTCCGGAGAGGGTGCTCAGTATCGTAGCTCAAGCTTTGAAGCATATCAGAAACAAATAAAATTTCTTCCTTTTTATCTTCAATATGTTTTTTACTATCCTCAAACTGTTTGCCCAAACTTCGTTTTTCAGCTTCAGCTTTTTCAATCATATTTCCAAGTATAAAAATCTCGTCTTGAATCTTAGCTATTTTCTCTTCGTGCTCGTCCTGTATACCCCATTCAAGATTTTCTAATTTTTCATTAAGAGAATTAATTTCCTCACTTATTCGGTCAAACTCTCTTTGTTCAAGCTCGATAGAAGCTTTTATCTTTTCTATCTTCTCTTCGAGCATATCAACCCACTTAACATTCTCAGGTAAAAATTTAAGTTTGGTCATTAATAAAACAAAAGAGTTTGTTACTATGAGACCATTTGCAATATTCTGTAAACTATCCAAAAGATAGTCTTTACCTTCTCTTTTTGCCCATATCACTATATTTTCCAAACGGCTCATATAGTCTCTTTGCTTTTCTGACCTTATAAAAGCTTTGTAAAAAAGATTTCCTTGAAATAACGAATATGCTGGGAAAAACCCAGAAGGCTCTTTTGGAGTCGAATCTTCAAATTTTTCCTTACCTACTTCCCCACTTAATAAATAAGTAATAATATCTGAGTTGTCTGACTTATCGAAGCTTATGTCAATTTCCTCAAATGTCTTAAGCACAAGACCTTTTACGTAATCATCTATGTAGTCTCCAGTTGAAAGAGATTTTGAGGCAAACCACCAATCAAATATATTGTTTGAGCTATATTTCAAATTAAAACGGGACAAACCTTCTTCTAAATCAAGCATATCTGTAAATAATTCCTGTACCCTCTTTGGTCCTTTTACGCTTATTATTGGGGTTTTTTGTTCATTTGGAGTTTCTTTTCCATATTCATAAACAAATGTTTTATACTTCCCTTCATCTGGTTCTATCTGAGGCTCAAAATCTTCAAACTTTAAAGCTACGTACACAACTTCATCCTCAGACTTTCTGAGTTCTCTATCTTGAATATATGCATCCTGAGAAGAGCATAAACCATTCAATCGTGTATCTACATTTTCCAAATAAAGTCTTTGTATCTCGATTTCATTTTTCGTATTAATTTTTTCCACTTCTATGCTTTCATCACCATTATTTAGAGCACTTAGCCTTTTTTCTTTCCGATTTATTTCAGACTGAATGTTCAACACTTTTTTGTCATATAAGACAATTTCTTTAGGATAGCTTTCAATAAATGCTAACGACTTATGATGCAAACTCGTGGCCTCATGAATCATTTGATCGAATAAAGTTCTAGATGTATCATGACCTGAAAAAGAAAAGGCTTCTTTGGGAAGCGGCTTCGAGTTTTCAATAAATTCATGGAGCCTATCTTGAAAAGTATCTCCATACTTATAATCCATAATAATCAATCGCTCAGGATTGACCATCATTTCAAAAAAATCCTTAATCAATAAATCTTCTTTTGCATTTTTTAGTTTTTTATTAGGATTTTTTGGAAATAATTTATCCACCACGTTCTCAAAGGCTGTACCTTTCTCCATACAAGAAAGCAACTGTCCATAATTCCTTTCCGTTCTTTTAATTGTGTCTTCAAAGCTTTCAATATGGTATTCCTGTATTTTTTGAGCACCGTCATACCTTAAGTCTTTTGGATTCTCTTGTGTTATCAGAAAAGCAATGGATTGACCATGGTTTTTAAAGTTACCTTTAAACAGTAGATTAAGCAATTTACTTAGATCTTTAAAAGTTTTTGCTTTTTGAGAATGCAAATCATGTTGGTTAATTACCACAACAACAGCTTTAATTTGAGAAGAAAGTCTAACAGCTAACTCCAATGAAATTGAGGCAATAATACGGCCTTCCAATTCGTCAGTATCTAAAAGCCCAACAGTATCACAATATGAATATCCTTTTTGAGAGGGATAAATAGCACTGGATGGGCTCTCCGATTTCATCGGATCCACTCCTATTTTTGGATATTTTGTATTGTCGTAATGTGCCTCAGGATTAGGTATTAAAATTTTTCCTTTATAGATGAGATCCTGGCCTAATAATGCGCTGATTCCTGTGCTCTTACCAGATCCAGTTATCCCTAAAAATAATACGATTTCTTTCCCTTTTATTTCCAAAATATCAGGCAGGTAGGGGGTTAACTTTTCACGGATTGAGGTTAGATCAAGCTCTTGCATATTAGCTCCATTACTAAAAAGTGATTAAATAATTCTCACTGTTGATTTTATGAAATCAACAGTGAGCCTCACCTCCATAAAATTTCTGCTATAAGAAATATGAATTTCGAATTGTGTAATCTGAAATTTTTTCTTATTTAACGAAAGTATACTGATATACTGATAAGTCAACCACAAAAGATAATTTATTATTGGGTTCTGATAGAGATAAATTATGATATTTGGTAAAAGCGCATATTGTTTGCTGTGTTTACGGCAAATATACCAATTCGCCCACCCAAAGTAGTCGCCTCTGAAGAATACGAAAAGTGATTATAACGATTCCTCCGTCATTGCGAGCGAAGCGCGGCAATCCAGGCAAGAGCTTGTATTGAAGGCTCAAGCTTATGTGGGTTTAATCAGTTTGAGCCTGGATTGCCGCGTCTCTTCGCTCCTCGCAATGACGGAGGGCGGTTAATCTTACCCAACACCATAGCTGATGACGGGAGGCGCTGTTACATGGGGTGAACATGGTGGAAATCTTCCTTGGCAGCACCTTCGTTTTGCAAGCTTTTTAATGGTTAATCAACGGATCCTTGCAAAAAATTTAATCCTTTTCCTCTTGCAGGCTAATTGTTTCAAGGCTTTTCGAATTCTTCAGAGGCGACGAAGTAGCTTCAAGTTCTGCCAATTTTTTCTGTACCTTGGTAGCTTCCATTTGTTGAGACTTTGCAAATAATGGGCAAGCACCGAAAAGGGCAATTGCAATAGTAGCCAGCAATAGCTTATTAAATCAGTATCACTGTCGGAATTTAACACTCCCCCGGTGACCAGATGGAAAGCATCGCGATGCTCTCCATCTGAACTTCCCCATCGAGTAGGTAACTTCGCCCTTTCGGAACAGACTTACCGATTTGATATGTGTCAATAGCTAGACCCTACTTGCCAAAGCTTTTTAAAGAAGAGGGCTCATCAAAATTTCCATCTTGCTCTCTTTGAGCACGATAAGCACCGGCCAGTGTTTGAGCTTCTAATACATCCTTAACAGCAGTGTTTAGAAATGCTCTGTGTCTTACCTTTTCTCCCGATTTATTTTCGTATTTTCTGGCATGTTGATGGCTATTGGTTTGAGGGGTAGCAAATTCGACAGGCGATATTGCATGACCGGTTACATACTGGCTCAAAACTTCAAAATAGGAAACACTTCCATCAAACTCGTGCATCTCCTTATTTTTTATATCAATAAAAGTAAATAAGCTATCAGGTTTTGGTTTAAGAATATCTGAAAAATTAGTGTCATTGGTCAGTCTAACCTGACCGGGTGCTCTATCTCTGTCTACATACTGAAGGTTTTCAGATTGTATGACCTTAACATAATTTTCTAACGGTATTAGAAAGCTTCTGATCAAAGGGCTAAGGTGTTTTGTGGCTTTGTGTTCTGGGTTCTTTTGATAATCTTCAACCCAAGTTAAAGCTCTTAAAGGGTCACCGAAATTCATCAATTTAACGGTGGGTAAAATTTTCACCTCCTTAGTTTTTGGATCTTGAACGATGTCTTTATATGAAAGACTTTTTGCAGTTCTTGCCATCATAGAAGAAAAGTCTTCCTTATCTTCAGGGGTTATTCCCCTGCCTGCGATCGCTAAGTAGCACCTCACATAAATTTTTCCTTTGAAAAATTCTAGCTCTAATGAAGGTCGAGCATAACGCTCACCATACCAGCCATCTCTTGGAGCTAAATCTACAGCTTGTTCTTTTTCAGGAACGATTTCATTTGGAAGACTGGCTGGCGTATAATTTTTTTGTCTCTTGTTTGGAAAGGCTTTAGAAGCATTGTCTACTTTTAGACCTACAGCTATCTTTGAGTAACTTGAATATGCATTAAACCCATCTCTCTTTGTTTCCAATGGATAGCAGGCAATACATAAATTTTTGGTTATAGGATTATAGTGGGTTTTTTGAGCAACAACATAACCTTCAGGTGCCAGTCGCTTATGATTTAAAGAAATCGATAGTTGCTTTTTAATATAGAGAGTTAACTTGGGATTTATTTTTTTTTGATACTCAGATGAATTTTCAGTTTTTTTGTATTCGAAAGATTTATCCATAACGCTTTCCTCATATAAGTGTAACAATGAAAGTCTTCATACATTAATTTTTACTACTCGATACTTAAATCTAAATACAGAAAACTTAAGAGGATATTAAATAAAAACTTGAACGTTTGATTGATGAGTATGTTCAACATTATAATCATGAGCGACCTCATCAGACGTTGGGAGAATTAACTTCCTATGAGGCATTTATTCAGGCAAAAATAATTTCTTAATTTAAGATGTTTTTTGTCGGAACCGAAGTGGGCATTTTATCGCTTATATCCGGACACGCAAAGGATTTGCGTATTTAACGGCATTGATAGATGTCTATAGCCGTTATATTGTGGGTACGTATATAATCCAAGTTTTTTATAATTTAGGCTGCTTTTCCATACTTCATTCCTTCGAGCTTTAAGCCGTCTGGATCAAGGAAAAATACAGCATAATAATCTTCATAGTATTCATCAGGAGGATCAATGATGACTACATCTTGCTTTTGAAGAAACGAATGCAATTCATCCACATCCTGACGGCTGCGTAATTCGAAAGCATAATGGTGATAACCAACATCTCCTAGCTGATATTTTCTTCCCTTTCCTCTATTGCTTGCTGCACCAATCCAAAAACGCGTCTTACCATTCGTCCAACCCATTGCATCTTCATACTCATCCAACACCTTAAACCCGAGAAAATTAAAAAGTTTATTATAAAATATTTTCGATTTTTTGATGTCTGAAACCCTAATAGACAGATGATCTATTCCAACAACTCGATTCATGTTATCTCCTATTATTCAATCCTACTGGATATATGCTGGATCATTTGCTCTTAATCTCGGCAGCGCTTCTTCTAATTTCACTTGCATACGCTCAATTTTTGCCATCATATACTATCCCCTAAATTCCTATTCAACTTATTAAAAAATATAAATTCTTTTTTCAGCTCTTCGGCTTCCCTGCCTGAAATCTCAACAGGGAATCTGACAAATTTTAAATAGGGTTGTCTTTTTACAACGGAGCCGTTTTATTTAACCAAACAATAACTCACATTCCCCGCCATCGACTGCCAATAATTCGAATATGATTAAGGTGCGCCATCTTTCCCAACAGTTATCTGGACAAAGAGGAAAAAAATACATCAGAATAAAGCCTTACCCTGTCTATAACTCCAGAGATATAAACTATGCAGTGAAGACGTCCTATTTCATCTTTACAGCTCCGTACACACAAACTATTTTTCCCTGAACTCAAAGTATGCTATTCAGTTTTGTACTTACTCAAATCTGGCCACTCTAAACACATTTCTTTCAGCTCCTCTTCGGTAAAAGCACACAACGTTTCAGAATAAACATTTCCTAGAGATCTAAGAGCCAAAACACATCTTGCAATAGTTTTATCATCTGGTGCCTGGGCAATGAAAACAGTATCATATTGCCCCATAACCACATAAAAATCATTGACCTCCGCGCCCAAATCACGAAATATTTTTTTTGCTTGTATTATACGTTTGGGTGCCTCCTGAATTTTCTGATGGCCTTGCGCAGTAAGCTTAAATAAAATGATATAATTCATACAACTCCTCCTTAAATTAACTTTCTACAATATAATTATAGAATACCTAACGTCACATCAAACCACTCATTTTTGGAGTGCTCCTTTGACAGTAACTGCCTATTGCGAATCAGATTCGTTTTGATTAATTAATAGCAAACCAAATGACTTGCCAACAACCATTTAATTTGATTTTCTTCTCTTTACTAAAAGAATCAGTTAGCCCATAATCGACTTTACTTAACAAAGCTCTAATTTTTGCAACAACAAAGAAAGGACCTTTGAAGATAAGAGCATCTGAACTTATACAAACCATTGTAAAAATCTTTGAGGAAGATTTTTAAAACTGCAATCTAGGACGTACTAATTTGTTTGAAAATAGAACCATCAATGCTCTAAATTTAGAGGGTTATTCTTCACTTCCTTCAGAGCAAAGAGCTCAGAACCTTCGCCGTTTTGAACAAATTTTAGCAGAGACCAAGTTAAAAAAACGATATGAAATACTTGAAGGCGTTGTCTATTGGCTCTCTAAAATCAAGAAAGACCCGTCTTTATTCCAAGATTGGGATAATCCATCACTCCCTCTTGAAAAAGCATTGGCGCTCATATGCCTTACCCCAAAGGCAATTAAACTCTTTAATCGCATTGATATGGATTATGGTTTAGGTAATGTAACAATAGATGGAATTTTTTATGATTTTTTAACAAAGGAAGAAGAGATTACAATTCATATATGGCTGCCTCGTGGTAAAGATTACGGGCACGTTGCCATCCAGACCCACTCAGGTTACTTATATGAAGATGGCGTTTATTTAAGCATTTGGCCTGAAGAAAATATTAGAAAACGAAATAGCTTTTTCTCCCCGGTCTTGGATCAAAAAGCAATATTACAATCACAAGACCAAGATCTTATCAGAACACACAGACCACCAGACATTAAAGAACAAGTTAAAGCGTTTAATGTCAAAAAGTTAGAAGCTCTTTATTTAACAATGCTATTCTTGATAGATACTGATCTTTGTGGATTTAATTTAGGCATAGAAGTTTTGGATAAATTTCATAATCTATCAGATATTGAAATCAGTTGCTTTTCAACAATCTCATTGGGAATCCATGAAGCCATATACACAGAAAATTATGGGTACCACCTTGATTTTCTTACCCATAATCTAATCAGCTTTGTATTAAAAAGAAGGGGTATTTTGTCATTTAATTGCACGACTCTTGCCAAAATGCTGCTTGCATCTGCCGGCTTCAATATCTACGATAAATTAGAAAAATTGGATGGTTTACCAAGCTTAATTACTGAATATTATGGAAGAGCTGTGCATCTACAAAAAAAATTGCAGCGCATTAGGGTATGGTCGCCAAAAGATATCTATACCTTGGTATCCTTTTTTGATGCTAAAGAACTTTATTTAAAACATGCATTTAAATTTTTTACAGCTAACGAAACGCTCTGGGATAACTATTATGACGCAGTATTTGGTGAAGACAACTCACTTCCTCAAGAAATAGAGCAAACTGAAACCATGACTACATCCTCACGGGGCTTTTGTGATACCTGTTCCCTGCAATAACACGACAAGCCGAAAATATACTATCTATTTTTGTATGAAGGCATTTCCCTTATCTTGGAGTTTTTTATGAAAAGTAAAGTTAATGAGAAATTTGAGTTTTCAGAAAATGTTTGGGTTGTTTCCATTTTAAATACAGGGCCTTGTGGTTGACGGACATTCCATGATTTTGGTAGAAGGCATACAAAGAGAAGGAGAAAAAGTTTTTGACCAGAATCCTTTTATCCGGCAATGCGACATTAACGCCATACCTTATGAAAATGAAGGGAGCTGTAACCCCAAAGGGGAAATTACCAAAATAAGAATCTATGAAGAATATGATGAAAATAAAGACTATAGCATCTACCCTGCCAAATCTTATTATGTAGACCCAATTAAAGTTAGAAAAATGATGGATTCGATCGAAAATGACCAGGAACAAGTCCAGCGTGCACATCAAGGTTTAGCAGACCCTTTGCGATATCAAAGATTAGGTCGAAACCACTTTCTTGTCAAAATTCTTGGGTCTAGCGAAGATGGAGACAATTGTGCGGGTTGGTGTCTACAAAAGCTAGCACTAGCCGGTATAGGAAATGGTGATGGAAAGCCTGTCCCATCCAAAGCTGCTGGGCAGTGCAATTTACTTTAGCGGTAACAAGATCATCTGAAAGAGGATTTTTATATCAAAAGAACCCGTTGTATATGCTTGATTTCCAAGAAATGAAATTTCTACGAAAATAGACTTATTTTTAGAGTGCCAAGCAAGATTGCTCAAGCATTCTTTAATCACTTTTAAACATTACGCATAAGCCATAGCCAGCTCACTCCACGAAGTTGTGTATGAGGGTGAGCGATGGCTACTCTTCATAGACCACATTTTCTCAATGCCTTCTGAGGCATAAAAAAGCGTATTTTTTCCTAGCCTTTCATTAATTCGGTCTACCGTTCTCATCAAATGCTCTGCGTGATCATCGGTATTGTTTACAAATAGGTCTTGTTGCCTGCTTTTTGAAGACACTAAGTCAAACAGAATAATTCCAGATTTTTTATATTTCTCTCCTCTGCGATAGAGCAAACCTAAACACTGCTTAGCCATTGTTGAAATACTTCTTGTATCCTGGGTGGGTGCAGGAAATACGAATGAACTTCCCCGCTGCTCCCGACCTGCGCCTTCCACAAACTTATCGGTTTGAATGAAAACATAAATACCTGATGCCAGTGAGTCTTGCTTTCTGAGCTTAATACAAGCCTGAGCAGTGTAATGACTTACTGATTCTTCAAGTACTCTCAGGGAGTCAATGGGAGTTCCAAATGAACGGGAGGATATGATTTGTTTTCGAGGCTCAACAGTCTCCAGAGACAAACAAGGTATCCCTTTTAGCTCATTTATTAGGCGCTCCATCACCACGCTAAACTGTTTTCTCATATATTTTGGGTCAGATATCTTTAAGTCGCCGGCTGTATATATGTTAAGCGAAGACAATCGCTTTGAAAGTCTTTTTCCAATTCCCCAAACCTCCTCTACTGGAAAATCTTTTAATATAGATTCTCTTTTTGATTCATCAATCAGGCTAAAAAAACCCTCCCTGGTTTTTTTCTTGGCAATATAATTGGCAACCTTTGATAGTGTTTTAGTCGGCGCTAAACCAACTGATACTGGTATGCCTGTCCATTTTAAGATTTTGCTCCTAATGGTTTGAGCATAGTCAAATGCTTCTTCTGGTTGAATACCTCGAAATAAAAGAAAAGCTTCATCAATTGAGTAAAACTCAATTTCAGGGGAAAAAGTGCCCAGTATGTTCATCACCCGACTCGAAATATCCGCATAAAGTGCATAATTTGAGGAAAGAACGGTTACATTGTTTTGAAAGCAAAATGATTTCCATTTAAAAAAAGGCGCACCCATAGTAATTCCGAGCCTTTTTGCTTCATTTGATCTTGAAACCACACATCCATCATTATTGGATAGAATCACCACAGGTTTATTCTCAAGGCGCGGATTAAAAAGCCGCTCACAGGAAACATAGAAGTTATTGCAATCCACTAAAGCGTAAATCATGAGAGAAACTTATCTTGCTTAAAATTAAACTGGATGAATGACTGTAGTCACTACGCCCCAGATAGATACTTCACTACCCTCCTTCAAAGCAATGGCTGGATAATCCGGATTTTCTGACGCCAACAAAAAGTCACCCGCAGCATTTTTCTTCAGGCGCTTAACTGTCATCTCACCATCAACCACCGCAATAACAATCTTGTTAGGCAATGGCTCAAGTGATTTATCTACGATTAAGATATCCTGATCATATATCCCCGCCCCTATCATGGAATTTCCAGAAACGCGGATAAAAAATGTTGATGACGGATGCTGAATCAAGTGTTCATTTAAATCGAGAGCTTTATCAACGTAAGGCTCTGCTGGTGATGGGAAACCTGCCGAGATTTTAGAACTTGCCAAAAACAAAGGTTGTGACTTTTTAATGCTTGCCTTGTAAATAAACTCCACAGCCAAAGTTTGTTCTTTGGAGTCTTTTTTCTGATTGAACTTCTGCTTCATTTTCCCCTCCCCAAGTGAAAATAGAACTTAAAAGTAACATATCTTTATAAAGTTAGGAATGGGGTGCTTTTTTTTGCGCAAACGTTGGTTTGTGCAGCGGAAGTCACTTCACGGTCAAACAAGGGTTTACGTTTTGCATAAACCTTCTAAATCTTCAATTAAACGCTTAAAATGCTGGAAAGGCGCACAACTATCTTCCTTACCTTTCAATTTTCTTTTTGGTGCTTTTTCTTGAATGTCATCAATATATTTCTTAAATATTTTGAAATTAAATATTAATGATTCACCGCATAGCTCATAAAGGCTACAAGCGTTAATGGCCTTATCCTTATTATTACAATATAAAAAACCTATTGTCTCCATAAAATCTAAAAAGTTCCTAATTAAAACAAATTCTTCTATTTCATAAGGGTTTTTAGCTTTTCCCAAAATTTCTTTTCCAATTTCTTCCACAGATCCATTATGACGTAAGGAAAGTTCATGGATAATTTTTCTAGCTTTTAAAATCTCTGGGCTACTCCAACGCTCATCTATTCGTAAAAAAAAACTCATTTTCACTTTGTCTATTAAATTCACTAATTTTAATCCAGGCAATGAAAGCCAAAGTAGCTGTTGCAAATCCAGTAATAAAGTATAACCAAGCGTCTACTTCTTCTTTTGCTACATCAAAAAAAGGTTTGATTTATTGTTAGTGCTTGGGCACTCAATCAAGCTTGAAAAAATAAAATCTTCTGAATTTAATAACATTTATAAGCTTGATTTATGAATCAATTCAGTATTACAATCTTGAGCTACCTCACCAAGCCAAGCATTGAGACAATTAGCTCCCCCTGAGGCGCTTATTCAGGCAAAAATTATTCTTTAATGTCCCCATCAGAGATGGTTAAAATCCCTTGCTTTATAAGCGAGGCTTGTTCAGCCTAAGACATTTTTTTGGAGCTGATAGAGACTTTTCAATAGATAATTAAACTTTTATCTTTTCAAATAAAATAAATAGGAGAAAATCACCATGCTTACTAAATTGAAAATACTTGTGGCTAGCTTCTTATTGGTAGGCTTATTTAGCCCCATTTTTGCAGGTCAACCTGAAACACTAAAAATAGCAATTAGGAATAAAGCTTCTTCTATAGAACTTTATAGCCTCTCTTTAGGTCCTGGTTCTACGATGTCTAATTGCCGCTTAGTTTGGGATGCACCAGTTATTAATTGTGAAGTTCAAAACTTACGCGGAGTAAAGGCAACCTTAAGTTTCATTGATAATAAAAGTGGTGATACCTGTTCAGTTACGTATAACGGCCAGAGACCCAGAGGTCCAAGAATTCAATCAAACTGCAAAAACCTTGGGAAATCTAAATACCGACATAATCTTGTCCCAGTGTTTGGAAATGTGAAGGTTCTACGAATCTTTTTTAACTAGTCGCAACAAGACAAAATGAGTAGAGCCGACCACCAATGGGTAGCTCTACTCTATTCTCCATCTACATAATTACGCACTTATGGCAGCAAGTATTATCAGCATCATCGTCTTCAGGAGATTTACTGAAAAACACAGCCTTGTTGCCACTTGAAATGCTATCGGAACTAATAGAGGTTGCTTCCTCCTTCTTTTCACCTTCCATAAGTTCGTCAAAAAAAACTAAAAAAGCAGCTGGCACTTTATCTCCTTCTTTTTCTGCTTTCTCTTTAATCATTTTTGCGCTCTCTTCATGCCATTTTTCTCTCTTTTTAAGTTGTTTAGCCCCAAGATCAACTCCGGTTTTTAGGTCGATATCTTTGATTTTAAAGCTTGAAGCAGGGTCATCTTTAGGAAACCATGAAAACTCTCCAACTTTTTCCTCATTTTCATACCTATAAGTAAAAAAGCCACTACCCGTTACAACTCTCTCTGGTTTTTTTTTCGAACCAATGGAAAGTGGTCCATGTTTGACTCCTTTTTCTCTCAGTCTACCAGTTAAATCTTGAAGTATCTTTTCCCATCCCTTGATTTCTATTTCTGGATTACCTGAGGTATAAATGGTGATCTCCTTACCATGTTGATCGGCTCCAACCCCTTCAAAATCGTTAATATATCCAGGCCTAATCACTTTAAAGTTTGCTAATTTATTTTCTAACATATAGTCTTTTACAATATTCCAAGCAAGCGCTATATTCTTTGGGTCTGTGTCAACAGCCATGTGAAATTTAAGCTTTTCCTCCATTTTATGTTTTTTATGGTCATTTAAAACCCAAAAGAAAACATCGCTCCCTTTTTTAGAAGCAATAATTGCTCTATAACCATTTTCAGTTTTTAGCTCTTGACCAGGCTCAGTCAAAATTTTAGATAAATTCTCGTATGATAAATCTTCGTATTCAGTACGTATCTTCATAGCACTCTCCTTATACATCAATTTTTATTACTCGATACTTAAATCTAAATACAGAAAACTTAAGAGGATATTAAATAAAAAACTAGGGTGTTTACATTTCATTGTTTTGTTCCAAAATGTGGGTAATGGGGGCAAATTTTAAATTTAAATAGGGTTATTTTTTTGCGACGGAGCCGTCTTGTTTAACCAAATAATAACTCACATCCCCAGCCTTCTTCGCTTTTAAAATTTCCCATCCCTCAGGGAGAGTGGGAGGTTGTGGCGTGTATTCCATTTCAATATAAATAAGTGCATCTTTCTTTAAGCAGTTAGATTCTACAAGCCATTGACAAGCAGGTTCAATGTAGTGTTGGTGAAAGGGGGGGTCAAGGAAAACGATATCAAATTGTGGGGTTGGATAGATAGGTAAATTCTGAGGGAAACGAATAGGATAAACTTCCAGGGAGGTTGTCTGTAAACGTTCAGCATTTTCTTTGAGTGCTTTCAGGGAGTTTTGTTCAGGTTCCCACAGGACAACCCTGCCCGCCCCCCTTGAAAGGGCCTCAAAGGAAAGACTGCCACTGCCAGCAAACATATCCAGACAAGTTGCTCCGCGGATGACGGGCATGAGCCAGTTAAACAACGTTTCTCTTACCCGATTTGGAGTAGGCCTTAGAGTGTCTAAATCAGGAAAAGTAATTTTACGCCCCCGCCATCGTCCTCCAATAATTCGAATATGATTAAGGCGTACCATCTTTCCCAACAGTGATCTGGACAAATCGGTCAGGTATTAAATGCGTTTTCATTGCCTTCTCAATTTGTTTGGGTGTAACAGACTCAATTTTACGTTGGTAGGTAGATAAATAATCTAAAGGTAGGCCATAAAAACCAATATTCACCAGGCTGGACAATGTAGCCTGATTAGAAGAGAGCTGTAAAACAAAACTTTTAACCAGGGAGTCCTTAGCGGTTGTAAGCTCTTTTTGGGTAGGCCCTTGTTCCATAAATTCTTTGAGTATTTTTTTGACGAGAGCCACAGCTTTAGGAGCTTGCTGACTTTCTGTCTGAAGATTGACATAAAAGGGACCTTTTTCCTGGGTTGGAGCAAAAGCGCTTCTTACCTGGTAGGCAAATCCATGCTTCCCTCGAACCTGCTTAAATAAACGAGAATTCATCCCTCCTCCCAAGATATCGTTTGCAACAACAAGGGGAAAATAATCAGGGTCTGTTTTAGATAAAGCAATTTGGCCCATGATAAGATGAGTTTGGTTTGATGGAAATGCGATGTGCTGTGTCTTTGCGCCATTTTTTTTCGCAGGCGGCAGAGGCTGTGCCGGTCTGCCTGATTTCAGACCTTCTGTCAATTCAGCACTAACCTTTTTAGCAGCTTCCAACGTCAAGTTTCCAACCATCGCAACCATCGCATTTTGTGCCACATAGTATTGATCATAAAATTTTTGTACATCCTCAGGTTTTAATGCCATCAGTGTTTTAGGCTCCCCTAGAGAGGAGTGTCCGTAGGGATGTTGTCCATACAGAGCGCTAAAGAAATGTTTCGTGGCTATAGCATCAGGGCTTTGCTCTTGCTGCTTGATGGCTAACTGCATTTGCTTTTGGAGTCGTTTAAATGCATCCATTGGAAAAGTCGGTTGAGAAATCACGGTTTTTAAGGTAGAAAGGGCGCGATCAAACTGTTTGGGGTAGGTGAGACTCCGCATGCCGACAACAGCCATATCTTGGTTAATACTGGCATAGTACATTGCGCCAGACATGTCCCATTGCTCAGCAATCTGATCAGCTGAAGCTTTTTTTGTGCCTTGATTTAGAAGGCTATTCGTAAGGTTGGCCAATCCATATTGGGGTCCATCATAGGCAGATCCTGCCTTAAAAACCACTTGAATATCGACCATGGGGATAGTGCGCGTTTCAATGAAGTATACAGGGATACCAGAAGGAGTCTTCCAGTGCTGAATGTGCCAACGATGCGTTGCCGATGCAGGTTTTTCAGCAGATTTCGTGCCAGAACTTGCTGTTTCAGCAGCCCATATAGTTGTAACACAAAAGGAAAGTGTGAGAATAAAAACAGGTTTAATGATGTGGCCAATGATGTTCATGTGCATTTTGCGTAGTAGTAGGTTGAGGGGAAGGTTTAAGTGACATAGGCAAAGGATTTAATATGCCAGTTGTCAAACGATTCGGTTTCAAATAGGTTTGGGCAACCTGAAGAATATCTTCAGGTGTGATTTTTTCAACTTGGGCGACAAAAGTTTCAGCATTTTTATAAGAAAGCCCTACGGATTCCAGTTGCCCTAAATCATTGGCTTGTTCTTGAACAGAATCCTGGCTGTAAATTTTTTGTGCAATGATTAAAGCCTTGGTTCGTTCCAATTCTTTAGCACTCACGGGTTTTTGCTGTAGTGCTTTAACCTGTTTCAGAAGACCTTGCTTAAGTTCTTGAGTGGTATGCCCCTCAGTCGGAATACCATATAGCGCGAACAGACCGTTTTGGCGTTGGTAAAAAGAATAATAACTTTGTGCCGAGCTGGCCAATTGCTGTTGACGCACCAGTTCTTTTACCAGACGGGCACTTTCTCCGCCACTCAGGATTTGAGACAAGATCAGCAAGGCGTAGGCTGTTTTAGGCTCTTTCGCCGTTTTTAAGGAAGGCACGGGATATCCCATGATAATAAAAGGCAATTTAGCAGGCACGTTGACCGTAAGCGCTTTCGCACCTAAAGGCTCAATTTCTATTCGAGGTTTGAGTGGTGTGATTGGTCTGGAGGGGATTTTTCCAAAATACTGTTTGGCCAGTTCATAAGTTTTTTGAGGATCAACATCCCCCACAACAACAACTGTCGCATTGTTAGGCGTATACCAACGATGATACCAATCTCTTAAATCTTCAACTTTCATATTGTCTAAATCACTTTTCCAGCCTATCACGGGGTGGTGGTAAGGACTAGACACAAAGAAAGCTGCCATAAAACGTTCTTCTAAGACAGATTCTGGAACATCATCTATTCGTAAACGACGCTCTTCCTGAACGGCTTTCATTTCTTGAGTAAAAAGCGCTTTGTCTAACAGAAGATTTTGCATTCGATCAGCTTCAAGCTTGAAACTAACAGCAAGCTGATCCGCTGGAAGTACTTGATAGTAGGCAGTCACATCATAATTAGTAAACGCATTTTGAATACCCCCCAGCTTTGTGATGATTTCTGTAAATTTGCCTGAAGGATAAGCTTTGGTGCCTCTGAACATCATATGTTCAAGGGCATGAGAGATGCCTGTAATGCCATTGTGTTCGTAGCTGGATCCTACCTTATACCAAACCTGGGAGACTACGGTAGGGAAACGGTGATCCGTTTTAACCAGCAGCTTCAACCCATTATCCAGGCGATAGGAGTAAACTGACTGAGCAAACGCAGAAAGCGGGGAAAGCAGGAAAACCAGAGTGTATAAGAAAAACCTTTTTTTCATCATGGGCAGCAGAGATTAATGTTTTAAAAGTAGGGTGTGTTTACATTTCATTTTTTGGTTACAAAATGTGGGTAATGGAGGCAAATTTTGAGCAAATTTGAGGAAGCCTATTCATATAGGTGACGAAAATTTGCTTGAAATTTGACCCATTATACGCGTTTTGTAACCAAAAAATGAAATGAAAACACACCCTAATGAGCATACCATACTTCATTTCCTTTTTAATCTAATAGTCCTTTTTGATTTCTTAATAGTCTTAGATTGTGGTATTGCACCAAAATAAGTGAGTAAGTGAGTGGTGCTAAAAAACTGGAAATAACCGTCATTGAAAGAATGGACCCTAAAGAATTTCCAGGCTGAATCAGTAGCATAAAAAAGATCAGAAACAAGCTGATGATGCTGGAAGTTAAAGGGATAAGCAGCGTTTCCCACCAATAGCCCCAAACGAGGAATCCGCTTTTTTTCAAAGCCTCTATGGCAGATTCACCAGCGAACAAAATAAAGGGAAGATAAAACAGTAATAATATAGAAAAAAAGATGATGGGAGGAACGATGAGTAAAGCGCTTAAAATACCCCCCAAGTGTAATACTTTTGCGATGAAGCCAAAAACCATCAGATTCGAGATAATAACTCCAATTAAGATGAGAGTAGCTAAGACAGCTGGCAAAAGCTTTTCTTTGGCGATTAAAAACGAGTCCATTGCCTGACGGTTGTGGTCTACGGCAAGGGCATATACTCGATGCATCAAAAACACAGCCCCATAAATTTGAACGATGAATGCAATAAGAAAAGCAATGGACGTTCCAATAGACATGCTCTGGGGTGTAGCATTGCCTTTTAAAAATAATAAAATATTGGGTATGCTATTGATGAAGTGAAATAAAAATGACCAATACCAAATTTTTGAAAAGGTATGGCTAAATAATTTGAATCCTTCAATAATGACTTTAAAAATAAATAAAGGCTGGGTAGAAAAAGTAAACAACATAATAGAAGGATATCCTGTATTAGGGTTTGTTTTCAATATACAGCATTAGGCCGTGTCATATAATATTTTCTTTTCTCAATTAACCATAAAAATATCATGAAACTACCTCAAAAAATGGGTGAACGCTTAGATATAGGTCAGGTGACTCCCGGTGCTACAGGGTTTGTTGCCAGCAACATAGCAAAAAAAGCTCAGTCTGTTGTTGTCATGGTAACAAAAGACCAGCAGACAGGCTTGCAACTGGCTGCAGAACTTTCTTTTTTTCTCACAGGAGAAAACATTTCGGTAGACCTTTTTCCTGACTGGGAAACTCTACCGTATGATCACTTCTCACCGCATAAAGATATTTTATCTCAACGATTGTCTATTTTATCTCGATTGCCGCACAATAAACGCAGTATTTTAGTCGTTTCAGTCACTACCCTGATGCATCGTCTGGCTCCTCGGCAGTTCATTGAAGCCCACTGTTTTGCATTAAAACAGCATGAGCGTTTGGAGGTTTCTGCCTTTATAGAGAAACTTCAAAACAACGGATATCAAAAGGTTAACCAGGTATTGGAGCATGGGGAATTTAGTGTCCGAGGGTCTATTATTGATCTCTTCCCAATGGGCAGCGAGGTGCCCTACCGTATTGATTTACTGGATGATGAAATTGATACCATCCGTATTTTTGATGTAGAGAGCCAACGTACCGTAAAGCTGGTCGATCAAATTGCCTTATTACCCGCACACGAATTCCCATTAAATCAGGCTGGGGTTGAGCACTTTCGTTCTGCTTTTAGAGCACAGTTTGATCGAAATCCACAGGCATGTATGATTTATCAGAGTGTGAGTCAGAAGCAAAGTGCTGCCGGTATTGAATATTATCTTCCTCTTTTCTTTGATCAAATGGAAACGTTATTTGATTATTTGCCTGCTCATAGCCTGATTGTCAGGACAACTGACCTTTCGCCTGCAATGACGGATTTTAGTCAAAAAATCCATGAGCGCTATGAACAAATGGCTTTGGACCCTACCCGACCTTTGTTAGCCCCCAAGGCATTATTTTTAAATGCGGACGAAATGTTTAGTGGAATGAAAACCTTTCCACAAGTTCAATTGCACGCAGAATCACAGAAAACGAATATTGAAATTCAAGCACTGCCACACTTGACGATTTCTCACAAACCTGGCGCCTCTTTGGAGGGACTTGAAGCTTTTCTCGATGATCAAGCTCCTGATCATTCAGTTTTATTTTGTGTAGAAACGCCCGGACGCAGGGAGATGCTGCTGAATTTATTCAGAAGGATCGCCATTACACCTAAAGTATATGAGGATTGGAACAGCTTCTTAAGTGACAAAAGCGCCATCGGGGTGATGGTTTCACCTTTGGCATCTGGATTTGTCTGGGGTGATGGAAAAATCACCTTCGTTGCTGAAACACAATTATTGGGAGAAAAAGCTCAGCAGCAGCGCTTACGGAAAGCAAAATATCAAGATGTTGGCACGTTGATTCGCAACCTGAATGAATTGGAAGTGGGCAATCCTGTGGTGCACATTGAGCATGGTGTAGGTCGTTATCTGGGGTTGAAAACCATTGAAACGGGTGAACTGGTAATGGAGTGCCTTGTTATTGAATATGCAAATGATTCGAAATTATACGTCCCTGTTTCATCACTACATTTGGTCAATCGATTTTCAGGGGTAGATGCTGAGCATGCGCCGCTGGATATATTAGGTTCAACCCGTTGGAAAAAAGCAAAAGAAAAAGCATTAGCGAAAATTCGTGATACAGCGGTTGAATTGTTAGATGTCTACGCGCAACGCGAAAGCAAGACGGGTTTTATTTACCAAAAACCCGATGATTATGAAACCTTTGCAGATACTTTCCCCTTTGAAGAAACGCCCGATCAGCTGGATGCAATTCATCAGGTGCTTTCCGATATGGCATCCTCTCGTTATATGGATCGCCTGATATGCGGTGATGTGGGGTTCGGAAAGACAGAAGTAGCCATGCGCGCAGCGTTTATTGCTGCTCAAAACCATAAGCAAACGGCTGTGCTGGTGCCCACAACGGTATTAGCAGAACAGCACTACCAAAGCTTTAAAAATCGGTTTGCGGATTGGCCGATCAAAATTGCTTCCATGTCTCGTTTTTCTCAAGCAGCCCAACAAAAGGAAGTTTTGGCTCAGCTCAAAGCTGGCAAAGTGGATATTGTGATTGGCACCCATCGATTGCTTCAACCCACCGTGATATTTAAAGACTTAGGGTTGCTCATTGTGGATGAAGAACATCGATTTGGTGTGCGTCATAAAGAAAAAATCAAGTCCAAGAAGAGTGAGGTAGATATTTTAACACTGACCGCCACCCCCATTCCCCGGACGTTGAATATGGCAATGAATGGTATTTGGGATATGTCTGTGATTGCAACACCACCCGCAGGAAGATTGGTGGTTAAAACGTTTGTCCAGCCCTATGAAGATGCGATTGTTAAAGAGGCTATTTTAAGAGAGAACTTAAGGGGTGGTCAGGTTTATTTTGTCCATAATCGTGTAGAAAGTATTGAACGTGCAGCGCATCAATTGCAGACACTCATTCCTGAGCTTAGGGTAGGAATTGCGCATGGTCAAATGTCAGCGATACAGCTAGAAAAAGTGATGGCCGATTTTTATCATCAGCGCTTTAATGTTTTAGTATGCACCACCATCATTGAATCTGGCATCGATGTGCCAACGGCTAACACGATGATCATTGAGCGGGCAGATACATTTGGGATGGCACAATTACATCAATTAAGAGGACGTGTTGGGCGTTCTCATCATCAAGCCTATGCGTACTTGTTGACTCCGAGTGAAGGAAAAGTCACGCCAGATGCAAAGCGACGTCTGGAAGCTTTGTCACACATAGAGGATTTAGGGGCAGGGTTTAATCTTGCCTCGCATGATCTTGAAATTCGAGGCGCGGGAGAGCTCTTGGGAGAGGAGCAAAGCGGGCATATTCAAACCATCGGATTTTCTTTGTATACCGAATTGTTAGAGCAAGCGGTGGAAACACTGAAATCAGGGAAAGGAGGAGATTTAAAAGAGGGCTTAGATTTTTCAACATCGACAGAAGTGGATTTGAATATTCCAGCCTTGATTCCGGAACACTATGTGCCTGATATTCATACAAGATTGGTTTTATATAAGCGTATTGCAAGCAGTAAAGATCAGGCGCAGTTAGATGAGCTTCATGTAGAGCTAGTTGATCGGTTTGGCTTGCTGCCAGAAGCTGTGCAAAATTTGTTACAGGTGACCGCATTAAAGTTAAAGGCACAGAGATTGGGCATTCAAAAACTCAATGCAGGACAGGTAGGCGGAAAGATTGATTTTAATGAACAATCCGAGCATCCGCAGTTAAACGTTGATGCGTTAATTCAGTTAATTCAGAAGTTTCCAAGAAAGTACCAACTGAAAGGAGGAAGATGGTTGACGTTTTCATTGGAAGATGCGTCTGATACGGGGAAGGTGAAGGAGTTTCATGCCTTGTTGGATGGTATAACGATAAAAAAATTATAAAACTGGCTGATGGGTGTAGTGTTATTTGTGCTATTTCATGAGATATGAGATAAATTCTTTTTTTGAGAAAGCTTAACTAGTCGCTTCTGAAGAATTCAAAAAGCCTTGAAACAATTAGCCTGTAAGAGGGAAAAGGGTTAAATTTTTTGCAAGGGTCTGTTGATTAACCCTTAAAAAGCTTGCAAAACGAAGGTGCTGTCAATGAAAATTTCTACCGTGTTCATCACATTTAACATCGCCTCCCGTCATCAGGTATGTTGTTGGGTAAAAATATCCACCCTTCGTCATTGCGAGGAGCGAAGCGACGCGGCAATCCAGCCGCAAGCTTATTAAAGTCACATAAGCTTGATTCTTCGATACAAACTCCTACCTGGATTGTCACGCTTCGTTCGCAATGACGGGGAATAATTTACAATCAATTTTCGAATGCTTCAGAGGCGACTGCTTAGGGTGTGTCGTCAATTTATTTTTTGTGACCAATTTTCTTTATTCATACGCAAAAAGACGTATCATTTCTTTATTAAAAGCAGGAATATCTTGAGGCTTTCGGCTCGTAAGCAATTTTTTATCGACCACTGTTTCTTCATTGATCCAATCTGCGCCTGCATTTTTTAGATCGCGCTTAATAGACGGCCAAGAAGTCATTCTATGATCTCGTGCTATATCTGCATCAATCAGTATCCAGGGGCCATGGCAAATGGCAGCGATTGGTTTATTTAATTCAAATATACTTTTTACAAAAGTCACGGCTCTTTCATCCATTCGCAACTTATCGGGATTCATGACCCCGCCTGGCAATAAAAGCGCATCATAATCTTGTGGTTTTGCCTTTTCTAAGGGAACATCAACGGGGAATTCATCAGCCCATTCAGTATGCTTCCATCCCCTCACTTTTTGATTTTCAGGCGAAATAATCACCGTTTTAGCGCCTGCTTGCTCCAGTGCTTTCTTAGGGTCTGTCATTTCGGTTTGCTCAAAGCCATTAGCGATTAAGATCGCTATCTTTTTATTTTTGAGCTCATTCATAAAAACCTCCATTTTTTTACGCAATATAAATTAATGCAATCAAAAACCTTCTTTAGTGCTCATAGAAACCAATTAAAGAGAGTGATTTCTAATATTAATATTATAGGCCCATTGTCTCATCAAGCGACCCTATGATGAGACACTCTCCTGCTCTCTCAAAATGGATTTGTTGCATAAACAAGCTATGTTCTATGTTAGATTTGATGTTATTTGAATAAATTACTCAAGCATTTCAAAATCTCTGGTTTGAATCGGATTCATAAATCAGTCACGTCAGAAAAAGTAGAGATTACTCAAGTTCTGGCGTGAAAAAATAAAAGGCATGAAAAAGCCCAAAAAAGCTTGATATGATTTAAGGGATCCTGTGGAATGCTGGGAGCCTTTTACTATAATTTAAATTTGGCTGTTGGAAACTACTGCGAAAGCCTAATGCACTGAATCTGCAAAATATTTTTTTCCTTTTTCACCTCACCGTAGCGGTGACTATGCTTTCATCAAAAAAGGTAAAAAATATTTCACATCTTCTGCACCTTACCCTTTCTCGCTACGTTTCCAACGACCGAATTTAGAATGATATATTTACACATGGAAAAGAGGGAGAAGCTTTATGGGATTCTTTAAAAGAATAAAACTTGGGAATTTTTCTGTTATTTCTATTTTATTATTAATGCTAATAGTCTCTCACTCAGCTTTGGCAAGAGCTAATGGGCCTACACCTGTAACTTTTAAGAATGAAACAGGATATAAAATAACGATGATGAGTTGTGGTAGACCTTTCGTAACAACGCTACCCGTCACAGTAGAAAAGGATAAACCAAAAAAAACACAATTTCTAGGAATTCAAGAGGCGATTTCTGTAAACGACATAAGATGTACAGGAACAATACATAATGGTAAATGTAGCTATTCAATTTTTGGCCCTAATCAAGGCATGCGTTCGTGTTCTCATTCAACTTTTGATAAAACGATACTCTTCAATCCAGCATCTAATGATACGATCATTGTGAGAGGAAATAAGAAAGGCAATAAAATTGAGCTTATAGTTCAGTAAGGATTATCCTCGATTTGGCGGTTGAAAACCACTGCCGAATCGAGGATTATGTTGAGATACTGCTACCAAATTCAAAAATCCAAAGAACTTCTGCTGGCTATTGCTGCCCAAGGATTTGTTTTTATAGACATTGATAACTATCCCCCTAAGGGCTATACCTTGTGGTGTAATGATTGAACAAAAAAAGCAGTGTCATTGAGAACTTTTAAAATAAAAGTTTTCTCTAAATAGTTACGATTCTTGTTTCATAAATTTATAAGTCAAGTTAATTAATACATAGGAAACCCTGGCATCTAGCCGTTGATAAACGGGATTAAACTCGATAGGGCCAACTTGAGTTGTATCTGGTGAATTGCGCCCATTATAAAAATACAGATACTTAACCCCTGCACTGAACTTATCGCTGACATCAATATCAATTCCGGCACCGACATCAACAGCCAAATGAAAAAAACTGCTAGGCATGTTAAATCTTGCGCTATAAGAAGATTTAGTGGAACCAAAGCCAATACCCGCAAAAAGATAAGGGTGAATGGATTGCCCATTGAGTGCTTCAAATTGCCAGCGCCCCTCTAACAGAAAGTCTGCTGTTTGCGAGCTAAAACGATAGGGATATTTGTTTAGCAACAAAGGGGTAGCATATGAAATGACTTCTCCTGATTCATGAATGCGATGATAATAAAAGTGGGGACCAATATTCACCACTGAATACGGAGAAAGCACAAAGGTTTTTGAGATCCCCAGGTGAAATGGAACAGGTTGAGTTTGGCTCAGTTGAACTAACCTATCAGGTGTGACAGGTGCTGACAAGATCGTCTTTCTCTTGTATTCTCTAGAAAGCAGCCATCCTCCGCCGGCTTCAACCTGGTAGTATGATGAACGTGGTTCTGGGAGTGGAGGAAGAATCGAATCCAAAGACTGAGACTGTGAGACAAGCGGATAAAACAGTAGAAATGAACTTAATACGAAATAGTTTCGGCGCATGAAATCTGTCCTTCGAAATGTAAACACACTCTAAATTCAGTGGTTGGAAACCACTGAATTTAGGTTAAAAGAGAGGTTTGTTTTGAAACAAGTTGGGTGTGTCTTCTATTGAAGACACACCCTATACAGCTAAGATCCTATTTTTGCGTAAAAAGCGACTAAACACAACTGCTGAATTTAGGTTTATCCTAAATTCAGCAGTTGGAAACGTAGCGAGAAGGGATAAGGCGCTGAAGATGTGAAATATTTTTGAGCTTTTTTGACGAAAGCGTAGCCACCTCTACGGTGAGGCGAAAAAGGTAAAAAATATTTCGCAGATTCAGGGTATTAAACCTTCACAGTAGTTTGCAACTGCCGAATTTAGGTTTATGGCTTAAGCTTGCTTTGCAAGACATTCAAGAGCTCTACCGGAAAAGGAAACACAATGGTAGAAGATTTATCGCTAGAAATATCGATTAATGTTTGCAAGTAGCGTAACTGAAGTGATTGAGGTTGTTTTGCCAATACCGTTGCGGCTTGTAAGAGTTTTTCGGAAGCTTGCAATTCACCTTCTGCATGGATCACTTTGGCCCGTCTTTCCCGCTCCGCTTCCGCCTGTCTGGCAATAGCGCGAATCATACTTTCATCCAGATCCACATGTTTAATTTCCACGCTGCTGACTTTAATACCCCAGGCATCTGTCCTTTCATCCAGGATTTGTTGGATATCGACATTCAGTTTTTCACGCTCTGATAGCATTTCATCCAAATCGTGCTGCCCTAAGACAGAGCGGAGTGTAGTTTGGGCCAGTTGGCTGGTGGCCTCAAAATAATTTTCTACTTGGATGATCGCTTTTTGAGGATCAATCACTCGAAAGTACAGAACGGCATTCACATGCACAGACACATTATCTCTTGAAATCACATCCTGAGAAGGGACATCCATCACCACAGTCCGCAAGTCGACACGGAACATTTGCTGAATAACAGGAATGACAAGGATAAGACCAGGCCCCTTCACTTTCCAAAATCGGCCTAATAAGAAAATAACGCCCCGTTCATACTCATTTAAAATACGAATGGCGCTTAGAAGGAAAACAAGGATCAGCCCTACGACTAAATATAATAAAACACCCATGACTATGACCTCTTTACGTTTTAACCGGTTGTACAACCAGGGTGAGCCCTTCCACATCCTTGATTTCAACCCATTGGTCCACCGCTAGCGGCACATCTGCCTTGATATTCCAAGCCTCTCCTTCCAGATGAACTTGCAATACCCCTTGTGCATTTTGGAATACATGTGTTTTTTTTCCGATAAAGTGCTCTTTCCCACTCACAACAGGTTTTAAATGCGAGCGGATAACCAGCTGGACCAATGCCAAAAAGAAAACCGCGGTGACAGCCGTTGTGCTCAGTATGAGCGGCAAACTGATAGAAAACCCTGGAACTTTCCTATCTAATAAAAAGATAGACCCTATTGCAAAAGAAACAACCCCGCCTGCGCCTAAAATGCCAAAACCGCTGGAAAATATTTCTACCAGCAGAAGAATGAGTCCCAGCATGATTAAGCTTGCCCCAACGTAATTAATCGGCAACAAGTGGAGCGCATATAGCGCAAGCAAGAGTGCTATGGCTCCGATTGTACCCGGCAATACCATACCTGGAGTGGTAAATTCAAACAGTAAGCCATAGATCCCAACCAAGAGCAATATGTAAGCTACGTTGGGGTCTGTAATGATGCTCAAAAATCGGGTACGCCAGTCCATTTTAAATGGCTCTATCACCGTATCATCGGTATCTAAGGTGAGGGTGGTGTGGTTGAGTTTGACCGTCTTTTGATTGATTTGGGTGAGCAAGTCTTTCAAGTTATTCGCAACGATATCAATGACCCCCATTTTGAGTGCTTCTGTTGCAGAAAGACTTTTACCCTTTAAAACAGCAGCTTCACCCCACTGAACGTTTCTGCCCCTTAATTGAGCAAGGCTTCGAATATAAGCCGTTGCATCTTCCATAACCTTGCGCTCCATAGCGGAAGCGGATGTTTTCTTTTTATTTTTTGTTTCGGAAGGTAAACCAAAAGAAACCGGGGTAGCGGATCCCAGATGAGTGCCTGGTGCCATTGCTGCAATATTACTGGCATAGACTAGAAAGGTTCCTGCACTGGTGGCTCGAGCTCCACTCGGCGATACATAAACCACAACAGGAAGAGTAGATGATAGCATGAGCTCAACCATCTCTCTCATAGAAGTTACAAGGCCCCCAGGCGTATCCAGCTCAAAAATCACCAGATAAGCATGATTTTGGGCGGCTTGTTTAAGACCCTTTTTTAAGTACTCTGTGGAAGCAGGGCCGATTGCGCCTTTAAAACTCAAAAGCGTTGCGTTATGGCTCTCAACGGTTTTGGCCATCGCTGTGCTCGCTAGAGAAAAGATAAAAGTAAGAATTAAAATGTAATATCTCATGGTTGACGTCCCATTCATGATACATTCATTATATAGCTAAATTCTATTTTTAATTCGCTATGTGGTATCGCATTAAAGAAAACAAAATTTATCTGACATTGAATGTGCGTCCGAACGCAAAGGAAAATGCTTTTTTGGGCATCCATGACGATGCACTTCGGGTGAGCATCAAAGCTAAACCAGAAAATGGAAAAGCAAATCGCATGCTCATTGCATTTCTGTCAGAAAGTTTCAAGATACCAAAATCTGAAATTGCGTTGGCCCAGGGAGCACATACCCGAAAAAAACAGGTAAGTTTGCCTATCAATGAAACGCTAAGAAATTTTTTGCGAATGGAAGAGGGTTTGTTTAGCCAGATATAACGATTGAAATGGTTAGGGTGTGTCTTCAATTTATTTTTTGAACTCAAAACGCGTATGGGTTAAATTTTGTGTAAATTTTCGACACATATTTTAATATGCTTCCTCAAATTTACACAAAATTTCCCTCCATTACCCGCATTTTGAGTTCAAAAAATAAATTGAAGACACACCCTAAGCAACTACTTTCTCATGCTTTCCTGATGACACACCCTAGGCAACGACAAAAATAATTGTTTTAAACGATCAAATCAGTTTAAACTTCGTTCTTTCCATGCCCCAATAATCTCAAATTAATCTACTTATAAGGATTATTATCATGAATGAAAAATTCAAAATATCCCCATTCTTTTCTTCTAAAGCCTTTGGGAAGCCTTCTTTTATCGGAACTCCTTATACTGAAAACTCTACTGAACTTCAGTTACTACAAGAATTAGATGAATATGGCTGGGTTATTGCTGAAGACGGATGTTTTGAATCTGTTAACATTTACAGCTGCAACACCTTTACTGAGGCTAGAAATGCCTTCAGATCTGCCTCCCAGGCAGCACAAGGATATCAGCTGGAAACACCTCCTTTTTCAACGATTGATCTTGAGTTCTTCTTTCAGTTCTACGGTGGAAGTTTAAAACCAGAGCTTCATTTTCAACCAGAACTTCAAAGCGTCACCATAAAGCTTCCCAAAGACACGCCTGAACGCATTGTTAATCTAACACAGACAGCTGAAGAACCCGAACAGAGCCCTACACTCGATTTTGATGAAGCAATCAATAAAATACGTAATGCCCAGGACGAAGAAGATCATTCTACCATTGCTTATTTTTGTAATGAACTTATTGCTCATTCGACAGAGCGTCTATGTTATGTATACATCGCAAAAGCAACCATGTTTCATCAGCGTGCCCGTAAAATCAAATCATCTAGCAATGAACTAGACCAATACATAGGAACTTACTATGGCACTTTCTCAGTGGTTAACTTTCTAGAAGCCCTAAGACCTCAGAACGCACAATCTGAAAACCCTGAAGATCCTGCTTACATACTTGCTTTCAGTGCTGCTGAAGGCGCTCTAGAGAACATGTTAAATAGTCAGTCAGCACTACTGGATAAGAACCTTTTACATTCTGCACTTGCAGCATATGCAGAAGCAGGAAAAACTCTCCTGCATCGAACTGAGCTATATCGCTTACTCAAAATATTCATATATCCTAAAAACACCAACATTCAATCCCGTCTCAAGTTCTTAGAAGCTCGAGTGAAAAAAGTTCATTGTGCTTATCAAGCCCTTGAAGAGCGCCAATATCAAGCATGCATTGACATTTTTTCGGAGCTGACTCTTAACCTTCATGAAGAAAGTACTTCTGAAAAAGTCGAATATTATACGACCACAGCTTATGCTCATACCAAATTGGGTAATTACGAAATAGCTAAAGAAACTCACGAAAAAGCCATGCAATTGGCTCCGGACCCCATTGGATCGTTGCTTCTTGAAGCAACCATTACTTACCACCAAAGACAGTATGAAGAGGCACTTAACCTCTATCAGGAGGTCATTAGCTTAATCATCAACCCAGCTATATCCCTAAATGATTCAAGCAATGTATCTGATCCACTCGCTGTAAAACGTTATATTAATGCGGCCTATGGTAGTGGGAAATGCTATGCCGCACTGAACCAACATCAAAATGCAGTCAAGTCATTTTTTAGAATAATCCGTTTATTACAAGAAACAGAAACGAAAGAGCCTGAAACGGTCTTATTCTTTAGGCTGCTTCATTCATATAACTGTTTGTTAGCAGAGGGAAACGAAAGTCTGCTAGAGGCTGATGATTACCTTACCAATGAAGTCACACCTTCTGTCGTTAGAAATATTTTTAATGATATCCCTACCCTACTCACTAAAGCCTTTCAAATTTTTCTCAATATTGAGGCAAACCGAAAGTTTTATCATGAATTAGTCCTTTTTTTCATAGTGCAAAAAGACCCTGAGAAACTACATTTTCTTTGTGATGAAATAGACCAAAGAAACATTATGTTAAATCTGGAAACTTACCTCCCTTTACTGGCAGTTCTGATAGAATTCGCACCGACCCAATTCCAGACAAAAAAAGATAAAAATCTGATATCTAACCTCTGCGATACAGCTTTAACCCAATATCCTGAAAACATTACGTTATATGAACTCGCAGCTCAACTCTTATTCTTGATTGGAAAACAGCATAATATTGTCAAACGATTCAAACAATTAATGGATTCCAACCTGAATCTTTTCCTTCAAATTTCTATCCCTAACGCGCCTCAACTTTGCTACGAGCTGGCTGAATATTTGTTCAGTCAAAATCTCCCTGAAGCTGCATTTGATTACTACCATACCGCTATTTCCCATGGGATTAAGAATAAGCAAAAAAACAAAAGGCTCCTTCTTTGCTGCCAAAAAATCATCTCGCTCTCAAAGTCGCTTAATAAGAGTAAAACAGACATAGAAGCCTCTGTTTGTAATAAAATAATGCAGCAAGCAACCACAGACGAATTTTACAAGCAAATTCAACCTGCACTTTATGATGACTTAGTCTTTTTTCTCACAGAGCAGGATAATTCTGAAAAATTATATCAATTTTGCGAGAAAGCAGTTGAAAACAAAGAAATTTTAAGCCTGGAATCCTACAACTCCCTTATATCATCTTTGCTAAAATTCGCACCGACTCACTTCCAGAAAAAAGGCACGAATCTGTTTTCTAACATCTGCAACACAGCTTTGGAATATTATCCTGACGATGCTATGTTGTACCAAAAAGCCATTGAGCTTCTATTGGCTGCAGGAAAATTTGATGAAGCAGCTCAAAAGCTTAAAGCCTTAATTGACTTGAACCTTGAGTTTTACCTCCAACTCTCTATCCCTAACTCTGCCTCACTCCACTACACCTTAGCTGAATATTTATTTGAGCAAAACCACCATGACGTTGCCTTTGCTCACTATCATTTAGCTATTTCACAAGGCATTAAAAACAGGAAAAACAAGAAAAAATGCTCCCATTGCTGCATACAACTCGTCTCACTTGCCATTGAACTCAATAAAGGGAAAGAAGATATAGAGGACAATGTGCTCAATAAAGTTATTCAGCTGGCAACGAATGAAAATGACCCGCTTTACGACCACCTCCAGTCGCTTCTCACAAATTTGAATGAACAAATCATTCTTGAATCAGAAGATTTGCTCTTTCAAATCCTTATCGGCATGTTGAATACATTCTCCGAAAAATTTCTACATAAAGGAAAAAACTTCGATCAACTCAATGCACTGTACCAAACGCTCACTAAACACGCACAGGATCTTACCGAATTAGAGCAATACCAAACCATCATTTCCCCCCATACTCTAAAAGAGTACCCCTCACTTCCTAATGATCCGGTGGGTGCAAATGATTCAAATAAAGAAACGTCTATTACCATAAATGAAAGCAAAATATATGACTACATCTGCCAAAAAGCCCTTGGTAAACTTTCTCTTTATGGGACAGTCTATACTGAAGATTCTCCTGAATTGAAGTTATTGAAAGAACTCAATGATATCGGCTGGAAAATCTCTACAAATGAGGCTGGGATAGAAATTTATCAGTCTCCGTGCCCCTACCTCTCTCTTGAATCTTTTTACACGGCCAAAACTGAGTTCTTAAAAGCATGTGAAAAAAACCAGGGCTATCAGATAGAAACACCTCCGTTTTCTAGCGCTGAGATTTTGTTTCTTTTGCAAGCTTATTGCAAAGAACTCGAACCAGGGATAACCCGCGATAGCTTTCAAATATATTTTCCAAGGCAGCTTATTGATGCCTGGATTATTAACCAGACAAATTCGCCTGATCGCTCTCAACCAAGTTTTCAAGAGAAATTTGAAAATATATTTTCTGCAAGACAGAACAATAAAACGTTGCTATCTATCCATTTTTGTAATGAATTAATACAAGAAGCTACCGGACTTCAAGATCTATCTAAAGTTTATCACATAAGAGCTTTAGAACTAGGAACACTCAGCTCCCGGTTTTCTACCCCCCAAGAGGAAATTTACTATTTAATTTGGTCTCTGATTGATCTTCTAGAAGCATTGAAATTTGGGTACCATTCTGGCAATGAAAAGCATATTCAATTTCTTTCAAATAATGTCTTACCACTATTAGAAGATGTTTCTTCAACAAAGCTGAATAGGGAACTTGCACAACCTTTGCTTGTAAATTATGTAGAAGAAGCTGAAACATTTAGTGATCGATTCGAGTTATATTATTGGCTTTATACAGTGCTATATCCTGATAATGAACCTGTTCAAAGACGCTATGACGCTCTATTAAAACGCTCAGAAAAAATCGAAAAAGCTTATACCGCTTATGACCAAAAAGATTATTCAGCTTGTATAAAACTTTTCTCAGAGCTCCTCAAAGAAACTAAAGAGGAAGGCCCCTCTAAAATCATCCAAATCTATGAAAAAGTTGCTGATGCTCACCTCAAACTAGAAAACTATGAAGAAGCACTAGAAATTTGTGAAAAAATAGAACAACTGTCTACTCATGCCGTTAAACTGCTTATCCTCAAAGGAAAGATAGCTTACCACCAAAACTGCTATGAAGAAGCTTTGGAATTCTATCAACAAGTCAACGCTTTAAAAAACACAAGTACCTACCCTACCGGTGAAACGGATTATTTCCTTGATGCCGCACATTACACTGTAAAGTGTCACCTGGCATTAGTTCAACATCATCAGGCAATTCAGTCTTTTATCTTCTTTTGTGACGCATTGAAAGAAGCCCAACAATTTAATAATAAAACAACTACAATCATTAAAATACTTCACTCACATAACTATTTACTATCAAATGAGGGGTACTCCCCCCTAACTCAGTATGATGAATTCTTTAACCGGCTGATACCTGATGCCATCAATCATATTTTTGAAAATGCCAACACCCTACTGACCAAAACGTTTGAAAGTTTGCCGAGCACTGAGCTAACTCAAACATTTTACAGTCGTTTAACACAATTCTTCCTTGAAAAAAATGATACTGAGAAGTTTAATACACTGTGTTGTCAGTTATCTGAGCATAATACCATATTAGATTTGAGTACCTATTACGCTCTAGTGCCTACCCTATCCTCGCTACTAGAACCTAAACTAGGTAAGACCCAAAGAAGAAAAAGAAATGAACATATTAATCATATCCTTGATACTGCACTAAGCACCTATTCTAATAACCTGGAATTGTACTTGGCAGCAACGACGTTTTTATTCAAGGCCGAAAAAATTGAATATTTAACTAACCTCTTCAAACATTTAATAGATAATAACCGTAAGCTCTATTTTCAAATCCTTATCCCTCAAAGTAAGCATTCTGTACAATTTCACTATGAATTAGCCGAGCAATGTTTCCCAGACGAAAGCGCTGCTGAAATTGCATATACCCACTATCAAAAAGCTATTTTACAAGGAATTAAAAATACCAAAACCTCTAAACGTCTTTATAACGCCTGCATAAAACTTATACATTTTTCTCAGAAGCTTAATAAAGGAGAAGAGGACACCTCTGTACTCCAAAAAATTCTGCAGCAAATAAACAACGATCCGTTATTTTGCACGGAGAACCAACAGCTGTCTTATGATGAGATAATGGCTTTTTCCTTAAAACAGAATAACCTTGAACATTTATGCTCACTGTATGATGTGATACGCAAGCACGAAATTCAACTAACTCTGGAAACATATATCTCTATACTCTCTTCTCTAACGATCTCCGTACCCCAACAGAAAAATTACAAATCCTTTGCTTTGGATATCTGTGATTTGGCTTTGAACACCTACCCTAACAATCAGTCGTTATATCCAGCAGTGACAAGCTTTTGGATTGCTATGGGGAGAACTGAGCTTTCAATATCATTTCTGAAGGGGTTAATTGATCATCAATATGAAGACTTCCTTGAAACGCCCATGCCTAATTCTGCTTACCTTCACTATGAACTGGCCAGGTATTTATTCACTAAAAATCATTTAGAAGAGGCCTTTAATCGCTATCATCAGGCTATTTCATATGGGATCAAAAACAGTAAAAACAACAAAAAATGCTCCGACTCCTGTCTCAGCATGATCTTACTCAGCCAGAAACTCATCAAGAAAAAAATAGACATGGAAGATTCTGTCTTCACAACGATCATAAAACACTCAACCACAATGATTTATCAAGATATCCTGAAATTCCTGGGAGAATTAAATGAGGATGTCTTTATTGATACAGACAGCTTCCTGTATCAAGTTTTAATCGGTATGCTCGATAAATTTTCTACAAAGGATTTGAACAAACCGTCACATTTTGAAAACTTAAACGTATTTTACGAGGTTTTCTCTAAACGCGTTGAGCAACCCGAAAGTTTACATCTATATCAGGAAATCATTTCCTCTTGTCGTCAAAAGAAAGTAGCTTTGACCACAGACAATGCAATTAAAATCATTGAAAACCCCACTCAAGCAACTGAAGTGCTTACGCTTCCATCAACTGTATCTGAAAAATTCAAAAACTTTGATCAAGTCTTCGAAAATGCACAGGTGTATTTACTAGGGAGACCGCTATTTCCTCTAATAGATCATTCTACTTCCCCATTTCCTTATCACTGGCATTTCATGATTTTTATAGACTCTGCCACTCAAGAAACACTTCTGATAGATCACGGCTTTTGGAAGAGCAACAAACAGGAGGGCCTTTATACACAAAAAATCAACTTACCATGGGAACACTTAATCAAGGCTTTTTGCATCACCCTCGATCCAAACCAATCTATTGAGGCGCAATTAGAGCTAAACGCCTCTCTTCAAAATTTCACCGTGGACGCCATTATGGTGAACTCAAATGGAGCCGTTTATGATCCCTTTGGTGGTGTGCAAGACTTGCAAAATAAAATGTTACGCATGATCGACAGCTCTATTGAGCGAGTTCAAAAAGATCCAACCCTCTTTTTATATGCCATTAAATACCGTTTAGACGGTTTTACTTGGTCAGAGAGATTAGAAGAAGTGGTTTCTCAATGGGCTGAACAAGTAGATCACTTATCGATACAACAACAAACCCATGTTCAAGCTGTCATTAAAGGGCACCTCTTGAGCCTGGAAGCAAATAGTCAACAGGCTTACATTGACTTATTAATAGACTATAAACTTCAAGATACTTTATTGAGCAATGAGACAAAAGCACAACTAGCAAAACAATTTAACTTAAGAATGCTTCCCAAAGCACCCAATTATCCCAACTTCAAATTCAGCTTAAATGTACCGGATTTTCCTCCTCCTGAAACTCCCTCTCAAAGACCTGAACCCAATATCCGCTATATTCCTTCTTTCAACCAATGAAAAGAAAGGTGGCAAGAAAAATAGGAATTGCTGGATAACGTCTCTTTTTGACGACACACCCTAATAACGATAACTTTCTGCCAACTTCTTGAGCTTAGGAATAAACGCAACCATGATCAAGGCCATGATGAGGGTGACAAGACCTATTTTTAAGAAAAGTTGATTGTAAATGGGAAGAGACTTTACTGGATGGGTGATCTCTTTGGGAATATCTGCAAAGCCAGCGACAAATCCTGCGATTTTACTGCCAATAGAGGTGCCTAAAAACCATAACCCCATAGTAAATCCAACTAAACGCTGGGGCACGTAACGTGCAGCAAGTGACAAGCCGAGTGCGCTGATTAACAGCTCACCAACACTCTGTAAGAAGTAAGATAAAACCAACCAATTACTAGACACCATACCATATTGGTTGGCGAATTGTCCCCCCAAGGGAAGGACCAAAAAACCACAACCGGCCAGGAATGTTCCCAATGCAAATTTTGCAGGCATGGATAGATCCTTGTTTTTGCTCGCCAAATGTTGGTAGAGGATCGCCATGATTGGACTTAAAGTCATAATCCAAAAAGGGGTTAAAGCCTGAAAAGAAGCCGGCTGAATAGGCATACCAAACAGCTCGGGAGTAACATTTCGAATGGCATACAAGGTTAATGATGTCGGTATCTGGAAATAAAGCACAAAAAATAAAATCGCTTGTAAAAAGAGAATCAAAAATAACCACATGCCAGGTTTTTCAGATGTATCAGCTGTGATTGCTTGCCAAACAAAAATAGCAATAAAGCCCGCTGAGCCAAGGAAAAGCAGCCAAAGCATCAGAGTTTGATGTTTGATGAGCCAGTAGGTGGATCCCAATAATGCAATAAACAGGAGAAATATCTGTAGCACCGTTTTTAAAGGAATACGCTCAAAGTCAGGTTTTGAACCGACATCAGAAATCATTTTTCGTTTGACGATGAGGCTCAGTGCACCAAATGAAAGACCAATAAAACAAAGAAAAAAGGCTGAGGTCCATCCCCAGTGACTATAAATCCATGGAGTTAGGCTCATAGAAACCAGACCACCAGCATTGATTGCCATGTAATAAAGTGTAAAACCACTATCTGGGTTAAGCTGGTTTTTCTTATAAATCTGAGAAACCAAATTGGAAGGATTTGCCTTGAAGAAACCAACGCCTACGGCAATGAACGCAAGGGGTGAGAACAAGGTAAGTTTTAACGTTGAACTAAGGGCGAGCAAAAGATACCCCAACCCCAAGATAATGGCGCCTAATAGCGTTGTACGCTTGGCAATGGCATTCGGTTAAGCTAAAACTGCATGATACACTGATTCTCTATTGTTAGATATGCTCACTTTGGAGAAACATTCATGGATTTTTGGAGTCCTTATCAAGAAATCATCCAGGGAATTTGCTTAAATTTTGATGGCAGATGGAAAATTCGGAATCGGGTAATAGACACTCAATTTTTAGTTTTATTTATTTTCAAGTTGGTTTTGAGCAAAAATCAACAGGGATATAAAAGTTTACTGAATGAACTGTGGGAGGGCTCAGAAATAAACGCTTTTCAAAAGCGACCGGTTTCAGCTTCTTCACTTTGCGAAGCCAGGCAAAAATTACCCGAAGAAATTTTTATCGAACTCAATAGAGCGATTTTATTAAATCAAGAAAAATCTAATCCGCTTCCAATGTGGTGTGGGCACCGTGTTTTTGCAGCGGATGGCTCAAGAATTAATTTACCGCATGAGCTTTTACTCAAAGGATACAAGGCTCCAAATAAGGGTCAATACTATCCGCAAGGGTTAATGACAACTCTATACCATTTAGGCAGTGGCTTTATTTATGATTGTTTACTCAGTGCGGCAGGTAAAAGTGAGCGTACTTGTCTCCTAAATCAAATGGATACCTTGTCTGAGGGAGATATACTAGTGCTTGATCGAGGCTACTTTAGTTATTTAGTGCTCTACGAAGCCATGCGAAAAGGCATTCATCTTATTTGTCGCCTGCAGTCTGGAAGCATGAATGAAACCATCAAGTTATTTTGGGAAAGTGATTTAACCGATACCATTATTGATTATAATCCCTCTTCCTCAGTCAAATCAGAAATAAAAAAGCAAGGATATTCTTTAAATTATAAGACAATCCCATTGCGTCTTATTAAATATAAAATTAATGATGAAACCTATGTTTGCGCAACAACACTGATGGGTGAATGCTATCCATTAGATGATTTTCCCCGCGTTTATCATGGCCGATGGGGAATAGAAGAGTTGTATAAAATATCCAAAATGTTTATTGATATTGAAGATTTTCACAGTAAAACTGAACGAGGAGTCAAGCAGGAGTTGTACGCTCACGTCTTATTGATAAATATTGCTCGTATATTTGAATCTGAGGTTAACAGGAAACCGCCACCTCCTTCAGCGGGCGATGATCAAACTGAAAAAAACAGTGAAATGAAAAAAAGTTATTGGCAGGAGTTTTGTGGGAAAGTGCAGGAACTCAAGATAAATTTTAAAAATTGCTTGCTTGTTATTGGGCGATTTATAGAAAAATTACTTCTATCCTTGTTACCAGAAGAAAAAGAAAACTGGTTAACAAAGATGCTTAACAGTATTTCACGTGTACGACAAAAAATACGCCCGGGGCGCCATTTCCCTAGGCGATCGAGAAAACCTCGAGGTAAATGGCAGAGCAGTTACTCTTTTAGAACTGTAAATGCTTAACCGAATGCCATTGGTACGCTTGGTACCCAGTATGTGATCTCCAATGTAACCACCGACACAAGGCAACAAATAAGCAAGCGCATTAAAGGAAGTAAATAAAAACTCGGCTTCCTTATCAGAATAATTCAGTTTTTGGATCATATAAAGCACGATAATGGCCTGAACCCCATAAAAACCGAAACGCTCCCAAAATTCCAGGAAAAAAATAAGATAAAAAGGTCTGGGGGGAAGCTGGTTTTTGAACGTATTGGACATGAGAAGATTTCCTTGCTGGCCAATTGAGCTAAGCCGTCATAATGAACCATTAAGAAAGTAAAGTATAGACATAAAATAGAGATGGTATATGAGGTTTAGACTGCTACACTGAAAACAACGTGATCTTAAAAGATATGGAGTAAATGTTTTTGAGAGGATCAACATGAAAAAAAAGCAATGGTCACAGGAAGTTACAGAAAAAAGTAATGCGATGGATCTTGAAGAAGGTGTATTTACCTGGCATGATCCTGAGAGAATTGCAAAATCACTTAAGCGCTCTGCAGAAGCCAGCACTCGTCGAAAAGGAACACCTTTTCAATCCGCAATGTCTATGTTGAATTTTTATATAAATCGAGCTGGGAAAAACTTAAATCCTCAGCAAAAACACATTCTTGAAAAAGCTAAAAAGGCGTTGAGTCTATTGTTTAAGCAGTAACTACTCAGAGGTTGCCTGGGAAATCCATCTGCGTAGTTTTAATGGCTCCGTTGCAAAAAATTTCAGCGGGTAAAATATTCTTTTCTTGATCGTTTGTTTTTTATCCAGCTAGTCCAAAGAGTTGGTTAATGAACTGAATTTGGTTGCGTTTGGGGTGCGGCACAGTCTCACCCCAAGTGCAAAATAAGTTATAGTTCGGCTTCTTAATATAAGGAGTCAAATAGATATGGGAAAATGTTATAGTCATTTAACTGAGATACACCGGGGAATTTTGAGTAGGATGCTTGATCAGAGAGTAAAGAAATCTGCCATTGCAAAACATCTTGGAGTAGACGTTTCTACAATTTATCGAGAACTCAAACGAAACTCGTGCAGGGATGGGGTTCCAAGCCGTAAACCCCATCCTCGCGTTGCTCGTGAGCTTTTCAATGAGCATCTACCATCAGAAATCAAGGAGTTAGTTGATTTTGACCGAATATCCTGTGAAAAAAATACCTTCATTGATCCTGACTTCAAGGCAACAGAAGCAGATGTGCTTTACAAGGCAAACTTAGTTAAATCTGAGAAAATCGCTTATCTTTACCTGCTCTGTGAACATCAGTCCGATGTCGACAAAACCATGCCTTTCCGGCTCATGGTATATATGGTTAGAATCCTTGAGATGCATCTAAGGCAGTATCCAGACTCACATCGGCACCGTCAAGTTAACGTTTATGATCAAACCTTATAGAATTCAACTTTACCTTATCGATAAATTTTGTCCCAACTAAGCCCCTCTGAAAAAAGCAGCTTGCTAGCCCGCTAAAATGCGGGTTGGCAGGCTGTCTCATTTAGGGTAGTGTTTAACTGCTACCATGACTATTACTTGTACTCAATTCTTCTGCATGTAAGAGCTGAAGGTTATGTGGTGACTGTAACCATATTGAAAGGTCGTTTCCATGAAGCACTTCAGCACTAGGTAGTATCACTCTCTTGAGGGCTTTGCACATCGACAGAAATGAGAAATCTGTGATTTGGCCACACCCGCTTAAGTTAATGCTTTGCAGCTGATTGAGATTTGCCAGAAATGAGATATCTGTGATTTGGAAACACCCACTTAAGTCAATGCTTAATAAGCTAGGATATTTTCTTATTATTTCTTTTAATTCATCGTCAGTGACACCGTTCTTAAACTTCAAATGCTTAGTGGCCTTGGTTGCATTCTCATAAAAAAATCGAAGGTCTGATGTTAACGCTGTAGTTTCTAGAGTCTCGTTCTGGTTTTGCATAAAAATTTCCTCTCTCTTCTAAGTTTTAGATTGTGGGTGGTTAGAAAATAAAAACATATCACAACAGGTTAAACGATTTAACAAAAAAAAAATCAAGAGGTTATATTTGTCGCTTCAGTTTTTTGAGGCATTGTTGAATAATTCCAAAATTTTGAGAAAATTGAAAGGAGTAACCCCGAGTATTGCGAAGGTAAATAAATCATTGATAGCAAAATAGGTAAGACCGGCTCTTTCAAAACCTGGCACCGTCATTGGCTTAAAAAAGCCGATAACTTGATGAGGAGGAAGGGCGCAAAGACTATCAGGGCTCATGTGAACGTATTTCACTATCAAGAAGCCGAATATATGACTGCATCTCAACTTTATTTTGTTTTAAATGGTAAATTGCTCTTGCAATCGGGGAGCGTCCATATATGACGGTGCCTATTTGAGCAATACTCATGATGCCTTTTATAGCCTCTAATGCCACTTTATATTTTTCTGCTGCCGTAAAAGTTTTCTTTTTTGCTTTCATTTCGCCCTCTATTTTTAAGGAGAAATTATATCTATCTTTTGGCCTCTAAGTGGTACAGTTTTTGCCTACCACTATACCTTTACTTGTTTAATCAGGCTTTCTATCTACCACACTCTCTATAAAGGTGGCGTTGTATTTTCACATGAATCCAACTAAGCCGTCTCGACTTACACACTGGTCATTATCGAACTAAAATTCCTTGGCTGAACTTCCGTTCAGGTTGTGTGTGACATACTTATGTAAAACACTTGAGATCAGGGTTTGGTAAGGAAGTCCTTCTCTAACCGCCAATCGCTTCAATCCTTCCAGATCAAACTGCGAAAGACGAATATTAATTTTTGCGTCTTTTCTCAAGTAATTTGCAGCGGCTTCTCTGGAATATGCAATTTCAGCTTCCAGATCATCAGTGACGGGTAGCTTATCCAAACTATCAGGTAAAGCATTTTCTATTTCTTGCTCATATTCATCCAGATGAATGACAGGTCGCTTTTTATATTTATTCATGGTCATTTTCCTCTTGTTTCTTGTACAGCCTTGTCATTTTCCGGCTTGGATAGATGGTTTTAAGTATGGCCTTGTTACCTTTTCTTTCAAAAGTCACCAGGTAAATATAATTATCCAGTTCAACAAGATAAATCTTTTGACCTGGATACTTCTTAGGGTTTGGATGGTCAATAACAGACAAAGGACCTTCTTCATCCAAAACAGAAATAACATCTTCAAAACAAACTCCTCTTTCTCTCAAGAGTTTTAGGTTTTTTTTAGCGCTGTATTCATAAATAGGATTATCCATACTTAAAGAATATACTATGTATACCTTTTGTCAATACGGGCAAGTCATACCCAATTAAGATCAGCATGACTGTTAAAGGCACCGTCATATATGGACGCTCCCTAATTGCAAGAGAAATTCATCCTATTAGGGTTAATGCCCCCCATTCGTGTCAAAATTTACGGATTGAAACTGCTGAACAAGTTAAATTGACGATACCCTCCAAAGGAACATAACCTTTTGTGATAATGCCAGATTTTGTTATGATGGTTTCTTTTTAATGAGTCATACAAAATCATGATACTTAATTTACAAGACTTGGAAGAAAAGCTGATTGAAACCCTAGAAGATGCGAAAGCGGAAAAGATTGTGGTTTTGGAGGTCAGCCATCTTACTAGCATTACCAATAAAATGATTATTTGTTCAGGAACCTCTCACCGACATGTGAAGGCGATCTCGGAACATGTGATTACCACGGCGAAAAAAATGGGAGCACCACCCTTGGGGGTTGAGGGGGCCGATTCAGCAGAGTGGATTCTGGTTGATTTGGGGCCTATGTTGTTACACATTATGCTGCCAGAGTTGCGAGAGTATTATAACCTTGAAAAACTTTGGTCAATGAAAAAGCCTGCACGGGGTGCTTAAAAGAGGTTATGAAAATTTATTTAATTGCGGTGGGTAAGCGTATGCCAGATTGGGTAAAAACAGGTTACCAAACGTACGCTGAACGATTTCCACCAGAAATGACGCTGGAGTTGAAAGAAGTTGATCTTGTGAGACGCCCTAAAAAAGGTTCGGCGCAGTCTGCTATCGAACAGGAAGGACGAGCTCTGTTATCAGCAGTGCCTGCTCGCAGTCAAATTATCGCCCTGGATGATCAGGGAGAACCTTGGAGTACACCAACGTTAGCGCAGCATTTGAAAATTTGGAAAGATGAGTCTCAGACAGTGAGTTTGCTTGTAGGCGGGCCAGACGGGTTATCCCAAGCTTGTTTGTCAAAAGCTTCCCGAAAATGGTCTTTATCTCGCCTGACTTTCCCCCACCCCTTAGTACGAGTTATCCTGGCAGAACAGCTGTATCGTGCATGGACGATTTTAACCCACCACCCTTATCATCGGGATTAACCCTTGAATTTCTCAACGCTGAATAGTCATCTGGCTGAAAAGAAGCATTTTTTTATACGAGTCATGGCCGCAGCTATGATATTGGCTGTTTTGATCATTTTATGGGTGGGTAGATTGATTTATCTTCAGATTTATCAGCATTCACTTTATGTCACTTTATCGAATAAAAATTCGCTCAACATGATTCCTGTCAGTCCAGCTCGTGGCATGATTTATGACAGGAAGGGCACTCTATTAGCTGGAAACATGCCAATTCATAGTTTAGATATTATTCCCGCGTATGCAGGGAACCTAAAAGAAACACTGGCGTTGTTGAACACTGTGATTCCCCTTGAACCTGAAGAAATTGAGCAGTTTGAAAAAATACGCCGCCAAAGCCATCGTTTTGAGCCTGTGACATTAAAATATGCATTAAATGAGCAAGAGATAGCCCATTTTCATGTCAATCACTACCGATTTCCTGGCACTGAAATTAATACGCGTTTTATTCGGCACTATCCAGAAGCTGAGACAATAGCGCATGTAATGGGTTATGTAGGCAGAATAAGTCTAACAGATTTGAAAAATGTAGATACAAGTCAATATAACGCTTCAGAATATATTGGTAAGGCAGGGATTGAAAAATATTATGAAGCTGTATTGCACGGAAAAATGGGTTATCAGCAAGTTGAGGTGGATGCCAAAGGGCGGGTAATGCAAGTATTAAAAAAGATTGCACCTGGCTCTGGTGAAACACTCTATCTTTCTGTAGATGCTAAACTGCAAAAGATCGCACAAGCTGCTTTTGGGGATGCTCAGGGTGCTTTAGTTGCCATTGAGCCTAAAACGGGACAAATTTTAGCCTTTGTCAGCCAACCAGGATATGACAACAATCATTTTGTAAAAGGAATGAGCTCCCAAGCATATCAGGCTTTGAGTCAATCCGAACATAAGCCACTCTATAATCGTGTCCTGAAAGGGCTTTATCCACCTGGTTCTACGATTAAGCCTTTTGAGGCCTTGATGGCTTTAGAGCTGGGTGTGGTTAAAGAAAAAGACACCATTCATGATACAGGCACTCTTCAAGTATCTGGGCGAGTTTTTCATGATCATGTAAAAGATGGACATGGTTTGGTAGATATTGCCAAAGCCATTACTGTTTCTTGTGACATTTATTTTTATCAACTGGCTTTAAAACTAGGAATAAAAAGGCTAGGAGAAGCACTTAAATTATTTGGGATGGATACGCCAACGGGTATTGATATGGCGGGTGAGTCCTCAGGGTTAGTGCCTAGCCCAGAGTGGCAAAGGAAAAGAAGAAAAAGAGCGTGGAGTTCAGGAGATACAGCAAATGCAGCCATTGGGCAAGGCGCGATGCTGGCTACGCCACTTCAATTGGCCAATGCTACTGCGATGCTAGCAAACCGTGGGGCACGTTATCGTCCAACTCTGCTTTTAAAAAGAAAGCTCTCCACGGGAGAAGTCGTAACTCATCAACCCGTTTTAGAGAAACAGTGGACATTGAAAAATCCCCATCACTGGGATGTGGTGATAAAAGCGATGGAAAATGTAGCACATGGATTTGGTGGCACAGCACGGCGATATTTTGGAAACCAGGTGCCTTATCGAGTAGCTGGTAAGACAGGCACAGTAGAAGTGTATCGACCTTCTATGTACCATGGAATCAAGGATCAATTTCGGCCTAAAAAATATCGAAATCATAAGTGGTTTATTGCTTTTGCACCCGTTGATGATCCAAAGATTGCACTGGCTGTGGTGGTTGAACATAATTCGACGGCTGTTTCGATTGCTCGAGCAGTCCTGGATTATTATCTGCTTGGAAAATCACCCAAAACACCTGAATTGGAGTCATCCTAAATTAATCAGTTGAAAACGTAGCGAGCATGACAAAAACAAAGTCTTTACCTCCTTACAAAGCCACGTGCTGCTCAGAGAATGCTTGTCTGAATTTCTCTGCCAAATCTGTTTTCTCCCACGTGAATTCAAGTTCAGGGCGTCCAAAATGGCCGTAGCAAGTTGTTAGCAAGTAAATGGGGCGAAGCAAATCCAGGTGTAAAATAATGCCATGAGGCGTTAAATCCAGATGATTTTTAACCCATTCAGCCAGCTTTGTATCAAGAACCTTTCCTGTACCAAACGTTTCAATATACAAACTGGTAGGCTCCGCAACCCCAATTGAATAGGAAATTTGAACTTCGCATCGTTTTGCAAGCCCCGCAGCAACAATATTTTTTGCAATATATCTCGCCATATAAGCAGCTGATCGATCAATTTTGGAAGGATCCTTTCCTGAAAAAGCACCGCCACCGTGACGAGCAATACCACCATAAGTATCAACCATCAGTTTACGACCAGTAAGACCACAATCTCCCATGGGACCTCCAACGACAAAGCGCCCGGTGGGATTCACCAAGAAACGGGTTTCTTTTAGCCAGGCTTGAGGCAAGGTGGGTCGAATAATTTCTTCAATAACGGCTTCTACTAAATCCGCCTGATTCATATCAGGATGATGTTGTGTAGATAAAATAATGGAATCTGCTGAGACAGGAACACCATCTTCATATCGTAAAGTCACCTGACTTTTAGCATCTGGCCTTAGCCAAGGGAGCGTTCCGTTTTTTCTTAACTTGGATTGTCGCCTGGTTAAGCGATGTGCATAGGTAATTGTGGCTGGCATTAAAACATCTGTTTCATCACACGCGTACCCCATTACAATCCCCTGATCTCCTGCGCCAATTTTTTCAGGGCTTAGATCAACCCCTTGTGCAATATCAGGAGATTGTTTCCCTATACTGGTTAGGACCGCACAACTTTCAAAATCAAAACCGATAGAAGGGTCGTTATAGCCAATATCTCGAATAACATGTCGAACAATTGTTTCCATATCAATCCAAGCATTTGTGGTAATTTCCCCAGCAACCAGCACAAAACCTGTTTTAACAAGAGACTCGCATGCCACTCTTGCATGAGTATCTTTCTCAATAATGGCGTCTAAAATTGCATCGGAAATCTGATCAGCAATTTTATCAGGGTGTCCTTCTGAGACAGATTCGGAAGTTAGATAACGTAGATTCATGCGTCTATAATCCTGTATAGAGAAAAAAGAAAAAACACGTTATTTTAGTCTTTTTAAAACTCAATTAGAATGAGTTTTTCAATTACAAAGGAAAGCCCAATGTTAGACCCTAAATTAATTGATAAATTAGCCAAATGTTTTTCAGATTCAGTTCCTCCTCAAATGCAGGGGGCTTACAAAGATATGGAGAAAAATTTCCACGCTGTTTTACAGAGTTTTTTTTCTAAACTGGATTTAGTCACACGAGAAGAGTTTGATGCACAGAAACGTGTACTTGAACGTACTCGCATGAAAATTGAAGCATTGGAGAAAGCAATGCAAGCAAAGGCAAAGAAACCAGCAGCTAAAACTTCAGGTACTCAAAAACATAAGGCAAGCCCAAAGGATTCATAAGGCGTGATGTTAGCCATTACCTACTCTCGAGCAAACATAGGTATCGAATGCCCGCTGGTCACTGTAGAAACCCATTTGTCTAACGGGCTTCCTGCCTTTAACATCGTAGGATTGCCTGATGCTGCAGTAAAAGAGAGTAAGGAACGTGTGCGCAGCGCATTATTGAATGCTCGGTTTGAATTTCCGACCAGACGGATTACCGTCAATCTGGCACCAGCAGATCTTCCCAAAGATGGAGGACGATTTGATTTGCCTATTGCTTTAGGCATATTGGCAGCTTCCCGTCAAATTCCCTTAGAGCCTTTATCTGCTTTCGAGTTTGCTGGTGAGTTGGCTTTATCTGGGGATATTAGAGCGATTCAAGGCGCATTGCCATTTGCATTGGCAACCTCTAAAACCGATCGATCACTTATCATTTCGATGCATAATGCGTCTGAAGCTGCACTGAGTGGAAGGGTTTGTATATTGCCGGCAGACCACTTGCTCTCTGTATGTCACCATATCAAGGGATCTAATCCGCTTTCTCCTTATGAGAGTAAGGTTCAGCTGAGAGGAAAGCCAGTGTGGTCTGATTTATCTGATGTTTATGGGCAGGCGCAGGCAAAGCGTGCGCTTGAAATTGCTGCGGCAGGACGTCATAGCTTGCTATTGGTGGGGCCGCCGGGAACAGGGAAGACAATGATCGCCAGTCGTTTACCTGGTATTCTTCCTTCGATGACAGATGAAGAAGCCTTTGAGTTGGCTGCATTGGAGTCCATTTCAAATACAGGTTTCAACCCAAGCCACTGGAAAACTCGGCCTTTCCGAGCGCCACACCATACAACTTCCAGTGTGGCTCTGGCAGGTGGTGGAAACCCACCTAAACCAGGAGAAATCTCCCTGGCACACCATGGAGTTTTGTTTTTGGATGAATTACCTGAATTTAGTCGACATGTTTTAGAGGTGCTGCGTGAGCCTTTAGAGTCTGGGTATGTAACCATTTCCAGGGCTTCAAGTCAGTCACGCTTTCCAGCCAGATTTCAACTAATCGTTGCAATGAATCCCTGTCCATGCGGCTATGCAGGAGAGCTTAATGACCGTTGTCACTGTAGCCCTGAAAAGCTAAAGCGATATCAAGACAAGATTTCAGGGCCTTTGCTGGATCGCATAGACATGCAAGTGCATGTACCAATGCTTCCCAGAGAAGCGTTAATATCCGGGAGCTGCCAGAAAACAGAGACTAGCGCCATGGTGGCAAAGCGCGTTTTGTCTGCTCATGAAAGACAAATTCAAAGGCAAGATGTCTCAAATGCCTTATTAAGCAATCAAGATCTGGAGAATTATGCACCTCTTGATCGTGAAACACAGGTATTTATCGAAGAAGCCTGCCAAACCTTTGAATTTTCGGCCAGGTCTTATCATCGTATTTTAAAAGTTGCACGTACGATTGCTGACTTGGCAAACAACGAGCATATAGAAAAAGCACATGTACAAGAAGCACTGATGTTACGGTGTTTAGATCGCACAAAGCGTCAAAAAGCAGAAATTATGTAGGAAATATAGCAAAAAGCTTCCTTATCCCCTAAAATTTTCATAGAATACGTTTTTTCTTGAAGAATGAGAGCAGTGAGAGAAAAAGACGCTTTCCTTTTCAAGCGAATGATATATGCATTAAAGTGTATGGTTTTGAGATTTGAGAATTCAGGCGCCAGTATGCTATCATGCCAAACATTCTTTCCTTACGGGTCGTTAGCTCAGTTGGTAGAGCACTGGACTTTTAATCCATTGGTCATTGGTTCGAATCCAATACGACCCACCATATAAATCAAAAGGTTATAGATTTTTCTCGAAACGTCCTAAATTTCGGTTGCGCGAGATTTACGCGACATTTCAATCAAGCTAAACCACTTTGCTTTCTCTAAAGCAGACCTTCTTTAGGAGTTTAGAATTTATACCAAACAAACTTCTAAACTTTCATAGGTTTGTTTGCGTTTTTGCTTATCCATTTTCTTGATGTTCAACAGTTTCCACTGTAATGCTGGAAGCTGTTGTATATGGGGTAATGGCATTTTATCCCAATCGGGTTTGCCTGCAGCGCAAGAAAGAAGAAATTGCTTTTATCTGGCAGCATTTGTTTTTTAAGCTTTTCAAGCAGCATAGGAATAGTATCAGATAGCTCGCTATAGGTGATAGGGGAAGCCACCATGCCATCAAACTCTGTCTTAAAAATTTTCTCTTGTTCTGGAAGGGATTTTAATCGTGGAGATAATAGCTCATGGAAAGGACGTTTATCTGAAGCAAGATAAATGATGAATGCTTGCCTGATCGCAGCGGTTATTGCATGTTGCTCTAAAAACACCTTGACGTCGAATAAATCGCGTGGATGCTGACGATTTAAAGCTGCACAAAATTTTCCTGCGTAGAGATCTGCCATCGATGCAGTCTGTACCTTTATTGATAATTCAAATAGATCTTGAGCAGTTTGGCATAAGGTCAGTATTTCAGGCTTAAATACGCTGCCCCGCACAACAGGATTCACTTCTATTTTAATTAAAGCGGCATTTTGATGAATAATTAATTTAGGAACGGTGGTGTGGGGGCTATTGTCACACCTTACTTGAATAGTTTCACCATGATTTTTTGCTGCATTGGCAATACGCTTAATAGCCGCATTAATTTCAGGAATGGCAATTTCTCTGGGATGTAAAGGCTGATAGGTCAAGTCAATATCGACAGAAAGCCTGGGCATGTCTTGAACGAAAAAATTGATTGCGGTTCCGCCCTTCAATGAAAAACAGGATTCTTTATTCACATAATGAAGCATGGATAACAAAAGTCTGGTCTGTTGGTAAAAGACTTCAGAAAATTGTGTCATATTATTCACCCAATGGATTCATAGGAACGTACAACTGGTACTTTTTGTCGTATGAGACACCATTTGCAATTTTTCTAACCCCATGCCCTAAATCAATCTGATCAAGGTCTAAATCATTGACCCATGCGTGTCCACATAAGGTAGCCAGGTGTAGAAATAACCGTTTTGCCTTGATGGATTTACAATAAGTTAACAGTAGCTGGACCAAATTTGGCCTTAAGAGTGCTAAGTTTTCCATAATGTGAGCAGACTCTTCATAGGTATAGTATCGAGGGACAAAATACAATATTTCCAGCATGGCTCTCTCTAATGAGGAAACGATCAAAGATTGATTTTCCACAGTAAAAGAACTAATGCCTTCTGCAGCATGGACTTCATCCATGAAGGCGGTTGTTATAAAATATCGAAATGATGAGGCTGGATCAAACACGGTTTTACACCAACCAGGCAATTTAATAACGCTTTGAGAAAATAAATCGAGTGTTGCATTAAAGCGGACATAATGGCCATGCCCTCTTAACTCAATAGCACTTCTTCCGCCGATATGTATAGGAAGATCAAGCTGGGATTGAAGGGCAGCAATAAAATGAAATTTGCCAGGGTGATCGCCTGCGCGCGTAAAGAGCCCAGTTGCGAGCTTAGTCAGCCAGCCGTGTTTTACGTAGCTATCGATTAGCTGTGGGTAAATATCTTGCTGTTTTAGCCACGGGTAGGTGGCGACAAGACAGGAAGGCCATTGACCTAGCAGGTTTTTTAATTTATTTCTTTTTTCACAAGCCATGCTTGATATTTTAGTATTAATTTAAAAAATAATCAACTAAAGAGGGTTGTTAGTTAAAGGGCTTTTCTGCAGAGATTTATGTGGCACATTACTACTTTTTTAGAATTTGCCAGCCGATAAAAATAGCATTACAGGTTACTTTTAAGGATTCAAGTTTAATATGAATTTTTTGATTGAAAAAGAACGCTCCTTAGAAAAGATGTTTATTAAAAATTATAATGGAAGAAATAAAGGAACTATCTGTCTAGATAAATAGTCAATTCATAAATTTTTAATAAGGAAATTGCCATGAATGATTTAAATGACTTGTTTGATGAAGTCGAAGATATTGAATTAAAAGAATTCTTTGTTCGCTATATGAAGGATGGGTTTGGGTGCCTTTCTAAGCATGATATAGATCTATTGGTTTGGTATTTAGCCGCCAAGAAAATAAAAGGATTGAAAAACAAAAGCACCTATGAACTAGCAAATCTGATGAAAATACCGGAGAGTAAAATTAAGACCCTTCAGATGGAATCTTGGCTTAAATATAGAAACTCGCCAGATGATTTAAAGTATTATTTAGATGAAGTAATACAAAAAATTAAAAATGGGTTTATAAGACCAGAACTAGAAGGGGGAAAAATAAGATTTTTAGTTGATGATCCTGTCTTAAAAAGAGAAGTGGAAAATGCCATTAAGTCAACAGGATATGTTATAGATTATTCCTTTAACAAGGATGTTGTAAGCATAAAGCTAGCTGTTTTTGTAGAAGCTTTCAGTGGAGATGAGCAGCTTAAAAATTCAATTGTGGAAATATTAAAGAAGCAATGTGAAGCCAATGAAAAACTATGCAAGAAAATAGAGAATGATTCTAATTTAGAACTTATTTTAAAGGTAATAGGTCATCGCCTGGGGGGTGAGGCTGGTAAACAAATTGGGGAAAAGATATTCGGCACATTAAAAGACTATCTTTTCCACTGCGAAGAGTTTCGCCTGAAAGGGCTAGGGATGCATAAAACTCTGCTAATGTGTTTTGAGCTTTATTGAATTGAAGCTGTTGGTCAACAGTGATTTTGAAAAGTTGTTTCTTATGTTTAAGGCTGCGTACAGAGATACCAGCTATTACAGACTGGAATCCAACTAAATTAGGTGAAATTTGATGAAGTGCTTCCTTGGACTGAACATTGTAGGAGATTTTTTCAGGATTATTGGCTGCCCACAGCAAGGCGTTATGGATTACTTCTTGTGATCTCTGGTCTGGTAATAAACCTACTCGATGCTTAAGTATGCTACAGACTTCAACTAGCTGTTCTTCAGCTTTTTTATTGGATAGTTCAGTACGTGCAGCCCGGCTTTTCGGAGAGTTTTTTCATCAAATAAAGTGGCTATTTTTAAAAGTAGGACAAAACGAAGTCCTGTCCAATAACTTATACACGGAACGGCTTGGTTAATCCCTGAATCAAACACTTGATCAAAAAAACTTATTAAAGCGTGATCAGGCTTAGAAACAAGATGTATGTCAAACTTTAAATCAAATTTTTTATTAAGCTGATTTAAATCACTTGCAATTTTAACTAGCTTGCTGTCACTAAGTTCAACAGCATGAAGAATATCCAAGCCTAAGATTGTTCTGAATTTTTGAGAATCTGCTTTTGCTGCGACATCTAAATTTAGTTTGCTTGAAAGCACTCCGTAGTAAAGAGTGGGTTGATTTTTATCGAAAAGGTTACATCCAGTGTTTCCGCTTTCATCAACATAATAGAAACGTGTCATTCCTTTATACCCTATTCAATATTAGAATTATAAAATCATAGGATATCTGTGCATGAAAAGTTGTTTGCAGTGTTTGCTGTGCTACGCGGGATTTACGCGACCCCATGCTACTTTGTGCGCCATTATTAGCCAATCGCAATGAGCGTCCGCATTAAAATTTCTTATTAATCAAATGCTTAAGTTGGTCGCATTGATGTGTTGCTGGTCTTTTAATCCATTGGTCATTGGTTCGAATCCAATACGACCCACCACATAAAGAGTCTTTCCCAAAAACGAGGGCATTTTTCCTAACCCCATAAGACTCTTAATCTATAATTTTCAAAATTTCGAAATCCATAAGCTCTTCTTTGAATCAGCTTCATTTTTCTATGGAAGCCTTCAGTAATACCATTGGACTTACTAAAACGCCACATACGAACGATTTCATTTTTCCAAAGATCTAAAGTTTTACCGAGTTTTATAAGTTTTTTAAAAGGGCTTTTTTTAAGTTGCTGAATCATGTTTAAAAAGACAGGAATGAAACGCTTACATTTTTTAGCCTGTAAAGTTTTCTTCATGAGAATGGAATAGAGTTGCTCTATAAACTGTTCAATGATCTTGATACGGATGTTTACACCCCTGCTCCTTACGCGATATTCAACAACTTAGAGAACGATCCTTTCCGGAAATTGGTACGAGGCACACAACGAGCTAACCAAGAGTCAATATTTTCGGGAACCTGTTTTGAAATTCCACGCAAAACCCCGAAGAACCAAAACTTCTAAATTCAAACTGTACTATTATAAAATAAAATAAAATAAAACAAAATTAATAAGCTGAGAGGCGAGAAATATGGTTATAAAAAAATTTTTAAAGCCGGCGGCTACTTTTTTATTATTAAGTTTGTCGATGATTGGTTATGCTGTATTTCCAACAGAGCATAGCATAACAATAGCTAACGAGGCAGGCGCAATTCTAAATGTCGAATGTTTTGCAGGAAAAACTAAATTCATAGATGCTAAAAGAGTTGGAAGTTACGTCATGTCCGTTAAGGGAGAAACCCCTCCTTTTGTGCCACACAACATTCATTGTAGAGCAATAGGTAATACTATAGAAGGGCAGTCTAACACCGTCAAGACGGGACTTTCTGGCAACATCATTCCTTTGCATCTTTTGATTGAAAGGGATCCCAAAAACCCCAAGCATTTAAATTTAAAGTTAACCTCTTTTTAGAGGGTTTCCAAAAGGAATTACCCTGGTTTAATCCGGTATACCATCATATTGATATCAGCTATTTTGATCCTAAGAGGGCATCCGAAAAATCTCTGGCTTCACCTTCACCCTTGGAAAAGGGTCAAAATTTCTGAATGAAGAGGCAGTTTTTTGGGCTCTAATGTAATGAACCATCCTCCCCTAGGGGAGGATGGTTCATTACATTAGAGCCGTACCAGCACACACATTGCAAGATCAACTCTGCGTGAAAATGACTTCATCTGAAGGCTTGGGGTCGACTTGATCTCATCAAAAAGCTCCTTCAAAAAGTATCCATAATAGCATGGTTCGTTTTTGCAACGGAGCCCCTGATTTTCGATCACATCAAGCTTTTTATGGCTTTTTTTATGGTTCTTGTTTTTTCAATTCAGAAGAACATGTTTGGCTTTATGAAAATTTGGAACATCAATTTTTTTATTCTTTAGAGGGGACTAACTTCAATTTGATAGCTCTGATAGGTTCATTTTTATTGACCCTGAATCCACAATTACAATTATATTCTCGTGCTATCCTCATCGGACCATCGTAAACACAAGCGCTATTACTAAATATTGTTTTTTTTGTGTAAGGGAGGTCTTCTGTTATATCGCTACCAGGTTTATCTCCAAATACATAGTAATCTTTCATGCTAGAAAGATCAATAAACCTAACGTCATTATTAACAAACAAAGATCCTTTATAAGTTACTTGATTATTACTATCTATATGGTTTAACACATATTGTAAAGGTGGGCACTGAACAGCACTCGAAAATGCTGTCCCATAAAAAAATAAACAAGGAACGAATATAAAAGCAATCTTATTCAATCCACGAAAGTAACTCATAAAACGAATCACTCTTAAGCTAAACTTCTGTAGCGATGTTCTTCCGGCTTCAAGATCTTTCATTCCTGCTTTGCCCTGATCAATTGCATGAGACATATCATTTTTCCCTATATTAGTTACCTTTAGTAATTTCCATAAATTTTTACATTTTATAATAAACGGTTAGGCTTCACGAACTGTCAATCAGAAGCTTCGTCAAAATTCAATGATTGATTCAATATTGATTATAGATTATTAATCTTTAATTGTAGGAGTTTCGCACTTAATTGAAAACGGATAGACTTAGGAAGTGTAGGGTGTGTTTAGATGGAAGCCGCCAATGTTTTCCAATTTTGGCTCCAATCATTGCTGGAGATAGCTGCTCTAATTTGCAGGATGGGATCCAGCAGCCCTTCTCTTATTCAACGCATGTGCTGTTGTCCTTTACATCTCTGATTAAAGGGAGGTTGTAAATTAAATTGTGTAAACAGCATTTAGGGACGTTGCCTACACAGAATTATTTACAACCTCAAAAGGGCAATTTAATGCTTCCTTACTTTTTTAACACCCTTCTTCAACTTCAGTTGATTTTTTAGGGTTCCACAGCAACATCCATGCCTATCTGTTAGCCAAATCGGGCCCTTGTAAACACAAGCGCCATTATTAAATGTTGGTATTCTTTCGTAGGGATAATCTTTACATTCAGGTGAAGGTGAATGACCGCTAAATACAAAATCATTTCTGAACTGATAAAGATTATCCTCAGTAAAAAACAAAACCCCTCTATAATTTACTTTATTATTACTATCTACATGTTTTAACACATATTGTAAAGATGGGCACTCAACAGTATTCGAAAATGCAGTTCCATAAAAAAATAAACAAGGAAAGAATATAAGAGCAACCTTATTCAATCCACGAAAGTAACGCATAAAATGAAGCACTCTTAAGCCAACCTTCTGTAGCGATGTTTTTCGTGCTTCAAAAGCTGTCACCCCTGCTTTCTTCTGATCAATTGCATGAGACATATCATTTCTCCCTAGTTAGTTAATTTTAGTCATTTCCATAAATTTTTGCATATTATAATAAGTGGTTAGGCGTCACAAACGCTCAATGAGGGATTTCGTTAACATTAATTGATGACACGCCCTATATCATTGATTATAGCTCACTATTTTTGATTGCTTAATTTCATTCCATCTTTCTATATTTTCAGGCTTAGGGTGTGTCCTCATTTTATTTTTTACAGCAGAGCCGCCCAAACAGTTACAAATTTTTTTGAATAGCGCTATCATAAATAGCTAAAGGTTAACTATTTGCTCTCAATGATCGCGCCATATAAACCCGGGGGCCACAATCCATGATGTCAACTAAACCTGAAAAGCGCCTTGAAGTGTTATTGGACAGTATTACGAATGCCAATTTGGATGAGATACATAAGCTTATTCATCAAGGTGTTAATGTAAATGGGTATGAAGATGCTGCCAAAATTCGACCGTTGCATATTGCCTTACAATACCATGCTTCTGATGTGATTAAAGTGCTGATTGCCGCTGGTGCAGATCCTCACGCTGAAACCAGTGATGGGATGACACCCCTAGACATTGCAAGATTACATAATAATGAGGATCAGTACCTTGCGATTCTTCGTGAGTTTCAGATTTTGTCATGATCTCCCTCATCATGACAAAATGTTAAGTCAGGTTGTTATCCTAAGCCAAATATCTTTTTTCCTGCATAAGCCGCTCTACCCCTCAGTTCCTGCTCTATCGTTAACAAGCGATTATATTTGGCTACTCGATCTGAACGGCAAAGAGAACCGGTTTTAATTTGTCCTGCGGCTGTTGCAACAGCCAAATCTGCAATAAAAGTATCTGCGGTTTCTCCTGAACGATGAGAAATGACATTATGATAACCTGCTTGCATGGCTACCATAATGGTGCTGAGCGTTTCCGTTACTGTGCCAATCTGATTTAGCTTAATTAAGATGGCATTGGCAATTTGCGCCTGAATGCCTTGCGCTAAGATTTGGCTGTTTGTAACAAACAGGTCATCTCCGACCAGCTGAACTCTTTCGCCTAATTTCTCTGTTAACAGTGCCCAACCTTTCCAGTCATCTTCACTCATACCATCTTCAATACTGATAATGGGATATTGGTTTACCAAACCTTCCAAATAGCCTGCAAACCCTTCAGAGTCGAAAGAACGATTTTCAGAACCTAACACGTATTGTCCAGATTGGTAAAACTCTGAGCTGGCAACATCCAACCCCAAATAAACATCTTTACCCGCAGAATATCCTGCATCTTGAATGGCTTCCAGGATGAGATCTAAAGCGGCTTGATTGGAAGGAAGATCGGGTGCAAAACCACCCTCATCCCCAACGGCGGTTACCATCCTTTTTGCCTTTAAGATTGCTTTTAATGCTTGAAAGATCTCAGCACCACAGCGAAGCGCTTCTGAAAAAGAGGGCATGTCTACAGGTAAAATCATGAATTCCTGAATATCTACCTGGTTATCTGCATGTGCTCCCCCATTGATGATATTCATCATAGGCACTGGCATCAGAAACGGCGCATCTCCTGAGAGATATTGATAAAGAGGGATTTTGGCGCTCATGGCTGCGACTTTTGCAGCTGCTAGCGAAACTGCCAATATCGCGTTAGCACCTAATCGGGATTTGTTTTCTGTTCCATCTAAATCCACCAATACTTGATCAATGTGCTCTTGCTGAGTTGGATCAAGGCCAATCAGGGCACTTTGAATCTCGTTATTGACATGAGAAACTGCTTTTAATACCCCTTTTCCGTGATATCGCTTCTGATCTCCATCTCTTAATTCAAGCGCTTCACGCTTACCTGTCGAAGCTCCTGATGGGACACATGCAACCGCTTTCTCGCCACTGTCTAAGGTAACCTCTGCTGCAACGGTAGGAAACCCTCTGGAATCCAAAATCTCTCTACCTTGAATCGATAAAATAGAAGACATATCAATTTCTTTCTTTATTGAAAATTTTTAGCAACCTGATCCAACGCCTTTAAAGTCTTAAGTAAGGACTCCATTTCACCCAACGGCCAATTGTTAGGCCCATCACTCAACGCGACATCAGGATTAGGATGGGTTTCAACAAACAAACCAGAAATGCCGACAGCGATGGCTGCCTTTGCTAGCACCGGCACAAATTCCCGTTGTCCGCCTGAGCGATCTCCCTGACCTCCAGGCAATTGAACTGAATGCGTCGCATCAAATACGACTGGACAACCGGTTTCTCTCATAATAACCAAGGCGCGCATATCGGAAACCAGGTTGTTATAGCCAAAAGAAACGCCTCGCTCACAAACCATCACTTGAGAATTTCCTACTGCCTGTGCTTTGGCAGCTACATGACGCATTTCCCAGGGAGACAAAAACTGTCCCTTCTTGAGATTCACAGGCAAACCCGTACGTGCCACCCTTTGGATAAAAGCGGTTTGACGACATAAAAAAGCAGGCGTTTGAAGAACATCCACAACTTCAGCAACGGCTTCTATCGGTGTATCTTCATGTACATCAGTTAACACAGGAACGCCAACCGTTTCTTTAATCTTACGCAAAATGCGCAACCCTTCATCTAACCCAGGACCCGAATAGCTTTGATGAGAAGAGCGGTTTGCCTTACAAAAAGAAGATTTATAAATAAAAGGGATTTTTAAACGCGCAGTAATGGCTTTTAATTCACTGGCCGTTTCAAGCGCCAGGCTTTCACTTTCAATCACACAGGGACCTGCAATCAGAAAGAAAGGATACTCTAGACCCACAGGAAACCCACAAAGTTGCATGAATTAACCCCTCTCAGTTTCTTTTGTTTTTTGTTTAAATGTGCTGGCAGCCATAATGAAAGCACTAAATAACGGGTGCCCTGCTCGCGGCGTCGAAGTAAATTCCGGGTGAAATTGGCAACCAATGAACCACGGATGATTTTCTAGCTCTATCATTTCCATCAAATGCTCTGATCCATCAGAATAACTCGAAAAAACCAGCCCTGCTTTTTCAATCTGATCGACATAATCATTATTGACTTCGTAACGATGACGATGACGCTCAAATACTTTGGATTGATGATAAATGCTTCTTGCTTTTGAACCCGGTTTAAGATGACACCACTGTGCGCCCAGGCGCATGGTACCCCCTTTGTCAGAGGCTTCTGTACGTTTTTCCACATTTCCTGTGTGAGACTTCCACTCGGCGACCAGGGCAATCACAGGAAAAGGCGTATTTTTATTGAATTCTGTACTGTTAGCATCTTTCATGTTTAATACATGTCGAGCATATTCTATAACAGCAACTTGCATCCCCAGGCAAATTCCCAGGAAAGGCACATGATGCTCACGCGCATAACGCGCTGCTTCAATTTTCCCTTCAACACCTCGAGTTCCAAAACCTCCAGCAATCAAGATGGCATCGACGCCTTCTAGTTCTTTTTCACCAGTCATTTCAAGTTTTTCTGAGTCTACATATAAAATGTGGATGCGTGTTTGAGTATGAATGCTTGCATGCGTTAATGCTTCTGATAAAGATTTGTATGAATCTGCCAGCTCGGTATATTTTCCGACCAATGCAATGGTCACTTCCTGGTTAGGGTGGTTCAAGGCATGGACAATTTTTTTCCATTCAGAAAGATCAGGGGTGTGAATATTCAAGTTTAACTTGCTACTGACCAAGTCTGCTAAACCTTCACGATAGAGAATCGAGGGTATTTCATAGATGTTATCAACATCCCAAAGTGAAATGACACCTTTTTTTTCCACATTTGTAAATAATGCAATTTTAAAACGATCTGCATCAGGCAGCGGTTCTTCTGATCGACAAATAAGGATGTCAGGTTGAATACCAATGGAACGCAGCTCTTTAACGGAATGTTGAGTTGGCTTGGTTTTCAACTCCCCTGATGTGGAAAGATAAGGAACCAAAGTTAAGTGCAAAAATAATGTCCTCTCAGCACCCAATTCAATACGCATTTGCCGAATCGCTTCAAGAAAGGGTAAAGACTCAATATCTCCCACCGTTCCCCCAATCTCGACGAGGACAACTTCTGCATTGTCAGCACCTTCCTGAATTTTACGCTTAATTTCTTCGGTAACATGCGGAATCACCTGAACGGTAGCACCCAGATAGTCTCCTCGGCGCTCTTTCTTAATCACGTCTGCATAAACTTGGCCCGTTGTGAAATTATTTCGTTTAGTCATTTTGACTTGAACAAACCGTTCATAATGCCCAAGGTCCAAATCCGTTTCAACGCCATCTTCTGTGACAAAAACTTCTCCATGCTGAAAAGGGCTCATGGTACCAGGATCAACGTTTAAATAAGGATCTAACTTCATTAGGGTTACCCTAAGACCGCAGGTCTCAAGAACGGCACCCAAAGCAGCTGAAGTTAACCCTTTTCCTAATGAAGAAACAACACCGCCGGTAATAAAAATATATCGAAGTTCGGACATAATGGGAGATGGCCTTAAAATAAACTGCTCACAATCTAAAGCGAATTATAACAGATCTCAAGCGTAAAAGGACACGCCTTAACGCACCAACACGCTCAACACACGCTCAATCATTTGTTCTACAGCGACCTCAGGTGAACGACTGAATATCTGACTGTGTCGATGGGCGATAATCGAGCTGACAGAACAGCAATGGTGGCCTAACAAGGCGCTTAATCCATATAAGGCAGCCGTCTCCATTTCCAGGTTGATGATCTTATTGCCGTTCCAACTAAAGGCACGCATCAGATCAATAGCCTCAGGGAATTGAAGCGCTAGCCTTAAGCAGCGTCCCTGTGGTGCATAAAACCCTCCCAGCGTTACTGTGATGCCCTGGTAAACATGATTCAATGAGTCTAGCTGCTTGATCAAAGTATCAGAAGACTTGGTTACATAAACCAATCCCTCTGGTTTAGGTTGATTAAAAAAAACCTGTTGAAAAAAAGCCTCTTTTACTACAGCTTCTTCTTCAATATTTTTCTGAGGATAAAAATTGAGCAACCCATCAAGACCAATGGCATAACGCGAAGCGACCAAGGTATCTAGTGGAACTTCATCCTGAATACATCCTGACGTGCCCAATCGAACCAAAGTTAACGCCTTGTGCTCTGGTTTTATGGTTCGTGTTTTAAAGTCAATATTCGCCAGCGCATCTAATTCGTTCATTAAAATGTCAATATTACCTGACCCTATGCCTGTTGAGATGCACGTAATACGTTTTCCATTCAGTCTACCTGTATGCGTGGTAAACTCCCGCTTTTGTTTCTTGACCTCAATGGTATCAAAGTATTTTGAGACCATCGGCACACGATCTGGATCTCCAACAGTAATAATGGTATCTGCAATATCCTCAGGCAGAAGTTTTAAGTGGTAAATGCTGCCATCAGCATTTAAAATAAGTTCAGAAGGGGGTAAAGTATGTTTGCCTGTTGCGCTCATATCATCCAGTATCCTTGAATAAACAGGCAGTGTATCACAAGCGTGATTTTACCGCTATCTTCCCTTAACTTTGCAAAGTTTGCTTGCAAAAGCGCTTATCTTTCCAAAAAATGCGCCTTTACAAAAGTGAACTTATCTGTCATATTGACCCGACTGAACAACAGGAAACTGATTTATGGCTGTTGATATCCGAAAAATAAAAAAATTAATCGAATTAATTGAAAAGAGCGGCGTAAGCGAAATCGAGATTAAAGAAGGCGAAGAGTCTATCCGCATCAGCAAGTCTACTTCCGCTTCAGCGCCGGTTCAGCAATTTATTCATCATAACCCATCCTCCGCTCATATGCCTCAGGCAATGGCTCCTTCTATTGATCATGTAATGAAACCCAACGTTGCAGAGTGTGATGCCCGCAAGTCAGATGATAGTGGTCATGAGCTAAAATCTCCTATGGTGGGAACGGCTTATTTAGCCCCCAAACCAGGCGAGAAACCTTTTGCTGAAATTGGCCAAAGAGTTTCTGAGGGTGAAGTCATTTGCCTTATTGAAGCGATGAAAATGTTCAATCAGATTGAATCTGACAAAAGCGGCATCCTTCGCGCCCGTTTAGTTGAAAATGGTCAGCCTGTAGAATACGGCCAGCCCTTATTTATTATCGAGCCGGAATAAGAGATTTCTCCTATGCTAAAAAAGGTATTGATTGCCAATCGGGGCGAAATTGCCCTGCGTATTTTGAGAGCTTGCAAGGAATTAGGCTTTAAAACCGTAGCCGTTTATTCCAAAGCTGATCATGATTTGATGCACGTCAAACTGGCAGATGAGACGGTTTGTATTGGAGGCCCTAGCGCAAAGGAAAGCTACCTGAACACACCCGCCGTGATCAGTGCAGCAGAAATTAGCCATGCAGACGCCATCCATCCAGGTTATGGGTTTCTCGCCGAAAATGCAGACTTTGCAGAACAAGTTGAAAATAGCCAATTTACCTTTATCGGACCTCACCCAGATAGCATCCGCATCATGGGAAATAAAGTGTCTGCCATTAAAGCAATGCAAGAACTAGGCATCCCCTGTGTTCCAGGCTCTGGAGAACCACTGACACATAGCGACAAAAAAAACTTCGATATTGCCAGAAAGATTGGGTATCCCGTTATCATCAAAGCAGCTGGTGGCGGCGGTGGTCGAGGTATGCGCATTGTCCGGGAAGAAAAAGAATTAATTAATTCCATTGCAATGACACAAACAGAGGCAGAAGCTGCTTTTGGGGATGCCACGGTTTATATGGAAAAATTTCTGGAAACCCCTCGCCATATTGAAATTCAAGTACTTGGAGATGGACAAGGCAATGCAATTCATTTGTTTGACAGAGATTGTTCTATCCAGCGTCGTCACCAAAAAGTCATAGAAGAAGCGCCCGCACAAGGTCTGACCGAAGAAGAGCGGAGAACCATTGGGGAATGCTGCGCAAATGCTTGTAAGAAAATGAAGTATCGTGGTGCGGGGACATTCGAGTTTCTGTATGAGAAAGGGCAATTTTTCTTTATTGAAATGAATACACGCATTCAGGTAGAACACCCTATCTCAGAAATGATTACTGGGGTTGACCTCATCAAAGAACAGTTACTGGTTGCAGCCACAGGCAAGCTTTCTTATCGTCAGGCAGATATCCAAATCAAAGGACATGCCATTGAGTGCCGGATTAATGCAGAAGATCCTCGTTCCTTTATTCCTTCTCCAGGGCGAATCGAGTTGTTTCATGCACCAGGCGGGCCTGGTATTCGAGTAGACTCTCATCTCTATAATGGTTACTTAGTTCCACCTTACTATGATTCCATGATTGGAAAAATCATCAGCTACGGAGAAAGTCGGGACATTGCTATTCGAAAAATGCAAAATGCTCTGGATGAAACCGTGGTGGATGGCATTAAAACGAATATTCCTTTACATCAACTGATTCTCAATGATCCTCATTACCAATCAGGCAAAATAAACATCCATTTTCTGGAAAAAAGGCTGAAGGAAGCTTACGAAACTAAGAAATAATTCTAGGCGTAATGAAAATCAAGAGCTCTCTTCTATCTCGCTTGTTGCGTTGATGCCAAAACAATTTTCCAATCAAAGGAATATCTCCAAGAACAGGCACCTTTTCCCATTGCTTATTTTGCACCTGCTCAAATATTCCACCTAACACAATGGTTTGTCCATCCTTCACTCTAACCTGAGTTCTCACTTCCTGAGTATGAATGGCTGGGACCCCTTGAACCATTAAAGCACTCACTTTATCCTGATGTACGACTAAGTCCAGGATCATTCTATTTTTTGATAACCACTGTGGCGTTACTTCAAGACTGAGCACAGCTTTCTTAAAGGCAACACTGGTATTTCCCCGCACGGTTTTTTCTTGATATGGAATTTCATCGCCACTCCCAATGTAAGCAGATTTTCCACTAGAAGTGACCAAACGAGGACTAGACAATATCCGTCCACGCCCTTGTTTTTCAAGGGCACTTAATTCCATCTCAAGAGAAACGCCGTACCCCAGGCTGGATACAGCAACACTCAGCTTTCCCTTTTCTATAGAAGCATAAGAGCGTCTGGCGTTTGCTGAAGTATGCGCAGATTGCATATTCCCTGATGGACCCGAAAAATCCACCCCCAGATCTCTTGTAAAATGGTGATCTGCATTCACAATATAAGCTTGCAGTACAATTTGCTTGGCAGGAATATCAATGTGTTTAATAAAACGTTGAACCTGTTTTAAAGATTCAGGCACATCATAAACCCATAGCATATTTGTGACCTTATCCATCACTATACGACCATCCTTAGAAAGCAGGCCCTCCCCGCTTGATTTCCTTGCTAACATTTGAACAAGCGGCTCCGGTTCAGCGTGCTGTAGTTTAATCAATAAAGAACCCTTCTGCGCCTCAGGCTTTAATACTTTAAAGGGCTCTGAAAACGTCTTTTTTCGTTCGGCCTGCTTGATTGTGCCCTCTGACCCGTAGACCGTTGCATAAAAAATGCAGCCCCCTAAAAGGATAAAGAATCGACGATTTTTATTTAAAAATGTAAAGATGAATGAGCAAATCCGCATAAAGCACATAACCTCCCCGTGTACTACGTTCTAATTTTTCTATCGCAAGCCGTTTCAACTGAATAAAAAAGGGTTGTCGAAGAATCAAAGCGCAAAAGTTCGTCAACGTCTGATAGTTACCAAGCAAGCCTATGTGGATCTCCAAAGTACGATGACTTGATGCTATCTTTTCATCTTTTAAAGCAATTTGTTTCAGAACAAGGGAGCTCTCCCCCGTTATAAGCTCAACCAATCTTTCCATTAAAAATGGAGTTTCCTGAAAGTGGCTTGGTAGATGGAAATAACGATCAGGCACATTTTTCCTGGAAGCATCTGTTTCCGACTTATTGTGTTTAAATTTCATTAATTTTTTTGCGTGTAAATGCTTTTGTAATGCATTATTTTCAAGCACTCGATCCTTGAGTTTCTTTAGAGAAGGTTCAAGCAAAAAAAAATAGAACCCGCTACCGATGGTTAAACTCAAAAAAACAGCCAACAAACCTTTTACATAAGCAGTCTGAAATAGAAGCCTCTGATAATAGCGCTTAAACATGCATCTCTTTTCCTCTTTTCTCTTCTATTTTAAATGGATTCCGACAGTAAAAGATTTTTCTGCGCCAGGTCTTCCCAAAGAGAGTTTCTGCTTCAATATATCCTCAGCTGACAAAAAACGGACTTCAGAGATGATTGTCAGCAAACTTAACTGCCTAATAAAATTAAAAGCCCTCAAGAGAGATAACGCCCTGCCTCTTAAGTGGATTTTTCCTTTTTCATAGGTAATCTGTGTTAAATAAAAACCTTGATATTCTACTTCGCTTAAATACGATAGAAACTTTGGAATATTTTGCTGTTTTCTGAAAATTTCTAAAATCCAATACCGATGATTCCTCTGATCCTCTTCCATTTTCTCAGACAGGGGCTGGTTTTGCCTTAAGCCCTGAATTTCATCTGACAGTTTTTTATGTTGGGTAGTCGCTTTGCGTGTGCTATGTGAAACATAAAAAGTAGATATAGCTATGCTCCCCATCAAGAGCATAAACATTGACAAAAAAATTCTAGAAAACACTTGCTGGTGCTTTTGGTATATCTGCTCTCGCCAGGGTAAAAGATTAATCGCCATGTCGTAACCTTAATCCATAATGGATTGCTAAAGAAAGCGGATATGATGTTGCCAGGCATTCCCTGTCTGTTCTGCAACTAGGGCCATCAAAGACAGTGACTGAAAAACTTTTCACCCGAAAGGTATCCCACAATATTTCTTGTATCTGAAGCAAGGAGTCTTGTGATCCCATACAGAAAACAAGCGGGTCTTCCAGTCGATCCACCCCTTTCCAGGATTTGAAAAAAGATACAAAATCAGGGGCATGAAAAGGTATAGCAAGCCCACTATTGATCAGCCGAAGACTGCCATCTTCAAACCACTCCATTAAATAAATCCAGCGATTTTCAATACAAATACCCATATTAAAGGTTATTGGATCCGGCAAAGGAGCGCCTCTGCCCTCCCATCTACACGTTTTCAGCTGTTCCCCTAGTGCTAAGGTATCGATATCAATGGCTTTGATCTTTAGATTGATTGTCTGAAAGGTGGAAACAAATAACTCTATTAAAGCCTTGGGCGCAACAAATAGTTTTAATAGCGAGCGCATATCATAATCAGGAACTTCCCGTTTGATCACTTCAAAATCCATATAAAAATCTTGCCGATCCAGAGCCGGGAAGTATTGGTTAAAATTCTGCTGTACTGCCTGGTAAATTTCCCAATCAGAGCGTGGTTGATCAAGCAAGATTTGTCGAGAAGAGATATAGTCCATAGAAAGCGCCAAAACCACAGAGGTTGTACTCAACAAGTTGGTTTTTAGAAACGTCTTTGCCAGATTTGCCAATAACGATACTTTGTCGGCTTCAAAAGACGTCCACTCAAAAGCATCCACTTCTGTTAAAGTATTGGATTTCGGTGTGCCAAGCAAAGTGGCATAGTTAGAGGCAACATAGATCGTTAACATGCCTTTAGTTTTATTCAGCCTGGAAGAAGAAACAATACCGTGTTTCTGGCGGGAATTTCTGAAAAATAATGCTCTAAAAATCATCAATTACCGGGAGCGTCAAAAAAAAGGCCTCCCATTTATAGTCAATCCAAGATAATTTTCCTACGGTTTTATCTTGGATTGACTACCAGTAACCTTGCTGAATCCACATTAGAAAGTCTTATTAATCAGAGATGTAGTAAAGGACAACAGCACATGCGTTGAACAAGAGAAGGGCTGGATCCCATCCTGCAAATTAGAGCAGCTATCTCCAGCAATGATTGAAGCCAAAATTGGAAAACATTGGCGGCTTCCATCTAAACACACCCTACACTTCCTAAGTCTATCCGTTTTCAATTAAGTGCGAAACTCCTACAATTAAAGATTAATAATCTATAATCAAGCTTTCACGAATGGAATGAAATTAAGCAACCAAGAGTTTCGCACTTTATTACCAGTCAGCTTTATAAGAGCTGATAATTTTCAGCTAAAATAGCTTTGATCCCACAGGAAACACTGCCTTTAATCACGTTCCAGTCTTGTTGGTAAAATGAAATTTTATCCAGTACTTTAACCCGGTGTTTGTCCAACTCAAGAGAAACAATTTTTGCCTGATAGGGAGGAAATTGCTGGGCGTTTGAGCTGTCACTTAGCTATAGTTATATCAAGCCCTCCTCTGCAAATGAAACGACTTGAGTTCCTCCCACCACCAAATGATCTAGCACTCGAATTTCTAACAAAGCCAAAGTTTCTATTAATTTTTGGGTTAATTGCTTATCTGACTCACTTGGCTCGGGGTTTCCTGAAGGATGATTATGCGCAAAAATCACACTCGCCGCATTATGGTAAAGGGCCCGCTGTGCAATACTGCGTGGATAGACGGTTGCACTGCCTAAAGTGCCATGGAATAGTTTTTCAAAACAGAGCACTTGATTTCTCGCATCCAAAAAGAGACAGGCAAATACTTCTTGTTGAAGTGAATGCAATTGTGCGCTGATATACCGTTTAGTGTCGTTGACATGTTGAATCACATCCTTCTTTTGCATTTTTTCTTGATACAGTCGCTTTCCTATTTCTAAAATTGCTTTGAGCTGTGTGTATTTTGCCAAGCCTATTCCCGGCTGCTTACTCAGCTCACCAGGACTTGCAAGCATAAGCGCCTGTAAGCTCTTAAAATGCGCCAACAAGCTTCGTGCGATATCAATCGCCGTTTTTCCCTTGATACCTGTTCTAAAAAAAAGGGCCAATAACTCTGCATCTGTGAGGGATTCAGCACCTCTCATCAGCATTTTTTCGCGAGGTCTTTCATGTTCAGGCCAATGTTTAATGCTCATAAAGTCAGGTTCCAGTTACCTTAAGACTCTGCTTTCATAAAAAGAGACTGAATCATGCAGCGGTAATAAGATGCTGCTTCAATCTAAGAAGCTGCATTTACAGCCACCAGGCTGTGAATACACAGCTCTAATTGTATAAAATCTAATCAAGATTGAAATACCGTACCTGGCTCAAACATTGCTTGATGTGCATTTAAGATTTCTCGCACAGTTAAGGATTTGCCTCCTGGCAATTGTAGCCGGGTTAGGCGTAGGATCTGATCCCCTGTAGCTACATCAATACCCATTTTATTTGCCTGTAAAATAGTTCCCGGAGCTCGGTTAGATGGAACAGGTTGCTCAATCACTTCTGCCTGACAAACTCGTATCACAAGCCCTGAATGCTTAGAAAGTGAAGTATATGATGTAGGCCAAGGTGTAAATGCCCGGATTTTACGCGCGAGCAAGACGGCTGATTGTGTCCAGTCTATGGCTCCATCTTGCTTGCTTATTTTATGGGCATAATTGGCCTCAGCATCTATTTGAGGTGCCGCCTTGATCTGGCCTGCTAACAACTGCTCCAGCGTGCTCAGCAAAGCTTCCCCCCCCAGTTTGGCCAATCGGTCATGCAAACTTTGAGCCGTATCTTCTCTTTCAATGGGACATGACGCTTGATATAAAATGTCACCTGTGTCCAGCCCCACATCCATTTGCATGATGGTAATCCCTGTCTCCTGATCTCCTGCTAAAATAGCGTGTTGGATCGGAGAAGCACCACGCCAACGCGGCAATAGAGAAGCATGCACATTAATGCAACCCCATCGAGGAATCTTTAAAACGGTTTCTGGCAAAATCAGGCCATAAGCTGCCACGATCACGAGATCCGGTTTTAAGTCTGCCAAAACGGCTTGTGCTTCTGGGCTTTTCAAGGTTTTTGGTTGATACACTGGAATTTGATGTGCTAGAGCAAACGTTTTCACAGGACTTTGAGTCAGCTTTTGTCCCCGCCCTGAAGGGCGATCGGGCTGAGTATATACGGCACGCACAGCATAACCCTTTTCAACCAAAACACTCAAACTCGGCACAGCAAACTCGGGTGTACCAGCAAAAACAATGTTCAAACGGCTCCTCATTTCTTTTGTTTTATTATTTTTTTGATTTTCTCATCAATTTTATAGCGTTTTAACTTAGGCAGATGATCAATAAATAATTTGCCCTCCAAATGATCCAGCTCGTGCTGGATACACTTGGCCATAAAACCTTCAGCAATAAACTCTATCGCACTGCCCTCCCGATCTAAAGCTTGAACGGTTATCCTGGCTGCGCGCTTCACATTTTCATAAGCACCTTGAACAGACATACAACCCTCAGCTTCTATAGCTTCCCCTTCACGAGCGACAATTTGGGGGTTAATCAAACAAAGGGGGGTATTTTTCTCAGGTGAAAAATCTATTACTGTGATGCGTCTTGGACGCTCAAAATCTAGCTGTGTTGCCGCTAAAGCAGCACAATTTTCAGTGTTATAGTGGGTTTCAAACATGTCATCCACAATTTTCCGGATAGCATCATCCACCACATCAACCCACTCCCCTTTCTGCCGAAGGCGAGGATCAGGATATTGCAAGATACGAATAATAGCCATGATAGTTCTTTGATTTCCGTGTGATTCGGCGATGTATTTTAATTGATCTACACTCAAGTATACGTCAGATATTTGTTTTTTAAATACCTGGCTATGTTATCGTGGTGTTCCCATTGATACAATAGGCAGGAATTGCTGTACAATAGGTTTTTAATTTGATTAGAGTGTGCTATGATTGCCAACTCGGAGTAATGTCCGGAAACACAGGAAATCAAGCCTGATGTGCGCTCGTAGCTCAACTGGATAGAGCATCAGCCTTCTAAGCTGAGGGTTGCAGGTTCAAGTCCTGCCGAGCGTGCCAATCCTTATGGTGGGCGTAGCTCAGTTGGTAGAGCCCCGGGTTGTGATCCCGGTTGTCGTGGGTTCGAGTCCCATCGTTCACCCCATTACCATTCTAACTATGAAAATGTGTTTTAAACCTAAATCACAAGGTATATTGATTAAAATTCTCTGCTTATTGTGGTTCTTTATATGGCCAGCAGACTTATTGCTGGCAGCACCATCTTCAAAACAGTCGCAACTTTATCATTTTCGGCTGCTAATTCAGAAAACAAGCTTTCAATTTATTCTTAAGAGTAAAAAACCGCTAAAATTCGAAACCCATCACAAAAAAAGTCCTCATCAGTTTATTCTGGATATCCCTCAAGCTCAATTAACCAATTCTGGGAAAAAAAATCTGCTTTCCAGCAATTTGGTTCAAAGTTTTGAATTTATTCAGCAAAAGAATGGAAAGTTGAGAATTCTCTTTAATCTAGCAAAATCCGTTACCCCTAGTGTTCAGGTTGAAAGCCCTGGCAGTAGCACTTCTGGTGAATACCAGCTTATTATCGACTTTGCTCAAAGCTATGCAAAAAAATCACCCGAGATCCCCGCTCCCAAAGAGTTTTTGGCTACAAAACGCTTTTCAAAATCGACATCTTCCTCCAAAAAAGCCTCTGCTAAAACGCGCACTTCAAAGCGGGCACGTGCAACTCCAACTGATGTAGCAAAGAAACAATCCTATTCTTACAACAAAAGAAATCGAGAAGTCATGATTGTGATTGATCCTGGACATGGAGGAAAAGACCCTGGGGCAATTGGTCGGTCAGGTCACTATGAAAAAACCATTGTATTAGCTATTGCTAAGCGACTGGCTCGAACCATTAATCGCCAATCAGGTTTTCGAGCTAAGCTCACACGGCAAGGAGATTATTATGTTGGGCTGCGAAAACGGCTTAGCATTGCAAGAGATGCCAAAGCAGATCTTTTTATTTCAATTCACGCGGACGCCTTTCGTAACCCTGCTTCTCATGGGGTCTCCATTTATGCCCTATCACAACGGGGAGCAACCAGTGAAGCTGCCAGATGGCTAGCACGCAGAGAAAATATCTCTGTAACCCTGGGTGATGAAAAGCTGGCTAATAAAGATCACTTATTAAGCTCGGTTTTGATTAATCTGTCACAAAACCACTCCATTGCAGAAAGCTTAAAAATTGGTAAAAGCATATTGGCGCACTTCAATTCTTTTGCTAAACTGCACTACCGCCATGTAGAACAGGCAGCCTTTGTTGTTTTAAAATCTCCCGATATCCCATCCCTATTGGTTGAAACAGGTTTTCTATCAAACCGCTATGAAGAAAGACGACTCGCATCGTCCTGGTATCAAGAACGCATTGCGCATGCATTGATGGCAGGGATTAAACAGCATTTTATGAAAAATCCCCCTCCAGGCACTTTAATTGCTGCAAGACGATCAAAATACTTGAATTTTTAGCAACTGTTCACCGTATGTAACAGCGCCTTCCGTCATCGGCTATGTTGTTGGGTAATATTAGGGTGTGTTTACCTTTCATTTTTTTGTTACAAAACGCGTATAATGGGTCAAATTTCAAGCAAATTTTCGTCACCTACATGAATAGGCTTCCTCAAATTGACTCAAAATTTGCCTCCATTACCCACATTTTGTATCAAAAAAATGAAAGGTAAACACACCCTAACCGCCTTCCGTCATTGCGAGGAGCGAAGCGACGCGGCAATCCAGGATCAAGCTCATTAAACCCACATAAGCTTGAGTCTTCAATACAAGCTCCTCCCGCCTGGATTGCCGCGCCTCGCTCGCAATGACGAATTTAGTAGCAATGTCCCTGCCACCATGCAAAGTCTTGTACAAACGCTATTGTTATCTACACTTCACTTCGTTGCGGAAGGATAATATGCTTGCGCTCCCTTAAACTTCGAAGTTATTTCATGTCCGTTACACTGGTTCGCCTGCATCAGAAGCTCAATTAGCAAGAGATTTTCTTCAGATTGAGGGCTCTCATCAATTTCAACAAGGTCTTTGAATGCGTCTCGCAAATGATTTTGGACTTCTAATGGAGTCTGAGCTTCATTGATATTTTGAATACAACCCTCCAACCAGGTCTTTTTTGAGTTCAGCTGTGATATAACATCAATCAACTGAGCCTTTTCCGGCTCAGATTGCTGCCAGCTGAAGCTCTTAACGAGAGACGAGAATGATCTCCATAGACCACCACCCCCTTCGTTATTGTTTTCCATCACTGTAGCGCTTTCCGGTTCTTGATTTGATGCATTACCCATATTTTCAGAGCTTTGTAACTCTTCTTTCTCTCCCAGCTCATCCTCAATCAGCTGAAAACGGTCCCTCAAACCTTCTAGCACACTCTCTTTTAAGCGGTTCGCTTCCTGATTATCTTGTGTTGTTACGAATGATGATGGATCAATGGTCTCGGACTTTAGCCCTTCACTAGAAGTGTTTGATGGACTTATCCCTGTTGAGCCAGCTGATGGGGAGTTAGCCCAAAAACTCTGAGTGCCATAAGTAATGTTTTCTTCGGTCTTCTTGGAGAAACTCGAGAACTCATCAGTAACATCATCAAAGTCAGGAGCACTAGGAGTACTGCTGTCTGTATAGGGACTGGGGGAGATAAATTCGTTGCTGCTAGTAAAACGATGATCCTCATAGGAATTGGTTGGATAATTTTGTGAATTACCCGGATCGTTAGAGAAGCTTACTCCAGTATAACCATTTCCAGAGTAAGGATCTGGAGTATTGTACTCTGGAGCAACATAAGCGTTCCAGGACGAGTTTGTATCATTGTATGTGTTAGTAGTAATAGGATTATACATTCCCATATCCATATCACTGGAGTAAGGGGGATAGCCTGAAATATTGTGCTCTGGGTTTGTATAAATGTATATGGGGGTAGTGGTAATAGGTATAGGATTATACATTCCCATATCCGTATAACTGGAGTAAGGAGAAGGATAGCCGGGACCATTGAAATTCTGAGTAACAGGTGCTGGAGCAGTAGGTGGGAAGGCGTTGTTCAAAGGTAAGCCTTCTGGGCCTTGAGCTACAGGACTACCATATGAATGACCAGAATAGTTAAATGGGTTCACTGGTGTCTGCTTTGGAACATCAGCAGGTACGTTGAAATCTTCTTGGTGATTTAATTTACCATCCTCTTTCCATGAAGTTGCCCCTACTAAAGGGGCATCATTTTCTGGCAAAGAAACGGGTGTACCTGTGATTTCAGGCAATTTAGACTCATCGCGCTCCTCTTTTTTACATCCATTATTATTTTTCTCCTCCAGCTTATTTTTTTCCTTTTCCAATTTCTCAAACTTTGCGCTCATCTTATCTAATTCTTTTTGCCACCTCAATTTCTCTGCATCTTTTTTTTCTTTCAATTTGTTTTTAGCTTCTTCTTCTTTGCGAACCTTTTCCTCTTTACGACTTTCGCTAAAATCTTCTCTTATATAGAGCTTTTCAGCTGCCAGACTATAATTATTAACCTCATTAAGATTTAGAGGAAATCCATTTTCATAGATCACTCCAATCTTATTTACACTGCCTATATGAAGTGTTTGTTTTTTTCGATCATTTCCAATGTCCTTCCCACACTCCTGGTTCAGATTAATGTGATTTAGGCCTTTTTGGTAATCTCCTGTATGACCATGGTAATTAATAATTTTTGTTCCATCCTCCAACATGGTAGTGGATTTATTGAAATCACCATGTTCCATCCTTCCCCAAATAAATCGAAGTAAAGGATGTGCGTTCACGTCAAGATCCTCTTTACCCTCTTCATTCAGCGGGGCGCTTAGGTTACAAACCTTTATCCAGCACGCATCTCCTAAAATACTCGTGATTACAATATTGATATTACGAATCGCCGATATTACTTGTTCTTTTGTAGCTAAAGGCGAAGGTTCCATGTTTAACCTTAATATCTCTACCAAACGTTGAATGTCTTCGATCCTGCTAGCCGCATGCGTCAGTGTACTCAAGACCCCATCTTCCAAGTTATAATCAATGAAGCTAAGGTAAGGGAAATAGTAAGTATTTAACTCGTTTTTAAACTCTTCAAACTTATCCTCATTAACCTGCTGAATACATACAAATCGAGCAAATGATAGTGATTGATAAACATAAAGCTGACTCAGCCTAACGTAAGCTTTCGCAAGGTCATAATCTTTTAAAGCCTCTTTTCCGATAAACGTCTGGATAAGACCTATATCATGATTAGACAATGTAATGGAGTATGGAATATCAAGATTATGTAGTGTCTTAAGAAACCAAACAAAGGCAGGATCATAGCCTCTTCTGTCAGCCAGTATATCTCCTGCAAACTGAACTCTAATCTTTCCCTGGTGCGATCCTTTTTTAATTTTTTCAAGAAGCGTTTGAATTTTATCAGCAGCCTCTATGGCTTTTTTCATATCTTCCTCAGAGGCGCTCAGGGAATAATTACCCTCGTCATCAAACTCGCGATTATTAACTTCAAATTCCAGCTGAGTGAAAGCCCGATACAATGAATGATAGGTTTTCTTATTCATGCTTATGATATTCAATTGCAATAAAACTTGAATAGCCGTTAAAAAGTTCCCATGCAGGTCTCCAAAAATAAGCCCTTCATCTGAATATTCATATCTTTTTGTGGGAAATTTTGAAAGTTGAATGTCTAAGGATATCGTATTGTCTCCCGAAAGGATTTCAACTGCATCGCTTGATGAAGAACTTTCATAGCGATGGCTTTTTCCAGAGCGCGGATGATGCTCATTATGACGCCTGCTCTTCCTACTACTATATTTATCTCTTTTATTTCTTCTTTCTCTCGACATTTTAACTCCTCACAGCCTACATAAAGCTCAGTTCAATACTAAAATGGCACCAATTATTATCAGAACGCACTATCAATTCACTCTAATTGATCTTGAAAGTAGGCCAAAAACCTAAAGTTAAACAAATGGAACCTAACATTCCTGCAATTCAATCACGATTAGCTTAAGGTTTTCTTAATAGCGAAAAATCAAATCAGTATAGTCTCTGCACTGGACAAAACCCGAAAATGTTTTATCAAACAATGACTTGATTTGGAAGTTAGAAGAGGATGGAGGTCATTACTGCAGGTAAAGGTAGAAAACTCGTCAAACAAGCGATAAAACATAGAAAACAACCCTGACAAGGAGTTATCTATGAAAGCTGTTGACGAGTTAGTAAGAAGTTTATCGATGGTTTTAGGCTGGGACAAGAGGCGTCTTGAATGTTTGGTTCAAAGCTTGTTTTCATTATTTGCCGTACGAAGCGTCAATCGTCAGGAACTGTCGGTAGGTTTTGGAGGGTTTGCGAAAGTAGAGTCGAACTATAAGCGACTCTATCGATTTTTTGCCTACTTTAAGATTGACATGAGTCAGATTGCCTTATGGATATTTAAGCTGTTTTTTCCGAAGGATACAAAGATTTATTTAACGATGGACAGGACGAATTGGGAGTTTGGGAAAGAGCCTGTCAATGTATTAATGTTGGGGATTGCATATGAGGGGATGTCCATACCTCTATTATGGGATTTGCTCCCTAAGAGAGGTACCTGCAATACAAAGGAAAGAAAAGCATTAGTTAAGCGATTCATCGATCAATTTGGTAAAGAGTGTATAGAAGGGTTGCTCTGTGACAGAGAATTTATAGGGGAAAGCTGGTTTGAATGGTTAATCAGGCAGGAAATTCCTTTTTATATTCGAATTAAGAACAATACGTTAATTCGTGCTGGGAAAAAGAAATTATGGGAAGCAAAGAAAATTTTCCGTTTTGTCAGCCCAGGAAACGCTCAGGTTTTTGGAATGTCGGTAGAGATAGGAAGAAACAAGGTTTACCTGGCGGGATCCCGTTCAAAAAGAGGGGAATTGATGGTCGTTGCAACTAACATAAAATTAAGAGTCAAGCAGGCTATCAGTATCTATCTTCGCAGATGGGAGGTGGAGTGTTTGTTTCAAGGGCTAAAATCCAGAGGTTTTAGATTTGAGGATACCCACATGACAAAGCCAGAACGCATTGAAAAGCTATTAGTTCTGCTAGCCCTAGGTTTTACATGGGCTCATAGGATAGGAGAATTTAAAGCTCAAACCAGGCCTATTGCCTTAAAAAGGCATAAAGATGGACAACTGAGACCTCAAAACAGTTATTTCAGGTATGGGTTTGATTTTATTCGACACACCATCCTAAACCAGGAGAAAAGTTCAGATGAAAACCTTTGGGTGACACTTTTTAACTTGTTGATTTATAAAAAAGAAACCCCTTTGGAGGAAAGTCATGTTTGAGTTTTGTCCAGTGCAGAGTGCATAGCTGCTTACTACTAAGATACTAAAGATTTATTAATGTTTTATTAGGGCACGTCAACAATCAAATTGACCTCCTTTGTACACGACAAAAACCAGAATATTCATATATTTCATTGCCTTGACCTTTGCTTTTTGGGAGATTCTGATTTCAAAAATTATGACCTTCAATGAAGGTACTGATAGTTTGGAAGATCAGCTTAGCCTGGAAGGCTAAAGGATTTAAAAGGATTTCTCGAATAAAATCTAGACCATATAGAAAGAAAGCGTTTTGAGGTCTTAAGCTATCTTTGAATTGTTTAGAGATAATAGGTTTTACAGTATGTTTCCTTTGCACTCTCCTGTTTTGTGTGCCCAGACAGAACCTGCAGCAAGAAGTAAAACAAGCTTTTCGATGCAATCTGGCTTCACAAGGTGTGTGTCTTCAAAGTAAAACTCTTGAGTTTTAAAGGCTTTAAAAAGCGACTCTGTTTCCTCAGCGCCTTAGATAGATAGCAATAGCATTTTAGGTTTTTGATTGGTCGCTATGATCATTAGCTCCCCTTTATGGATAGAACGGGAAGCAGCCAGATAAAGAGCTTATTATAGCCGCCTCTGAAGAATTAAAAAATTGATGTTTCAAATTTCCATAAAGCCAAACATGTTCTTCTGTATTGAAAAAATAAGAACCTTAAAAAAGCCATAAAAAGCCTAAAGCCTGATGTGATTCAAGATCAGGCGTAGATTATGTCCAACTCCGCATAAGAGGGCGTTGACTTTATCCCCAAGCACTCCTTTTAGATGGTTGCGTCTGAGCTTACCCTCTGATTTCATGTGGCCGATATGTGGTTCAATGGCTGAACGGCGCTTGAGTTGTTTTTTAAAGTTTTCACGAGTCCTCGTCTTTGCCCAGAAATGTAAACTTCACAGTGCTCAACCCCATGCCCTGGTCAGAATGTCTGCGTATTGAAGGAGCGGGTGAAGAACACCTTAGCAATAAATATATATTTCACTCACATATGTTTAAGCTTTGTTCCGCGCAGGAAGTGTTTTGTATTTTGTAACGCATGCAATTTCGCCATGTTCCACGTGGAACATTTCAATCGCTTCTGTTGGCAGCACCTCAAACAACTCCTCTCCTTCAACGCCAGTTACAAAGACTTGGGCCTCTAACGACTTCAGAGACTTCACCACAAGCTCCCTCTTTTGCTTGTCTAATTCTGCAATAAAGTCATCAATCAAATAAACACAGTTTTGATGGTGCAGATTTTTCAGCAAAAGCCCCTGGGCTAAGCGCAACGCATATACCATCAGCTTTTGTTGCCCACGCGACAATACCTCTCTAGCCTGGCGCCCTCCAACCTTGATAATCCAATCCATTCGATGCGCGCCGTACTGTGTATATCCCAACTGTTGATCTCTCATTAATGAGCGCATTAATATACGCTCTAATCCCTCTCGCTCATTCCATCCGGGCATGTACAGAAAATCAACCTCCCCGATATCATCTAGCAACAAATGGATGAGGCTCTTAACGCAAGGGGTTAGCTGCTCAAGGTATTGGCGACGAAGCTCATCCATTAGCTCGCTCGCCATGATCAATTCACGATCCCAAGAAGCGATTTCTTCAAAAGACCCTCCCCCTCTTTTCAAAGCTGCGTTTCTCTGTCGAAGAATTTGTTGCAAACGACGCCAGGCTGGCAAGAAGCGAGGTTCCACGTGGAACGTTCCCCAGCTCATGAACTGTCTGCGGAACTCAGGTCCACCTGTAATGAGTTGATGCTCATCAGTATTGATCAGCAACAAAGGCAAAGCTTTTGCTGTTTCAACATAGGAAGACTCTTCCTTACCATCGACACGAATACGCCGCTCTCCTCCGCGCATTCGTTGAGTGCCTAAGAGCCGGGCATCACGCTCCCGCTGAACTCGACAAAATATAGAAAAGCCTTCGGCAGTTTCTTGAATCAGGTTATTTGCAGATCGGGTCCGAAATGAACGACCTAAACTGAGAAAAAAAAGAGCTTCCAGAAAACTGGTTTTTCCGCTCCCATTGCGACCATACAGCGCATTAAACCCAGGACCCGGCTCAAGCGCAAGCTCGCTCAAGTTTCTGAAGCGCTGTATTTCGACTTGTTGAATGGTCATAAGGCAATTGAGGGACGAACAGGAAAGCGCCCTGGCACCAAGCAACCCCGCGTCATAAGCGCATGGGCATAATAACAAACAAACTTAACCAACCAGGATTTTCCTTACCTTCTTCTACCAAAAATGCGCTGCTTGAGCTAAAAAAAGTCAGTTTTATTGTATCCGCATGCACAACATTCAACACATCAATCAAGTAAGCCGCATTAAAACCAATACTGATTTCGTCATAAGGGTAGTCGATCGGAATTTCTTCTCGAGCCTCTTCCTTTTCCGGGTTTTTTGCCAGCAAACATAAGTTGTCTTTTCTAACCTGCATTGAAACCCCAGGCAACCGCTCATTGGAAAGAATGGACGCCCTGACCAGGGCTTGCTTCATAGCATCCCGACTCACTTGAAACATTTTGTCCCCTTGCTGCGGAATAACTTGCTCATAGTTTGGGAACTGCCCCTCAATCAGGCGAGAGATGAAGTTGAAATCTGCACCTTTTGCAACAATATGGTTTGCGCTCACCAATAAAGTCACCTCTGCATCTTCGCCCTGACCAGACAATAATCGGGTAAGCTCGATGACACCCTTGCGAGGAATAATCACAGACAGCTTTTCTGCAACATCAGATGGGCGCATCATCCTGTTTAAAGCCAATCGATGCCCATCAGTTGCCACAAAAGTAACTTGTTCACCTGTAACTTCCAGGAGCATTCCGTTCAAATAATAACGCACATCCCTTTGTGCGATCGCGAACGCCGTGGACTGAATTAATTTCAGGAGATCTTTTTGTTTAATCACAATCTCAGTATAAGCTTGCTCTTCTTCATCAAAACCAGGAAAGTCTTCTGCGGGCAAGGTTGCCAAGGAAAACTGGCTGCCTCCTGAGCGAATTAAGCATCGATTTTCTTCTCCCACAAATTCCAGCAACGATTCGCTCGGTAAGTTGCGGCAAATATCCAGCAATTTTCGCCCCGGGAGGGTTAACCGCCCCTCTGTTAGATCTTCTCCCACCAAAGGTGCGTAGGACTCAATAGCAATCTCCAAATCTGTCCCCTTCAAAGAAACCTTTCCTCCCTCTACTGCTAACAGCAAATGAGACAAAATAGGTAATGTTTGACGTTTTTCAGGCACATTGCTAACCATTTGCAATGGTTTTAAAAGCTCATCTCGCTTTATCGTGAATTGAATCATTGTCTTTCTCTGTTGTTAAATCTTGAATAGGCTACTTGCGAAGCAGACAAAATCAGGGCGAGCCTGTCCGTTTTGCAAGCAGCCTAACAAATGAGCAATTTCTAAATTAACACCTCTTAGGTGGATAAAATCCTTAACAAGTTCATGTAATCTTCTTTTATGCTGATGTCACTTTCCATTAGCTCTTTAATCTTTCGGCAAGCATGAATCACGGTCGTATGATCCCGGCCGCCAAACGCCTCACCGATTTCTGGCAAGCTATGTTGGGTCAGCTCCTTTGCAAGCGTCATCGCAACTTGACGGGCTCTAGCAATAAAGCGCGTCCGCTTGTGAGACAAGAGGGCTTCCCGTTTAAGCTTATAGTATTCAGCAGTAACCTTTTGAATATTATCAATAGAAACCAGCTTGGCTTGCACCGCCAATAGATCTTTAAGGGCTTCTCTTGCAAAGTCTAATGTTATAGGCTGCCCTGTAAAAACTGAATTTGCAATCACACGCTTTAAGGCACCCTCCAGCTCACGAATATTGGACTGTACGCGCTTAGCAATAAAAAATGCGACTTCGTCAGGCACTTTCACAAAAGACTGCTCTGCCTTGGATAGCAAAATAGCCACCCTTGTTTCCAGATCAGGCGGATCCATATTAACGGTTAGTCCCCACCCAAATCTTGATTTTAAGCGTTCTTCCAGCCCTTCAATTTCCTTTGGGTACTTATCGCAGGTGAGTATAATTTGATGATCTTCATCAAACAAGGCATTAAATGTATGGAAAAACTCTTCTTGTGAACGCCCCTTTCCTGCAAAAAACTGAATATCATCAATTAATAATACTTTGAGCTTCCTGTAAAACTCCTTAAACTCCTCCATTTTGTTCAAACGTAAAGCAGTTACCATATCCACGACAAAACGTTCTGCGTGCAGATAAAGCAACCTGGCTTTCGGATTTTTTCTCAAAACCTCATTTCCAATTGCATGCATTAGATGCGTTTTGCCAAGACCAACCCCCCCATAAATAAAAAGCGGGTTGTATGCCTTTCCCAAATTCTCTGCCACCTGGGCTGCAGCAGCATAAGCCAATTGATTTGATTTTCCGATAACAAATTTATCAAAGGAGAAAGCTGCATTTAAATTATTTTTAACAGTTTTCCCTTTTGTGGAATGCTCCCGTGAAGCTTCAGTTTCTTCTGGGGATGTGGTGTTCTTTGTTTCAAATACCTCTGAGGGTCTACTCCCTACTTCCAGAAAAATGGATGTAAAACGACCTGAAGAGAGTCGCTGAACTAATCCACAAATTTGATTCATAAATTTTTCTTTCACGGAGTTAAGAACAACGAGGTTAGGTGCCAGCAACACCAAACGATCCTCACGCACATCCAGCTGAAGCGGACGAATCCAGGTATTGAACTGCTCGGAAGATAGCTCCCCCTGAAGACAGTTTAAACAATCCTGCCAAAAATCCAGAGACTGTATCATAAAATGTATCTAAAAATTGTGCTTAACTTAAAACTAAGGTGTAAAGACTCATATCATTAACGGATCCACAAGCTTTTTTTATAAAAGCATCTCATCCTGTAGTGAAACGGGAGCCAAAAAACACTCAAAATCAGAATTTTATTCTTTTTAGCAACTTTCTCAACCGCTAAACTCAAAATAAAGAATTAAGACAGAGGAATGAATTCTAACGCTTCCAGACAAAGTTATCCACAATTTGCCACAAAGATGTGCTGTTTTTTCTTAGACATACCCTAATTACCGATTAAGCAGCTGTATGGGCAAGTCCCTATCAATTTATCACATCTGACACTCATTTTCCTTTAAACCTAGATTCGGCAGTAGTTTTCAGCTGCCGAATCTAGGTTAAACAAAACGCCGAAAAACCCAGCAGTGGAGTTTTCTAACTTTAAAGAAAAATGGAGAGGCTTTTGAAGTAACTTTGTAGGGGACAAAACGTCATACGTGAAATGTCCTATACTTTAAAAACAGTATAATTTAAGAGAGGGAGTTTGTAATGAGAAGTGCAACCAAAACATTGCTTTTAGTGTTCGCCGTGTTTGCTATCCCATCCATTGGGGTTGCTCAAAATGTGGATATTCTGGCACAAAATATTGATATTGAGTTTGAAAATTATGGGTCTTGCCCCTTGTATTTAGTGCCTGGCACTGATGATTATGATCTATGCCGCGCTCAACAACGACAATATGATTGGTCGAGAAAAGGACTTCGGTATAAGTCTAGAAGCAGAGAATCTATCTCAACTTCTCGTACTACCCCTAATCGAAGACAACACTTTAATATTCAAGAACGCTATTATCAGTAATACGCTAAGTAAATCTGATCTTAGGTGTCATAGATAAAATGGGCAGAATGCTCAAAGGAGATTTTATGAGCAAGTTCACCACAATAAACAAAAAACTGAAATTTATTGGCCTGCTAACCGCAGCGCTATTGTTGACCGCTTGTGCTAATACAAGCGGGACACGTAGTTCTGAATATAATTATGGGGATTATGGTGTTTCCAACACAGATTTTTATTATGTAGGAAGCGGCTATAATCCTTGGGACCGGGGCAAAAGTGGCTGGTATTCAGGTGCACGTGGCGGCGCGGGAATTCGCCGATAGATTTTAGGGTGTGTTTACATTGAAAAAATTCCATAGAATTTCTAAGATGTAGGGTGTGTTTCTCTTTCATTTTTCGCAATTATTTACCCGTTATTGCGAGCGAAACGTGACAACCCAGGCAGGAGACCCTATCCAGGACCTAAGCTTGCATGGCTTTAACAAGCTTAGGCTCTGGGTTGTCGCATCCTCGCAATGACGGGATAAGTAGTTACCTATTTTCTAACAGATGAGAGGAAAACCATAGCTAAGTCCCTAAGCTCCTATTACACTTAAAAACAGGCTTTTCAGGTGTGCGAGCTTGGGCTCATTTTTTGAGTTTAATAGGCAGGTATCAAACAACTATGGGTCAAATTATTGCCATTACCAATCAGAAAGGGGGCGTCGGTAAAACGACCACCAGCATCAATTTGGCTGCTTCTCTTTCTACGGTTAAAAGAAAAGTGTTATTAATTGACCTGGACCCTCAGGGAAACGCAACAGCAGGAAGTGGTATTTATCCTGATCAATTAACCGTGAATGACTGGTTGCTTCATAAAACTTCATTAAATGAGATTTTAGTTCGATCCCAGAATGGATATGACTTATTGCCTGCCAATGGTGATTTAACCATTGCCGAAGTGCGTTTGCTAGAGCAACCGGATCGAGAATATCAACTTCGAAAGCTCTTAACGGATGTTAAGTCTTTTTATGAATTTATTCTGATTGATTGCCCCCCTTCCCTCAACATGCTGACTGTCAATGCTTTAGTCGCTTCTGATGCTGTGTTAATTCCTATTCAATGCGAATATTATGCACTGGAAGGACTAAATGCGCTTTTAAATACCATCAGACGTTTAAAAGCCAAAGCCAACCCTCAGCTGAGAATAGAAGGATTGGTTCGCACGATGTTTGATGGGCGAAACCGCCTTACTCAAGAAGTTTCCCAGCAACTGATCAATCATTTTGGGGATACCGTCTATCAGGCCATCATTCCAAGAAATGTGCGATTAGCTGAAGCGCCCAGCCATGGTCTTTCAGCATTTGCATATGATAAACACTCACAAGGCTCATTGGCTTACCTGGCTTTAGCGGGTGAAATGATTCGAAAACAACAGAAACTGATTGCGGAAGCGACAACATGAAACATGAAAACCACCAAAACAGGCTAAAAAGAGGCATTAAGGAAATGGGGCTGGATGCATTATTGAGTGAAGTTCAAACCATAGAAGTACCCATTTCTAAAAAAGCGGAAGAAGATGCGCAGCTCCTGAAAGTTCCTCTCAACCAGATCTTTACAAACCCAGAACAGCCTAGAAAGATATTTGATGAAGAAAAATTGAAGGAGTTATCAGACTCCATTCGTACTCAAGGTATTATTCAACCGATTGTCGTTAAACCAGCACAAGGAGGAGGCTATCAAATCGTAGCTGGCGAACGTCGTTTTCGGGCCTCAAAAATGGCAGGATTGACTGAAATTCCGGTGATTGTGCGTGATCTTTCAGAGGAAGCTGTGATTGTTTTGGCATTGATCGAAAATATCCAGCGCCATGACCTCAACCCTTTAGAAGAAGCAAAAGCACTGCAGCGTTTGGTAGAAGATTTTTACATTACCCACCAAAAAGTAGCTGAAATGGTCGGAAAATCTCGAGCTAGCGTGACAAACGCTTTACGCTTACTGTCTCTGGATCCGCAAGTGAAAACCTGGCTGGAAGAAGAACTGATTTCTGTTGGACATGCAAAACTTCTGATGACGCTTCACCCAAACACTCAAGTGAGTATCGCTGCCGCCATTCTTGAGAAGGGATTATCTGTTCGTCAAACAGAAGATATGATTCAAGCCATGGAACAAGGTCCAAAAGCCCAAAAGCCCACCAAGGCACAAGATCCTGATATTTTAAACTTACAAAACCGGCTCTCTGAAAAACTTGGTGCACAGGTGACCATCCAGCACTCAGCAGAAGGAAAGGGGCGGCTGACCATACAATATCACACGATAGATGAGTTAGAAGGGATTTTAACGCATATCACGTAAGAGAGAGTGCGCCTTGCCATGCTGCAAAAGTTACCCGCCTATTGCCGACTGATTCGATTAGATAAACCCATCGGCTTTTTCTTACTGCTATGGCCCACGCTGTGGGCACTCTGGATCGCCAGTCAAGGTCAACCTTCTATTAAACTCCTCTTGATTTTCACGTTAGGCACCTTCCTGATGCGCTCTGCCGGGTGCGCCATAAACGATTTTGCAGATTATGCTTTGGATGCCCAAGTAAGCCGCACCCAAAAACGACCTTTAGTTACAGGCGATGTCAGTCGATGGGAAGCCATTGCCATTTTTATTATATTCTCCTTCATTGCCTTTTTAGGGGTTTTAATGACCAATGGTCTCACCATTTTGCTGTCATTTTTTGCCTTAAGCACGGCAATTATTTATCCCTTTATGAAACGAATAACCCATCTACCCCAAATGGTATTATCCATAGCTTTTGCTTTTGGCGTGCCAATGGCCTTTTCAGCCCAATTAAACAAAGTCCCTATATTTGCCTGGCTGCTATTTTTAGCAACAGCCCTTTGGATCATTGCCTATGATACCTTTTATGCCATGACAGATCGCCGTGATGATTTAAAAGCCGGTATAAAATCAACCGCTGTGTTATGGGGAAAGCAGGATCGATGGGTCACAGGTTTTTTGCAAACCGCTGTCTTGGTATTATTGGTGACGTTAGGTGTCTTATTAAATTTTCGATGGATAGATTACTGGGGATTAGCCTTGGCAGCAGGTCTTTTTATTTACCAGCAAATATTGATTAGAAACCGGGAACCGCAACAATGCTTTAAAGCTTTTTTGAATAACCACTGGGTAGGATTTTTTATTTTTTTAGGAATATGGGCGCATTATGCTTTATGACTGACGGCCGCAACCGCTCTATTAACGCAGGAATTGACGACACCCTCTCACCAACCATGAACCTTTACATCATACGACATTGATTCTTATCTTCCTGCGCCTCATCCTGCTGGGATTGAAGTGTGAGCTTATGGGTTTCATTAATAGAAACCTCCAGTTCATGTAAAGAAAATCTATGTTCAGAGCTTGGTTTTGCGTAATAAGAGAGTCTATTTTCTGTTTGAAATGAACATATTATTCCGCTTTTGTGCTCTGAAAAGGGAACTAAGTCTGAAATGTTTTTCTTGATATCTTCTATTGCTTTTTTCGGGAAATAACAGAGGAAAAAGCCTTGGTAATTTATCTTTTCAAGCTGAGTAACCAATTGAACGAGCTGATTGCTGTAATCCACTGAATCTTCTGTCTCTCCATTAAAGGGGGTACAGTCCATAACAACAATATCTGGCTTGGGTAGGTCGTTTAATTTTTTAAGCGCTGTTTCAAAATGATTTTCCTGTAAAGGTGCTCCGTTTATGAACGTTTGTGAGGGCAAGCAAAGGAAACTTTCTCTAAAGTAAAAAGCTTTTTGGGTGATCAGGAAAACAGAAGTAGGAAAATGATTTTTTATATATATCTCGAGCAGTTTGAGAAACCTGCTTGAAACAAGCCCAGCCCAAAAATTTCCTTCCTCAAAAGAAAGGTTGAAAATGGTCTGCAAAATATCCGAATGAAGTTTGGGGGTTTTAGTTTTCATTTTTTCCTTTCATAGCAGTGATCCAGTAATTATTCCACGACACATCACAAAAATCAATATTTATCATTGGGTTAATGCTCTCTTAACCTTCTCTTAATCACAGCCTGTTACGATACTTTTATAGGTTACAACAGGTTGGGAGGAGAGGAATTTTAATGAAAGAGCAAAATATTCTCATTCATCCACCCCAAATTGAACGTTTTGTTTTTTCTGGGGGCGGAGAAAAGGGGCTTGTTTATGGGGAAGCTTTACTACTGTTATCTGAGTTGGTGGATTTGACTCAAATTAAAGACGTGGCAGGCGCATCAGCAGGGGCTATGACAGCTTTGGTTGTAGCACTTGGCGCAGATTTTGAAACGATATGTGAAATTGTCAGTCAGAGTAAATTAAAGCTTATTCCAAATACCGATCATAATCAGGCAGTGATGCAAAGCCTCATCGAAAACGTTATAGAAAATCTAGTCCAGGAGCGGATAAAAGAAGCTTTTCATTTGTCAGTAAATGCTACTCATCTTTTTGAGACCGAAAAAAGTGAGTTGCTTGAAAAAATAACCGTTTTTCAGGAAACACGTGAAGCAGGAAAACTCACTTTTTCGCAGTTATCCAAACTCAATGAGCTTTTCACAGCACTGGGTGAACCCAATAAGATTAAATCTTTTTATACATTAGGCGTTGATAAGGACTCAGGTGCTCCTGTTTATTTCTCGCTTAAAAAGACACCCAATTTTGATGTAGGGCAAGCTGCCTTAATATCCGCCTCATTTCCTAGAGTATTTAGCCCTGTAGAATCTGATGTAAATGGTAAGGTTATGACGCTTATAGATGGCGGCGTGTACAGTAATACACCGTTTGAAGCAATAGATCAGTATGGGATGATCAGTGATGCTGAAAAACATGCAACAACTTTGGGATTTATCCTCAGTGAGAAACCTGAAATGGGGCTTGACCAACTTCATGGCGGGCAAAAGGAAATGGTCGACATTGCAAAGTCTTTTGAAAATGCAGCCAAAAAGATCGCTTGTTTTGGTCATGATGTCATCAGTAATCTAGATAGAAATGGTAGTCATGTTCGCAAATTTGGGCACAATGTTATCAATTTACAGGTAAATCCGTTGGATACCTTTGTTTTCGACGTGGATGAAAAAGTTGGACTCGCTTGTGAGCGTGCGCGAGACAGTGTCAGAGAGTTTATTACGCTTAGAGAGGAGCAGGGATTCTCTGTTTATGGTGACTTTATTACTTGCTTATTGAGTGTACCATTTTTGCAAATTCAAGAGGCACAAAATGCATTTCTTAAGGCGCTACAAACCCGTTCCTCAGAAGAGGGGAAGGTCAATGAATATTCAACTATGGAGCTTATGGAGTATGAAACCATTGGGCAACAAATTGAAGTGTTTCGGCAGAGCCAGATAGAATTGTCTAAAGCGCTTGATGCGTCTATTAAGGATGAGGTCGAAAATAATGGATCATCACTTGAACTTCTTACAGAGTTGTTAGATCAGTATTGCGGTTTAGAGATTTCTGAAAATAACCTGGGTTTATCTTTAAAAGAAAGCCACCGAGCCATTATGTTTGAACAGCTTATCAATGATAAAGGGGCCCTCTTTTCTTCTCTGTTTCATACGTTGTCGGACAATCAAATTGTAATAGAAAATGAAAATTTGTATGCACTTTATCAAACAGTTGCTCTGAATGAGATAAAAAATCAGGTCGTAGAGGTTTTACGCAAAGAGCTTTTACGCCCTCAATCTAAAGAGCCAGAAAGATTTAAGCTTTTACTTTCAAAAATGCTTGAAATGGAGAATGGCTTTTATGATAGCCCAGATGAGTTACAATCTGCTTTATTAGGGATATCTCAACAATTGAACGCAAGCTGGCACTGGGATCGAAGCGATGCTTTTCAAGCAAAGTTACAGTTTTTCAGATTTGATCCAGATGTTCCTGTTAGTGAATCCTCTGAAAACATTTGTGAGGCATTGAAACCATTGATTGAAGCGCTGGATAAAGTTCGAGAGCCGATGGTATCTGAGAAGTTATCCCCCCAACAATGAAATAAGCCTGTTGGCTCCGTTGCAAAAACTTCATCGGATAAAATTTCCTTTGTTTGATCATCTATTTTTTACCCAGCCAAGCCAAAGAGTTGATTAATGAACTGAATTTGGCTTCGTTTGGGGTGCAGCCAAGCATCAAATTGCCCTTTTTTAAACATGCGCACGACTTCGAAACCTTGAATCGTGGCAGAAGCGGTTTTCATGGATTGTAAGCCTCTCATCGGTCGAATCAGGCGTTTGAGCTGGCCATGGTCAGCTTCAATGTTATTATTCTCATATTTGATTTGTCGATGATGCGTATGCTCAGGCACATTACCCTCAGCCCGTAAATCGTTGAGGGCTGAGGCATAGCAAGGGTTTTTGTCGGTATGGATTTTGCTTAAATCAGCCGTTTTGAAGCGCTTCAGAAGCTTATTCAAAAACCGCTTGGCGGCTTTCTTATTGCGCCAATGGGACAAGTAAAAATCTAAGGTATGACCTTGTTCATCAATGGCACGATACAGATATTTCCATTTGCCAAGCTCGGCAATATTTTCGCTGATACCATTCAATCCGCTTTTTAAGTTCAGGGGCATAGGTCTGTACCCAGCGATAAAGCGTCGTATAATCGATCGAAAAACCTCGTTCTCCCATCATTTCTTCCAGATCGCGGTAGCTAATCCCGTATTTGCAGTACCAGCGTACGCACCGCAAGATCACTAAACCATGAAAATGACACCATTTGAACGGATCTCCAACATTTAAATTCATCTTAAGTCTCTTTACAAAAAGTAAAGTCTAACACTCTTGAGTTTTTGCAACGGAGCCGTTGACAGGATGAGAGAGGATTTCTAAGACATTGATTATACAGCTTTTATTAAAATCACTTATTTTGGAGGAGAAATGAAAGAGTCGTATAAAGAATTTACCAAAAATTTGAATTTAACCTATGACCAACGTTCAAACCTTGAAAGCCCTGCAGTTCAGTCAGCGATAGAAAATGATCTTCTTACCTTTGATCAGGGTTTGAATTTAAACGCTACCCAACGTTCAAAACTTCAAAGAATTTTCCAACAAGAAAAAAATCCAGTTAGCATGCTTAATCAGTTAACTCAAGATGGGGTTGAAGCAATAATTCCTTCCTTGCAAACTATTTGTGCTTTCTTTGTTAGAAGAGAGAATGTGATTCAGAAGAAGGAAATTGGTAATTTACCAGAAGCACTTGCTGATATTGTTAATAGCACAAGGATTTAAAAGGATAATTGCTAACGTTTGTCCAAATTGGACCAGCGGGGGCATTTGAACAGAAAATTACGGTTTTAGATTTGCCTTTATATTTCAAGCACCTGAGAAGCATATTCTCTAAATTCTCCTTCAGGGCTTATTTATCGATATAAGGTTTGCCTTGAGATTTTAAGTTCTTTACACAACTGAGAAACAGTAACATCTCTATTTTGGCTCCGCTGCAAAAACTCAAGAGTGTTAGACTTTACTTTTTGTAAAGAGACTTAAGATGAATTTAAATGTTGGAGATCCGTTCAAATGGCGTCATTTTCATGGTTTAGTGATCTTGCAGTGCGTACGCTGGTACTGCAAATACGGGATTAGCTACCGCGATCTGGAAGAAATGATGGGAGAAAAAGAAATCCAATCAACTTTATTAACCAGCTCTTCGGCTTTCCTGATTGAAATAGCAACATCAAACCCGCTAAAATCTAAATCTGACTAGTTTTTGCAACGGAGCCAGTTAAACTAATAAGAAAAATTAACCTGCTCCAGGTAACTCTCATAAAACATGCATAAATTTCCAAGCATCCAATCATCTTCTTTAACTTTTTGATTGAGAAACATACCAAAATATGCTCGTTGCTCTTTTTCACTTAAACAAAATGCTGGCATCATCTGTAAAGCACTAAGAAAGTTTGGAGAAACCTGCTGGTAATAACAGACTTGTTCACAAAGCGTTACATAGAGTCCCTCAACTTCTGATTTTGAACTACCTTCACACACCCCAATGACATAGACAGCATCAGGCATTTCTGGGTCAAAAATGGTTAGGGTATTACCCTGAACGGAACAGGTCTGAGAAGATGCTATTTGTTGAACAATGTTCTCCAGGCTTTCACACGGCAGGGCAGGATTCTGGATAAAGTTTTCGAGTAATTGACACCACTGCTCCTTGGAGTAAGGAATCTGAAGCAGGTTAAATAAAACATTAAAGTCTTTACTCGTTTTTCCTGCTAAAAATGCAAGAAACCCATCAATGGTGTTAGTCGTTTCCATCCACGCATCACCCCATTGGTCAATCAGCGTTTCTAATAAAGCTTCATAAATTACTTTACTAAAACCCTGAATATTTTTCACCCGCTGTGTATCTTCATTTTTTGGAGACGAGTTGATTTGATCTACACAGGCTTGTAAGGCTTTTGCAGCTTGATTTACACTTGCGTATTCATATACTTGCGGGATGTTAGCGTAAATTGCCAGCAGATCCATGGCCTTTCTTACGGCTGAAAGTTGTTTGCCTGGTCGTGTCATTTCATGCGCCAATGTATTTGGAGACCCCGCCTCCCAAAAAGAACATCGGCTTTCATATTCAACCGCAGGTTCTGCAATGTGTACACTGGAAACAATAATGCCATGGAGATACTGTAATTTTTCTTCATGGGTTGCTAGCGCCATATAATACTCTAAGTCAACAACAAAATTTTCATTGAAAGCCAAATTCAGGAAATTTCCTAAAAGGGTCTCAGCATTAGACTCCCACTCAGCGTATACTATTTTTATCATCCATTTCAGCTGGTCCTTTGAATCCATTTCACTCGAAATGAAATTTAACAAGTTTTTACCAAGCTGCTGATACTTTTCATAGCTTAAGCATTTTGTGATATCCAGACATTGCCAATAAATAGAAAGCATGTCTTTTTCTTTTTTTGAGGAAGGGTCGATACAAAAAATTTCAAAAACGCTGGTGAGTTTCGGGTAAAACCCTTCGTAAAGGATTTCACCAATCTGAACACCTTCCTGTGTCAGGAAAACAATTTGAGCGAAATCTGGATGAATTCCAAAGTTTATATGAAAAGCGTTCGATTCTGTTTGTCGAATTTGTTGAAACAAGAGCTCATAGTTTTCTTCAAGCAATACTAAATGAAGTAAACGAAACAGATATTCTATTCGAAAGAATTCTTCCTTACATATTTCATAAGACATTTCACACGGACTGTCAGACACTACCAGTTCATTAATAAGGTTTTGAGCATTCTGATCAAAAATCTGATCTTCCATCATTAACGTATCCAAAAGTGTCCGAATATCATCCTTGTTCTCCAGGTTATCTAACGTGGTTTCCTCTAATAACTCAAAAAGCTGTGGATAGTTTTCCAGAATGTGCTTGATTTTAAACAGAAAATCCATAATAGTTTGAGTGACAGGATCTTCAGGTAAAAAGAACTGCAGGTGTGACACCAACGCTTTTTGAGAGAAAAAGGCACCGACACCCCCCTCATAAAATAAAGCAAAATCCTCCCTACTCTCCTTTCGATCTTGCTTCCAGGTGATCGCATGGTTTACCCAAGCAAGCGCCTCAGGGTTATTTTGAAATAAAAAGTTGCGTTTCTCCTCTCCTAGGGATGATAAAGCAGGTAGCAATCGTACATTCTTATGAATCATGTTTCCCTGATTTACAAAAAGCGGCCGGACTAAAAAGTTTGCAAACGCTTCAAGCAGCTGAACTTTCAACGCCTCATCAGGTTCCGTCTTAAAAAAGATCAAATCTTCAGCCGCCTCTGTAAAGGCTTGTAGGGCAACTGAATAAAATGCTTTTAAGCGCGTTGGAAAATCTGGGGGTTGCGAAGAAAAGGTTCTCAAAATAGAACTATTATCCTTTATCAGCACACTTGCCCTAAGAAACACAAGCGTTTGTTCAATACGAGCACAAGCAGGATCCTGTCTTTCAAATTGATCCATCATTGCTATTAACAGCTGCCTAAAAAAAATAATTGCATCATGTGCATGATCACCGTCTTTCTCAAAAAGACCTTTAGCCTGAATTAATACTTTACAGAGAAAGTAAAACTGATTGATTTGTGACTCTGAGTCTAAATAAAGTAAAGGAGGCTGGTTTTTTGTCACAACGCGAATACGTTTATCACTGCGGTTTATGCGAAGGGTATAATCTGAAACCCCTTCATCATCACAACTTAAGAAAATAGAAAGTGCGACTGTTCCGATCCAGCCTCTGCCAGCAAAACAATCATTCAAGAATGATAGCTGGTTTTTATTGATGTTAAGGATGAGGTCTAATTCTTTCATGTGCGCCTCTTTTAGAGTGATATAAACTCTTTCACCTTATACCTGGCGATCAAGTCAATCAATGCGCAAAAGACGGATTTGTTTGTAAGCAAATGTCCCTTTATCGCCCTCTCAAAAACCATTGATCGATTTCACACAATGAGAATTGCTTCCAGGTAGGGCGTCCATGATTACATTGTCCGCTGTTTTCAGTTGTTTCAATATCCCGTAAAAGCTGATTCATCTCCATCAAGCTCAATGAGCGGTTGGCCCTTACAGCACTATGGCAAGCCATGGTGCCTAACAATGCGTGGATACACGCTTCTGTTCGATGGCTAGACTCCAAAGCGTTTAGGTCTGAAAGAATATCATGAAACAATTGTTCAGCATTCATATGTTTAAGTAGAGCAGGAATGCTTCTTAAAACCACCTCCGTTGCACTCACCACAGAAAATGTAATCCCCAGTGCTTCAATGGCTTCCTGATGTTTTTCCAAATCATCCGTCTCACTCGAGGAAAGCGTGACAGAGGTTGGAATAAGTAAGTCCTGGGTTTGTAACGTTTTTGTTTGCCAAGCCCTTTTCATTTGTTCATACAAAATACGTTCATGCGCAGCATGCATATCTACCACAACCAGCCCTTTTTCATTTTGTGCAAAGATATATATGCCATGTAGTTGTCCTATGGCATACCCTAGAAGCGGTGCTGTAGAGATTGCCTCTTCTGTAAGCACTGCAACGGAGCTCTCTGATGTGTCCTCCTCGATTTCCACGTCGGATTGAGTCGGCTGAGGAGAGGTATATGTATTGGATACAGGGGTTTCCTGAATTTGAAAATACGACTCTATCTCTGGTAAAGATAAAGCTCTTTTTTGATTTTGAATGGGTTTTTGGGGAAGTGGTGCAACTGGACGGTCAAGCTTTGAAGGGGAGACTGATTCCTTTTTGTTATCAGGAATGGGCGTTTGAAGGGGTTGAGCAATCCTAGATTTTAAGCTTTCCCAAATAAAATGGTGAATCGGTCGACTGTCTTTAAATCGAATTTCCTGTTTTGTAGGGTGAATATTGACATCAACCTGTTGCGGATCAACCGTCAGGCACAGGAAAAAAGCAGGTTGACGGCTTTGATACATCACATCTTCATAGGCTTTTTTTACAGCATGACTGAGCATTTTGTCTTTAATGATACGCTGATTAACGAAAAAATGCTGCATGTCTGCCTGACTACGAGAAAAGGTGGGCAAACCAATCCAACCTGAAAGCTCAAGGTAGGAGGATTTTTCATGAACATAAACTGCCTGCTCTATGAAGCTCTTTCCCAAAATATGTCCAATACGTTCCTGTTTTTCAGCCTGTGTCTGTGCAGGAAATAATGTGAAGATAAGTTTTTGATTATGCTTTAATGTGATTCTCACTTCGGGGTGGCTTAGGGCAATTAGCTTGACAACCTCTTTGATTTTTTGAAACTCAGTCTCTTCTGTTTTCAAAAATTTTCGTCGAACGGGTGTATTAAAAAACAAATCCTGAACTAAAATCGTGGTTCCATCGGGATGTGCAGTGGGCGATGGACCTGAAAGCTCCCCACCTTCTCCCTGAATTTGCCATGCTGCACTTTCTCCTTTGGCTTTTGAGCGGATAGTCAGCCTGGAAACTGAAGCAATGCTGGCTAGTGCTTCTCCTCTAAATCCCATCGTTTTTATATGAAATAAATCATCCAACTGTGCAATTTTGCTGGTTGCATGCCGATGCATTGCAAGCGAAAGATCGTCTTTGTGAATGCCTGCACCATCATCTCGAATTTGAATGGTTCTGGTGCCGCCTTGATTAACCTCGACTTCAATTGTCGCGGCCTTTGCATCCAAACAATTCTCAAGTAATTCTTTAACAACAGAGGCAGGTCGCTCAACGACTTCTCCTGCTGCAATTTGATTAGAAAGGTGTGAGTCTAAAAGGTGGATTCTCATAAAAGGTGTCTTATACTTACTTTGTTTGAAATTCAATCTCAAGGAGAGAACTATGAAATTACTGAAACTAGGACGTGCCTGCTTAATAGCAACTATGATTGGGGGCTCTTTCACCGCTTTTGCTCAAACCACGCCACCAGCAAATGATAATAATACCATGGAATCCAATACAGATCAGATGTCATCTAACACAAATGCAAATGCTTCTACCTCTGGTACGATGACTCAAATGACCCAGGATGATCAAAACATTTTGACCGCTGTCAATAAAATATTAACTGATGGAGGATGCGCAGGCGTAGAAGCTTCTGTCACTGCAGGGGTTGTTACTTTAAAAGGATCAGCACCTGAAGATAAAATGAAAGCCGCTACGGATGCAATCTCAAAAATCCCTGGTGTCAGCTCTGTTAATACCAGTGAAGTGAACCAAATGGATGCAACTAAAGATATGCAGCCTTTGACACCGACAACTGCAGCACCTGCAGCACCTGTAACACCTGGCCAAGAGTAAAACTGCCTGCCAAAACTCGAAAACCGAAAAAGGTGATTCAAATAAAAAAGTCACTTCAGACTTGAAAAGCTGAAGTGACTTTTTAGCATCTACAGTATTCCATGAGTTCTTTGCATATCGAGCGCCAGCTTTAATCCATGGAGCACCAGGTCTGGAACAACATGATGAAAGCACCCCTCTTCCTGGAATAAGGCCGAAAACCCACCTGTTCCAATGATCAGCGGATCTGTTCCTTGAAAAGCTTCTGCTGCCATACCTTTGCATATTTCCTTGATGGCAGCTAACTGGCCAAAATAAAGGCCTGACTGAATATTGGCAGCCGTGTTTTTTCCAATCACTTGAACTGGCTTTAATATCTCAACCGGGAAGAGCTTTGCGGCACCCAATTGCAGTGCGTTCATAGAAAGCTTCATTCCCGGCATAATTGCACCCCCTAAAAACTCTCCTTTTGCCGTAATAGGGGAAAAAGTCGTTGCCGTTCCTAAATCCACTAAAATGAGGTCTTGGTGGGGAAAAAGCTGAGTTGCGGCAATCGCGTTTGCAACTCTGTCAGAACCTAATTCTGAGGGGTTATCAATATTGAGCTGCAGCCCAGTTTGAGCGCCTGGTTGTAATAAAAAGGCTTCCTTTTGAAAGTATTTGATGCAAGCAGCTCGTAGAGAGTAATCAATACTAGGGACAACGGAAGAAATCGAGATGGCCTCAATGTGCTGAGGATCAACTTTATTCCCTTTTAAGACATCTCTTAAAAACAAGCCAAGCTGATCAGAGGTGACCGCTTCTTTCGTATTGTAGCGAAAACGAAGTTGTATTTGATCTTCTTTAAAAACGCCCCCAAAAATATGGGAATTCCCAACATCCAGGCATAAAATCATGTGGATCTCCTCTCAATATAAGCAGCAAAAGATTTTTGAGCTTGATCATTATACTATAGTTTGATTAGGATAATGACTGATTGTTACAAACATAACTGGAATAAAAAATAAAAAATATGACACCTTTTCAAGCACATGATGCTTTGCTCATTGTTGATCCTCAAAACGACTTTTTTCCATCTGGTGCATTAGGGGTCCCTGAAGGGGACCAAATTCTCCCTGTATTGAATCAAAGTATGGCAGATGCACAAAAAATGGGAATTCCCATTTATATTTCTCGAGATTGGCATCCTGGTGATCATTGCAGCTTCAAAGAACAAGGAGGCATTTGGCCTCCACACTGTATTCAAAATACATCCGGGGCAGCCTTTCATTCCGACTTAAAATTACCTGATGATGTGATATTGATTAACAAGGCCTTTAAACAAGAGATAGATGCATACTCCGCCTTTGAAGGAAAGTTAGTTTCTGGTGAGTCCTTGTTTAACGCCTTAAAAGCTCGTCATATTGAGCGCCTTTGGGTTGGAGGTCTTGCTTTAGATTACTGTGTTAAAGCAACGGTATTAGATGCAATAAAGGCTGGTTTCAAAGTAAATCTCATTTTATCCGCCACACGCGCAATTGCAGAAGATACCGGACAAGAAGCTCTCAAAAAAATGCAGTCCCTTGGTGTTCAATGCGCTTAGCAATGCAGCAAATTTATAGCGACTTTAGAGCCGTTGACAGGCTACAGCCTGGAAATATCAGCCACCTGCAAGAAAAGCCTTTGCAGCCGATTTAGCAATTTCAGCCGATTGACCCGAATGTTTACATCCTCCACCATCACCATCACATGATCAAAAAATTGATCCATTAAAGGTTGTAGCGCTATCAACGTAGAAAGCATGGTCTCATACTGTTGGGCTTCTTTGAGGGATTCCATTTGGAGCGTTTTTTCCATGATTGCTTGCGCCAATTGATGTTCTGCCTCATGTTCAAATAGCGTAACCTCCCATTCTCCCTCTAATGCCATTTCCTGCTTTTTTAACAGATGATCTACACGCTTATTCATCATAACCAAGGCTTTTGCTAAAGGTAACGCCTGAAATTTCTGAACAGCCTGAACCCTTTGGTGGAACTCCAAAGGCATCGTTGGACGACAAGCTAACACTGCGGCAAATACCAATGCACTCACCCCTTGATCTAAATACCAGGAGCGGAGACGATCCATCATAAAATCAAATAACAGATCTAACAGACCTTCTGTTTTTACTTTATCTCCATAAATCTTAATCGATTTATCTAATAGAGCATGCAAATCCAATGGTAATGCTTGCTCAATCAGAATACGCAAAACACCCAAAGCTGCTCTGCGAAGCGCAAAAGGATCCTTTTCCCCTGTTGGAATTTCCCCAATACCGAACACACCCACCAACGTATCAACTTTATCAGCCAAGGCCACAACACAACCCAGTAAGGTAGGAGGAACCGCATCCCCAGAAAAACGGGGTTGGTAATGAGACTTAACGGCTTCCACAATGGGTGTTTCATAGCCCGCCTGTTTTGCATAGTAATATCCCATCATCCCTTGCAACTCAGGAAATTCTCCTACCATTTCGGTTGTGAGGTCTAACTTGGAAAGCGTGGCTGAAACCATTGCTTTTTCTCTATCCGCTGAAACTTGTTCCGCAATCCATTCTGATAATACTTCCATCCTTTCTGTTTTCTTGAGCAAATCTCCTAATGATTTTTGGAAAATAATCTGTTTCAGTGCAGGCAATCTCTCTAAAAACGGCTGTTTCAAGTCTTGTTGGTAGAAAAATTGTGCATCGGATAACCTGGCACTTAACACGCGCTCATTGCCTGAAATAATCTGTTGAACTTGCGGTACCCCTAGATTACTGACCACCACAAAATTTGGCAGCAAAGCGCCCTCATCATCCATAACGGGAAAATATCGTTGATGGCTCTTCATAGCAATCATCAGTACTTCATCTGGCACCTCTAGAAAAGCTTCAGAAAATTTTCCCATTAATGCGTTTGGCCACTCTACCAACCCTGTCACTTCTTCTAACAAACTTTCTTCTATCTGTGCCTGCCCTTTTCCTTTTGAAACGGTATTCACCTGATCCCGGATTATAGCTTTTCTACGTTCAAAATCAGGAATGACAAACCCTTGCTTCTCAAGCACATCCACATAATCTGAAGGATGATTTAACGGGATCGCCTCAGGATGATGAAAACGATGTCCATAAGTCTCACGTCCAGCAGAAATACCATATAAGGTCGCGGGGACTACTGAATCACCAAACAACAAAGTGATCCAACGTATCGGTCGAAGAAACGTGTAAGAGTGATTACCCCAACGCATGGAGCGAAGCACCGGCAACCGGTTCAACGCATTTTGGACGATCTGTGGTAATAATTCGAGCGTTTTTTGCGCAGCTTGCTGCTTTCTAAAGGCCAAATGAATAGATTTCCCAAAGGATTTTTGTTCCAAAGCCTCTACGGAAACACCACAGCTTTTTGCAAACCCTAGTGCTGCAGGCGTGGGTGCACCAGACGCATCAAAAGCATCTGAAACGGAAGGGCCTTTCCGTTCCGTCCATTGGATCTCTGGCTTTTCAGCTAACTGTCTAACTAAAACAGCCAATCTTCTAGGCGTTGCAAAATGCTGCACCTCATCAAAAATCAATGCTTTTTCTTTTAATTGAGCAGCCACGAGATCAGAAAAAGCCAGAGATAAGGCGGACAGGCCTTTTGCTGGAAGTTCTTCGGTTCCAATCTCAACCAGGAAATCTAATGTGTTACTCATATTGTTTTTTTCTCTTTCAATAGGGGAAATCCGAGCTGCTCGCGCCAGTCATAATAAGCCTGCGCTACCTTTTGTGTTAGTTTACGAACATTTAAGATATACCGTTGACGCTCTGTCACGGAAATCGCTCTTCGTGCATCCAAAAGATTAAATACATGCGATGCTTTCAAGGCCATTTCATAAGCAGGCAGCACTAATTGCTTCTCTACTAGCCGTTCACATTCTGATGCATAAAAATGGAAGTGTTCAAAAAGTGTTTCAATGCTTGCTTCTTCAAAATTATATTCGGACATTTGCACCTCATTCTGATGAAATAAATCACCATAAGTTACAGTCGTATCGCCCCGTTTCACCCAAACCAGATCAAACAGGCTGTCCACACTCTGTAAATGCATTGCAATGCGTTCTAATCCATAAGTAATTTCACCCGTTACCGGACGACATTCTAATCCTCCTATTTGCTGAAAATACGTGAACTGGGTCACCTCCATGCCATTTAACCAAACCTCCCAACCAAGCCCCCAAGCACCTAAGGTAGGAGATTCCCAATTGTCTTCGACAAATCGAATATCTTCTCTCAATGGATCAATTCCAATAGCTTTCAGAGAGTCTAGATACAAATTTTGAATTTGACTCGCTGACGGTTTTAGCACTACTTGAAATTGATAATAATGCTGCAGCCGATTGGGGTTTTCTCCATATCGCCCATCCGTTGGACGCCTAGAAGGCTGAACATAGGCAGCATTCCAAGGTTCTGGACCAATAGCTCTTAAAAATGTTGCTGGATGAAACGTCCCTGCGCCCACCTCCAGGTCAAGCGGCTGAGTAATCACACATCCTTGATTCGACCAATAATGTTGTAATGCAAAGATCAACCCTTGAAAGGTTGAAAGATCAAAAGGAGAAGTGCTAGTCATAGATACCTACTTAAAACACGATCAATATGCTCAATCAATATATATTGAAAATCGGTCATTCCAGCGAAGGCTGGAATCTTCGAGCTTTGGAATAACAAAGGAAGATGATGCCTTAGAGATAAAAGCCCGCTTATATTGATTGAGACTCTTACTCAGCCTATCATACCGGAGAAAATGTTTAGACTTAAATTGTAACAAAGAAGGGCCTCTTTATGAAAGCAAGTCTCCCCATAAGAGTTGAACTGTTGTCATTGCAGAAATGGCTGCTGTTTCGGTTCGAAGGATCCTAGGACCCAAACTGACCGCCTGATATCCATGTTGAATCGCCTGCTTAACCTCCTCCTCGCTAAACCCGCCTTCAGGCCCAACCAACAAAATAATATCCTGTATTTTTTCAGAAGGTGTAATGGCGGAAAGAGACAATTTTCTTTCGGGGTGGAAAATCAATTTCGTTCCTGAGTAAACGTCCTTAATCCACGCTTTAAAGGACAGTGGCTTTTCAATTTCAGGCAAACAGCAGCGGCCAGACTGTTCACAGGCAGCAATGGCAATAGCGCGCCAACGTTCCAAACGCGCGTCTGCTGCTTTGGCATTTAAATGTATTTCTCCATGATGCGTCATGATAGGCGTTATTTTTTTAACACCCAACTCTGTTGCCTTCTGAATCACCCAGTCTGTTTTCTCAAATCGAGCTAACCCATACACCAGATGAATGTTTAGAAAAGACTCCACAGCAACCACCTGGTGATCACCAACATCGATACAAGCCTGACCATCGTCAATCGATCGCAAAACTGCCTGGAACTCCCCTCCTCGCCCATTAAACAAAACAACTGAAGCCCCTGGTTTTAAGCGTAAGGCTTTTAATAAGTGACGGTTGGCGTTAGATGCTAACCAGACTTTATCTCCTGTGGCATATTTCTGAGCACAATAAATACGGGGAATAGCCATTTATTTTATCCATTTAATATTACATCCTGTGCTTGGTTTTTGGTCTTGGCTAACCGGCTCTCCTGCCAATAGATGATCTAATGCCTGACGGATATCTTTTCCTGTAACCGGAACCCCATTCCCTGGACGTGAATCATCCAGCTGTCCCCGGTAAACCAGGCTTAAATTGCCATCAAAAATATAAAAATCTGGGGTGCAAGCAGCATCGTACATTTTTGCAATAACTTGAGCTTCATCATAAAGATAAGGAAAAGGATATCCCTTCTCCATTGCAACTTTTGTCATCTGCTCAGAAGAATCTTCAGGATATTCAGACGCATCATTTGAACTGATTGCAATAAAAGAAACTCCCTTTGCCTGATATTCATGCGCTAAATTTACCAACTCTGACTGAATATGCTTCACGAAAGGGCAATGATTACAAATAAAGAAAATAACAGTCGCTTTGTCCGATTTCATCGCTTCTAAAGACAAATCTCTTTTAGAAACCGTATCAAACAGCTCAAATTCAGGTGCTTTTGTGCCTAAAGGCAACATATTGGAAGGGGTAACTGCCATTTTGATGTCTCCTTGGTTAAATTTATAGGGCTTAGCTATCCTAAATTTGACAATGGAAAACTACTCCCGTATTTAGGATAAAGCTCAAAATAAGCTTTATCATGATATCATTTTAGATGAAAAGCTATGTAATCTCTTGCCTTTCAAAAATTACTTTGTAGGGGGCACCGTTGCAAAATGGATTGGATTAGACTGGGCACATTCTAACCCCAATTACGACAACGCTTAAGAAATTGTGCAAAAACTATCCTTGTCAGTATTTTCTTCACTATTTTCAATGATTAAACTTGGGAATAAAAAAATCAGCTAAAAACCTTTCCTGGCACGAGACTCCACAAAATCCCGTGAAACTTTAGAACCTTTTTTGATGAATACCCATTATATAATTACGCCGATTAATACTATTATTTTTTGAAAATCTTATATACTTATTTTAGAGGAAGTATATATATTATTTTTTAACCGGTGGAGGTAACATGAAATTATCACTTTGTTTTGTCGTCTCGTTATTTAGCAGCCTTATATTCTGCAGTCAAGCTTTAGCTCAATCTAATAAGCAAGAGAATATTCCTATTGAATTGCGTTATAATATTTATAATAGGCTTGCTGGCACTAATATTTCAGATCGTATTCAGTGCGGAACAACCGCAATCGCTCATCCCTCGCTAGATAATATAAGATCATCAATGGTTAATGAAGAGATTCCGAGAGCCTCTTCAAGAACCTTTCCGAGGTCCTTTGGAGTTCAATCTGTCGATCAGTGCCAGGTAATTTGCACGCTAGACACAAGCCCTCGAGATAGAGGTACCCCGTCAGTAACAGTTGGTGCAAAGAGTGACCGTTTTAGTTGTGGAAAGAGAAAAAAAGGAAGCATTGTTACTATCAATGTTGTTATAGAAAGAGCCAGTCCTACTGATAGACCTAAGATAACAGTGCAAGCAAGGTAAAAAACCGATGCGCGAATGTGGCTGCGACTTACTTAGATTGGTGACGATCGTACAGGAGGACGATGAGAGTCATTTATAGACCTAGTGCTCCGGAACTTGCGCTCTAACGCAAAAATTAAGTATCAAATCAGTATCACTGCCGGAGTTTCAAACTCTGGTGGTGACCAGAGGGGGAGAATCACGATGCTCCCCTTCTGGACTCTCCCATCGCATTTTGTTGCACAAATCAACGTTTGCGCAACTTGTCAAAACATCAAAAAAATTATATTGCGGAAAGTATCAAAATTTAATTCAAATTTTGAGGGCAACTTAGTAAATTTCTTTCACGAGCTATTTCGATTAGATCCTCGCACTCTTTTCCTGCCTCAATTTCTAGAAGCTTATTGATTTCATCATCTGAAACCTCAATGCCATTTTTTATATTTTCTGCGGTTTCAATACGGGAGTGCATTATTTGAATGATATTTCTGAACTTATCAGCCTCATCTATTATCTCCGGAGCGGCAAAAGGCTTATCGAATTCTTCTGGGGAGGTTCTAAATTTACAGAAAAAACGTACACGTAACGTTTCTATTGCATCTCGCATACCTTGGATAAACTCTTCAATTTTCATAATTTTTCTTATCTTTTTGAGCGTGGGTACTTATTAATGGCTTCTTTTAGTTTGGTGCCAGCCTTAAAGGCAGCGGCTTCACCATCTTTTTTATTCAAGCCTGCAAGGCTTGCAACACCATCAATGAATTCTTTTTTTGTCATCATTAACTCCGATAGTTTTAAGCGCGTGTCAACAATGCATTTTTTAGCAAGAGGTTTCTAACGTCCATAAACACTGGAAAGAGCATACTCTATTTCCCTGACAAGCGCATAGATAAGTTTATCAAAAATTGCATTACTGTCTACTCATGCATCCATGCTCTATCGATCCAGACGGAGCTCTTATCCAACAGAATATTTATCAATGCAATATGTAAGAAATATCTCACAAACGAAACCGCAGATAGATTCTTTTCAGCTTTTTTTATTTCTAATACAATGAATTAAGGTGATTGACTTACCCGTTTTATCTCCTCCCTCCTTTCTTTTAGCGGAAGTTAAATTTCTATTGTCACCTTGCCTCCGGAGTTCATATAAATGAACTCCGGTTTTTTAATCATCTTTTTCAGCTCCGTTGCAAAAAAATTGTAAGATCAAATCAATACGAATGACACAGTGAAAGTTCAACTTGCAGTAACCCCCCCATCTACACTAATCAAGGCGCCTGTCATAAATGACGTCTTATCCGAACATAAAAACTCTACAACTTCTGCAATTTCTTCAGGCTTTGCTACACGTTTCAAGGGAATACTTTCTTCCACCATTTGATGAACCTGTTCTATAGATTTACCCGTCCTTTTTGAAAAGGATTTGAGAAAGTTCTGGTACAAAGGGGTATCTACCGGCCCAGGGCATATACAGTTAACCCGGATGTTGTATCTGGCATAATCCAAGGCTGTACTCTTTGTGACCTGTCCAATCGCAGCTTTGGTCGCCCCATAAAACGAAGTTTGCTCTTTTCCAATAAATACCTGATCTGACCCCATTAATACAACAATGCCCTTTCCTTGCCGCTTCATCACAGGAATGGCACATTTCAACGTCAAAAAAATGCCTTTTAGATTAACCGACAAGAATTCATCCAACATTTCAACAGAAGATTCTTCTAACGTACCTAAAGCGTGAACTCCAGCATTTGCAAACAAATAATCTAATCGACTCTCCTGAGTAAGAATAATATCAAAAGCCGATTGAACCGCTTGAAAATCAGACACATCACAAGATATATAGGTAATCAATGGGTGTTGATAGTCTGGTGCTTCTATGTCTAAGTTATAAACATGAACCCCTTTAGCTGCAAACAACAAGGCAGTAGCTCTTCCTATTCCAGAAGAGCCGCCTGTTAATACAAGTACTGATGCCTGAGCAGAATCTTTATTCATTGGATGTTAATCATTTAATCTTCTTTTGATTCAACATCCTTGATAAAGATCATAAGTAAGGCTGATGTAATCAGATAGGCTGGTATCAAAAGAAAAGCTTTTCGGTATCCATCCACCGTAAAATGATGGACACCATCGACGACAGCACCTGTCCAGGTTAAATCCAGAAACTTACCAACCAACGTTTCTGAAACTGCACTTGAAATCGCATCCCCCGAATTGATTAACGCAGCAAAAGTAGCAACCAAAGCAGCATGGTTTAAATCACGTCCAATAGCAAAACATAAAATGAATGCGCCAAGACTAAAGCCAAATAAAAAGAGGCAGGTAGCTGCTAACCCGTAAGGAAGTTGAATATAAATCACCAAGGAAATAAACAAACACCCCAGCAAAGGAGAAAGGGTCATGATCAGTCGCCTTCCTCCACTAAACCGCTCAGCTAGAAAGCCAGCCAAAGGGGTCCCTATGGCCAACCCAATAAAAGAGAATGAAACGAGAAAAGCTGCATCCTGCTTTATCAGCTGATAACCCTCCATCATAAAGGGTGTTCCCCATAAACCGGCAAACACGGCAACCGGTGCAAAAATCAAACTATTATAAAGCGTTAACAACCAATTAGTCTTGTTTTTAAGCACTCCAATAATTTCACGCTTAAAGCTACCTTCGACTTTTGGGCCAGCCTGCTTCTCAATATACCCCCTGGGTTTGTTACGAACGATAAGAAAGAAAAGAACTGCTAGCACAACGCCTACAGCTGCACAAATATACAAGGCTTCTCTCCAGCCAAATGACTCAACCAAAGTAGCCAAAGGGCTTTGGCCTAACACAGCTCCTATCATTGCAGCTGTTGCAGCAAGCCCTGCAATCAACCCAAAATACCTGGCTGGGAACCAGACAGCCGCCATTTTCATATAGGAAACCGTCGCAAATGCAACCCCAGCCCCCATTAAAGCTCTAGAAAGCTCAGCATGAATTAAAACCTGGGATTGAGAAAAAAGATAGGTTCCCAAAGCACAAGCCAAAATAGCAACAGAAGCTAGAATCCGGGTGCCATATCGATCGATCAACACCCCTACAAACAACTGCATAAAAACATAAGAATAAAAAAAGATCGCAGCCAAATTACCAAGCCCAAGGCCTGAAATATTAAACGCTTGCATGATGTCATTTGCCATAACACTGGGAGAAACTTGCACCACATATTTATAAAGTAAAAAAGCAGCGCATAATATCATGACAAACACGGCGTAAAACGAAACGTGATGCTTTTGTTGCTCAAGCGGTTGATCTACAGGGTTTTTCATATTGATACCTTTTATATTTCTAATGAAACAGGTTCTACTGGAAATAACACCACAGGTTGTTTAAAAAAATAACTGGCAACTTTCATAAATCGCTCAGGGTAATCCGTTACTAAAAATTTTGTGGGTATTCCAGTCGGTTTTAACGCTAACAGGCCTTTTTCAGACAACCTCTGGTATAGTTGTTCTGAAACTTGAGCACCCGGATCAATGAGCTCAACAGAATCAGGTAAAACCTTTCGAATTGTCTCAAACAAAACTGGAAAATGGGTACATGCCAAAATTAGCGCCTGAATGACCTCACCAGGATGCCGCTTGCTCACTAAATCAAAATAATGAGAAACTATCTTTTCTGGCACCTCTCCTGTAATCCAGTTCTCCTCAGCTAAAGTCACTAACAAACCACAAGCCTGGCTTACCACAGAAAGTTTTGGGTTTATTGCCCTTATCGCAGTGTCATAACGCTGACTATTCACCGTTGCTTCTGTTCCAAAAATCAACACTGCACCTTCCTGAACAACTTCTGCTGCCCGTTTTGATGAAGCTTCCACCATTCCTTCAATGACCAGGTGAGGAAAATGCTCCCTCAATGTAGGAATAGCACAAGTTGATGCTGTATGGCAAGCAATCACAATACTTTTAACCTGCATACGGCTTAAAAAGGCGCATGCTTGCTTTGCATATCGAATGACACTTTCTGGGTTTTTGGTTCCATAAGGGAGTCTGGCCGTATCTCCCAGGTAAATAAACTGTTCATTGGGGAATTTTTCAAGCAAGGACTTCAAAACAGATAACCCTCCTACCCCAGAATCAAAGACACCGATCGGTGAAAACGAACCTACAGTCATAGCAAGTATTTCTCCTCACCCCATTTCAAAGTGATCAATTTTCGTAAGGTAAAAAGGGGGTTCATCGCAAGGGTGTGCACTTTTCAAAGCCTCCAGGACAGTGTTCAAACAACCTGCCCGACACAAAACTTCAACTTTATACTCAGGTTGCTGCACTAAGGTTTCATCATCAGAAGACTGGTATTGACCATTGCCTAATGTCTCCCATGCACAATTTTTAAAATGACCATACTCTCCAGCACCGGCTTCAAACACTGCTTTTTTCACAGCCCCCAATGCTGATTCTGATACATAAAAACTCAATTGATACACAACGCTAATACTCTATTCATATAATATCCGGGGTGAGTCTTTAATTTATTTTTTGGGCTCAAATAATAAATTAAATAGGCACCTTAAACCAAATTGGAGAGGTTTTCAGCACGCATTTTCCTCAGAAACCATTTTTCATGCTAGAATTTTGAAGTATTTTTTTCAACAAAAACATTCTTGGAGAATATCATAATGAGTGTACTAGTAGGTCAAAAGGCACCCGACTTTACAGCAGCTGCTGTACTCGAAAATGGCGAAATCGTCAGCAATTTCAATTTAATGCAAACTATCCATAACCATTATGGTCTTGTTTTTTTCTACCCGTTAGACTTTACTTTTGTTTGTCCATCAGAGTTGATTGCGTTAGATAAGCGAATAGAAGACTTTCATAAGCGAGATGTAAAAGTCATTGCCATTTCTATCGATTCTCATTTTTCTCATGCAGCCTGGAGAAACCTGTCTAAAGAAAAAGGCGGGATTGGAACGGTTAGGTACCCTATCGTTGCAGATATTACACACAAAATTTGCCAAGATTATGGTGTAGAACACCCAGAGGCCAACGTTGCCATGCGAGGCGCTTTTCTGATTGATAAACAAGGTATCATTCAATCTCAAATGATAAATAACTTGCCTCTCGGCAGAAGCATAACTGAAATCCTCAGGCTTTTTGATGCTATTCAGTTTCATGAAAAGCACGGTGAAGTATGCCCTGCTAACTGGGAATCTGGAAAAGCAGGTATGAAACCTACCTCTGAAGGCGTATCCAGCTACCTAACCTGTCACTCTGAGGAACTGTAAACCAATTATTTTATCAACCCTTAAAATTAAAGCAGCCGACGTCCCTTAGGACGTCGGCTATATCCATCTTTGAATGTCGTCCAAGAACCTATATTCAGATACTATTCTTCTCTTAACCTGACCGCCAACACATCACAGGTTGCCCCATGCAGTATTGCATTAGCCGTAGATCCCAAAAGTATCCGAATGCCATGATATCCATGGCTTCCACAAATGATCAAATCAACTTTTAACTCTTCTGCTTCTTCCAAAACAACGCGTTTCGGAGAACCAACCCGAACAATTTGTCTAGAAGCCGGGATGCCCATACGGTCTCCCAACTCAGTCATCGCTTTCTTCGCATTTTCAAGCAAAACAGCCTCAACATCAGTCCCCACACCAATGCCATATGCTGCGCCATAATTACTCACCTCTTCTACAGAGTGTGCCAGAAATATTTCAGAATGAAATGCTTTTGCCAGCTCTACTCCTTTCGCAATCACTAATCGATCGACTTTTTCATCCAGGGTTACTGCTAGCATAATTCGTAGGTACTTATTCATAAGGAGCTCCTTTTTTAAGCGGTCAATACTTCTCTTTTTGATCTACTGGTCAGTATAAAAGGATTCCACTCGATTTTGAGCTAACGTATTAATAAAGTGGTAGCGCTCTACTTCCAAGTTGTTAGCCCTTTTGTTTCGACCAAATTTTTTTAGAAACTGTTTTCCATATAAAATATGGGTGGCTGCTTTTAGTGAATGATTCGCTAATTGCGTTAAATGTTTCATTGTTAGCTTATCAGAAAAATAAACATTAGAAAAAATATAAGATAAAGCTTTTGGATTGGTCAACGCTATGTTCGTTAAATCATCCGCAGATATGACAGGCATCCAGTTTTCTGGAATAAAATTACTCTCAAGCTCGGAAAAATATTCACCCGCCTGCTGATATTTTGAAGTTTTAGATTGACTTGAAAGAATATCACAAGCCTTAAGATAAGCGTGCTGACGCAGCTTTACATTTTGTACAGCCACAATGACCTCCGTGTTTTGTATTCCGTTTTTAAATCCATTTACTTAAGAAAGTATCGCTTATATTCTAATTGCTCTTTTCAAAAAAGCAAATGGGCACAATATGCACTTCCTTAATTCTCTAAACTGCCACACTTCATAAAAAAAAGCAAGTACAAAAAAGAAAAAGCTTCCTCAGAATGATCTCATTAGGGCATGTTAACAATAAGAGGTGTCCTCAATGTATTTTATGAGCTCAAAATGTGTACAAAACTTGTGGATAAAACAGGTGTATGAAAATAGGCACAAATAATAGTTGCTTCACTCACAAGGTTATCCACAAGAAAAAAAATGTTAAACTCATGAAAAAAATAAAAATCTAAGAGTTTTAAACAGAATCTAGCGGCGTAATAAAAGAAATAAAAATTTAAATAAAATAATATTTATTTAGATAAGAAGTCTTCTCTCTATTTGACAAAAATGTTTTTCAAGCATAGGATATCGAGTTCTATTTAATGATGAAATAACTATGAAAAGAACCTTTCAACCCAACAATTTGAAAAGAAAAAAAACACACGGCTTTCGTGCACGAATGGCAAGCAAAGATGGACGTGCAGTATTAAGCAGACGTAGAAGTAAAGGACGTCATCGCATAGCAGTTTAATGCCAGCCACTTTTGCAAAGAAAAACCGTTTACTCAATTCAAGGCAATATCAAACCATTTTTAAGCAACCTAGAAAGTTTTTTTCAAAATCTTTCCTGGTGCTTGGTGTGAAGAATACGCTTTCTTATGCTCGTGTAGGGATGGTAATCAAAAAAAAGCATATCAAACTTGCGGTAGAACGTAATGCACTTAAACGTGTTATACGGGAAAGCTTTAGAAAGCATTCAGAGCTAAGGAAAGCAAGCTTGGATCTGGTCGTGATTATCCATAAAGATATTTCAAAAAAAAACTTGGCAACCTTGCTAGACTTGCAATGGAAAAATATTCTCGCTTACTACAGAAAATCCTGATTCAAAGCATTTTATGGTATCGTTACTTTTTGAGCCCATGGGTTGGGAAATATTGCCGTTTTGAGCCGACTTGTTCACAATACGCGATGACAGCAATTGAAACACATGGGTGTCTCAAAGGCGTGGGACTTACATTCTATCGGATTTTGCGTTGTCAACCCTTTTGCAAGGGAGGCTATGATCCTGTCCCCTTAAGGGAGGAACCTGAAAAGGCTTTGTCATCTGAAGTGAAAAAACACAATAAATGAGATTAATATGGCTGAATTTAGAAAAATTATCCTCTACTTCGCGCTGGCCTTGGTTGCCTTCTTACTTTGGAGTGCCTGGGAGAAAGACCACTCTGCCAAGCAGGAACCTGTAAAAGGTACGAAAGAAACTCAACAGGAAACAGCCATCCCAATCCAAATACGGGAAAAATCAGCCGGTGCCATGGCAATACCTGGCACAACCACTTCATCCAATCACAATGCAATACCCCAGGATCGTCTGATTCGTGTGAAGACAGATCTTGTGACTGTTTTGATTGATAAGCTGGGTGGTAATGTTGTGGGGCTGGACTTGTTAGAATACCCAGTTTCTTTGAAGTCTGAGCATCCAGTTCCGATGTTTAGTGCATTGACTAAGGCAAATAATAAAAACTATGCGCTAGGGGTCAGTGGCATTATCAGCAAGGAGGGTCCAGATACACAAACTGAGAAGGGCCTTTATAAGGCAGAAAAATCAGAATATACCTTAGCACCTGGGCAAGATACACTCAATATCCCTTTAACCTGGAAAAATTCGGAAGGTCTTTCAGTTCAGAAAGTGCTTACGTTCAAGCGCGGGCGATATGCCTTTGATGTTACCCACCTGATAGAAAATAAAACCGCTCGAGACTGGTCTGGCAATTTTTATGCAGAGATCCAGCAAAAAGAATCTGAATCAGAGTCTGGTGCAATGGCATTAAGTACTTTTGTCGGGGCCGCTATTTCTACCGAGAATCAGCACTATGACAAAATTAGTTTTAAAAAAATGAATAAAAAGAATTTGGATGAAACCACAGAGGGAGGCTGGCTGGCCTTTCAGAAACGCTACTTTTTAACCGCCTGGATTCCATCTCAAGATCAAGAGAATCGCTACTATTCTCGCACGAATAAAAGCGATCAAGTGTATACGCTGGGGGTGGTAGGCCCTGAAATTTCGCTGAAGTCTGGGGCGCAGCATAAAGTCAGTGCAACGCTTTATGCGGGACCTGAAATCGCCAAAAGACTGAAGGTGCTGGCACCTTACCTGGATTTAACTGTTGACTATGGGTGGCTGTGGTTTATTGCGGGCCCTATTTTTTGGGTTATGGAACAAATTTACAAAGTGGTTGGTAATTGGGGGGTATCTATCATATTGGTCACTTTGTTGATTAAGCTGCTTTTTTATCATCTTTCTGCAACCAGTTACCGTTCAACCGCACGAATGCAGAAGCTCACTCCACAATTGCAAAAAATTCGAGAGCAATACAAGGATGACAAGCAAAAAATGAGCCAAGAAACGATGGCGCTGTACCGTCGTGAAAAGGTAAATCCATTGTCTGGGTGCTTACCCATGTTGGTACAAATCCCTTTCTTTTTTGCGCTGTATTATGTATTGATAGAAAGTGTTGAATTAAGACAGGCGCCCTTTATTTTTTGGATACAGGATTTAGCCGCTAAAGACCCTTACTATGTCCTTCCCGTTTTAATGGGAATCAGTATGTTTATTCAGCAAAAGCTGAGTCCTCAACCACCAGACCCTATGCAGGCCAAAATCATGATGTTTATGCCAATCATGTTTACGGTTTTCTTCCTGAATTTTCCATCAGGCTTAGTTTTATACTGGCTCACAAATAACTGCTTATCCATCTTGCAGCAATGGTGGATCATGAGAACCGTTAAACACGGGAAGTAATGCACCCTGATATTCAAGATACGATTGCAGCTCAGGCCACACCTTCTGGTATAGGCGGTGTAGGTATCATTCGGGTCTCGGGTATGAATCTGTCACCTATTCTGAAGGGTGTTTCAGGTATTTCTTCTCTTGAGCCTCGCTATGCGCATTTTGCGGATTTTCTGGATCAAGAGGGAAGGGTTATCGATCAAGGAATTATTCTGTATTTTAAGGCGCCTCATTCCTTTACAGGAGAAGATGTGCTTGAATTTCAGGGGCATGGTGGTCCTGTTGTCATGGATAGGTTGTTACGCAGGATTTTAGGTTTGGGCGCAAGAATGGCCAGACCTGGAGAGTTTTCTGAAAGAGCTTTTTTGAATGGGAAGATTGATCTTATTCAGGCTGAGGCGATTTCAGATTTAATTAATGCTCAATCAGAACTCGCTGCGAAATCTGCCATGAATTCTTTGAGGGGGGAGTTTTCAAAGACCATAGAACAGTTGGTAGAAGCCTTAATTACGTTGAGAATGTATATTGAGGCTGCTATCGATTTTCCAGATGAAGAAGTGGATTTTCTGCCTCAAGATAAAATCAGGGGACAAATTGAAGCGCTTCTTGAATGTCTACGCGATGTGCATGATAAGGCAAGACAAGGAGAAGTTCTTCAGAGGGGTGCAAATATTGTGATCATAGGCCCCCCTAATTCCGGAAAATCCAGTTTGTTAAATGTATTAAGTCAGCAAAATGTGGCGATTGTCACGCACATTCCTGGCACTACACGAGATATAATAAAACAACAAATTCAGCTGGATGGATTATGTTTACAGCTGATAGATACCGCAGGTATACGTGACGAAACTTCGGACCCAATAGAACGGGAAGGGATTCAGAGAGCAAGAGAAATGGTTAAGGAGGCGACTCATGTATTATTGGTTATGGATATCAATGATACAGCAGACTGGGGGATGTGGATGAAAGAAATGCCTAAAAGTGCGCATATCACAATTGTTCTGAATAAGATAGACTTAAAGACGGAGGAGAAACCTATCACACATAAATATCCTGTTTGCACGATATCCGCAAAAACAGGACAAGGGATAGAATCGTTAAAGCAGCATATTAAAGAAAGTGTTGGGTTAGCCAATGTGCCTGAAAATCAGTTTATTGCCAGGCGTAGACATTTGGAGGCTCTCAAGCATGCTGAACAGCATATTTGTCAGGCGCTTTCATGTTTAGAGCAAAAAGCGTTTGAATTAATTGCGGAGGAGCTAAAATTTTCACAAGAAGCTTTATCTGAAATCACAGGTGAATTTTGTGCTGATGATTTGTTAGGTAAGATCTTTGGAAGTTTTTGTATTGGTAAGTAGATTTCATTCATATTACGAGAGGAGAATTCTAGTGTTTTCAGAAGATTCAGAAAGTTATATAAAACAACTCGTACTGCTTGGAAAAGTAGTGACTACTTTTGCAGCAGTGGTTAAGATTGTTTATGTTGCGCTAAAATCCTGTTCTGAGGCTAAAGCTTATTTTCAGGAAACGCCAGAGGAGGAACTTACAAGATTAGAGGCTGAGTTAGCGGATCTGAAAAAGCATTATAAAGAAGCTTGCTCTGAAAGGCAAAGCCACATACCATTTTTTAGACCAATATCACAGAAAGAGTATGAAAAAAGAAGTAAGGAAGATGTTCAGTATAAAGAAAAACAGGAAGTATTAGAGAGCAGAATATCAGAATTAAAAGAGGAACTGGATATTCAGGATCGTTCTTGTGTAATTTTATAAAGAAAATCATGACAGACATTCATTTTTACAAAGCGACCTTTTTGCAGTCAGCTGTTCGGTTACATCAGTTACCACCTGATGAGGGGGCAGAAATTGCATTTGTGGGAAGATCTAACGCAGGTAAGTCTAGCGCAATTAATGCCATTACAGGGATTAAAGGGCTAGCAAAAGCCAGTAAGACCCCAGGTAGAACACAAATGATGAATGTGTTTCTTTTGGATGCACAACATCGATTTATTGATCTGCCTGGGTATGGTTATGCAAAAGTCCCCCTTTCTTTACGGAATCAATGGGATCAAATGATGTTTGAGTATTTGAGTCAGCGTCATTCTTTAAAGGGGTTGGTTTTAATTATGGATAGCAGGCATCCGTTAAAAGAAAAGGATTGGGAGTTTTTGAACTGGTCGTTAGAAATTAACGTACCGATCCACATACTGCTTACCAAGTCAGATAAGTTGAAATTTCAGCAATCACGAGATACATTAAAAGAAGTGAGGGAAAAACTATCTGTTTATAAGGGAATTTCAATACAACTTTTTTCATCTACCGATCGATCAGGATTAGAAGAGGCTAAAGCGTGTCTGACCGAATGGTTTATGAGCTATTGAGGAGTCTCAATTTATGAGTTCTGTAGAACCGCTGGTACCTGCCAAGCAATCCCTTCCTGAGATTACATTTAAAGTTATTGTCTTAGCTATAATTTTAACAGCGGTTTTAGGCGCAGCGAACGCATATCTTGCCTTAAAAGTAGGGATGACAGTGGCCTCTTCCATTCCTGCAGCAGTTTTAGCGATTGGTATCTTTCGTTTTTTTAAAAATGCGAATGTGTTAGAAGCAAATGTTGTTCAAACCATTGCCTCAGCTGGAGAGGGGATTGCTCAAGCAGTTTGCTTTGTCATTCCCGCATTTATTATTTTAGGTTTTTGGGAAAGCTTTCACTTCTTTGAAATTGCCGTTATCGTGATTGTAGGGGGAGGACTTGGGATTCTATTATCTGTTCCACTGCGTAGGGTATTGTTGAGTCACAAAGCACTTTCCTTTCCTGAAGGAACTGCCATTGGTCACATGCTCATTGCCTCTAAGTCTACTGAAGGCAGTCAAATGAAAAATATGATCCTTGGTTCACTGGTAGGCGGGATCATTGTGCTTTTTCAGAGTGGTTTTAAAGTGCTTTCTGAAAAAGTGGGGGTTTGGTTTGTTGCTGAGCGCTCAGTATTTGGTTTTGGATGGGGTTTTAATCCAGCCCTGATTGCATTGGGGTATATTTTGGGTGCTAATTCAGCGGTGACCTTATTGATTGGTGCGATTATTGGGTGGCTGTTTGGTATTCCAGTTCTTTCTTTTATTTATGGTTTTTCACCCGTAGGCACCCCAGAGTTTATTGTGAATGGACTGTGGGAAGAGTACCTTCGTTATATCGGAGTGGGCATCATGTTGGTGGGGGGGATTTGGACCATCCTGAATTTGTTAAAACCGATCTTTGATGGGTTGCGCTACTCTTTTGAGGCTATGAGGGAAACCAGTCAGGGCAAGGAAATACTTCGTACCGATAAAGACATTCCATTAAATTATGTTTTTATAGGATTGGGGATTCTCAGTGTCCTAGCAATCATTGCTTTCACGTATTTATTAAAGGTCAATCCTTTTGAATTATCTCAAGGGTTAATGATTAAGGTGATATTGATTGCTTTAGTCTATTTGCTGATTGGTGGGTTTATCTCTGCTTCTCTATGTGGCTACCTGGCTGGGTTGGTAGGTAGCAGTAACACGCCTAATTCCGGCATATTGCTTTGCTCTGTGTTGCTACTTTCCTTGTTATTTTCACCCATATTAGGTGCACATCTGGATTTAACGGCACAAGCCGATAAAATCACAGCAGGATCCCTGGTGCTTTTAATCACTGCTTTTGTTGGTTGTGTTTCGGTTAGTGCGAACGATAATATCCAGGATCTTAAGGCAGGACAAATGGTTGGAGCTACGCCCTGGAAGCAGCAAGCCATTTTGTTTTTAGGTTTTGTCGTTTCTGCTTTGGTGATTGGGCCAGTATTAGAGCTTCTTTTTAGTGCGTATGGTATCGGGAATGTCTTCCCAAGACCTAATATGGATCCTGGACAAATGCTGCAGGCACCTCAGGCAAGCATTATGGCAGCAGTTACACAAGGTGTTTTTGGGAAAAACTTAAATTGGACGCTGTTGGTTGCTGGTGGTCTCATTGCTGTGATCTCTATTGTGATTGATGAAATATTAAAGCGAACACATAAAAGTTTCCGATTGCCTGTAATGTCTATAGGTATTGGACTTTACCTCCCTGTTTCTGTAGCCACAGCTATTGCTGCTGGAGGCTTTGCTGCCGCCTTGGCTGGCATGAAGCTGAGGAAAAAAACTGGGATGACCGATGCACAAAAAGATGCGAATCAAAAATCCGCCACGCTCATTGCGTGTGGGTTAGTTGCAGGTGCTGCTTTAACTGGAGTTTTACTGGCAATACCCTTCTTTTTAAAGGGAAACTCTGATGCACTTAGGTTAGTGCCCGTTACATTTGAACCTTATTCAGAAGGTTTGGGGTTGTTAGTGACGCTCATCATTTGTGCCTGGTTTTACCGGAAAACGGTGGCAAGCCCTAAGAAATAGTATCCTTGATTAAGCCGTGTTATCAATTAACTGAAAAGGTTAATTGATAACACCCCCTAAATCAGGACTTGCGAGAACGTTGAAATTTTGTTATAAACGACTCTCCATTTAATATTGTTAGAAATTAATATTTTAAGAAGAAAGATTATGTCTAGAGTGTGTCAAATTACTGGAAAGAAACCATTAGTCGGTCACAATGTGTCTCATGCAAATAACAAGACCAAAAAACGTTTTTTGCCGAATTTACAGACACACCGTTTTTGGGTTCCATCCCTTAACCAGTTTGTAAAGCTACGCCTTTCAGCTAAGGGTTTTCGAATCGTAAACAAGCTTGGCATTGAATCAGTGTTAGAAAAATTAAACAAACGAGGGGAAATCAATGGCATCTGATAAAAGAATTATTATTAAATTGGTTTCTACAGGTCTTAAAGAAGATGGTAAAAAGACAGGTTATTTTGTAACCACAACCAAGAATAAAACCAATACCCCTCAAAAAATTGAGCTAAAAAAGTTTGATCCCAGAGCTTTTAATAAAGAAACAGGAAAGAAAGGAATGTATGTTATTTTTAAGGAAGAAAAGATTAAATAAGGGAAAAAGCGTTTTTTGCTTCAAAGACTTGCATGGGGAAATAAGTCTCCAAAGTTGACCATGTTTTTATTTTTGTTGAATTTTGGACGCAGCTAGGTTTTGTCGAAAATATTTTACTGAACTCAATTTGTTTTTCTCAGGATGCAGTTACTCAGCGAGTGCATAAAATTGTTTCCAAGCTGCATTGTGCCCATGTGCCCAGAAGCTACATGCTGTCCTTTTTTCAGCATGTGGTGAAGTTCTATTCCAGAAAAGGTTGCTTCGGCCACTTCAAATGATTTAAATCCCGTAGTTTGCTTCGTCACTCGTTTAATCGATCGTTGATTTTGCTCAATCATATTGTTGAGATACTTTATGCGCCTAACAAGGCACCATCAGATGTCATAGACCTGATAAAAACAAGTCTGCATTGATCCAAGCTAATCCTGCTGTGTTTGAGCCGCTTTTATCAATCACTATTTTTTCTGGAAGACTACTAGAATCGATGGCTTTCCTGAAAAATTTCAAAATGCCTTAAAAGATCAGCACATCAAAATTAGTATGACTGGCAAAGGCAGGTTTATGAACAATGTATACATTAAACGCTTTTGACGCTCAATTTTTCAGACAAAATCATTTCTTAATTTAGAAGGTTTTTTGTCGGAACCAAAGGGGGCATTTCATTGCAACCAAAAATGTTACACTTCCTCTTGCATTAGACAAGACTGAGACTTGACAAGGTTAGGCTATATTTGAGATGATTCTCATCAATTCTCCTTTCTACCCAAGTTTTCAAGAGCCACCTATTGAATGTGGTATAGAATTTAAAGATTAAGAATAGGGGAAGGATATCAAAAACGGAAGTTAGCATGAGCACAAAAACTCTCTTTATTTTTCTTTCTTTGCTTAGTTCAAGCTCTCTCTTATTTGCAAATGGCTTTTATACAGGTTTTCAAGGAGGTGCCGACTTCCTTTTAGTGAATAAAAAATATTTTTCTGAAGTTCTTTTTAAAGAAAAGCGTGAAAGCCCTTATGAAGCGCTAGGAACTAATAATAAGAACTCAAACATTGGTGGTGTGGGTGGAATTCTACTAGGGTATTCCTGGCAATTTAACCGAATCTCTTTAGGTTTAGAAGGATTTATTAATGGAGATAAAACCCAATCTAAACAAAGTACAAAAAATGCAGAAAATGAATCACGCCTAAGCTTTTCAGCCTCAGAAAAACTGCGAGGAGTATATGGTATTTTATTAAGACCAGGCTACCTGGTTAATGAAAAAGCACGACTTTATGCAAAAGGAGGCTGGGCTCAAGGACATTTTTCTCTCACTGCTAAGGAGTCTGGAGAAATTATCAAAGTTAATGAAAGAGGTACTGGAACACTTAAAAAATGGGTTAATGGCTGGCAATTGGGTTTTGGATCTGAATTATTTATCAATCCCAAGTTGGCAATCACGATTGACTACAATCATATAAAATATAGTAAAAAATCAATATTTGACACAACTAATGGTGGAAAAGCCACTCAAAATACAAGGGCTCAATACAAATTACAAAGCAATAATATTTTGCTCGGGCTTACTTACTATTTTACAGAGCAAGGCATCAACAGTTATTCTTTGGCAACCGAAAATTGAAAATAAACTCAATTTTAGCCACAACTATAAGTCTTTTCTAAACTTTACTTTGGCACCGTCATATATGGACGCTCCCCGATTGCAAGAGCAATTTACCATTTAAAACAAAATAAAGTTGAGATGCAGTCATATATTCGGCTTCTTGTTAGAACTATCAGTATCCCGTCAATGTCAGTTGCTGGGCGTAGAACGCAGCGGTCTGTATTTCATTCTTCGCGCTTTTTAATTTCAAACCCTTTGATGGTAGCCTTGGCAGTGTTATGATAAATCTTGCTTCCTTTAGGCTATTTTTATGACACAATTACTCGATGATTTTAAAATTCTGTCTCCAAGGCCGGAAACATCTGATTATGTTGCTTTTGGGCAAAATTTAGGTTGGTTTAACCCTGAGTCATTTGATGTGACAGATACCCATGCTGATGAATTTCAGACATTGCTGACCGAGCTGAAACGAGAGGCTTTAGGTCAGGACTTAAATCCTTTGGTTGGTGCAGCGACTTTTTTATTTATGCGTATTTTTCAGTTAGAACAAACGCGTTATCGGGTAGAGGCACAAGCATTGCAGCAGGAATTGGTGAATAAAGTGAAGTGCTTTGCTTACTATGCCAAGGAGGCTGGTTATCAGCCTAATCTGGTTTTGGCTGCTCGCTACTTGTTATGCGCTTGGATCGATGAATATTTAGAGAGTTCCCCTTTAGGTAGAGAAAAATCCTGGTTGCAGGAAGGGCTGTTGAGTGCTTTTCAATTTGAGCCTTCTGGCGATCGCTTTTTTTTAATTTTGAAGCGATGTTTAGATCACTCTCAGTCTCATATTGATTTGCTTGAGATGATTTATTTGTGCTTAAGTTTTGGTTTTAAAGGGCCTTACCGGCATGAGGTGGAAGGAGATAAGGATCTCGCTATTATTATTGATCATTTATATCATCATATTCGTTCAGTGCGAGGCGATTTTTCTAAAAGCTTATGCTTAGGGGAGGCTGGAGGAATGCGACTATTGTTCAGCAAGGCAGTGCCCAAAATGCGGCTACTGTTTTTTCCCTTTTTTTTGAGTCTGTTTGCAGGGTTAACGATGGTCGTTATTAATCATCAAATTGGAGAAAAGCTTACCCCTCTATTTCATCAATTAGGCCGTTTGGTTGCCTAAGTTTAATTTTATTTTTTTGTTACAAAGCGCATATAATCCTAGATTCAGCATCTTAGCGTTTCGCAGTAGTTTTCAATTGCTGAATCTAGGATAATGGGTCAATTAAATAAATTTTCGCCTTGTAGAAAAAAATAAATTGAATATACACCCTAAACACACCCTAGTGCTTTTATGAGATCCGCCATTGAAATATTAAAGCGTGATTTAAGCCAGGCGATGGCTTTTTTGAAGAAAAAAAATCCTCGAACTTTTTTTTCACGCTTGTTTAAAAGAAAAGAAACCCCTCAGTGGTATATCGTCATGGGCGCGAGTGGGGTTGGAAAAACCAGCTTGTTGCTTAATAGTGGACTATCCTTTATCGATATTCAGGGGCGGGAAGTCTTGTTAGCTCATCCTACACAGCATTGCCAGTGGCTGTTTGCAAATCAGGCGGTTTTTCTAGATATGACAGGGCGATATACCCCAGATGTCTGGGCAGATTGGATGAAGCACTTGTCTCAGGTTCATGGAAAACCTCCAATTCACGGGCTCATTGTGGCGTTTGATCTTAAATATAGCCAATCTGGTTCAAAACAGATTGAGATGATCAAACAAACGTTAGAGGCGATCAATCCTTATATTCATAATGTGCCTGTCTATGTTTCATTAACACAATGCGACTTTATTGCCGGCTTTGTTGAGTTTTTTGAAGATTTGGGTATAGAGGAGCAAAAAGAAATATTTGGTTTCCACTTTTCAGGTGCGATGATTCAACAAGACTTCTTAAGTCAGTTTGAAGAGAAATTTGATGCGTTGATCCAACGCTTGAATCAACGGGTTATTTGGCGGCTGCATCAAGAGCGTCAAGTCGATAAAAAATTGCTGATTAAGCACTTCCCTTTACAATTGGCTGCGCTCAAAGAAAATACTCGAGAGCTGGTTAAAGCTTTAAGTGAAGTGGCACATCTTAATTTGATGGGGCTGTATTTTACCAGCAGTCTTCAAAAAGGGCGTCCCGTGAATTACCTTGATCAGGAAGAAAAGCATGACTTTCCTTTGGCTTCTCAGAGGCTAAGAGGTGCGGGTTTATCTGTACAACCCAGCCATAAGCGCTTTTTTATCGAGAGTCTGTTTAACCAGGTTTTGAATACAAAAACGGTTTATCAGATAAAACCCAAAACACCAATTTCTCATTATTTTGTTTATGCGTTGTCAACGTTCTTTTTGATGGGGATCCTGGTGTTAGGTTATCAACATTATCAAAAAGGATTGTTGTTGGCTCAAGAAACCGGAGGTTGGTTGCAGGAGGTTGATGAAAAGAGTCAGGATTTGCTGAATACGTTAAATCGATTGAATCAAACACGTGAGCGGCTGCAGAAAAAAAGAAAAGAACAGTTGGGAGGGGTTTATTTGGGCGCCTTAGAGCGTCTATATCAATCCATTGATTCTACTTACTTTAAGCTATTAACTTCAAGATTTTCTAGGCAGTTAAAGGAAGCCTTGGAAACTGTGCTCAATACACCAGAAAGCACGCCCAGTGACTATTATCGTACATTGGCAGTTTATTTAATGTTGGGTGGAAAAATACAGCGAAATGCTGAGTTTATCCAGAATTGGTTTAAAACCTACTGGGATTCCAATTTGCAAGGAACACCTTTTTCCTATCGTAAAGATTTGCTTCGATACTTGAGTGAGATGCTGGTTCGAAAGGAAGAGATGTCATTAAATGCGAGCTTAATCAAAAAAACACGGACGCGTTTGAACGAGCTACCGATGAATCAGTTAGTTTTTGCTGTGTTAAGTGCTGATTTTTTAAAGGGCGTTTCAGATTCTCCTGCAGATTTTCCGCTCTGGTATTTAAAAGACAGCCAACCACCGGCCTTGTTTACGAGGGAGCATGTTAAGACTGTCCATGATACGAAGATACCGGAAATTTATCATCAGCTTTCAAAAGGGGATGCTGTGATTCAAGAAACCCCTGAGCCTTTGTTAAAAGGTTTTCAAAAAAATCGACAGAAAGTCATCATTGCTCAGGCAAAAGCTTATTATCTGAAGCAATATCATGGTTTTTGGCAGAAACTATTAAATATAAATGTGCAAATGGATCCGATGGGTTCGGATACTTTTAAGAAGCTGGCTGACTTAACGAAACAGCTATCCGATATGGATTGGACACCCATTCGCCAAAACACACGCTCTATCCCAAATTTTCCAGAATTTAATCAATCTGTAACCCCTGATTTTGGGGAAATAAACGGTGTCATTGCCCAATGGAAAGCTTTACCCGTACAAGATGCATTAAAAAATATGGATGCATATCTTTCAGTGATTATGGATTCACATTCGGGTGCGTTTATCGCTGCCAGAATGCGGATGGAAGACAATGGAGAAAAAGATCCGATCACGCAGCTTAAACAAACTGCAGATTCGTTACCTACCCCTATGAGAGAAAGCTTTACACAACTGGCTGATGTGGTTTGGCGTTCAGTACTTGGGCAGACTCGAGTTTATTTGAATGAAAAATGGAAAGCGTTAGTATTCCCTTTTTATGAGGAATACCTAAAAGATCGATACCCTTTATTCCAAAAGGCTACAGCAGAAGTTACTCTGGAAGATATGACACAGTTTTTTTCACAGGATGGGCTGTTGACACAATTTTTTGAACGGTACATTCAATTTTTTGTGGATCAACACAAGTTTTATTGGGAATGGAGAAAAGTAGATGGTGTAGATTTGGGGGTAGCCCAGTCTACTTTGGAAGCGTTTATTCGAGGGATGCTCATAAAAAAAATGTTCTTCTCTCATCAAGATACAGTGCCTGCTTTTCAGTTTTCTGTTGAGCTGACAAGCCTTAAAGGCAGGGCCAGTGAGGGAATATTCCAATTGAATGATCAATCTGTCAACTATTTTGGTCGAGGCAGTAAGGCAAAAACGTTTATGTGGCCAGGTCAACCCCCTTATATTGCCTCAATAGAAATATTGGGGGGGCAAGAGGGGCGTCTGGTGTATCTTTTGAAAAAAGGGCCATGGGCGTTATTCCGGTTGCTCGATGAAGCTCGCCTGGGGACTTCTTTAGACTCGAAGCGCTTAGATGTAGTATTTGATCTGGATCATGAAAGATTGAGTGGATTATTGGTGGTTGACACGGAAGTTAACCCATTGATTTCAGGTATTTTGAATGCATTTCGATGCCCTGAGTCCTTATAAATGGTAGTATAATCTTAAATTCATCAGTTGGAAACTACTGCGAAGGTCTAATGCACTGGATCTGCGAAAGATTTTTCAGCGCCTTAGCTCTTCTCGCTACGTTTTCAACTGATGAATTTAAGATAATGAGTCTTGATACAAAGAAAGATAAAAGTTTTATGAGACATTCAACGGTAGCATTTTCAACCTTTTTTATTTTAATATGTTTGTTTTTTGCATTGCCTTGTCAAGCAGCTTCATTTGGACAAATAGCTCATGAGCTGCGACAGCCGGCTTATTATGCAGCCAGGCTAATACATGGAATTTGTTTTGTCATGGGTGTTGGGTTGAGTGTTTCTAGTGTGCTTAAATATGTAGAATATCGTAGGCACCAGCACATTCGTTTAAGTTTGGTTTTTTTTCTTTTTTTTACGGGTCTTGCTCTGATTGGAATCGGCTTTTTTCCTATGCCGATGTCGAGTACAGGATATTAGGGTGTGCTTTCAATTTACTTTTTGAGTTCAAAAATAATAAATTGAAAACACACGCTACACTATGATTTTCTATCAGGAGGTTATGTGCGCTTTATATTGCTAGGGGCACCGGGTGCTGGGAAGGGAACTCAGGCGGATTTCTTATCTGCAAAATATCATATTCCTAAAATAGCAACAGGGGATATGTTACGCTTGGCAACTCGAGAAGAAACCCCTTTGGGTAACAGAATTAAACACATTATGCGGTCTGGGGAGCTGGTTTCAGACGAAATGATGATTGAACTGGTTAAAGACCGCATTGATAAACCAGATTGTCAGAACGGATTTTTGCTGGATGGCTTTCCTCGAACCATTGCTCAAGCAACAGCACTGGAGGAGCATCAGGTGCCAATTGATTATGTGTTGGAAATTCGGGTGGAAGATGAAAAGATTATAGAGCGTTTAAGTGGGCGCTTAATCCATCCTGCATCCGGCAGGATTTATCATGATCTATATCATCCCCCTAAAGTTCCAGGTAAAGATGATGAAACGGGGGAAGATCTGGTACAAAGAGAAGATGATCGGGAACAAACCGTGCGAAAACGGTTGGCAGTCTATCATGAGCAAACACAACCGCTCGTTGAGTATTATAAAGAGTTATCTGAATCTGGTTGCCGTCAAGAGCAGGAAGGCATGAGCGTAGCTTTACAACCCGTCGCTAAACCTAAGTTTTTATCTGTCTCCGGTTTGGGAACGGTAGAAGAAGTTCAGCAACGGGTGATAAATTGCATAGAAGGCAAAAAAAAGATTCATTCCTGATGTGTCTTGAATTCTCACCTATAATAAAAAAAGCGTTTTAACTACTCACCCGTCATTGCGAGCAAAGCGCGGCAATCCAGACAGAAGCTTGGATCTGGATTGCCACGTTACTAAGCTCCTCGCATGACGGGTGAGTACTTACAAAGAGCTTAACGCTCAATGATTTAACATGTTTAGGAGGAAAAGGAATGGCCAGTCGCGATAACTCAGCTCAAAAAAAGATGGATGAGGCTTTAGAGGAGTCTTTTCCTGCAAGTGATGCGCCTGCCTGGGGTACCTCTGAAGAGCATCAACATAGAAAGCAGTCGCAAACCGTTATACTGGAAGATCGGATCAGAATTGAATGGGAGCGTAAAACGGAAAGCTTTGAATATACCGTTTATAATCGGGAAGCCCTTTTACATTTTAATTATGGAACTTCCATTAAGCTATCAAATCCGCCACAATATTTTGGAAAGGCAGAATATCCCAATTCAGAAGAGTTATTAATTGCTTCCGTTGCTTTTTGTTTTATGCAAACCTTCCTTGCCGTGGCAAGCTTGCAGGGGTATAACATCGAGCGCTATTCTGATGAGAGCGTTGGCGTTTTAGGTAGAGATCATTCTGAAAAAATGCGTATGACGCAGATTAAGTTAAGGCCCACCATTAAATTTGAAGGTGTTCAACCCACTGAGGCTGCTTTGCTTAAGTTACAAGAGAGGGCTCACCAAAATTGTTTTATCGCGAACTCAATTCTTTCTGAGTTAGACATTCAGATTCAGTTAGAGCCATAATGAATGCATATCTGTTAACCATACGCTCCAATTTAGGAAGTTTTCAATGAAATCCAAAGATGCCTTAAACACAAAACGTACTTTGACTGTCAATGGAAAAGATTATGACTATTTTAGCCTTCCTGCCGCAGAAGAAGCAGGTTTGAAGGATATTTCCAGGTTGCCTTATTCCCTTAAGATTTTGTTAGAAAATTTACTGCGTCATGAGGATGATGTCAGTGTTACTCAAGCAGATATTATGGCTATGGGGGCCTGGCTTCAAAAGCGGCACTCTCACCATGAGGTGGCTTATCTTCCAGCCCGGATTTTAATGCAAGATTTTACTGGGGTGCCAGCCATAGTCGATTTGGCTGCCATGCGCAATGCTACCCAGAAAATGGGAGGTGATCCTGAGAGTATTAATCCGCTTTATTCGGTAGATTTGGTGATTGATCATTCCATTCAGGTGGATGCATACGATGTTACAGATGCGATGAAAGTAAATGCCAAAATGGAAATGGAGCGAAATCATGAGCGTTATCAGTTTTTGCGTTGGGGCCAGAAAGCATTTCAAAATTTTCGTGTAGTGCCGCCCGATACCGGTATTTGCCATCAGGTGAATCTTGAGTTTTTAGCGAAAGGTGTATGGACTCAAACGATTCAAGGGCGAGAAATGGCATTTCCAGACACTTTGGTAGGAACAGACAGTCATACCACCATGATCAATGGCTTGGGTGTATTAGGTTGGGGTGTTGGTGGTATTGAAGCTGAAGCTGCAATGCTAGGTCAACCGATTTCCATGGTGATTCCAGAGGTGATTGGCGTTAGGCTGATTGGTAAGTTACGTGAAGGTGTCACCGCGACAGATCTTGTGCTCACTATTACACAGTTGCTTCGTAAAAAAGGGGTCGTAGGGAAGTTTGTAGAATACTATGGTCCGGGTTTACAAGATTTACCTTTGGCAGATAGAGCAACCATTGGCAATATGGCGCCAGAATATGGAGCAACTTGCGGCTTTTTCCCGATTGACGCAATGACCTTAGAGTATTTGCGTCTCACAGGTCGGGATGCGCATACCATTGCATTGGTTGAGGCTTACACCAAGGCTCAAGGACTTTGGCATGATGCTCAGAGTGAAGCCCCCTGCTTTACTGAAACACTGGAAGTGAACTTAAATGACATTGAGCCCAGTTTGGCCGGCCCTAAACGTCCACAAGACCGGGTATCTTTTGCTCAATTACCTGAAGTGTTTGATCAGTTATTGAAAGATGCTGGGCGAAGCTCAGAGAAGGAAAAGACCTTTAAAACTGACTCAGATTTTGACTTGAGACATGGTGATGTTGTAATAGCTGCCATTACCAGTTGTACCAATACTTCGAATCCTAGTGTGCTGATGGCTGCTGGATTAGCGGCTAAAAAGGCCGTAGAAAAAGGCATGCAATGTAAGCCTTGGGTTAAAACCTCCTTAGCTCCAGGTTCTTTGGTTGTTACGCGTTATCTGGAAGAAGCGGGACTTCAAACCTATCTGGATACTCTGGGTTTCTCCTTGGTGGGGTATGGGTGTACTACTTGTATTGGGAATTCTGGGCCTTTACCAGAGCCTGTTGCAGACACAGTTTCTAAAGAAGATCTCATCGTATCAGCTGTTCTTTCAGGCAACCGTAACTTTGAAGGGCGTATTCATCCACAAGTGAAGGCAAACTGGCTCGCTTCTCCACCACTGGTCGTTGCCTTTGCGCTTGCTGGGACCACACAAATCAACCTTGCCACACAGCCGATAGGAAAGGATTCATCAGGAAACCCGGTTTATTTGAAAGATATTTGGCCCTCGAATGCAGAGGTGGCTGAAGCGGTAACGAAGATCAGTAGCCAAATGTTTCGTGAACAATATGCGGATGTATTTTCAGGAAATCAGGATTGGCAGACGATGCGCATTCCAGAAGGCGAAACATATGCCTGGCAAGCAGATTCTACCTACATTCGACATCCCAGCTTCTTTGAGGGTATGAAAGCTGAGCCAGAGCCAATTCAGGATACTCATGAAGCGCGAATACTTGCATTACTGGGGGATAGTATTACCACTGATCATATTTCTCCAGCAGGTGCGATCAAACCAGATAGCCCGGCAGGAAAATATTTGTTAGCGCATGATGTTGAGATTAAGGATTTCAACTCCTATGGCGCGCGTCGTGGTAACCATGAGGTGATGATGCGGGGAACGTTTGCCAATATTCGTATTCGGAATGAAATGGTGCCGGGCATAGAAGGGGGGTACACAAAGCATTTCCCAGACGGAGAAGTACTTTCCATTTATGATGCTGCTATGCAATATCAATCAGAAAATGTACCTCTGGTGGTCATCGCGGGCAAAGAATATGGAACAGGTTCTTCGCGAGATTGGGCTGCTAAAGGGTCTAAGTTGCTGGGGGTTGTGGCAGTCATAGCAGAAAGTTTTGAGCGAATCCATCGATCGAATTTAATCGGCATGGGGGTGCTGCCTCTGGAGTTTCCACAAGGCGTTAATAGACAGACATTAGATTTGGATGGTTCTGAAAAGATCGATATTATTGGTCTGAAAGCGGAAATTAAACCTCGAATGAGAGTAAAAGCCGTGATCCACCGTCAAAATGTAGAAGCAGCTGAAGAGATTGATCTGATCTGCTGCCTAGATACACTTGATGAAGTTAACTATTACAGACATGGCGGCATTTTGAATTATGTATTAAGGAAGATGTTGGGCACCGTCAAGTTAACTTGACGGTGCTTTCACGACTGCGGGGACAACATCCAAAAGCAATTCTAGAACCCTCATTTTTGGTACCCTCCATTGATATTGCACTTTTCCATTGAATTTATAAGGAGCTCATCTTCCTCTCTTTGTTCCCTGGTTCCAACAGGATAAGGAATATCCATATCAAGAGACTTACCGTGGATTCTTTTTAAAAAATCTCTTATGCAGACTACGCCACAAGACGTTTTATCTTTTGGATCCTGTCGCGCATTAAATGTGCTTTCTTTAGCAAAAAAATTTATCGTTGCGTCATTTTGAAATGATGTAATTCGTTCTCCGATGATACTTTCTATTTCTTTCATATCCACTTCACTTGGTCGCCCACCTCCATATGGATCATGCATATAAACATGCACATCATAATGTGTGTCTGATTTTATAATTTGAATTTCACACGTCTTCCAGTGATATTCTGTACTCACATTATAGGGGATTAAAATTTTTGCTTGCGTCTCAACTGCTGATAGCATTTTAGGCATTAATTCTTCCATAACATCAGTAGGCTGAGGAATGCTGCTCCACTTCAGTGCTAAAGCAATCTTAATCTCATCTAGGGCATCATCTTCATGTTCATCAAGAATCTCTCTTACTGATTCCCATCGGGTACCTGTCAAAGCATGTATTCTATCTAAATAATCAACAATCTCTTGTTTATTTGTAAAGGTACTTTTCTCTAATTCATCAAGGAGGCTTTCTAGAAGATCAGCCAAGTGATCTTTTGCTGTAATAGTCTTTTTATCAAAACAATGGCGAAGAGATAAACTAGAAACAGAGATGGAGCTATTATCACTCCCTTGAAAGTAAGATATACGGTCCATTGAAGAATCTACAGGCGGTACACTTGCCACCCAATAAGGTTGGTTTTTCTCTGAGCAATGAAACATTCCACCTTCCTGGTCTCCTTGAAGTAAATAATGATGATTTTCAAAATAGTTAAAATCGCTTGCCTCTATGTTTGCCCTAATCACTTTACTAATCTCGTGATCCGAATAAACTGGGCTTATATCATTATATTCTGCCTGCTCTAGAAAAATTTTGCTTGGGATTGTTTGAGAGAAGTAAGTTTGGCCTGAAGACCAAACATTTGAAGATGCGGGTCTGTTGCTTGATGTCCTATTGTTTAGTTCATTAATTAAACGATGTTCGTTAGCTGCTCTAATTAATTTTTGTAATGCATCTTTTAGGCGCATTAAAAGCATGGTGCTTTGAGTTGAGATGACAATCTGTTCCATTAAAGCTTTCTCTATGCCTGGATTCATTTCCAAGAAATCAATCAAGTCATGTGCATCAGGGGTAAGAGTTTTTTCAATAATTAAATCCATTAAAGCATTACTTCCTTCACTATTAAGCTTTCCAGATTCTGCTGTTTTTTGATATTCCGCAAGCTTTTGATGCTCACCTTTTGCCCGTGCCCTATCTAGAATTTCTATCATATTTTTCTGAAACAGGGCCTTATATTCTATATCCGTTTTTTGAAGAATTTCTTCAAATCGTTTTGTTTTATCTGAAAGCCATTCCATCAACTCTTGTTTCAAGCTCCCTTTTAAGCAAAGCATAGACTGAAGGATGGTAAAGTTTTTTCTGATGTTTTTTGTATATATCCAGCCTAAAATAATATTGAAGCTGTTTTCAGTATATGGATGATCTCCACTTAAAAGCTTAGCTGCTTCTGCTTCTAAAATGGCAGATATTTTTTTATAAAGCGCTTTGTTTTTACAGGTAATTATTAGATACAAAGCGTACTCTCTTTCTTGGTAGGTAACTCTTGATTTCAGCCAAGAAAAAATGGTGTCTACATCTTTTTCCAATGAATCAAGATAAGGCTCATTTAAAATAGAGTGAATGTAATCTTCATCTATTTGTTTCTCTATTTTTCTAAGTGAAAAAACAGATTTTCTTCTAACAATCTCCTTGTCAGATGGAGCAAGACCGACTGAATTCTTCAAACGTCTAAATTCTTCACGAAAATGTCTGCTAATTTGTTTTTTCAGGTCATCACAACCTGTAGTTCTCGCTGAAAAAATAAGGGCAGATAATTTAGATTCATCGGTAGGCTGAAGATCAATCCATTGAATGATCTTAACGAAGCGTTCTTCATCGTATGTATTGAAGCTTAAAATTGTTATTATTTCTTCTTGAGTTAGCCCTTCCTCTGTAAAAACTGGTGATTCTAAGTCTTCAGGTTTTTTAAGTGTTTCTTCAAAATGTCTTTTCATGATGTTTCTCCTCAATTGATATTCATTTTATTTTTTAATGAAGCCTTGTCAAGGTGGGCTTTAGGTCTAGGGGTATGTTTAGATATGGTGCCAAATACAACGAACTATTTATAACATTTTGTTTTGCATTGTTTATTTAGATTTTTTCCGATGAAGGGGTTACAAAACGGCACCGTTATGCACTCGCTGAGTAACTGCGCCCTGAGAAAAACAAATTGAGCTCAATAAAATATTTTCGACAGAACCAGCTAGAGTCATTGGAACCTGAAAACAAAAAAATAGAGCGAATAAATCTTCAAAACAGCTAGGTTGGCCTCGCTTCCATTAAAGGAAAATGGAAATGGTAGATACTCTCTTTCTTCAAACAGATTAGCTCTTTTTCTTGCGCAAGAGAACTCGAATTAACCCCATTAAACTAATGGCTGCCCACACGATTTCGATAATAAAGGAAGATAAGTTCCAGTGAAAGATCAATGAAAAGACGATCAACAGAGAGCCAATGAGGTTACTTAAAGAGAAAAACAGGGAGTCAATCTGAAGTTTTCCTACTTGCACTAAAAGATAAGCGGTTAAAACCATAAAGACACCAACGATTCCAACAAAATTGGAAAAGTTAAATAAAAAATGCTGCATAGGGTATTCTTCTCTTTGAGGAAATCTGGCATCTTATAGCTAAGTTTATACATAAGCAACACATAAAGATAAGTATATATGCCCACCAAAATCATCTTGGTAACTGCACTTCTCTGCGAGGCAAGACCTTTAATTGATCGTTTTCAATTAAAAAAAGCACAGGAAGTTCATGCTTTTACCTTCTATCAAAATTCAGCATTGGCACTTTCCTTGATCATTTCTGGTGTGGGTACGATCAATGTGGCGGCGGCAACTGCATTTGCTGCCAGTCATTACCCAAATGAGACGCTCGCTTTTGTCAATCTAGGCATTGCGGGGGCTTTTGATGTGTCAATTGGTGATTTGCGCCTGATCCATAAAGTGTCCAATGATCAAGGTCACTCCTTTTATCCTATGGCACTGAGCTATTTTCAGCTCGAAACAGAAGCTTTGGTTACTTTAGACCAACCGGCATTGGCCCAGGCAGGATCATTGCTGGATATGGAAGGATTTGGCTTTTATCAAACAGCCGCCCGTTTTACGTCCCTAGAATTAGTGCATTCATTGAAAATCATTTCGGATAATCAGTATCAGGATTTTACCCAATTGAATCAAGTTCAGGTAAAATCCTGGATATCACAGCATCTGGATACAGTAGATTTTTTCTTAAAACGGATCAAATGTTTGGCAAGTCAGGTTAGTGAGATCACGGAAGAGGAAGCAAACTGGATCAAAAAACTGTGTGATCATTTTCATGTGTCCCAATACCATCAACATCAAATGAGAGGGGTCATTAAAAAGATGCTGGCTTTTGATCTTGTTCATGATGGAATGCTTTCTCTGGAGAAAAGTCAATCTATTAAGCATTGGTTGGAAAACATGGAAAATCAGATCCATCATTACAGTTTGAGGGTGCTTTAGGTGTGGATTAAAAAGATGATTTACTTTGTTTCCTTTCTCTTGGTTTTCTATCTTATGTTGATTTTTGTGAGTCAATGGGTAGTGGATCGTCTGATGTTTCATCCGCCTTCAACGTATCGGGATAATCAGGAAATACTCAAACTCAAAACAGCCAATGGAAAACAGATTTCGGCTCTATATTTGCCTAACCCTCAAGCCCAATATACTCTGTTATATAGTCATGGCAATGCAGAAGACATTGGGACAATCTATACGCATTTGCTGAGCTTAAGAAATTTTGGATTTTCTGTGCTAGCTTATGATTATCAAGGTTATGGCACCAGTGAAGGCCGCCCTACTGAGAAAAATACTTACCTAGATATTGAAGCAGCCTATCAGTATTTAACCCAAACACTACACATTCCACCCGAGCACATTATTCTTTACGGTGCTTCGATTGGTTCTGGCCCATCCATTGAGTTGGCTCTTCGGAAACCCATCGCGGGCTTGATTTTACAAAGCCCTTTTGTCAGTATTTTTCGAGTCATGACAAAGTGGCCCTTGTTACCCTGGGATCCTTTTAATAACCTGGAAAAGATAGGCCTTATTTCCAAGCCTATTTTGTTGATGCATGGGGAGCAAGATAACATTGTGCCGGTTTGGCATGGGCGAAAATTGCTGAAAAAAATCAGACTGCCCGCTCCACCCCTTTTTGTAGAGGGTGCCCATCATAATGATTTTGTCGCCGTTGCTGGTCAACGTTATTGGGAAGCAATTCGGCTGTTTGTGGAAAGTTTGAGGAAGCATATAAAGCATATGTGACGAAAACTTGCTTAAAATTTGCCACATTATACGCAGTTTGTGGCTAAAAAATCTCGTGACAACACGCTCTAGGCAACATCCTTAAACCCTAATAAAAGCGTATATTTTATGACAAATGTTCAAAAAATTCTGAACCAGGTGTTTGGTTACGCTGAATTTCGTGGAAACCAGGCGGCTGTCATTGAGCATCTTATTGCAGGAAAGGATGCTTTTGTGCTCATGCCAACTGGGGGTGGGAAGTCGTTGTGTTATCAAATTCCAGCCATGGTTCGGCAGGGTATGGGTGTCGTTATTTCTCCTTTAATTGCCTTGATGCAAGATCAGGTAGAAGCTTTGCTTCAGCTAGGGGTACGTGCCGCATTTTTAAACTCCAGTTTGAAAGATTCAGAAGCCAGATCGGTAAAAGAGGCTATGTTAAATGGCTCTCTTGATGTGCTTTATGTTGCGCCTGAGCGGCTGTTGATGCCTCAGTTTTTGACGCTTTTGGAGGGTGTGCCTATTGCTTTGTTTGCAATTGATGAAGCCCATTGTGTTTCACAATGGGGACATGATTTTCGGCCAGAGTATATACAGCTCTCGGTGATTCATGAGCGGTTTCCAGAGGTTCCCAGAATAGCATTAACCGCGACAGCAGATGAGGTAACTCGAAAAGAAATCATTGAGAAGCTTGACCTTTCAACAGCGAGACAATTTGTTTCCAGCTTTGATCGCCCTAATATTCATTATCGGATTGTACAGAAACAATCGGTTAAAGATCAGCTCCGACTCTTTTTGGAACGAGAGCATCGAGGAGATTCCGGGATTATCTATTGTTTATCCAGAAAGCGTGTCGAAGAGACGGCCCAATGGTTGAGAGAAAATGGTTGGGATGCATATCCCTATCATGCAGGTTTAAGCAATGCAGTACGGAAAAAAAATCAGCAGCGTTTCATTCAGGAAGAAGGTTGCATTATGGTTGCAACGGTGGCTTTTGGCATGGGCATTGATAAATCCAATGTGCGGTTTGTCGCGCACCTGGATTTACCCAAAAGCCTGGAGGGATATTATCAGGAAACAGGTCGTGCAGGGCGAGACGGGTTACCAGCGAATGCTTGGCTGGCTTATGGGTTTGGTGATGTGGTGGCTTTGCGCCAGCTGCTCAATGGGTCTGAGGCCAGTGACCAATATAAGCGTATTGAGAGCCGCAAGTTGGAAGCGCTTCTGGGCTTTTGTGAAACAACGCTTTGTCGGAGAGAGGTGTTATTACATTATTTTGGGGAGACTTATGTTGGGCCATGTAAACAGTGTGATAACTGTCTTGAGCCTGTTGAGACCTGGGATGGTACAGTCGCTGCTCAGATGGCACTTTCTTGTGTTTTTCGAACAGGACAACGGTTTGGGGTAAAACATTTAATTGATGTACTTTTAGGTAAAAGTACACCTCAAATTCAGCGCTTTCGGCATGACCGGGTTTCTACTTTTGGTATTGGCAAGGCATATTCACAGCGTCAATGGCAAAGTATTTATCGCCAGTTAGTCGCTGGATATTTTCTGACCGTAGATGTAGCCGGGTATGGCAGTTTACAACTAACCGAAAAAAGCCGTCCATTACTTCGAGGGGAAGTTCAGATTTTCCTCCGAAAAGACGCGGAAAAGCCTCAAAAGAAATTAAAGCGTTTGGTAAATCCTGAGTTGAAAGAGAAGCGTGTTCAAGTCCCTGATGATACGTTATGGCAGGCGCTTAAAAGTAAGCGTCAGGCATTAGCAAGAGAACAGGGGGTTCCTCCTTATGTTATTTTTCATGATAGTAGTTTGATGGATATTTATGAGAGAAAACCCAGAACATTACATGAGTTTTCTATGGTGTTTGGGGTGGGGGAAAGAAAACTGGAGCGGTATGGGTTGGCGTTTATTGAAGTGATTTTGTCTCAAGAAGCATCTGAAGCGGTGTGTTTTTGAGCCTGGGTTCTGCAGTTGAAAATTGCTGAAATTAAGTTAAATTTTCAGGGATTCCCGGCGAATATTTAGAGGCCCCAATTAAAAGAGATTTAGGCTGAATCAAAAAATATTTTTCGCAGACTTTAAATCAGTTATCCTGTTTTTTTAAAAAAGGAACAGGATATGAGTTTGCTGAGCTGCGTAGAGTTATTGGGTACGGTAAAAGAGAGTTTTTCAAAAATAGCTGACCCCACTTTGCGAAAAGGTGCATTAAGTTTAAAAGATTGTTTACTGTCTGGATATGCGCTTTTTAGTCTGAAGTACCCATCATTACTTCAATTTGATCAGCACGTAAGAGAAGATATCATTCGCCATAACTTAGAGCATGTTTATGGCTTATCGGAAGTTCCATCAGATACCCAGATGCGTGAACGCCTTGACCTAGCTGATCCATCCCAATTACGCAGGACATTTAAACAATTGCTAGCTCAATGCCAAAGAAGCAAACGACTGGAATTATTCAAATATTATGAAGGCCGTTATTTAGTGCCTTTGGATGGAACAGGTTATTTTTTTTCCAAAGAAATCCACTGCGAACAATGCTGTGAGAAACATCACAAAGATGGGACGGTCAGTTATTACCATCAAATGCTCTCAGGAGTCATTGCTCATCCTGACCAAAAAGTAGTCCTTCCTTTTGCGCCAGAACCCATTATGAAGACAGATGGGAGCAAGAAAAACGACTGTGAGCACAACGCTGCACAAAGGTTTTTATCTCATTTGAAACGAGAACATCCCCGCCTTCAAGTGATTATTACAGGCGACGGTCTTTATCCAGATGGCCCCTTTATTAAGCGTCTTAAAATCGATGATCATCGTTTTATTCTGGTAGCCAAAGAAAAAGATTTAAAATATTTATTTTCAGAGTTTCGTGCTTTGCCCAGAGAACAACTTGAAATTCAAGAGGGTAAAATAAGCCATCGTTTTGAATGGGCTAATGGTCATATTCTTAATGATTCCCACCCAGACTGTTGGGTGAATGTATTGGAATACTGGGAAAAAAATGGAAAAAGTGAGCAGCACTGGGTTTGGGTAACCGACATCCCTTTATCTAAAAAAAATGTTTATACCATCATGAGAGGAGGACGAACACGATATAAAATAGAAAACGAAACCTTTAATACCCTCAAAAATCAAGGCTATCAATTCGAACATAATTTCGGGCATGGATATAAATATTTAAGTACCGTATTTGCGTACTTAATGCTCATCGCTTTTTTTGTTGACCAGCTTCAGCAGCTGGGTTGCAAGCTATTTGCAAGAGCATTGGCCAGGTTACACTCTAAAAAAAGTCTGTGGGAACGTAAGCGCAGTTACTTTTTTCAATTTTTCATTAGTGATTTAGAAACTTTATGGAACTCATTAGCTTATGGACATAAAGGCACGAGTTTAATGCCTGATACTTCCTAGCTTTGATCTACTATAAACTGCTGATTTATGACTGCCCCTTCTTTCCTCGATTAATACCTTGAGCATTTTATTTTCTTTCAAATAACCAGCTTTTTGCCTGGATGGCTTCTTGCACCCTGAAATCTCTAGTCTCTATAAGTCTTATTCAAAAAATATTCACCGGGAGCAGCTGTTAAATTTTTTAAATCCTGGGAACTTGTTTTAAAAAGGGATAAAATACCCCCCTTTAGTCTAGCTTGCCAAAAAGGATAACTGATGCAACATACACCATTCAAAACCCTCTTTTTCATTTTTGCCTTAACTTCGTTACTGTTTGTTCCTGTTCAAACCTTTGCTGCTTTAGGCGGGGATGGAGGGAGAGGAGCTAATGGCGGTGGTTTTGGTGGTTCTGGAGGCGGGGCCACAGCAGGAGCTGGAGGGGATCCTGGCCCTGGTAATACCGGTATGGGCGGCGGCGGCGGTGGTGGTTTTGATGGAACCACAGGGGGGGCTGGCGTTTTCGGGGATACTGCCAGTACCAGTGGCGGTGGCGGTGGTGGCTCTGTAGGTTCTGGTGGAGGGGGTGGTTCTGCCGGCAACTTTAGTACTACAGGTGCCGGAGGAGGAGGGTATAATGGTACAGGAGGTGCTGGTGGTACAGGCAGTAACATACAAAATTTTGGTGGTGATGGTGGTGCTGATGGCTCTCTTGGAGGGAGTGGCGGCAATGGGCAAACTGGCGGTCAGATAGGAACTCCTGCTGGAGCTGGTGGAGGCGGCGGTGGTGGTATCGGCGCTGTTTTAAGCAGTGGAGGTACTTCTACGAATGTAGGTACGACTTCTGGCGGTAATGGAGGGCAGGGAGGATTTTCTACTGGTCTTGGCGGTAGCGGCGGTGGTGGCGCTGGTGGTTATGGCGTTTATATAAAAAATGATTCCACCTTAATGAATACAGGTACTGTAAAGGGAGGAAGCGGAGGGGCATACGGAAGCAGCGTCAATACCGCACAAAGAGGCCAGGAAGGCCAGGGCGGTGCTGGGGTTGCTGGGGTGGATGCTACAGTTATTACATCGGGTCTGATTTCAGGAGGACTTTCTGGCAATACAGCTACCCGATATTCGGCCGTTGAATTTCAAGGGGGAACGAACACATTAGAGCTTCGGAATGGGTACAGCTTTAATGGCAATATTGTTGCCTTTAGCGCTTCGGATACATTCGTGTTGGGAGGAAGTGGATCCAGCACCTTTGATGTGTCCAAGATTGGTTCTACACAACAATTTAGAAATTTTGGGATTTTTGAAAAGCAAGGTTCCAGTACCTGGACATTATCAAACACACCTAACCAAGCAACGCCCTGGACTTTGTTTGATGGTACCCTTTCTGTTGCCCAAGATAATAGTTTAGGGTCTCCTGGAAATAGTCCTTTAACCTTTGATGGAGGAACCTTAAGGAATACGGCTTCTTTTTCTACTACTCGTACCATCACCATTAATGGGGGAGGAGGTACGTTCGACACCCATTCTGATTTAACCGTTAACAGCCCCATTACAGGAACGGGTTCTCTCACCAAAAAGGGAGCCGGTACCCTGGCTTTAAATGCGAGTAATACTTACTCCGGAAACACATTCATTAATCAAGGTACTTTATCTCTGAATGGCTCCATTCAATCCCATACTTTTATCCGGCCGAGAGGTACTCTTGCGGGTACGGGGCTAGTTACAGGAAACCTGAGTAACCAGGGAACGATTTCTCCAGGCAACTCCATAGGTACTTTAACTATTCATGGCAACTACGTTGGACATGGTGGTCTTTTAATAATAGAAGCGATGCTAGGAGGGTCAAACTCTCCTGCTGATCAGCTCATTATTACAGGCGCAGCGAGTGGAAGGACTTATATTCAGGTGGTTAATCTTAACGGGTTGGGGGCTTTGACAACTGGAAATGGTATTCGCATCATCAAAACAGGGTTTTCTACCCCAAATGCTTTTCAGTTGAGCTCGCCGGTTCGTGCAGGTGCCTATCAATATGAGCTCTTTTTAGGGAATGCCAATAACAATAATAATGGAAACTGGTATTTACGTTCTACCCGGACCCGGGCAACGACACGTGTGATTCCGGTCATTCCTTTTGTTCTTCAGGAATACGCCGTAGGAACCATAGGAACTTTACATCAGCGTGAAGGCGCTCAAGAGCAAGCGCGAAGTTGTAAGGACCTAAAAGAAAAATCTTTTTTATCAGGGTTTTGGGCAAGAGTTATTGCTGTAGATGGAAGCATAAGAAATGAAAATATAAATTACTCGCAAGAAGCATATCAAATTGGTGGGGACTTGTTTCGAGTATTTCATCCTGGCGGTGGTCGTGATTTTGCAGGTATTTATGGTGTTTTAGGAAAGCTGGATGAGCAGTCTACGGCTTATCCACATATGGGTAGGCTTGATGCTGATGCAAATACTGTGGGCGCTTATTGGACACATTACGGTGCTCGTGATCAGTATTTGGATTTTGTATTTCAAGCGACACGTTATCGTACAACGATATCCACAATAGAAAATGATTATTTTAGAAAAAACTTTTCAGGTTATGCGGTATCCCTTGAAGGGGGTTACCCATTTCTATTCAAGCTTTTCACATCACTTATCCTAGAGCCTCAAGCACAAATTATTTATCAAAATATAAGAATGCCGCAGCTTCGGGACGAAACTGCAATCATTGATTTTGATCAAAACAATTCATTCCGTGGAAGAGTGGGGCTGCGGCTTGCTAAGGAAGGTATTCTGCCTATTGGAAAACGGCCTCCAGCTACGCTTGCATTGACAGGTAATATTTGGAATGAGTTTGATACAGAGGCGAGGACTATTTTTCAAAGCCCTGGAGGGTTGAATCCAGTTTCTTTTTCACAAGATTTAAGAGGAAGTTTTGCAGAGGCTGTTCTGGAAGGTACGGTTCGTCTTTTTCGTTGTATCGATCTGTATGCAAATGTTAGGTACGCTTATGGGATGGCTAACAATCGTAGAGTAACTGCTGGAAATGTGGGTTTGAAAGCTAACTTGTGAGAGGGTGTACAAAAGGTGTCTTTTGCGCCTACTTAATTGCTCCTGAAGGGAGCATTTCACTGCAGATATTTGAATCTATGGGTGGAAAAATCATATTTACATTGAGAACAAAATTTGTATATCATCCGGTGTAATGCTTTTAGGTCATTTGAAAATTGTCAGTTTGTATTTATTGATAGTCATTTAAGGAGTGAGTTTTTGGTTATTGTGCTATTTGGGCTCCCAGGTGCGGGAAAATCTTACCTTGGAAAACTTTTAGAAAAAGCCTATGGCTTTACTTTTCTGGAAGGAGACAACGCCTTAACTGATGATATGAAGGAATGTGTGAAGAATAAGGAATCATTTACCCAAGAAATGCGAGATAAATTCACTCAAATTTTGATTGATAGGATTTCTTTGGTAAAGAAAGTAACGAACAATGCTCCTGTAGTACTTTCACAAGCGCTATTCAAGCGAAAAAATCGAGAGGAGATTCAAGAAGCTTTTCCAGGATGCTTTTTTGTTCATGTGACATCTAGCGCAGATATCTTGTTTTCAAGACTTTTAAAAAGAGGAGATGATGTCACACCTGGTTATGCAGAAAAGATTATGCCTTACCTTGAGCTGCCAGATGATGATGCACTAAATACTTTTACAGTGAATAATGATGAGGAGGGAGGAGAGGCTTGTGTTAAGGAAATAAATAGATACATTAGCTTAAAAGATTGGGCCCCTTCTAGTCAGTTATCTGCACCTTCTAGTGAGCTCGATTTTTTCTTGGAAGGAAAGAAAGTAGTTATCACAATTGAGCTAAATGAATGTGCACCTGTAAACCATGGAAATTTAGAAAACCAAGTAATGCACCTTGTAGCTTCGTTTGCTGAAAGAGGAGCTTCTATCGTTTTAGTGACTCCAATTTTTCTTGACATTGAAGCTCCAGAGAAAGTGGCAGACTTCGTTTTAGTTAAAAGAGTGGAAAATATAGATGGGATTGTGATGCGGGAGATAGAGGATGCAAGTATTTTTGTGGGATTTGCTTTAGCCAGCGGTAACCTCCTGACTGCTGTGTCAGCGTACGCTGAGGAAATGAAACACTCTATCATGATTGCTGGTTTTTTGTTAGAGCATCATTTCTCGTTAGAGCAAGCATTAAGCAAACTTTCTACAGATAATATTGATATTATTTTTGTGAAAACGGAGGCTGATTCAGATGATTGTGTGACTGTTTTGAAGAAAAACAATCAGCTACTGAAATTATATTTCGAAGAAAGTAGCCTGTTGAGTAAAAAAGTGGCTGATATCATTTCAACAGATACTTTTCACTTAATGACTCAACCGGGCACTCCTTATGAGGACATCCATTATATTGAAACTATGATTTCGCATCGTAGGCGAGCAAAAGAAATTTCTCAAAAATATATGAGTGATTCATTTTTAACCGAAGCATTTCATTTTGCTTATCAAGATTTAGAAGTAAAAACGGTGATAGGTAATGCTTACTTTAGGGTGAGACTATATAAAAGTTCTCAAGGTATAGATTTGCCGACTATTCTTTATTTGCCTGGAACAGGTTTTACAAGGATGATACATGATGTTGAGTATGCTCTCGGAGAGCATTTAGCAAAAAATGTTGGCTGCAACGTTGCTGTAGTTAACTATAGATTAGCACCAGAGAATAAATTTCCTGACGCAGTTTTAGATGTCTATGCGGCGCTCTCATACTTAGTGGAAAATGCTGAGAAGCTTGAAATTAGTCAGACTCATTTCATTACAGTAGGGTATAGCTCCGGAGCGACACTCGCTATCCAGCTTGCAAGTGCTACATATGGTAGCCGTTATTCCATTGATCATCAAGTATTAATAAGCCCCCAAACAGATTTTACTTTTCAGCATAGTGGCTATAAAGAAAATGAAGTGAATGATAGGTTTGTGAAGCATTCATTCCTAAAAGCTATCTATCAATACTACTTTACTAATCCGCAGCAGTTGAGTTCCAATCTATTCTCACCATACTACGCAGATGATTTTAATTTTTTTCCTTCCACTCAAATTATGGTAGGTGAAAATGATGCCTTACGGAGTGATGTTGAAGCTTTTTGTGGAAAGCTTTTAGCGTTAGAAATTGAATTTGAAAAGATAGTACTTAAAGGTATGGATCATTGTTCATTTTGGGATAACTCAGCCCTTATTTTCCTTCTAAGTGAATGCATTAATGAAAAATTTAATATCAAGATTTCTTTTGAAGCTGATTTAACCAGTGACTTTTTTGAGCCAAAAAAAACAGCAAGCATCGACTCTGGAAGAAAAGATGAAATAGAAGAAGAAATGCAATATGAAAACAAGGAAAGAAAAAAAGTCACACCATTTAATAACTAATTATGTTAGAAAAAACTGTTTCTAAGGGAGCTATCTTTTTTCAAGATGCACTTGAGAAGAGAGATAATAGTGAGCCCATAAATCCTTTGAAGTATTATGTAGAGCATCATTGCCTAGCAAAGAAACCTATTGCGTGCACATCAAATTTTAAGACCAGCTTGCAAGTATTACTGCTTTTGGTTGGAGCAGCATATGGTATTCCTTGGCTTGAGGCTAGCTCTAAAGCCGTCGTGTTTTTTCCATGGAGTGGTTGGCATGAAATACTGTCAGTTTTGTTTAAGTTTGGGATCATTTTGACAGTAGGTGCAGATGGAATGTGGATTATGTTGCAGGCAACCAAAAAATTGTTTTATAAAAGTGAAAAATCATTTTCGAGGAAAAATAGAAGGGGTATGGAAAATATTCTTTATGTAGGACTTCCCTTATTTCTTGCGTTTTTCGTTGCCATCGCGCCAGTTTATGCATCTATTAAGTACAATGCAGGCTTAGCTCAAATATTATCGGTTATTACTTTTTTGTGTCTTTATGGGTATGGCTTTTATGGGTATGTGGTACTCATGGAAAAATATAAGCAGCCAAAGAAATTGCTTTTGGCTAAAAAAGAGACGCTAGACTCAGTATCAGAAGATATTAAACGACGTTTTTTGAATGGCTTAAGCCACTTAAAACGCAATCCTGAGATACTGCTTAGTATAAATACAACTTATACTTTTTTTCAAACAGTGCTTTCTGTCGAAAGCAAAAAAGAAAACCATGTGTATTCGGGAAAAAAGCAAGTTAATAAGAAAATTTTAATAGGAATAGCTTTATTTATCGCGATTTCTGCCACTATAGTGGGGATATTTTTAGTTACAGAATTTATTGAAAAGCATTTGATTCAAAATCATTCCATTGCTTTCATCCTGTCTATTATAGCTGAGACTCCTTTTTTTATTATTACTTTTATGTCTTCCTATGGTGCTTTGAGACAAATATTTCATCGATTTTTGTTGAGTGACAGAGAAAAGTCGATATTTGATCAATACTATCCCAAGTTAAGTCAAGCAGTAAAATTACCCATTTTTTTGATTTCATTGCTTGCACCGACAGCAGCTACCTACATAACGTATACAACCTTAACTAATGGTAACGCACAGTTTTATTTGATATGGGTCGCAATTTTTTCGACAATTGCTGCTCGTAGTTTATTTGCACATTATACATTAAGTCTTTTAGTAGCAGAACTGACTCTTTTTTTAGGCAAAAAAGGAAACTCTAAGCGTTCAATTTTATTAAATAGGGTGGCAGGCATTGATATTTTAATTAAAGAGGTGGTTAATATAGAATCAAATCATCTAAAAGCCATGCTTATGGAGTGTTGTGCCTCCAAGGGAGAAAGTTAACTGTTGACACACCCTAAGAAACAAAATGAAATATAAGTTACATGCTAACTGCTGGAAAGTACTTTTTTTGTACTCTTCCCTTCTTCTTTTTAGTCCAGTAACGCTTTCGCACAAACATGATTTAAGTCAAAAAAAATCAGCTTCGACGATCCAAACAGAATTCAGAAAAATCAAATATCAAGATATTTCTGTATTGGTGTTATCGGGTAATTATTATCAAATGGGTGTCCAGTATGGTGGTAGCTTGAAAAAGGAGTTGCAAGAGTCTCTAAAAATCTTGAAAGATTTTTATATAAAAAAACATGGATTAACCAATAAGAAATTATTAGAGCAAGCAGAAATATTGTACGTTAATTTTCCATTACATTATCAGAGTTTTTTAAAGGGAGCCTCATCAGGTTCAGGTTTACCTTTGTCTGATATAAAGATCTTAAATGCTATGGAAACATTAGGGTCCTTATTGCCACTTAGCAAGTCTAATGCCCCAAAATGTGCATTTTTATTTATACCTAGCTTTTATACAAGCACAGACGCTTCTATGATTGGTAGAAATTATGATTATCCTCCTCCTTTCAATAAACTATCTCAATATCTAACAGTAACCATTTTGAAGCCCAAAGGCGAAGTACCTACTGCATTTATTTCTTTGGCTGGTGAAGTTTATTGTCCAAGTTGTATCAATGAGAAAGGTATTTTTATGGAGCTCAATAATGGCTCTCCTTCTGGAGGATGGGCGCGTGATACCAATACAATGTCGATGCTTATTAAGATGCTGATTACTCTTCAAAATTCAGCAAATATGTCGCAAGTTATCAAGAAAATGAGTCATGTTAAAACTGATTATTCTTTAATAGTAAATGCGGGAAATGCTAGGCAATTGGTAAGCTTTGAGTATTCTTCATCAAAAGACTTAGGAATGCAATATCAATATTACCCCTACATTGACCAGCCATACGCTTCTACAAATTTCTTTTTGAATGCTGCCTGGAATGGAAAAATTCCAACCCCAACTGATGCGACTACCTGGCAAGGTGTTACTAGGAGGAATAATCTTTTACACCTATCTGCTTCAAACGCAGAGAAATTCAATATAAATAGTTTTAAGTCTTTAATGGGCATTGAGATAGCTAAAGGTGGTGCAGTACGGCCATTTACCATATATCAGATGATCGTAGACCAAAGTAATTTGGTTTTGTATATCAAAATTCGTAATCACTCAAATGAGTGGATCAAAATTCCATTGAAACCATTGTTTAAAAGAGGGGAGGCTAATAAAGAAAAAAGAGGGTTGTGGGAGCCAGGTAAAATTGAAAGCCAAACCCCTGCTAACCGCAGTTATCATATTTAGGGGCGCCGTCAAGTTAAGAACTTGTCTTCACAGTCTACTATGCTGGTCGAAAAGCGTTGATTTTATGCGGTCCGCTGCTCACATACTGTATTGTATGTATGCTGCGCTGCGGGGTCCTCTAAAATCAACGCTTTTCGCATCAGCTTAGCGACTGTGAAGACAGGTTCTAACATTTTGAGTGCAAGTTGAAGCATCTATTCAGCTGCCATTTCCCCATCATCTGTATCACTCATATCAATAAGTGACTTTTCACTCCGGTAAACCTCTTTATCCAGCTTTCCTTCACTGGAATCAATGATCACCGTGATTGTAGCATCTCCTGTAATATTAATAGCACTGCTCAATAAATCGAGGATTCTATCGATACCAACTAAAAGCGCTACCCCCTCAATCGGTAAATTAACAGAGGAAAGTACCATCGGCAACATAATAATAAAAGCACCTGGGATGCCTGCTCCCCCAATGGAACCTAGGGTTGCTGTGATAATAATCAGAAAATAGTCGCTGAGGCTTAAATGAACCCCCATGATTTGAGCAAAAAAGATTGCTGATAATCCCAGCTTTATTGCAAAACCATCCATATTAATCGAGGCACCTAGTGGCAACACAAAGGAGGCGCTGGATTCAGAAACCCCTAACTTCTCGCGACACACTTTCATGGCTGGCGCAAGGCTAGCTTTGCTGCTACCCGTTGAAAATGCAATCATCTGGTATTCAATACTTTTTTTGTAAAAAGGGATCGGTGACATCCGACAAAAAAACAAGATGAACAAACCAAAAATGCCATATTGCAGCATCATTGCCAATAACACAGCACCGATCAGCTTAGATAGGCTGAAAACAATACTAAGCCCCTGTGTACCCACCACCCATGCAATCAACGCAAATGCGGCGTAAGGCGATAACTGAACAATTTTAGAAATCATCTTGATGACCAACTTTGCCGCGGCATCGATGATATTTTTGATAGGGTCTGCTGTTGAACCCATGCTATTAATGATCAAGCCTACAAAAATAGAAAAAAAGACGACCTGCAAAAGGTTAGAGTTCACAAATGCGTCAAAGATATTATTCGGAACAATGTGGGTTAGAAATTCAACCAACCGAAAACTCTCTCCTTGAGCTTCCATCTTTTCGAGGGTACCAAAGTCAATGGGTGTCCCTTTGCCTGGTTCTAAAATTAGGGCCACAGCCAGTCCAAAAATCACGGCAAAGCAAGTGCTCCCAAAATAAGCCAAGACAGATTTTGTACCTACTCGACTGAAAGAACGAGCATCTTTCATGCTGGTAATCCCAGAAACCAGGCTGAAAAAAATGAGAGGAATGATGATCATTTTGACCAGGCGAAGAAATACCGTCCCTATTGGCTTAATTGTTTCCACATATTGTGGTAGATAAACACCAAAAATAAGGCCTAAAATAAGACCCAGAGCAACTTTCTGCCAAAGCTTCATAAGAGACCTCCACCCAACGGGTTAGTGCTTTATGCCTGCTTCATTTGTCAAACTATTAAAAACTGATAGGGCATGGGACTTACCAGTTTAGAATGAGTCAAACATGCGCCAACAAAAAAGCTGTTAAATTCAATCCGTTACGCTTAGCCTTGAGGCTTTGCAAATGAAACAAAGGGGATAATATACCCAAACCTTACCTGAATGTCGACCCTTTTCTGTCGGCGAAAACACAATAGTCTAAAAATATGAATAAAATGAATCTTTATTGACATTAAAAAGAATTTGTGCAATGCTTGGTGTGTCATCGGGGTGGCCTCATCGTCAGAGTGCCTGAGAATATACCCATAACACCTGATCCGAGTAATGTCGGCGGAGGGAGACAGTTTTGTTGCCACATAATATCTATCTATCATTAAAAGTTAGAAATCCCCACTCCTTGGGGCGGAATTACCCTGTGCGGTGTGGGGGTCCAGAGGGGAAAGGGTGCGATTCTCCTCCTCTAATCACAACCTCCAACGGTGATACTGATTGTTTAATCCTGGTGCTTTGGCTGTGCCGACACAGGAGTATTTATGCCTGATTACCTATCCAAGGCCAACTGGAAAACACAGGAAATAGTCGCCCTGGTCATTCTGTCAATGTCTTTAGGCATTTTATGGTGTGGTCTTTCTTATTTAACCGCCTTTTTAAAACCTTTCAGTATTTTTGGGCTAAATCACTTACTGGCAGGATTTTGGTTTATGGGGGGGACGCTTGTTCCTTTCTTTATCAGACGCCCTGGCGCTGCCTTTGCAGGAGAGCTGTTAGCTGCTGGAGTTGAGGTCTTCCAATGGGGGATTACTATGCTGGCCTGGGGTTTTATGCAAGGTCTGGGGGCTGAATTGATCTTTTTCATTTTTCGTTATAAACGCTATGATCGGCTAACATTTGTCCTAGCTGGTATGCTAGCTGGCATGTTCGCCTGGAGTCTTAACTTTCTTTATTACCAGTACTGGACGCTTGCATCTTGGTTGTGGCTGTTAAAAATGGTTCTCATTCTGCTTTCAGGTGCCTTTTTAGGCGGATGGTTATCGTATTACCTGGGGAAAAAGCTGGTCGATACAGGTGTTACTTCCAGTCTACTCTCAGAAAATAGTTAGGGCGTGTCATCTATGAATTTTTTAGCTTCAAAAAGCATATAATGGGTCAAATTTATGAAAATTTTCGTCACATATCTGGGTATGCTTCCTCAAATTTGCTTCCATTACCCATACTTTAAAGCTAAAAAATTAATGGATGATACCCCCTAAGATGTCTCTAGTTTCATTCCAAAATCTCTCTTTTACACCACCCGGCTCTGAGTCCCCTTTATGGCAGAACCTGGCATTGCGTATTCACTCCGGAGATCGGCTATTAATCACCGGGGATTCTGGTGTTGGCAAGTCAACTTTGCTGCATATCCTGGGTGGACTTGTCCCAAAGTTTTCTTCTGGAACGCTCGCAGGTGCTTTGAAATTAGAGTACAAGCAAGCTGCTTTGGTGTTTCAAAGTCCAGAAGCTCAGCGCATCACTCCTACCGTCTTTGAGGAGGTAATTTTTGCTTTAGAAAATCGTGCCTGGCCTGAAGAAAAAATACGAAAGCGAGCAAATGAGGCGCTTGAACTGTTTCAGCTTCATGCACTGGTAAATCGAAGTACAGCTGCTCTTTCAGGAGGAGAGGCTCAGCGCCTTTCCTTAGCCTGCGCTTTTGCCCAGGATCCTGATATCCTGCTGTTAGATGAACCTACAGCCTATCTAGACCCATGGTCTCGCCAAGATTTCTTTCACCTGCTGTCTAAAGTGATGTCCAATCGCACGATGGTGTTGATAGATCATCAGTCTGTATATCTTCAAAACCTGGTTAACAGGGCCCTCCAATTAACCCCTTCGGCGCTGATCACGCTAGACCCTAAAACTACCTGTAAAGATTTTCATGTGGAGGATAATGTTGAGTTGGGTTTCAAAATTGATTCAACCAGCAGAGCCAAACTGTCGATCAAAATCAAGCATCTATGTCATACCTACACAGGATTTCCTCCGCTATTCGAAGGATTAACTGCTGAGTTTTCTCCAGGCAGAGTTTCAGCTATTGTAGGACCTTCTGGTGCGGGTAAAACGACGTTACTTAAAAAGATAATGGGTCTTCTTCCTTTAACCCCAGAAAGCTTATTTTATGGAAAGAAAGATGTGACTCAAATGCGTCAAAGAGAGCGTTTTCATTCCCTGCTTTATTTACCTCAAAATCCAGAACAGTTTTTTCTACGTTTAACGGCTTCAGAAGAATGGAAACTCAGCCAAGCTCCCAAAAGCCAAATAGCATTAGCAGCCAAATTGTTTGGTTTGGATCCAAGCAGCCCTCTCAATGTTTTTCACATGAGTGAAGGTGAAAAGCGACGCTTGATGCTTGCGCTTGCGTTTTTAGATTCCAGGCCGGTTGTCCTGCTTGATGAGCCTACGCTCGGCCTGGATCAGCAAGCTTTTACTGCGCTTGTTCGCGGCCTGAAATATCTTCGATCACAAGGCCGAACGATTATTTTGGTCACCCACTCCTCAGCGCTTGTTCGTGCCTGTGCAGATGATGTTTGGTTTTTATTCAATGGAACCATTTCGCCCTGTGACTCAAAAGAACCTTTTACGATTAAAAAGGAGGAAGCAGCACTTGTTTAAGCACCACTTTCCCCTTAAAGTTAACCCCATTGCTCAAATACTTGGGGTGTCTTTTTTGCTAGTCCCCATATTTTTATCTTTTGATCCCTGGCGGCCGCTTTATGTGCTTGCTACAGGCGGGGCGGTGTTTGTGCTCTGGTTAAAACCGCCCTTTCGTCTGTTTCTGCGCTTTTTATTCCCATTTCTATATTTATCAATCAGCCTTTTTATAATGAATCTTCTGTTCACCCCCACGCCGCCCAACGCTCAAATTTATTGGGAAAGCAGCATGATCGTTATATCAAATTACGCTTTAAATCGAGCCTGTTCAGTGGCCTTTCGCACTTTTTCGCTGAGTATGCTCAGCATTATTCTAATCAGCAGTATGACCCCTTCCTCCCTGGTTAGAGCGCTCATGCAGCAGCTCAAGCTTTCTCCGCGCTGGGGATATGCTCTCTATGCAGGACTGAATTTAATGCCAGCGCTCATTCAAGAATTAAAAACGCTTCACCAATGCCGAATGATCCGCTACGCTGGCCGTGCGCCAGAGATAAAAGAGTATCTTACAATCCCCATCCTGATTCTGGCATCAGCCATTCGTAAAGCACATAGAATTTCATTTTCTATGGCAGCTAGGGAACTGGAAGGTATAAAGGTACGTACTTTTGTCATCAAAAGCACCTGGGGAGTCTCTAATTATTTATTTTTGGTTTGTTGTGGGTTGATGTCTGTTTTTCATCTTATATAGAAAAATATCCTTTAACCTAGGGTGTGTCGTCACGAGATTTTTTAGCAACCAGCTCATAAATTTTTTCTTTTCCAGCAATTCCCTTAAGCTCCTCTTCACCTAAATATCTTAATTCAAAGTCACCTTTTATTTCCTGATAAACGATCTCGCTTACGATAATGTTAGTTTTATATTTTTTATTAACCCCCTCCAGTCGGTTAGCTAAATTGACAGTATCTCCCAAGACCGTGTAATTGATTCGCTCAGAAGAACCTATGTTTCCTATGATTGCTTCACCCATATGTATGCCTATGCGTGTATGAAAAGAGGGTTTACCTTTCTTTGCCCATTCCTCATTCAGTCTGGCAATATGCTCTATACAAATAAGCGCTGCAGTGGCGGCATGATAGCATGGTTTCTCAACAGGGAAAGGAGCGCCCCAAAATGCCATTATGCTGTCTCCAATGTATTTATCGATAGTCCCCTGCTCTTGGCTAATAATATGTGTAAGATCATCAAAATAAAAGCAAAGCTGTTTCATGAGCATATCAGCATCCATTTGATGTGCCAGCGGAGTAAAGCCTTCAATATCGGTGAAAAAAATCACCAAATTTTTTTTGCTTCCTCCTATATGAACGCCTTCACCCGTTTTAATTAGCTGTCTAACCAGAGTCATTGGTATATAGGAACAAAATGCTTTTAACCCTTGTTTCATGCTATTAAATGCTTCAGATAAAAGAATAATTTCCTTGATCCGTGAAAAAATATTAGGGTTACCTTCTAAATCAAACGTTTTAATTTTTTGAGTTTCCTGAACAAGCCTTTTGATCGGTTCAACAATTAATAACACAAGGCGTGACATCAAAAATCCGCCTAAAATAAGGGTGGACAAACTAATTAACGCATTAATAATAATGGTTTTTTCAGCTTTGCCAATAAAATCTTTTTTAGGCGTAACGACTCCTATTAGCCAATTTTCTGAGCTTGATACAGAGCTTGGCATCTTTTGATAATAGGCAAAATATTGTTCACCTTGCATTTTAAAACTAAAAGTTGATTGCTTGTTTTTTTTATAAAGTTCAAATGATCGACTAACCCAGGGGTGTTTGATGGCATTGATATCTGTCAATTTATTTTCATATGAAATACGACCAGGTTTAGAATACGCAACAAGCTGACCCGTCTCAGTTGCAATAAATTCTCGAGAATTTGGTGAGATTTTTTGGCCCTGTATATAAGCTGAAAGCCAATTGATGGCGATATCTGAGCCTAGAACGCCCTCTAACTTCCCGTTTTTGTCATAGATTGGGTCTGATATCGTAATCCCTAGAAAGCCTTCTAAAAACGGATAAACAGATGTCCATAAAGGTTTTTTTCGCCCTTTCGCATAGAGATACCAGAATCTTTTCCTTGGATCATAATCTGGATGGCTTATTTTCTCTCTTTTTATGATCTTTCCTTTCGAGTCATAATAAGTTTTTGTTTCCAAGGGAATTTTTCGGTTTCGATCAAGCAGAACTGTCATCATATTGCCGCCTACTGTGCGCTGAGCGAGTATGAAATTCCCTTTTTCATCGCTCCAATGAGCACCATGGACGATGTGCGTTTGCTTCTTTACAAAATCATAGAAATATCGCTGCATTTCTAAAAAGTTGTTTTTATTAAGCACCCCTTCTGAAATTAACTGCGCAGTAAGCTTGGTGTCTCGCATGGTATTATCAATTTCAAGGCTAAATTTCTCATATGAAGCATTAGCAGCTGAGCGCATCAGCTGATTTGCCATGTCAGATATAGTTCTGGAAGTACTGATATAATTAATAAGAGTGATGACCAATACTACTGTGGTGAGAAGGGTAAAAAAGAGTGCCAGTATGCTGAATCGTAAGGTAATAATAAACTGTTTTGTCCAATTAAAATATCGAGCGAATTGATTCATCATAAGTACTTTTATTTTTCTTTAAAAAACAATGGCAACGTTTCTAAAAAAATTTTCACTTAAAAAATCTTTAGGGATGCTTTCTAATTATAGACAGCGCAGAAGATTTTCAAATTAGAAGGGGTAAGAGATATGTCATTCCACCCTTCGCTGGAATGAAAAACGAGCCATTTGTATGGATTTGGCGATCACTCAACTCTGGATCAATTATGTTGTTGGGTAACTCTGCCCCAAGGGGCAGAGATTTCTAACTTTAAAACGGAAATGGAATTTCTAGATATGAATCCAACTACAGCATTGGCCATTTACCTAACTTTTCTCTATAATACACAAGGCTTTTTAGCCCAAAAGTCTACTAACTTGCGAAGAATATATTATGGCTGCTGCACCTATCCAACCTTTCGATACTGATAAAAATGAAACTCAAGAATGGCTAGATGCGCTGGAATCTGTCATTTCGCTTGAGGGTGCTGACCGGGCCCGATTTTTAGTTCAGCAGCTCTTCCAACACCTGTCGTATGGTCCTCAGGGCGGGGCTTTTAATACACCTTATCAAAATACCATTCCAGCTGAACTGGAGGCTGAGAAACCTGGGGATGCGGAAATAGAAGCATTGATCTGCAACCTCAACCGCTGGAATGCATTGGCCATGGTCGTTCAAGCGGGTAAAAAAGACAGTGACCTGGGCGGGCATATTGCCAGCTATGCCTCTTCTGCTCTGCTCTACGAAATTGGGTTTCATTATTTTTTCCGTGGGAGAAACACACATCATCTAGAAGATTTAATCTATTTTCAGGGCCATATTACCCCTGGTATTTACGCCAGAGCATTTCTGGAAGGCCGACTAACCAAGACGCAATTAGAACATTTTCGCCAGGAAGTTGGTGGAAAAGGTCTTCCCTCTTATCCACACCCTCAATTAATGCCAGATTTTTGGCAGTTTGCTACTGTTTCTATGGGGTTAGGCCCCATTCAGGCAATCTATCAGGCTCGGTTTTTAAAATATTTGGATAATCGTGAACTCTTAAAAAATGGCGATCGAAAAGTTTGGGCTTTCTTAGGTGATGGGGAAATGGATGAGCCTGAGTCTCTGGGTGCGATTACCTTGGCGGGACGTGAGCATCTGGATAACCTGATCTTTGTCATTAATTGCAATTTACAGCGTCTCGATGGCCCGGTTCGAGGAAATGGTAAGATCGTTCAAGAGCTTGAAAATGTGTTTGTCGGTGCAGGCTGGAGAGTCATCAAGGTGCTTTGGGATGAACATTGGGATGCCCTATTTGCCAAAGATACCTCTGGTCTGCTACTCAAACGAATGCAAGAATGCGTGGATGGGGATTTTCAAGCTTACGCAGCTCGTGATGCGTCTTATATGCGAACACATTTTTTTGGAAAATATCCAGAGCTGGAAGCTTTGGTGCAGCATATGAGCGATGAGGACATTAAGCGCCTCGGGCGGGGTGGCCATAGCTCTCAAAAAGTGTACGCAGCTTATGCGGAAGCCGTTAAAACCCAGAATCAACCCACCTTAATCCTGGTTAAAACCCTAAAGGGGTTTGGTATGGGGCCCATTGGTGAAGCCAAAAATACAACCCATCAGCAAAAGAAAATGCCTGTTGAAGCATTGGAAGTGTTCTGTGAACGTTTTAATATTCCTGTGTCCAAAAAACAAATCCCCAGTGCTCCATTTTATGCCCTCAAAAAAGACCATCCAGCCTATCAATACTTGCAGGCAAGGCGTGAAGCTTTGGGTGGCCCATTGCCCAAACGATATGAAAGCACCAAAAAATTACCCACCCCGCCTTTATCGGTATTTGAGCCGATGCTGGTTGATAGTGGGGACCGTGAATTCTCAACCACCATGGCCTTCGTCCGGGTTTTGAGCACATTATTAAAAGATAAAAATCTGAAATCTTATATTGTTCCAATCGTTGCAGACGAAAGCCGTACTTTTGGGATGGAAGGTTTATTTCGACAAATCGGTATCTATTCTCCCAAAGGCCAACTTTATGAGCCTGAAGACAAGGCTCAGCTTATGTACTATCGGGAAGATAAGCAAGGACAATTGTTGCAAGAAGGCATTTCTGAGGCGGGTGCATTTTGCTCCTGGATTGCGGCTGGTACTTCTTACAGCACCAATGACTTGCCCATGATCCCTTTTTACATTTACTATTCTATGTTCGGCTTTCAGCGGATTGGTGACCTTGCCTGGGCAGCTGCAGATATGCAAACGCGGGGCTTTTTATTGGGCGCAACGGCAGGGCGCACGACACTGGCCGGAGAAGGGCTGCAGCACACCGATGGACATAGCCTGGTTTTCTCTAGCGTGATTCCAAACTGTATCAGTTATGACCCCGCGTATGCGTATGAGGTCGCTGTGATTATTCGTGAAGGGTTAAGGCGGATGTATGAAGTTGGTGAAAATATCTATTATTACATTACCTTAATGAATGAAAACTATACCCATCCAGAGATGCCTAAAGGGTGTGAATCTGGCATTATTGCAGGTATGTATTTACTGAAAAAATATCGCGAATCAAAGTCCAAGCTCAAAGTTCGCCTTCTAGGCTCTGGTACCATTTTAAGAGAAGCTGAAGCAGCCTCAGCCTGGCTTTGGGAGCACTATCAGATTGATTCAGAAGTTTGGAGTGTGACCAGTTTTACAGAATTAAGGCGAAACAGCTTGGCCATCGCAGAAGAAAATCGTCTACACCCCTTTGCTAAAGCAAAGCAAAGCTATGTTGCTCAGTGCCTATCCTCAGGAAATACACCGGTGATCGCAGCGACAGATTATATGAAAATTCATGCGGATCAAATACGGGAAGATGTTTTGGCACCTTATCACACCCTGGGCACTGATGGCTTTGGGTGTAGTGATACCCGGGCACATTTACGGGAACATTTTAAAGTCAATGCAAAGCATATTGCTTACACCGCCTTAAAAGCGCTATTTGATCAGGCATTATTTTCAGCTGATCAACTAAAATCAGCGCTTAAACGTTTAGAAATCCATGTAAAATAACCGTCTTTCCAGTATGAAGACACAGGCAAAACGGTCAGTCAACAAGAGGTTTATAACAAGTGATGTTAAAGGAAATTAAAATCCCTGATATCGGGGGAGCAGAAAACGTTGATGTCATTGAAATCCTCGTTTCACCGGGTGACAAGGTTCAAAAAGAAGATTCGCTTATTACCCTGGAAGGGGATAAGGCCACCATGGAAATTCCTTCTCCTGAAGCAGGCACAGTAGACGCTATTGCAGTGAAAATAGGCGATAAAGTATCCCAAGGCAGCTTGATTTTAAAGCTGAAAACCGAAGTGGAAGGTGTTTCTGCTGAACCTGAAAAAACTGTAAAGGAAGAAATGCCTGCAGAGCCTCCCAAAGCAGAATCTCTGCCAGAACCTGCTGGTGAAAAACCAGTTGAAGCCGCTTCTATCTTGCCAACCTCTGGTTTTCATGCAAGTCCTATGATTCGAAGAATGGCGAGAGAACTGGATATTGATCTGTCTCAAGTTTCTGGATCCGGAGAAAAGGGCCGCATTCTCAAACAGGATTTAAACGATTTTATTAAGCAAAGTTTAAAAATGGGGGGGGGAAGCTTCTCTTTTCCAGCACAACCTGCCATAGATTTTTCAAAATTTGGAGAAATTGAGGTGCAACCCCTGAATAAGATCAAGCAACTGACGGGGCAGCGCTTACACCAAAGCTGGGCAAGCATTCCTCATGTTACCCAGTTTGCTGAGGCTGACATTACTGAGCTGGAAGCCTTCCGTCAGCAGCAGAAAAATGCTGCTGAACAACAAGGAATTAAATTGACTCCCATTGTCTTTGTGATGAAAGCAGTGGTTGAGGCGCTTAAAGCTTTTCCTCAATTCAATGCTTCCCTGGATTCCTCTGGGAAGCAGCTTGTCCTGAAAAAATACGTACATTTGGGTGTTGCTGTAGATACGCCAAATGGTCTGGTTGTACCCGTTATTCGAGATGTGGATAAAAAAGGAATTTTTGCTTTAGCAAAAGAATTGGGAGTAATCAGCTTAAAGGCCCGGGAAAAAGGACTCAGTCCTCAGGAAATGTCAGGCGGGTGCTTCACTATTTCAAGCTTGGGAGGTATTGGTGGTACAGCATTTACTCCCATTGTGAATATGCCTGAGGTCGCCATTCTTGGCTTGTCCCGTTCCAGTATGAAACCCGTTTACGCCGATGGACAATTTTTGCCCCGCTTGATGCTGCCCCTATCTTTGTCTTATGATCATCGCGTAATTGATGGTGCCGAAGGGGCCCGATTTATTGAATATTTATCCAGTCGTCTGGAGGATATTAGAACGTGTTTGTTATAAGTATAGAGGTAATAAAAAAATCATGAGTTCCGAAATTAAAGTTGATGTGGTTGTTTTAGGCAGCGGTCCTGGAGGGTATTCTGCTGCATTTCGTGCCGCGGATTTGGGCAAAAAAGTAGCCTTGGTTGAGCGCTATGACACCTTGGGCGGGGTTTGCTTGAATGTAGGGTGCATTCCTTCTAAAGCGTTACTGCACGCCGCTAAGGTTATTGCTGAAGCAAAAGAAATGGAAGCCTGCGGGATTGAGTTTGGTGCACCTAAACTGGATTTCAAGAAATTATTGAGCTGGAAGGACAGTGTTGTTAAGAAGTTAACCGGTGGTCTGAATCTTTTAGCCAAAAAGCGTAAAGTGACTGTTCTCACAGGTACAGGACAGTTTTCCTCACCAAATACCATGGAAGTCACCACGCCAAAAGGAAAACAAACCATTGCATTTGAGTCTGCCATTATTGCTGCAGGCTCTAAACCTGTTCAATTAAAATTCATTCCGGAAGATCCCCGCATTATGGATTCTACTGATGCATTGTTGCTTGATGCATTTAAATCCAAAAAGAACCCAAGGTTATTAGTTATTGGTGGAGGAATCATCGGTCTTGAAATGGCTACTGTATACCACAGCCTGGGTGCCAAGGTCAGTATTGTAGAGCAAATGGATCAATTAGTTTCAGGTGCAGATAAAGATCTCATCTCGGTTTATCAAAAACATGTTGAAAAACAATATGATCGGATCATGCTAGAAACCAGGGTGACGGGAGTTAAAGCAGAGAAAGCAGGACTCGTTGTCTCTTTTGAAGGTAAAAATGCGCCTGGTGCCTCTGAAACCTACGATACTATTCTGGTCGCTGTGGGGCGAACTCCTAACGGCCATGAAATTGGAGCAGAGAAAGCAGGGGTTCAGGTAGATGATCGAGGGTTTATTTCTGTAGATAAACAACAAAAAACGAACGTTCCTCATATTTATGCCATTGGTGACATTGTTGGCCAGCCTATGCTGGCTCATAAAGCTGTGCCTGAAGGTCGTCTGGCGGCAGAAGTTATTGCTGGTAAGAAACATTTCTTTGATGCGCAATGTATTCCTGCAGTGGCCTATACCGATCCAGAAATTGCCTGGGTTGGTCTGACAGAGCTTGAGGCTAAAGCTCAAGGTGTTGAATATGGTAAGGGTATGTTTCCCTGGGCAGCTAGCGGTCGGGCGTTAGGTGTCAACAGGCCAGAAGGGATGACTAAACTATTGTTTGATAAGAAAACCCATCGTGTCATTGGTGGTGGTATTGTGGGTGTGAATGCCGGAGAACTGATTGGTGAAGTCGGGTTGGCCATTGAAATGGGCTGTGATGCAGAAGATATTGCCTTAACCGTTCATGCGCATCCGACGCTATCTGAAACCATTATGCTTTCATCAGAGGTGTTTGAAGGCACGATTACAGATCTTTAAGGTTAGAAATCTCCGCCCCTTGGGGCGGAGTTACCCTGCGAGGTGATTTAACCCATTGATTTGGTCAAAAAAAAGCAAAAGTCCTGCTCATTAAAACCTTGCATTTTAGGCTTCTAACTGATAGCGTTTTATTTTCTAACTGAACCTAGGGCGTGTCATCACCTAGTCTTCCCCTTCCTTTAATTTTTTGAGGAGAAACTCATTATGGCTATTCGTGCTCGTCAAGTTCACAAAATTGCAGATTTGGCCAGACTTACCGTGGATGATGCTGTTGTGCCAGAATTGGCGAACCAGCTCGAAAACATTCTGGCAATGATTGAAAAAATGAATGTCGTTGATATGGATCATATTAAACCGTCTTTTCATTCGTTGGAAGTTTTGCTTCCTTTTCGAGAAGATCAGGTCACAGAAAAAGATCAACGTGACATCTTTCAAAACATTGCACCTCAAGTAGAGGCTGGTTTATATCTTGTTCCTAAAGTGATTGAGTAAATTTATGCATGAAAAAACTTTATCCCAATTATCGCAAGCGCTTCAAGCTAAAACGGTTTCCAGTCTTGAGTTGACACATTTTTTTTTAGACCGGATTGCTCAATATGATAGTTTGTTGAATACTTTCATTACCGTGACGAAAGAACGGGCAATTGAACAGGCTCAGCTGGCCGATGAGAGAATAGCCAAAGGGAGCGCATCTCCTTTAACCGGTATTCCAATGGCATTAAAAGATATTTTTTGCACACAAGGCATTAAAACCAGCTGCGCTTCCAGAATGTTAGATAACTTTATCTCTCCTTATGATGCGCACGTTGTTGATCAATTGAATCAGGCGGGCATGGTTTTGTTGGGTAAAACCAATATGGATGAGTTTGCCATGGGGTCCTCCAATGAGAGTAGTTATTATGGTCCGGTGAAGAATCCATGGGATACGGCCTGTGTCCCTGGGGGCTCCTCCGGGGGTTCTTCAGCTGCAGTAGCAGCTAGGTTAGCGCCTGTTACGCTGGGAACAGATACAGGAGGATCTGTGAGGCAGCCTGCAGCGCTGTGTGGTGTGACAGGCTTGAAGCCAACCTATGGAAGAGTCTCGCGTTATGGCATGATTGCTTTTTCCTCCAGTCTTGACCAGGCAGGCGTGTTAGCACAGAGTGCTGAAGATGTTGCAATGCTAATGAATGTGATGGCTGCCTATGATTCGAGGGATTCTACTTGTGTAGATTGGGAGGTACCAGATTATACCAAAACCCTGAATCAGCCGCTTTCAGAGCTCAGAATAGGTTTACCCGAAGAATACTTTAATGGAGAAATGAGCCAGGATATCAGCGCCTTGCTAGAAGAAGCGATTAGGGCGTTTAAAGAGATGGGTGTGACTTTCAAGACGGTTAAGTTACCGAATGCAGAGCTATCCATCCCTGCTTATTATGTCATTGCACCTGCAGAATGCTCCTCTAATTTAGCGCGCTATGATGGGGTGCGTTATGGATATCGCTGTCAAAACCCAAAAGATCTGGAAGATCTTTATAAAAGAACTCGAACAGAAGGGTTTGGTGACGAGGTTAAACGACGGGTCATGATTGGCACTTATGTGTTGTCTTCTGGATTCTATGATTCACATTATTTGAAGGCACAGAAGGTTCGCAATTTAGTCGCGCTGGATTTTGATCAGGCGTTTGCAGAAGTGGATTTGATCATGTCACCGACTACGCCTTCTCCCGCTTTTAAAATCGGTGAAAAGGTGAATGATCCCGTGCAAATGTATTTGAATGATTTTTATACAGTGCCAGCTAACTTAGCGGGACTTCCGGGGATTTCCATACCAGTCGGTTTTATTGGCCATTTACCGGTTGGGATGCAGTTCATTGCACCACACTTTAAAGAAGGGTTACTGCTGAATGCTGCGCATGGCTTTCAGAAAGTAACCGATTGGCATCTCAAAATACCTGAAATGGCCAGAAAATAGAGGTTTTTATGACAGCAACACATAAAACAGAATGGGAAAGTGTCATAGGGCTAGAAGTGCATGTTCAGCTCTCTACAAATTCCAAATTATTTTCAGGTGCACCGACTACTTATGGCGCAGAGCCGAACGTTCAAGCGTGTGCAATTGATCTGGCGTTGCCAGGTGTATTACCCTCATTGAACAAATCTGCGTTGGAAATGGCGGTTAAATTTGGGTTGAGCGTCTCTGCCCAAATTACGCGGCACTCTGTCTTCGCAAGGAAAAATTATTTTTACCCTGATCTACCCAAAGGCTATCAAATCAGTCAGCATAATTTTCCCATTGTGGATGGGGGGCACTTGATGATTCAGCTGGAGGATGGTGCAAAAAAACGGATTGGTATTACCCGGGCGCATTTAGAAGAAGATGCGGGCAAATCTTTGCATGAAACGTTTCATGGAATGTCTGGTATCGATTTAAATCGCGCAGGGGTTCCTTTGTTGGAAGTGGTTTCAGAACCAGATCTGCGCTCTGCAAAAGAAGCGGTTGCCTATTTGAAGGCTTTACATACTTTGGTCCGTTATCTCAATATTTGTGATGGCAATATGCAGGAAGGGTCTTTCCGATGTGATGCGAATGTTTCTATACGCCCAAAGGGGGAAACCCGACTCGGTACGCGCGTCGAAATTAAAAATGTGAACTCTTTCCGCTTTGTTGAGCGAGCCATTGAATATGAAATAGAGCGACAAAAAGAAGTGCTGGAATTGGGGGGGAGCTTAGTGCAAGAAACTCGGCTTTATGATTCCGTCAAGCAAGAGACACGCTCCATGCGCAGTAAGGAAGAAGCGCAAGATTATCGTTATTTCCCAGACCCAGATTTGCTGCCTGCTACTGTCAGTGAAGATATGATTGAGGCTGTTTCACGCACTTTGCCGCAACTTCCCTGGGAAAAACAGGAACATTTTGTTTCAGCCTATCAATTGAGTGAATATGATGCAAACTGGCTAGCCTCTAATTTAACGATGGCAGAGTATTTTGAAGCATCCGTTAAAGCAACTGATGCTGAACCTAAACTGGCTGCTAACTGGCTTATGGGCGATCTCAGTGCGGCTTTAAACAAAGCTCGCTTAACCATTGAAGAAAGTCCAGTAACAGCTAACCAGTTAGCCTCCCTGTTAAACCGGATCGCAGATCATACCCTTTCTGGGAAGATGGCCAAAGAGGTATTTGAGCGACTTTGGAATCAGGAAGGCACCGTAGATGAAATCATTGAGCAGCATGGCCTGAAGCAGGTGAGAGACACCGGAGAAATTGAAAGGATAATAGATCAGGCTTTAAGTGACAACCCATCCCAAGTAGAAGCTTATAAGGCGGGGAAAGACAAGTTGTTGGCTTTTTTTGTGGGGCAAGTAATGAAGTTGTCTCAAGGAAAATTAAATCCTCAGGATGTCAGTGAACTACTCAAGAAAAAACTGCTTTAGGGTGTGTCATCAATTTATTTTTTGAGCTCAAAACGTGTATAATGGGTCAAATTTCATGCAAATTTTCGTCACATATTTTAATATGCTTCCTCAAATTTACACAAAATTTGCCACCATTACCCACATTTTGAGCTCAAAAAATAAATTGATGACACACCCTAAGATGGAAACGTTAAATATACATATTAAAACCTATGGTTGTCAGGCGAATGAATATGATTCAGCTAAAATGCTGGATGTGATATCAGAGCAGTCTCAGATGCCGGTTCAGGCAGTGGAATCTCCTGAGAATGCACATATTATTTTATTGAACACCTGTTCTGTTCGAGAAAAAGCCCAAGAAAAATCTTCTTCTGATTTAGGGCGGTATCGCCTATTGAAAGAGAAAAACAAAAATGTGTTGATTGGTATCGGTGGGTGTGTTGCTAGCCAGGAAGGAGAAGCTTTGATTAAGCGGTTTCCTTTTGTTGATTTGGTATTCGGGCCACAAACTTTGCATCGCTTACCGGGCTTAATTGCTGAGCGAAAAACCTCTGGTAAAGCAGCGATTGATGTCAGCTTTCCTGAGATTGAAAAGTTTGATCATTTGCCTGAACCTCGAGCAGAAGGCCCGACAGCCTTTGTTTCGATCATGGAGGGCTGTAGCAAGTACTGTACGTTTTGCATTGTGCCTTTTACTCGAGGAGAAGAGTTTAGCCGTTCTTTTGATAGCGTCATTGCTGAAGTCGCCAGCCTGGTAGAGCAGGGCGTAAAGGAAATTCACCTGTTAGGTCAGAATGTGAATAACTATCAAGGCATTATGCATAATGGGGAAGTGGCAGACCTGGCACTGCTCATTCACTATATTGCTGCATTTGATGAGGTTAAACGTATCCGTTTCACAACTTCTCACCCTGCTGTGTTTAATGACCGTTTGATTGAAGCGTTTGCTGAAGAGCCGAAGTTGGCGAATCATCTGCATTTGCCTGTTCAAAGTGGCTCTGATCGAATCCTAGCGGCGATGAAGCGTGGGTATACCAGCCTGGAATATAAATCCAAGCTTCGAAAATTGCGAAGAGTCAGGCCGGATATTAGCATTTCCTCCGATTTTATTGTGGGGTTCCCAGGGGAAACAGAGAAAGATTTTGAAGCCACAATGAACTTGATACAGGATATTGGATTTGATACCTCTTTTAGTTTTATCTACAGCGAACGTCCCGGGACACCTGCAGCCGGTCTCCCTGATGATGTCCCTTTGGAGGAAAAGAAAAACCGGTTGAGCATTTTGCAGACCCGCATCCATCAAAATGCAGCGAGAATCAGTCAGGCAATGATTGGCAGTATTCAACCTGTTTTGGTCACCGGAAAAGCAAAAAAAAATGCAGCCCAACTCTCAGGGCGAACAGAGAATAATCGGGTCGTGAATTTTATAGCAGATGATACCGCGTTGATTGGGCAGGTGGTGAATGTAAAAATCATGGAAGCGCTTCCTAATTCGTTGAGGGGGGCGTTAATTGATAACCAGCCCTAAAGGAACGTCTATGCAAATCTATCTGGTTGGTGGCGCAGTACGTGATAGGCTGTTGGGTTTGGAGGTGAAAGAGAAAGATTGGGTCGTAGTTGGTGCAACGCCTGAGGAGATGGAGAAGCTGGGTTATCGGCCTGTTGGGAAAGACTTCCCTGTCTTTCTTCATCCTAAAACGAAGGAAGAGTATGCTTTAGCCCGAACAGAGCGAAAATCTGGCAAAGGATATAAAGGATTTATTTGCTATGCTTCGCCTGATGTTACGTTAGAAGAAGATTTGAAGCGGCGTGATATTACCATCAACGCGATGGCGAGTACGAAAGAGGGAGAAATCATTGATCCTTATCAGGGTCAGACAGACCTTAAAAACAAAGTGCTGAGGCATGTTTCCCCTGCCTTTGCAGAAGACCCCTTGCGAGTATTGCGGGTTGCACGATTTGCTGCATATTTAGAAGACTTCCAGGTTGCCCCTGAAACCTTGCGTCTCATGCAGCAGCTTTCCGAAAGTGGTGAACTGTTGACATTAAGCCCAGAACGTATATGGAAAGAACTGGAACGAGTTATGCGTATGGCGGCGCCTGTTCGCTTTTTTGAGATATTGAGTGCTTGTCATGCTAAAGAGGTGCTTTTCCCCGAAATTCAGAATTTTGAGATATTGAAAGTTGCAACCGATATCAGCCAGGACCCACTGATTCGGTTGGGAGTCTTATTATCGACCTTGCATCCAGACCAAATTAAAGCTTTGTCTAGTCGGACGTCTATCCCCAAGGAGCATCAAATTTTAGCTATCTTAGCTGTTTCCAACTATACCGACGTTCAAAATAGCTTACAGTTAACCCCTCAAGAACTGCTGTCACTGTTTAAGAAAACAGATGCTTTCAGACGGCCCGAGCGATTTAAACAGTATCTTTTGATTTGCCAGATTCGGGCGAGGGCTCATGGAAAAGATAAGCGATGGGATTACCTTGAGCGGCTTTTGAGGGTGCTGATTGAAGTGAAGTTGGATGAAGCGCAAATGAAGCAAATGTCAGGAAAAGCGATTGGCGAGGCTTTGGATAAGAAGCGGCTGGAAGTGATTGGGCGAGTATTGTCAGATCGAGTCTAAACTTTTACAATTAAATCCAAAAGCTCAAGGTTATGCATTTTCACTAGAAGCAGGTTATCCTTTTATATTAAAACCAGAGTTAGTATTAGAGCCCCAAGCTCAATTGATATACCAGAAATTAAAGATAGGGCGTCACAAGGATGAGGTTTCTATTATCAGTTATAGCGGAGAGGATTCAGTCAGAGGCAGTATGGGAGTTCGCTTATCGAAGTCAGATGAATTACGTAATCAAGGGGAAATGAATATTGCCTTAACAGGGCGTATCTGGGAAGAATTTAAGGGTAAAACCCGAACAACGTTCAGAAACTTACAGGGTAACTATCCAACGCATTTTACAAATGATTTAGCAGGTCCGTGGGTAGATTTAGGGGTAGAAGGTACCCTCCAGTTAAATCAAAGGCTGTCTTTTTATATGAATGGAAATTATGAAAGAGGATTTCATTCTCGTTACGCAATAGGTGGAAGTATAGGGATGAGGGTGAATTGGTAAGGCTTTGACTTGCGTTAGATGAAATCTGTTCCAACTAAAACCACTAGTCATTTTGCGACAGAACCTCTCGATACTCTTTGCAAAGGGAAAAGTTTAACACAACCCTTTTTTGCAACGAAGCCATTTAATCATACTATGCCGCATTTAGAATAGAATGCACCGAATGCACCGAATGCACCAAATAACCGTCTAAAATAAAAGAGGGATTATTCCAAACCGTTTCATCGAAAAAAATTTAGTAAAGGGAAAAAATAACATGCGGATTTTGTTAACCAGCTCAGGCCATTGGGGTACAGGCAGTTTTACAGCCATAGATTCTATTGTTCCGGAGCTCATGAAGAAGGGGCATGAGGTTCGTGTATTCATGCCAGAGCCTGCTTCACTTCCTGAAACGGCATTAAATGCCAACCGTCCTTTGGGGCTTTATATACGCTGGAAGTTCCCCATTGAAGGAGAAGCAGTAAAGCTAACCACATTCCCCCTAATTATACCCGACCCACATCCTAACAACCCCAATGCTTATACGTATAAAGACCTGAAAGAAGACGAGTTTCGCTTTTTTTTCCAGGAACTTACCGTTGCCATGCAGCGCGTGCTGGATGATTTTCAGCCTGATGTTGTTGAGTGTAACCATATCTGGTCAATGGCCTATGTTATGGCAACGCTCAAGCACCCTTACTTGGTATCCGCGCATAATAGTGATCAAATGGGGTTTCATTATGATGAAAGGATGCGCCCTTACGCCATACAGGCTGCGGAGCAGGCCAAATTTGTGATTGCTACCACAGAGAAAAATAAAAATGATATTGTAAGTTTATATAAAATAAATGCTGACAAGATTTTCTTATTGCCTAACAGCTATAATAAAAATGTTTTTAAGCCACAAACGGTAGATCGAGACGAAGTTTTAAGGTTCTTAAGTCTTGATATCCCTAAAGATGCCATCATCATCAACCTGACAGGAAAGATTTCCAAAACCAAAGGGGTTGATATTCTTTTGCAGGCCAATGCTTTTTTACAGCAGCAGGATAATATACATATTCTGATTTTAGGGGCGGGGGTGTTTGATAGCATATTGGATCCAGAAAAAAAGGAGAGCTATTGCTTTAAAAATGTTCATGCCTTGGGGCATGTGTCACCGGAAGTTGTGGCTAAAGTCCACGCAATTTCAAGGTTGAGTGTTCTTCCCTCCCGTAGTGAGGGTTTTCCAATAGCCTGCCTGGAAGCGATGGGCTGTGGCCGACCTGTTGTAATAACAGAACTGGGAGGCTCTGAGAAGCGCGCTGTTGGAACAATTGTTCCCCAGGAAAATCCGGAAGCCCTTGCAGAGGCCATACTCAACATTATCCAGTTGGAAAGAAACCATTATCAGGCGTTGTGTGAGAAAGCGCTGAATGCAGTTCAGGATTTTTCGTGGGAAAAGAATGTAGAGGAGCGGTTGCAACTTTATAAAAGCATACATTGGCTGCGGTGAAATAAGCCATGCCAACGCACCGCCTTTCTCAGGTACGTCTGAGCTTGGTTGAATAATAGATAGTCGCGTCTGAAGCATTCAAAAATTGATTGTAACTATTCACCCGTCATCAACTATGTTGTTGAGCAAATTAACCACTTCCCCGTCATTGCGAGCGAAGCGCGGCAATCCAGCCAGGAACCTCTATTCAGGATCTAAGCTTATGTGGCTTTAATATGCTTGGGCCTGGATTGCCACGTCGCTTCGCTCCTCGCAATGACGGTGTTATATTAAGAGTATGCTTTCCATGGCCAGGATGATACTTTCTTTATGTATGATGTTTTGTCCTTTATAAAGCCTATTGGTTCCAGAAAAAATCCTTACCAATTAAGAAGGACTGAACTGATTGTCTGAATTGGGAATGCTTTCCAGAAAAGTAACCAGTTGATCATTGCCAGCCTGGATAGCATAGTCAATCGGAGCAAGGTCATGAATATTTTTTTCATGCATGTTGATATTCAAAGATGTTCGAAAAAGACTGAACGTTGCAACCAGTTTATGTGCCAAAATGTAATCTTTTATCGTGCAAGCACCCCGGAGCGCCTTTCCATAATTTTTTTGATCAATTGACTCCCAAAACGGGCGAAACCCCTTTTGTGTTCGTGGGAGTGTTTCCTCAAGTGAGGCAACGAAAATGTTGTGAGGGTCAGTTTGGCTTAAAAATAAAGCATCAAAACCTGAGTTAGAAAATAACTGCTGAGCACTGTATTTACTATCACAAGAAAACTCTACAATTCGAGTAGCATTTTCTCTGGTTTGATTTTCATGAATTAAAGTTTCTACAAAATAGTTTTTTAGCCAGAGCCATGCCTGCTCCAGATGCTCTGGGTGATCCATTTCAGGTATTAGCGCTAAGGGTTCCAGGAGGTTGCCTAACGTTAAAGATAGTTGTTCGTTATTCTCAATGTCGCTTCTCAAAGCATTTAGCTGTTGTTTTAGTCCTTTTAACATAGACTTTTGTTGCGTATGTTGGATGGATATCATAGGTGAGTCCATCGAATAATTTGCCTGGTTGGAAATACTGCTTAAATAGGCAGCAACCTGCTCTTGCTGCAAATAGTTTTCTTTTGGGCAACAAACATTGAGAAAGGGATCCAGTGCCCAATGATTCCTATACTCATCTGTTAGAGAGATAAACATATGGTTATTTTTATTGGGATTGTTTTGATCTAATATAGGGACGAGTGCCATAGATTGGCATTCAACCTTTCCCATTAATTCCATGAGAAGATAACAAGAGAGAGGACCACATTCACCGTAACCTGTGTAATGAGGTATCACTGCATTGAGTGTAATGTAGTGGATGCGCTTGGAGGAACTGTGAATCGAATCGAGCATTATCTTTTGCGCATTATTGGTTAAGGTATGCACCATAAAGTGTTGCAAAATATTTGCTTTGTTTGGTGATTGATTAATCGCTCTGAGGGTTTCTAATCCAATGACAGGAAAGTCTTTTCTCGGAAAAAAATCCTCACTGCTTTTGATCCTTTCTTTGAGTTCCTGCATAATTTCAAACGCCAACTGAATGGCAGGGGGAAAGTTGTCTAGATTCTCTTGCATTTTTATCTCCTATCTTCTTCTGCTGGCTCATAAATGCCAGGTGCGTTTCGCCAAAAGCTTTTATAGTCCAGCCCATAACCAAAAACAAATTTATCTTCAATCTCTAGTCCGACAAAATCAGCAGCAGCAAGCCCACCTTTGGCTCTTTCCACCACCTTGTTTAACAAGACGGCAGTGTAGACTGCTTTTGCGCCTGCTTTTTTACAGAATTCAATTAATGCAGATAAGGTCATCCCTTTATCCAGGATGTCATCCACAATGACAATGGTTCGATCTTTTAAGGCCAGGTGAGGATGCGTTTTCCAACTTAACGCAGAGGCATAGGTTTTATCCTGATAACTTGAGACATGAACAAAATCGATTTCCAAAGGGAAGTTAAGGCGCAGCGTTAGTTTGGCGAGGGGTAGAAGCCCTCCAACTGCAACGCCCAAAAAGATAGGGGCTTCTTGAGAAAGAGGATGTTGGCTGATTTGTTCAGCCATATGGTCAAACGCTTTTTCAATGGTTTCCTGGTCGATCAGGCAATGCGCATTATCCAGAACACGTTGCATATGAGATGTAGTAGTCATGATATTCTTTCCCCTCGTTAAACCCATATAAAATGGTCTTCTGTCATTGCTTCGATCCCAATGGTGGGTGAGCAGTTACCAAATCCAAGAGATTCCAGCCTTCGCTGAAATGACAAATATCATAACATCTTTTCTGAGCAGAAAGGGACCTGAATGGAAAAGAAAGATTTGTCCCTATAAATTTGCTATATGGAACCCGGGTCTACACAGCGTTCCAACCGTCCTGTTCAAATCCTTCAAGGAATCTTCTTTCATCAGCCGTTGACTCTCTCCCAAGGATTGCATTTCTTTGAGGGAAGCGACCATAGGCTTTGATCACTTCATAATGCTTAACGGCATAAGTTAAAAACTGAAAAAAGATTTCGTGTGTTTCCGGGAAAGACAGATCTGCGAGCATTTTAAACACTTTTACGCTGGAAAGCTGCATTTGGAGGTCTTCTGAATGCATAAGAGGCATATAAATAAAGGCGCGTTCAATCAAGCTGATTTCATGATCAAATTTATGCTTGATGCCTTTCAGGCATAAATCCAGAGCTTGAGGATCCTGCTCGAATGCAGCAGGTGTTTCTCGATAAATGTGCCTAGAAAATTGATCCAAGACAATAATCAAGGCTAACAGGCTTCTCGGGTGCTCCTTCCAATGATCTAGCTTTCGGGCAATGGCATCTTGTAGAACGCCTTCAAACTGTGTTTTAATTTCTTGATCAATGGCCGGTTGATTTCCAAACCAAACTTCTGCTCGGTGCTTTGTTGGTACGCCAGTATCCTCTACATGGCCAAACCAGTAGTGTAAAATATCATCTACAAGCTTCATGCTTTTATCCCTCCAGTATCCATTAACACTTTCTTCCAGTTTCTATCTATCTTAAAACGGGGCCCATACTGACTTTGCAGATTTTTTAGCAGGGCAACTTGTTTTTCCAGGCCTTGTGTGACAGCGTATTGGATAATCCCGCCCCGAAAAGGAGCAAACCCTGCTCCAAACACAATGCCCGCATCTAATAGATTTGTATCAGAAACCACTTTTTCCTTTAAACAATTGATCGCTTCTATAAACATAGGAAGGATCAATCGATCTTTTGCATCCGAAGGAAGCCTGCTCGGTTTTTTTATTGGCAAGAAGGAGCGCACTACTTCCCCATGTTTGTTATAAGTATAAAATCCCTTTTGCGTTTTGCAGCCAAGATTGCCTTTTTTTACTTGTTTGTAGAGAATTTCAGGTATTTCTTTATTAAAATGGGAAGATAAAATCTGGGCAGCATTCAGACAAACATCTAGCCCAATTTTATCGAGCAGAGCTAATGGCCCAATCGGCATGCCAAAATTTTTGGCTACTGTATCAACGCTCATAGGCGAAAACCCTTCTTCCACAAGCAGCATACTTTCCATCAGGTAAGGCATAAGCAGTCGATTGACCAGAAACCCGGGTGCACTTTTAACAGGCAGAGGGAGTCGGCCGATTTGCTTCACAAAAGCCAGTGCTTTATCTGCCTCTGTGGAGGAGGTTTTTGAGTCCAGTACGACCTCAACCAACTGCATTTGAGTAGGAGGATTAAAAAAATGTATGCCAATCAGTCGATGAGGTGTACTGATTGCAGCACCGAGGCTGGCCAAAGGAATGGTGGAGGTATTTGTTGCTAAAATCGCGTTGGGTTTTAGTTGCGGTTCAATTTGTTTAAATAAGGCAGTTTTCGCTTCCAGATCTTCAAAAATTGCTTCAATGACAACATCCGCTTTTTTTATTTCATCACCATGCAGATCTGGAAAAAGTGCATCCCCTAATTTTTGTTTCACGTAAGCGTCTTTTTTGGCAGTTCGATCTATCTCTCGATAGATGGCTTTTATTGCCTTGCTTAATTGTTGTTTGTTTGAATCTTGAAGACTCACTTTTAATCCATTTAAAAGACACTGGGCAGCAATGCCTGAGCCCATTGTGCCGGCACCAATGATGTGTACTTGCTGTGCAGTCTGAGAAACTTTCTTACCAAAGGCTTTAAGTTGCTCTTGAAGGAAAAATAGCCTAACCAATTCCTGACTTGTATGGGTAAACAATAAACGGCTGACAGATTTTGCCTCATTAAGCATGGCATTAGCACCCAGCGCTCCATCTTTACCCCAACGGTTCACGATGACATACGGTGCAGGATAATGAGATTTTTTTACTTTTTTTGCCAGTTTGGAATAGAAGTATCGGGAGATAATGGGACGGAAAATTTTGGCTTCGATCAAAGTAAGCCATAAAGCTGCCTGCTGATGATAAGGCCTTTTATGGATGTACGCGACCGCAGCACTGGCCAGCACCCTTTCAGGTACGGCTGCATCTACCAGCCCAAATTTGCGGGCCTTTTTAGCATCAATAGTGCGCCCGGTAAGCATCAGGGACATCGCTTTAAAAACGCCTAATGAGTGCACCAAACGTACCGTTCCACCAAATCCTGGATGAATCCCCAGTTTGACTTCAGGTGCAGCGAGTAGAGTGGATGGGTGACTGGAGGCAATACGGTAATGACAAGCCAGGGCTAACTCCAGTCCACCACCAAGACATAAGCCATGAATCATGGCAACTGTTGGGATAGACAGTCTTTCCCATTTATCAAAAATATTTTGAACCTTACGTGCTAGCGTTGTTGCCTCTTCTTGAGTGTTCAGTCTGGTAAATTCATGGATGTCGACACCTACGATAAAGTCTCGACTTTTCCCTGAGCGCAGAATGACGCCTTTAAGCTCTTTTTGCTTTTCCAGAATACCGTCGATGATGGCACCAAACTCTTCAATAACAGCATAGTTGAGGGTGTTAACATGATGCTCTTTCTGGTCCAGTGTTAGCCACAAAATGGAGGATTCATCTAAATCCAGCCACCAATTTTGATAGGTTTTTTTGTGCATGGTTAGTCCCCCTAAACTCTCTCTAATAAGATGGAGCCGCCTTGACCTCCACCAATACATAGGCTCGCAATGCCTCGTTTCGATTTCTTCCGCTCTAAAATTTTGAGCAAATGAAGCGGCAATCTGGCACCGCTGGCGCCAACTGGATGACCAAGCGCAATAGCCCCTCCATCCGCATTTAAGTGATTGAGATCAATTTCTCCAAATGCTTGATCGACACCCAAATATTGTTGACAGAGCGACTTTTCTTTCCAGATTTTCAAACAGGCTAATATTTGAACAGCAAAAGCCTCATTAATTTCCCAATAATCAATATCAGATAAGGATAGCCCATGTTTTTGTAGTAGCTGAGTTGTTGAATATAAAGGGCCAATACCCATGATGGCGGGATCCAGGGCTGCCCATTGAATATCCACAATTCTACCCAGCACCTTTAAGTCATATTTTTTAACAGCATCATCACTGGCTAAGAGGACTAGAGCAGCACCGTCGGTAATTTGGGAGCTATTACCGGCCGTAATATGACCATATTTGGGATCAAAAACGGGTTTCAGTTTAGCAAGAGCTTCCATGGAAGTATCTCCACGAATGCCGGTATCTTGATCATAAAATTGTCCCTTTTCATCATAAAGCGTTTCAATTTCGGACTCAAAGAAGCCTTGTGTGGATGCAAAAGCTGCTCGCTGCTGGCTTTGAAGCGCATAAGTATCCATTTCCTGCTTTGAAATATTGAGCAAATAAGCTAAATTTTCAGCCGTTTGCCCCATGCTTAATCCGCAGATGGGGTCTGTTAACCCACAAAGCAGGCCAAAAACGGGTTTGAAAAAGCTTGGACGCAGTTTTAGTAGCTGTAATAGCTTGTGAGGTGGTGTTTTTGCTGCAAAAAACTGTCCGAACCAATTTACCATTTTTTTAGAAAATAAAATGGGGGTACGGCTCATAGCTTCTGTACCACCAGCCAGTACCAAATCGTTTCTACCCAGGAGAATATTTTTAAAGGCACAATCAATGGATTGCAGGCCCGATGCGCAATTCCGTTGTACAGTAAAAGCTGGCATATTATCACCACAGCCAGCTCGTAAGGCTATAACTCGCGCGACGTTGGCTTCATTGGGTGCAGGACTTACACATCCTATGATCACCTCGTCGAGTGCTTCTGCTGGGAATGGCTGCCTGGCTAACAAGGGTTTGGCAATTTGAGCAGCCAGATCAGATGCAGAAAAAAAACCATAGGAACCCGCAGCCTTTAAAAAAGGGCTTCGATTCCCATCTACTATGTAAACGTTACGTTGTGTCATTTACTCTACCTCTTTTTTCTCCTTTAACCTGTCTTCACAGACGACTATATTTTTTTCAGCCTGGCTAACTGTACAGTGCGCAAAAAGGTTCAAAACTCATCAACGCGCAGGCTGTCCTGGCGTTTTTTTTCAGCATTCAGGAGTGTGTCGACTTCACTCGGCTGAATAATATTTAACTGAACAGCTTGAGCCAGTTGAGCTTCCCAGGGGTCTGAGAGCGTGATTTTACCAGCCTGAATGGCTGCCTTAACCTTTTTCCTGATCGGTTCGCTTTGAAAGCAGATCTTAAATGCTAATTCTACTCTACCTACAGCATCACTTTCTATCGGTTTAATATAACAATGTTGACTCATCTGCTGCCGTAAAGAGGAGTCTTGCATCATCAAGCGTGATATTGCCTGATTCAAATGATCTTTTGGGGCTTTATATATGTCTCCAAAAGGGAAGAGCCAAATTTTTAGAAAAAACCTCAAACAAGGATATTTTAGGTTATCCACAAAAGCTTTGAGTGCTTCCTGGGTTTGATAAAAACAGAACCCCATGGCCCACTCAAGGCAAGGGTTTTGCGCTTGAGTCGCTTTGGAGGTTTGCTGAGACTTTTCATCATATTTAATCAATGCCGAAGCCATGTAAAGATAACTTAAAACATCACCCAACCGAGCTGAGAGAAACTCCCTACGCTTAAGTGAGTTTCCGAAGCGCATTAATGCAACATCACTTAAGAACGCTAATGCATTGCTTATTCTCATAATTTGTTGAGCATAGTAGCGAGCAGTCCCTTTAAAGGGAACAGGAACAAGACGGTGAACCCCCAGGTTAAATAGTAGGATTCGAGAAAAGCTCCTCAGGAAATAACCAATATGCTTTACCAATAAGATATCAAATTTTTTCAGGGATTTCTCCTGAATCGCATCGATTTCCTGTTTTAGGTACGGGTGGCAGCGTATGATCCCCTGTCCAAATATGATAAGCGTTCGGGTGAGTATGTTAGCTCCCTCCACGGTAATACTGATGGGAATGGCATCATACATGTTGGCTAGATAGTTTCTCGGGCCCAGCTGAATTGCTCGGCCACCATGAATATCAAGGGCTGCATTTCCAATACTTCTGCCAATCTCAGTGATATGATATTTCGTGATGGCTGATGCCAGGCTGGAATGGATTCCGCTGTCTATGGTATTGACGGTGAATGACCGGACCGCTTCACATAAATAGGCAAGCCCACCTATTTTCCCCAACTGTTCCTGAATGCCCTCAAATTTTCCGATAGGGAGGTGAAATTGTTCTCTTAGGTAAGCGTAAGCACCTGTTAGGCAAAATGCCATTTTGGCATTGCTGGTTGCCAGTGCGGGCAGAGAAATGCCTCTGCCTGCAGATAGACAGTCCAGCATCATTTCCCACCCCTTACCCATTTGCTGAGTTCCTCCAATAATCCAATCCACGGGAATCAGCACCTCTTTTCCTTGAATAGGCCCGTTCATAAAAGCCATATGCATAGGTTTATGTCGCCTGCCTATTTCAACGCCAGGGTGGTTTGCTGGAATTAAAGCTAAGGTCATGCCAAGATGCGTCTGGCTTCCCAATAGATGATCCGGGTCGTAAAGCTTAAAAGCCAGTCCAATTAAGGTCGCAACAGGGGCCAAAGTAATATAGCGTTTGTTCCAGTTGAGACGAATGCAAAGCTTCTCTTCATCTTCATGTTTGGCTTTACAGAGTACACCCTGGTCAGTTAATGCCGTTGCATCACTACCTGCTTCGAGCGAGGTGAGGGCAAAGCAGGGAATTTCAATCCCCTTGGCAAGCCTGGGTAAGTAATATTGCTTTTGATTCAAGGTACCATATTTCTGAATCAGCTCCCCTGGCCCTAGAGAGTTTGGTACCATGGCTGTAATGGCTGCTGTGAGGCTGCAAGAGGCAATTTTCATGATGATGATGGAGTGCGCTGAGGCCGAAAATTCTAATCCTCCCCAGGTTTTTTGGATGAGTAATCCAAAAAAGTGATGATCTTTTAAAAAAGTCCAGATTTCAGGAGGAAGGTCATTGTTTTGTTGGATTTCCCAGTCATTTAAGCGCGCACATAAAGCTTCTACGGGTCCATCAATGAAAGCTTTTTCTTCCGTGGACAGCTCTGGATAAGACAGCTTTTTGATTCCCTGAAAGTCGGGTTGTCCTGAAAAAAGACCTTGTTCCCAACCTAACCCGCCCGCTTCTATTGCTTGCTTTTCTGTTAGGCTCATAGGTGTTAAGGTTTTTAATAGCGCTTGATAGATCGGTTTAGTGATCAAAAAATGACGTAAAGGTGGATATAAAGCCAGCCCAATCATCAAAATCCAAGGCAGCCAAATTCCCCAAAAGATAAAACCATATTGCTGATGAATCAAAAAGGTGATGATCGCCAACAAAAGCGATAAACCCACGATCCAAAAGAGGGGTTTCAAACGGATTGCCATAGCAGCCCATGTGCTTATAAAAAAAGCGAGGATGCAAAAACAAATGATCATCTGGCACTCCCTGGCATTGATGGGTGGATCGTTATCATCTTTCTTTATGGTTTGTAGGTTTGTTGTAAATAAGCAAATACAGCCCTCAAACTCATGGCTTCTCCGCCTTCAGGTCGGCCGGGCTTTGAACGGTGGTTTTTTGCAAGCAAATCAAAGTGTATCCAGGGAACATTCGAATCAATAAAAGACTCTAAAAATAATGCTGCAGTAATAGCTCCTCCGCCTTTTGCGCCTAAAGCTGCATTACAAAGATCAGCAATGGGGCTTTTCAAGTGGGCGCGATAAGGTTGATAGAGTGGAAGCTCCCATAGTGGGTCTTGTGTTTTTTCAGCGTGCGCCATTAACGCACTTGCTAATGCTGGACGATTTGTGAAAAAGACGCCAACCTCGCCGCCTAATGCAACGGTTGCTGCGCCCGTCAATGTAGAAAAGTCAATGAGTAGATCTGGTTTTTCTGAGGAGGCTTCAAAAAGTGCATCAGCCAAAACCAGACGACCTTCCGCATCGGTGTTGGTGATTTCAATAGTAGTTCCTTTTCGGGACTTAATAATGTCTCCTGGCAGGTAAGCTCGACCAGAGACCAGATTTTCTACCAAGGGAACCAACACGCGCAAACGGACTGGTAATTGCGCCTCCATAATGAGTCTGGCTAATCCCAAAGCGTGTGCTGCACCTGCCATGTCTTTTTTCATGCCCAACATGGCGCTAGAGGGTTTGATATCATATCCTCCGCTATCAAAGCAGACACCTTTGCCGACGAGAGTTACTTTAGGATGCTCTGGATTTCCCCAACAAAAGTCAAGCAGCCGAGGTGCCTGATCACTTCCTTTTCCAACCGTGTAAATGCATGGATACTCTGTTTTGAGGGTGTCTTCCAGGATGTGCTGAACGTTGGTATTAAACCGTTTGGCCATAGACTCTGCTTCTAGCGCCAACTGTTTGGGGCCTAAGTCTTGTGTTGGCGTATTAATCAGATCGCGAACCCAGGAAATGGTGTGAATTAAAGGCTCAAATTGAATAGCATCCATCTCTTCCGTGATGACCAGGCAAGCTTTGACAGGTGGGAAAGATTTGTAGCGTGTAAATTGATAACAACCAAGCCCCCAGGCGAGATAAGCCAGAGACTTTAATTCTGGTGCAAGTTCAGAGGTAATTTGATAGAGACCTTCCGGTAAATTCATGCCCAAGCTTCCAAATGCCCAGAAATCCTGAGGATTTTCCATCCCGACAATTACCTGTGTCAAAACACCATCGACATCAAAACAAAGGAAAAATGCGCCACTTTTTGCCTCAAACTTTGAAGCAGACAGCTGGTTTTTAAGCGCAGCGTTTTGTTGATCGAGCCATTTGGAATAAGCAGGTTGATCAACGGCAATGATTGGGATGGGAGAGCCCGTGGGCTTTGAGAAGTAAGCAGACAGCATTTTTTCACCTTAATAAATATAATCTAGGTTAAAAGAAGAGACTTAGCTATAAAAGTATAAATCATAGCGTGCTTGATTGATTGAAAATCTATCTATTTTTTTGGAGAGATGGATTGTATTTTAAGTTTTTTAGTAGCTATTCACCACATGTAACTATCCCTCCCTTCATTGCGAGGAGCAAAGTAAAGTCCGTCATTGCGAGGAGCGAAGCGACGCGGCAATCCAGCAAGAAACCTCCATTCAGGATCTAAGTTTATGTGGCTTTAATCAGCTTGGGCCTTCGATACAAGCTTCTGCCTGGATTGCCGCGCTTCGCTCGCAATGACGGGTGAGCAATTACGCTTTTTGAACTTAATAAATTCATTGTTGACACGCCCTAAGTTTGCTCAGCCTGAGATTTTAGCACTTCTGCTACACAGCAAGTGACTTTTTTTGCCATTGGGATATCTAGAAATTCATTAGGCCCATGCGCATTGGATTCGGGCCCTAAAACGCCGGTGACAACAAATTGTGCTTGAGGAAACTGGTGGGCCAGCATGCTGATAAAGGGAATGCCGCCCCCAGTACCCATGTAAGCTGGCGGTTGTTGATAATAAAGCTGGGAAGCATTGGTTAGGCATTGCTCAAGCCAGGGAGCGAGCGGGCTGGCGTTCCAGCCTGAGGTGGCATGAGAGGTTGAGAATGAAACATGAGCATCAAAAGGTGGATTGTTTTCAAACGTTGTTTTAATGGCTAAGGCTGCTTTATCTGGGTTAGTGGTAGGGGGAAGACGAAAAGCCAGCTTTAAAGTCAGATGGGGCAGAAGCACATTGCCAGCAATGGCAACATCAGGGATCCCAGAGGAACCTAAAACCGCCAGGGAAGGTCGCCAGGTTTGATTCAGAATCAGTGTGGCAGGGTCTTCAGACAAAGGTCGGACATCTTGAGAGAAAGGGAAGTCCTCCCAAATGGCGGAGCCCAGTTGCTCACCGACAGCTTTTGCCTCTATTTGCCTGTTTTCTGGAATTTGAGTGTGCAGTGCCGGAAGCAAAATCTCTCCAGAATGTTCATTTTCTACCCGACTAAGTAGTGCTCGTGTCATTTGAAAAACAGAAGGTACCACGCCTCCTGCTAATCCTGAGTGTACCCCGCATTCTAACGTCTTGACTGAAAGCGTGCCAATGAGTAAGCCTCGAATGGAAGTTGTACACCAAAGCTGATCATAGTTCCCTGCGCCAGAGTCTAGCCCAACGACTAGATCAGGTTTCCCAATCCGTTGGCTGAGATGATCCATGTAATAAGGAAGATCCCGGCTGCCACTTTCTTCACAACCCTCGATCAGAAGGATACATCGAGGATGTGGAATATGCTGTTGCTGTAAGGCTTCAATAGCTGATAAAGCAGAAAACATTGCGTATCCGTCGTCGCCTCCTCCTCTGCCATAGAGTCGATCTTCCTCAATCACTGGTTGCCAGGGCCCTAGATTTTCTCTCCAACCTTCCATTTCTGGCTGTTTGTCGAAATGCCCATAAAGGAGCGCTGTGTGAGGAGATTGACCTTCTACTTCTACGAGCAAGAGTGGAGTTCGGTCTTCCAGAGTGCAAACTTCAGCCTTCAACCCTTTAATAGGGCGGCTCAGGCACCAGTGTTTTAATAGCTGGGCTGCTGATTCCATATGACCCTGTGCTTTCCAGTCAGGATCAAAATCTGGAGATTTATTGGGAATTTTAATGAATTCACAGAGGGTTGGGGTGATGGTTTGGTCCCAAACTTGGTTGATATACTGGAAGAGAGGCGTGGTCATAAGATGCCTTGTTGGTTAGGGGCTTATGGGGGTTGCCTACTTAGGCAACGTTCCTAACTAATCATAACATGCTTCCCGCTGTGGAAAAAATGTCATCCTGGTCATGGAAGGTCAGGGGCCAAACACCAGAGATGGGAGGAAAATTGTGACTGAATGCAAACACACCCTAACCATCATCTGCCACATCCTTGTGGTAAGATGGATTTGATCAACTATCAAGTTTGTTCGTGAAAAAGTCGTTGTTATCTCCCCCGAGATACTCTTTAAAAGTCTCCTCATCCGTTTCGAATATTACTTCTACCGGTCTATCTTTCTTCCGATCGATTATTTCTTTAAATACGTTATTCACCAATAAATCATCTATCTTTTGATTCGTATTCGTGTCATCCAACAAATGTGCAAGGTTATAATACAGTACTGTTCGCCATGAAGATCTACGCGTTGACGCATAAACTGAAAAACGACCCAGGAGCCCTTTTTCATTAGAAGGATTTTCCAGTTCAGACTCTTGTATATTCTTTACTATCGCAACCCGCATAATCTTCGCAAGCAAGTGGGTTGACACCTTTTTTTTGTCATCGTCAGAAAGATGATATCCATAGTCATAATCCTTTAAAAGATCTTTGATTTCCGAAAGGTTATTTGAACCATTCGTTTTGAATGCCAAATCCTCTATAAAATCAATGAGTTCCACTGGGTGGTTGATGTCCAATATGCCTTCTTGAATTTGAAAATTAATATGACTCACAAGGATTTCCTCTAAGACCTCTGAATATGTTTCATAATACTCGGTGAGTGTTTTTTGAGTCGATCCTACCAGTCTGATTTTGTAGTATTCGTCATTTGCGTTATTTAAAGTTACGGAAAAATGAGCAACCAAATCAGCCAGACATGTCTGCCTTATATCAACATCTTGTGTCTCAATAAAATGCAGCCAATTTTCTACAAATACTGATCGTGTTTGATTCACCCGACTGCTGTCAGCTTTACCAAAAGCAAATGCATTCCATTCCAATAAACTGTCCAGAAGAGCGGTTTCTATAGGGTTTCCACCTAATGCATGCAAAAGATTATGAAATAGATCTTCTTGTGCATCCATTGTTTTCGCTGTTTTTCCCCGCTTATGTGCAGCCAGGTGTTCTAATGATATGAGCCTGGATGCATCGTCAACCCCAGATAACAGACTTGATGATGTTTTAGGTGCAGCGCTTCTATCATACTTTGTTTGGTGGGCGCTAATATCTAAAAAATGCTGCTGCTGAGATTCCTTTATAATTTGATCCCGACCCTCTTCAAAAAAGGAGTTAAACAATGCATGCATATCTTCCATTGTCAGTTGGTTTTCCTGATCTTTTTTGACCACATCATTGATCGCTCTATCATAAGCATCATTCAATTCATGCGGCTCTATCTCTATAAGTTGAGAAAGAAATTCGGAAAGTGTATCTTTATTAAAAGGATGTTTCTGGGTTTCCTGAATCAGATCCTCAGGGGCTTCAGGAAAAATATCAAAAACTGCTTTCCATGCTGAAGCATTACCTTCTGATATAAAAGCATCGATCTTGGTAGCAATCGTAAAATACAATAAAGCAATAAAATAAGCTCTGTCATTGGCGCTCTTACAGCCAAAACTAGATGACATTCCCATTAAATTAAGCGCTGTCATTAAGTATACTTGCATAAAACCATTGTACTGATCATTTTTGGTCTTATCTTCCTTCGAAACTGGCCCATAAAGTGAGCAAGCATGTTGAAAAGCAACCAGAGCTGCTCTTTGATTCAGGGTAATATCTTCTGCTGCAACAAGAACTTTAAATTCATCGCTATTTAAGTATGACAACATGGTCTGATAACATGTTCTGGCAGAGGTATGGAGTGCTATTTCCTTATCTTTAAAAATTTTTCGTTGACCCTCCAGGAAACTATTCGTGTTGGCTACAGACAGTTCATCACCTTCATAAGCCGATTCAACACGTTCTATATAGCGCCGAGCAAAATGACGGGTATCATCCCATTTCGACAGAAATTCCTGATATTCATCACCCATAATACTTTCGATAGAACATTCTTTGGAAAGTTCAGTTGAGTTCCAAAGCGCTTTGAACATAAAAATCAAACCAGCCAGGTTATTTCTTCTTGATTTGGTTGTATCTTCTTTTAAGCCATTGACGGGCAAGATAAGCTCCCAATATCCCGCATTAGCTGTTGAGTCGGGTGAAATGTATTGTGTTGCATACTGAGCGAGACGACAATCTCTTCCTTGTAATTCCTGTCTATCTTGATCAGTCAGATAGTTAATTATTCCTTTTCCAAAATTTTGTAATCCTGTTGCTGTAATTAAGTGAACATGAACGTTATAAATCATAAGCACTGAGTCTATATGATCAGTCAGTACGTTTTTTATGCTTTCATCGAGCTCAGATTGACTAATAACCTGATCTAATACATTTTGTCTTTTGTTCTCATAATCCTGATTTTTTGCAATGAACCCCTCATTCATAACGTCCCCAATTTCCTGGGCTAACATTAGGACTTCCTCATTGGTATAGGGAATCTCATGACTTTCAAGCAATGCTCTAATTTTATCCAGCCTGCAGTTCATCAAATGCTGTTGCATATTACGATAAGTACGCAAGGTAGATTTTGCACGCCCTCCCATCTCTTTTATCTCTTCGCGGTACATTTCATTAGGGCTTGAACTGCCATGACGGTTTAGATTGCTGATCAGTTTATGGCTGCCCGTCTCAGGACAATACGTGGCATGATATCCCCGTGCGCTATTGGGTAATAAGTAGTCAGGATTGTGAGCGGTTGCAGTTGGGTAATACTTTCTTTTCTCACTTTCATTGAGGTTCAAATCATTTTGCTGAGCTTGTGTTAACAAAACATGTCTGTCATAGACTGAAATTTTGTATGTTTCTTCATCATGACTCAAAGTGATCGTCATTAAATCTGCCTTGAAAGTATCTCGCGCTTTTTGTGCAGCATCAAAATAGATTCGTTCTTGTTCAGTCAGATCATCCTGCAAAAGAAAATCTGTGTGCATAAAAGATTGTTCGCGTTTTGAAATGGCATCAACCATTGCTTTTGGAGTTTCTTTAGCATTTTCACCAGAAAATGCACCTAACAAGCAGGCGGCATGGGCTTGATAAGCTGTAACTTCTTGTATGGCATTTTTTATTTCATCCGAATCTGCTGCATTCGGATTTCCTATAAAAAAATCATATGTATTCGAATCACTTTCGATGTACGAAAATTGATCATTGAAGCTTTCTATTCTTGTTTGGTAAGCATGATGAAGCGCATCAGCATAAAGATTGAATTTATAACGCTTTTCAGCATCATTTTCGCTAAAAGGGTATCCTGCTTGTTCTAACAGCAGTGAAAAGGAGGACTCATAAATGGAGTCAAGCGCTGTTTTGAATTGAGTCTCATAAAACGATTTTTTAGGTGTTTGAACACCTTCCTTTTTATACCAAAGCTCAAGCCCATCAGGATAAGCATCCTGTAAATATTGCAGCGCATCATGGTCTCCTTGAGTGTTATTAAAGTGGTCAATAATCGCGTCATTATTAAAGTTTAGCTCATAGACATAAAGGCCATCATCTATCTTTTTTCCCATGCTTTTTGCATGAGAATTTTCTATAAAATCAACCATTGCCTCATGAATACGGCTTTTTTGCCTTGAAATCGTCTCTCTCATTTCCCCTCCAAATCTTAAATATAAAAAAGCTTATCAAGTCATTATTAAGGGAAAATTAAATGGTGTTGAGCGTGTTCAAATTTAAGATATCGTCTTGGAGTTGACTGTTTTTTTAATGCCTTTAAACTTAAGAAAGGCAAGTCCTTCAACCTAAATCCGGGAATACTTATGCAAGACCCAACACCTACTAATAATAAAAATGTAAAGTACTTAAAAAGCCTTTTAGATCCTTTGACGAAAAAGGATAAAACTTTTGTATCAAGCTTTAGCTGTGTCAATACTTTTTTTAGAAGTTATACGATAGAGCACACCACCTATTTGCATTTGCATGATGACATCACTGATGATGTTTTAATCGGAATTATTGATGACTACAAAGAATATTTAAAAGATTTGAGAATAGACAGATGTAATCAAATTACAGCAAAGGGTTTAAGTGCTCTATCTGAGCTGACTTTGTTAGAAAAATTAAGCCTTAATAAAATAATGATAAAAGAAGTTCACTTTACGGCCGAAGAATTGGCTAACTCCATTTCTCAACTGACCAAACTACAAAGCCTTCAGTTAAATAATGTTTCTGGAATGTCGGATGATGTTTTATTGCTGTTACTAAGCAATCTCAAGGATTTAGAAAGCCTGTCTCTTAGAAACTGGGAAACGATCACTCATAAAGGTTTAGAGGGCCTAAACCAGCTCAAATCTTTAAAGAAGCTTGATTTATCTGGTGCTTTGTCTCTTTCAGGTATGGATATTGAGAGTGCTTTATTGCATATCTCGAAACAGACTTACTTGATTGAGCTTAATTTAGATAGTTTTGATAATTGGAGCGCTGTGAACAATGAAAATTTAAGCACCCTGGATACTCTCTCTCAATTAGAAACACTAACCATCCCTTACCAATACCGTAACTCGGAGGAATCCTTAGCTATATTTAATTTAGGAAAAGCTCTAAGTTGCTTAAAGAAACTGAAGGTGAACTTTAACTGTACTAAAACCGACATCAACTTCTTAGAAACATTTAAGGGATTGGAAGCACTTACTTTGAGTAAATTTAACATAGAAAGACACCCAGACCTTACAGTGCTTACAAATCTTAAAGCAATAAAATACCTAGAGTTTGAAGATTGTGATTTCTCTGATGATGGGTTACGCCAGCTGGCCGAGTCTGATTTGGCATCTCAGCTAACGACACTTCGCTTTCATAAGCTTTGTAGAATAGATGTTGAGCTCACCGCTGAAGGTATCAAGGAGAATTTGCTTTCTTTTTCTAGTTTAAAGCACTTGACCTTGCCTGAAAATATTCTACTCAATAATGCGCTTTACGAGACTATCCAGCTTCTCCCTAAACTGAAATCTGTCAATGAAAAACAGGGCGTACAGTTACGTTTCAAAAACTTGCTTGATGACCTGTACTTTAAATGTATTGAAGAAGAAAGCGAAGAAAATTTACTGAGTACATTTATGGCAAGAGCTCAGAGTCTACTTAAAACAATTCAAAATGCATTTATTTCAACGTTTGAAAAGCAGCAGATTGTCGCTGACCTTTTTAAAGAAATCATCCATTTTTATTCGCCTCATTTAAGGTTTTCTGAAAGACTACGAAGCGATGTGGTAATGTCCTTAGTTGATGCTGTTTCTGATGTAGATCCTAACTATTTAATCGGTATTCTTTGTTTATCTGCTTATCAACCCAATTTTCAGCTATATTTTCATATACTTTCAAAACATGAAAATTTAAGAGAGGAGTATGCCCAACTTAAAAAGTTTGTAGGCTTTGAGCAAAAATTTTTACGCAAATATGCAATAAAAGGTGTATCTTTCCTCTTCTCTACACCGGACTTATCTACCAGCCGTTCTTTCCTCCTCCTATTACCGCTTGATTTATTAACGTTAGATCAATTCGATCAAGCGTTAAAAGAAATTGAAAGTCCTCTTGATCTTTTTGAAACAATTCCTGGTGAGTATCAGCATGAATTTGATCTGTTATTGCTATACGCTCTATATAGAGCAAGTATTGAAAATGAATGTTCGGCGCTCACGAGCTTTTATTTCAACCTATTGTGTACTATAGAAGACGGGGCGTTGACTCCTGAAAAAAGTGTTGAGATCAAAGAAAGTTTTTCAGAGTTCGAAACAATGCTCGAGGAAGAAGAAGGTGCTGTAGCAAGCATTATTGAGGTGTATACCGAAAAAGAAGAGGCGTCATTTTCCTGGTGTGAGAAGAAAATACTTGAATTAATCAGTGAGCAGCAAAAAGAACAACCCATCTCCTCCCCTTCCATTTTTTAGCTATACTTTTTAAGAAAGCAACCTTAATGGAGTGAGGATCTCTATGAAAAGTGTATTAATTACCGGTGCTAGTCGCGGCATTGGTCTGGAACTCGTAAAATATTTTGCAGCAAACTCCTGGAAAGTTTATGCTTGCTGTCGCAGTCCCCGAAAAGCAACCCAATTATTGGGGATATCTCCCAATATCTCCATCATCAAGCTTGATGTGGCTTCCACTCACAGCATTCGCCAACTTACCAGAAAACTCCGAAACATACCCATTGATGTATTGATTAACAATGCGGGGTTGATGGAACCTCTAAACTCAGCATTTAAAAAGCACATTAAAAGATTCAGACCTTACAAACCTTGGTTTGATGTATTTAAGGTCAATACCTTGGGCCCTTATTTTATAATACAAGCTTTATTTGATAATTTGATCATCGGTACTCAAAAAGTCATCGTCAATATCAGTAGCGACATGGGCAGCATGCACGATGATAAAATTGGAGGGTATTATATTTATCGTTCGAGTAAAGCCGCCCTTAACGCCATCACCAAGAGTCTAGCCATTGATTTTCAAACCCGCGGTATCACCGTCATTGCTTTGCATCCAGGTTGGGTCAAAACCGACATGGGGGGGCTCCATGCTAAAATCTCTGCAAAAGAAAGCGCAAAAGGAATTTATAATGTGCTAAATAACATACAATTGAGTGATACTGGGAAGTTTTTTGATTATCAAGGGGAAGCTTTGGAGTGGTGAGTTTTCGAGGTGAATTTGTTGGAGCTTAGAGAGTGCCGTCAAAAAGTGTGCGCCCTCAAATAAAAGGGGCAAGCCGATAGACATTGCCCCTAAATCTGTTTTAACCTCCTGTTAAAAAACGATTCACTCGTCTCACAAAAGCAGCGGGGTCTACTAAATGGCCACCTTCTGCCAGTAATGCTGAATCAAATAAAACATGAGCCATGTCTTTGAATCGGTCTTCATCTGCTTCTGTCTTGAGCTGTTGAACCAGTGAGTGTTCTGGATTCAATTCGAGCACAGGCTTATTTTCAGGAACGGCCTGACCAGCCTCTTTCAACATTTGTTGCAAATGACGACTCAAGCCTTCCTGAGAAGCAACTAGGCATGCGGGAGAATCCGTCAGCCGATCGGTTAACCGAACCTCTTCTGTTTTTTCTTCTAACACCTCTTTTAGATGTTTCAATACTTTCTCAAATGCCTCTTCCTGTTTTTTGACTTCTTCTTCTGGTTTTTCTTCCTCTAGCTTACCAATATCCAGGTCCCCTTTGGCAACAGACTGTAAGGATTTCCCTTCAAACTCATTTAAATAAGCGACCAGCCATTCATCAATACGATCAAACAACAACAGTACTTCAATGCCTTTCTTGCGGAAAATCTCTAAATGAGGGCTGTTCTTAACGGCATTGAATGATTCTCCTACCAGGTAATAAATTTTATCTTGTCCCTCTTTCATTCGGCCAACATAATCTTCCAGAGAAACCGTTTGATCGGGTGTGTTTCCATGGGTAGAGGCAAATCTCAAGAGCTTGGCAATCCGATCTTTATGTGCAAAATCTTCCCCCACACCTTCTTTTAACACCTGACCCATTTCATTCCAGAATTTTTGATACTGCTCTGTTTCCTCTTTTGCCAATTTTTCAAGCATATCAAGAACCCTGCGAGTGCAACCTGAGCGAATGCTTTCCACAACATGATGGCTTTGCAGTAGCTCTCTAGAAACGTTAAGTGGTAAATCATTAGAATCAACCACGCCTCGAACAAAACGCAAGTATAGCGGTAGCAGTTTTTCGGCGTTATCCATAATGAAAACTCGCTGAACATACAGCTTCAAGCCGTGCTGCTGATCCCGATTCCATAAACCAAAAGGTGCTCGAGAAGGAATATAAAGCAAACTGGTGTACTCCAGCTTTCCTTCTACTTTATTATGTGACCACAACAAAGGCTCTTCAAAATCATGCGCCACATGCTTGTAAAAGTTTTTATACTCCTCGTCCTTAATTTTATCCCGAGGCATCACCCAAAGAGCGTTTGCTTGGTTAACCACCTCCAACTCTGGTGTTTCAGGTTGAGCTTCGTCTTTCTCCTCTTCTTTTTCTGAAGGCTTTGGTTCTTTTTCCATCAAAATTGGAAAAGGAATATGGTCAGAGTATTTTTTGATCAGACTTTTGATACGAAAGCTTTGTAAAAATTCGTCTTCTTCTGGTTTTAAATGCAGAATAACTTCTGTTCCAGGTTCTTTTTTCGTGGTGGTTTGGACTTGATATTCCCCTTTCCCTAGACACTCCCAGGAAACGGCTTGATCTTCTGGCAAATCTGCTCGGCGACTGTTCACGATCACTTTGTCTGCCACAATAAAAGCAGAGTAAAATCCAACACCAAATTGTCCAATGAGATGATGCGCATTCTCTTTATCGACTGCTATTTTCTTAAGAAATTCACTGGTGCCTGATTTTGCAATGGTACCCAGATGCGCAATGGCTTCATCCCGACTCATGCCAATACCATTATCTCGAATGATCACTTGACGTTGCTCAGGATGAATTTCTATCCAAATTTTAGGGTCTTCTGGCTTTATTTCTGGGCTAGATAAACCTTCAAAACGCAGTTTATCTAACGCATCCGAAGCATTGGAAATCAATTCCCTTAAGAACACTTCCTTGTTACTATAAAGTGAATGAGTGACCAGATCGAATAATTGACTCACTTCTGCTTCAAAAGCGCGTGTTTCTGTTGACATTTTTTTCTCCACAGATGTTACTAAACTTAAGGATATGCATGCGTAATCAATTTGCACATGGCATGACTTACTACGTATATGTATATATGGACAATTTTGAAAATTTAAATAGTCGTTTGTTAAAAGTAATTTTTTCTGCTCTTCAGAATTTATTGAATGCATGGTAACTACTCCTACCGTCATTGCGAGGAGCGAAGCGACGCGGCCATCTAACCCTAAAGTCGCATAAATTTACCTTAAAGTTATTATGATATTTTTTTGGCGTGTACTCACAGGACTATTACAAGGGCTTGCCCTTTTCTTTGCTACCCGGCCAACACTCACTTTTCCATTTGAAAATCAAATGTTGGTTTATGTTTTCCTCATGTCAATCTTGTACATAATTTCTGTAGTTCCTGTGGTAGTCATACAAAGCCTGGGCAATTTGCGGCCAAAAACCTTAATGGTGTGGGTAATGATTCTCATACCTGTCGTTGGAGGCGCTCCTATATACACCGACTGGGATTATCTGCTCTTCAGCCCCCTGACTGTGACGACACCCGTTGAAACATCATCTTTCAGACTTTTCTTTCTTTTAGGCATCTTTTTATGGATATCCCATATATTAGTTTTATCTGGAGATAAAGACCGAAGCTTTAGGGCATCGTATAAAACCTACTTCAACATAGCCTGGAAAGTAACACTTCAAATGGTTTTAACGCTATTTTTCCTGGGGTTATTCTGGTTATTACTGATCGCAATATCTGAGATTTTTAGCAGTATCCAGATCAAGCTGGTTCATCAGATCATTTCCAGCCACCTGTTTATCTTTCCCGCAAGTGCAATGGCCATTGCTGCCGGAATTCACCTAACAGATGTAAATCCAGAATTGATTCAAGGTATTAGAGCGGTTTTTCTCTCTTTGCTTGCCTGGTTGCTTCCTTTGTTTTCGGTCCTTTTAACCACGTTTATCGTCGCCTTTATTTTTTCAGGAAAAGCCTCATTGTTAAATGAAGGTGTCATTGGTCTTCTGATACTCGCTCTAATTGTTCTGATTAATGCTGTGTATCAAGATGGTCAGACAACAGTGAAAAAACTACTGATGTTAAGCGCCAGGCTTGCTTCGATCATTCTTTTGCCATTCACGTTAGTTGCCATCCATAATCTCTTGAACTCTGTCTCACATAAAGGGTGGTATATTTCTGACGTTAACATGGCTGGGTACTTATCTGTTGCCCTTTTTTACAGTATTGGGTATCTGGTTGCGGCAATAAAACCTTCCTCCCGTTTAAAATACATTGAGCACTGTAATTTTTTTGGTGCTCTTTGGGTGCTTGCCGTTGTAGCAGCTTTTTTAACCTCTGCGGTAAATCCTGCAAAAATTTCAGTGCAGAGCCAGATCAAGCGCCTTGAATCTGGCAAAATTAACCCTCGAGACTTTAATTTTCAATACCTCAAAAACAAAGGTAAACGTTATGGAAGGGAAGCCTTGTTAAATTTGAAAAATAACTGGAGAGGGCAAGATGCCGACTGGGTTCGGTCACAAGCAGGACTCGCCTTAACCTCTTCTCAACCTACAGAACCTTCCAAAAAAGAAAATAAAAGTCATTAAGCCCATCACAGCCTGCCGAATTTGGGGTCAAGTCAGTCTTCCCCACCGCTTAGGGTAACTCTGCCCCAAGAGGCGGAGATTTCTAACTTTAAATGGTTGTTTCTGATTTGCGCAGCACACTCATTTCTTCAATGGAGCCAAATCGACAATCTGGACCTATTAAATCGACGTAAACTTCTGCATTTAAGTGGCCAATTTCATGTTGAAGCAACCTGGCAAGAAATCCTTTAGCTAGTGTCTCTTGCCTGTTTCCATTCTGGTCAAACCAGTGGCATCGAATGGTTCGATATCGATATACCTCTCCCATCATGCCAGGCACGGAATAGCATGCCTCCCAATCTTTTGTCTTTCCTTCCTCCAGGATGGGTTCATAAGCTGGATTGATCAGCACGGTTAAAGGCACTACATCATAAGCATCCTGACGAACCTTTTGAACATCCTCAGGTACTTGAATATAAGCAATACGCCAGGGATGGTCTACCTGGGTAGCCGCTAACCCCGCAGGCTTACCCTCGAGGTCATTCAGTATAAAGTGTTCCATATCCTGAATGATGGTTTGAATCGTTTTTGACAAAGGAAAGTGAACTGTTTGCGCTGGCTGCCTTAGCACTTGATGATTTGGTTGATCTATCGTGACAAGTTTCATCATAAACGTCCCCTATTTTTTATCTTGGATTGACTATGAAAGGTCAGTTGATCTCATCTTTCCCCACAACTTATAGAGTTTTGCTTGAACTGCATTTTGGTTCATTCGCTGCGATAAATGCTCAAGATCAATCAATTCCATGGGTTGATCCTGCCAGGAACAGGCAAACACAGCCTTGGTTCTTTCGCCTGTCTCAGGATCTAGTTGCCATTGCAAGCATTGTGCACAAATACCTTTCAACATACACTGCATAGGCCCATAAACAGAAGCAATCAATTTTACCGATGAATGCCACACACCCTTGAGCTCAGCGTGATGAGCTTTTTTAAATGCACAGAGGAACTCTAAGCTACCCCGGATAATTATACGGTTTACTGCAGCCAGTGGAATGCGTGAAAGTGTTTCCGTTTGTACATAATGTAGCAGTGCTGGTATAAAATCTCCATCCAGGCTGACATCTTGATCTCGGTTTGCTTGAATAGGTTCTCCTTTTTTAAGGATCCAAATGACTTGATCAGTGACTTTCACGACTTTTTCAACCAATTCAGGCTCAGGGGTTTGCTTAAAACAGCCGATATACAGCACGCGATTTCCAGCTTCTCGCATGGCTTTCCCCAAAGCCAAAATGAGCGGAATGCTCTGTTCTTCCCCTAAAATTAACACTGTTTCCTGATCTTTGGGTATTTTGATTCGAACACCTGTGGGTCCCATAATGGCGATTGGATCACCAGATTTCAGGTGATTTAACCACTGAGCGTTAACCCCTGCATCCCAAATCAAGAGAGAGACCTCTCCCTTTAGCTTATCCACTGACATCCCTAACACCGCAATAGGCTCTATTGCACTATTTGGTTTTGAATACGAGGTTTCATAAGGTTGAAGCCGATAAAATTCTCCGGGTCGAAAATTTTGACAAACCTTGGGAGCGCGTACACAGATTTCAAGCATATTTGAAATATGGCGCTTTACCAGTACAACCTCAGCAGAAAATAGCTGACTGATTTCTTCAGCAAAAGGTGTATATGTGCTTAAGTCAGGCGATCTTTCTTCAAGCGCTTTCATGATATCTGGGTAAGCTCTTAAGCTCGATGCAATCGCTTTTACAACACTTCCTTGAAAAACTGGATGTGCATCTCCTAGAAAACTCACATATCGGTTGTCCTGGTGGTAGCTGGTGAGCATCCCAGGTTGAGGACTTTTCACATGGGGCATTACCTCTGCTTCCTTTAAGCTTCCAGACTCTAAAATAAATCCATCGTAAAAATGACCGGATCGTCGAAAAGTTCCTCGATGTTCAAATTCATAGGCAATATTTGGCTTAGAGCCTGTTGCTACCAGAATCGCGCGCGCTGGTAAGCGCTTTTCTTCATGTGTCTCAACCCATGCTCCGTGTTCATCTTTAACTTTCATATGACAAACTAAAGATTCACATTGCCCTGCATCATCCAGAAGCACACTAGCAGGTTCAAGATTTTCCAGGTAATAAATACCTTCTTCTAGTGCTTTTTTTAGCTCTTCATGGTTAAAGCGGTATGCAGGTGAATCTTGTATCGTTCGACGATAAACAAGCGTAACCCCACCCCATTGCTCTATCAGGGAGAGTAAATTGGGTTTCCTGCCTTCTGCTTGAGCTTGTTTTTTTTCTGCGCGAATCTGTCGAGCATGCGTCAAAAATTCATCTAGAATTTTTTCCTCTGATGCTTCGAAATGTGCTCGAATCAAAGATTCGCCCTGAGCTGAAGCCAGCACTTCATAATAAAACAAGAGTTTCTCTACTTGACGAATGTAGTATGCCTGAGCCTCTGTCGCAGTATCTACAGCCGTTAGCCCTCCGCCAATAACTACGATGGGCATTCTAATCTGCAAATGGGTGAGACTTTCTTGTTTTGCTGCTCCCATGAGTTGCAGTGTCATTAGAAAATCATTCGCTTGCCGCATGCCGGGCGCCAAGCTATTGGGGATGGAAATGGCTTGGGGCAGCCCTGCTCCCACTGCAACGACCAAATGATCAAAACCCAATGCAAAAGCATCTTCTACCGTGAGCGTGCCGCCAAAACGAACATTACCAAACACTTTAAAGTAAGGCTGTCGACGCATAAGACTTAAGTAAATCAGCTTCAAAAAATTCTTATCCCATCGCACGGTAATGCCATATTCAGCAACCCCGCCAAAACCAGCAACTTGCCTATCTTCAAGGGGTTCTTGCAAAGCACTCCAGTCTCGAATGGGTTGATGAATCCAATCTGGGTTAAGTGGTTCAATTTTTAAACCATCGACCCCCACAACGCCACAACCTTCCATTGTCAAATAGTGAGCCATGGAAAATCCCGCCGGTCCCATACCTGCAATCAGAACTTTATAGCCATTAAATGGCTTCATCATGACCTGCTGGTTTCGTAAAGGATTCCAGCGAGTCAGTAAATCATAAATTTCTACCCCCCAAGGGAGATTCAACACATCGGTTAAGACTGCCGTTTCCACTTGAGGAATATCTACAGGGGTTTGCTTTTGATAAATACAGGCTTTCATGCAGTCGTTACAAATGCGATGCCCTGTCACTGGACACATGGGATTATCAATCATCACGACTGCTAATGGGGCAATGGTATAACCTGATTTTTTTAAAAAGTTCATTTCTGAAACTTTTTCATCCAGGGGGCACCCTGTCATGATTTTACCCAGAGTGTTGCTTTTCAAACCTAATTCAGGTTGCGCTTTTTTAACCGGAAAACCTGAAGCACAAAAGTCTCCTTGATGCGTATGGCAATAAATACAATAGTGTGCCTCACTCAGCACTTCCTCAGACGACATGCGATGATCAGTCAGGTTAAATCCTTCACGAAAACGAAAAGTCTCAAAGTCCGCACGCAAACGACCTAAACTATTGTCACTTTCTGCACTTTTTAAAGGAATTAAGTGCTGATCATCTAACCGCTCAGGCAAACGAAACGAGACCCAGCTTTGCACCTTTTGCTTGCCTAAAGGGTCTGTCATTGCCTTGACACACCATTGAATCAACACCTGAATCTCTTGCTCATGAGCTGCAGGTTCTTGAAGATAAGCAACGCCCATCTTTGCAATCGCCAGTTCTCTATCCTCTTCCATGGCGGTATCTGCTAACATGGCATTGACCTGGCGGTCTAATGCTTGAAAGGTTGGGTAGTGATCGGCCTCTTTCAATTTTCGCTTAGCTTCCCGTAAAACATACCAGGCTTTAAATGCGAAAACAGGATCCTGCTTTTTGGCCTTCAAGCGAGCTGAGATTACTTGCTCTTCGATACGAAATAATTCAGCCAAAAACGTTTCAAGTATGGGCGCCACTTCAATGACAAGTTCGCTGATAGTCTCTGGTAATAAAACTGAAGCATTCTGGCGATAGCTTAACAATGTTTTATAAAGCAGAGGATTTTCATTTTGAAGGTAAGACAGGAAGCGGGTGTCCAGTTTTTTTAAACCTTCCGAATAGAAAAGGTCCTTGTAATGAAAATCTTTTAAATGAAGTTCGACAGATAGCGTCATGACGTCAAAAAAATTAAAAATGGTCTTAAATTCTATCAGGAAATATAAATTCTTGCAGATTTTAGGGGGATGGATAGGTCAGAAATACTACGTAATACTTATGTATAAGAGTATACCTTCGCTGGCAGAGTACACGTCCCTGCAAAGACACAACTCTGCACCAAATAAAAGAGAAACAGGCCCCAAACGTTGAAAATCAGCTCCTTTCTTTCAGAATTTACAACTACTTATAAAATTTAATTGGTCAAACACCCTAGTCAAAACATCCTGTATTTAATAAACTAGTCTTCAATGATAAAGATTTTTTGTAACTGATTACCGCATGTAACAGCTCCTCCCGTCATTGCGAGGACGAAGCAACATGGCAATCTAGCAGGCATAAGCTTGGTCCTTCGATACAAGCTCCAGCCTAGATTGCTACGCTTTGTTCGCAGTGACGGTTGAGTAGTTACGATTTTTTAATGATTTTAAAGAGAAGAGAACGCCAAAGCCATGCATGAAAATACCATCGTATTCGCCATTTTTCTAATATTTTCTGGTGCTGCTGTACTTTCAACAGTGGCTCTATACACCCGGCAGTCTATGTTGGTTGCTTATATGGCATTAGGTGTAGCGTTAGGTCCATGGGGGTTTAAACTTGTTGGAGACCCCGAGCTGGTTCAAAAAACAGGGGATGTAGGGATCATCTTTCTATTGTTTCTTCTGGGGCTCCATCTCCAACCTCAAAACCTGGTGCACATGCTCAAAAAGACAACGATTGTTGCAGCGCTCACTTCACTGATTTTTGCCGCCTTGGGGTATGGGGTCGGATATTTTTATGGGTATTCTTTTCAGGAATGTTTGATTATTGGTGCTGCCATGATGTTCTCCAGCACCATCATCGGATTGAAATTGCTTCCAACTACTGTCATGCACCATCAGCATACCGGAGAGCTCATGATTAGCGTGCTCCTCATGCAGGATTTTATTGCCATTTTTGTCCTTCTTATGTTAAATGCAGCCTCTTCAGGAGAAATTTCCGCAAAAGAGATTGTTATCCTTGTCTTAGCCTTCCCCGCAATGATGCTTTTGGCCTTCCTGGTAACACGTTTTATTTTATTGAAACTATTTTCTCGGTTTAATCGGATACGAGAGTACATGTTCCTACTCTCGATCGCCTGGTGTCTAGGTATGGCTGAGCTTGCTAACCGTCTTTCTCTCTCTTACGAGGTGGGTGCTTTTATTGCAGGCATCTCAATTGCTTCTAGTCCCATCTCTTTATATATTGCCGAAAATCTAAAGCCCTTGCGAGATTTTTTCCTTGTATTATTTTTCTTCTCCATTGGCGCCAGCTTCGACTTAACTTACCTGAAAGCCGTTGCGGTGCCTGCAATTATCCTCTCCTCACTGGTGCTGATTGTTAAGCCTGTTGCATTTCGATATTTGCTGTGGAAAGTCAGCGAAACCAAGCAAGTGTCGTGGGAGGTCGGTATACGATTAGGTCAAATCAGTGAGTTTTCTTTATTAGTTGCTTATTTCGGGTTAAGTCATGCATTACTCACTCCTTCTGCCTCTTACCTGATTCAGGCGGCAACGATTATTACATTTATCGTTTCTTCTTATCTGGTGGTGATGCGATATCCAACCCCTGTTGCACTCACAGAGCGGATGAGGAGAGACTAGAGGAAGTATTGTATTGGGAGGTGGCGGTGATTCCAACGAAATCTGGAATTTACAGGATTGTTCTTTGTATGAAGTTGGAAGATCCCAATCTTTTCTGGAATACAGCTATATGAGTTTTTTGCTTAAAAATTTGAAAAAGACCGCATTTTGTTTGCAGAAAGTTCTTCAGAAGATGAGTGACGCCTCTTCCTTTGAGGCTGAACTAAAAAAAACGTATCGAGCCTTACTGCCCGAGATTCGTGAAGAAGAAATTGGCAACCCTATGACTATTTGGGATAAGCCAGCAGTGGTGTTTTTTCACTTGGGGAAAACGGGTGGATCCACTTTATTTCATTGGTTGTGCCAGTATTTTCACCCTTTGCAGATTTGTCCTACCCCAAATGGGGGGGTCAATATTCCATCCTCAACAGAAGTATTTTTGAAATATAAGTTTATTAGTGGTCATACCCGCTTTAGTAAGATACAAGCATTTCCACACCCTAACAAAACCATCATTACCATGCTGAGAGACCCTAAAAAAAGGATTTATTCAGCGTATTGTTATGCCAGTTCTTTAAAATCAGAAGCGGGAAATGCAGTGAGAGAAGCAGCAAAAACTCACGATTTTAAGTCATTTTTAAAGTTGAGAGAAAAAATTCCTGGGATCAAGGAGCGATATGAGAATTACTATCTTCGCAAGTTAACAAGCCCTCCCAGAGGAAGAGATTTTTTATCCGATAATCCAGAGGCAAGCATTGCGTTAGCAAAAAATGCTTTGGATCAGATAGCCGCTGTAGGTATTTTAGAAGAGTTTCCAGCTTCAATTCTTCTGTTTTCTAAAATCCTGGGGCTGGGTGATGTAGACCCTCAACAGATTGTTTCAAGAAATGTTTTGTCTAAAAAAGAGCCATCAGAGAAATTGGGCATGCCAAAGGCTCATGAGATCGATGAGGAAACCTTAAGTTTGATGGAGGAGTGTACTCGGTATGATCAGGTCTTATATGAATATGCCAAGCAGATCTTTGCCAGGCAGTGTAAAGAGAATTTGTAGCGGTATTGCTAGAGGGGGTGTCACCTAGGTTTGCAGTGAAAATAAAGGGAGAGGGACATTGTTCTGGGGACAAAATTCCAGGGTGAGGTGCCTATTTGCGTGATTTTGAATTTCTGGTTAAGTACAGCAGCTAGCCAGTGCCAGTCAAAGCCTTTGTGCCCAGTATTGTGAGGAGCTACTTTTTCTAAATGATGGCGGGAAGCATTCCAGGTTTCAAGCCAAGTGTACTCTTTATACCGATGATATCCCATGAGAAACGATCCTAGGTTTTTGAATAGAACGGCCAGGCCTGTTTCATTAGGAACAGAGATAAATAAAGGTCGATTAAGTGAGTGAAGCCATTCAACGACGGAAGGGACATCATATTCATTGATGTGTTCAAAGCATTCCAGAGAAATGATGGCATCAGGAATGAAGGGAAGTTGTTTTTCACCTTGCGCATAGCTTCGAATATCCGCTGTGAGGAATTGATGGGTTGGGCTGCCATATTTTTGTTCACAAAGCCTGGAAAATTGATCCTCAATATTAATACCAAAGTAATTAGAAATATTAACATTGGGCATGGATTGAATGGCTTCAAGAGATTTGCCGTAGCCTGAGCCTATTTCAAAAAGACTGACGGTTGAATGAGCGGATTGATTGCAAAGTGACGTTAGGAAGTGCTTAAGATGACGATAGCGGATAGAATGTAAATATCGGGTGATGAGGTTATAGTTTTGAGCCAGGAGATATTCGCCAATCTCAGGGTGTTGGGCAGCCGCATTGGCGAGTTCAACATTTTTTTCTTTTTTCATTTGAGACCATTTCCATAAAATGTTATGAAAGGTTGGATTTGTTGATATGGTGGAGGTGGCGGGAGTTGAACCCGCGTCCGCAAACCCTCTGCCATTGGTTCTACATGTTTAGCCAAGTTGATCATTTAACCTTTTGTCTCCCAACTGGCAGGAAAGATCAAAAGGCGAGTTCTGAATGTTTAACGGCAGTGTTTGAACAAACGCTGTCGCGATCTTGTGTAATATGTCGATTGAGTTAAACCCACAAGCAAGTTCAGTCAATCGTTCAATTAGGCAGCTACTGCTGCTTCGTTGAAGCTGCCTTTGTTGGCAGTTTTGAAAAGATTAAGTTTTGCAACTATCTTTCGCAACGTATTTTTACGAGTAGCGTTACCTGCTCGACATGCCCCTCTGGTTTTGTAATCCACGTCGAAACCAAAGACACCCCCTCAACATGAGAGTATTTTATTGATAAGATCATTATACCATAAAATCAATGTTATGATAATAGGGTGTGTTTACCTTTTATTTATTTGTTACAAAACGCATATAATGGGTCAAATGTTAAGCCAATTTTCGTCACCTATTTGAATAGGCTTCCTCAAATTTACTCAACATTTGCCTCCATTACCTACATTTTGCAACAAATAAATAAAAGGTAAACACACCCTGGTATGTCATGCTTTTTAAAAGAAAGCGTAACTGCTCACCCGTCATTGCGAGGAGCAAAGCGACGGGCAATGACGGGTGAGCAGTTACAAGAAGGCATTTGTAACGAAAGGTAAAGAAAAATTATGCCAAAATCCTATAGTCGGGATCCCAAAAAGGATCCTTTTTATGAACGAGAGGCCAGCCAGTATGAGCAGCCTATTCCTAGCCGTGAATTTATTTTGGCCTACTTGGAAGAGTATGGAAGACCTGTTTCTAAGAAACAACTGATAGAAGCTTTTGGGCTCAATGATCCGTTTCAACAAGAGGCGCTGAGAAGACGGTTGATTGCCATGTCTCGAGATGGTCAATTATTTAGCAATCGCCGGAATTTTTATGCCTTAATTTCTCAGTTGGATCTGATTCCTGCTCATGTCATAGGACATCCAGAAGGCTTTGGTTTTGCAAGACCGGAGCGTGGCGGAAAAGATGTTTATCTTTCTCCTCAACAAATGAGGATTTTGTTTGCAGGAGATAAAGTGCTGATCCAAGTTGTTGAGCCTGCACGGCGCGGCCGTTCAGAAGGGGTTGTGTTAGAAGTTTTGGAGCGCAATACAGCGCAGGTGGTTGGTCGTTATTATGAAGAAAATGGTCTCTGTTTTGTAGAGCCTGACAATAAACAGATTACACAGGTGGTGTTGATTTTGCCGGATGGTAAAGGGAAGGCAAAATCTGGGGAGTTGGTGGTTGCCAAAATTTTGACACAGCCAACGATGCGTCATCAAGCAACGGGTGAAATTGTTGAAATTTTGGGGGAACATAGACAGCCAGGATTGGAGTCAGAAATTGCAATCCGATCATTTAATATTCCTTATCAATGGCCAGAGGCCGTGGAAGCGGAAATTCAGAAAATTGATCCTCAGGTCGGTGCTGAAGCCTTTGAGGCGCGCCGGGATATTCGAGAGTTCCCTTTTGTTACGATTGATGGTGAGGATGCGAAGGATTTTGATGATGCTGTGTATTGTGAAGCTAAGGAAAAAGGGGGGTGGCGCCTATTTGTAGCGATAGCCGATGTCAGTCATTATGTTCGATCAGGAACAGCGCTTGACTTAGAGGCTAAAAATCGAGGTAATTCAGTCTATTTTCCAAATAAAGTTGTGCCGATGTTGCCGGAAATTTTATCCAATCATGCATGCTCATTAAGACCTTTGGAAGATAAGTTGAGTGTCGTTTGTGAGATGTCAATTAGCTCAGAGGGAAAGTTGACGCGTTACCAGTTTTATCGAGCAGTGATTCGTTCAAAAGCAAGGCTGACTTACAACGAAGTAGCAGAGATGTTAGTGAATGAGCGTGTTCCCAATAAATATCAATTTCTCTTTCCGATGCTGGAAAAACTGTATGCGCTTTATAAAGTGCTTCATAAAGCGAGAGAAATTCGAGGCGCTTTGGATTTTGATACCACGGAAACCCGTATTGTATTTACAAAGCATCGAAAAATTAAAGAAATCAAGGCCGTTGAGCGGAATGATGCCCATCGTTTAATAGAAGAGTGCATGTTAATGGCAAATTTGGCTGCTGCGCTCTTTTTATCCAAGCAAAAGGCGGCAACGCTTTACCGTGTTCATGAGGGCCCTGAGCCAGAAAAGTTGGATAAATTAAGAGACCTGCTGAAACTATTAGGGCTGCGTTTGACCGGGGGAGAAAAGCCGGTATCTTTGGATTTTGCAAAATTGTTGCATCGCGCTCAAAATCGAATCGATACCCATTTAATTCAAACGGTGGTTTTGAGGTCTATGCAGCAGGCAGTTTATTCTCCAGAGAACAAGGGCCATTTTGGTTTGGCCTATGATTCTTATTTGCATTTTACTTCTCCGATTCGTCGGTATCCTGATGTTATAGTGCATCGAGCCATTTGTGATTTAATTGAAGCCAAGTCTTGGGAAGCGGATAAAGATAAAATGTATACCCTTGGGGAACATTGTTCTGGAACTGAGCGTCGGGCAGATGATGCAACGCGAGATGCCATTGCTTGGCTAAAATGTGAGTTTATGCTGGATAAACAAGGGCAAATTTTTGATGGAGTGGTGAGTGGTGTTACCAATTTTGGCTTGTTTGTAGAGCTCAAGGACATTTACATAGAAGGATTGATTCACATTACCGCTTTACCCAATGATTATTATCATTTTGATGGGGTTCAGCATACCTTGTTAGGGAAGCGATCAGGAAAGAAATATAGCCTGGGCATGCTGCTTTCAGTGCAGGTAAGCCGAGTAGATTTAGATAGCCGTCAAATTGATTTAGATTTAGCTTAAGGCATCGCCATGCTTGAGAATTCTTCCTTTCAATCTGCATCGTTTAGTTTATCAGAGTCAGGTGTTTTGCAATGTACAGGCCAATGGACATTGGCGGGCCTTGGTGATTTAAAAAGTCGATTGGCAGAGATGCCATGCCATGCTGACTGTGTTGAAATTGATGGGAGGGGGATTGAAAAAATGGATAGCGCAGGTGCCGTTTTGTTGTATGAGTGCATTCAGAAGGTAAAGGCGTTAGGTGGGGAAGTTCAACAAACTTTTAAAAAAGAACATGAGGCGCTCATCCACCTCGTATCTCAGCACGCAGAAAACTTACATGCAAAGCTTCGGCCGCAGCCGCGTCATTCATTGCTTTATATCATTGGAAAAGAAGCGGTAGGTAAGGTTGAGCATGCGATTCATTTTTTAGGTTTTTTTGGAGAATTTTCTCTCGATTTGCTGAAAGAATTGAGAAATCCTTTCCGGATTCAATGGCCTTCTATTCTAAATGTTGTCGAGGAGACTGGATATCGAGCGTTGCCCATTGTGGCTTTGCTGTTGTTTCTTATTGGTGTTGTGTTGACTTATCAGATGGGGCTTCAGTTAAAAAGTTATGGTGCGAATGTTTTTATTGTGAACTTAACTGGTATTGCAATTTTAAGAGAGTTTTCCCCTTTAATTACGGCCATTATTATTGCAGGGCGAACGAGTTCCGCATTTACGGCGTTAATTAGTACCATGAAGGTTTATGAAGAGCTGGATGCGCTGACAGTGATGGGGTTGTCCCCGATGAGTCGTATTGTGGTGCCTAGGGTCATAGGGCTATTGATTTCATTGCCCTTGCTTATTATTTGGGCTTCAGTTTTTGGGGTGTTAGGAAGTATGGTCATGGCTAATACCATGCTGGACATCACCTATATGGGTTTTTTACAGCGCTTTGGAGAGGTGGTTGAGTTTAAGGAATATTGGATTGGCATGAGTAAGGCGCCAGCATTTGCTTTGATTATCTCTGTGATTGGTTGCTATCAAGGGCTTGAAGGGGCTTTGAGTGCAGAGAGTGTTGGGCATCAGACAACCAAGAGCGTGGTCCAGGCGATTTTTTTGATTATCATTGCAGATGCGGGGTTCTCGGTGATATATAGCTGGCTAGGTTTATGAGTGAGTTAAGTGTGGATCCTGTAATTTGTGTGACAGATCTAGGGAATTATTTGGGGGATGACTGGGTGCATCAAGGGTTAAATTTTGATGTTTATCCTGGGGAAATTGTCGGGATTGTCGGAGGGAGTGGTAGTGGAAAAACGACTTTACTTCGCAGTATGTTGATGCTGCTAAAGCCTACATCGGGTAGTATCAAGATTTTTGGTGTAGATGTTACGCGTTGTTCACAGGTGGAAGCTCAACAGGTGCGTTATCGTTGGGGAGTAATGTTTCAACAAACAGCTTTGTTCAGCTCCATGACGGTGTTAGAGAATGTTATGTTTCCTTTAAGAGTTTTTACTCAATTACCATACTTGCTTCAAAAAGAAATCGCTTTGTTTAAGCTAGCTTTAACAGGGTTGTCAGTCAATAATGCAGCCAATAAGTATCCTTCTGAATTAAGTGGAGGGATGAAAAAGCGGGTTGCTTTGGCTCGAGCTATTGTGTTGGACCCAGAGCTTTTGTTCTTAGATGAGCCGACTTCAGGGTTAGATCCTGAGAGCGCAGATGAGTTTGATGAGCTTATTTTGGGGTTAAGGGAAAATTTGAACCTGACTTTGGTGATGATTACGCATGATCTAGACTCGTTGTGGGGTGCTACCGATCGGGTCGCTTTCCTGGGGGAAGGAAAGGTATTGCTCGAAGCACCGATGTCTGTTTTGGCTGAGAGTCAAAATCCTTTGATTAAAGCTTATCTGGGTGGAGCAAGAGGTAGAGTTCGACATAAATGAAAGCCTCGCATTTTGCTATTTTTTTGATGGGTCCAACGGCATCTGGCAAAACCGATTTGGCCATTCAGCTGGCAAGTCGGTTGCCTGTAGATATTATCAGCGTGGACTCAGGCATGGTTTATCGGGGCTTGGATATTGGAACGGCCAAACCAGGCTCAGAGGAGCAAGAGGTTGCCCCCCATCAACTCATTGATATTTGTGATCCAGCTGAACCTTATTCAGCTGCTCGGTTCCGCAAAGATGCGCTTGCAGCGATTGAGAAATCTTTTGCTCAGAATCGGATTCCACTCTTGGTTGGGGGTACCTTACTCTATTTTCATGTGCTCAAAAATGGTCTCTCTGAAATGCCGCAGGCAGATATGCAGATTCGGGAGAAAATCCTAAGAGAGGCAAATCAGGTGGGTTGGCGAGGGCTGCATGCTTATTTGCAGTCAGTTGACCCATATTCTGCAGAAAAAATTCACCCTAATGATCCTCAGCGTATCCAGCGAGCTTTGGAGGTTTACTTTGCTTCAGGTAAAACCCGAACAGAGTTGTGGAATCAAGATCAGCAAGGAAGGCAGATGTCCTTTGAAGTGATTCCAATTGCGATTTCACCTTCTGACCGTTCAACACTCCATTCCAGGATAGCGCAGCGTTTTTATCAAATGCTGGAACAAGGTTTTTTGAAAGAAGTGGAAACACTTTTTTTGCGTGGAGATTTGTATATTGATCTTCCTGCGGTTCGTTTAGTGGGATATCGACAAGCTTGGCAATATCTGTTGGGCTCGATTTCAAAAGAGAAAATGATAGAGTCAGCGGTCCAGGCAACGCGGCAGCTAGCCAAGCGTCAGCTAACCTGGATACGACGATGGGAGGGTGTGCAGTGGTTGGATAGCACTGAAGCGCGCCTTCTGGATAAGGTGTTAGGTCAGGTGAATAGTGATTAGGGTGCGCCCGAATTTACAAGAACAATTTATTTCATGAAAATTTTCCCGTATGGTACAATGTTTCGTTTTATTTAAAATTTAACTCAACTATGGAGAAGGCTTATGGATACTGAGTTATTTTTACAAGGTGCTTTTCTAGAAACCTTGTGCAGTAAGCAAATTCCGGTCTCTGTCTACTTGATTAATGGTATTAAGCTGCAGGGGGTAATTGAATTGCATGATTCGGTGGTGATTCTTTTGAAGAATACGTTTAGACAGATTGTTTATAAGCATGCGATTTCAACGATTGTTCCTTCTATAGACATTGATTTGGGGGGAGCTTTGGACAGGCGGCGTGTTCTTGAGGAAGTTGTCGTTACTGCTGCAGAATAGCACTTTGGGCACACAGTGAATATTTATTCACGGTGCCAGTCGTTTATATAATCGATATACGAAGGTTATTCTTCAGGGGTTAGCAACTTTGCTCGATTTTTACTCCAAAGCCGCTTCTAATCAGAGGCAGCGAGCGGTACTTGTCCATCTTAGTTTTTCTAAGAGTGCTTACCTGGATAAGGAAGCGCTTGAAGAATTTAAGGCACTTGCTGCTTCGAGTGGTGCAGAGATCGGTGCGGTCGTTACGGGATTTAGTAAGCAGCCTAATGCTAAGTATTTGATTGGCTCTGGGAAATTGGAAGAGGTGTTGGCTGAAGTTCAATTGCATCAAGCTGAAGTGGTTTTGTTTAACCACAGTCTAACACCTTCTCAAGAGAGAAACCTTGAGCAGTTTTTGAAATGCCGGGTGTTAGATCGAAGTGGCCTGATTTTGGATATTTTTGCTTGTCGGGCCAAGACTTTTGAGGGGCGTCTGCAGGTTGAGCTTGCGCAGCTTCAGTATCTGTCGACTAGATTGATCAGGGGTTGGACACACTTGGAGCGTCAGCGAGGAGGGATTGGGTTAAGGGGACCGGGGGAAACCCAGCTGGAGCTGGATAGGCGGTTGATTGGCAACCGCATTAAAGCGATTAAGCGACAATTGGCGAAAGTGCGTTCTCAGAGAATGCAAGGGAGGCAGTCTCGCAAGCGAGCAAATATTCCGGTGGTGTCCTTGGTGGGCTACACGAATGCAGGTAAATCTACCCTATTCAACTGTTTGACTCACTCAGAAGTTTATGTGGAGGACTTGTTATTTGCAACGCTGGATCCTACGCTTAGGCGCCTGGATTTACCGAATATTGGGCCTGTTATTTTAGTGGATACGGTTGGATTTATTCAGGATCTTCCACATCAACTCATCGAAGCATTTCGGGCAACCCTGGAAGAAACACAGCAAGCAGATTTGTTGTTGCATGTTGTTGATATATCTAATCCTTATCGACAGGATTTGATTCGAGAGGTGAATGTGGTCCTGAAAGAAATTCAAGCCGACGGGGTGCCGCAGTTGCGTGTTTATAATAAATTGGATTTGATGTCAGATCAGGTGCCAGTTATCAAGCGTAATGAGGTGGGAGAAATTCAGGAAGTTCGTGTCTCCGCCCTGAAGGAACAGGGAATAGACTTGCTGAAGCAAGCGCTGATTGAGCGGCTAGGCAAAGCGATGGTGTCTGTGAATTTGAAGTTGGATCCTGGGCAGTCTAAACTACGGGCAGAGTTGCATGCGCGTGATGTGATTGTGAAAGAAGAGATGGATGAGGCGGGAAATTTCTATATTCAAATACGGATGTGTCAGTCAGATTATGAGCAGTTGAAGAAACGCTATTCTGGGGAATTAGAGCGTTGAACCTAAATTTAGTAGTTGGAAATGTAGCGAGAAGGGCTTAAGCGCAGAAGATCTCAATGCTTTGTCAACTTTTTGTTTTGATCTAAAATAGCTTGACTAAGGTAATTTCATCAATACCGTTAATAATAAATTGTGTGGCAATTGCGGCTAATATGAGGCCCATAATGCGTGTCATGATATTGATTCCGATGTGCCCTAAATAATAACTGATTTTTTTTGCCAGGGTGAGGACGATATAAAGCATTGCTATGCAAGTAGTCAGGGCGGCGATTAAAAATAGGTGCTCTGTCAGGGAGCTAGCTTTATTCTCAAGCATTACAACGGTTGTGATCGAGCCTGGTCCTGCAATCAGAGGAATGGCGAGAGGAAAAATGGATACATCCTCTTTGGCGGCGCCTTCTTTACGTTCATGTTGTGACATCATGCTTTGCACCAATCTGGCATAAATCATATCAATCGCAATTTTAAATAATATGAGCCCTCCTGCGATTTTGAAGGCAGATAGAGTGATTTGAAAGAACTGAAGGACGAATGATCCGATTAGGCTAACAATGATAAGCGTGATGCCCGCAGTGATAACCGCTTTCTTCGTTGTGCTTTTAAGCTCCTCATGATCTAGCTCTGAAGTGAGCGTAATATATTGTGGTAATACTCCCACTGGATTGAGAATGGCTATCAGGGCTCCAAATGAGAATAATGCATAGTTGACAGTTAAGTGTTCCATAAGAATATATTATAGCTGGTCGCGTCTGAAGAATTCAAAAATTGATTGTAATTATTTGTCCGTCATTTCGAGCGAAGCGCGGCAATCCAGTCGGGATACTTTTGCGACTTTAATAAGTTTGGGTTGGATCAACTATAGAGGGGGGGAGCTTGGTAAATCCAAAATTCATTATAAGTACTTGGCAATAGAGCTGATTGCAGGGGCCTTGGTTTCAGTTTGCTTGTTGGTCCAGCGCATGGTGGCGATGGCAAGTGCAGCTAGTGTAATAAAAATCCAGGGCATATAAAACGGGTTTATTTCTACAAGGCTGCTGGATACTAATGGTAATAAGCCGCTTAATGCGACCCCTAATCCGAATGAAAAATTACAGCCTGTTGAGCGAATAGCTTTTGGGAATAATTCTGCGTAAATAGGGGTAATAGTGGATATGGTAAATACTGACAAGAGTGTCAGACATAAAAAGCCTATGATAAATAGCTCGTGGTTACCTGATAAAATCATTTTAAAGAGAGGGGCTGAAAGTGCAAGCAAACAAATATTGCCTCCTATGAAAAGTGATCTGGCTCCATATTTATCTGTTAGCTTGCCGAACAAAGGAAATAAGGGGATAGCTAAAATCAACGCCACTGAGTTGGTTAGCAGGCTGTCTTGTAGGCTGAATTTTAAGACGCGTTCTTGAAATGCAATAAAATACGTGAAGATTAAATAAAAGAAGCCAGTGGTGCAAAATGCAAGAATGCCTGCTTGTGTGATCTGCTTTGGGTGATCTGTGAAAAGATGTTTAATTGAGGTGTTTTCGTCTGGGCTGGAGGTGCCTTTCTTTGGTTGTATCTTTGCTAGCCGGCGGTGCGCAAAATAATAGCTGATAAATAAAAGGCCGCTTAACAAAAATGGGATGCGCCATGCAAAGTGATGCAAGCTTTTGGGGGTGATGGAGATTACGATATAACCCATTAAGGATGCGAGCAAGAATCCTGCTACCGAGACTGAATACGAAATTCCGTTATAAAAACCACAGGCTTTTGGTGCTTGTTCTTTCGCGACCACGAGCATGCCTGAAAACTGCCCGCCGGTAGATAATCCCTGCAGTACTCTCATCGCAATTAATAAAAGAGGAGCTGCTATGCCTAGTGTGTCATATCCAGGCAGAAGGGCGATCCCGAGCGTTGGAAGGCTCATTGTGAAAATGCAGAGGTTGATCGCATATTCTCGCCCAACTTTGTCGCCGATTAAACCAAAGACAATCCCGCCCAAGGGTCTTGCCAGGAAGCCAATCGCAAAAGCGGAAAAAGCTGCAATCAAAGAAGCAAAAGCGCTGCTGGATGGAAAATAGATTTGGGAAATGATGATGGCAAAATATCCATATAAGGAAAAATCATACCACTCAATGACGTTGCCGAATGAGAGAGTAAAAAACCGCTTAATCTGGTTTGTGTTCATAATAGTTTTGGACCTAAATTCCGTGAGCGTGTGTAATATATTTTGTAAGCTTAGCATTATTTTTGGCTTTAGATCAAGCTTGGTTTCATTGAGATCGCCCGTAGCGCGTGAGTTTTGATTTTCAGCGCTGTTAGATTGGTGTGTTGTGAGGAAGGATGGTTTGCATAAAAAGAATGTGGCCAAATAGTTTGCATGCAAACTATTTGCTGTAAATGTTTTTCCTCTAGATAGGGGGTGTCAACAACTCATTCTTTAGCTTCAAAACGCGTATAATGGGTCAAATTTTATGCAAATTTTCGTCACATATCTGGATATGCTTCCTCAAATTTGCCTCCATTACCCACATTTTGAAGCTAATTGAAGCTAAAAATTCATTGTTGACACCCCCTAAACAAAATTCAAGAAAAAATTGCTATCAGATGCTTCATTCCATATCATATTATTGTTAATTCAAAAATTGGAAATATTTTCTTATAAGTGTCTGTAAAAACAAAAACATACAGCGACAAGAAATCCCTTCGGGTTGAATATGAAGACAACAAAATCAAACAGCGAGGAAGTATTAATTTCCTTGCGGCAAATCATTAGGTCTATTGACCTATATTCAAAAAATCTGATTCAGCACCATCATTTAACCGTGCCGCAGTTGCTGGTACTTAAAGATTTAAAAGCCGTTCAGTTTACAACCAGCAAAGAACTTTCCAAGCGTATCAGTTTAAGCCAAGGCACATTAACACCCATATTGGATAAGTTAGAAAAACGTTCCCTTATTTCGCGAAAGCGGAGTGAGCAAGATAAACGTAAAGTTGTTATTAGTTTAACGGAAGAGGGAACGAGTGTTGAAGCCAGCTCCCCACAACTTCTACAGGAAAGTTTTGTTAAGCGTTACGAGTCGCTTGAAGAATGGGAGCAAACACTTATTTTATCTTCTTTGCAGCGTTTATCAGCCATGATGAATGCGGAAGACATTGATGCTTCTCCTGTTTTGGTGGTTTCCTAGAGAAGTAGAAAGTGATTGCCTTTCATGAAGCTGACTTTCTATGCTAAAATGCCCCCTTGCTATTGAATTTAGATTGTTCCGGAGAACCCAGCATGTCCACCTTAAAAAGATGGAAAATTCCTTTTTTCAAGAATGAGCCACGGGAAGGTCCTCCAGACCTTGAGGCGCTTATACGCAAGATGCGCGCACATTTTTCTGGTCAGTTTTCAAAGTCATTTAAGTATAAAAAAGGCAAACAGCCTGCGGGTAAAAATCCTTTGCCAGGGTTAGGGAAGGGTGGAGCGCTATTCATAGGAGGGGCTATTTTAGGGCTTTGGTTTCTAGCGGGAATTTTTATTGTTTCTCCAGCAGAGCAGTCAGCCATACTGTATTTTGGGAAATATGCAAAAACGGTGGGGCCAGGTCCTCATTGGATTCCTCGCTTAATTGCTAGCCGATATACTGTCAATGTTCAGCAAATAGCCATGTTTCCTTATCAAGCTGAGATGTTAACCAAGGACGAAAATATCGTATCTGTTGACATTGCAGTGCAGTATCGGATCGATAACGTCAGAGATTATCTTTTTAATGTCGTAGACCCGATCGGAAGTCTTCATCAGGCAACGGCCAGTGCTCTACGTCAGGTTGTTGGTCAGACTACTCTGGATGAAATATTGACAACAGGGCGCGGTCATGTGCGGGACCAGGTTAGTCATCAGGTCAAGAAAATATTGGCGCTGTATAAGTCAGGTTTGTTAATTACGGATGTTACCTTGCAGCCAGTCAAACCACCAGAGCAAGTGACAGAGGCTTTTGATGATGCTATTAAAGCCAGGGAAGATGAACAACGCTACATCAACCAGGCTCAAGCATATGCAAAAAGGGTAGTAGCAACAGCGCAAGGTCAAGCTTCTCGTATCTTGCAAGAAGCAAACGCTCAAAAGCAGAAGAGTATTTTGTTAGCGCAGGGAGAAACGGCTGCATTTTTGGAGTTATTACCTCAATATCAACGTGCGCCGGAAATTATGACAGAGCGTATGTATCTTGAAACGATGAGCTTTATTTTGTCTCGTAGCAGCAAAATCTTGTTAGACGCCAAAAGTAGCAACCAAATGTTCTATGTGCCATTAGATAAATTGATTTCAAATTCAAATCAAGTTCAGCCAACACCGGCTCCATCACCCAAAGGCATTCTTATGCAAAATCAGGCTGCCAGGCTTGAACAATCCTCTGACAACCTTCGGTTTCAGCCAAGAGGAAGTTATAGTTTTGACGATAAGGGGGGACGATGATGTCAACAGTCAACAAAGTCATAGGCCTTTTGATTTTATTCATTTTATGTATTTTGGTTTACAGCAGCACATTCATCGTGCTCCAAGGGAAGCAAGCGATAATTTTGCGGTTAGGGAAAATCGTGACGAACTCAAAAGGGAAGCCTAAAGTGTTTGGGCCAGGCCTGCACTTTAAGTACCCTTTGATCAATCAGGTGCGTAGATTTGATGTGAGGCTTCAGACTTTATCCATTCAGTCCTCGCGTATTTTGACCAAGGAACAAAAATATGTGTTGGTGGATGCTTATGCCAAGTGGCGTATAGAAAATCTACCCTTATTTTTCCAGCGTACTGCTGCATTCCCTAAGCGAGCAGATATTTTGCTTCAGCAACAAATTAATGATGCGCTCCGAGAGGCGTTTGGACAGAGAACCATTCGTGATATGGTTTCTAGTGCTCGTCTGGATACCATGGCACTTTTAACTAAAGCAGCCAATAGGACTGCGCATGGCTTGGGGATAGAAGTGTTGGATGTCAGAATTAAACGGATCGATTTGCCGGTTGAGGTAAGTGCGTCTGTTTTTGAGCGGATGCGAGCTCAACGTGAGCAAGTGGCTGCTGAACACCGTGCTAACGGTAAGGCTGCTGGGGAAACTTTGCGGGCCAAGGCAGATGCTGCTGTTACCATTACGCTTTCACAAGCAAATAAGAATGCAGCGCAAACGTTAGCAGAAGGAAGCGCTGCAGCGGCTAAAATTTATGCAGATGCTTATAGTAAAGCCCCAAATTTTTATAGCTTTTACCAAAGTTTGTCCGTTTATAAGTCAGGTTTTAACGAGAAGAACGATATCCTGCTACTAGATATTCAAAGTCCCTTGTTTAAATATATGCAAGGTCCTTTGGGTGCATCGAAAAAACAAAGAAGTTACTAACGTTTTAGGTCAGCCATGAAAAAACATATCGTCATTTTGGGCTCCCAGTGGGGGGATGAAGGTAAAGGTAAGATTGTGGATTTACTCACTGATGATTTTGCTGCAGTTGTTCGCTTTCAGGGCGGAAGTAATGCGGGTCATACATTGGTTGTAGGAGACACCACTACAGTTTTGAGATTGATTCCTTCTGGAATCTTGCGGCCTGATGTGATTTGCTATATTGGAAACGGGGTTGTACTGTCGCCAGCTGATCTCATAAAGGAGATTACGCTCCTGGAAGAAAAGGGTATCTCGATAGAAGGTCGCTTGCGTGTCAGTCAGTCTTGTCAGCTATTATTGCCTTATCATGTTGCAGTAGATCAGGCGCGTGAAAAAGCAATGGGGAAAGGTGCAATAGGTACCACAAAAAATGGTATTGGACCTGCTTATGAAGATAAAGTTGCCAGGCGTGGAGTCAGGGTGGCTGATCTTTTTTTCCCTGAATATCTGGCGGACCGTTTGGCTGAAGTGGTGGAGTATCATAATTTCATCCTGGAAAGCTACTATGGTTGTCCTACAGTGGATTATAAAGCGGTTCTGGACGATTGCCTGGCGGTAAGAAGTGTCTTGAAACCGCTTGTCACAGACGTTTCTGCTGAGCTTTATGAGTTAGATAAGCAAGGGCGACGCATCTTGTTTGAAGGGGCTCAAGGGTTTTTATTGGATGTGGATCATGGTACTTATCCTTTTGTGACCTCCTCTAATACCCATGCGGCTAATGCTGCTATTGGAGCGGGTTTTGATCCGTTAAAATTAAATGAAGTGATTGGTGTTGCAAAAGCTTATAGCACGCGTGTAGGGGAGGGGCCTTTTCCTACAGAACTTCAAGATGCAGTTGGACGTCGTATTGCCGAGCGTGGGAATGAATTTGGCAGTGTGACTGCTCGTGCCCGCCGTTGTGGATGGTTAGATCTGGTGGCCTTGAATTATTGTAAGCAGGTTGGAGGCATGTCCGCTTTGTATTTAACCAAGCTGGATGTGTTAGATGGTTTAGAAACCGTGAAAATTTGTACTGCTTATCGCCACAAACAAAGCGAAATTCATACAATTCCAGCAAATGTGGAAGCGGTATCTGCTTGTGAGCCTGTCTATGAAGAGATGGTGGGCTGGCAGGACTCTACGTTTGGAATCACGCAATTTAAGCAGCTGCCTTCTCAAGCAATTCAGTATATACAACGTATTGAGGACCTACTGGGAGTCCCCATTAAATTAATTTCGACAGGTCCTGAACGAAATCAGGTCATTTTGACGCCTGACGGGTGTTTGGCCCAAAAGAATTAAGGTGAGTTTACATTTGTCGCTTAGTAGATAATTAGGGTGTTTTTACATTTCATTTTTTGGTTACAAAACGTGTATAATGGGTCAAATTTCAAGCAAATTTTCGTCACCTATATGAATAGGCTTCCTCAAATTTACTCAAAATTTGCCTCCATTACCCACATTTTGTAACCAAAAAATGAAATGTAAAAACACCCTATTATTTCAGCAATTCTAGCCCTGCCGGGTTGTAATTGCTTCCCTTGATTGATTCCCGTCGCGAATAAAAATGCTGCAAATCATTGATAAATCAAAATGTTTTCCATCGGGAGTTCCTGTTGTCATTTCTCCTCGCTTGCTAGAAGTTTCACACAATGTTAGAATTATTGAGAACTTTAAGAGGTTATCTATGTCTACAGCCAGTGTACCAAATCCTTTAGCGCTCTTAAATCCATCCCTTCCTATTGGGAGTCTTGAGGCTTATGTTCATAGGGTTAATCAAATTCCTCTTTTGTCAGAAGAGGAGGAAAAAGGACTAACTCAACAGCTTTATGAGCATGGTGATTTAGAAGCAGCGCGCCTTTTAATCATGGCCCATCTGCGTTATGTTGTGAGTGTGGCTCGAAAATACGCAGGGTATGGCCTACCCCAAGCAGACTTAATTCAAGAAGGCAATATTGGCTTGATGAAGGCGGTTAAGCGATTTAATCCTGAAGCAGGGGTTCGTCTTGTTTCATTTGCGGTGCACTGGATTAAAGCCGAAATTCATGAGTTTATCCTTAAAAACTGGAAGATTGTAAAAGTCGCAACCACGAAAGCGCAGCGTAAGCTATTTTTCAATTTACGAAAATCATTGTCTCAGCATTTGGGGTGGGTCAATCAAAAGAAAGCCACTGAAATTTCAAAGCAATTGAATGTGACAGAAAAAGATGTTTTTGTGATGGCTTCCCGTTTGGGTTCGCATGATGAATCTTTAGAAACCGTAAACTCAGGGTCTGAAGCATATACTTCATTTGAAGCTGAAAGCTTACACAGTAACCCGGCATTTTCTTTGGAAAAAGAGGAATGGGATGAAAGTTTAAAATGTCATTTGAAAGAAGCTCTGGAGGCTTTAGATTCAAGAAGCTATGATATTGTTCATCGACGTTGGTTATCTGCTAAAGAAGATAAACCCACTTTAGCTGACTTGGCGCAAGAATATGGCATTTCATTGGAGAGAGTGCGTCAGATTGAAAAAGCAGCGATGAAAAAAATTAAGCAATTTGTGACTCAGTTAATGCCAAAAGATCAACTCACTCAAATGAACGCATTGTTAGGGCGTGCCAATCATTAAATTTTTGATACACCCTCAGGGCCTGTCTTCTCAGCCTGTTGGCTTAGAAGGCAGGCTTTTGGATTAGATTTTCTTTTTAAAAGAGGCATAGTATGGTGAAACGGTTTTCTTTTTTTTCTATTGGTTTGTTTTCTGCTGCTATAGCATTTCAGACTTCTGCTCTGGCGCAAAATAAAGGGGTACCAGCAAAAGAATCTGTGAGTGCATTAACCCCTGCGCAGATAGAAGCTGTTAAGACAGTAGTGCATGAATATCTGGTTGCGTCTCCTGAAGTGTTAATAGAAGCTTCTAAGTCTCTTCAAGAAAAACAAAGACAGAAGGCACAGGAGGATGCTGAGAAGGGGGTTAAGGAAAATTTCAAGAAGTTGGTGGACAGTAAAACCAGTGCAGTGATTGGAAATCCTAAAGGAAATGTCATATTGGTTGAGTTCATGGATTATCAGTGTGGGCACTGTAAAACGATGTCAACTGTGATAGGTGAGCTGATCAAGAAAAATAAAAATTTAAAAGTCGTTATCAAAGAATTACCGATCTTTGGTGAAAAATCTGAATTTGCAGCCAAAGCAGCTTTAGCTGCCATCAAGCAAAGTCAAGATAAGTTTATTGCATTTCAAAAAGCTCTATTTAATTCCAAGCTTCGCTTATCGGAAAAAGTGGTCATGGATTTGGCGAAGTCTTCACATTTAAATATCAATAAACTCCGTCAGGAGATGAAAAATCCAGCCATCAAGCAAGAGCTAGATGAGAATATAAAGTTAGCTGGAGAACTGAAGCTGCCTGGTACCCCTGCTTTCTTGATTGCAAATAAAGAGGGCACAGAGGTCGCTTTTATTCCAGGTGCGATACCGAATCCTGAGAAAGAATTTCAGAAGTTGATTGATAAGGCGAGTAGCAAAAAAGGTAGTATTAAGAATAAGTAGAAGTAAAAGAAATTTTGTGCTAACCCTGCCGATTAAAGTCAGGGTTAGAACTTGATACTTAAGCTCAGGGTGTGTCTTCAATTTATTTTTTGAAGACATACACGCTCAAATAAAATCAACGTTATGCCTTCAAGAAAAACATCTAATGAGCCAATGACAGACTTTGGCTATCAAAAAATTCCCCTCACTGAAAAAGCTAAAAAAGTCGGTGCTGTTTTTACTTCGGTTGCTGAGCGCTATGATTTAATGAATGATTTGATGTCTTTGGGGGTTCATCGCTATTGGAAGCGATTTGCCGTAGAGATTGGCATGATTCGCCCGGGACAAAAGATATTAGATTTAGCTGCAGGCAGTGGAGATTTGGGATTACTGATGGCTAAGCAGTTAAAAGGTGAGGGTGAGCTTATTTTGTCAGATATTAATCCTCAAATGTTACAGAACGCAGAAGATCGTTTTATTGATGCAGGATGGGTGAAGGGGATACAATTTGTGTTAGCCAATGCTGAAAAATTACCTTTCCAGGAAAATTATTTTGATCGGGTTACCATTGCGTTTGGGCTACGGAATGTGACGGATAAAATGGCAGCGTTGTCTTCTATTTATCGTGTTTTAAAGCCAGGCGGATGTTGCCTGGTTTTAGAGTTTTCAAAACCGGTGTTGCCGATACTTGAGGCAATTTATGACCGATATTCTTTTTCTGTCGTGCCTTGGTTAGGAAAGCAAGTCGTTGATGATGAAGAAAGTTATCGTTATCTCGTTGAATCAATTCGAATGCATCCCGATCAAACCCAGCTCAAAGAAATGATGTTAAATGCCGGATTTGATACTTGTGAGTATTATAATTTAAGCGGCGGTATTGTTGCATTACATCGAGGTTACAAAGCTTGATTGAAAAGATAAGTCAGGTGCTTGAGTCAGCCCTAAATACCTATGTAAAACTAGATCCTGAATGCTTGAGAGAGCTGCGTATGATGGAAGGAAAGTGTGTCAAAGTTCAGGTGACGGATCTTCAAATCATCGTTTTCTTATGTTTCAAAGAAGAAAGCATTCAAGTCCTTCCAGCGTTTGCAGGAAAGGTGGCTGCAATCATTAAAGGAAAAAGCTTTTATTTATTGTTCTCCCCGTTTTTGCCTAATGCTGCGCAATATTTTGATATTCAAGGTGATGTGGAGATTGGATATCAAGTTTATAGCTTATTCAAAAGCATAGAAATAGATTGGGAAGAGCAGCTTTCCCACTATACGGGTGATATTATTGCCCATCAGATGGGTAACCTGGCTCGTTGGGTGACAGGCTCACTGAAATCAGCAGGTCGAAATTTGCAGGAAAATACCACGGAATACATTCAGGAAGAAATCTGTTTGTTACCCTCATCTCAGGAAGTAGAGGATTTTTGTCAGGATGTTGAACAATTAAGGCAGCGCGTTGAGAGGTTGGAAGCGTATTTGGGGTAGGAACCCATTCGTATTAAAATTTACGGTTACAGCGTAAATCATTGCGCATAGCTTTCACTAAACGACTTTGTATTTCTACAGACTTATTAGGATCAGCTTGGTAAAATACTTCTCCTTTTCAAGCAAATGACAAAAATTTACTTGAAATTTGACCTATTATAAGCATTTTATAACCAAAAAATGAAATGTAAACACACCCTACCCTCTTTTGAATGCCTATACTTAATACTGGACTTAATGAATTGTAAACGGTTAACAAACTAGGCAACGTTCCTAAAGATTTTTTCGTTCGAAAAAATCTTTAGGGACGTTGCTTAGGTACTCAAAGGAATAATCATGAAAACCAACCATCTGAAAAATATTATTTTATACTAGCATTTTCTGTATTTCACGGCATGAGCACCGGCGTTTATGCCAGACCTGAGGCACAGGCCGCCTCGCCAGTGATTTTTACTTGTCCTAATGTAGGTGATGAATTTACCATAGGTAGTTATATTGAGACGAAAAACCCCTATGCCAAATGGCAAATAATTTCTGACGACTACACACCTCTCCCTAACGGGAAAAAATTTAAAATAAAACAAGGTGACAGCAAGGTGAAAATAAATGCTGGTTATGCGTCTAACTGGTATAGGGGTAGTCAGTCATCAAGTTACCGATTAGAATGTCAGGCAAGTTTTATTGTTGATGGTATCAGTCATAAAATCTATATTCGTACTGTTGCGTTATATAGTCGATGTGAATACATCGGTGATAAAAAATTTAAGTGCAGCCAGTAACCAGTAATTCTCATCTCTAAAAGAGGGTGTGTGTCAGATTATTAAAGCTTAACTTGGTTCAGCAGAATGCCTTGTCATAAAAAAGGCAATCAGTATGCAGAAAAGGAAACCGGTTCCTGAATAGAATAAATAAGAATCGGTCATAGATCCCATTGTAAAAGCAATAATTAAGCCTTGAGTCAAAAAGCGGCGTTGAGGCGGCAACTTTTTGGTGCCCTGAAAGAAAGCATATCCCAGGAATGCAAGGAATATGAGAAGTCCTATTAATCCTTGCTCAAACCAGGTGAATAGATACTGATTGTGAGGATCATCGCATCCGACTGAGTCGGGCTTAAAATGGCCGCTTTGATTGAAGAGGGCGTGATAGGAGCCTGTGCCATGACCTAATAACGGTTTTTGAGCAATGGCTTCAGAAGCAAACTTATAAAATTGAAAGCGTAATCCAACAGACGTTTCTTTTTCTCCTTTTTGATAAATGGATAGATGATGTTGCGTGATGATCCATTGTTTTTGAATGACGTTGCTTTGTGATATGACTCCCCCCAGAATCAATAATCCTACGATTAATCCTATGAACCATTGTTTCTTTGCCATGTGCTGAATGAGAAAAACCAAACTTAGGGCGAAAAAGATAAGATATCCCATTCTTCCTGTGTTTAAAAACAAGATATGTGTGGCAAAAACAAGCGCTAAGAGCGCATATAACCCCTTAAATCGAGGTGCCTTAAGGGCATAAGTAGCGGCAGTAAAGCTTCCAACTGCCATCATGAAACTCGTGATGATGTGATTACGAAACATGGCGGTGGGGTCTAGCACATACCAGTGCGTTAATCCTGAAAGATTGAGGAGGGAAAGCAGCAGAATGAGTAACAGAGCCAGAAAAAAACCTGGAATGACCCAGCGGCATCGTTTTGTTTCATCAAATGCAAAGAGAAATAATGGAAGAAAAAGTAGTTTTGAATAATGCTTTACAGAAGAGAGTTGTTCTGCCAAAGTGGCGGAGCTCCAACTCATTGCAATAACGATCCATACAAATAATACCAACCCTAAGAGGGATAATGGATGACGAAAAGCTGCGATTGCTTTTTCCTTTTCTATGGCCATGAGCATTAAAATCAATACGGTGCTGAGCCAGAGAAACACACTCTTACCTGTTGAGCTGATGGGTAAGAAAAATAAAAGTAAACCTAGTGAGGCAGGAAGTAGAAGGTGAGCAGTTTCTTGAATTTTTTGAATCAGATGAGGCTGGGATGCAGAGACTAAGGCTTGTTGGGTCATGATAGCTTCTCCCAGTTTTGGTCTGGGTACATGACTTTGATTCCTCGGTAAAATGCGCCTTGTGCATTAAAGACAGAGAGCAAGAAACCCGCTTTACCATCGAGAAAACCTTTTTGAAGGAAGTAGCAGCGTAAAAACATCCACAGACTACGAGCAATAGCAGTGCCGAGATGGGATGATTTTTGCTGTTTTATGGCAACCTTCGCGCTATATGATGAATAACGGTTGATTTTAGCCAAGGCGTGGCTGACATCCTGATAAGATTGGTGATAAATTGCCGAGAGGAGTTGACGTATTTTTGCCTGCCTGGGCAGCACAATTTTTTCATGCACAATATCTTTGCTAAAACGGGCATTTTCTCTTTTAAATAAACGTACGTGTCGTGAGGGTGAGCTCGTGTATTTTAGGGGTTGGCCATAAAAAACCATTTGAATCGGAATTTTATAACCATCATTAGGGTTGTGTGGTTGGGAGAGTATATTTTGGATGTCCTGTTTGAGGGCTTCACTCACACATTCATCTGCATCCAGGTTAAGCACCCAGGGTTGAGTTGCTTTTTCTAATGCGCGTTGCTTTTGTGCACCGTAGCCAGGCCAGTCAGTTTCAAAGACATGAGGTGTGTATTCTTTGGCTATGGAGACGGTTTCATCAGTACTTCCAGAATCCAATACGATGATTTCATTTGCCCATTGAACAGATTCCAGACATTTCCGGATTTTAGCTGCTTCATTTTTGGCAATGATAATAACAGATAAGGACATATTGAAGTGTTTTCCGGCGGGAATTACTGTTAATTTATCTATTGTATGGCAATTTCACCTTATTTGGAACATTTTTAAAGCAAATCCCGCCCTACCGGGCAAGAATTGCTTCCCTTGATTGGCGCGGCTCGCAAGCCAAGCTTGCGATATCACCACTGCACCCTAGTTCATCATCTAATAAAAGGTAAAACCATTTTCATTTTCTTCCACAGGCTCTTTAATTGGTGTTGGGGGGATTGATAAACTTTCAAGAAAATTTCTTAATTCTGGAAACGTGTTTTCCCATGCTCCGTCTTCGAATAGATGACCTTGGATAGCACAACCTACAAGAGTTGGCGTATCATTTGAACTTATCTTTCGATGAACATCATCCTCTAGCATCTGTAAAATCAGGTAGTTGTTCGGGATCAGGAGATTATCCTCAAGTGTCATCAGCGCTTTATGAAAATCCGTTTCTTGATAGTTTTTGCTCTTTTGAGTCGCCAAATCGGTACCTTCCCGATACATTTCTTCCTTTGATATATCCAGGAGTGTGCAAAGTTTACTATATCCTGGCGTGGTTCTTGATGCTTGTAAAAAATTAATACCTTTACCTTTATATTGAATCCTATGTCGAATGACTTGATCGTTGATGATGGCTTCTAAATAGGATCGGCGTTCAGTATGGCTCAGATAAAGTGCTAGCTCATGAATGGCTGTTGTGACTTTTTCTGTGGTACCTGTAGGCCCATTGCTGATCATTTTGGAAATAATCTTTTCATACAAAGATTCATTTACATGATGAGTGTGTTTAACAGCCTCATCCAAAATGGCAGCTAACAGCATGTAGTCATGAGGTGTATGGTGATTGGCTTTTTCCAGTTTGCTACAAATAGAGTGCATCAGTAAGGCTTTTTCCTTTCCAGTGCTTTGCCTAATATAAGCATAAACAAACGTAGGAAGCGGCTCATCTTGATGGTCTAGAACATGCTTTTCATTCTCGAGGAGATAAGTGAGAGCAGGTGCTGAGCCGCCGTCTTCTTCTTTTGAATGGCTTAGCGTATTTAAGGTAGAGCGTAGGTCTAACAGGAACTGGCTTGCTTCTCTGTTTGCATTTATGATTTGAGTCATCTTCTCAAATCCTTTTGTTTCAAAATGTGTTGCCAGACTTTGTTTAAATGCCAGGTCCAGGTAGGGGGATAGTTCAAGCAGTTTGAGCGCTAGCCGTTGATGTTCAACTTCAAAACCTCCCAGCCAGTAAGATACATCTTCCTGGTTCAGAAGCATAACGCAAAGAGAGATTTGATGTTCGCTGAGTACTTCACCTTCTAAATTAGAGAATTTGTTTATAAAATCATCAGAACAATTTTCAAAAAATTGATCTTTTTTTAATTGAGCGTAGACAGCAGGATGGAAAGGTTTTTCCTGACCCCATATTGCTTCAAAGTCGAAAGGGCTTAGAGGCATTTTTTGATCTAATGTGTTATACACGTCAATGACTTTAGGTATAAAAGTTTTGTGATAGAAGTTCGATAAAAAGCGTAAATTTTCTCTGGATGATTGATCCTCAATGCCTTCTCTTGGCACCATGATATTGAGTTGATTACGTTGATCGGGGTTGAGTTGAGTTTCTAAATTATGCAGAAATAAGCGAGAGCCGTCGCAGTCGCGCGGAGTTAAAGTAGTAAGTTTTAATTCCTTCTTCTTATCCGCTTCAGCTAAAACATAAAGTTTGTTTTCCCGTTTAAAGAGATTGACAAGCGCATGTTTGTAATCAGTATGCTTCGTATCAGAAGATCGGTCAGCATTTTGCGCTACTTCGATAGCAGTTATGATTTTGGGAGTATTATTTTCTTTGAGGGCAGTTAATAGAGACCAACCATGCATATTACAGATCCTTAACATTAATTGCAGCTCTGGTAATGTGTCCCTGAGTGTGTTACAAATGGCTTCGGCTTCATCGTTTGTTTTCTGAGGGCAATTTTCAATCCAGTCTGATAGCGCATCAGAAGTTTTCTCTAGAAAGTAGGCATACTCATCAAGGCTTCTGTTTGATGTTCGAAGACCTTTTTCAATTTTGCGTGAGGTGATTTTTAACTGCTCAAGGTAATGGTCATTCTCTAAATCAATTTCTAGTGCAAACATGGATTGAATAGAATCCAGGGTGATTGAAATTTCATTATTTTTAACAAGCTGGAAACCTTGCTCCGATGAGAAAAATGGCAAATATAAGTTGATAAACTTTGCTTGTTCTTCAGAAGGATATTCTTGAATGTTATCCAGGAAGTCATGAATTGTTTGGGCAGTATGATCTTGGATTATTTGTTGATAATATTCCTGGTTCTGACGTTCATTTAAAGGAACGGGAATCATGATAACTGGAGGAATGACTGTGCCTTCATCAACCGGTACAAAATTTTCGATGCTTTCAATGACCTTTTCGTTGTCATCAGCAATCACAATAATGCCAGCCCATTCAGGTTTATGGTGCAAGAAAAGATCTAGTAATAATCCTTTGTTGTGAACATACTGGTATTTTTCTGCTAAATGATCTGCGAGTAGTTTTGCGATCTTGCTGCGGACCCAGATTTTATTAGATAAGTACTTAGTTTCATTCAGTTCCTGAGCAGCCTCTTGAAAACCTCTACCTAAACCAGCTTTGTCAGGTTGGTACGTTTGTATAGCGTTTGCTAAATTTGGAATAACTGCTTCTTTACTTATCACAAATTCTTCAAATGCTTCACCGCAAAGTTCTCCAGTGAATGTGTCATCATCCATACACCATGTATATAGTTGAGTGGCTTGTTCAGGATGTATATTGTCCCACGCCAGGTCGTTCGGTGTGATAACACCATGGACAATAAAACCATTTGTGCTTAGATTTTCAATTAAACGGTTTCTCTCTTCTAAAGAATCTTGTTTAAATGTCATGTCTGTAAAAAGGTAAACATCCTTAATACCGTTTGCTTTTAATGCCTCAATCAATTCAGTATTGAGTTCATTACCAATCAAAAGCGTATGATCAACGTCTAATAGTGCAACGGGTCTTTTTTCGTAAGATGTTTTCATAAGATTCTCTATTTCTTAATTTTTTTATTTAGTCCAAACATTGATCTCGCAGACATGTGCAAAGCGCCAGATCTTCATCGAGGATTCATGATATAGGAAAAAGATTAATAAATTATTAAGAGTTAAATGCTTCCAACATTTAGCCTTTGAAGGGTCCAACCTTGACTAATCCATTGAAAAATAAAGAGAGAAGTGGCGTGAAGGAGGTTATTCAGGAGATGAAACTTGCCAAAAAACGAGTAAAATAAGACTCAAAACAACCACGAAAGGAGGCTTATATGCAAGCAGTTGACAAGTTGCAGGTGATATTTGGTGATTTTTTTAGCTAGAACAAAGCTCGAATGCTTCAAATTTAGGCGCAGCAATAGCTTTGTCTAAATTTTGGGAAAGGTAATCAGAAACAGGGTTAAGAAAGAAAGCCATAAACCCAACTCAATGAATAAACTACTTTAAAAGCGCATAAGTCAATATCTTATAGGTTAATTTGGCTGCCAGGAAATCACAGCTATGGAGCCCTGGAATAGGAGCCAGTTCATTTACATCTGCTCCAACGATACGACTACATTCGCCAGCAGCTTGAATGATGTCAGTGACTTCATCCCAAAATAACCCTCCAGGCTCTGGTGTCCCTGTGGCTGGCATGAGGCTGGCATCAAAGCCATCTAAATCAAAGGTTAGATAAACCCGACGGCCTTTCAGGTGTGCCAATATTTCATCCTTGTTCCAATGTTTTTTATCCTTAGCCCAATAAATATGGATTCTATGACGATTGTCTTCTAGAAAAGGGATTTCTTCTGCTGAAATATTTCGAATGCCTAAAGAAACCAACTGTAAGTTGGGGTTATCCAAGCACCGTCGTAAAGCAGAAGCATGAGAATAAGGATTGCCCTCATAACCATCCCTCAAATCTGCATGCGCATCAAAATGAAGTATGACCAAATCTGGGTATTTTTCTGCAAAAGGTTTAATGGCACCTGCAGTAATAGAATGTTCTCCACCTAAGGTTAAAGGGAATTTTCCATCCTCCAAAACTTGTTTAACTAAGGTTTCTAGCTGATTAAGTCTTTCTTCTTGTGAATGAGCATACCTATCTTCAAGATCGTCAAAAGGTGACTCTAAAGTCACCATGCCGATTTTACGAAAAGGTTCACACCAAAACTGCTCATCAAATAGCTCAACCTCATGAGAGGCCTCTATGATGGCCTGAGGCCCTTTTGATGTCCCACCGCCATAACTCACCGAAGACTCTAATCCAAAAGGAATAATCACAGCCTTGGCTTGATCATAGCGCACCGCATCAACAGCTTCTAACCCAAGGAATGCTTTTTCTGGTGACAAACACTTCATCAAACTTACCTTCCTCGCGTTACTTAGCAAACAAACTTGCATACTGTCTTTTAGCCCGCTGTTTCCAATGCCCTTCATGGTAAGCGTGGCTAGCGAGCAGCGGTAAAACGGTAGTGGCCTCAGCATAAACCATTTGTTCATGAACGGTTTCAACCTTGCCCCAAGATGCCGCTTCTTTAAGCGTAGAACTAGAACAAGCCCCATCCCGAACATCAGCCACGGTAATTTGAATGGCATATTTATGCTTTTCTACCTCTTTCCCCATAATCTCTGCACAAACTACTGTATCTTGAACAAAGTTCTTAGGAACGCCCCCTCCAATCATCAGTAAACCGGTAGTCCCTGCCTTCAACTTAATTTCTGTTAATTCACGAAAGTCTCCAATAGAGTCTAATGTCAAATGATGTTTTGGATTTTTAACCTGGTGTAACACCAAGCCAAACCCTGCGGACGAATCGGTAAATGCAGGACAAAAAATAGGCACTTCATGCTCATAGGCAAGTTGAATCAGAGATTCTTTCTTTCGGGCAGCACCATTTGACAAAAATCGCCCCATCTCAAAAATAAACTCTCGAGAAGTATAAGGACGAGGTTCAAGCTGATTCGCGATTTCAAAAATCGCATGATCACACTTTTGAAGGTCTTCTTCATCAATATACGTATCATAGATACGGTCAATGTAAAGCGCTCTAAGCTGATTGTCGTCAACGAACTGGCTGCCCTGATAATGCTGAAAACCAAGTGCTTCGAAAAAGTCCATGTCTACAATGCTGGCTCCAGAGGCAACGACTGCATCTACCATATTGTATTTAATTAAATCTGCATAAAGTTTCATACATCCTGCAGCTGAAGTAGACCCTGCAATCACCAAGATAATGGAGCAGTGTTTGTCCAACAGCATTTGATTAAAAATTTGGGTAGCTTGCGCCAGCTCGCGGGAGCTAAATGACATACGGCCCATAGCATTCACAATCGGACGCGCGTCAAAAGAAGTGATATCGATGTGCTCAACCGGCTGGCTAAGTAACTGTTTTTTTTCTGAAGATGATGAGTTCATTCGCTTTCTCTTGGATAAGTTAGGCTATGTTAGCCCTTAAGATTATTTGTCATACATGCTCATAATAGGGGAATCTTTAACCAGGACAACCCCTGGTTCATGTGAGAATCCATTAAATTGAGACGCCAAACTTCTACCATAAGCACCCATTTGCCCAATTTCAATATAATCTCCTTCACTGACATCTTTAGGCAAATAAAAAGGGCCTTTCATATGATCCAAAGAATCACAGGTTGGACCATAAAAATAGTAAGGGAACAGGTCAGCCGTCTTCCCTTTTTTAGAGCAGAGCAAGCGCGTGGGAAAAATCAAATGCTGAGAGCCTGCATCAAATAAGCCACCATAGGTACCATCATTGATATATAACGCATCTTCCTTACGCAGCTCTACTCGAACAATAAGAGATGTGGTTTCAGCAACCAAGGCTCTACCAGGCTCAGCCAAAAGCTGAAGTGGTTGTTTGGAATTGATTTTGCTGAACTCTTCATGAATTGTATCAAAGTAATCCTTCAGTGGCGGGGGCGTTAATCCTGGGTAAATAGAAGGAAACCCACCCCCTACATTTAAACTGGCAACGTTGACATCCGCCTCTTGAATGACTTCTTTAGCCATCTGAATAGCAATTCTGTAAGCATCCGGGTGCATACATTGCGAACCCACATGAAAACAAATCCCCACTTTATCTGCGCAATCTTTTAAGTTTTTCAGCAAGGGAACAGCTTCTTGCAAGCCAATACCAAACTTGCCCGACAAATCATGCTCTGCATAAACATTGGGGATCGCTAAGCGCAGATGCAAATACAAATCTTTTGCCTGGTTCGTTTCCTGCAGGATTTTATCCAGCTCATCTTGCGTATCTAATGAAAAATGTCTGATACCGTAGGTAAAATAAGCCTCTTTAATGGCTTTTCTGGCTTTAACCGGATGCATAAAGTAAAGCTTTGCCGATGGCAAATGCTTTTTTACCAGTTCAATTTCCTGCAAAGACGCAACCTCAAAGTTGCGAACCCCACTTTCATAGGCGTGCACAATGACATGCGGTTCAGGATTCGTCTTGACCGCATACAAAATATTGGCTGTAAAATGTGTTTGAAAATACTGAATTGCCTGTTTAAGCAAAAGGGGCCTAAAAACAAACACCGGGTTAAGCAAATCACGTTCTACAACATGCTTTATAGTAAGGAATTTCTCGCCCATTTTCTCCAAAAATATAAAGTTAAAGTGAATTGGTAGGGTGTCAGTATACTGATAGAGATGTTTTTGTCAAGGACCCGCGGGAGAATATGTAAATAATTGATAATTATTGTGATTTTGAGATGGTCTGGTAGAGAAATATCTGCATGTTCTAACCTGTTTAAACGTTAAATCGGAAATGAATCACATCCCCATCCTGAACCAGATAGTCTTTCCCTTCCAGTCGAAATTTTCCAGCCTCTTTTGCGCCCTGTTCTCCTCCATAACGTACAAATTCTTCATAGGAAATAATTTCTGCCCGAATAAAACCTCGCTCAAAATCTGAATGAATGATCCCTGCCGCCTGAGGGGCTGTTGCACCTATTGGAAATGTCCAGGCTCTTACTTCTTTTACCCCTGCTGTAAAATACGTTTTCAAACCCAGCAAAGCATAACCCGCCTGAATAATCCGATTCAAACCTGGCTCCTTTAAGCCTAAATCTTCTAAAAACACTGCTTTGTCTGCTTCATCCAGTTGCGCCAACTCTGCTTCAATGCTCGCACAAACAGGCACAACGCTCGCACCTTCCTGAGCAGCCATAGTTTCCAGGGCAGCTACATAAGGATTGCCCTTTAAGCCGCTTTCATTCACATTAGCAATATATAAAACTGGTTTTTCGGTGAGTAAATGTAGATTTTTTACACAAGTTTCTTCAGTCTCATTCTGACAGTCGAAACATCGAGCAGGCTGGTCAGCCAGCAAGTGTTGTACTAATCGTTCAAGACAAGTTTTTTCTTTTGCAGCCGATTTATCTCCGCTCTTGACCTTTTTTTCAATCTTGGCGAGCGCTTTCTCAACCGTTTCCAGGTCTGCCAGCATCAATTCCAGATTAATCGTTTCCACATCTGAAACAGGGTCTACCTTCCCCTCAACATGCGTCACATCTTCACTTTCAAAACAACGAACTACATGGGCAATTGCCTGAGTTTCACGAATATGAGATAAAAATTTGTTTCCTAATCCTTCACCTGAAGCTGCGCCTTTCACTAATCCTGCAATATCAACAAAATTCACGGTTGCAGGCAGCACGCGCTCTGGATGAACAATTTCAGCAAGTTTATCCATTCGCGGGTCAGGTACAGGTACCACACCAACGTTAGGCTCGATGGTGCAGAATGGATAATTGGCAGCCGCTACAGCTGCTTTGGTTAAAGCATTGAATAAGGTAGATTTCCCAACATTAGGTAAGCCTACGATGCCACATTTAAATCCCATGATCTTATGTATCTGTGTGTAATTGTTTCATTGCATCCTGGATATTTCCGACAATGATTTCTTCCATTAAATCACTTACTCGATCAATAGATTCCATAATCTTCAGTTGATCATTCTGTGAGGGTCGATTTAACACGTAGTCGTGTACTTTGTTTCGGTCACCTGGATGTCCAATGCCTATTCGAACCCGCAAGAAATCATTAGACTTTAGGTGCTGAATGACGCTCCTCAAACCGTTATGGCCGCCATGGCCGCCTCCTTGTTTAAGCCGGGTAACCCCGGCTGGAAAATCCAGTTCATCGTGTGCGACTAAAATCGCAGATGGAGATATATGATAAAACCGAGCAACGGCCCCAACAGAAAACCCATTTTGATTCATATAACGGGTCGGCAATAGCAGCCGACCTGTTATTTCACCTATCTGAAAATTCCCTAGCAAACCCTGAAATTTGCTTTCTGCTCGAAGCTGCGTCTGGAATCGCTTGGCCAGTGCTTCTATCAACCAGGCACCTGCATTATGCCGAGTTTTTGCATAAGCATCCCCTGGATTTGACAGCCCAACGATTAATCGAATCGGGTGTGCTTGGCCCAGATTATTCTTCCGGGTTTTCTTCTCCTGCTTCACTTTCACCCTCTTCTCCTTCAGCCTCACCTTCTTCTGGTGCAGCCTCTTCTACTACTTCTGGTGATGCACCAGACAAGGTCATCAGAGGCGCATCTTCAGTCAAAGAAGTTAGCTCGACGCCTTTAGGCAGTTTAATATCAGAAGCAGACACAACGCCCCCTTTTTCCAAATGAGAAACATCGATTTCAATCGATTCAGGAATATCGGCAGGCAAGCAAGTTACTTCCACCTCATTCAAGAGATAAAAAGGTACATCCCCTTCTTTCACACCAGGCGCATCTTGTTCATTGATAAAATGAAGCGGCACGTGAATGGATAAAGGTTTCTTTTCATTAATGCGGAGAAAGTCCAGGTGCAGCAAATTTCCATTGGCTGGATGCCTTTGAACTGCTTTCAAGATGACTTTTTCTGATTTTTTCCCCAGCTTAATCGTTAGCACACTGGAATAGACAGATTCATTGTTGCTTAATGAATGCGCGATTATGTGAGAGGGAAACTGAATGGCTAAGGGCTCTTTTGTCCCTCCATAAATAATTGCAGGCGTTCTATTTTCAAGGCGACGCATCCGACGTGCATTCCCCTTACCAAAACTTTCACGCTGCTCTGCTGTAAGTTCAATTTTTATTGACATAGTAATGACCCACCCTAATAAGGCTATTTTTCATGAAACCTAATCTTATATCACACGAACATTTCACAAAACAAGATGGAAGATAAATTAGCAGCAATTCTAATTTTGAAAGATTATCCTAAATTAATCAGTTGAAAACGTAGCGAGAAGGGCTCAGATGCTGAAGATGTGAAAGATTTTTTATCTTTTTGGGCGAAAGTGTAGTCACTTCTAAGGTGAGCCCGAAAAGATAAAAAATCTTTTGCAGATTCAGTGCATGAGTCCTTCGCAGTAGTTTTCAACTGATTAGTGTGTGTCCTCAATTTAGGATTATTAAAAATAGAAACTTAACCCTCTTAGTGTGTATTTACGAACGACCCTTCCTGGCACCCTAAAATACTTAGCGTATTAAATTGGTTAGCAGAAGTTCGTTGGATTTGGTACTGTATTTAAACACACCCTAAAATAACCCTCACAGGAAAATACCATGCAAGCATTCACTCCAGAAATGGAAACCCTTGAAACTGAAAATGGAAGGATTGAGCAGGTTCGCTTTTTTACAGGTTCCGGTGCCAGTGCGCATTTTTATTATTTTATGTTAGATGAGCAGGGTGAGCGATGGATTGCCAAAGGGGAGCTGTATGATCCAAGACCACGGCGCGTTCTCGGCACACTCGAGACAGTGCATAGTGAGATCGCAAAAGAGTTAATTGCTAATGCCCTTTATGCTCGATTGGGTATCCCTGTAGCACGCATCCAAATGGCTATGGTGCCTGTACATATCCCCGAAGGAATTTATTGGAAAGAACTCGCTCAAGAGATTGGGATAACAGAAACTCCTGCGATATTAACCCGCTTTTTAGATCACTTTCAGGAGTATCCTTACCTACCTGAGTTTTATGAGACACAAGCGAATTACTTATCATTAGAAATCGAAAATCAATGGGTAGTCGAGGCAGGTTTAGGGAGAGTGCTTGCCGTAGCCCAGTGGCTCAATGATATTGACGTGATCGGCGGCAGTGGTAAAAACATAGGTTATCGTCTACGTCAACATCCTAATAGTGAGGTAGGCGCTCTGTTGGTTGAAACCTGTAAAATTGATCCTGGTTATGCTTTTCATGACTTTGATCAAGAAAAGACTGCCGTCATTGGTGATGAACAGACCCTTCAACTAGCGACTATGGGAGAAGCATATCGTATTCATACCCACTGGACACAATGGCCAGTGCAGACGCAAGCAGAGTATTGGGAAACGATCAACGCCATTGTCGCCTTACCTGTCAATGAGATGGAGGCGATTTTTACCCAGGCTGACCCTGATGGACATTTTCGAGAGACTGACTTATGCCTAGAACGCCTGATAAGCCGTCAAGCAAGCTTGCGTGAACATCTTGACCATTACCAGGCCAACACCAGTCCCAAACCACAAATGATGATCCACTTACCCCCGATTCATCCTGATCAAATCCAACCTCAAGATCGTCTTGCTCAACACAATCAATGGATGTTACAACGCCCCAGCGTACAACAAGCCTTTCATTTTTATTTAACGCCCAGCCTCATGACCACCGATCGAGACCCTGATGCACCTCGGTATGATTGTGGTGAGAAAATCATGGATTTTTTAACCAATCCCCAATATCGCGCCCTACTCTTGTTGGGTAAAAGTGGGGCAGGCAAATCCATTGAAACCTATCGCTTAATTGAGCGAGCCACTGAACTGGGTTTTATGCCACTGCGTATTGAACTCAAACGATTTTCAAGTACCACCGTCTCTCACTGCATACTCAACACGTTGCAAGATGACTTTCAACTCTCCTTGACCCAGATTGAAGACCTGAAAGAAGCACCCTTGTTATTTATCCTCGATGGATTTGACGAAATCCAGGGTCGAGCTCAACCTAACCTGTATGACACCCACCAACTGGGTGAGTGGGTTAACAGTAAGGTGATTATTACTTGTCGTAGCCAGTACTATACCCATGAAATGAAGCCTTGTTTTATCCCATCGGGACAACCACAAGCGTTACAGCTTTGGCACCTGGCATCAGTGAATGAGATGGAGCAAACAGACTACATCTTGGCCCATCATGAGCAACTTGACACCCAAGCTTGTCTGGCTTACCTGGATGAAAACCCAAAAGCCAGAGAGTTACTGGATACCCCGCTGATGCTCAAACTTTTTGTGGATGCCTACCCCATTTTACAACGTGAGACTGAAAACGACCCGACCCTTCGTTTTACCCGTTATCGTTTATATGAAGCCTTTTTAACCACCTGGACACAGCACCAGGTTGTGCGCACCATTCAGCAACTGGGGCATTATGAGGATCTCACGGGTCACTTTCAAAACTTTTCAGAAACCCTTGCCTTTACCATGTACGCTCATGCGAAAGATGCGATTGAATATCAAGAAGACAGCACCCTGATTCAACGGGAAGAAGATGCCTTGTGGTCACGATTTTTCACGGATCGAGACCCAGATGTGGTCAAGCTTCGGCTGGGTTGCCCCTTAACACGAACAGGCAACAGCTACAGTTTTCTACACAAATCCTTTGCCGATCACCTGGTTGCGAGACGGTTGTGGCAAAGCTTAAAGGAACATGTACCGATTGAAGAACGCTTAAGGTTGTGGAATGTTCGTTTTTTAGTGGATGAACGCGCGATATTGGAAATTTTAGCGGAAAATATTCTCACACTCCCTAATGACCATCCTATCATCGAGCATTTGCATGAACTCGTACTGGCCAGTCGAGATGAGCGCACCTATGCCAAAGCCAGTAGCAATGCCATCAGTGTGCTGAATGTGAATCAAACGTTGTGCCGATTAATAGGAAAAGACTTCTCAGGCATTCATGCACCTCGGGCGGATTTGTCGTTTAGTAACTGTACAGGAACTGATTTCACAGGTGCGGATTTATCAGGATCACACCTTGAGGCAGCGACCTTTATCCAAACGAATTTCACACGAGCCACGCTTTATGGGGTGTTTTTGGGAGAGTACCCGTCGATTTTAGCTAACGGCCAGGTGATGTGTGTTGCCTATTCTCCTGATGGACGTTTGCTGGCGATGGCGGTGGGTTACGAAATTCAACTGATTGCGATAGAAAGTGGGCGCTGTGAGCAGGTGCTTGAGGGGCATACGGGGAGTATTAGGAGTGTCACCTTTAGCCCGCATGGTGAGCGCCTGGCATCTGGAAGTGAGGATAATACGATCCGCCTGTGGGAGGTTGAAAGTGGGCGGTGTGTGCAGGTGCTTGAGGGGCACACGGCTGGGGTTTTTAGTGTCACGTTTAGCCCGAATGGTGGGCGCCTGGCATCAGCAGGAGGAGCTTGGGGGGATGATAATACAATCCGCCTGTGGGAGGTTGAAAGTGGGCGGTGTGAGCAGGTGCTTGAGGGGCACACGGGGGGTGTTACTAGTGTCACATTTAGCCCGAATGGTGACTTCCTGGCATCTGGAAGTAGGGACTATATGATCCGCCTGTGGGATGCTGCAAATGGGCGGTGTGTGCAGGTCCTTGAAGGGCACACGGAGGGGGTTGAGAGTGTCACGTTTAGCCCGAATGGGGAACTCCTGGCATCTGGAAGTTACGATGAGACGATCCGCCTGTGGGAGGTTGAAAGTGGGCATTGTGAGCAGCTGTTTAAGTGGCACGCGGGAGAGATTAATAGTGTCACGTTTAGCCCGAATGGTGAGCTCCTGGCATCTGGAAATTCGGATCATACGATCCGCCTTTGGGAGCTTGAAAGTGGGCGGTGTGTGCAGGTCCTTGAAGGGCACACGGAGGGGGTTGAGAGTGTCACATTTAGCCCGAATGGTGGACACCTGGCATCAGCAGGAGGAGGTTGGCTGGATAGGACAATCCGCCTGTGGGAGGTTGAAAGTGGGCGGTGTGGGCAGCTGCTTGAGGGGCATTCGGATGATGTTAAGAGTGTCACGTTTAGCCCAAATGGTGAGCTTCTGGCATCTGGAAGTCAGGATAAGACGATCCTCCTGTGGGAACTTGAAAGTGGGCGGTGTGTGCAGATCCTTGAGGGGCACACGAGTCGGGTTAATAGTGTCACATTTAGCCCGAATGGGGAGCTCATGGCATCTGGAAGTATGGATAAGACGATCCGCCTGTGGGAGATTAAAAGTGGGCGGTGTGTGCAGGTGCTTGAGGGGCACACGGATTATATTAATAGTGTCACGTTTAGCTCGAATGGTGGGCGCCTGGCATCAGCAGGAGGAGCTTGGGGGGATGATAATACAATCCGCCTGTGGGAGGTTGAAAGTGGGCGGTGTGAGCAGGTGCTTGAGGGGCACACGGGGGGGGTTAATAGTGTCACATTTAGCCCGAATGGTGAGCTCCTGGTATCTGGAAGTAACGATGAGACGATCCGCCTGTGGGAGGTTGAAAGTGGGCGGTGTGTACAGATGCTTGAGGGGCACACGGGGGAGGTTTTGAGTGTTACGTTTAGCCCGAATGGGGAACTCCTGGCATCAGCAGGAGGAACTTGGAAGGATAAGACAATCCGCCTGTGGAATGTTGCAAGTGGACGGTGTGAGCAGGTGCTTGAGAAGCAGAGTGCTACGAGCGTCACGTTTAGCCCGAATGGTGAGCTCCTGGCATCTGGAAGTATGGATAAGACGATCCGCCTGTGGGAGGTTAAAAGTGGGCGGTGTGTGCAGGTTATCCCAACCGTAGGTTCAGTCAATAGCGTGGCATTCAGTGAGGATGGCCAGTATTTAACGGCAGGAGATACTTCTGCGAATGTCTTTGTTTACCTGCAAGCTGAGGACGATATATACCGTTTAGTCTGGCAAGCCCCGAAATCTAAGGCGCTGTTATTCACAGATTGTGCAATTGACAATACACAAGGCTTGAGTGAGTCACAGCAACGCTTACTCAAACAACGTGGAGCAATAGGTAACCCTTCAGCACTTGAAAGCTTCGGGAAATACAATCCCACACTTTTTGGGGAATCGAAAAACATCCACGAAGATTCATTTTTAACTACTCGAGCAATGGTGCAAAAAAGACTCTATCTTTATTTATCTAGCCCATCAAACAATACTAAACTATCTCAAGCTAAAAAGGACTTGGCGAGTCAATTAATCAATGTCGTAGAAGATACCCATCATTTTCAAGAATTATTTAACAAGCTTGTCAATGGATTAGAGGAAGATAGAAAGATTTGTGATACATTCAAAAAGAAACCCAGTAGACTGACAAAATTAATTAAAAAGATGCTGCTTATCGTTAAAGATGCCGCAGAAAATGTCGATACAGAGATATCCATAGAGGATGACATAAAGCATCTGCTCTTTCCAGATAAACAAAAATCTGAGTGTATCCTATCATGATCGGAATTAGAATGTGCCTGGAAATCAAATCAGTATCACCCACCGCTTAGTCGTCCGTTAAAAAGCCAGTTATGGCTAAGATCCTGAGCCTACCATTCAGAAATTACTAGAGGGTAAAGAGTAAAGAAAAAAATATTACATTAAAGCCCAAACTTGTACCCATAAGATTAGGGTGTGTTTACATTTCATTGTTTTGTTCCAAAACGCGTATAATGGGTCAAATTTCAAGCAAATTTTCGTCACCTATATGAATAGGCTTCCTCAAATTTACTCAAAATTTGCCTCCATTCCCCACATTTTGGAACAAAACAATGAAATGTAAACACCCCCTAGAGACGATGACGGAAAAGCCATGCAGCAATTGACATGGTAAAAATAGCGATGAGAGCCAGCGGCCAATATTGAGGCCACAATATACTCATATTACTCCCTTCTAAAAATACTCCTCGTACAATAATAAGAAGATAACGCATAGGATTAAGATAGGTAAGATCTTGGACAAGAGGAGGCATATTGGCAATGGGCGTCGCGAATCCAGAAAGCTGAATAGAGGGAACCATAAACATAAAAACCCCGAGAAGCCCTTGTTGTTGTGTTACAGCAAGAGAAGAAATCATAAGCCCTATACCAATGGCTGCTAGCAAGAAAAAAAACATCCCTATCATAAGCGCCAAGATACTACCCATAAAAGGTATCTGAAACCAGATGATAGCCATTATAATAATAAATACTCCTTCTAATGCGCCAATGATAAGACCAGGCAAGGCTTTACCAGCCAAGATTTCAAGTAGTGTCATGGGGGTTACTAATAGCTGATCAAATGTTCCCTGCTCCCGCTCACGAGCGATAGATAGCCCTGTTACTAATAAAGTTTCCAATAACATGAGAAGCGCAACGATACCAGGAACAATAAACCAGCGTGACAAGAGATCCGGGTTGAACCAGGAACGAACAATTAATTCAGCAGGTGGATTTCCCCACCGATATTTCGCTGCCCAATATTCGTTGAATGAGAAAAGAATATGATTGACATAATTTAGTACAATAGTCGCCGTATTAGAATTTCGACCATCGATGATCACTTGTATTTGAGCACGACGATGAAGAAGTAGATCACGAGTAAAGTTGCGATCTATATGTAAAACCATGAGCACTTTTTTATGATCAATCAGTGGTTTTATTGCCTTGTGTTTATCGATGACAACGGCTTGTTGAAATATATTCGAACCTTTAAAACGTCCCAAAAATTCCCGAGAAGCAAAACCAGAGTCTTCATTATAAACGCCATAAGGAATGTGATTGAGATCAAAAGTTGCTGCATAACCAAAGATAAGCAATTGAATAAATGGCGGTACAATAATAATAAATCGACCTTTTTTGTCACGAAGCAATGTTAAGAATTCTTTAATGGCCAAAGCCCAAATTCGTGCCCACATATTAGGGTGTGTCCTTAATTTATTTTTTAAGTTCAAAACGTATATAATCCTAAATTCGGCAGTTGGAAACTACTGCGAAGGTCTAATGTGCTGAATCTGCAAAATATTTTTTGCCTTTTTCGCCTCACCGTAGAGATGACTACGCTTTCGTCAAAAAAGGCAAAAAATATTTCACATCTTCAGCACCTTATCCCTTCTCGCTACGTTTCCAACTGCCGAATTTAGGATAATGGGTCAAATTTTATCTAAATTTTCCTCACATATACTCAATATGCTTCCTCAAATTTACACAAAATTTGCCTCCATTACCCACATTTTGAACTTAAAAAATAAATTAAGGACACACCCTAATCAAGTCTCTTGCGTGCACGTAAGTATACCAATCCCAACAATAAAATCATCATCAATAAGAGAGCAAGTCCATTCCACAATAAAACGTACCAAACGTTTCCAGCAAGAAATAGTGTTTGCAAAATGGCAACAAAATAACGAGCCGGTATGATATGAGTCATCCATTGTATAATGCGCGGCATAGACTGAATATCAAAAATAAACCCTGAGAGAATAAAGGCGGGTAAAAAGGTTACAATAATAGCCGCCTGGCTGGCTACAAATTGATTATGTGCAATGCTTGAAATCAACAAACCCATCCCTAGCGCGGTGATGAGAAACAAAGCAGAGAAACCCAATAATACCCAAAAACTACCTACTAAAGGTACTGAAAAAAGTGTAACAGCCATCCATACAGAAAATAGCATCCCTCCCATCCCTAAGAAAAAATAAGGAATCATTTTGCCCAGCATAACTTCATTCATGGTAACAGGACTTGCCATGAGGGCTTCCATGGTGCCACGCTCCCATTCCCTTGCAACGACAAGTGATGTGAGTAGAGCGCCAGAAAGCGTCATAATAACAGCAATAAGGCCAGGTACCAAATAGTCACGACTGCGTAAAGCTGGATTAAACCAAATGCGGGTTTGATTCACGACGGGAGTAACAAGTGGTGAACCCTTGTTTTCCGCATGTTGTTGTAACCAAGTTCCCCAAACACCTTGTAAATACCCTTCAAGGATTTTTGCATCATTAGCATCTACACCATTAAGAAAGACGCCTATGGGAGCAATGTTATTCTGTAGAAGCTGCCTATTAAAATCATTACGAAACCAGAGAATGCCATTGACTTCTCGATTTGTCATTGCACGTTGGGCCGCCATTCTATTTGGATAGGATTTAGGTACAAAAAAAGGTGATTGTTGCAAATTTGCAATAAAAGAACTCGTAGTAGTTGTTGGGTGGTCAACCACAATAGCAATCGGTACATTGCGAGCATCCAAAGATACGCCATAACCAAAAATAAAAAGTAAAACAATAGGTAAAATGAAAGCAATAGCGATGGCTGAGGGGTCGCGAATGATCTGAATAAATTCTTTCCGGATCAATCCTCGCACTCGTTGGATGTTCATAATTTATGCTGCCTGAGCGCTTCATGCGCCTGGATGAGACAAATAAAAGCATCATTCATATCAGGTGCAGGATGATTGTCATCTCTGGCTTTCGCACGAATTTGTTCAGGTGTTCCATAGGCTAATACTTCTCCCGAGGACATGAGAACTAACTGATCACAATATTCTGCTTCATCCATAAAATGTGTTGTAATCAGTATGGTGACATCTTTTTGAGCTAAGTGATTTATTCGCATCCAAAATTCGCGACGCGTCAAGGGGTCAACGCCTGAAGTAGGCTCATCTAAAAACAAAATGAGAGGATCATGAAGAAGCGCGCAAGAAAGGGCTAAACGTTGTTTGATCCCAAAGGGTAAAGTTTCAACATTGATATTCCAATATTCTTGTAATTGGAATTCCTCCCGAGCCCAATCAAGACGTTCTTTTTGTTTTTGGTTACGTAATCCATAGGCGGCAGAAAAAAATTGTAAATTTTGAAAAATGCTTAAATTGCCATAAAGAGAAAATTTTTGTGAAACGTAACCCATGCGAGCACGAGCCTCTGCAGGCGCATGAAGCATATTGACTCCTGCTACAGAAAGCTTCCCAGATGTTGGTTGCAAAAGGCCACAAAGCATACGAAACGCCGTGGTTTTTCCTGCGCCATTCGCTCCTAAAAGCCCAAATATTTCTCCTTTTTTCACCTCAAAACTAATTTCTTTTACGGCTGCAAAATTACCAAAAAAACGACTGAGGTTCTTAATCTCAATCATTGTTTCTGAGCTATGACTCAAACTTGTTGATAACGCTGTTCCTTGCCTGTGAGAGTCAGTATCTAGAATCTTTCTGACCTGAGAAACTTCTTTGATCTCAGTTTTCTCTGGCATTATAGGCGCATCATGCCTTCTACCCAGAAGAGAAACAAAAACATCCTCAAAAGAGGGGCGTACCTGTTTCCAGATTTCTTTATTTTGAGGATGAGGTTTTTTGTCAGAACAAAGCACCCGAACACCTTCAGTGACAATGCGAGCATCGATCATTTGAGGGCGATGAAGTAATTGTCCTTGCAAAGCTCGTCGAGAAAGATGGGGTTTATTCACAAGATAAGTTTGCCCTATCAAGGGCAAACGAAATGCATCTGGCGTTTCAAATCTTAATAGTTTGCCTTCATTCAACAAGATAATTGCATCGCACTTTTCTGCCTCATCAAAATAAGCGGTGCTGATTAATACTGTTCCGCCATTTTTTTTAACGTCTTGTACAATGCTCCAAAGTTCACGCCTAGAAATAGGATCAACACCCACTGTCGGCTCATCTAATAACAAAAGACGAGGTTTTCTCAACAAAACGCAAGCTAAGCCTAGTTTTTGCTTCATTCCTCCCGACAAGTCTTTCGCGCGTCGATTTGTGAAAGAGCCAAGTCCTGTCATGTTGAGAAGTTGCTTTTGTCGATTGAGACTTTCTGACTGGCTTAATCCTTGCAAATCAGCATAGAGATCGAAATTCTCCTGAACCGTAAGATCTTCATAAAGACCAAAAAACTGAGGCATGTAACCTATGTTTGACTGGATATAGGCTGCCTGTTGTTTGCTGTCGACACCTAATGTTAGCACCTTGCCTTCATCGGGCAAAAACAACCCTGCAGCAAGACGCATCAAAGTGCTTTTACCCGCGCCATCAGGGCCCAGAAGACCTGTGATACTACCAGCCAATAAAGAAAAATTTAAATCTTTTAATGCATCCTTTTGATTCTCACCAAAAGGAAATCGTTTAGTGACCTGAACAAATTGTAAAGGAGCACTATTTATCATGTCAGTTTTCACAAGGATTTACCCCTAATGATTCAGGCAGGTTATTGTTAAGTGAAATCTGAACAGTAACAGGCATTCCAAGACGTAAACGATGATTAGGGTTGCATGCATAGACCCTTACTTGATAAACAAGCTGGGTCCGTAATTCTGTTGTTTGTACAGTTTTGGGTGTAAATTCAGCGGTAGGTGAGATAAAGCCCACCCATCCAGAAAAAGGTTTATTAGGGTAAGAATCGCTATAAATCCATGCTTTCATCCCAAGCTGTATGAGGCCTAATGATTTTTCTGGGAGATAAGCACGCACCCAAACAGGGTTGTCTAAAGCAAGTGTGTAGACGGGAGTTTGTGGTGTGACCATATCGCCTGGTTCAAGGATACGATCCTGAATAACTCCATCCTGTGGAGCGTAGAGCTTGCTATCTATGAGATCTTGTTCTGCCAAAGCTAATTCTGCACGATTTGTTTGCAAACCATGATAAGCAATGTTGTGAGATGCTGTCGCATCATCTAGTTTTTGGTTAGATACTGCTTGGGATTTAACGAGAATTTGATGACGCTTCAAAGTCGCTTTAGTATTTTTTAATGCAGCCTCTTGCGCAGCGACTTGTCCTTGGTTTTTAGCTACCGCTTCTCGAAAACGAATGGGGTCTAATTCACCCAAAATTTGGCCTTTGTATACACGGGAACCCTCCTGAACATATAATTTCAGAATACGCCCATTGACATAAAAGGCTGCTTCGACTTGGCGAATATCTACGTTGCCATAAATCGTCAGCTTATTATGAGGATGTTTCTCCCTTAAGAACCAATATAATAGCGCCAGGCTGATAAGGGCAAGTATTACAATGGCAGCAGCCGCGATACGTTTTTTCTTAAAAAAATCCATGTTTCCCCTTCGATTTATTTAGGGTGTGTCTTCAATTTATTTTTTGAACTCAAAATGCAGGTAATGGAGGAAAATTTAGGTAAAATTTAACCTATTATACGCGTTTTGAGTTCAAAAAATAAATTGAAGACACACTCTAATGAGTCATAAATCATAATTACTATTGATTTTACATAAATATCGATGACAAAATAAATGAAGTTAAATCAAAGGCTGATCTGGTCATGAATGAAACCAGAATAAAAAATTGTCAATTTATTAAGATAAGTTTTTATATTGGAAGTTATTTCTTACTGATTACTTTTCTTTGCAGTTGTCATCTTGGACCCAATTTTACTCGTCCGGCAGCACCAAAGATTTCCACCTATACAACTCATAAAACTACGCCACATTTAATTCCTGGTTATGGAGAACCTTCACAACGTTTAGTCAGCGGGAAAAGAATTCCCGTTGCCTGGTGGCAGGTATTTCGTTCTCCTTCACTCAATAGTGTGATTGTGGAAGCCCTTGTAAACAACCCTAGTATAGAAGCTGCAAAAGCAACGCTTGCTCAGGCACAACAACAAGTCAGAGCAACGCAAGGTGCTTTCCTTCCTCAAATTGATGCCAATGCGAGTGCTCAACGAGAAAGAGGACCACCCTTGGCTTATGGTTTAATCGCTGCATTTCCCAATGCAAAAGTTCCAACTTATAATCTTTATAGCTTAGGGGCGACAGTATCATTTATGGCCGATGTTTTTGGTCTCACGTATCGACGCGTTGAGCAACAGAAAGCACTCGCTGAAAGCCAAGCATATCAGCTTGCTGCAGCACAACTGACCGTCACTGGAAATATTGTTTCGCAGGCGCTCATTATTGCTTCAACTCGTTTGCAGATTCAGGCCACTGAAGCACTTATCCAATATGACAGCCGTTATCTTTCCTTGGTTCGTCAAAGTTTGCTCGTTGGCAGTGTAGACCGTTCGAGTCTTCTGTCTGCTCAGAACCAGCTTGAAAAAGATCGCGCTAAGTTAGCATCCCTTAAACAGCAATTGGCAGCGTCTGAGGATGCTTTGGCGATTTTAATGGGTAAAGCCCCAGCGGAGTGGCAATCACCTGATTTCGAACTGAATGAATTTACTTTACCCTCCCATTTACCCTTGGTGCTCCCCAGCAAGCTCGTTTCAAAACGTCCAGATATTATGGCAGCAGAAGCCCAACTCCATGCCGCTTGTGCAGCAATTGGGATTGCTAAAGCACAGTTTTTTCCTAATTTTACTTTATCTGGATTGATTTCACCTACAGCAACGCAACTGTCAATGTTGTTTAATAGAAACAATATTGCCTGGGATATTTTTGCAGGAGTTACAACGCCGATCTTCCATGGAGGGACGCTTTTAGCACAGAAAAGAGAGGCCGTCGCTGCTTTTCATGCATCAGCAGCGCAGTACCGTCAAACTGTGCTCGAAAGCCTTCGTCAAGTGACTGATATCCTACGTGCTCTAGGACACGATGCTGAGTTAGTAAAAGCAGAGCGGAAGATATTAGAGACCACAAAAAATGAGCTCAAATTGCAACGACGTCGACTTAAAGCAGGCTCTATTGGCCTATTACAACTTATTGGTGCTGAACGAAGCTATCAGGAAGCTCGAATCAGTTATGCTCGTGCGCAAGCTCAACGTTATCGTGACACTGCAGAATTGTTTGTGGCTATGGGAGGCGGGTGGAATAATTAGGGCGTGACAACAATTAATTTTTTAGAATAAAGGGTGTATCCTCAATTTATTTTTTGAGCTCATAAAATAAATTAAGGACACACCCTAAATACAAAGGAATTTTCAGAGAGGTTGCCTAATGTAAGTTGAAAACATGATATAAGTCGAGTAGCTGCGCTTCAGTAATGAGGCGTAGCTACTCGACTATAACAAGCATCGTTTTTGTAGGCCGCTAACTCTAAAGGCGCTTACAACTTAGAAGCGCCTTCTTCCTCCCGGATGGGGATGTCTTCCACTCCCTCTAAATTGGCGCTGCATGTGGACAGGTTGATTTCTCCTAACACCAGGCTGAATACGACGTTGTTGCCCAGGAAATCTCTTAATTTGCCATCCAGGCGCAGTGAAATAAGGTGTTTGACGAACTTTTTTAGCAGGACGATAACCTCCTCCTCTATACCCTCTCTGAGGCTTCATTTGTCTATGGCCTGGGGCATGAGGTCTTATACCTCGCCCCCCTGATGGATGATACCTGTCAGGACGGCGCTGTGGGCGAATCTGCCCTCGAATGGGCGCATGATGACCAGGTCTCACCTTATGTCTTCCTGGATGATATTGACCAGGACGACCTATTGGCTTAACATGCTCACGGCTCGGAGCATGACGACCAGGTTTCACCTTATGTCTTCCTGGATGATATTGACCAGGGCGACCTGCTGGCTTAATATGCTGCCTGTGGTCTATTGCCCCTCTCTCTGGTTTACGCCCAGGATGGAGAGCTTCCCCTGCTGGACGATGTGGTTTGACCTTCTCCCGCCCAGGCGTTTGACGCACTTTATGATCTCTCCGTTGAGCAGGCGCCTTAATCGTTGGGCGGCGCTTAAATTCAGGTGACTTAACCTTTTTTCCAGGTTGCATTTTTTTGGGGTGCTTTTTTAATTTACCTGGCGCCACCGGATGCTTGGTTGCACCTTTCTTTTTCTTAACGACCCCTTTCGATTGCATTTTTGCAGGAGGATGCGCCTTAGCTTTACGCGCTTGCCCAGTAATACTCTTACGAGTCGGTTTTGCTAAAGGTTTATTTGCTATACGTGCCTGCTTAATGGCTGCCTTATTGGCTTTCACCATTGCCTGACGCACAGCTCTACCCTGTACAAAGGCATTTCTGGGCACTACAGTCACCCCATTGAGCAACCGCCTATTGATAAAATTCACTCGAAAATTACGGAACCCTTGATTAAAGACATTCGTAATGTATACCGAATTAAAGACCGTATTCCCTATATTGATATTCACAAAATAATTCACTCCAACCGGATAAGGCGGCCAATAGATTTGATTAAACCCTAAAGGAAACCAGCCCACACCTGGCCCCCAATTCCCACCAAGTGCGACATTCCCCAAGAACACGACCAATGCAGGCGCATAAACCGGTGTTGCATTATAAGCACCAGGCACCCAATACCAACCTGCATCATATACCCAGCGGCCATAATGGAAGGGAGCAAATCCCCATGCTTCATCCGCTATCCAGGTCCATCCCCATGGCTTGACCCATGACCAATGACCATCACGATAAGGGGCCCAATCTTCAGAAACCTCTGCTGGCTGCCAAACATTCCCATAGCCTTTTCGATAACTCCAGGTCCCATGCTTTTCAAGATCTTCATAACCAATCACTTTTGGAGAAACGTAGCGCTTTTCTGTAGGCGTCGCTTCCTGTTTAGTCAAAGCACACCACTGAAAGTCTTCAGGGTTAACCTCTGCTGGCTCATAACCCCCTAAATCTTTTCCTGTAAAACGATATGTTTTTCCTGCCTCAATGCTATAGTGATTCCCATTTTCTCCATAAACCTCAGCTTGACCACTCAACACACTCACCGTCGTGGTGTCGTTTTTAGCATCCACATCGATCCGGTATTCACCTGATTGACTGATCGAAAACGCTAAATTAGGCGTATCGATTTCATAGGTTTGATCTTGTTTTAATTCACGAACCTGAACATAAATAGATCCGCTCTCTTGCTCGAATTGACTTTGACTTACATCAAGATTTGAAACCGTTAAACTTGTACGCTCCGCAACACAAACCGTGCCATTGTCTAGCTGTAATATGGCATGTGCACCTGAGTCAGTCCACAAACCATCCCCTTTCACCAGCGGACGATTACGCGTAGCTGCCACCCACTCAGTTTCCCCCGAAGCTAAAAAGCTCACCTCTCCTTGAATATCACTTAGTCGAGCAACTCGAGCATTTGCAACATCTTCAGTAGATGCTGCTGTTGTCGATGGGGGAGATTCAGGAGCAGATATCGCCTCTTCAGAAGCTGCCTGTGTCACATTAAAATAGACTATAGCTACAAACCCTAATAAAAATCTGAATAGAATCGCATTTATCCTTTTCATCCTGAATCCCTCTATATTCACCTAATACATTGATATCAATAATGAATTATAGCTCACGATTCAAGAGTTTCATCCTGAATTCAGCAATAGGAAAGGCTCCGCTGCAAAAATTACTGGTTAAGCTCCTTTAGTATTGACTTGACTAACGGAATGGTGAGTTTTCTCTGAGTAGCGAGGGTAGTTTTATCCAGCAAGTCAAGTAGGTGGATTAGTTCAGGCATATGTCGGCTGTAACGGGTAAGCAGATAGGACGCGATGTTGTGGGATAATTCCAACCCTCGTTGATGAGCTCTTGATTGTAGCACGAGAGACTTTTCCTCATCAGAGAGCGGTTTTACTTGAAAAACCAAGCCAGCTTGAAGTCTGGATTTTAGGTCTGGTAGTTGAATAGCAAGTTGTTGTAGAGGGAGGGATGCTGAGAAGATGAGTCGGCTTTTTTGGGTGAGTGCGCGATTATAGAAGTGAAAGAGGGCAACTTCCCATTCAGACATCCCTATGATTTGATCCAGATCGTCCAGGCACACGAGCGTTTGGAATTCTAATCCCTCTAATATTTCTGGCGAAAGGCAGGCATGTTTTTTGAGTGAAAGGTAAGCTGCAGAGAGATTTTTTTGGCTTGCAAGATGACAAGCGGCCTCTAAAAGGTGTGTTTTTCCAACCCCTGATTTTTCCCATAGATAAACTTGAGGGTAAGTTTTTAATGCAGAAATCAAGAGGGCGTTTTGTCCCGTTTGGAAATTTTCAAACGTTGCATCGTCTCTTAAATTAATGCTCAGGGGAAGTTGGGTGTACAGGTTCTTGCCAATCATATTGTAAGTCAACTTGCGGTTGTGTGGCTGCGTCCTCTGGCTGGGATGGGTCTAGTTCCAATACGGTTGTGGGCAGAAGTTTCCCCTCCTGCTCAATGGCTTGTTGAAAAGCTTCTGGCCCACCTTTCGCCTTAATTTCTAATATGACACTATCGCGTTGGACGCTGATGGTGTCGATATATTTTACCGGCTTGAGTTGACCCAGATATTGAAGCAGTTGGTTGCTTTTGTCCAGGTCATCTATTTGATAAACCTGAATTAAAAATTTTTCGGAAGATTCCGTCGGCGTTGTTGTCAGTGTCGCAATAGATTCAGGGGGCATTGTTCCAATTTTCCCCCGGAAAGTTTCTAACATGGTGGACAAATTAGATTCAGGCGTTGCACCGGTGGTTTCAAGCTCAGTCCATTCCATATTGTGCTTAAATAACCATTTGCCTTCCCACTGGTGGTTTTCTGTTTTCAGCAGGCGTCCCGCTAAAATATTAGGACTTCCGTATCGATCAGAGGCTTCGTTTAGAATGGATTTATCCAATTTCCAGATATTTTCTGGAGTTGCTAGGGTGATGTCCTCTACATCTAGTTCTGGCAAAAATAAAGCAATGTGCTTTTGCCTCGCAGTTGATTCTAGTAGTTTGCTGATTACATTGTCTTGTTGAAACTCTGTTAATACCGGTTTATCTTCCGGGCTATTTTTTACAGCAAGCCAGACTAGGGTAGGTTTAGAAGCGATAGGTAGTTTTTGGGTTCCAGTCGGAGTTACAGGTAGTTGAGTGGCTTGTGGCGGCTTGACAGAAACAAAGGAAAGGGTGCTAGCGTGTTGAATGATACGATCAATGTCTTCTTTATTAAACGTAATATGAATGAACTTTTGCCAGGATCCCCGTTTTCTTTCGTTGAAGTATTGATAGCTTTGGATGTAATCGTGCGCTTTGGCCAAAATAGATTGAATTTCCTTATGAGACAGTATTTTAGGATCTCCTGAATTTTTGACCAAAATCTCACTAAGTGCTTGATGAATGGCCTTTCTTTTTGCAGGTTCAGTTTGATCAGGAACAGGAAGTTTGGTCTCATACGTTGAAGTATTAGCGATACACCAGGTAGAAATAAAGAATAAACTGAATATGACGATACGTGCTAAAAATGGTTTCATTGGAGCTCTGGGTTTTGTTGTTCAGGTTCGGGCCAAATGATGGCTTTTTTGACCATATTGTCTTTAACAGATATAACCTCAATTCGATAGTGAGAAATCCGTAAACTAATGCCTTTGTTTGGCAGTGCCTGGATAGACTCTACAATTATACCACTTAATGTCTTGGCACCTTCAACAGGAAGCCGCCAGTTCATGCAACGATTCAGTTCACGGATGTTAATGCTGCCATCCACTGTAAAGCTGCCATCCTGGTTATCTTTAATTTGTGTGGTCAAATCAGCAAGACCGGTGGTAAATTCGCCGACAATTTCCTCCAGGATATCTTCCAGCGTGATGAGTCCTTGAATATCCCCATACTCGTCCACAATGAGACCTATTCGATGCTTTTGTTGTTTAAAGTGTGAGAGCTGGAGATTGATTGGGGTGCTTTCAGGGATGAAGTACACTTTGTCAGTAATAGACAGTAGATTATCTTTATTTAATTTTTCGGTTGTAATCAGGTTAAGTGCTTTTTTTAAATGTAAAAAACCTTGCACATTATCGATATTCTCAAAATAAACAGGCAATCGAGTATAGGAGGTCGTCGTTAATTGTTTGAGGACAGATTCCCATGGGTCGCTAAGGTCAATGCCTGTAATTTCATTTTTTGGAATCATGACATCTTCTACCGTCACTTTCTCTAAATCTAAAATTCGCAAAAGCATATCTTGATAGGCGGGGGTAATTTTCCCTGTGGCTTCGTGAACGACAGTGCGAAGCTCTTCAGTGGATAAAGCATCGGCATGTTTATTATGAGGTTTGGCTCTAAAAAGCCATAAAATGCTGTTGACGAAGCCTGTGGTCATTAAGACCAAAGGATAAAGCATTGTAGACAAGATTTTAAGTGGGATAGAGGCCCAAAACGCTAGTTTTTGAGGGTACAGTGCAGCAAGCGTTTTAGGCAGAATCTCTGAGAAAATGAGCACCAGTAACGTGAGAATAAACGAGACCAGCAAAATACCCGCCTCACCCAAGTATTTAAAAGCAATCATGGTTGCAATAGCTGAGGCAGCAACATTAGCAAAAGTGTTGCCGATTAAAATAGTACCAAGTAGTCGGTCAGTCCGTTGCAGCAGCTTGTTGACCCGAATGGCAGAGATATTTTTTTTACGGACCAGATGTTTTAGCCGATAACGGTTAATAGACATCATGCTGGTTTCAGAGCCTGAAAAAAAAGCAGACAGTGCCAACAGCAGGATCAGGAATCCTAATAAAAGGGAGATGTTCATTTCCATTTTCTTGCGTTCGTTACTCCTATCTTTACTTGGGCGGCTCTACCACGACAGTATAGTGGCATGTTTTTTGCGGACAAACTTTTTCTGTCCCTCGTCTCTTGGTGACTTTAAGCATCAAAATTGGCCATTGGCACTGGGGACAAGGCTCCGCAACGGGAGGGCCTGAGATTGCATATTTACAGTCTGGGTAAGTTGAGCAGGAATAGAAAAAAGTACCGAAGCGGGATTTTCTTTCTACAAAATGGCCTTTTTTGCAGACAGGACAAGGAATGTCAATTTCTTTGGGTTTTTCTAACGATTCAATAAACCGACACTTGGGGTAAGTGGTACAGCCAATGAATTTTCCATAAGGTCCTCGCTTGATTTGAAGCGGAGAATCACATTTAGGACAGCTTCTGCCTTCGACAATTTCTGGTTCATTCGGTGCATCATCCTCATCCCCCAAGCTTTTTTTGTATTTACAGTCAGGGTACCCCGTACAGGTGACAAAGCGACCATAGCGTCCCAGTTTAATTGCCAGAGGTTTTCCACAGGATGGACATTTTTCATCGGTTTCTTCCTGAGTGAACTCCTGCCGGGAAACAGACTCAGACACATGATCTATTTGCTTTTTAAAGGTTTGCCAAAACTCATCCAGCATAGGCACCCAAGCTTTTTCACCACGAGAAATGTCATCCAGCTGGTCTTCCATTTTGGCGGTAAATTCGTAGTCTACGTATTGCGTGAAACACGTGGTCAGAAATTTTTTAACCACACGCCCTACGTCGGTTGGGATAAATTGCTTGTTGGTTAGCTCTACATACTTGCGGTGCTTTAGGGTGGAAATGATGCTGGCATAGGTTGAAGGCCTTCCAATACCGTGCTCTTCCAGAGCTTTAACCAGGCTTGCTTCTGTGTAGCGAGGAGGAGGCTCTGTGAAATGTTGAAGACTTTCTATCTTGAGCAATGGAACCGTTTCACCTTCTTTGAGTTCTGGCAAAGGTTGCTCCTTACTGTCGTCGGCTTTTTCGTCATCTGTGCCTTCTAGATAAACGGTCATAAACCCTGGATGAGCAATGGTTGATCCATTGGCCCGGAAAAGTCCGACTGCTCCGCAAGAGAGGTCTATGGCAACTTGATTTAGCAATGCATGAACCATTTGACAGGCAACCGTTCGTTTCCAAATCAAGGTGTAAAGTTTGAGTTGGTCGGTTGAGAGATAGGCTTTTAAAGAATCAGGCGTCTTATGAATATCCGTGGGTCGAATTCCTTCGTGCGCTTCTTGAGCGTTTTTAGATTTTCGTCGAAAGTAATTGGGGGTTTCCGGCACAAAATCAGCACCATATTTTTCTTGAATGAACTCACGAATATTTTGGAGTGCTTCTTGTGCTAGGTTAACAGAGTCTGTACGCATGTAGGTGATTAAACCCAATGGTCCCTGGCCGGTGTCAATACCTTCATAGAGCTGCTGGGCAATGCGCATGGTTCGATCGGTGGTAAAACCCAGTTTCCTGGCAGATTCCTGCTGTAGGGTTGAGGTAATAAAAGGCGGGGAAGGACTGCGCTTTCTTTGCTTTTTCTCAATGTGCTTAACAAGGAGTTTGCCTTGCGCCTCTTCCAAAAGCTTTTTTTCAATATCATGCGCTTGTTCTGCATGAGTAATCGAAAATTGTTTAAGTTTTTCGTCTTTCCATTCAATTAAACGCGCTTGAAAAGGGGCTGTTTTTTTCCCTAGTTCTGCCTTGATGGTCCAGTATTCTTCGGATTTAAACTGTTCAATGGCCTCTTCGCGCTCAACAATCATTCTCAACGCCGGACTTTGAACCCTGCCTGCAGAAAGTCCAGTGCGCACCTTGCGCCATAAAACCGGAGATAAATTATAACCTACAAGAAAGTCCAAGCCTCGTCTAGCTTTGTATGCAGAAACCAGATTCATATCAATGGATCTGGGATGTTCAATGGCTTGTTGAACAGCTGATTTTGTGATTTCGTAAAAAACGATACGTTTGATATTTTTATTTTTAAGCGCACCACGTTCTTCTAGCATTTGAGATAGATGCCAGGAAATGGCTTCTCCTTCCCGATCCGGATCAGTCGCAAAGTAGAGCGTATCTGCTTTTTTTAAAGCTTGTGCAATTGCAGTAACATGCTTTGCGTTCTTATCCAGCGGTGCGTAAGTCATGGCAAATTGGTGATCTGGGTCAACGGCACCCTGTTTTGGTAATAAGTCACGTACGTGACCGTAGGAAGCCAATATTTGGAAATCCTTGTGTAAGGTATTTTTTTCCAGATACTTTTGAATGGTCTTAACCTTTGCAGGCGACTCTACAATAATCAAGCATTTTTCTGTGCCATGGGCTGCTTTTTTCGGTGCAGATTTTTTAGAGGGAGTTGCTGCCATAATTCGTTCATCAAACCTTTGTTACGTGTCTATTTTATTTTTATATACCCATTAAAAAAACTAGCCACTTCTTTTTTTAAAACAAGATCACACATAATGTGATTGACTTCGGTGATCTCTAATCCGGATCGAGCTTTAATGAGCTCAACAGGTGTAGGCTCGTATCCAAGACATCTTAATATTTTTTGTTCGTTAACGCTCAACCATTTTGCATTTTGCGACTGAGCTTGGTTTTTATTTTTATGAGCAAAATAATCGAATCCTTTGAATTCTTCAAGCACATGCTCAATATTCGTTGTCAGTTTAGCGCCTTGCTGTATCAAAAAATGACAACCTTTGGCCTGTGGATTCATGGCCGAACCTGGTACGGCAAACACTTCTCTTCCTTGTTCTGCAGCCAAACGAGCAGTAATAAGAGATCCACTTTTAATACCTGCTTCTATCACTAAAGTACCGATACTCAGCCCACTTACAATCCGGTTCCTCTGAGGGAAGTTTTCCCTTTTGGGTGGCATATTCAAAGGAAACTCAGAAATCAGCGCTCCCTGTTTAACAATCTCTTCGGATAAATTTTTATTGTAGTACGGATAAATATGATTGATGCCAGATCCGAGAACAGCCAAAGTATGTTTTTTTTCTCTTAGGGCACTGCGATGGGCTGCGGTATCTATGCCTAAAGCCAGACCACTGGTAATGGTGAAGCCTGCCTGACTCAGTTCGCAAGCAAATGTTTGTGCCAATGATAGGCCCACTGGCGTGGGATTCCGACTCCCGACAATCGCAATTTGAGGCGTGTGTAACGTTTCTATCTGGCCTTTCACAAACAGCAGCGGAGGCGGATTTGGAATTTCTTTGAGTAAAGCTGGGTAATGGGGGTGATGGAAAGGGATAATATGACAATCCTTGCCACGTTGCCAGACAAAAGCCTTTTTGATCACCGGTAAAAACAATGTTGGATTGTTAAGATAATCTTTGGTTTCATCAGACAGCGCTAATTCAGACCATTGTTGCTTTTCCAGTTTAAAAAGACGCTCCAGTTTTTTAAAGCGCTGAAGAATTTGATGAAAGCGGCTAACGCTCATTTTTGGTGCGTGCCAGAGCGCCAGCCAGTAGTAAAGTTCTTTATGTTGGATGGCCTCATCATAAGTTTGGATGTTTGTTTTACCAATACCGTGAATTTTGCAGTGTCACAAGGATGTGAGCTGGTGTTTCAAACTCCGACAGCGGGGATACTGATTTATCTTTCAAGAATCAAGAACTTTGTGATGCTTCAAGACCATCAGATATAAATCTGTCGATGGATGTCGTAAGGTCTTTACATGCTTTTGTTAAAACCTTCTCACTGTCAGTCTCGCTGAAAAAATGGATTTTATTACCCATAACAGAACTAAAAAACTTATCTGCCTGTTCAAAGAAATTAAAATCTTCCGGATCAGTTTTCTTAATTTGTCTTAAAGTATCAAGCACATCAGGGTCATTTTGGATATCAGCAATTTGTTCTTTTGCTTCACTCTTAGAAGATATTTCTTCTTCTACAGACTCAAGTATGTCATATAGTGCCTCGCTTACCTCTGCAAGTTTTGAGGCTTTACCTATACCTTGAGCTTCTTCTGAAGGACTTCTATAGGTATCTTGAATCAGTGTAAAGGCCTTTTCTAGAATAGGAGAAATGTAGCTATACGCCGCACTTATGGTTCTTACATCTTGAAAACCATAAGAAAGAAGCTCAAACTCAAAACTATTTTCCCCAGTTTTGTCTATAATTTTTTGTGTAATTTCATCTATCTTTTGCTCTATGAAAAGCTTTTCTGCATTGTCATTTTCTTGCATATCACATCAACCCTCTTAATGAGGCCTTTTATTAGGAACTAGGGCGTGTCATTCATTGTTTAACTTCAAAACGCGTATAATGGGTCAAATTTTGAAGTTAAACAATGAATGACACGCCTAGTTATAAGGATTGCATCTGTAGAAGAAAGTTGTCAAATAAAAATACGAATTGATGTCTATAATTACTATTCAGAGGGAAAAAGGGAGATTTCATTCATGAAGAAAACAGGTATTTTATTTGCACTTATTAGTGTGTTTGCTTTTTATGCAGCTGTAGCAGAGGCCAAGCGCGTCTTTGTATTTGATCCTAATAAGCACAGCTGGTTTGCTTATGAAAATGGTGAGTTAGTGGGAGATGGTCCTGCGTCTGGGGGGAAGCATTATTGTCCTGATTTGAGAAGGTCCTGCCGAACACCGGCTGGAACTTATAGAATTAATGCAATGCGCGGCGCTAAATGTGTTTCTAGTATCTTTCCGTTAAATAAAAGCAAGCCCAGAGCCAGGATGCCTTATTGCTCGTTTTTCCGTGGTGGATACGCGATTCATGGCTCTTATCATGTGCCTGGTTATAATGCTAGCCATGGGTGTATTCGTCTTCATCCAGATGATGCAAGATGGTTACAGAAAAATTTCTTTAAGATAGGAACAACTGTGATTGTGAAGCCGTATCGTAGTCGAGGTGGCAAGCAGCATCATAAGCGGAATAAAAGGCATTAAGTTCTCAGGATGCTGCCATACAACAGAAGTGTATAGTATAGCTAAGAGCTCAAATGTAATGAACCAAGGAAGGGAGCGGATATCTGGTTGAATTTTCTGATTTACCTGGTTGTATGGCGGATGGTGAAACGGTGGAATCTGCTATTGAAGAAGCAGAAGATGCTTTAAAAGCATGGTTAGAAACAGCTAAAGAGTTTGGTGATTTTATACCAGAGCCAAATATTACCAGTAGGTATAGTGGGCAGTGGCGTTAATCATGTGAAAATACAACATAAGGATCAATTTGGGTCAACAGGGGCATTTCAAAGGAAGAACTTATACATTATGATTCCTGCATTTTTAATTTCTAAATGTTAAATTTGCAGGGGTTTTAGGTGGCCCTACTTTCCTTGCTGATTTTCTTAAGCTTTAGAAAACAAAAATGATACGGATTTTCATGATCTGCCTGATGTTCGCTTCGTTCCACTTCCTCCCATTCATCCGGGTTCCATTCCGGGAAAAAAGTATCTCCCTGAATTTCAGCATCAATCAACGTGATATAGATATCGGTTGCTTTATCCAAGGCTTGTTCATAGATGCTTTGTCCACCGATAATCATGATTTCAGAAGCATTGTTTTGTGCTTTTGTGAGCGCCTCATCCAGGCTGCCAGCAATTTCGTAGCCTGGGGTGGAAGGCGCGTGTGTGTCATGTGTAATAATGATATTCCTTCGGTTAGGCAGAGGCTTGTTTCCAATGGAATCAAACGTTTTCCTGCCCATGATTACGGTTTTTCCTTTGGTCACCTCCCGAAAGTAACGAAGGTCAGCCGGGAGATGCCAGGGAAGGCGATTCTGATAACCAATGACCCGGTTTCGAGACATCGCTGCGACCAAAGTGATAGAAGGCTTAGCCACCTTGGCCCCGCATTGCTTCAAAAAATTCGTTATTCGTTTTGGTGTTTTTCAGTTTTTCAATCAAGAACTCAATAGAGGCCAACTCATCCATCGGATGTAAGATCTTTCTTAAGATCCACATTTTTTGCAGTTCTTCAGGAGAGGTGATTTTTTCCTCACGACGAGTGCCTGATAAATTAATATCAATGGCAGGCCAGACTCGTTTTTCTGAGATACGACGATCCAAACGTAACTCCATGTTGCCGGTGCCTTTGAATTCTTCAAAAATCACGTCGTCCATTTTTGAGCCAGTTTCTACAAGTGCAGTCGCAAGAATGGTCAGACTTCCACCTTCCTCAATGTTTCTGGCAACCCCAAAAAAGCGTTTAGGTCGTTGCAGCGCATTAGCGTCTACGCCTCCAGTTAATACTTTTCCAGAAGTGGGCACAACGGTGTTGTACGCTCTTGCCAGTCGAGTGATTGAGTCAAGGAGAATGACGACGTCTTTTTTGTGTTCAACGAGCCGCTTAGCTTTTTCCATCACCATTTCAGCAACCTGGACGTGGCGGGTGGCAGGTTCATCGAATGTACTGGCGATCACTTCACCTTTCACAGAACGTTGCATTTCTGTGACTTCTTCTGGACGTTCATCAATCAGCAAGACGATCAGATAGCATTCAGGATGATTGACAGAAATGGAATGAGCAATGTTCTCAAGCATCATGGTCTTACCTGCTTTGGGAGGAGAGACGATCAGCCCTCTTTGACCTTTCCCAACAGGCGCTACTAAATCAATCACTCGAGCAGTGATGTCTTCTGTACTTCCATTACCAATTTCCATTTTTAAACGTTCTTCAGGGTGAAGCGGCGTCAGGTTTTCAAAAGGAATTTTATTTTTGACATGCTCAGGCTTATCAAAATTGATGGTTTCTATATTAACCAGCGCAAAATAGCGCTCTGCTTCCTTGGGAGGTCGAATTTTCCCATAAATGGTGTCGCCGGTTCTTAAATTCTGGCGGCGTATCTGGCCGGGTGATACATAAATATCATCTGGACCTGCCAGGTAGGAAGAATCAGGGCAACGTAAAAAACCAAACCCATCGCTCAGAATTTCAAGCGTGCCGTTCCCAAAAATATTTTCACCGTTTTTGGCTTGTTTCTTAAGTAAGCTAAAGATGATGTCCTGCTTTTTTGAGCGACTCACCATGTTTTCTATCCCGGCTTCTTTGGCCAGGTCCATTAGCTCTGCGGGCGTTTTTTTCTTTAATTCTGTTAAATCCATACGGACCTCATTGTTTTAATAAAAATACGGTTAGATATGAAAAATGATTTGTTCACGTTAGGTATTGGAAAAGTTAAAGGAGGAGCATTGGTTTAGGCATTTGGATTTTTTTAAGCATCAAAAGGAAATACTATTGGAGGGAAAGATTCTGGAATTCTGGAAAAGAAATTCCGAGCTATTCTAGGATTTTTAAAAAAGAATTGCAACAAAAATTTTAAAAAGTTAGGGTGTCTTTACCTTTCATTTATTATATTACAAAATTTGGCTAATGTGTTTTTCAACAAAAACACGCCCTAACACTGAGAAGATTGATGTCTGAAAAATCGTTACCACTCACAGAAAATCAAAGCCTGCAAGTGGAAACAGCAGCTGCTATTTTAAAAGATGGCGGTATCGTTGCCTTTCCGACAGAAACCGTTTATGGGTTAGGAGCAGATGCTTCAAATGCAAAAGCCATTCGCCGTGTTTTCGAAGCAAAGCAGCGCCCAATGAATCATCCTGTCATTGTCCATTTGTCCGATTTTTCTCAAGTGGAAGATTGGGCGATGGAAGTCAATGCTTTTGCGCATGAGCTAATGGCAAAGTTTTGGCCTGGGCCACTTACTTTGGTTTTACGTCGCACCAGCCGTGTGCTTGATGAGGTCACTGGCGGGCAGGATACGGTAGCGATTCGTATGCCTGCAAATCCGATTGCATTGACATTGCTGAAAAAAGTGGAACGTCCTCTCATCGCGCCTTCTGCTAACCGGTTTGGTCGGGTTAGTCCCACTCACTCAGATCATGTAAAACAAGATCCTAACTTGATGGTTGACTTTGTTGTAGAGGGTGGACGCTGTCAGGTAGGGATAGAGTCTACCATCGTGGATGCTTCCTCACGAGAGCCGAAGATATTGCGGCTGGGAGGCGTGACTCCTGAACAGATAGAAGGTGTAACGGGGCAGGCTTTAGCTTTTAAGCGAGATGCGTTCATTCGGGTGCCAGGATCTCTTGCTCAGCACTATGCGCCTCAAACTCGGCTTTCTATAGTTCCATCAGAGGATTTAGCTGGCAATATTCAGCACGGCTTGTCCCAAGGAAAGTCGATCGTAGTTTTATCTTGGGAGAAGCAGTTACTGGGGCAGGAGGAATCTATCACCTGGTTTCAAATGCCTGCGCAACCAGAAGCTTATATGAGAGAGCTTTATCATACGCTTTTTATGGCAGATGCACTTAAAAAGGATATCATTTTGGTGGAAGCTTTGCCGAATGAAGCAGGTTGGCTTGCCGTCCGTGACCGATTGGAAAGGGCGGCTTATCTATGAGGAAGACAAATGCCCTTCGTGCGGATCTCTGCACTGGACAAAACTCAAACATGACTTTCCTCCAAAGGGGTTTCTTTTTTATAAATCAACAAGTTAAAAAGTGTCACCCAAAGGTTTTCATCTGAACTTTTCTCCTGGTTTAGGATGGTGTGTCGAATAAAATCAAACCCATACCTGAAATAACTGTTTTGAGGTCTCAGTTGTCCATCTTTATGCCTTTTTAAGGCAATAGGCCTGGTTTGAGCTTTAAATTCTCCTATCCTATGAGCCCATGTAAAACCTAGGGCTAGCAGAACTAATAGCTTTTCAATGCGTTCTGGCTTTGTCATGTGGGTATCCTCAAATCTAAAACCTCTGGATTTTAGCCCTTGAAACAAACACTCCACCTCCCATCTGCGAAGATAGATACTGATAGCCTGCTTGACTCTTAATTTTATGTTAGTTGCAACGACCATCAATTCCCCTCTTTTTGAACGGGATCCCGCCAGGTAAACCTTGTTTCTTCCTATCTCTACCGACATTCCAAAAACCTGAGCGTTTCCTGGGCTGACAAAACGGAAAATTTTCTTTGCTTCCCATAATTTCTTTTTCCCAGCACGAATTAACGTATTGTTCTTAATTCGAATATAAAAAGGAATTTCCTGCCTGATTAACCATTCAAACCAGCTTTCCCCTATAAATTCTCTGTCACAGAGCAACCCTTCTATACACTCTTTACCAAATTGATCGATGAATCGCTTAACTAATGCTTTTCTTTCCTTTGTATTGCAGGTACCTCTCTTAGGGAGCAAATCCCATAATAGAGGTATGGACATCCCCTCATATGCAATCCCCAACATTAATACATTGACAGGCTCTTTCCCAAACTCCCAATTCGTCCTGTCCATCGTTAAATAAATCTTTGTATCCTTCGGAAAAAACAGCTTAAATATCCATAAGGCAATCTGACTCATGTCAATCTTAAAGTAGGCAAAAAATCGATAGAGTCGCTTATAGTTCGACTCTACTTTCGCAAACCCTCCAAAACCTACCGACAGTTCCTGACGATTGACGCTTCGTACGGCAAATAATGAAAACAAGCTTTGAACCAAACATTCAAGACGCCTCTTGTCCCAGCCTAAAACCATCGATAAACTTCTTACTAACTCGTCAACAGCTTTCATAGATAACTCCTTGTCAGGGTTGTTTTCTATGTTTTATCGCTTGTTTGACGAGTTTTCTACCTTTACCTGCAGTAATGACCTCCATCCTCTTCTAACTTCCAAATCAAGTCATTGTTTGATAAAACATTTTCGGGTTTTGTCCAGTGCAGAGCGTGCGGATACCCTCTGAGCATGACGTTAACTTTCTCTTAATCCTACTGTGAAATAATGGCTTTATAAATTGAAATTGGATTATTAATTTGTTGGCACTAGAGAGTGTCGTGACGACACTCTCTAACCAAAACCAATGAATTAAGATAAAAACTAGGGCGTCAAAATATCAAATTTTGTGATGCTTCAACAACAACGAGAATAATTATGAGTAACTCACCTTACGCAGAGGCTTTCAAGAGCTGCAGCTCGTTAAACATCATTTGATTAGCCTTGAGGAGCAATTTTTGTTTAATGGCAAAATGATTCAGAGAAGTTTTTACTTTCAAAAGCTCGAGCTTGCAAAAAGCGATCATTGAGGCAAACAGATGATTACATTGGGTGCGAGTGGTTTTGGTAGGAGACTTTGACAAGCTGGCATTTTGTTTAATAGATTTATGAAACTCTTCAATTCGCCACCGTTTTTGGTAGACTTCGTAGATGCGGTCAGCATCAATTGACAAATCATTTGTGACCAGATAAAGCGTCCCAATGGATCCGTCCTCGTTTGTGAAGACTTTTTTGAGAAGCTTAACAGGGAAAAACACATCCCTAAGATAGACAGTGAGACAGTCACCGTCGTTCCAGTCCAGTGAATTAATCTGTTGAAATTGACCGCTTTTAGCATCTTGTCCTGTCAATGCTACGCACCGATTTGACTTGATACCAAAAATAAAATTTTTGTTCAGAGCTTCATGAATGAAAACCATATTTGCTTTTGAGCCAAACCAGTTATCAGCCAGCACGTAATCAAAGAGCACCTGATTATCAATAGCTTGCTGAACGAGAGAGCGAAACATGACATTTTTGCTGATACTGGATTTTCTCTTTCGCCTACGAGTTTCAATATCAGAATAAAGGATATCTTTTTTCACAATGTCATACCCCACAGGAAGCGCTACGTCCCCATAACGAACAAGACATGAAAGAAGATTGATCCCTTTTACATGTCGATGTTTGGCATGCGAGAAATGCCAACAATTGACCTCATTTTCATCCGTATAGCTTTTCTCTGAGATGGTATCATCCAGCAACAGAACACCTCCTCTAGCTTCCTGATGGCGGCGCACCTCAGTCTTGATGTAACTCCAAAGCTCCTTACCACCATAATCTTCTGCCCGCAAAAGCCGACTGACTTGATCGTGACTGATCTCTCCATCCAGCATCGCTGACAAGCCCGTAGCCGTCGCATGATGATTTTGGCTAATCAGATAATCGCTATAAATATCTAATAGTTGTTTGTTCATCGTCCTTTTCCTTTTAAAAACAATGAACAAAATTTAATTAATTTACAGCATTAGTCAATGGGGAGCGCGTAAGGTGAGTGAGTAATACACAAGAAGAAATATTGAGAAATGAATCCGTGGACATGGATGCAATCATTGAGCAGTTAAATGGAAACGACCCTAATTTGACTAGCCTTAAGATTAAAGGTTATGAATTTGACCCTATGGAATTTAAAAATCTTTGTGACGCACTTCCAAAAAGCACAGTGCTTGAGGAACTGAGTCTTGTAAATTGCGGCCTTGACGATGACAGTGCTGGTCACATTTACGATTTGCTTGCGCATAATCCCAATCTACCTTTATGCAGCTTAAATCTTAGTGAAAATAACATTGGAGACCTTGGTGCTACTCGCATTGCCTTAGCAATAATATCTAGAAAAAATACTTTATCGATTGAGCACTTGAATCTTAGTGACAATGAGATTGGATACAAATGTTCTGAAACCTTAGAGAACGCTCGGGAATTTTGTAATATTTCTATGGGTAATCAACAAGAAGAACCTCCGATGAGTCCATCATGCTGTACCATGTAGGTCTAAGGCTCCGAAACTGGATCTAACACCGCCGGAGTTTCAAACTCCGTCGGTGATACAGATTTAATCTGTCGATGATGGCTGTGATCGGGAACTTTTCCTTCTGATCGCAAATCTTTGAGAGCTGAGGCATAACAAGGATTTTTATCGGCAGGAGCGTAGATCTGAACCCAACGATAGAGTGTTGTATGATCAATGCCCAAGCCTCGTTCTGACATCATTTCTTCCAAATCACGGTAGCTAATACCGTACTTACAGTACCATCGGACACATTGCAATATCACCTCTGCGTGAAAATGACGCCACCTGAAGGTTTGGGGTTGGATCAACTTCATCAAAAAGCTCCTGCAAAAAAAATCCATAATAACACGGTTCGTTTTTGCAACGGAGCCCCAAATATTTTCGACAAAATCTTATTCTTTGGTTCGCTTCATTCGAATCTCTATTTCTCCCACCGTTTCTGTCCCTTGAATACAAGGAATTTTAATAACTTTACCACGACTTTCTGTAAAAGAAGTAGAAATCTTTCCTTTACAGATAATACCATCTTTTAGTGGGACTGCTATGTCTCCAAATCCTGATCCTGCAGTTGTAGCTCGTCCGTTACCCACGCTCGTTTGACTAAAAACTGGCACTGTAAATCCAATCACAGCTACTAGCGTTAACCCTAAAACAATTTTCTTAATATTCATACTTTCTCTTCCTTTGATATCATATTGTATTAAATACTTTTCTTATAGTATAAGACGACTTCATTTGCAAATTATTGTAACGTCCCGAATGGAAGTGTAATATTTTTGGTTGTCTTTAGTGGCATTGTTGAATAATTCCAAAATTTTGAGAAGATTGAGAGGAAATGAGAGGATTTGCCTTCTTAAAAAAGAAGGAGCCCATATATGCCTTACAAGTATAAGCAACGATTCCGTCATAAATTCAAGGTAGAGCGCTGAAATGTTGATCAGCATTCAAAATTGACCCCTTTTTAGGCAAAAACAGCATCCAGCTATGACCCCATCCGTCTTGACATAATTGCTTGAAAATAATGAGTTTTATTTCCAGGTAGAGGGGTCAAATATTGAACGCTGAAAGAGGCTCAAGATGCGGTGCTGATTGAACTACTCTTTCAATGCCCTGAAAACACTCTTGGGGAGGCTTATGGTTGAGTTTTGTCCAGTGCAGAGAGATAAAATTTTTGCAACGGAGCCTTTTTGAGTGCTTCCAGAAATTTTTGAATGATCTAACTTATGATACTGATACACTCAACAAGGACTTAAGTAGCTCCCTTTATTGTGAGATAGAGCAAAAAGAAACTAAAATAATGAGGCAAAATACTGAAATAGTTAGACTAGAAAGTACACTTGCTTGGTCCTTTGATGGAATTTTTCAGTAAATTAAATGCATAATCTTCATCATCGTAAGTTTTTCCAGATAATAGGAAGGCTCTAGTCGTAGGTTCTACAGTGGAAAGACAATTTAAAATGTAATTATTTGTCTCAGAATATCCTTTGAATAAGAGGTTTTGAAATGAAAAAAAGAGTTCAAATTCATCTGCCAATATTTCATAATAAAATGTTTCAGTTATATTGTTAAATTCCTTAGAGAATTTCTCTAAAAGCGGTTCTAAAAAAGAAAAATTCTGTTAGGATGAATTGATGCCTTAAAAATTGACTCTATTTTGTCTAGTGAGTCCGAATCTACGAAGTCTATTTGCTCAAGAAGCATATGAAATAAATAAAAATCATAGCTTTTAATGGCTGCTTCTATTTCTTCTGAAGAAACCCCATAATGATAGGTAAATTCCCCTGTAAATTTACATGAATTCATCATGAAATCTACTAATGCTGCTATTAACTCTTCAGGGGATAAATTTTCGCCTTTTTCACTTGTGATTAATTGGTGAAAAACATGAATTAAGCTAGCCCTCGAAATTTTGCCTTCTAAGTAATAAGTCACGAGAAGAGGAATTTTCTTTTTCCAGTACAGGGTTTCTATGTTTTCTTCTAAATAATCTTTAAATCTTTCTCTATTAACAATTAAATCTAATGTAGCTCCAGATTTATTGTAAGAAATACTATCCAAAATCCAATAGTTATTGGAAAAATAAAAAGTGGTGTCCTCAAAAAGATTTCTGGGTAACGCATCTAATGTCTTGGGCTCAGGTTCTTTATTACTGTTCGGATCAAACAGATAGTAATGATTTCCTTCTTTTAGGATTGCAATGATATGTCCATCTCCAAGGAGGCTGGATTTAAAACATCCCAAAAAAACATAAAATCTCTTTCTTTAAAATATTTTATAGCCATCATAACAAATCCGTAACAAGCTCCTTTTTTTGACATTTCTTTTAAACCTAATGTATCCGATAACTTATTAAAGTTGTCTATGAAACGTATTTGTAGCGATGGAAGTTTTTTGTTTTTTTTTAAAAAAGCGCTCTATCATGTATTTCTTTTTCTTTTAATAATTCTTGATAAAATATTTTCCCCTTATTTGATTTAATGATATTTGAGGAAGATTAAGGAAGATTAAGGAAGATTAAGGAAGATTAAGGAAGATTAAGGAAGATTAAGGAAGCATTAGGGCATTTCACAAAGCTTTTTCAAGAGCTGCTATCACAAACCCTAAAGTGAAATACTCCCAAACATTTAATCAATGTGTTAAATTAAATATTTGGGAGCATTTCAATACCCCGCATTGGGCCAATTAAGATATTTTAATACTTATCCGTTACAATAAATTATGGCATTAAAATAATGAGGATAAGTACTGTGAAAAGCAATCTCGTGAAATGATTTTGAATGGATACTGACAAGCCCATAATCATTTGAATTTACGTTCCTTTCAATCTCTTGAAAGCCATACAGTTTTACAGGTGGCCTGGCCTATTCGGAAACTCTACCACCAGATTCAAACCTCTACCCATGGCATTTATTTAAGAAGTCAGAGTGGATAACAACAAGTCTGATCTTCTTTTGGGTGTACAAGTTTGTACACGATAAAATATCTTCATCTAGAATTTAGCTGCTATTTGATTTAACCATGTTTGCTTTTCCTTTACCCAATTTAGCGTTTCTCTTACTTGCTGTTTTCGGATAACCAGCTCTTGTTCCAGGTTTTTAGTTTGATGAGCAACAATTTGATTTGCATCTAATAGAGCATAGATGTCCGATACAATCAGTGAGGAAAATGTCTGCATTTCCTGGAGCGTTAGTGCTTCTAAAGCACAGTTTTGCGAGAGGCAATGATTCACCATGTTTCCTACGATTTCATGCGCTTTTCGAAAAGGAAGGCCTTTTTTTACTAAATATTCAGCAAGTAAAGTGGCATTCATAAAACCTGCCTGGGTTGCTGTTTGCATGTTTATTTCTAAAAATTTTGCGCTGGCCATCATGGGAATATAGACCGTTAACGTGGCTTTTAAGGTTTTTATCGTATCAAATAAAGGCTCTTTATCTTCCTGGAGGTCTTTGTTATAGGCCAAAGGCAATCCTTTCAATATCGTCAGCAGACTTATGAGAGCGCCATAAACACGTCCGGTTTTACCTCTTGCAAGTTCAGCCACATCAGGATTTTTTTTCTGGGGCATAATGCTGCTGCCTGTGCAAAAGGCATCATCAAACTGAATAAAATTAAATTCCTGAGAAGACCATAACACTAATTCTTCACTCAATTTTGAAAAGTGCATCATGATGAGGCTGGCAGCTGACAGGAATTCAACGATAAAGTCCCGGTCGCTGACTGCATCCAAAGTATTTAAGTAAATATCATCAAACCCTAATAAGTCTGCTACATAACGTCGATTGATATTAAAGCTGCTTCCTGCTAATGCTCCTGTCCCTAGAGGGCATAGATTGACGCGTTTCCAGCTGTCTTTCAAACGCTCAATGTCTCTTTGAAACATAGATACATAGGCTAGCATATGGGAGGCTAAATAAATGGGTTGAGCTCGTTGGAGATGGGTATATCCTGGCAAGATGGCTTTAGGGTGGGATACTGCGATTTCAATTAAGGTTTGCTGTAGTTGTTGAAGCAGGTGAATTAACTCAACGATTTGTCTGCGTAAGTATAAATGAATATCGAGAGCTACCTGATCATTTCGACTCCGTGCTGTGTGAAGTTTTCCTGCAGTTTCTCCAATTTTCAGATGAAGATGTCTTTCTATGTTCATATGAATGTCTTCATCTGATGTTTGGAAGACAATCGACTTTTGAGCGATTTGATCTGCTATTTCTAATAAGCCAGATTGAATTTTTTGATGTTCATTAGCGGTGATAATCTGATGGTGTTTCAACATGGATGCGTGTGCTAAGCTGCCTAAAATATCTTCTGCTGCGAGGGTTTGATCAAAGTGAATGGAAGCATTAAAGGACTCAACCAGCTCATGAGTTGCTTGATTAAATCTGCCTCCCCATAGTTTTGACGGGGTGTTTTGGGTCATGGTTTAAGTCTCCTTATAAAAAGCTTTGAGGTAATGAATTGGGTTGGGTAACTCAGCTGGGTTAATATCCGCTACAATTTTTCCTTTTCTTAGCAGAATGATGCGGTGAGCGATTTGAGTCAGGAAATCTAGATCATGCGAAGCAATGATGATAGTGACTCCCATTTGATGAACGGTACCAAGTAATTGAGTAACTTCCTGGATAGTGGCTACATCAAGGCCAGAAGTGGGTTCATCACAGAGTAAGAGATCAGGTTGCATCATAAGACTGCGAGCCAGTGCTGCACGCTGCTTTTGTCCTCCGGAAAGGCTTCCAGGAAAGAAAGAAGCTTTATCTTTCATGCCTAACTGCTTGAGAAGAGCATGTGTTTTTTCTTGCGCTTTATCTTTAGAGTAAAGGGAAGTTTTTATGGGTGCATACGTGAGATTTTCCAGGACGGTCATGTGAGGGAATAGTTGAAAATCCTGAAACATAAATCCACAATGACCTGAATAAAGAATATCCCCCGAATCAGCTTGTTCGAGCCTTTGTATGCAGCGTAATAGAGTGGATTTTCCGCTGCCAGAAGAGCCTGCTAGCCCGATAATTGCGCCCTGATCAATTTTAAAGGAAACCTCATTGAGGACGACATGATCTGAAAATTGTTTGGATACTTTATTGATATTTAGCATAAAAAACCTTTTGTTCTATTTGCTTTCCTGCATATTCAATCAATAACACCAGCAAATAATAATAGGCGCCGGCGATACAAATAGGGATGAAGTAACTGAATTGTTCTGCAGCAATAGACTGAGCTCTTCGCATGAGATCCATTCCTCCCACGGTTGAAATTAAGGCGGTTTCTTTGAGTAGAGTAATCAGCTCATTGGTGAGTGCAGGAAATACGTTCCTTAAAACTTGAGGTAAGATGATATCTTTCCACATGGCGAAGGGAGGGATTCTTAACGTTTGAGCTGCTTCAAACTGGCCTTTAGGTAAGCTTTCTATTCCTGCTCGTAAAGTTTCTGCCAGATATGCAGCACTGTTAAGGCCAAAGGTAACAATGCCTGCTGATAAAACCGTGAGTTTGATGCCGAGAATACCAGGGATAGCAAAATAGAAAAAGCTTAGTTGAAGCAGTAAGGGCGTTCCTCTAAAGAGAGAAATAAAGCGGTTAACCCAGAAAGTTAACCAGCCTTTATATCTTAAAATGGCCAGGAGTGTTCCTAAGAATATCCCAACGATAATGCCGCCTAAGGTTAGCTCAAGTGTGAGCAAGAGCCCTGAGCCGATAAATAAAGTAGTTTGTTCGATGTTCATGGTTGATTAGTCTTTAGCCATTTTTTTTGTAATTTTTCAATTTCACCGTTTTCTTTAAGTGCCTGGAGTGCTTTATTGATTTCTTTCAGCAGAGGAGACCCTTTTTTTAACACGATGCCATAACCTTCTTTGGCTTGGCCTATCAAGCGATAGGAGAGACCAGGTTTTTTCTGACTGAAAATATAGCCTTGAGTTCCATCTAGCAGAACAGCATCTAAATGGCCTGCTTTTAAGGCTTCGATCGTTTGATTGTTATCATCCATTGCGACCAGTTTGGCTGAAGGAGCATGTTGTTTTAACCAAAACTCCATAACAGTGCCGAGTTGATACCCGACTTTTTTTCCGGCGAGCTCTGAGGCGGTTTTAATGGGTTTCTCTTTAGGGAAAATCACTGCCAACACTTCAAAGTAGTAGGGATTTGAAAAGTCAAACTTCTTCTTTCGTGCGTCAGTAATGGTGATGGTGGCGATGGCTGCATCTGCCTGATTGGTTTGCAGAGAAGGAAGAACAGCGCTAAATTGCAGATCACGAAATTCTGCCTTTTTCCCCAGGTGCTCTGCAATCTTTTTTGCCAGATCAATATCAAATCCTTTAAATTCTCCATATTCCCGATACTCAAAAGGGGGGTAGGTAGCTGAGGTAGCGAAAACGATTTTATCTGGTCTGTTTGAGCTTTCTGTGCATCCAGTCATTGATAAAACGAGGCTAAAAAGGCCGGTTAGTAGTATTTTTTTCATAGCTGGTTACCTTTTTTTTGAACTTGATGGTAAATTTCTGTTGGCAATCCCCAGAGCTTAATGAACCCTAAAGCTGCGTGATGATCAAATTGATCTAAAGTGTTATAGGTGGCCAGATTTTTTATATAAAGGGAATGAGGAGAAGAGCGTCCCACTACCTTGGCATGTCCTTTGTAAAGCTTTAGTCTAACTTCTCCAGATACGTCCTTTTGAGTGTTTTGAATGAAAGCGTACAAAGCTTCGCGCAGTGGCGAAAACCAAAGACCTTCATAAATTAAATTGGCGAATTGTTGTTCAATCATGGGTTTGAGACGAGCGACATCCTTGGTTAGTGTGATGGCTTCCAGTGCTTTGTGGGCCGTGATTAATGTCATGGCTGCGGGGGCTTCATAAACTTCCCGGGATTTAATACCGATTAAACGGTTTTCAATGTGATCGATGCGTCCAATTCCATGCTTGCCTGCTAAGGAGTTGAGTTTTTCAATGAGTTTATGGAAACTCATTTTTTCTCCGTTCAGTTGTGTAGGAATGCCTTGTTCAAATGAAAGGATAATCTCATCAGGTTGATTTGGCGTTTCTGACAGTTCGCGAGTGAGGGCATAGGAGGCTAGAGGGGGTTCTGTCCAGGGATCTTCAAGTACTCCGCATTCACAGCTTCTTCCCCAAAGGTTTTGATCAATGCTAAAGGGATTATCTAAGTCAATAGGGAGCGGAATACTATGTTTTTTGGCATAAAGAATGGCATCTTCCCGAGAAATTGGGTTTTCTCTGGCTGGTGCAATGATTTGTAGGTGGGGTGCTAATGCCTTAATGGAAACATCAAAGCGCACTTGATCATTTCCTTTACCAGTACAACCGTGTGCAACAGCTACTGCATTTTCCTGGTGAGCAATTTCCACCAGGGATCTAGCAATTAAAGGGCGGGATAATGCTGAAATCAGCGGATAGACTCCTTCATAAAGCGCGTTGGCCTGCAATGCAGGAATTAGGAATTCTTCGGCAAAAATTTGTTGCAGAGAAAGTAAGTGACAATGTTGAGCGCCCACCTTGAGCGCTTTTTCTTTAATCGGCTCTAAGGCTTTTCCTTCCCCAACATCTGCGGCCATTGCAATGACCTGGTAACCATATTCTTCCTGAAGCCACTGGATAGCACAGGAGGTGTCAAGTCCATCTGAATAAGCAAGAATTATTTTTTTTTGAGACATCGTGTGATTCCTCCTTAGGAAATTAAATGGAGTAATAAGGCTTTTTGAGCATGTAGGCGGTTTTCACTTTGCTGAAAAATGACAGAAGCAGAGCTATCAGGCAGAGTATGACTTCTATTGCATCTCCTCCGAGCTCACGCATGGCGACTGTAAAACTAAAACAGGTCCGTAAGGAGGGTTTGTCAAATAGCAGCGCTAACTGACATCCGGACAGGTCATTTCTTTGGACTTTTGATTGCCTTTCCTTTTTTAGTTGAGCTGCTTGTTTTAGTAGCATATCGATGTGCTCAGAAGAAAGTTCAAGTCCGGTTAGCAAGTGTTGAGGGAAGTTTGTTTTTTTCATGCTCAATCACCTTAAGTTTTGTAAGGGTTTGTATTGGTAATTGCCATTGAGTATATGGAACTCCAATGCTTTAATTAAACTCTGTGCAGCTTCAAAGGTGCTGGCATAACAAATATGTTTCATCACTGCGTACTGCAAGGCTTTTGTGGCCTCTGGTGATGGTTGACTTGGGATGCTTAGTGAAATGACAAGCTTTGCTGGCGAACTTATTGCTTCTAATGAAGTTGTTAGATGAGGGAAGTCCAGGATATCCTGACAGGATGGAGGCGCATAAATTGTGAAGCCTAGTTTTAGTAGTGCTCGGCCTATTAAGTTGAGTAACGCAGCTAAAGCGGTATCTGCTACCAAGAAGGCATTTCCTGGTTGGGGCAGGTGATTTCCTGCTGCCATTTGAGCTTTTGCGTAAGCTTCTGCTGGGCAAGTACCTATACCCATGACTTCTCCCGTTGATTTCATTTCGGGTCCCAAAGTCGGTTTGCTGTTTGGGAAGCAGGAGAAAGGAAAAACCGCTTCTTTAACAAAGTAATGATGCAATGAGGGACTGAGGGGCAGAGATTGTGCTTTTAGTGAATTTCCTGTCGCACAACGGGTAGCAGCTGCGACTAGAGGAAGACCTGTGATTTTACACCAAAAAGGAAGTGTTCTGGACACGCGTGGGTTAACTTCCAGCACATAAACCAACCCTTTTTGAACTGCAAATTGAATGTTAAAGGCGCCGCGAATTTTTAGGTGTTGAGCTATGATTTGAGTTTGTTCGTAAACCTTGTCTTGGATCGTTTTCGATAAGGAAGAAGGGGTAATGCAAGCAGAATCACCAGAATGAATGCCGGCACTTTCAATATGCTCAAGCAGGCCAGGAATCCAAACTTCTGTGCCATCAGAAATGGCATCGACATCTACTTCTACCGCTTGTTCAAGAAATTGTTCCAATAATAAGGATGGGTTTTCTACATGAATCGTAAAAGCTTTTTTCAGCGCTTGCTCTAATTGGGATTCATCGTTAACGATTGACATACTGGCTCCCCCTAGAACAAAAGAAGGCCGGATGATCAACGGGAATCCTAGCGTTTTGGCAGCACTGAATCCGGCTTCCGACGTACTGATGCGAGCACCCTTGGGTTGATTGAGCGACAAAGTACTCAGAAATTGCTGGAACTGCTCACGATTCTCGGTCATTCTGATCATTTTAAGATCAATCCCTTGCAGGGGAGCTCCCGCTTTTTGTAATTCCTCTGCCAGGAGTAAAGGGGTTTGTCCGCCATATTGCACCCAAACACCTGTCGGTTTTTCTAGTTGGATAATGGGTAGTATGTCTTCCAATGTGAGAGGGGTGCAATAAAGCCGATCTACTGCATCATAATCAGTAGAGACTGTTTCTGGATTACAGTTCAGCATGATGGTTTCATAACCAAGCTGTTTGAGTGCCTTTGCTGCATGTACGCAACAATAATCAAACTCAATCCCTTGCCCAATTCGGTTAGGGCCGCTACCTATGATTAATGCTTTTTTTTGTGATGAGGGCGATGCTTCACAAACTATTTCATAAGTGCTGTAAAAATAGGCGGCCTCACAGGGGAATTCACCAGCACAGCTGTCGACTCTTTTGTAAACGGGGTGTAGGTTTTGTTGGTGGCGTAGTTGGACTATTTGATTTTCTGTTTTTCCCAATAGTTCACCCAAGTAAGCATCTGAGAATCCCCACCGTTTGTAAGCTTTGAGATGTGATGGGAAATCTATCTCAGAGGGAAGGGTTATTTCTTTCTGAATGATGCTATGAATCTGGTGCAAGAACCAAGGATCAATTTGGGTGAGTTCATGCAGCTGTTCGATTGTCATTCGCTGCCGAAATGCTTCAGCAATGGCAAAAATCTGTAAAGGCCCTTGATCAGCTAAAGCGTTTAAGAGCGTATCCGTAGATGCGCCTTCATAATATCCACTTAAACCGGTTTTTCCTAACTCTAAACTTCTGACTGCTTTTTGTAATGCCTCTGGGAATGTGCGCCCAAGCGACATCACTTCCCCAATAGATTGCATTTTAGGTCCCCTGGATTTTCCACTTTCAGGAAATTTTTCGATGTTAAAACGTGGAATTTTTACGACGATATAATCTAATGTCGGCTCAAATGATGCTGGTAATTGATTTCCTGTGATCTCATTTCTAAGCTCATCCAGGGTATAGCCGCAGGCGAGTTTAGCGGCAATTTTAGCAATGGGAAAACCCGTCGCTTTAGAAGCCAGGGCAGATGAGCGAGAGACTCTGGGGTTCATTTCAATAATCACCCTTTTTCCCGTTTGGGGATGAACAGCAAATTGAACATTGCTGCCGCCCGTTTCCACGCCGACTGCTCTTAATACGGAAAAAGCATCTTGCCGCATGGCCTGATATTCTTTGTCCGTCAAGGTTTGTATGGGGGATACAGTGATAGAGTCACCGGTATGAATACCTAAGGGATCAATATTTTCAATACCGCAAACGACAATGCAATTGTTGGCAGAATCTCTCATGACTTCTAACTCAAACTCTTTCCAGCCTATCAACGATTCATCTACGGATAGCACCTGATTTGGATTTTCCTGAAAAGCTCGATAGCACAAATCTATGAATTCGTTGGGGGCGTGAGCAATACCTGCTTGTGCTCCACCTAATGAAAAAGAAGATCGAATAATAACAGGGAATGTATTTTGCTGAGAAAAAGTCTTGGCTTCTTCCATATGATGTAGGGTTGTAGATTTTGGCACCTCTAGCCCTATGCTTTGCATTCGTCTTTGAAATAAAGAGCGATTTTCTGCGTATTCAATCGCTTTAAGCGAGGCGCCTATCAGTTGGATATTATGTTGGGTTAAGATGCCGCCCTGATATAAAGCTAATGTGCAGTTTAAAGCTGTTTGCCCGCCTAGCGTTGGTAACAGTGCATCAGGCTTTTCCTGTTCGATGATGGCAGTGAGTGATTCTAAGGTAATCGGTTCAATGTAAGTGGCATCTGCCATTTCTGGATCTGTCATGATGGTGGCTGGGTTGGAGTTCACTAGTACGACCCGATAACCCTCTGCTTTTAGTGCCTTTAAGGCTTGCGTACCAGCGTAATCAAACTCACAGGCTTGCCCAATAACAATGGGGCCCGAGCCAATGACTAAAATATTTTTTATATCAGTACGTTTTGGCATGAAAGACCTCTACAAGCGTCATAAAGTCTTGAAAACAATATGCCATATCAGAAGGTCCTGGCCCTGCTTCAGGGTGTCCCTGAAATCCAAAAGCTGGTGTATCGACTCTTTTTAAACCGGCAATACTTCCATCAAATAATGAGCGATGGGTGACTTTTAGGCAGTCAGGCAAGGGCTGCTCTGATACAGTAAAACCATGGTTTTGGCTGCTAATAAAAACTGTGAGCGTTTCCTGGGACTGAATGGGATGATTGGCGCCATGGTGTCCAAAATTCATTTTTTCTGTGCGGGCACCGCTGGCTAGCGCTAATAGTTGGTGCCCAAGGCAAATGCCAAGCGTAGGGATTTGCTGCGTCAATAGTGCTTGAATATTTTGGATAATATCCTGACAAGCAGCAGGGTCCCCTGGCCCATTTGAGAGGACGATACCATCTGGATGAAGCGCTAATACTTCATAAGCTGGTGTTGAGGCAGGAATGACAGTGATGCTGCATGGATATGAGGCGAGGTATTTTAAAATGCTTAATTTAAGGCCAAAGTCGTATACAACAATATGAGGTTTTTCTTTTGTTGCACTTTTCCATGCATAAGGTTGAGGGGTTGAATTTTTGGTGGCTAGCTGTTTCCCTTTGAGAGAGTGTGTTTGTTGAGCATAATGAATGATTTCTGCTGTGTCTATTTGCCCAGTACCAATACAGCCTGTTTGAATGCCATATTTTCTTATGTGATGAGTGAGTGCGCGAGTATCTACCTCGCTGATCGCTACTAGATGATGTGCTTTAAAGAAATCTGACAAGGAAGATTCTGATCTCCAACTGCTGGTAAATGTTGAAAAACTTCTCATGACAGCGCCTGATGCTTGAACTTTTTGAGACTCCATATCCTGAGAGTTGGTTCCTACATTACCAATATGGGGGTGGGTGAATACAATGATTTGCTCTGCATAAGAAGGGTCTGTCAGTATTTCCTGGTATCCAGTTTGTGCGGTATTAAAAACAACTTCGCCTATAGCGCAGTTTTCGGCGCCAACGTTAATGCCGTTGAATAAGGTACCATCTGGTAGTGCTAATACTGCAGGAGAGGACATGACACTTTCTCGAATAAATAAACAATAAAATGAATTATTATTCATTTTGAGCAAAAAAGCAACCGCTTTTTAAATCATTTTATATATTTAGATGGGTTTGTTAATCTGAATGAGCTATTTAAAGTTAGAAATCTTTGCCCCTTGGGGCAGAGTTACCCTACGCGATGGGGGAGTCCAGAGGGGGAGAATCGCGATTCTCCCCCTCTGGTCACCGCCGGAGTTTCAAACTCCGGCGGTGATACTGATTTGATACCTAAATTAATCAGTTAGAAACTACTGCGAAGGTCTAACTGATTAATTTAGGTTAAAGTTTATGCGTGGGGGTAAATATTATGAGCAAAAGCATTAAACCAAAGCCAGGTAAAGTGAGTTTGTCTTATTTGGTTTCTGAAATTTTGCAGAAAAATGCAGTGGAGACTCAGGATGAGCTTTGTAAATTGCTAGTGCATCAAGGCGTTGAAACAAATCAGGCAGCTGTTTCTCGAGTACTCAATAAGCTGGGGGCAGTCAAGATGAATGAGGGAGGTAAAAGTGTATATCGCTTGCCGCCTGAGTTGATGATTATGACTCCCAAGTATTCACTCAACCAGCTGGTTTTGAGTGTTTCAAATAATGAGATTTTGATTGTAATGCATACGGCACCAGGTGCTGCACAGTTAGTTGCACGGTTTTTAGATCAGCAAAAATCAATTGGCATTATGGGGACAGTAGCAGGGGATGATACGGTTGTGGTAATCCCAGAAATGGGTGTGAAATCTGGAACGCTAAAAGAAAATATTCTGAGTTTATTGGCGGGTTGGGGAAAGCCAATTTAAAGTTAGAAACCACCCTAATTTTATTATTTTAGTTTTAGTCCAAGAAGCTACACCCACACTTTGTCAGCGAGTCAGGTGGATCAAATTCTTTGGCCCACTAACTTTAGGCGTAATGATTTCATCCAGTCAAGACCAAGTTTCCAACACTTTGTCGTCTTGATTGGAAGTGGAGGTACCATATGCCTTATATTTACATGTATTTATACAATACTTTTCGAATGCTTCAGAGGCGATTACTTCGCTTTTCAGCGTTTTGCTTGAAGAAAATCTGTTTGCTATATGTAGGGTGTGACTTCAATTTATTTTTTGAAGACACACCTTAGTACATTTATAGAGGGGCTTAGCGTTAGGATATTGATTAGGCAAGAAAATTTTTGATGTTAGTGTAGAATTTAACGTCCAGCATCTCTTCGGTCTGCAGAAGCACCTATTTCACGACCGATTAAACCACCGGCTAGTGCACCTACTCCAGCACCGACGACTCTACCGCCACCGTGACCAAATTGTGAACCTATAGCGGCGCCGGTAACTCCACCTACCAGTGTGCCGGTTTCTTTTTTAGTCGCACAGCTGGTTAAAAGGGCACTGGCAAAAAAAATCGATAAAACAAGTAATATTTTTTTCATAATGAATTTCTCCCTTTATAATTCCTCATAATAGAAATTATAGCTAAGCCCCTATCAGTTTGCTGCATGTGGCAAGCAGTTTTTGTTTGAAGGGGAAATGGCAGCTATATGCAGCAAATTTATAGGGATTTAGCTATAGTATAGAGTGTATTTAAAACCTAAATTACAGGCTATTCTTAAATTATTAAGTCTTTTTTAATAGGTTGCCCCTTTTCTACAAAGAAATTCGAGGTTAGAATTTTGATGCTTCTTTGTGAATGACTAAGATGTGTCCCCAGAATAATAAAAAGGTCTATTTATGACAGCTGTCGCTATCACCGATCCTCAAGATGAGGTTATTGGCAAGATAAAGAAACAAGCAAAGGATAAGGTTCCTGCAGAACAGGTGGATCTTTTGAACCACTTTATTACGCTTTATTATGCTAACCTTTCCCTGGAGGATTTGACCTCTCTCTCTTTAGACGAGTTGACTGGGGTAGTCGTTTCTCATTGGAAGTTGTTATGTGATCCGAAGTTTTTGAAGGAGGGAAAGAGGCGGATTAAAATTTTTAACCCTCAAATGCAAGTAGAGGGGTGGCAGTCTCCCTATACCATCATCCAACTGGTGGCTCACGACTCTCCTTTTTTGGTGGATTCTCTTTGCATCGCTCTGAGCCGGTTAGGGTTAAATATACATCTAATCATTCATAGCGGAGGTTTGAAGCTTCGCTGCAATGCCCAACATCAGATTGAAGAGGTTTTGCCTCACCATCACCAGCAAGAAAGTGATGTTTTGAGCGTGGCACCTATTTGTATTGAAGTTGATCTGCAACAACAGCCAGAGAAGCTGGATGAGATTCTGACTGCAATGAATGATGTGCTGGATGATGTGCAAGTAGCGGTTCAAGATTGGAAGCCCATGGAGCTCAAGCTCTATACTGCACTCAAAGAAATAGAAAGCAATCCTAATATTCCGCTAAATCCTAAAGAACTTGAAGAAGCCAAAGTCTTTTTGGCGTGGTTTATTGATCATTTTACTTTTTTAGGGTTTCGCGAATATCGATTGACAACGAAGCAAGGTAAAAAAATGTTGTCCATCGTACCTGACTCTAGCTTAGGTGTTTTACGTAATACGATGCAAAGCAGGCAATTATATTTACCTGCGACGAGTGCCGGTTCTGCGTTTTTGGGTGTGCCGGAAGATGCACAGGAAGTGACCTTGGCCAACCAGGTTTTAGTGTTTTTTCAGACGAACACGAAAGCTACAGTTCATCGGGATGCTTATACCAACTGTTTAGCTGTATTAAAGTTTGACGCTAAAGGACATGTGGTAGGAGAGTATCGTTTTGTAGGGTTATACGCTTCTAGAGTTTATTACGATAATATCCGGAATATTCCGATTGTTCGTGAAAAGTTGAAATATATTTTGGAACGTTCTGATCTCCCTGAGCAAGGCTATGGATATCGTAAATTGCTAAATATTTTAGAAACTTTTCCCAGAGATGATTTGATTGAAGGACATAAGGAAGAGTTATACCGGCTTGCCATCGATATTTTACGGATGCAAGAGCGTAAGGAAGTTCGACTGTTTGTGCGAAGAGATGTCTTTAAGCGTTATATTTCTTGTTTGATTTATTTGCCTAAGGATAATTTCAATACAGAATTATTGAAAAAAATGGAATCTATTTTAGCGAAAGATTTCAGTGCAACAGAAGTAATCCTGGAAGGTATTTTCTTTCCAGGGGTCTTGTTGGCAAGGGTACACTATGTGGTACGGATTGATTCCAGTCAAACAATTGATTACGACCTGAAAGCCATTGAAAAAAAACTGGCTGAAGTAGGCCGTTCCTGGAAAGATGAGTTTTGTCATTATGCGATAGAAGCGTTTGGTGAAGAGAAGAGCCATCGAATCATTGAGAAATATCAATATGCTTTTTCAACAAGTTATCGTGATAGATTTCCACCTGTAGTGGCAGTGCGAGATGTCCTTCTTATTGAGAAGCTATCTGATCAAAATCCGCTGGAGATGATTTTTTATCGTGTAGAAAATATTCAGCCCAACCGAATACATTTTAAGCTCTTTCACCCAGCTGAAACGATCCCGCTTTCTAATGTGATGCCAATTCTGGAGAATTTAGGGCTTCATGTCATTTCAGAGGAGCCATATCAAATCCAATTTCAAGAGGGTGAAACGGTTTGGATTAATGAGTTTAAGATGGAGTACCCCGGAGCGTTTTCATTGAAAGATTTTGAAGACACTAAAGCGCTTTTCCAGGAAACTTTTTTCCATGTCTGGATGAAGCAGGCTGAGAATGATGCTTTCAATCAGCTGACTTTGGCAGCTCAATTGAGTTGGCGTGAAGTGATGATCTTAAGGGCCTATGCAAAACTACTTCGTCAAACCGGGTTTACCTTTACGCAGCTTTATATTGAGTATGCGTTTAACAATAACCCTCAGGTAGCCAAGCTGCTGATCGAACTTTTTCTTTTGAAATTTGATCCAACGAAGCAAGCGTTGTTTCAAGAAAATAGTCAGGCATTAATAGAAAAAATCACTCGAAGTCTGGATAGTGTTGTTAGTCTCGATGAAGATCGTATCTTAAGGCAGTATCTCAAACTGGTTCAGGCAACGGTAAGAACCAACTATTTTCAGACCTCATCTAATAACAGCTATAAGCCTTACCTGGCTTTGAAATTGTTGTCTAAGAAAATACCTGGCTTACCTAAGCCAGAGCCTCTTTATGATCTTTTTGTGTATTCGTCTCGTATGGAAGGTATTCATCTGAGAACCTCCAAGGTGGCTCGAGGAGGGCTTCGATGGTCAGATAGATTTGAAGATTTTAGAACGGAAGTTTTAGGGTTGGTGAAGGCACAGCAGGTTAAGAACTCAGTCATTGTCCCTTCAGGTGCAAAGGGCGGTTTTGTTTGTAAACATTTGCCTGAAGGGGGCGGGAGAGATGAGGTTTTTACAGAAGGAATTGCGTGCTATAAGCTTTTTATTTCAGGTTTGTTGGATATTACAGATAATATTAAGCAAGGAAAAGTGGTGCACCCTACTAACACGGTGATTTATGATGAGGAAGATCCTTATTTAGTTGTTGCCGCAGATAAAGGAACGGCGACTTTTTCGGATATCGCAAACGGTTTATCCGCAGAGTATGATTTTTGGTTGGGCGATGCCTTTGCATCTGGGGGATCGCATGGCTATGATCATAAAGCGATGGGCATTACAGCGCGTGGTGCCTGGATCTCTGTGGAGCGGCATTTCCAGGAAATGCATTTGAATCCGAGTAAACAAGATTTTACAGTCATTGGGATAGGCGATATGGCAGGAGATGTGTTTGGTAATGGCATGTTACTGTCTAAACATATTAAGCTAGTCGCTGCTTTTAATCACATGCATATTTTTCTAGACCCAACGCCGGATGTGACCAAGAGTTATGCAGAACGGAAGCGTCTGTTTGAATTACCCAAATCTACTTGGAAAGATTATGATTCTGCTTTCATTTCTCAAGGGGGCGGGGTGTTTGATCGCTCGGAGAAATCCATTCCGCTTTCCCCGGAAGTTAAAGTCCTGTTAAACACAGATCAGGATCACCTGGAGCCTAATGAATTAATCCGCCTGATACTAATGGCCCCTGTAGATTTACTGTGGAATGGGGGGATTGGTACCTATGTGAAAGCAAGCACTGAGAAGCAGGCTGCTGCGGGAGACCGTGCCAATGATAGCTTGAGGATCAATGCGAATGAACTAAGAGCGCTTTCTGTTGGGGAGGGTGGGAATCTTGGCTTAACCCAACTGGCGAGAATTGAATATGAGTTGAATGGGGGTAGGGTAAATACCGATTTTGTTGATAACTGTGGCGGGGTGAATTGTTCTGATCATGAAGTTAACATTAAAATTTTGCTCAACAGTATTGTCAAGACAGGTGGGATGACTGAGGAAGAAAGAAATCTTTTGCTGGTACAAATGACAGATGAAATTGCTCATCTGGTTTTAAGAAATAATTATCATCAAAACCGTAGTTTGAGTATCGCAAAATATCAGGCGCTAGGGTATCACAACCTGTATAAGAGCTTTATGGAATACGCTGAAAAAATAGGTAAATTGGATCGTGAGATTGAATTTTTACCGAGTGAAAAAAACTTGGAAGCCAGAAGGCTATTGAACCAGGGGCTCACTCGACCTGAATTGGCCACTTTGGCTGCTTACAGCAGAGTTTTATTAAAAGAAGCGATTTTAGCTTCCCAGGCCATTGAGACACATGTTTACCTGGAAAAATACCTCTATAAGGCATTTCCAAAACCTTTAAAGCTTAAATATCAGACCGAACTTCAACAGCACCCTTTACGTCGTGAAATTATTGCAACGCAGCTGAGTAATAGTTTGCTGAGCGATATGGGGCCGATTTTTGTTCATCAAATTTTGCAAGAATTTAATGTGTCTGCTGATAGAGTTGTGCCTGCTTACGTGATAGCAAAGCATATATTTGAAATGGATGAATTTTGGGGTGAGATTGATGGCTTGGATAATGAGGTGGATGCTGAAATTCAGATCCAGATGGCTATTGTATTGGTTGGTTTGGTAAGAAGAGGAACGCGCTGGTTTCTTCGTAATCAGGCACAATATGCTGATATTCAGGAGGCTCTTAAGTTATTTGGTGAAGGGGTCAGTCAGCTTTATGAGATGCTGCCGGACTTGCTGAAAGGTAAGCCGTTGGAGCAACTTAAGCAGGAAAAAGCGCGCCTGGTCGCAGCCGATGTGCCTGAAACATTGGCGTGCAAAGTTGCTTGTATGCGTTTTATGAATGTGGCGCCGAATATTATTGAAATGGCGTTAAAGCAAGGAGAAACATTGCATTCAGTTGCTTCTGTTTTCTTTCAAATATCCAATCGGTTGGATTTGTTTTGGCTTCAGCAACAAATCAATTTATATCCTGTTGGAGGGCGTTGGACTGTGCTTGCCAAATCTGCTTTAAAAGGGGATATGGACCGTCTTCAAAGAAAATTAATGGCTGCAGTGCTGAAATTTAAATGTAAGGATGTGGAGAATGGTGCTCAAAAGGTAGATGTTTGGTTTGAGTATCATCAGGAAAGTATAAAGCATCTTGAGAAGCTGTTACTTGATCTGGAAAGTAGGGAAGAAAAAGACCCATCCGTTCTGTTTGTAGTATTGAGGGAATTAGATGCTTTAGCTGCATAAGTTGAGTTCAAAATTAGTAGGGTGTGTTTTCAATTTATTTTTTGAAAACACACCCTAAATAAAATCGTCAACTCAAGTATACTTCAACATGACGCTTTTGGGGTTGAGAGTACCTCCTCCATTCTAATCCCGCTTCCATCTGGCAATTTAACTACAATTCCAACGGGTAAGTTATCAAATGAAGCTTCCAAACTCTGATCTGTAATACTATGGCAGCCATGCAAATTGAGCCACTTTAATTGTGACAGGTTTTTTAAAGGCTCCAAATCTGTAATTTTAGTGCAGCCACTTATATCGAGCACCTTTAATTGCGATAGGTCTTTTAAGAACTCCAAATCTGTGATTTCAGTACAGCGCCTTAAAACGAGCGATTCGAGCTTAGATAAATTTTTGATGGGGGCAAGATTTTCACTTGTTGCAGCAAAATTCCCAGATAAATCAAGTTGCTGCAATTTGGTGAGTTTATTTAAAAAATCATAACTGCTGACAGAAAAACTATCAGATAAATCAAGCGTTTCAAGATTATAATTTTTGCTTATAAACTCAAAAGAAGTGTTGGATTTACGCGCATTATAAGAAAATTCTCTTAATTCTGTTAAATGTTCCAGTGAATAAAATTCCTTAACCTCCGGCTTAAGACACCCGCTTAAATGAAGATCCTCTAGTTGATGGAGATCTTTCAAAAATTCGAGACCTCTTATCCTGGTTCCTATTAAGTTGAGCTTTCTCAAGTTAGTTAAGGAAGCTAGCGCATCAAAATTCTTAATGGTTTGATTGGCAGTATTGTCTGATAAATCAAGTTCTTCTAATTTAGATAAATTTTTCAGAAAGTGCAGGGATGAGCTATCTGGCATATAGCAATTTTTCAGAATAATTCCCTTTAATTCTAGGAGATTTTCTATGTATTCAAATGCATTTGCTTCGAGTATGTTGTAAGACAAATTGATCTTCTCCAGCTGAGTACAATGTTTTAAAATTTCAAAGTTTTTAATGCCCGTACATCTAGATACATTCAGTCGTTTTAAGTTCGGATTGCTGTCTATAAAAGAAAGACTTGTTATGTTTGGATTCCCTACAAGAATAAATTCTTCCAACTCCTGCAGCTTTTCTAGAGAATCAAAACTCTGATCATGGAGTTCACTACAATTAAGTAAATGAATCGTTTTTAAATGCTCAACATGGCTTAGGAATTTAACATCTGTTATTTCAAGGTCACTTAGGTCAATACTTCGTAAGCGTAATTTTTTTTGAATCACTTCAATCAGGTCTTTGCTTGAGTTTTCATCATATTCATATTTTCCGCGCTTTCCGATTTTTAAATGAAAAGTTTTTCGATCCATCTCCAGTTTAAATCGTTTGTTCAGAAGAAATATAGTGGATAAAAGTTTATGTTCTTTATTTTCAAATAAAAAATTAAGAAAAGGTTCTAAAACCGCATTAGTATGAAAAAAAGAATGTGTCTGCATTATTTCCCCTCCCCAAGGTAAATTAAATACGCAGCAGAAGTTATACTTCAAACATTAAGGAAAAATTAAGAGATTCTTAAAAAAATGTCCTCTGCTCTGGGTGAAACTCAAAAAATCATTAATAAACAGTTGATTATTTTGTGTTTTGTTTAGATTGATGAGGGAAGAAAAACAGGAAAGTATAGAAAACTCGTCAAACGAGCGGTAAAAACATAGAAAACAAATTTATTGCGCTTATGAGAAAGATAAAAATCCAAGGTATTGCTTTGCTCATCAATACCAACGTACACATTGCAGGATTAGTAAACCATGAAGATGACATCATCTTAACGCTTGGGGTTGGCTCGATCCCATGCGAATGCTCCTTCAAATAACATCAAATCTAACATAGCTCGTTTTTGAAACAGAGCCTTTTTGTAGTGGTGACTTTCAGATTATAATGCATGAGGCGTTAACCAGCCCAGTGCATAACTGATCAATAGCAATAAAAACAAAAATACGGATAGTCCTATCCGCCAGGTTAATGCTTTAAGCATAGCTTCTTTTGAATGATGCTTTTGCTTAACAAGCAATACAGCAGCATCTCCTAAACAAAAAAGAATGGCGATAATAAATAAAATAATGATTAACTTAATAAACATGTTTTAACATTCCGTGAGTGTTTTGTGAAAAAAATAAGTTTAACCGTTTTCTCATATGATTTTACCTTTAATTACTTCGTGATTGCAGCAAGTATTGGGATTTTTATTTTGCTTTGTTCCCTGGGAATATGGCAGTTGCATCGAGCTGATGAAAAAAAACAATGGATTAGAAATACTCAGCAACACTTACAGAAAAGGCCTTTAAGCCTTGACGCAATGATGGACAAGGATAAAGCCGCATTAAATTACCACCCTGTTACCCTAAAGGGGGGTTATGATCTCAATCATATTATTTTTTTGGACAATAAAATTTATCAGCACCAGGTGGGTTATCAGGTTTTAGTTCCTTTTATACCAGATATGGGCACACGTTGGGTTTGGGTGAATAGGGGCTGGATTCCACGAGGGAGGTCGCGAGATCATTTGCCTGAGGTTATTTTGCCTAAGGGACAGAGGCTTTTGACAGGGTTAGTGCATGTGCCAGAAAAGGGGGGGGTACTATTGGGGGAAAACCTTGAAAAGATGAGGCGACGATTATGGCGGGCGCAAGCCCTTCAAATTAAAACGTTCAATCAAGTTTTAAATCAAGATTTTTATCCTTTTGAAGTGTTGTTGCTATCTGATGCGGGTGGAGATTCTGAGGTTGGGGTATTGGACTGGAAACCTTCTGTTGCTGTGGAGCCTGCTCGGCATATTGCTTATGCAGTTCAATGGTTTGGGTTGGCAGGGGTGTTTTTGGTTGTGTTTTTATTGGTGCATGTCCAGCAGAAACATACGAAGGGTTCTCGGAAAAATCTTTAGGGACGTTGCCTAGAGGGTGTGTCCTAATGGTAAATACTGTATAGTTTTTGTAATGGATTGTAGCAAAGCTGTGTTCTTCCTTCTGTCATCCTGGCCAGGAAGGCATACTCTTAATATGCGAGTTATAAAAAGCCCGTCATTGCGAAGAGCGAAGCGACGTGGCAATCCAGGCCCAAGTTTATTAAAGCCGCATAAGCTTAGGTCCTGAATAGAGATTCCTGGCTGGATTGCCACGCTTCGCTCGCAATGACGAGGGCAATTGCTACGTAATACTTATGTATAAGAGTATGCCTTCCATAGCCTGAATGACAGGTTATTGAAGGGTTAGATTGAAAACTCACTGAGAACATTATGCGTACTCCATCATCCAAAAAGCGAACATTCTGGGTCTTGATTTTTTTGGCTGTTTTGTTCGTGCTTCCTATTCTTGCAGCCCATTTGGTTTATCAATATGGTCGCAACTATTTAATGACGCACCGTACCAATTATGGTGTGTTGCTGGAATCTCCTTTAAATGTCAAAAAAGTACAGGCGCTTGCTGTTGGTCATGGAAAGTGGCAGTTGTTGTATGTATATTTGGAGCCAACTTGTCAGAAAGCTTGCAAGAAGAAACTATTTTTTATGAAGCAGATACAGTTGGCTTTAGGGCGAGAGCGAGAGCGTCTGGTTAATGTGTTTGTGACGGTTTCTCCTGAAGCATTACCGATGCGTGAGAAATCATTGAAGGCCAGATTAGGCATTTATCATGGGCAAATGACTTTGCAAGTGCTAAAATCCTTTTTCACTCAAACGGATTATGGATTGGTGAGTGGATTTTATTTGGTGGACCCTTTAGGGAATTTAATATTGTTTTATCCTCAAAACGAAAATCCCAACCACATTCTGAAGGATTTAAAACGTTTGTTGAGAGCCTCCCGTATTGGCTGATGCGTTATGAATACTTTATATGCTCGTTTTTCTTTGTTTGCGTTGATACTGGCGATATTGGTGATATCTCTGGGGGCTTATACCCGTCTGAAAGATGCAGGGTTAGGTTGCCCAGACTGGCCTGGCTGTTATGGGCAACTCACAGTGCCTGAAACGTCTTCTGAATTGGCGCAAGCGACTCAACGATTTCCTTCACAAAAAGTAGAACCTAAAAAAGCTTGGTTGGAAATGATTCATCGCTATTTCGCCGGAGGATTAGGATTGTCGATCTTCGCTCTAACGATTTGGGCTTTGGTACGACGAAAACAAGATGCTATGCAATCAATAGTGACTCCCATTCTTTTGTCTCTGTTGGTGGTTTTTCAGGCTGCACTGGGTATGTGGACGGTAACTTTATCGCTTTTGCCATGGGTTGTGGTTGCTCATTTATTGGGAGGGATTTTGATTGCAGGTTTATTGTGCGCGTTGACTTTATCCGGGAGAGGAAGTTTTCGAAAAAAGACTTGTTCTATTTCCGCTGGGGCGAAGATGGCTGTTATTGTGGGAACTTTGCTTGTTTTTATTCAGATTGGTTTAGGGGGGTGGGTGAGCTCAAATTATGCTGCTCTGATTTGTCCAGACTTCCCGGGTTGTCATGGCCATTGGTTTCCTTTGCTTAAGTTGCGGCAGGCTTTTGATGTTTTTGCCCCTATTGGGGTGAATTATGAAGGCGGGGTGCTAGACAGTGTTACTCGAGCTACCATTCAAATGGTGCATCGTTATGCTGCCTTTATCGTGCTTTTATATGTCGGTGCACTTTCTCTTTATTTAATCATTTCAGGTGGAGCTGCTTTGCGTCGTTTAGGGTGGGGAGTCTTCCTCTTGTTGTGTTTTCAGGTGCTATTAGGCATGTTTAATGTGTTATGGATGCTGCCGGTGCCAATTGCACTCATGCATAACCTGGTTGCTGTTCTTCTGTTTTTAGGGATGGTGACCTTGCTCTATTGCATTTATTTTAAATCTCCTTCAGTGATGGGTTCATGATGAAATTACTTGCTTCCTACTTAGAGCTCTGCAAGCCAAGAGTGGTTGCTCTGATGTTGTTAACAGCGATTGTTGGGATGTTGTTGGCGAGTGAGAATATGTTGCCATTATCTGTGATGCTTCTGGCGACTTTCGGGATTGGCTTGACGGCTGCAAGTGGCGGGGTTGTGAATCATCTGATTGACCGAAACATTGATAGAGTTATGCGGAGGACGCATAAACGACCTTTACCTTCTCAGCGTATCTCTCCCTTTTCAGCAGGTTTTTTTGCTTTTATGACCGGAAGCGTAGGAATTATGATTTTAGCGATTGGAATAAATGGAATGACAGCAATATTAGCCTTTTTAGCGCTGGTTGGGTATGGATTTGTTTATACCTTTTTTCTTAAGCGGTTGACACCACAAAATATTGTTTTAGGTGGATTAGCTGGGGCAATGCCGCCGATGTTAGGTTGGGTAGCGGTTACAGGGAGTATTAGCTATCAAAGTTTGTTATTGGTGTTAATCATTTTTGCTTGGACACCGCCTCATTTTTGGACATTGGCGCTTGGTCGAAGACAGGAGTATGAAAAAGCCAATGTGCCTATGCTGCCCGTAACGCATGGAAGCCATTTCACAAAGCTTTCCATTTTGCTTTATACCATTTTAACGGTGGTGATTACGTTACTTCCTTTTTTAACTCAGATGAGCGGGTTAATTTACTTGATTGGGGTTTTATGTCTCGATACTGGATTTTTACTTTGGGCATTTCGCTTGTATTATTGTCAAGATGAAGGAAAGGCGCTCAAAATCGCATTAAAAATGTTTCATTTTTCTAATCAGTACCTGATAGGCTTATTTATATTTTTATTAATAGATCATTATTGCTTAATTAGGATTTAGTGATATGCAGGAAAAGATGTTTCAAATGGCGCGGCAGGCAATGCAGCATGCTTATGTTCCCTATTCCCGCTTTAAGGTAGGGGTGTGTTTGCGAACAGTGGAGGATCAGCTCTTTTCTGGCTGTAATGTTGAAAATGTTTCATATGGTCTAACTCAATGTGCAGAAGCCTCTGCCATAGGAGCAATGGTGACACAGCGGGGTGTGCAGAAAATTCAGGAAGTTTGTATTGTTAGTTCAGGAGAGCAGGTGATTTATCCTTGTGGTGCTTGCCGACAGCGGTTAGCAGAGTTTTCAGGTCCAGGAACACGGTTTTTTTTGTATGGTATGACTAAAAAAATCATGCATTTAACCCTGGAAGATCTATTACCTCATTCTTTTAATCAAACACATTTAGGTGATTTATGAGTGTGAATTTTCCATTTGAAGCTGCTGAGCAGATTAAAGCGCGCGTCAAGGATTTTTGTCCTGTGCTGGGTATTATTTTGGGATCAGGGTCAGGCGGTATTGCAGAAATGGTGAAACCCGTTGAAGTGGTTGATTATGCAGATTTGCCTGGCTTTTTTGAATGTAGTGTGGCTGGTCATCAAGGACAGATGGTGTTGGGCTACATTGAGAATTGTCCGGTTGTCTGTTTGAAGGGGCGAGCACATTTTTATGAGGGATATGAAAGTGAAACAGTTCAAACCATGATCAGAACATTAAAATTGATGGGTTGTGAGCGACTCCTACTAACTAATGCAGCAGCCTCTCTCAGACCAGAAGTCGGGCCTGGGCGCTTGATGCTTATTCGTGATCATATCAATTTCCAGTTTAAAAATCCGTTGGTAGGGGAAAATGATGATCGTTTTGGACCACGCTTTCCAGACTTATCAGATGCTTATAGCCCAAGGCTTCGTAAAACGGCAATGGAAGCGGCAAAAAAAATAGGGATTGATTTGGTTGAGGGGGTTTATTTAGCTGTTTTAGGTCCTTGCTATGAGACGCCTGCGGAAATTAAGGCATTTCAGCAGTGGGGTGCAGATTTGGTTGGGATGTCGACGGTTCCTGAGGTGATTGTGGCTAGACACTGTGGTCTGGAGGTCGTAGCATTTTCTATTGTAACCAATCTGGGTGCAGGTTTATCTGAAGAAGCGTTAAATCATGAAGATGTACTGGAGATTGGGCAGGGGGCAGCAAAATCATTGGCTGCATTATTGACAGAAATGTTGGCCATGGGGTAGCAGGTATTTACATATGACGGATTTAACATCACGCATTGTACCTTTGATAGACTTAACCTGCTTAAATGAAGACTGCGATGAGCAGACCATTCACGCGTTGTGTGAGCAAGCGCAAACCCAGTGGGGGGGCGTTGCTTCTGTTTGTGTTTTTCCTCGCTTTGTAGCCATTGCCAAGCGTTTACTTAAAGATACTTCGGTTAAGGTTGCAACTGTCTGTAATTTCCCAACAGGGGACCAGCGGTTTCAAAAAACGTTGGCAGAAATAGATGGAGCGCTTTTGCATGGAGTGGATGAGGTTGACCTAGTTATGCCTTATTCCCAGTATTTTTCGGGGGAAAGAGGAGAGGTCATTCACTATGTTGAAAGTTGCAGGAAGGTTTGCCCTGAGCCGATTTTGTTGAAGGTGATACTGGAAACAGGCGCCTTTGGCTCACAAGATATGATTTATGCGGCGGCCAAAGATATGATTTATGCAGGTGCAGATTTTATTAAGACTTCAACAGGGAAAACACCTGTTGGCGCTGATTTGGAAAGTGTAAACTCGATTTTAAAAGCCATTAAAGAAATGCTTGGTTTCCAACAGAGCGTAGGCGTGAAAATCTCGGGAGGGATACGTACCGTGGAGCAGGTCGCTTCCTACCTTGAGATGACAGAAGGCTTGATGGGAAAGACCTGGATTAGTCCCCATACTTTTAGAATTGGAGCCAGTCAATTATTGGAGCAGCTTCATGCCTCATCCTGAATTATTCTTAGGGTTTACTATCCTTTTTGGGCTTTTTATGGCCTGGGGAATGGGTGCCAGTGATGTTGCAAACTCAATGGCAACTTCGGTGGGTGCGCGCGTGTTTACTTTAAAACAAGCCGTCATTATTGCCTCTGTTTTTGAAGTGGCAGGTGCTTTGCTTTTGGGTGGGGAGGTAACAGATACCTTGCAGAATAAGATGCTGAACCCAGTATTGATGGCAAATTCTCCAGAGCTATTGCCTTATGGCATGTTAGCTGCATTGGTTGGTTCAGGCAGTTGGCTTTTGGTGACAACGACATTTGGTTGGCCAGTCTCTACGACTCAGAGTATTGTGGGCGCGATCGTGGGGTTTGGAGCTGTTGTGGTTGGTGTGGATGCAGTTCAGTGGAGTCATGTTGGTTATATCGCACTATCCTGGTTTGTAGCGCCTATATTTTCGGGCGTCATAGCTTTTTTTATTCTGTTGAGTATACAAAAAATTATTTTTGATGCGCCTAACCCGATTAAAAGTGCCAAGCGGTACCTTCCTTTTTATGCGTTCTCCCTGATTTTTATTATTTTCTTTAATGTATTGGGGGCGCGTAGCTTAAGTAAAGTGGGACTCAATCTTCTGATAATGGAGCGCGTGGGGTTTGCGCTCCTGGGCGGGGCTTTCATAACATTCATTTGCTGGTTGTTATTAAGGCGTATTAAAGTACGAGATCAAGAAACACATGAAATGTATTTTATAAAAACAGAGCGTGTTTTTGGCATATTAATGATTTTTACTGCCTGTTCGATGGCTTTTGCGCATGGGTCCAATGATATTTCTCATGCAGTAGGTCCGATGGTGGCCATTGTCAATACCTTAAAATATGGAGTTTTAGCCGGTTCAACAGCGGGTATCCCCATGTGGGTCATGTTGATTGGTGTGGGAGGGATGGTGGTTGGTATTTTGACCTATGGGTATCGGGTCATTGAAACCATTGGCAAAAGCATTACAGATTTAACTCCTAGTCGGAGTTTTGCTGCGGAACTGACGACAGCAGGCATAGTAGTATTTGCCTCGGGAATAGGGTTTCCTGTTTCTACAACACAAACGTTGGTAGGTGCAATTTTAGGTGTTGGCTTTGCAAGAGGGGTTGGTGCCTTGAATCTGAATCAGATAAGAAATATCTTTATGTCCTGGATTATTACAATTCCTGCAAGTGCTGTATTTGCTGTATTTTATTTTTATTTGATTAGAGTGTGTCTTAAATTTATTTTTTAAAAATAGGGATATGGTGTGATTTCCATCATCATTAATTGAATTGAGGTTTTTATGAAAAAAGTGGCAGTTATTTTATCAGGGTGTGGTGTATTTGATGGCAGTGAAATTCATGAATCTGTACTGACCTTATTAGCGTTGGATCGTGCTAATGCTGAATATGAGTGTCTTGCACCGAATATTCAGCAACATAAAGTGGTCAACCATGTGACTAGAGAAATAGAGCCTAATGCAAAGCGGAATGTGCTGATTGAGGCAGCTCGGATTGCGAGAGGACATATTTTAGACCTAAGTAGAGCCAACCCGGAAGACTATGATGCTGTGATTTTTCCAGGAGGAACCGGTGCTGCAACCAATTTATGTAACTTTGAGGAGCAAGGGGCTGCTTGTGAAATTCAACCAGATGTTTTGACGTTTGCGCGGAAAATGTTTGCAGATAAAAAGCCGATGGGATTTATTTGCATCGCACCGGTTATGATTTCTAAAATTTGTGGTGTTAGTGTTAAGCAAACCATTGGTAATGATGGCAAAACAGCTGAAGCGATTACTGCTATGGGAGGGCATCATGTGACATGTAGTGTGACGGATATGGTGGTAGATGAAGAATATAAAGTGGTGAGCACGCCTGCTTACATGTTGGCGAGAAGAATCACTGAAGCACAAGCAGGGATCGATGCTTTGGTTCAGGAAGTGTTGGCTTTGGCATAGAGGCAGTTTTTTCAAAGATCTACGGTTGCAAAAAGCCTGTCATTGCGAGAAGCGAAGCGGCGTGGTAATCTAAGCTCAAGTTTATTAAAGTCGCCTAAACTTAGGTTCTGAATAGAGCTCTTGGCTGGATTGCTGCGCTTCGCTCGCAATGACGAGAGCAGCAGATAAGTAATGCTGAGGATCAAATCTGTATAAGAGGATCAAATCAAGAGACGATAGCCATAATCCAAGTATTCATTTTTTATGGATGTATAGAAATGATCATGCCTGTGAAGGTTAACATGACAGCTTCTCAGAAAGTAGGTTTATAATGTGAAGTTAGAAGCGGGATATTTACAATATTTATTCATTACATTCATCCTGATATGGTTTAGTGTTCCCGCTTTTTCTGGTTTACCTGAACCCAAGATTTTTGAAAATACACAATTACAAGAGTTGCCTGTACCTTATCAGGTGTATTCGCATTTAAAGGAAGTTCAGGTGATGAGTTTAAGGGAAGCCATTCTTCTCAGTCTTCGTTATAACATTACCATTCGGAACAGCGAGCTTGACCGGATTGTTCAAAAATATACGGTTGCCTTTGCTCGATGGGAATTTGAACCCCGCTATGGTTTGAGGGGGAGTGCACTTTACAACAAACATACTAAACCAATTTATACACTTTCACCAGAAGTCAGCTTGATGAACACCTATGGAACGAAAGTCACAGCCAGTACAGAGAATACATTCCAGAATGGAAATGAAGCATTGAGTGTTGGAAGACTAAGAATTGAACAGCCGCTGATTAGAGGGTCGGGTCGCGATATTGTGCTGATTAACCTCAGAAATACATTGGATGGTGATATACAAAATCGGTTAGCACTTAAAAGACAGTTGATGCAGACAATTACGGATGTGATTGCCCAATATTATCAGACTTTACAAAATTACAATGTGCTCAAGGTAGAAAAATATTCCTTGGAGAGATCTGAACAAAATTTAAAGGATGTGAAGCTCAGAGTAGAAGTTGGAAAACGACCAATTTCGGAACTAACCAGACAGCAGGGGGATATTGCCGGACAGCGTCTTGCTTTTGAGACCAGGCAAGTAGAAGTCAAAGATGCCTTGCAGAGTTTACTTCAATTAATAGGGTTGGACCCTGATGCAAAACTAAATATTGATGAGCAAATTAATTTAGAACTCGAGGCAGTGCCTAATTTGGAAGAAAGCGTCAAGATTGCATTAAAACATAACCCGGATTATCTTTCAGAGTTAGTACAATTACGAATTTTAGAACGGAACTTGATACAAGCCAAAGATAACAAGCGGTGGTCTCTGAACTTGACAGCCGAAGGTAGTTCGCAATTGGGTAGTCGTAACTGGCCTGAGGAGAGATCTGTTTATTCTACTCGAATGGCAATGTTGAATTTGGAGGTGCCCGTAGATGATTTATCCATTGATCAAGCGATTGCGAATGCAAGGGTCAATCTGCAAAGACAAAAATATTCCCTCAGAGAAGCAAAACAAGCGCTGACTACTAATGTCATCAATGCGGTTCGGAATATTCAAACGGCACGATCCCAGGTGGAAATTGCTGAGAAAAACTATCAATATAGGAAGAAAGTGTATGAAGATAGTTTATTGGCGTGGCAATATGGAAAAACCACTTATTTTCAAGTCATTCAGGATCAGACAGACTGGCGGGACTCAGGGATTGAGCTTGTCAATACCAAAATTGCGTATATTAGCCTTTTAGCGGGGTTAGATAATTTATTGGGTATTACGCTGGATAGGTGGGGAATTAAAGTTGACTACTAATGTGTCTTTTACAATTCAATCCTTTCATGGCTTCCTTCGCCGGTATCACATATTTATATGGATGATTTGCTTAGGTTTGCTGACTTTAGTTGGTTGTGGCAAAAAAAAAGTAGAAGGTGGCAGTAAAGTTGTAACTGCTGAAAAAAGAATTATTACGACCCGCTTGTTTTATAGTGGTGTCATTGAACCAATACAAGTAAGGCCTTTTCCTTCTCCCGTAGAAGGGGTGATTAAAAACATATACTTTGAATATGGTCAGCGGGTGAAAAAAGATGAAATGCTTTTTACCATCTATTCTAAACAGCTTCAGGAGAGCTATCGTAATACTTTAACGACATATTTAAATGCTAAACGTACTTATTTAGATAGCGTTACCGCCTTTGAGGGTACGAAGGTTTTGCATGAAAATAAAATTGTCAGTGATGAGGAATTCAAAAATGAGCAAAGTCAAGTGATAGGAAATCGTCTGGCTTATATCAATGCGATTTATAACCTAGAGCAAGCAATAGAAGATATTCCTGGTGAAGAAGCAATTAAATTTAAGGAAAATATTGAAAAACTCAGTTTTGATGATATTGCCAAGATTGAAGAGGTTTTGGATCGAAAGATGGATATTGTCAAAGTGAGATCTCCTTACAATGGTGTTGCTTTACCCCCTAAAAAAGCGGATGGAGAAAGTTCGAGTAAGCTGTTTGAGGAAGGCAGCAATGTTAAGAAAGAGGAAAATTTATTGTCTTTAGGGGATTTAAGCGGCATTTCTATTTTGATCAAAATTAATGAAATTGATATTAATCGGGTAAAACCAGGCCAAAAAGTGGATGTGGTTACTCCCGCTATTCCAGGGGAGATATTTAAAGGAGAAATTAAATCTATCAGTGCTCAGGCAAAAGCAGAGGTACAGTCGGGTGGATTAGCAACGTTTCCAGCTAAAGTAGTTATTAAACAGATTACAAAAAAGCAACACCAGCTTGTTCGTATTGGCATGAGTGCCAAGGTTTCTGTGAATATTCAAAGTAAACCTGAGATTGTTATTCCTATAGAGGCGGTTTTTGAGAAAGAAGGGACAGATCGTGTTATTGTGATTGACCCTAAAACAAAAAAAGAAAAAGAAACCGTGATAGTCGTTGGGAAAACGAATCCTGAAGGTATTTCAGTGATCAGTGGTTTGAAAGCAGGAGATAAAGTCCTTGTCCGTGATTAAATTGGAAAATATCAGGAAATCTTATTACCTGGGTGAGGAAGAGTTGCCTGTTTTGAAGGGGGTAAGCATGGACATCGATCGGGGAGATTTTGTTGCAATTGTAGGGGCTTCCGGTTCTGGAAAATCCACCCTGATGAACATTATAGGGTTGCTGGATCACCCCAGTTCAGGGCGATATTTTTTAAATCAAGAATGGGTTGCCCATTTTTCTAGTGATGATTTGGCAGCTATTCGGAATCGAGCGATTGGATTTGTTTTCCAATCTTTCTTTTTGTTACCGCGCTTAACCGCCAGCCAAAACGTGGGGTTGCCCTTACATTACCGGAATGAGAAACCTGCTCATATCAGGAAACGAGCCTTGGAGAGTTTGGAGCGTATGGGCATTCGTCATCTCAGTGAGCATCGTCCTAGTGAAATGTCTGGAGGACAGCAACAGCGAGTGGCCATTGCCAGAGCATTGATTGGGGATCCTCATGTTATTTTGGCAGATGAGCCAACGGGTGCTTTGGACAGTAAAACCACAGATGAAGTCCTTAATATCTTAAAAGAACTTAATCAAAAAGAAAGGGTAACAGTTGTAACGATTACGCATGATATGAGTGTGGCCAAGCGCTGTCAGCGTATGGTTCGTGTTGTGGATGGTCTTGTCTTGGATGACACAACCTAAGAGGATGAATGTTTGCGGTTTAGAGGTCATTTAAAAGAAGCAGTAGCGAACTTGTTAACGTCCAAGTTGCGTTCGTTTTTAACCGTATTGGGTGTTTTGGTCGGAACGGCATCAGTTGTTGCGCTCGTTTCAGGTGGAAGACTGGCTACAGAACATGCATTGGCTCAATTTAAAATGTTGGGAACAGATTTGCTAGCCGTTAATATTGAAGAAGCGCGGAATGAAGGTGGAGGTGAGGGGAACGCTGCACAAATTTTACGGTTACAGGACATTAAAACAGTGCTTAGAAGTATTCCTGATCTGACAGATGCAGCTCCTTATACGATGATGTTTGAATCACTGAGCTATGATGGAGCTCCCCTGCAAGGGAATATAATAGGGGCAACTAGAAGCTTAAAAGATATCGTTAAAATTGAGTTAGCTCAAGGGCGCTTTGTTTCAAGTTACGATGATCAGGAAATGTTTTGTTTGATAGGCGCTCAGTTGGCTAAAAAATTAAAGCAACTGGGTGTGATTAACCCCATAGGTAAACAAATTAAGATGGGGGATTATTATTTTGTGATTGTAGGGGTTGCAAAGCCCTGGATCGAAAATATTTTTATGTATAGTAACATCAATGAGTCTATCATTATTCCCATAGAAACCTCCCTCTTGTTAAGTAAACACACCAGAATTCGCAATGTCGTTTTTCGGATTGCTCCAAAAACTGATATTCCTGCAGTTCAGCATGATATCCAGACCGCCATTAACCGGATTACCCCTGGGAAAAAAATATTTTTTAGAAGTGCTCAGGAATTGGTGTCAAGCATGGAGAAGCAGCGCGAGGCATTAACCCTGTTTTTGGTGTTGATCGGTGGGGTTTCTTTAGTCGTAGGAGGTATTGGTGTCATGAATATTATGTTGGTCTCTGTCATTGAAAGGCGTCGCGAAATTGGTATTCGGATGGCGGTAGGGGCCAGGCAAAAAGATATTCAGCTGATGTTTATTACAGAAGCGATTGTTTTAACGATATTTGGAGGTGTTTTAGGGATCGTGATTGGAGAGGTGATTTCTTTTTTAACGGCTTTTTTTAGTGGATGGACGTTTTATTTTTATCTATTTCCCCCGATGGCAGGATTTGTGGTTTCTGTATTAGTGGGCATGTTTTTTGGTTTTTACCCCGCCTATTCCGCCTCACAATTAGACCCAATAGAAACACTGCGTTCGGAGTAAGTGTCTTATGAATATTGTTGTGTTGGGAGCAAGCACCGTTGGTACTGCTCTGGTAGAGCATCTGGTTAAAGAGGGGCATGATATTATCGTGATAGACTCTGATGTAAATCTGCTGAAAAATTTGCAAAGTCGTTTTGATATTCAAACATTTGCCGGGCATGGGTCTTATCCTCGTGTGTTAAGGGGTGCAGGGGTTGCGCAGGCAGATATGATCATTGCTGTAACAGACTCTGATGAGCTGAACATGGTGGCTTGCATGCTTGCCTACCTTTTATTTAACACGCCCATTAAAATTGCACGGGTACATTCTGAGCACTATGCTTTGAGGAATACGGCGCTATTAAATGAAAATCTGGCGATTGATCTGTTCATCAGTCCAGAACAGGAGGTGATTGGCTATATTAAGGCCATCATTGATCATCCTGGGGCTTTTAAAGTGATTTCATTTGCTGAGGGGCGTGTAAAGTTGATTGGTGTAAAGCCCTTTTATGGAGGCAATCTCTTTGGCAAAACGTTAGATAAAATTCAAGATGTTTTACCAGGCGTTTCTTTTCGAATAGCTGCCATTTTTCGGAATCAACAATCGATTGCTTTGACAGGGTCCACAACCATTGAAATTGAGGATGAAGTTTATTTTATTGCTCCCAGTGAATATGTCGAAATGGTTTTAGGTGCGCTTCGTCCCTTAGATAAGCCTAATCAGCGAATTCTGATTGCTGGTGGAGGGAATATTGGTTTTGGGTTAGCCAGCGTGTTGGAGTATGATTATCAGGTAAAGGTGATGGATCGCCGGTCAGAGCAGTGTCAGTTTTTGTCTGAGGTATTGGAGCGTTCGACGGTTTTGTTGGGGGATGCAACGGATAAAGATTTACTGGTGAATGAAAATATTGAAGATATGGATGTTTTTTGTGCGTTGACGGATAATGGTGAAGTCAACATCATTGCCAGTGTTCAAGCTAAACAATTAGGTGCTCGCAAGACTATTGCCTTAATGACGAAGCCAGCTTATAGAGATTTGATTCAGGAGAAGGAAATTAGTGTGACGATTTCGCCTGAGGAAGCTACAGTGAGTAGTATTTTAATGTATGTTCGGGGGAGGGATATTATCGCTGCCCACGCATTAAAAGAAGAAGCAGAAGTGGTGGAAGTGATTGCTCGTGGAGATGAGAATACCTCACATACCATTGGTCGGAAAGTGTGTGAAATAAATCTTCCGGAAGGGGTTTCTGTGAGCTTGATTGTTAGGGGGGATGAAGTCATTCTTCCGGAAGATCAGACGGTCATAGAAGTAAATGATCATATGATTGTTTTTGTTGCCAATAAGCAATATGCAGCCCAGCTGGGTGCTTTATTTGGAAGAAAGGAGTTGTGATGAAAGCATTGCCTGTTACCCGCTCATTATTTTCTCAAACACATATTGCTGAATGGGTTGCAGAGCATTATTCGTTACCTGCGCCGGTGAAGTGCCAACTGCTTCAGGCGGGAGATCATGATGATTATCTGATTTGTGCAGATTCAAAGCAGTTTATTTTACGTATTTATGGGGAAAAATATTGGCTTAACACAGATGAAGCATACCGGTTTGAAATAGCCTGGTTAAGATACTTACAAGAAAAACGCAGCCCAGTTTCACACCTGATTCCTCGAAAGGATGGTTATTTTTTGGGGTACATTGAAGCTCCAGAAGGACCTCGCCACTCCATTTTAAGGTGCTTTGCTGAAGGTGTTTCGGGGCCATTGAATGGGAAGCGTGCATTTTTATTAGGCAGAGAGATTGCAAGAATTCATTTGATTTCCGCGAAGTTTGAGACGACTCACAAGCGCGCTCCGTTAGATTTACATTTCCTTTTGGACGAGCCTGTGTTAGCGATTAAGCAGCATCTGGATGCGAGATATACAGAAGAACAACAGCGCTTGGATGAATTAGCTGCGCAATTAAAAGAAAAAGTACTTTCTTTATTGTCTTTTAAAGAGGCTGAATGGGGGATGATTGGTGGTAATTTTAATGGTTTTAATCAGCATTTTGTAGGGAACGACCAGCTGACTTTATGGGATTTTGATTTGTGTGGATATGGGTGGCGAGCTTATGATCTTGGGGTGTTTCGATGGATGCAATTCAGTGATGTAAGAACCGGAGCGCATGCACTAGAAGCTTTTCTCAAAGGTAACTTCTTCAAATGGAAGCGATTTTTGTCGGGATATCAGTCTATTAGGCCGTTAAGTGGTGCGGAGCTGGAAGCCATTCCTTTGTTCGTTCAGATCAGGCAAATATGGCATATGGGTGCGTGCGTGAAATCTCCTAATCCTTTGATGTCGATGAATGACAGGGCGTGGGAAAACAGCTTTAATCGGCTTTTAAAGCCATTTCAGTGAGGGTTATGGGCGGATATCACCGTCGCATTCTACTCCTATTTCTAGGTTTGGATCCCAGCATTCCATACAAAAGAATGTTATCCCATCCAATTGGGCTAATATGAGGCAGCATAGCCAAACATTTTTGATCCAGTTCATGACTATAAAGTCTCGGACTCTAAATTGGCATTTTTTGGATATGCATTTCTTTTCTGATCTGAAGTTTAGTAAAATGACGTTAATCATTTTTTTCTAAAAGAACAAAGGAAGTCTGGCATGAACCAACCGAGTGAGCACCTACAGGAAGCTCTATACTTAATGATCAAACAGAATAACCTTGGCGGTTTTCAAGGGTTGTTAATGGCAGGGGCAGATCCACGTCATCCGGATACTGAGGGCAACACCATTTTACACCAAGCAATTGTCCATGGTCACCGAGATTTATTGAAAAGCTTGCTAGAGGAGTATTCAGATTTACTACTTGTCGAAAATAAAACAGGGTTAACACCTTTAAATCTGGCGATTGCTGAGCAGTCATTATCCTTGTTAGATGAGATACTCGTCAAAGACAGTATGCTTTTAGCAGAGGGTGATACGATTCAACCTTTGGAACAAGTCAATGAGGAAATACCCAACCCTAACGCCATACCTACTTTTAATATAATTGAACAACTCGATCAAACCCTTTGGCCGCTCGCACAAGCAGTTGAGCTGGATTGGGCTGAAGGTGTTGACCGACTTATTCAGGCAGGGGCTTGTCTGACACGTGTCGATGAAAAGGGGCGAACAGTATTGCATTTGTCCGCCATGGAGGGAAAAGAAAAAGCCACAGAGGTTTTATTGAAGTATGACATTGATCGAGAAATACAAGATTATGAAAAAAAAACAGCCTTAACACTGACTAAAGAAGCAGGGTATAACCCTATTTCGAAGTTACTGCTCAGCGAGCTTGGTCCCACTGATCGTCGGTTTTCAGAGATTGAAGATAAACTACTTGAGCAGAAGAGATGCTTTGAAAATACTATTCATGAACAAAAAAAACGGCTTGATCAACAAGCTACTCTACTATCGGAACAGATGGACTTATTAGCTTCCTATAAGCAGGAATTGGAAGAACAAAAAATAAAAATAGAAGAATATACCAGACTTAGACAATATTTCAGTGATCATGTAAGTTTTTTTCAACCATTCCCCGAGTACGCTATTTTTAATAGAATAAAGGGGTTATCAGAGGGTACATTCGCAGGTACTTATTTTTTATCGCCTGATAGTTCAATTTTAGCTGCTATAGGCAAAAAGGGTGGTATTTCAGTTTGGGATACTCAAACTGGAGAACGATGGGGCAAAAAAATAGTACCCTCACGCTTTTCTGTTTTTGTTGCCGTTGCTTTTATATCTGATGGGATAGTCGCGCTCAGTATTGATAATGCTGGATGTAGTGGAGAGACCAACTATATTAAAGTCTGGAACATTTCCATTGAAGGATGTGTGTGTACAAAACAAATACCCGTCAGCAGAGAACGAATTGATTGCGCAACCCTCTCACCTGATGGGAAAATTGCACTTACTGGCGATAGAAGTGGTGGAAATATCTATATTAGCAAGGTCCTTAAAGTCTGGGATGTTGAGACGGGTGAGTGCCTGGAGGAACATTCAGAATCATTTGACTATAAGGTCTCTAAAATTACCCTATCGACAGATGGTTCGATAGCACTAATGAACTCTTCTAATTGCATTACGGTTTGGGATATTAAAAATTCTGAGCGTTTAATGAAAGAAAAGCCCAGACATATTGAAAAGATCGTCCACATAGCCCTCTCAAAAGATGGAACTACTGCAGTTATTGCTTCTCAGGATACGATCGAGATTTGGGATGTTAATCGTAGGGAATTCCTGGAAGTATTTCAAGGGCCTAACCCTATTACAGGTCTTGATATTTCAGCCGATGGTTCAATAGTTGGCAGCGGTTCTTCTGACAAGACAATTAAGATTTGGGATACCAAAAGTGGTGATTGTCTACGCACTATCAGAGGACACCAAAGCATTCAAGAGCTTGCACTCTCAAGCGATGGGTCAATCGTGGTAGGGGGGGGTAGAAACTTAACGATTTGGAAAACCAAAAAAATCAATCAAGTTCAGGTTCAAATTGATGAAGGGGTAATACCTGAGTTGATGGAAAAGGAAGGTTGTACAATCAGTTAGTGATCAGCTACTTCAGTCTTCGAAGTTTCATAAGTCGTTTTTCTTGCAATTTCCATTTTTCTGTAACAGGTTCTCTTTTACCTGATCATGCAGACTTAGAGACTAGAACTTTGTAAGCAGTCGCTCTACCAAGACCCATCGCTTTAGCAAGAGTGGTTGCACTTTCCCCTGCATTTTTGAGTGCCAGTAAGCTTTGAGCGATCAAAGATTGACACCTAAAGTAGTCGCTTCTGAAGAATTCGAAAAGCCTTGAAACAATTAGCCTGTAAGAGGGAAAAGGGTTAAATTTTTTGCAAGGGTCTGTTGATTAACCATAAAAAAGCTTGCAAAACGAAGGTGCTGTCAATGAAGATTTCTACCGTGTTCATCACATTTAACATCGCCTCCCGTCATCAGGTATGTTGTTAGGTAAATTAACCACCCTCCGTCATTGCGAGGAGCGAAGCGACGCGGCAATCCATGCCCAAGCTTACTAAAGCCACATAAGCTTAATCCTTCGATACAAGCATCTGCCTGGATTGCCACGCTTCGCTCGCAATGACGGGGAATAGTTTACAATCAATTTTCGAATTCTTCAGAGGCGACAAAGTAAGGTAAAAGGCTTTGTTCACAATCCGTTTACCCAACCTTATGCTATCCGCCGTCATGGGCGCATTTTCAGAGTTTGAACGCGCCCTGATCAAAGAGCGCCAGAGAGAAGGCATTGAGGTTGCCAAGAAAAAAGGAGTTTACAGACGCTCCAAGTTTTCTTGGATTCAATTCAATGGAGCTCTAGGTACTTGAGCTATAGCTTGTATCAGAAGAGCTCTCAGATTCCTCATGGTAATAAGTATCAGGCTCTAAATATCGATCAAAACACCTATTTGCTGAGGCAAAAAGGCCTGCCTCTATTAAATTTGCAGCCTCCACATAAATTTCGCCTACTTGTCCCATTTTTTCAGAATCTTTGCCTATGCTCTCCTCAACTCGGCGTCTCTTCTCATAAAGCTGCTCTTCTGCATCTGCTTGAATCTCATCAAATTTACGTTTCCCATATTCATTTAAGCTCACATCTGCTTTTTCTGCAAAAAAACCCATCGTTTTTTCTAGCAACATGTCTGCATTATTGTTATCGATTGTAATCTCACCAAGCGCAATGCATTTTTTGCTATTTCTATATTTTTTCTTATATTTTTTGTATTTTTCTAACAATCTATTTTCTTTGTTTTTTTCTCTTGAATTCATATCAGAGCTACTAGCTGTGTCCGTTGTATCTTCTTCAGAGTTTTCTGCTTGCTCACCAATAGACTGACGTTGTACTTTTTTGGGGTTTAGCATTTGTTCAATTTTTTCCTCTTGTGAAGGTTGTAATTTACATGGCTCTTCTCTGGTTTGATTTGTGAGACAAGTATGAACAGAGCTAAAATTATCAGATTTATTCTGAGTATAGGAGATCACATTTGAATGGAGCGTATCAAAATTTGCACCATTTTCTTTAAGCAACCTTAAACCTTCTAAAAAATCGTCATGAACCGCCAAATAGGCCAAACTCTGCTTCATGGCTATTAACTGCTGATCTGTTAACCAAGTTTTATCACCCATGACACCATGATCTTTTAAAGCCTTAACTTTGACACTCTGACGTTTTTGAAAATTAATATCAAAACCCTGCTTAATCGCACTTTCCAAAGTTTCCTTAAAGCCATCCACATTTTTTGATGATATATGCTGAGCAATTCGATCAAAGATCAATTCAGGCTTTTCTTTTTTCTGTTGCATAAAACTTTCCTTTGGTTGACTATTTAAAGTTAGATTAAAATCAAGTGATTCTGCCTCAAAGCCAAAAGACTCTGGTGTTTGATATTGTCTTGGTGACTGAGAAAGCGAGTCGAACATCTCGCTGCCGTAAGTATGAGAGCCTTGAGAGGTTGAAACATCAAAATATTTCAGCGTTATTGGCTTTTTGTTAATATGGGTTTTTCTAGCTTTAACGTATTTTTCATTAAACGCAAAGACTTCCTCGTAAGGTCTATCCGTTTTTTTAAAAACAAAAATTTTACCAAATTTAGCATTCTCAGACGAAGCTTTCCTTTTCGTTTGTGTGTGAGTGTAACCTTGAATACGTTCTCTAATCGAACGCTTCCTATGATAGATATAGCCTGCATTTGATATAGCCTCAACAATATTATAGATATACCCATGCCACCACCCTTTTTTACCTTTCCTATCCACCAATGCAATATAAACCGTATCTTCTAATTGTTGAACCGCGGCAAAAGATAGCAATGCTTTGGCGACCAGCTTGTCTGTATATGCATCCCCAGAATGTGGGAAATTAAAGTGGATATGAGCCAGATGATATTTTTTTAACTCTTCGTGCTCTTGCAACTTTGTAGCATCCACACCAAAAAGCATCGAGATATTTTTCGACTCAAGATAGCGCTTGTTTTTTAAAAATTGCTCTCCTAATCGTTGAGTCAGTTGCTCTTGTGACTGATATTCTGAAACTATCATGTGTCTAGCCCATTTAGGCTGATCTTCCTCAGAGCGTTTTTCAAAAAAAGCACGTGGATAGCTAAAATCACCGCAACCTAAGAAAATACGGCGCTTCTCTTTTCTTACCTTCTGTTTTTCCTGCATTTTTTAGTACCAATCCAATAGGCTTTAATGTAATGAACGAGTTATACTCATTTGTGGTGTATGGAAAAAGCTCAAGAGTGACATATTATTCTGTAGCTTGATTTATCTAGATTAACCAAAAGAGAATAACATACCATATGAGAGATAGTAACGTTATCGAGCTAAAAAACCAGTAGCTTAACATGATTCCTTCAGCAGCTTGATGGCACCGTGCTAATTCCTCTTAGATTAAAGAAAAACTAAACTTGGTAAACTCTTGCTCTTTTTTCTTCACATTCCTCCAGACGAATTTGCGCTTTTTCAATTAGCCCCTCGGAAGCTAACAATGATTTCCTAATGTTCAAACAACATGTTAAATCTTCACATCCTTCTATAGAATAGCCAGCATGCATGAATGCTGAACCGCGATTATAATAAATTGCAGATTGATCCAACGTTTCATGTCTTTCATCAAGTATCAATCTCAACTCCAGTGCCTGGTTAAACAGATTAATTGCCTTATCGTATTTTTCCTCTTTATAAAGGGAGATAGCTTCTCTATTAGTTTCGTTGCAACGATCTTCATACAAACTCAGGTAATCTAAGTAACCCTGTAGGTTTTCGTCGATAAATTTATGACCAAGTGCCCCATTTTTTTTAAATAGTTTAATCAATTTTTTTGCCTGTTGGTTTAAAACAGGTAGTGCCGTCCATTGGTCAGTTTCATATTGCACATCCAATCCATGGTAACTACCTTGCTGTCCCAATGCAAAACCATTCAATGTGTTAACCACCAGTCTGTATCCAGCATATTCACCTACATAACCCAATCGATTAAATAGAGACCAATGGTTGTTGTTTTCTGGTAATTCTATTTTTCCGGAACGACTTATTGCCACAGAACCTGCCTCATAAGCACAATAGGTATCTACATCCAGTCTAATTCCTTCTGACCTATTTTCTAAAGCAGTTCTAATTCTGGGTAAGGTCTTTGTTAAAAAAGTGGATTGGGTAACGAACTGTTCATTGGTGTAGTAAACTCCCCTGACTAAATAAATTGTACAAGGAGATCCTACCCAACTGCATTCATCCAATAATGCTTGTTCCGAAAAAGCAAGGTCTGTGTGGCTAAGGGAGAATCTTAAAAAATCCTCGTTGACAAAAATTATGCCAATGCAAGCGGATAAGCCGTCAGTACAAAGCCCCCCTATACTGGAAGGTGCAGAGGTAGCATCCAGACGCACTACACCACCTTGAGTTGCACGTACATAGTCTAAATGACTGTCACCTATTCGAAGTGTTTCATGATTTTCATACATTCTTATACCTCTCTATTCTTCATTAACCTGTTCTCTTATATGGTAACTCCAAACGGAAGGAGTTTCGGGTTCTTCAAGGTGTTTCCTTTGATTATTTCACATTGGCCTTAGCCATGTATGGAGAGTATGTGCTAGATAGAGCTTAATCAAGTAAAAATCGCTTATCTTGTATATAAGGACGATTCTTCCTGGTGCCATAAATTCGGGATAACTCAGGCTATAATTTAGATGATCTACAAACTATAGCAAGGCTTTATATGCTCAATAGAAAACTGGAACCATTTATTATCGATCTGCTAAATGAGCTTAGAATTGTTTATCTCGCTGGACCACGACAAGCTGGGAAGACAACGTTAGCAAAGTCTATCAAGGAGGATATCCTGAAGTTCAGGGTTTAAGCCCCAGAGGCAAGCAAGCATGGTATCGATCGTACATTGAAGGTCGATTATTTAAAGACTTTGAGACACTCTATTCGGCCAGAGGTAATTTTCGTTCTAAGCTAAAATCCTTAATACCCTACCTTTTTGGGTTATCAGGTAACTTGATTAAATATTCAAATATTGCTCATGATATTGGGCAAGAAGATAAATTGGTTAAAGCCTATATTGAAGTTCTCGAGTTGATGTTTATCATTAAGATTGTTCCTGCCTATTTAAACAATAAGACAAAGCGTGAGGCTATTACTATCCCAAAGTTACAGGCTATTGATACCGGGCTTGCTTGTAGTCTTCTAGGAATAAAAAATGATCACCAGTTAATCAACAGCCGCTATTTTGGAAGCCTTCTAGAAACTTTAATTTTTATGGAATTGTTAAAACAAAACGGCTGGTCAGATGAACAGGTGGAGCTGTTTCACTTTAGAGAAATATCAAAATGAAGTTGATATGGTTTTAGAGCGTAGCAATGATCAAATTATAGGGGTTGAAGTTAAAGCATCAGCTACTATAAAGCTAGATGACTTTAAAGGGCTAATCAAATTAGCGCAATTTAATCCTTCAAAATTTCAATACGGTGTGATTTTCTACGCTGGAAAAGAAATTTTAACTTTCAATCAAAATACTATTCGGATGTATGCGCTACCGATGAGTATGCTTTTATAGTATAGCTGGATGTTATAAGGTGTATTAGTCAACCTCCAGGCTCAGCTCACCTACTTTTATTAAGTAATTGATCTCGTTTACGTTCTAAACGGACATCCGCTGTTTTTTAACCTTTTTCAAATAGTTCACTGCCTCTTTCTAGCTTTTGAGCTCAAAAAATAAATTGACGACACACCCTAACTCAACACGAAATTTTTTAGCTCCAGGGTGCTGTTGTCTACTCATGCTTTTTCTCCAGATTTTTAATTTATCACATTGTTCAAATGTTTGGGGGCACTTCACATATAAGCTTCCTTTATCTGCAGTATCACTCCTTTCTGAGGAGCTATTTTCGGATGCAGTTGATTAATTATGCAACAGCAACGGGTTATCCACAAAAATTGTGGATAACTTTGTGGGTATCTGTTTTTCAAATCGGAGGAAACATTGATATGCTTAGGAGGGAGATAGATTGAGTAGGTTTTATACAGACAAAAAAATACTTATTTTTCAGTTGGTTATATTTTCAGGAAATTTTCTGGATTTTTCGTGAATCTCTTGACATCTGTGTTTTGATTAGGTTAGGCATTGTGAATAAGTTTATCGGGAAGAAGATCCTTTTTTCTTTTTTCCTTTCCAAAAAATCAATTTCCAGACAATTTGCACGATCCAATATCCAAGGAAAGCCATGCTTAATGAAAGTATGAAGAACCCAATGAGATAGGCTTTTCCAAACTGACTAAACCAAGGCAAAAACGAATTCCAAAATCCTTCCAGACTGCTGAAATCCCAGTGCCAAGTGGTTGTCATGGAAACATGGTCCTCTTTTTGAATAATCCAGGCGCCAACTTTATAGGTTAAAAAATTGATGGCCAAAAAGGTAAAAGGATTGTTAATCCAGCTAATGGCTACAGCAATAGGGAGGTTCGCTCGGAAAGGAATAGATAATAAGGCAGCCATTATCATTTGCAAAGGGAGGGGAATAAAGTTGACAAAAAGCCCAACAGCAACCCCTTTTGAAACTGTATTGACATCAAACTTCCATAATAATGGCTGCCCAAACCATCTTCGAATAGATTGTAGGCTTTTGTTCTGTTCAAGTTCTTGACGAGAGGGAATATATTTTTTAATCCAGTGGAACATAGGATAACCTTAAAAACAATACACTCTCTTATGATAGGAAATAAAGTACTATTCGCAATAAGTCATTGCGCATTTGCAACAAATTTATAGGTGTTAAGCTATATATCAGTGGTCATGAAGATGCGATTTTTTTTATTTTTTCTTATAATCAATAGTCTTCAAGACCTCAAGACTTCAGACTTCTAATGATCAATGAGGCTGCAGGTACCATGGTTTTTAGGGTAGGATATGTCATTATTTTTTAAGAGAACCTTTGTTTTTTTTGCTTTGATAACCTGGGGAATAAGCCTTAGCCTGGCTGAGTCTATTCGGGACTTGGCGACTGGATTTTCCATGGATGTCAATGTGCCTAAAACCACAAGTTGCATTGTTTATCCCGACAAACCTTATGATGCAGATGCTTGTGCCATCGATAATTATTTATTTCCCACGAGAGATGCGGTAATGATTGCCCGAGGTGTGGTTCGTTTTGAGCCATCTGGAGAAATGTTATTTAACATTGCAGATATTAAGGCGCCTTTTACAGCACCAATGAGCCAAAGGGAAGCAGAGGTTTTTATTGGGAAATATTTGGAGTTATTTAACGTTGCTGAGATACAAACTTTAGATGCGGGAATGGTCGTTGTAAATAGACAGCCTTTTTACCGCTATTATGGTGATGTTGGCTTAGATACAGCACTACCTTATTCGCGTATACTTTTCTATACTTTTTCTGGAAAAGGTTATCATTATTTTATTTCGTTTAACTTTGATCCCAGCCTGGAAAAAAAAGCATTTGGAGCGTCAGACCGAATGCTTCGAAGTATCAAAATACCCTTGCCCGAGCATTCAGCAAGAGGAGAACTGATTTATCAGTTAGCGCATGAAGTTGTTTTTTCCTGTGCATTGTTTGTTATGCTTTTTTTACTATTTAGTGGGGTTGCATGGTTAATCAATCGCTGGGTTCCTAAAAATGAAGAAAAACCTTCGATTTTTTCTGGAAGTGGTGCATTGGCGCTAGAGGGGTTAACTCGATTTTTTGTCTTGTCTATCCTGATTGTTGGGATTTACGAAATTTCCGTCGTATTTAGAAGCTGGGAAATGTTAGAAGCCTTTTTGATCGCTTATGCAGCAGGAGTAACCGCTTTTATTTTATTGCGGTTTATCTGGAAAAAGATTGCGCTATGGGGTCAATGGAAGCTTAATGAGGTAGCAGCGGAATCCTCGGATGCTTTGTTTTTTCCAATGGGTATTTGGAAGCTCATCATATTATCAATCTTTACGTTTGGGCTATACCCCTTCTACTGGTTTTATAAAAATTGGACCTATGTTGATCGCACAACAGATAAACGGATTAACCCAGCTTTAAAGGCCGTTTTTTATCCCATTTCGGCATATTTTCTCTTTAGACGGATTAACCAGGATGCAAAAAATCGGGGGGCATCACTGCATTTTTATGCCGGGTTTTGGGCCGGGGTTTTAGTGGTTTGTTTTTTGGTGGATATGATTCCATTAGGGAATTTACTTCCAGAGGTCTTTTTATTTGGGTTGGGATTGGTGGTATTTACCATTGAGTTTATGGTGCTTATCCCCGCACAAAGTGTGATTAATCAATTGAATCAGCAGTATGCGCCACAAGCAGATCTTAATCGTCGCTTTACTAAGATAGATGCCGTGATTTGTTTTATTGGTGCTGTTGTTTTGGCATTGATTGGTTATCTATTGTATGCTCAATAGACGTTATAACCTAAATTAATCTGTAAAGAAGGCCATGAAAAAAAAAGATTTTTCCCTGACTCAAAAAGTATTCCCCTGGATGATCAGAAAATTTATCGTTGATTTGACGCATCAAAAAATCTACATTCACTACAGCAGCCTATTTAAAAGATCCGAATACACGGTTGATTTATATGAAGTGGATGAAAATCCTCAACGTTTTTCCAAAAAATCGGTTGGCTGGCTGATCTTTTCTATCATACTGTCTTTATATACAGCATTGAATATGATTCCTTCGCTTTTAGATCCAACCCTGTATACCATTACCATCCCACTGACATTGGCTTTGTTGGCAGGAACAGCATTATCATGGAATCAGTATTTTAATAAAAGTCAGGACTTGCTGGTTTATACCAGTCGTTTTCATGTACAGCACGAGCTGTTTAGTTTATTTACGAATACTTCAGACAAGCGCAATTATCATGCGTTTGTCAGGCAATTAAATAAAGTGTTGGAGGATCGTCAGGGGCGAGATTTGCGTGTCATCATGGAGCAAACCCCTGCGACAATTTTATTGGAAACTTTCCGTACAGCTTATATTGAAGAATTGATGAAGCGTGATGTGGATGTTGTGAGTTTGCTTGAAGCGCTTCAGAACTATTTTACCAAAGAGGAAGAGCGCATAGAGGAGCATGTTAATTAAATGAGTAGTATGATGAAAGACAATAAAAACAGGTTCTCTATCGAACAAAAGTCTTTTTTTCCATGGGTTCAAAAACGGGTTGAAGTGGATGTTAGGGAGAATCAAGCCAAAATAAGCTTTAGTGCAATGACGAAAAAGCGTGAAGTAACTGTGAAACTGGATGAAATCGATGCTAACGCAGAAAAATTTTCTTGCCGAGCTTATGGTTGGATGGCCTCTTTAATTTTGTTTAGTTTACTTGACTTTGGCTACCTAGTTTTGGGGGTTAGTTATACGCCTTTGCTTTTTTTGAAAGCTTGGGTTTTGGGATTGTTTCTTTTGACGGGAACCTTAATTTCTTTATATTTTTATATCAGTCGTACTTTTGATGTATTGCTTTATGTAACCATTTCCAGACAAATGTCTTTTGATTTTTGGGTAAATAAACCGAATAAACAGGCGTATGAAGCCTTTATTTCCCGCTTTGATGAAGCGATCGCTCATGCGCAGAAACGAAGGGAGTTGTTTGCTATTATACAAGGCATTTCTACAGACTTTCTAAAGGAAGATTTTTCTGTCTTTTATGTCGAAGCACTTTTGCGAAACGGGGTAGACGTAAATTATCTTTTAGACTCGACTAAACGTGCTTTCCTAGCCAGCTATGTTTCTGAGCACGTGATCGGGAGGACATTAAATTAGAGGGTGTCGTCACGAGATTTTTTAGGGTGAGTCCTCCTAACCTAAAAAGGGGCGCCTGCGCAGAAGCGGTTTTTACATCATAGTGCAACGCCAATAACTTTTGGATTCTTCTTCTGGAGAGACACTATCATCTTCCTGGCTGCTTTTTTTTGGAGTTTGGAAAAGATCGTTTTGTTGAGCTTCAAAAACAAGGTAAAGTTCCCCATCTTCGTCGGTGGAAAAATCATTTTCGTCCACGCCTGTGTCGTCCAGGATAAAAATGGTTAATTCACGATCTTCTATTTTTAATGCGCCGAGTGGAGAATCTTCAGCGTTTTCTGCAGGGAGAAACTGATTTGCCACGCCCTCCTCATCCAGGGTGATGCTTGAATAAGACTCAAGAAGGTCGTGTCCGTTAAAAAAAAGCTCCATATTGCTATTGCTGACATGCAGTTTTCCACATAAAAAATCATGGATATCTTGTATCTTGGTATTATCTGGAATATCGAATAAATAAAAAGATAGATAGGATATATCTGTATCTGATAGATTGATTTTAAATCTCATGCTTATTTCTCTCAGACTTGATTGTAGTAATTTTGTAAAATTTAAGTCCTTTTTTTAATTGAGTCAAGTTATACAGTAGTATAGCAGCAATTCCCGCCCTATTGGGCAAGAATCGCTTCCCTTGATTAGCGCGGCTCGCAAGCCAAGCTTGCGATACATTTATTAACCGTTTCGAATTCGCATGTAATGTGTGAACAACAACTCCATAACATTATGTCTAAGTAGTCGCCTCTGAAGAATTCGAAAATTGATTGTAAACTATTCCCCCGTCATTGTGAGCGAAGCGTGGCAATCCAGGCAGGTGCTTGTATCGAAGGATCAAGCTTATGTGGCTTTAGTAAGCTTGGGTCTGGATTGCCGCGTCGCTTCGCTCCTCGCAATGACGGAGGGCGGTTAATTTACCCAACAACATAGCTGATGACGGGAGACGCTGTTAAATGTGATGAACACGGTAGAAATCTTGATTGGCAGCACCTTCATTTTGCAAGCTTTTTAATGGTTAATCAACAGACCCTTGCAAAAAATTTAACCCTTTTTCCTCTTGCAGACTAATTGTTTGAAGGCTTTTCGAATTCTTCAGAAGCGACTAAGTAGCTGCTTTATATTTAGCTATAATTAATAATATTTTGATAAAAAGGACTTTTTATACGGGAAGTTGAGTATGGAGCTTAATAAATTTACTTATTTTAAGGATGCAGGATGGTCAGTGGATGCTTTCCCTGCCTTAGATTCACCTTCTACGCTGGTTATGGCTTTTTGTGCCCCTGAGTACCTTCAGGATCAGACTCCTATTCAAGCATTATTAGATGCTTATCCACAGTCTTGTGTGATTGGCTGTTCAACGGCGGGGGAAATTATTGATGATTCTGTATTTGATCATTCCATTATTGTTGCAATTATGAAATTCAAAGAAACTCCTATAAAGCAGGCCTGTTTTGAGGTGAACTCATCAGATGACTCCTTTGAGGTAGGGAAAAGCCTTGCAGAATCCCTTAAGCAAGAGGATTTGCGAGGTGTTTTTTTGATCTCAGATGGTCTGAATGTGAATGGAAGCGAGTTGATTAAAGGGGTTAATCATATTTTGCCCGAAAATGTTACTGTGACAGGCGGATTGGCTGGTGATGGGAGTCGCTTTAAGAATACCTGGATAATTTCTGAAAGAGAAATAAAGCAAAACCACGTGGCAGCCATAGGTTTCTATGGTGATAAGATTTGTATTGGACATGGCTCAAAAGGAGGGTGGGATAGTTTTGGGCCTGAACGTCGGATTACCAAATCTAAAGGAAATGTGCTTTATGAATTAGATGGAAAACCCGCCTTGGCTCTGTATAAAGAATATCTGGGAGATCGTGCGGAAGGGCTGCCTGCAACAGGATTATTGTTTCCGCTAGCTATCCGAAAAAACTTGAAGGATGAGAAAGAGATTGTAAGAACGATTCTGGCTGTAGATGAAAAGAAGCAAACTTTAACTTTTGCGGGTGATGTTCCTTCTGGCTATTTGGCTAAGTTGATGCGCGCCAATTTTGATCGTTTAATAGCTGGTGCTAATTTGGCAGCTGAATCGGCCAAAATCCATTGTGCAGGCGATGGGGGAAATCATCCTATTTTAGTTGTTGCTATTAGCTGCGTGGGTAGGCGCCTATTGCTAGGCGAGTATATAGAAGAAGAGGTGGAGTCTACTTTGGAGGTGTTTCCAAAAGAGACAAAACAAATTGGTTTTTATTCTTATGGTGAAATTTCACCTTATGGATTGGGGCGTTGTGATTTGCACAATCAAACGATGACTTTAACGACTTTTTCTGAAAGAAGTGAATCCTGATGATAGGACGGCATAGTATATTACAGAGACAATTAAAGCATTATCACCTGACGGAAGATGCTTGTCCTCAAAATCTGGAGCAATGGCAAAAATTTTTGGAGCGTGTTAACCAGGCCTATCTTTCTTTTGATCAAGACCGCTATTTATCTGAGCGATCGCAAGAAGTATCAAACCGTGAAATGCTGGAATTAAATAAGACACTTCAAGAAGCACAAAGCATTGCTCATATGGGTAGTTGGACGTTGGAAATAGGCTCAGGAAAAATGCAACTTTCCAATGAAGCTTATCTTATTGGGGGGCTTGATCCTTCACTTTCACCACCATCCTATCCAGATATTTTGGAAATTTTTCAGGAGGGGGACAGGGAGGTGCTCAAAAGACTGTATCAAACAGTCATAGAAACTAGAAAGCGTCAAGAAACAGAAGTAAAGACTCAGATAAAGGATGACTCTTATCGCTGGCTGCAGATTACGGCTAAACCCGTGATTTATGGTATTGATGATACCCATGAGAAGATCAAGAAGGTTACAGGCACTGTTTTAGATATCACTGAGCGTAAACTGGCTCAAGAAAGAGAAGCAGAATTGAATCATCAGGTAGTGATTGCTGCCAGAGAAACAGGTATGGCTGAAATTGCCACGAGTGTTCTACATAATGTGGGTAATGTACTAAACAGCATTAATGTGAGTGCTACCTTGATTGCAGAAAAGCTAGAGGATTCTAAAATGGGCAATTTAGAAAAAATTGCTCAGCTTTTACAGGAAAATGAAACATGCCTGGCTGATTTTTTTACGAATGACCCTAAAGGGCAGCGCTTGCCTGGTTATCTCATAAAACTGTCAGATTACTGGGAGCATGAGCAACAGTGGTTATCGAGAGAGCTTAGATTACTGACTGATAATGTTGAACATATTAAATCGATTGTTAGAATGCAGCAGTCTATTAGCGGGGTAGCAGGCATCATTGAGTCGCACGTCCCTGTAGACATTTTGGAGGAAGCATTACAAATTGATGGTGACTCCCTTAAAAAGGCTGATATCACGCTCATACGAGAATATCACACAAAAGAAAAAATAATGGTGGACAAATCCAAACTGCATCAAATTTTACTTAATTTGATTCATAATGCCAGAGATGCGTTGTTGCCTAGTAATGGGTGCTTGCAAGAGGATAAAAAAATCGTGGTACGTGTTTCAGAAAATGAGGATAAGATTCAGATTCAGGTGGAAGACAATGGCATCGGTATTCCACCAGAGAATCTGGATAAAATTTTTTCCTTTGGTTTTAGCTCCAAAAAAACAGGGCATGGTTTTGGGCTGCATGCTAGTGCCCTATCAGCAAAAGAAATGGGTGGCAGCTTGAGGGCGAAAAGTGCTGGCTTGTATAAAGGTGCTATATTTACTTTAGAGTTGCCAAAACAAAAATTAAAACAGGATTTATAACTATCCCGGTTTCAAAAGGTGGAATATGGACATTCAGTCTATGGAACAACAATTCAGAATCTTGATTATTGATGACAATCCTGAAATTCATAAGGATTTTAACAAAATTTTGGCATTTAGCTCAGATACAGAAGAAATGGTGGAAGATGAATGGCTGCTTTTTGACAGGACGAACAAGATTTTCAGTCCATCAAAATATATCATTGATTCAGCTTATCAGGGAGAAGAAGGGCTGGAGCTGGTTGAGAAAAGCCTTGAAGCAGGTCAGCCTTATGCTGTGATGTTTGTGGATATTCGGATGCCGCCCGGTTGGGATGGCGTTGAGACCATTCAAAAAATCTGGCAAGTAGATTCAGAAGTACAAACTGTCATTTGCACTGCTTATTCAGATTATTCTTGGGAGGATATCTATAAAAAATTGGGAGAGACCGATCGACTGCTTATTCTGAAGAAACCTTTTGACAACATTGAAGTTTGTCAATTTACTAGTACATTGTCTAAAAAATGGGCATTGGCTAAGCAAGTGGCTCAGCAGTTAAATTTTTTACAAAAGACAGTCGATGAGAAGACGGTTGAGTTGCAAGATGCGCTTTCTCTCTTGAGAGCCTCTTTTGAGGCGACTGCAGATGGCATCTTGGTGGTGAACAAAGAAAATGAAGTTGTAGACTGGAATAAGAAGTTTTGTGAGCTTTGGCATGTACCAAAAGTGATTTTGGAGTCACACAAATTCTCGAATTTAATGGCATTTATGGTGAACCAGATGGAACACCCAGGGACATTCTTAAATATGATGCAAGGATTGGAAAATAGGTCCGCCAAAAGGAGCTTTGATCTTTTAAACTCACCTAACGCGCTCCCCATTGACTAATGCTGTAAATTAATTAAATTTTGTTCATTGTTTTTAAAAGGAAAAGGACGATGAACAAACAACTATTAGATATTTATAGCGATTATCTGATTAGCCAAAATCATCATGCGACGGCTACGGGCTTGTCAGCGATGCTGGATGGAGAGATCAGTCACGATCAAGTCAGTCGGCTTTTGCGGGCAGAAGATTATGGTGGTAAGGAGCTTTGGAGTTACATCAAGACTGAGGTGCGCCGCCATCAGGAAGCTAGAGGAGGTGTTCTGTTGCTGGATGATACCATCTCAGAGAAAAGCTATACGGATGAAAATGAGGTCAATTGTTGGCATTTCTCGCATGCCAAACATCGACATGTAAAAGGGATCAATCTTCTTTCATGTCTTGTTCGTTATGGGGACGTAGCGCTTCCTGTGGGGTATGACATTGTGAAAAAAGATATCCTTTATTCTGATATTGAAACTCGTAGGCGAAAGAGAAAATCCAGTATCAGCAAAAATGTCATGTTTCGCTCTCTCGTTCAGCAAGCTATTGATAATCAGGTGCTCTTTGATTACGTGCTGGCTGATAACTGGTTTGGCTCAAAAGCAAATATGGTTTTCATTCATGAAGCTCTGAACAAAAATTTTATTTTTGGTATCAAGTCAAATCGGTGCGTAGCATTGACAGGACAAGATGCTAAAAGCGGTCAATTTCAACAGATTAATTCACTGGACTGGAACGACGGTGACTGTCTCACTGTCTATCTTAGGGATGTGTTTTTCCCTGTTAAGCTTCTCAAAAAAGTCTTCACAAACGAGGACGGATCCATTGGGACGCTTTATCTGGTCACAAATGATTTGTCAATTGATGCTGACCGCATCTACGAAGTCTACCAAAAACGGTGGCGAATTGAAGAGTTTCATAAATCTATTAAACAAAATGCCAGCTTGTCAAAGTCTCCTACCAAAACCACTCGCACCCAATGTAATCATCTGTTTGCCTCAATGATCGCTTTTTGCAAGCTCGAGCTTTTGAAAGTAAAAACTTCTCTGAATCATTTTGCCATTAAACAAAAATTGCTCCTCAAGGCTAATCAAATGATGTTTAACGAGCTGCAGCTCTTGAAAGCCTCTGCGTAAGGTGAGTTTTAAAGTTAAAAAATAAAAAAATATTTGAATCCTATTCGCAGCCTCAGGAAAATAATGGAGAGATCGTTGGGCGGGTTTGGAGTTTCAGGGATATCACTGAGCGTAAATCATTAGAGGAGAAACTCGCTTATCAGGCATCACATGATGTGCTGACAGGGCTTCTCAATCGACCACTTTTCTTAAAGGAAGTTGAGCAAGGCTTGAAAGATGTTGCTCAGGAAAAAAAGCATGCGGCAGTTTTATTCTTTGACGTGGATCGATTCAAGTTAGTGAATGACTCATTAGGCCATTTATTGGGAGATAAGCTATTAAAAATAGTGGCTTCTAGGTTTCGGCAGTGCATTAGGCCGCACGATGCAATTGCTCGATTAGGAGGGGATGAATTTGTTGTTTTTATTAGATCCTTATCGAGTGATAGCGAAATAACCGGCATTATTGAACGTTTTTTTGATGTGATTGGAAGGCCTTTTGATGTGGATGGTAATACCCTGAATGTCTCGATCAGTGGAGGTGTCAGTATTTATCCAAAAGATGGTGAGCTACCTGAAGTGCTTCTGAAAAATGCAGATTCAGCGATGTATCGTGCTAAAGAATTAGGGCGAAATAATATTCAGTATTATACCTCTGGCATGAGTACAAAAAGTGCTGAACAATTGTCATTGACGAATGAATTAAGTAATGCACTAAAAAACCATGAGCTAATACTTTATTACCAGCCTTTATTGAACGTAAAAAACAAAAAAATTATAGGGGTAGAAGCCTTGATTCGTTGGCAGCATCCGAAAAGAGGCTTGTTGGCACCGGCTGAATTCCTCCCGCTTGCTGAAGAAACAGGATTAATTATCCCTATTGGGGAATGGGTTTTGGTTGAGGCGTGCAAGCAAGTTAAGGCATGGCATGATAGTGGCCTGACTGACATTTGGGTAGCAGTCAATTTATCCCCCAATCAGTTTAAGCAGGGTGATATTGTTAAGACAGTCGATCAGGCCCTTAAGGAATCGGGTCTTGATTCAAAATATTTGTGCCTTGAAATTACTGAAAATTTAATGCTTGAGGATAATGCAGAGCTTAGAAAGACCTTGATCAATCTCAAAATGAAAGGCATTACATTGGCCATTGATGATTTTGGAGTGGGTTATTCTAATTTAAATTACATTACGCGATTTCCTGTTGATAAATTGAAAATTGATAAATCATTTATCCGTGATGTGACTTCAGATTTAAATGAAGCCTCTGTTGTGTTGGCTATTCTGGGGATAGCTAGAGGCTTGAATATACAGGTTTTGGCAGAAGGTGTAGAGACAAAAGACCAATTAAAGTTCTTACAGAAGAATCAGTGTGATGAGTTTCAGGGATTCTTGGTCAGTAAGCCTGTTGATCCCAAGTCTTGTGAAGATATATTGCGTCATGATGGGATGAAGGAAGAATAAACGGGGTTAGTCGCTGTCGCGAAATTGATCAGCTAAATAAGAAAATAGCTCCTCAGAGAGGAGCTATACAACAAACAAGAGAAGCTTATATGCTAAAGTTAGACATCGCTTCAACTTCGTTTTTTAGGTAGGAAGGCAAGTCTTCAATGTTTGAATCAGACTGATTTTTCCAAAACATACCAGCAAGCGCAAATAATGACGGTATGGGTTCTCTTCTTTCAAAACCAAGCTCTTTTAAGATTTCACCTGCTTTAATAGGTGTAGCATTATTTATTTTTTCAATAGTCTTATTGATCTGATCCCTAGTTAGGTCAATGGCAGTTTTGGGTGTAAAACCAGGAATGTTCTCGTTGTAGATGAGTTCTTTTATCTCTTTTAATTCTAAAGCCTTTACCTGGCGCTCATAAAGATTCAAAGCAGTTTCAACCGTGAACTCGGGAAAACGCTCATCAAAGATAAATGCTTGAACTGCCTCTGATTCTAAAGCCTTTACCTGGCGCTCATAAAGATTCAAAGCAGTTTCAACCATGAACTCGGGAAAACGCTCATCAAAGATAAATGCTTGAACTGCCTCTGATTCTAAAGCCTTTACCTGGCGCTCATAAAGATTCAAAGCAGTTTCAAGCGTGAACTCGGGAAAACGCTCATCAAAGATAAATGCTTGAGCTGATTCTATAGCCTTTAGCTCGCTCTCATCAAGACTAAAAGCAGTTTCAAGCGTGAACTCGGGAAAACGCTCATCAAAGATAAATGCTAGAACTGCCTCTGATTCTAAAGCCTTTACCTGGCGCTCATAAAGATTCAAAGCAGTTTCAACCGTGAACTCGGGAAAACGCTCATCAAAGATAAATGCTTGAACTGCCTCTGATTCTAAAGCCTTTACCTGGCGCTCATAAAGATTCAAAGCAGTTTCAAGCGTAAAGTCAGGGAAATCTTCATTATCAATGAAGCTTTGGATAGGTGCGCTGAAAGCATTAGATGTAGATACGCTAGCATCAATTTCTTTCTCTTCAATTTTCATTTTTCTCCTCAGGTTGAGCTCTTTGTTTTCAACAATATGTTATGCTAATTTCTTTTATTTTTCAATGGCATGATGCCTAACTTCAGGAGCAAAAAATAATGAGTTTTTGTCTGGATGGATTACAAGGAGAGCCGATAGGAAAAATGCGCATAATGATTAAGCTGACGGGGCAGGAAAGCTTAATCCAACTTGCAAATACATTGAACTGGGACAAACTGGTACAACTGGTTCTGCCTGATTTAAAACAAACCACAGGCTGCTTAAAGTGGTGGCTGGGTCGAAAACTACATGTGCGTATACATTTAGGCGTTTATTTACTCCAACAGCTTTTCAATCAAACAGACAGAGGCATTGAGCAACAAATTCAGTACAATGTTTTATACCAAGCTTTTTGTGGTCGAGCCTCCCTGAAACACTGGCACTGTCCTGATCACACTAAAATTGAGCAGTTCCGCTCTCGCTTAAGCTCTGCCACTCAAGCTCATCTAGCTAATCACATTGCCGTTGAGGCGTGCAAGCGAGGTTTTGCTGATCCTGCACATGTCGATATCGACTCCACCGTGCAAGAACCTGACATGCAATACCCAGCTTTATCTAACTTGTTACTCAAAGCCTGCACTGTAGCAAAAGATATCCAGTCCTATCTATTTAAAGGCTTTCCTGAACTTCAACGTCATTTACCTCGCATCGAACTGAAGAAACTTAACAACTACCGGCTAAAGCCGGTAGGTTAGAAATAGGGACTGGAAGTCCCACCTAGTACCGGCAAAGCCGGTTAATCTTCAATATCAAAATTCGGATTATCTTTCGCTTCAAAGTGATGCTCTAAATATTCTTCGATCATTTGCTTGGTTAGCTCTCCCGCTGTAACACAGAAATAACCTCGCGCCCAAAAATGCCTGCTCCAGTATCGCTTCTTTAAATGCGGAAACTCCTCAAACAGTTTAGCTGACGTTCGACCCTTTATTCTTCGCATGATCTCCGATGGACTCATTGTCGGAGGTGCAGAAATGAGTATGTGAACATGATCTTTGCTCACTACTCCTCGCAGTATCTCAATCTCAAATATCCCACAAGTCTGTCGAACTAATTCTCTTAATCTAATCGCTACATCATCTTTCAAAACTTGATAACGATACTTTGTAATCCATACAAAATGGTACTCAATCTTATACTTCGTATGCGGTCCCGTTCGATATTCTATGCTCATCCTAAAATAATAATGCACCCGCTAGCTGAAAGCTACCCGCCTGAAAGGCGGGGGTTTAAACCTTTAAAAATGGACGAATTAAACAGGCAGCCAGAGATTATTTTTTTGTTAATCTGCGCAAGTATCCACACAAAGAAGCAGATAAGGAACACAAGCTTAAATTGCTTTGGCGCCACTCAATGCGGGCTGTTTATACCCTGCTCAATCAACAGCCCTGGCTGGACATTGAGCCTGTAAAAATCAAACGTGGCAAAAGGCTGAATCATAAAATCAAGCAGTTCTTTGAAAAGGCGCCACAGCTTATAGACTATGTGTATTCTGCTTATTTCGATCCTGACGATAAAAACCCATTAGAAGAGGTCTGGATTAATCCTTACAAGTCACACAAGAAGAGAAAAAAAGCATCCTGCAAGATTTTCTCATTCCACTTAGATGAAGTTGATTGCTTTAATAAGCTCAAGATGAGGAAGTCACATGAATTTGGTCGTCAGTATCAAATCGGTCGATTGCAAGGGAACTTTGTCTGGTCAATCCCCAACAACAGCCTACGCATGCCCGATGCAGAAAACTTGTTACCCATGCTAAGAGAACATCAACGTTTATTTAATTGTGCCATCCTCTCAGTCTCTACTGATCGTGGATATTATGCTAAAGCAAACGAGCAGGCACTTCTAGCTTCAGGCATTCCTCACGTTGCCATGCCAAAAGCCGATCGTCGTTTTAAAGACCCACCTAATAACCCTTTATCAGAGGAAGAAAAAGAGCGATTGAGTAACCGGCGCTCAGGCATTGAACCGATAATTGGTCATCTAAAACGGAGCTTTCAAATGGGAAGATCGCGCATGAAATCAGACAAAACTACCGAGGCTTCTGGCTACTGTGCGCTTTTGGGGTTTAATTTACGGCAGATGATGCGCTATTTAACCAATCAAGTGCAACCGCCCCTCCTCAACTAGCCTCCTTCCTGGGCTCACTTAAAAAATTGGTTTTTCTAAAACTAAAAAGTATATAAAATGAGCAGTTTATCTTGAAAATCAATTTCGCGACAGCGACAGGTTATCCACAAAATCTGTGGATAACTTTGTGGATATTAAAATATCTAGACGAGTCAAGCATTGGCTTATCAGGATTATATAAAGATTGTTTATATTTTAGCCAACCCAAAAAATTATTTTAAATCAATGTGTTTCGCGGAATCATGCGGATTGGAAGAAGCTTGTTTATATCAAATGCACCTTTAGTGCAGAAGATTTTTGGTTTGTGCATAACTTTTTGTTGCGTGTTCGTTTTTTTGGTAAAAAGATAAAAGATTTGTAACTATTCAGCCGTCATTTTTTGACGACGTCCTCTAATTTAATGACTTAAGTCAGGTTGTTTTTGAGTTTTATATCCTAAGTTAATGCCAAAGGAAATCATGGCACTGATACCAATGATCAATGCTAGCTTCATGGAAGTCCCATCATAGAGGTAACTGGCTAATCCACTTCCAAGAACACAAAATAGCCCCATCATACTTGAAAAAATGGCCACTTTTTTCCCTGCAGGTTCTTCGCTAGACTCAATAGCAAGGCGGTTTAAAGGAGCAAATAGTAAACCCGCGCCCAATGCAAACAAGGTTAAGGGGATCACAATACTGAACCACTGGGTTGTGAGTAAAGTGAGTAGAATCGCAAGCGAACCTCCAGTTAAGGTGCAGGAGAGCCCAACGAGAATCAGGGTATTTAAATCAAATTTTTCCATCAAAAATTTGATTAATCGGGTGCCGGTAATGAAACCTAAAAATACCAGGGTTTGAAAAAAACCATACATTAAAGGACTAAATCCCATTTGCTTGATGAACAGAAATGGGCTGTAGGTAATCCAGGCGATAAATGCACCAAAAATAAAACAAAAAGTCAGTAGGTAACGTAGAAATAAGGCGTTAAAGATGATCTTCTGATAACTTTTTACCGTTCTTTTGAATTCAAGCGGGTGTTCTGTTCTTCCATTAGGGTTGGTTTCAGGCATCACTTTAGCCAGCAATAGAAAAAGCACCAGGCTAGCTAAGCCTAAAGCCCAGAAAATGAAAGAATAAGGCTGGTAGTTGAGTAAAGCGCCGCCAATCAAAGGACCTAATGCAGGTGCTAGGATTGAAACACTATTCATCCAGGCGAGCGTTTGTATGGCTTTCTTTTGATCGAAAAATTCGTGGATACTGGCATAACCTGCCACCATTACAAAAGCGACTGTACTTCCTTGCAGGAATCTTGCGAAGAGTAAAAGGGTAAGATGATGAGTCGTAGCACAGATGAGCGTGGAAATCACAAAAACAACGCCACCGGCCAATAAAACAGGTTTTCTTCCCAGGTAGTCAGACAGTGGTCCTAACAAAAGCTGGAAAGCAGCAGAACCTAAAAACCAAGCAGTGAGTGTCATTTGAGCCATGCTGGGTGTGATTTGCAGCATGGTTGCAATTTGGGGTAAGGCTGGCACGTACATGTCCAGGGAAAGATATACAATGGTTTCTGACAATACCAAAAACAAGGGGAATAGAAGTGTAGTGATTAATTTTTTTTTCATGACAGTTAAAATACCCCTTCAAACAAGTAACTAAGGCGTGTTATCCATGAATTTTTTAGCTTCAAAATGCGTATAATGGGTCAAATTTTATGCAAATTTTTGTCACATATCTGGATATGCTTCCTCAAATTTGCATCCATTACCCTCATTTTGAAGCTAAAAAATTCATGGCATGGATAACACGCCCTAGGGAAATTATATGGCGTTATGATCAAAAAATCTATGGCGCATACGCTTTAATGAGAGCATAAACAAAGTGTGTGCCATTTGGTATTGCATGCGCTTGCATCGCAGATTTTAATTCATTGGCTCGACTTAACGCTTGTTGGATGGTCGTGATCAATTGCACTTTTGTTAAGCAGTTTTCTTCATTGAGCACAATGCTGGTTCCCCGCTTTTCAAAATAATGTGCATTAAATAGTTGTTCTCCTCGGCTAGCACGTTTCGATAAAGGGATCAGGATATGGGGCTTTTGAAATACGAGAAGCTCACTGAGTGTGTTAGAGCCGCTTCTGGAAATAACTAAGTCTGCACAAGCCAGGATATGGTAAAAGGTTTCATGCAGGTATTCAAACTGAATGTAGCCGGGTTGATTGAGCTGAGGGTGGACTTTGCCTTTTCCACAGCTGTGAATAATAAAAAAATCTTTTAGTAGCTCGGGAAGGGCAGATCGGATCAGCTGGTTAATATTTTCTGAGCCCTGACTGCCTGCATAGATAAAGATGATTTTCTTTTTATTATCCAAAGGTAACTGAGAAATTTCACGTCCTTTTTGAGCTTGACCTTCATACGCTTCTTCTCGAATAATGGGGCCCGCGACGATACATTTTTTTTGATAGACAGGAGGGATCCACTTTAAGGTTTCAGAAAAGGTGAGACAAATTTTTTGAGCCATGGGTAAGCATAGGCGATTTGCAAGGCCTGGCGTTAGATCAGACTCATGGAGAATGCTTGGAATGCCAAGCAGTTTTCCTGCTAGTACGACAGGGAAGCTGACAAAACCGCCTTTTGAAAAAATCACGCAGGGTTTTAATTTTCTTAAAATAAAAAACGATTGAATGACTCCCGTTAGGATTCGGAAAGGATCTATGAAGTTTTGCCAGCTGAAGTATCGACGTAATTTTCCAGAGGCAATAGCGAAAAAAGGGATGTATTCTTTTTCAATAATGCTTTTCTCAATACCTTGCTGGGAGCCGATATAATAGGCTTTCCACTGCGCTTTCAGACATTTTTTTATTAAAGGCAGGTTGGGAGTAACATGCCCTGCCGATCCTCCGCCGGTAAAAATAATGGATTGTGAAGGTTGGGTAGACATGTATATTTCCTGTAGAATGTTTTTGTGAGTCAGTTGGAGACACTCTAAAGTACAGTGTAAACATACCTTATTTATGAAGCAATTAATCTATCGATCCTTGCTGCTTTGCAGTATCTTTTTTCTTTTGACCAGTCGTGCCTTTGCCATGGGTGAGCCACTTCCGATTGACAAAGCATTCCATCTATCAGCGTCCTTGCATGAAGACCATGTAGTGATTTTACGCTTTGATATTGCGCCTCACCATTATTTGTATCAAACCAAGCTGAAATTTGAAATTCAGCAGCCTAAAGAGGCCAGTTTGGGGAGCCCTTTAATGCCAAAAGCAGAAATGAAAGCGGACCCTTTCTTTGGTAAGCAAGCGGTTTATGAGGGCAAAGTCAATATTTCCCTTCCCATTCTAAACTGGGAAGAAGGCATATTAACTTTGGTAGTAAATTATCAAGGATGCTCGTCTCAAGGATATTGTTATCCTCCGACCCAGCGTGTGATCCAGGTGAGTTTAGATGGAAGCGTTGGAGAAGCTTTAATGCCATCTGAGGAGTTGTCTAACCCAGCAATGGCTTGGCTTGCCCGGCAGCCTATATGGTTAATTCCTTTTGGATTTATTGGTTTTGGATTGCTGTTATCTTTAACGCCCTGCACTTTTCCTATGATTCCGATCTTATCCAGCATTATTTTAGGGTACCGAAATCAATTAACTACCCAAAAGGCTTTTTTGCTTTCCTTAACCTATGTATTGAGTATGGCCTCTGTTTACGCTGTGATTGGGGTTTTGGCTGGGTTTGCGGGTAGTAATCTTCAAATGGCTTTTCAGGCAACTTGGGTGATTGTGTTGTTTAGTGCATTGTTTATTCTGTTGGCGCTTTGTTCTTTTGCGGGAATTTATTGGCTAAAGTTACCTGCTTTTGTTGAAAAGCACTTGCTTAAATTAAGCCATCGACAAAAGGCGGGGACCTATATAGGGGTAGCGATCATGGGAGCATTGTCGACATTGATAGTTTCTCCTTGTGTGACCGCCCCTTTGATTGGTGTGATTAGCTATATTAGCCAGACGGGGCATGCAGAACTTGGAGGTATGGCCTTGTTTTTTATGGGGCTTGGAATGGGGGGGCCCTTACTGATTATTGGAACATTAGAAGGCCGATGGATGCCCAAATCTGGCTATTGGACTCGTACGGTTGAGATCATGTTGGGCATTTTACTGTTGGGCATTGCGATTGAATTGCTCGACAAGATTTTACCAGGACAATTTGTGTTATCTCTGTGGGGCGGTTTACTTTTAGTAGCGGCACTTTATTTGGGGGCCTTTTTTAGCAAGCAGAAAATGCGAGCTAAAACACTTCGTCGAGGGTTAGGTCTGGTGATGATGATTTATGGTGTTTCTTTAATGATTGGAGGGTTTATGGGAAGCGATGATTTGTTTGCGCCCTTAAAACACATTGCTGGTAAAGTGAATCACAAGTCATCGGAGCATGTAGGCGGTGAATTTAAAGTCATACGGTCTTTAGCCGACTTAAAGGCAGCATTGGCTGAAGCGCAGAAGCATAAGCAACGGACACTGGTGGATGTTTATGCAACCTGGTGTGCTTACTGTAAAGTCATGGATAAGACCTTGTTTCAGGATCCTGAAATTTTGTCAAAGCTTAGTGATTTTCAACGGTTGAAGGTAGATGTGACACCAGTAGATGCGGAAAGTCGGGCTTTGTTGCAATATTTGAACGTGATTGCCCCTCCTGCTATTTTGTTTTTTGGTGAAAATGGGTTGGAATTACCCCGCTGTCGTTTGGTCGGGGAGGTGAAGCGAGAGGCTTTATTGAAGGTGCTGGACTTTAGGGTCTGTCACCCATAAATTTTTTAGCTTCAAAACACGTATAATGGGTCAAATTTTGAAGCTAAAAAATTTGTAACTATTCACCACATGTAGCTACTTCTCTCGTCATTGCGAGGATCGAAGCGACGTGGCAATCCAGATCTAAGCTTATAAAAGCCATTTAAGCTTGATCCTTCAATACAAGCTCCTGCCTGGATTGCCGCGCTTCGCTCGCAATGACGGGTGGATAGTTACAAAAATTCATGGATGACACACTCTAATTGACTTCATCATTTTCAGGGGGTTCTCCTAAAAATGTCATAGTGGTTGCTTTATCCAGCATCGTCGCTTTGATATTAAAATATCCGGCGCCCAGGTTCAGCGGATTGATAATGGTTTTTCCAAAGACAGCCCTGCCGGTTTTTCCGAATAACAGACTGGTTTGAAGACCCCAAACTGTGTTAAAGAAATAAATTTGATTGTTATAGGCGCCCAGGTAAAGCCCCACATGCCCAGGCCACCCGATCAAGGTCAACATGGGAATACCTTTATCCTCGATCCGTTTCTTTTTTTCTGAATTTTTGAGTCCAGCCAGTGAAATATGTTTCCAGGCTTTCAGTTGATCCCTTGAGTTTCGAGGCAGCCATATGCCAAAAGGTGCAAATAAATCTGCCATGGCGGCCGAGCAGTCACGATAACCATAAAGGCCGCCCCAACCATAAGGTTCTCCCATCATTTGGTTGGCTAATAGAGCAATGTGATGAGGTGTTATGGGAATAGGGGCTTCGTATAGGAGATTTTCTGTTACGGGTACTAGGCTGATGATGGCTTTATCATTTAAGTTTTTTTGGGCAGTGAGGATGGTATAGGTATTTTTTTGTGAGTTAGGTGCGGCAGGATAAATACAACCTAAGCGAAGATAAAAAAGAAATTGGCCATTCTTGGCTTTTAAAGGCGCACCTAATACGGCAGGTGTGAGGTACTTACCCGTTTTCCATTTTTGAATGAAGTTTTGGTTGACTTGAGCGACCTGATTAGATCGAACCCAGCCAAACACATTATGTGCAAGGACAAAATGCCAGGCTTTATTTTTGCTCGTATGCAAAATGAGCACAGGAACACTATTAGGTAGATAGGAGGTTTGTAGGCTATCAAAAGGGAAGCCTTGTCCTGCTTCTTTTAAGCTGGTGAAAGTAGGTCTTCGTGTAGGGAGCAATCGTAAGCTGCTGGATTCTGTGATAATGGCTTTTTGATTTGCATTAGGAAAGTTGTCTAAATCCATCTTGTCTTCAATGCTCATCATCCATTCAACGGGATGGGGTTGAGAGTTTTGGCCCCATCCAGGCTTTTGCTTAAAGTTGGCAATGAGCTGCTGTTCTGTTTTCAGGATTTTTTTATTCCGGCTTGCAATTTCATCTTTTGAATGGTCATCCCAGGGGGAAAAATAATGGGTTAAATAATCTTCCATGAGTTTTTTTTGCTTTTCTTCTGATATTAATCGTGTGTGCTCTGTTCCCGGAGTCAGGTAGGACAGTGCATTTTGGTCAACATCTTCAATCGTAGTGTTTAAATCATGAGGGGCACAGCTTGAGAGTATAATGACCCATGCGATCATTCCCAGGTGCAAAAACAGTCTTTTCATAAGTTTATGATCTCAATTTTACCGTTATTTCTGCTAGACGCTGACCTAGCGCGATACACATTTTTTTTTCTTCAGCACTGATCGGATTTTTACTATCTCCGCCTGCTACATGGCTGGGGCCATAAGGCGTTCCGCCTGTGGTAGTGGTGTTTAATTCAGGCACCGTATCATAAGGAAGACCTACCAGGAGTGCTCCGTGATGAATCAGTGGCAGCATCATACTTAAAAGCGTGGTTTCTTGTCCACCGTGTAGTGAAGCAGTGGAAGTGAAGACGGCAGCGGGCTTCCCTGAAAGACCCCCTGTTAACCAGAGACCTGCTGTTGAATCAATAAAGTGTTTTAAAGGTGCAGCCATATTGCCAAACCGAGTAGGGCTGCCGAGTACCAGGCCATCACAGGTTTTAAGGTCATCTAGTGTTGCATAAAGATGGCCTGATTCAGGAATATTTTCTTTCAGAGGTGCTTGCGTATCTGCGGTTACTGGAGGAACAGTCCGGATTTTGCTGGCAGCATTTTCAACCTGCTCAATACCGCGGGCAATGAATTCAGCCATGGCAGCAGTGTTTCCATAGCGGCTATAGTATAAAATAAGTATTTCAATCATCGGATGGTTTATCTATTTTGATTTATAGGAGTGGACTAATGCTAGCATGGATAAAAAAAATTTTTCAATTATGTTGGGTATTCAGTCAGAGATTCCTGGCTCAGCTTGACCGGGATGCCTGTTTTGTATGGGCGGCTTCACTGAGTTATACCACATTATTATCTTTGATACCCTTGCTCGCAAGTAGTTTGGCATTGATTAAAGCATTCCCGGCGTTCAAGCACTTTGAGGGGCAGCTGGAAGCATTTTTGGTAGATCATTTTGTTGCGGGGTCGGTTGAAACCATTCAAGTCTATTTACATCAATTTTTACAGCAAGCCTTAACGCTTTCTATGGTTGGTTCTGCATTTTTATTGATTACAGCGGTATTGTTGATTTTTAGTATGGAAAAAGCGTTCAATCATATTTGGCGAACACGCTCGCATCGTCGAGGTGTGGCTGCCTTTCTCATGTATTGGGGAATTTTAACATTGTTACCAGTGCTTATAGCGTTGGGTTTGGCATTGGTTAAGTACATCACATCCTTTACGCTGTGGGAGACAGTTTATACGACTTTTTCTGTGATCATTTCTTTTGGTTTGACAGGCTTAGCTTTTGTATTTTTATATACTTCTGTTCCTAATTGTAAAGTAAAAATTCGTTATGCTTTGGTAGGAGGCTTCATGGCTGCCTTCCTGTTTGAATGTGCTAAAAGAATATTTGCCGTGTATATTCGCTATTCCTCTTCTTATGAGGTGATTTATGGTTCAGTAGCGGTGATACCGCTATTTTTAGTTTGGCTTTACATCGTCTGGCTTATTATTTTGTTTGGCGTTGAGGTCACTTATACCCTACAACATAAAACATATCGATCCAATCATCATGAAACTACTTGCCCTTGAAACTTCTTCTGCATTATTTTCTGTGGCGCTGAGCACGGAGGAGAAGTGCTTGAAATATGACCAACTGATACAGCGTCATAGCGCCCAACAGGTATTGCCTGTTATTGAACAATTATGTGTAGATGGAGGGCTTTCTTTGTCTGACCTGGACGCTTTGGTTTTAGGGATAGGACCTGGGAGTTTTACTGGGCTTAGAATTTCTAGCAGTGTGGTTCAAGCATTGGCATTTGTGCATGAGTTGCCGGTGATTTTGATTTCTAGCCTGAGAGCCTGTGCACAAGAGGCTTTTGAAACCTGGAATTGTGCTCAGGTGTTGGTGGGTTTTAATGCTTATCAAGGTGAAGTTTATTGGGGCGGGTATCAAGCAGATGCTGCAGGGAGGATGCAAACGGTAATTCCAGATAGCCTGGCAGCACCTGATTTGCTTGTGATACCCAAACATTCAGGTTGGGTTGGGGTAGGGAATGCATGGGAAGTTTATGACAATGCATTGAATGCGCATTGTAAAGAAATACTGTCTCAAGTGCATGTCGCATGCTACCCAAGAGCCACTACGCTGCTTACGCTGGCAGAGGTGGAGTACCTACAAAAAAACTTTGTAACCGCAGAAGCAGCCGTTCCAGCTTATTTGCGTGGACATCAAGCCTGGAAGAAAAGCGCGTTGTGATTTCTTTGATTTTTATCGTCCCGGCCATGGAAGGCATACTCTTACTATACGCCGTCATTGCGAGCGAAGCGCGGCAGTCCAGCCCCAAGCTTATTAAAGCCTCATAAGCTTGCCTCTTCGACACAAGCTCCTGTCTGGATTGCCGCCTCGCTTCGCTCGCTGATGGGTGAATAATTACCCCAATTTTAAGATTATCTTAATACTGAAATGACAAAATAAATTATGTCCATTCTTCAGAGGGGGGGGAAATGTATAGCAATCATGAGTATTATAAATCAGAAATGGGAACGTTAGGCACTCGAGTTGATTTAGCGTGGGATTGCTGTACGAGTGAAAGAGCCAGCCGAAAAGAAAAAGAGGCAGCTTTGGTTTTTCTTATTTTCGCTTTTGATCTTAATCCTTGGGAAAATCCTGACATGCGTGTCAGCGATCAAATTGCTCTTATGATGATAGAGAGAGAGTTATACAGAGACTACAATCCTGATTATATCCCTAATCAAGCCCCTAAAATTTTAGATGAAATTGATATAGATCCATCATTCAGAATAATAGATAAAATTGAAGGCTATTTGGCTCCTGACTTAACGATTAGAAAAGCAATAAGGAACAGACATTTGCTTGATGTAAATGCGCTGGATAAAACGGAAGATAAATTTGATCCGCCTACGTATCTTACCGCTGAAGAGAGAGCAAAACGCAGACTTATGATATATAGAGGAGAGTTTTATCATGAGGGAGAAAAATTTGATTCGTCTAAATTCATTGCTCATGATAAAGCGGGTTATGTTGCGTTTACTGTTAATGCCAATGGTGAAATTTCATTCTTTAAACATTTAGGTGGAGAGTTAGATGAACATGGTAATGTCTTCCTTCACTCATCAATGAATGGAGGGGCACCTGTTTTTGCGGCAGGGGAGCTTAAAATTGAAGATGGAAAGCTAAAGGAAATCAATACGTATAGTGGGCACTATAAACCAAGTCTTTATAATGTTTATCACTTGTTAAGCCATTTTCAGGAAAAAAAGGTCGATCTTTCTGATGTGAAAGTATTAACGTTTCACAAATTGCCTAAACAGGTGAGCGGGCACTGCAACAAAAATCTTGATTATAATATGTATGAAACGCCTGCGGAAGATATACTTGATCACATGAAGCAGGTTTTTGATGCAAATATTGCCGCATTAAATCAATATAAAAAGGGTGATCTTAAACATAATTTTTTAAGAGTCATTGGTTATAAGCTAACAGTTAAAAGAGAGAAGCTAGCAAAGCAATTCTCTAGTGATATAGACGCGATTTTTAAAGCAGGTCACCTTAAACCAGAAGAAAAAATAGACTGTATAAAACAGATGACAGAAGCTTATATTGAAGATAATAATGCATTTGGTCGAAGCTATGGAAAGGAAGAAGATACTGGAAAGTTAGGACAAGTCTTTTGCTTGTTTAATGATAGAATTTCGGAGGTAGAAGACCAAATCAACGAAATTTCCGAACAAGTGTGTCACTCTTACAAAAGCTTTAACTAAGGTAGTTCTGACCTGGAAGTCTAAGGAAGTGCGCACAAAGCGTGCGCATCACTCCCCTTATTGCTTCTTGCTGATCTCTTTATCCACCCACTGAGAAGATTTCACCCAGGGACCATTCTTTTTAATGGACTCAGGCAGCTTCTTGATGGCAGCAGATGCAGCCTGGCGAGAAGGGTATTTTCCATGCACAACTACATACCATTTTTGGCCATTCCGATAAGTTTCGTAATAGCTCGCTTGTTTGAGTTGACTCTTTGCGATAAAACGCATGACATCCTGTTTGCTTGAAGAGCTGAGCAGTTGGATGGTGAAGTAGCTCTTACCTTTTGTGTCTTTGAATTTCTGTGCGGAAGTGGATTTCTGTGTGGTAGGGGTAGGAGTGACCTTGATCTCTTTTGCTGGGGGGGCTTTTGATGCATTTTTTGTCGTGGATTGAGGATTGGCAACTTTCACTGGTGCGACAGGATTTGCCACGTTTTTAGCAGAAGATATTGTTTTCTGTTGAAGCACCGGCTTTTCAGTTTCTACAATGTTGGATACTGCTTTTTGATCATGAACAACGACAGGCGCTTTTTTCATTTCCTGACGACCTGGTACAGGCGCATGTGGTTTGTCGGGGGATTCACCATTGGGCTGAAGAATTGGATTCACTTTGGGTTGAATGGACGGTACAGTGCCTAATAAGATTTTTTCTGCCTGTACTGCTTGTTGTTGGCCCTGGTTAGCCGCTTTTTTGATCCATTGCTTGGCTAGCTTAATGTCTTGAGGGACGCCTCTTCCATAATAATATAAATAACCCAAGGCATATTGGGCATCAGGATCGCCTGCTTCAGCGGCTCTTTTAATCTCAGGTAAAGTGGATTGACTTGCCAATTGTTGTTCGATGGATGAGCTTTTGGTGACATCAGCTGCGATGGCAGGGAGGTTTATTGCGAACAATAAAGAGAGGAAAAAAAAAGCTGAAAACTGTTTTTTCATGAGGTTACCTTACACATTTTGAGACAAAACATTGAGCTGTAAACACGTCCTACCGTTAATTTATCAAGAGTTGTGTTAAAAGTCACCTCTGACCAGGGGGTGCCTTCAATTTATTTTTTGCTTGAGCAATTTTATTCAAAATAGCTTGTCGGTCTGCTGTAGCCTCATGAGGTAAGTATTTCAACACTTGCTCCCAGTATTGGATTGCGAGGCGGTTGTTTCTGGTTTGGTACGCGTTGGTTGCGAGTAGGTCAAGCACTGAAATGGACTCAGGTTGTTTTTTCAGATGAGCTTCCAGGAAATTTTTCTCTTCAGGGGTGAGTGAATGGCGCATAAAAAAAGCGGCCTGAATCGCCAAAAACTGAACTTCCTGATGATGAGGGTCTAATGATTGTGCTTGAGTGAATGCTTGATGTGCTTTCGTATATTGATGAGTACTCAGATACAGTTTGCCAAGAAAATACCAGGCTTTGGGGTCGTTGGGTGAGCGTTTTACTTTTTTCTTCAGTTGATGAATCAGCGTCCTTGGTTGGCCTGTTTGTTGAATTTCTGTTTTAGCGGTTGTCATTTCTTGCTGAAAATGAAGATATTGTCTCCACTGTGAATAACGCTCGGAAGTTAAGTAAATTGTAAAGCTTGCCAAAGGGATTAAAATCAAAATAGAGCACGCAATCCATCGATTTTTGGAAAAATGAGGTACTGCTAAAAAAAGTGCAATCAAAGTGATTGAGAGAATGATCAGCCAAAAAATCATAACAATGCACGCACGCTAAACTGGAACACCAAAAATGACTATGCCTGACAAAACAATGAACATCAATGAGAAAAAAACCATCCGCAAGGCTGATCGCCAACCCTGCTTTTGGTGGTAAGCGATGATCGACGATTCCAGCGATTGAATTGCATAATATAAAGCAAAGGCACGAGATGCCAGTGTGATAATCTGGAAAATATTTGTTAACCAGACAAGGCTTATTGCAATGATAGCAATGAAAACATAGCTATTACTGGCCTTTAAACGTCTTGACGTGGCTTCTGAAAACAACCCCCCGGCACCAATTGTGTCTGCAATGGCAGCGCTAAACTGACTTAGAATTGCCATCAGAATTAATAAATAAGGCAAAACAAAGGCAACCTTTTCACTGATATCAATGATGGCAGTTTCCGATACCGTTTTGATGCTGCCAAAAATAACGAGTGATAGAGCAACAAAGACAATATAAATGAAACCTGAAAGCAATTGTGCATATCGCATCGTTTTGACGCGCACCTGAGGGCGATACACCAAACCGATAAATCGGGAGGTTTCAAATCCTTGGACAATAATCAATGCGCCCAATAATTTTGGGAGGGTATCTTTATTGAAAATGGGCATATTCATGTTGAGCTGCCATTGCTGGGCCTCAAACAGGTTCATGTTGTAAATGATCAAACCAATGATCATGGAAAATATGATGGAGAGTTTGATGTTGACAGCATATTCTTCCATAGATTCCAATCTTTTGAATCCCTTGAATTTCCCAATTATACCTATGAATGCAAGTAAGGCTGTTGAGATGATATTGGCAATGATTTCGCTTTTTACTTGAAAACCTCTTAGAAAAAACAAGGATAATAATTTGATATAAAAGGGAACCGAAATGATATAGGCAATCCCTAAAACTAAAAATGAAAAACGTTCTAGAGGGAGCACAACCGTTTTGTGGCTAGATTTTCTTACCAGAGGTTCGACATGATAAATGTTGAATCTCATCACATAACCAATCAAATACCCGAGTAGGACCATTCCTATGATGGCAAAAATGGCATACTGACCCACCAGCAAAACAAGCAGTGGCGTTACAATCAGAAATCCGCTGCCAATAATGGAGGCAAGTGGTGTTACCGTTGCTTTCCATATAGGTGAAAGCCGAATGAATTTTGAGAAAGAAAGTAAGATGAAAGTGATCGTAAAAAATACGATGATCATGCTATTGGTCATGTGAGGATAAGCAAGAGCTTCCATTCTAAATCGCCTGTTTTGTTTCAGCAAATGAGGGTGTGCTTATTGAACTGTGTCATGCTTATTCCATGTCGTCAATAAGCTTTAGGCTTTAGATAGAAGCTGTTGCCTAGATTGCCACGTCGCCTCGCTCCATCCAATGACGAAAAGGAGTAGCTACATGTGATGAATAGTGACTCTTCAACAAAACTTAATCTAGCTGGATTGCTGCGTGACAGCAGTTTTAATAACTCACCTTACGCGCTCCCCATTGACTAATGCTGTAAATTAATTAAATTTTGTTCATTGTTTTTAAAAGGAAAAGGACGATGAACAAACAACTATTAGATATTTATAGCGATTATCTGATTAGCCAAAATCATCATGCGACGGCTACGGGCTTGTCAGCGATGCTGGATGGAGAGATCAGTCACGATCAAGTCAGTCGGCTTTTGCGGGCAGAAGATTATGGTGGTAAGGAGCTTTGGAGTTACATCAAGACTGAGGTGCGCCGCCATCAGGAAGCTAGAGGAGGTGTTCTGTTGCTGGATGATACCATCTCAGAGAAAAGCTATACGGATGAAAATGAGGTCAATTGTTGGCATTTCTCGCATGCCAAACATCGACATGTAAAAGGGATCAATCTTCTTTCATGTCTTGTTCGTTATGGGGACGTAGCGCTTCCTGTGGGGTATGACATTGTGAAAAAAGATATCCTTTATTCTGATATTGAAACTCGTAGGCGAAAGAGAAAATCCAGTATCAGCAAAAATGTCATGTTTCGCTCTCTCGTTCAGCAAGCTATTGATAATCAGGTGCTCTTTGATTACGTGCTGGCTGATAACTGGTTTGGCTCAAAAGCAAATATGGTTTTCATTCATGAAGCTCTGAACAAAAATTTTATTTTTGGTATCAAGTCAAATCGGTGCGTAGCATTGACAGGACAAGATGCTAAAAGCGGTCAATTTCAACAGATTAATTCACTGGACTGGAACGACGGTGACTGTCTCACTGTCTATCTTAGGGATGTGTTTTTCCCTGTTAAGCTTCTCAAAAAAGTCTTCACAAACGAGGACGGATCCATTGGGACGCTTTATCTGGTCACAAATGATTTGTCAATTGATGCTGACCGCATCTACGAAGTCTACCAAAAACGGTGGCGAATTGAAGAGTTTCATAAATCTATTAAACAAAATGCCAGCTTGTCAAAGTCTCCTACCAAAACCACTCGCACCCAATGTAATCATCTGTTTGCCTCAATGATCGCTTTTTGCAAGCTCGAGCTTTTGAAAGTAAAAACTTCTCTGAATCATTTTGCCATTAAACAAAAATTGCTCCTCAAGGCTAATCAAATGATGTTTAACGAGCTGCAGCTCTTGAAAGCCTCTGCGTAAGGTGAGTTAATAATGAATTGTTATATTTTGTTGATGCTGAGAATTCAGCCAATCTGCAATTTGGGTACCCAACAATGTTTGATCATCAGGTAGAGTCAGTTCCACTAGACTTTTATAGTGCTCTAGAAATAAACAAACACTTTCATGAGTGATTTGCTGACAACCACTTATATCAATGCTTCTGAGTTTAGAGCATTGCTCCCCCAGAAGAGAGAGGCTTTCATGAGTGATTTGCTCACATTCGTTTAATTGAATCCTTTGAAGTTGAGGGCAGTTATTAGCCAGCCAAATGATAATTTCGTCGGTTATTGGGTGGGGGCCATTGAGATGAATACTTCTGAGTTCAAACGCAGAGCCTTCTTGTGTGATTAGTGATATAACATCGTTGTTAGTGACATTGAGGTGTTTATCTAAATGAATACTTTTGGTCTCAGTGTGGAAAGCAGGGAGAAGCTTCATGGAGGAGGAGGCTAGATTGCTTATAAAGGAGCCTATATTTTGATGGTTAGATAGAGGTGGTGTTACGAAGACGGGGATATACTTTTTTGGAGCAATTATATCAATTATATCAATTATATTAAGATTAGCAGTTTGATTAAATTGGCTAGCTAGAAATGAAAAACCGGTTACTTGAAGAGAATCAACCCAGGTTTGATCACAACGCTGCTTGATTTTTAGGTTTGGAAAGCAGGTGGTCAGCAAAGAAATGCAATCATCTGTAATTTGAGGACAGTTGTCTATTGTGATTTTTCTTAATTTGGGAAGGTAAATGGCCAATGAGCGAAGACCTTCATCTGAGATTTTTTCACAACCGCTTAAATTAATTTTTTCCAGTGTGGGAAAGTAAATAGTTAGGAAAAGAAGCGCTTTATTTCTGATCTGTTGATTTCCACTTAAATCAATACTTTTTAACTGATAAAATTTATTGCTCTGACCCAGCACAAGAATATCGCTTTGAGTAATATATTGATTGAGCTTTAAATGTTGAGCTGCTTGTGTGATTTTTCGATAAAAAGAACAGTTAATTTCAGAGAGTGAATGATTTAAATGGTTGTCCTTGGTGCCATTTTTATAAATGGATCTGATAGTAGTGCTTTTTCTGCGTAATTTTTCATGAAAATACTCCCCCTCATGTGAAAGCTTATAGGATAAAGGTAAAATCAATAAAAAACAACAGGTTGTTTGTTTTGATGGCTTTTTTTGAAATTGATGACGCGCCCTAAAATTAGGGGCCTTTGTCCCTTGGGGCGGAGTTCCCCTAAGCGATGGGGGCTTAGTGATGATATTTTTGTCGTTGATAAAGCATATAAAAGAGACAACTTATCGCGAGAATCAGCAAGATGAAGGGGGTTAACCATAGCAAATAGGTTGAGGGAATAAATGGGGGCTCAAAGAGAATAAATTCGCCATAGCGTTCCACCAGATAGTCTTGAATGGCTGGATCAGAATGCCCAGCTTTAATCTGTTCATAAATTTTTTGGCGGAGATCTTTTGCCAAACTGGCATTGGATTCAGCAATGTTTTGATTTTTACAAACCAGGCAGCGTGTTTGGTGAATCCAGTGTTGGAAGCGTTTTTGATCTTCTGAAGATTTCAATGGGTAAACTAGGCGTGAGTCTGAAAAAGCAGGGGTATGGAAAAAAAGCGTCAGGGAAAAAATTGTGATAAAGCATCGAAATATCATCATGCCGGGCTAAATATCCAAAGTTTTCCCAAGGTCTCGACTTTTTTTGCCCTCAAGTAAGTTGGCTTCTATTTCTTCAAGACTAAGCCCTTTCGTTTCAGGCACCATGTAGTAAACGAAGAGAATACCGATAAAACTGATGATGGCAAAAAGTATGAAAGTCCCGCCAGGTGTTAAGAATTTTACCAGTGTTAGGAAAGTCAACGTAACGAGCATGTTAAATCCCCATTGGAAGGAAGCCACGATGCCGGCGCCGAATCCTCTGATGCTTAACGGGAATATTTCTGAGAACATGAGCCACATGATGGGTCCCAGGCCAATGGCAAAGGAGGCAATATAAAGAAGGATACTGCAGAAGGCAAACCATTTTAATATACCTAAATCCTCTGATCCTTGAAGAAATGCGATACTTAAGATGCAAAGTGCAAACAGCATACCTGCAAGGCCAAGAAGCAAGAGAGGACGGCGACCTACTTTATCGATTAGAGGTAATACAATCAGTGTAAATATCACATTCATGATACCAATACCTACTGTGGCAATGATGGCTGTGGTAGTGCTTTCAAAGCCTGCTATTTTGAAGATGGCAGGGGCATAGTAGATGATGGCATTAATGCCGGTCATTTGTTGAAAGAAAGCCAGACCGAGACCGACGATTAAGGCCGGCCTTACCCATTTTTGTAATAAAACAGACCCATTTTTTTTTCCTTCCGCCATTTCTAAATGAAGATTTTTTTGGATGTTAAAAAGCTCTGTTTCGACATTGAACTCCTTCCGAACCGACTGAAGTGTTTTTTTGGCTTTTTCTGGATTTCCTTTTGAAAGCATCCAACGAGGGCTTTCGGGTAGGAAAATCATTCCAATCAATAATCCAAGAGCGGGAATCACGCCAATACCTAGCATTAAGCGCCATTCTTCTCCATCTGCTAGCGCAAAGTTGGTCAGGTAAGCGAACAAGATACCAATGGTAATGGCAAGCTGATTTAGAGAAACTAGCGCCCCTCGGTATTTTGGAGGCGCAATTTCGGATATATAAAGAGGAGCTGTATATGAGGCGATTCCAATGGCAAAGCCTAAGAGAATGCGGTTAGTGATTAGAAGAGGAACACTCGGAGTGAAGGCACTGCCCAGGGTGCCGGCTAAGAAAATAATGGCTGCAGCAATGAGGAGTTTTTGTCGGCCAAATTTATCTGAGAACCGTCCACTGATACCTGAGCCGATTATGGCACCTAATAATACAGACGCGATTATCAGGGTATTCATGTCTTGGGATAAGTTAAATTCTTGTGCAATAAATAGGAAAGCACCGGAAATGATGCCCGTATCAAAGCCGAATAAAAATCCAGAGAGTGCAGCAATGCAAGCGATGATTAACAGAAACAGATTGAGCTTGTTCCCTGAAGTGGGTTGGGTTTGCATAAAGGCACTCCTAAGATCAATGTTTTGATGTGCTATAGCAGCATAAAGATAGCATGCTTTTAGGGCCTTCCATTCATTTTTTTAGTTTAAAAGGCGTATAATCCTAAATTCAGTCGTTGGAAACGACTGAATTTAGGATAATGGGTCGGTCAAATTCTAAGCAAATTTTCATCATATATCTAGCTGGATATGTCATGAAAATTTGAAGACGCATCCTACACTTTGTAACAAAAAAATGAAAGGGAAATACGCTTAAAATTAAGACTGAGGGCACTTTTCCATGTTATCGAAATTGTTTATTAACGATCTGTATACCAATATTGCCAACACGTTAATCAGTATTATTATTTTGTCATTGATTTATATCATGGCTTATTATCTCTATTCGCGTGGACACGAGGCAGCAAAAGATAGAAAGCGTTTTAAGATTCGTTTGTTTTATGGCGTTTCTTCAATTTTTATCTTTATTGTCGCTAAGATATGGGTAGAGGGATTTACACATTTGCTAACAGCATTGAGTTTGGTTTCAGCGGCATTGGTGTTAAGTAACAAAGAATTAGTCATGAATTTGGTTGGGTGGCTCATTATCAATTGGCGAGATGTATTTGCTGAGGGAGACTATATCCAGATTCAAGATTATTCAGGTTATGTTTATGATTTAGGGATCTTAAATTTTAGGCTGTTTGAAGCGAGTGCAGCTTCTAGTCATAGGACAAGTGGTAGAAGCATTAAGGTGCCGAATGGCTTGGTGATTATTCATCCTGTGATTAATTGTTCCAAACATAGCAACTTCATAGAGTATCAGCAGCATTGGCTGCTGACTTATGAAAGTGATGTAGAGGAGGCAAAAACTTTATTTGCTTCTGTGACAAAATCGATTTTGCATCAGATTTATAAAGACAATAAAGAATACTCAAATGAGTGGCTTAAACGGCGGAATCGAATGCTTGCCAAATTGATGACATTTGATGTGCACATACAAGAGCGCATTAAACTGGATAAAGAACCTTATGGTATGGAGGTAGAAATTAGCTATTATTGCTATCCTCAAGACCATGATGAGATTGATGCATCCATTAAGGCAGAAATCCTGAAGCAAATCAAAACGCATCCTAATGTTAATTTGATGCTGCCGTTAAACCCATGAAAAAGTGGAAACCTGCTGGGACGCTTTCTAAAATAAGTTAAGACCCTGTCTTCACAGTTTCCAGGCTGTGAAGAACAGGATCTGTGAGGATGAAAAAGCAGTAATTCCCGCCGGAAAACACTTCGATTTATCAAAGGATTGCAGCATTTTTCATTCGCGATGGGGGATGTTAAGGGGGAGAATCGCGATTCTCCCCCTTAAAAGCGATCGCAAGCTTGGCTTGCGAGCCGCGCCAATCAAGGGAAGCGATTCTTGCCCAATAGGGCGGGAATTGCTGATAAAAGGGAGAGAGGAGATGAAAAGGACTTCATGGGTTTTCTGGGTTATTTTATGTGGGTTGCCTGTTCAGGCAGCATTTTCAGAAGGGATGCAATTTAAAATAGAGATGCAAAATTATACCGATGCGGAGCTTAAATTTTACTGCAAATCCATAACTGGAAATCCGCAATGGGTTTTTTCATCGGGTAGTGTTACTGTTCCCCCCCAGTCGGCATTGACAGAAATGGCCAAAATTTCTTCCACATCATCTGGAAAGCAAGTAGAGATTTTGTGTCATTATTCAGGAAAAGGAGTTTCTAGTGTGGGACCATCTTCAGCACAAGGTGTTGTGCCGCTCCTGGTCACCGAGAAAGCGACAAACTCTATTGCTGTGGATCCATCGTTTAAAGGCGTTTTACGCTTGGTTGTAAATCCTTCTATTTATAGCAAACTGCAAACAAAACGCGTGTTAGATACCCATTCAGAATTCATGGTTTCTTTTGATGATCGCTGATGCGTTTTTTAGGGGGTGCTGAAAGTAAGTTTGTATACTTCAGTGGTGCCGGGAGTCGGACTCGAACCGACACAGTGTTGCCACTACCAGATTTTGAGTCTGGCGCGTCTACCAATTTCGCCATCCCGGCCTCTAAGGGAATCTCTGCTTTATATCATATTTGTATGAAGGTTTCTAGGGTGTGTTTACATTTCATTGTTTTGTTCCAAAACGCGTATAATGGGTCAAATTTCAAGCAAATTTTCGTCACCTATATGAATAGGCTTCCTCAAATTTACTCAAAATTTGCCTCCATTACCTACATTTTGTAACAAAACAATGAAATGTAAACGCACCCTAGGAAATGCAAAGACCCAGGAAGATTTTTTTGGGAAAGAAGAGTATAACGGAGGCAAATTTTATGCAAATTTGACCCATTATACGCGTTTTGAAGCTAAAAAATTAATTGTTGACACGTCCTAAAAAAGCTCAGGTAAATGGAAGATTAAATTCATCATCACTTTCAGAGTGAGAGCTTTTATTTTCTGATTGCTCTAAAAGTCGGGCTTTTTTATTGTCACCTGGGTTACTAACCTCATCATCTTCTCTTTTCCTCTTTTTAGTTGATTTTTGATCTGAGGTTTCTTGATGCAGATTGGCAACGAAACTAGATGGATTACTAGAAAGAGGAGTGGAGCTTTGTTTCTCATGGATTGAAGGTAACATTAGCCTAAAGAGACGCTCAGGTAGTTTGTCTAAAACCATAATGAAGCTCTCTCCTGAGTAACCACCCGTGTTGGTGGATTGATATCTAAAGTCAGCAGCTCCAGAATGAATACCAATGAGATGTTCAAAGGAGCCATGAAGATAACCCTCAAGGTTACTAAAGGATTTTTTTTCCTTGTGCTCTAATATCTTTCCATCATAACAAATAGCAAGATAATTTTTCCTGTAAGCTTCTAGGTGAAAGAAAAATGGCTCTGCTAAATTACCTTCTTCATCCAAGGTCAAGGGGTAGTACTTCATTTGAGGCTGATATGCCTCAGGGTTTTTTACTACTTCATGTTCATATTCTTGGCAGATTTGGATGCTTAAACCTTTTGGAGGTTCACTTAATAGTGCAGAAAGTGGAACGGTGGGCTTGTAGTAGGATGTAGTATTGCTATTACTGTCTTCTCTAAATTGAAACTCACTTAGAGTTGATTGGACCATCTTTTCCCATCGATCTGTCCAGGCGGTATCTCGCTCAATTAATCTTTGACGAAACAGCTCATTTTCTATTATTGGGATAGATTGATATGCTGGATTTTCTTCAAGGATAGTTTGATGAATATCAAAACAATAATCTAATTTATAGACCCTGAAATAAACTTTAGTACATTCGTTAAGTTTCTCAGTTCTATTGTCTTTTATCAATGTCCAGCCTGCATTCTCATAAACTTTCTTTGCAGGTGGGGTCGATGTAAGGGCTAAAACCATTGATTGAGGATACTGCTCACAAAGCGTTTGAATCATTAAGCTCATCAGCCCTTTTCTCCGGTGATCTATCTGAACACCTACAGAAACTATTTTTATGCCATAGCCCTTTTCTGAAACATCCCATACTAAATATCCGACACATTCCCCCTTTTGCTTAGTGTAAGCGACTAAAGCCTTTTCCTTTTTAAAATAACCTCTTATTATCTTTTCATTATGAGTGGCATTATAAGATGCATTTTCTTGGTGCATTTCAAATAGAAGCTTTTCTTCCTCAGTAAAATTTTCATCGGAATCGTAATAGCTTTCTTCATGCTCTTCCACGAAGCGTTGGCTGAGAGCAAAATCATCATAAAGCCATTGAAATGTTTGATTTGCATAGTCAGCGTGGTTAGAGCGATCTACCAGGAAAATATTGTATTCAGGTGTTTGCATTGCATGTTCATCCTTATGGTTCGATAAACCTACATTCGGCAGTTGGAAACTGCTGCGAAGGTCTAATATATTGAATCTGCGAAATATTTTTTATCTTTAGCGCCTTAGTCCTTCTCGCTACGTTTTCAACTGATTAATTTAGGTTGAAATATGTGCTCAGCGAAAGGTGCTTACCATGTTTAAAGGGGGGGGTAGCCAGAGATCTTCTGCGCTTCCATAAAACGGGATTTTACTTTTTCCCTGCCCAGCAACTTCATGATATGGTGCATTTCAGGCCCTGAGGATTGATTTGTCAAAGCTACCCTGAGGGGTTCAAAAAGTGCTTTTCCTTTGAACTGTGTGCGAGTTTTCAGGGTGGTGATGAACAGTTGATATTCAGGGCCGGTTTCCTCCAGGACGTACAGTGCCTCTTCAAAAAAGTTTGAACCGGCTTGAGAGAGCACTTGAATGCTCTTTTCAGAGTATATCCAAGGGTGGTAAAAAATATCTATCCAGTGCTCGGCTTCAAGAGGAAAAGTGATATTAGGTTTGATGGCTTGAATGAATAATTCAGCTTGAGCTTCAGGGACTCTGGCTTTCATTTTTTCTCCTAGCCATTTCCAGGTTTGTTCGTAGGTTAGCTGACAAACCGCTGTTTTTTGCCAATGAAGTAGTTGATTGAAATCAAAGCGTGCAGGGCCTTTGCTGATAGACTCCAGAGTGAAATCTTTAATCAGCGCATCCAAACTCAGCAAACTATCGTCTGTATAACGATGTCCCAGGCGTGCTAAATAATTAAGAACAGCATTGGGCAAGAAACCTTCTAGTCGTAACTCATCAACTGATCGGCTGCCATGACGTTTGGACAAGGGACTGCCATCCTGCCCAAGGATTAATGGCATATGGGCATAACTTGGTAGAGGAAGCTTGAGTGCTTTTAATATCAGGATTTGTCGAGGGGTGTTCGTTAAGTGGTCATCTCCTCTTAGCACGGTAGAAACTTCCATTAACGCATCATCAACCGCATTGCAAAACAGGAAGGGAGAGGTGCCATTGGTGCGGCGAATGATAAAATCGCCAATATCCTCTGCACGGAAAAACTGAGGACCTTTGATTAAATCTTCAAACTGAATGGTTTCGTTTGCATTCACCTTAAAACGCAAGGTGTAGGGCTCACCTGCTTCTATTTTTTCAGAAACCGTTTCAGGTAATAAATGGCGGCACGTGCCTGAATATCGAGGGGGCCGGCCAGATCCGAGTTGAATTTTGCGCGCCAGGGCTAATTTTTCTTCCGTGCAAAAGCAGGGGTAGGCTAGCGCCTGGGTTTGTAAGGTTTTATAAAACCGGTCATAAATCGATGCGCGCTTTGATTGATAATAGGGGCCTAACTTGCCATTGGTTTCAGGACCTTCATCCCAATCAAGATTGAGCCATTTCAAGTCTATCTGAAGCGCATCGGAGAACTTTATTTTAGAGCGCTCTTTATCAGTATCTTCAATACGCAGAAGAAAAGTGCCCTGATGTCTTTTTGCATAGAGTTTATTGAAAAGCGCTGCCCTTAGGTTGCCTAAATGTAAAAGGCCCGTAGGGCTTGGACAAAAACGGGTTTTCATAGCATTATCTTCAAATTTAGGTTCAGTTTATTTTTTGAGCTCAAAACACGTATAATAAGTGAAATTTTATGCAAATTTTCGTTATATATCTATAGGGCGTGTTTACATTTCATTGTTTTGTTCCAAAACGCGTCTAATCTTGAATTCGGAAGTTGAAAAACGTAGCGAGTACGCCTTATTTTCTAATGAACAAAAAAATAATTTTTATTTCAGATCTTCATCTAGATGAACGCTATCCCCAAATAACGACCAGGTTTCTGGATTTTTTGAATCGGCTGGATGCGTCTGTGGAGGCTGTCTATATTCTAGGCGATTTCTTTAATGTGTGGGTTGGAGATGATGATATTAGTCCTTTTTCCAAAAAAATATGGTCTGCTTTAAGAAAAGTAGCGCAACAAAGACCCCTATATTTCCTACCAGGGAATCGGGATTTTTTGCTTGGGGAGCGTTTTGCTAAAGAAACAGGGTGTACTCTTTTAAAAGACCCAACAGTGATCGATATTTATGGGGCTCCCATGCTGCTCATGCATGGAGATTCTCTTTGTACAAAAGACATTAAGCATCTCCGTTTTCGAAAGATTGCTCAACATCCCATCACAAAATTTTTATTTTTAAAGCTGCCTTTGAGTTTTCGCAAAAAAATTGCTCAAGAACTACGCCAGCAGAGTAGACGACACTTGATGTGTCAGCCTGGTGTTTTCTATAAGGCAGGCGAATCAGAGGTTCGTCGGGTTATGCAGCAATTTGGTGTTAAGCAGATGATTCATGGTCATACACACGAGCATAAGACGTATTCGGTAGATTTGAATGGGCAGCAAGGTCAGCGCTTGGTATTGGGGGATTGGGAAGTTTCTGGTAGCATATTGATTTGTGAGCCTGACTCTAAGCACACAGGGTCTTTAAACACTTTGGTACGCTTTTAGGGCGTGTGGAGCGCACGATAAAATATGTATTCTCATAACCGGATCATAGCAGAGTGGTATCAGAGACTCCCTGGTCGCGATGTGTTTCATATGGAAAAAAAATTACTGGAGCAAGTATTGGATGGCTCGACAGGTCGTTGTTTTTTGCATTGGGCTAATGAAGATCGTTATGATTTACAATCTCAGGTAGATTTTCAGCAGCATATTTATTTATCCATGCAGCATGACTTTCCTTTATTTATTCGAGGACTTCAGGTAGATCCACGAGCGTTACCCTTTTTAACTGAAAGTGTGGATGTTGCGCTTTTTCCGCATGTGTTAGAGTTTGTTCCAGATCCTTTTATATTACTGAAAGAAACCAATCGCATATTAAGGCCAGGAGGTTACCTGTTGATTTTAAGCTTTAACCCTGCGAGCTTATGGGCATTGGGAAAGCTTTCGCATAAAAGAAAGCAGTTTCCCTGGAATGGCAGATGGATCAGTGCTTTGTATCTGCGATGCTATTTAGCTCGCCAGGGGTACACGATTGTTCAATATAAAACAGATTTTTTTCGTCCACCCTTTAAAAGTCAGTCGAAACTTGAGAGATACTCACCGCTTGAAACCGTGGGTGCGCTGTGTTGGCCTTTTTTGGGGGCAGTTTATGTGATGGTGGCTCAAAAAGTGCGGGAAGATATGGTTTTGATTCAGTCAAAGCCATATGCGCAGACTTCCGCTCTGGGGATTAGAGGGGGACAGCCTGAGCCTACACCGCTTGAAAGACCTAGAGCGTGTCATCAATGAATTGTTTAGCTTCAAAACACGTATAATGAGTCAAATTTTGAAGCTAAACAATTCATTGATGACACGCCCTATTTTAAAATGAAGTTATTTTTGCATGAAGAAACAGATTGAAATTTACACCGATGGTGCTTGTCGTGGGAATCCGGGGCCTGGAGGATGGGGAGCTTTGCTACGTTACCAAGGGCGGGAAAAGTCTATCAGTGGTGCGGAAACATTGACGACGAATAACCAGATGGAATTAAAAGCTGCGGTGGAAGCCCTGACTTGTTTGAAGGAGTCCTGTGAGGTGGATTTAACGACAGACTCCCGTTACGTACAGCAGGGTATAACACAATGGATGGCAGGGTGGAAGAAAAAGGGGTGGAAAAACAGTCAAAAAGCGCCGGTGAAGAATTTACCTTTGTGGCAAGCATTGGATGAATTAACTCAAAAACATACGGTGCGATGGCATTGGGTCAAAGGTCATAGTGGTCATAAGGAAAATGAGTGGGCCGACCATTTAGCGAATGAGGCCATTGATCATTTGTTGGCAAACAAGGGTTCTAAATGATGAGACAAATTATTTTAGATACGGAAACAACTGGGCTGTCTCCTGAGCAAGGACATCGTATCATTGAAATAGGGTGTATTGAGATGAATAATCGTCTTTTTTCAGACGCTAACTTTCACCACTATTTAGATCCTGAACGAGACATTGATGCAGCAGCACAGCAGGTACACGGGATTACCCGTGAATCTCTGATGGGTAAACCTAAATTTCATGACATTGCAGAAGCTTTTATTGAGTATATTCAGGGTGCTGAATTGATCATTCATAATGCAGCTTTTGATGTGGGGTTTCTGAATTATGAGCTTGCTAAGTTAGGAGGAAAATATCAAAGAATTCAAGATTACTGTCGAGTTATTGACACTCTGAAAATGGCTAGAAGAAAGCATCCAGGGCAAAAAAACAATCTAGATGCGTTGTGCAAACGATATCAGGTAGATGCCTCAAGACGTAAATTTCATGGAGCGTTACTGGATGCGCAGATTCTAGGGGAAGTGTATTTGGCAATGACAGTGGGCCAGATTGATTTTCTAACAGTAGCAGAAGTGCCAAAGCAACATCAGAAAGTAACCAGGGCAAAGATCACTGCCAATCGACAGGGAAATTTAATGGTGCAACCGCCTTTAAAAGATGAACTAAAGGCGCACGAGATGTTTCTGGAGCGACTCAGAAGAAAAGCTAGAAAGACTCTTGCGTGGTGATTGATCATGATAGAGAGGGATTTTTGTTACAGTAACCAGGCAACGTTCCTTAATATCCCCTATCGCGCATAAAAATGATGCAAGCCATTGATAAATCAAAATGTTTTTCGGCGGGAATGACTGGTTGCCCCTTTCTTTTCAAACTGAATGAATTGATTTAAAATGTAGGGCGTATCATCTTGACGATAAAAACCAATGTAACTATTCACCACATGTAACGACTCCTCCCGTCATTGCGAGGTGCGAAGCGGCATGGCAATCCAGCTGCGAGTTTATTGAACCCACATAAGCTTAGGTCTTGGATAGGCGTTCCTGACTGGATTGCCGCGCTTCGCTCGCAATGACGGGTGAACAGTTACAAACCAATCAACAAAAAAAATATATGCAAACCAAATTTTTCTCAGAGGATAGGATAGAAGATAGGATAGATGAATATGCCATTGCTATGAAAGAAGGTCTTTTGCCTGCTATTCGATCCAAGAAAAAAAACCTTTGTGTCTCTATCAATGGGGAAAATCGTCTCTTAAATATTCCCTACATTGCAAGCGGAGGCTCCAAAAGAATTTATGAACTGGATCAAGATGGTTGGGAAGTAATTGCCCTTCCCAGTCTTGTTGATCTAATGACTTGGGAAAGAATAGTTAAAGAGGAATATGAGATCTCTCAAAAACTTAAATTAGAAGGCTTTAGAACTCAAGATGTAGAGGTCATCCATGTCTTTTTTGATGGGTGCCCATATCCCATGATTGCACTAAAAATGCTTAATTTTAAGTACTTAGTAAATAAAGGAATTCAAATACGCGATTCAAAAAATACCATTGCAATGACGGCGGAGAAAAAAATAGCAGATAACGAAAATAAACATGAAGACTTTCCAGATACATGTTCGCTTTTTACAGAAGAAGAACTAAAAGTTGTTTATTCAGTCGATGGTTGTGGATCTTCTGAAATTTTTTCTAGCTTAGAAAATTTAAGAAGTTTTGAGCATTGGAGTAGAATTTTTGAAGATATTCTTCCTGATATCACTCATTACTTTTCTTTCGGTCTTTCTCTTGAGAATCCTGATAGTTGGAATCTTCTGATAGAGAACACAGAAAACACGCCAAATTTTGATTTAAATGAAATGAGACTGTTTATAGAGCGAAGTCAACATCTACGGCTTTTCTTTTTTGATTTTTCCTCTAAGAAAACCCCTTTTATTGAAAGATATTATAGATTTTATAATGATGATGGTGAGGTAAACGTAGCAAACATAAAATATCAAGTTAATCAGTTATTGAAGAGTAGAATTACGACCATGATCCTTGATTCAATGACGCTTCCTGAAATCAAAAGAATCTTGAAAGAAGCAGGCAAAGAAGAACATCCTTACTATGTTTATCATTGGACTTCAGAAATGGCGGCTCTTGCTAAAGAAACACTTGATGATCTTAAACCTCAAATCATTGATCAAATCATTGATCAGGTTAAAAATACTTTGGAAAATTTTGTGCCTGAAGAAAGGCAGGAAAAATCTCATTTATATTTTTAGCCTGGTTAGGGTGTGTCGTCAATTTATTTTTTGATCTCAAAACGTGTATTATGGGTCAAATTTCATGCAAATTTTCGTCACATATTTTAATATGCTTCCTCAAATTTACACAAAATTTGCCACCATTACCCACATTTTGAGCTCAAAAAATAAATTGACGACACACCCTAAGAAAAAGATAGTCCGGTCTGAATTTAGGAAAATCATCGTGCATGGCATCACTATTTTAATGGTCTAAAGATTCTCTTTCCTTGAGAAATTGCTATCAGTGGATGTGGGCAGGTATAAGTCAGAGTTTGCTTAAGATTTTCCCCTATTTCTATATGCAAAGCGCAGTGTTTGGATATTTTTTTACAGGTCATGTTGGTAGGCATGATTTTTTCGTTGTATTTAGTTCCTTCCTCATTTTCAACTTTGCAGTATCCTCTCACTGGTTTGTTTTCATTGTCTTTACAATACTCAGAAAGATCCTGTTCAGGAATATAGTGTTCTGGCACGCTGCCTGCAGGAAGACGCTTGTTAAACTTTGTGTTGTCGTCATTGTTTAATTTGCAGTGAAAAGTTTCGATAGGGGTGGATGAAAGATTTTTCACACTGTAACGAAAAATAGGTTCTTGACCTGCAAATGTTGCGGTGTGGTTAAGAAGCAGCAAAATAAAGCTGAATAGTGCTGCAAACTTAGTAAAATGTTTCATTTTGACTTTCCTCTCCCTGTTTTTATGATAAATTTAAGTATAGGAAAAGTATTGTGAAAAATCACTTTTAAATCATTGGTTTAGTGTTTTTTCTGTGAAAGGAGGGAGGAGCTTCTTCTTTTTTTACTGCTCCCTTGTTACCTCTGAAAAGCTTCTGGGTTTTATTTTTTGAACTCAAAACGCGTATAATGGGTTAAATTTTACGTAAATTTCCCTCCATTACCCGCGTTTTGAGTTCAAAAAATCAATTGAAGACACACCCTAAATAGGATTGAATGATGAATACCTTACCTAAATGCCCCAAATGCGAATCCGAATATACATACCAGGATCGCATGCTTTTTGTTTGTCCTGAATGTGGATATGAATGGTCAAATGAGGCTGAGGAAGAAACCGCTGATGTTGGCTTAATCGTTAAAGATGCCTACGGCAATCTGCTTCAGAATGGAGACACAGTCACTGTGATAAAAGATTTAAAAGTAAAGGGCTCCTCATCGGTGGTGAAAGTAGGTATGAAAGTCAAAAACATTCGGTTAGTCGAAGGTGATCATAATATTGATTGCAAAATTGAAGGGATTGGTCCAATGAAATTGAAATCAGAATTTGTAAAAAAGGCATAAATAATGGCGTCGCTGCCAAGTTAACGTTTTGACGTCAAAAGCAGCTGATTCCAAATACCACGCATTTATTTAGTATATATCAAATCAGTATCACCCCCATCGCGTAGTGCAACTCCGCCCCAAGGAGCGGAGATTTCTAACTTTAAAAACCGAGAAAAGAACTGTTGAGTTTTTTAATTCTAAGGAAATCATTCAATGGGATGTTATCCATCCAGAGAAAAAATGACTTAATAAAATACAAAGAGAATATATCCAGCTCAAGCACTTAGGAAATTTAATTGTCTTGCGATCGCGCCACCTAAGCTGCTTTACTCCTATGCTTAGGCTTACCCTTAATTTTTTCTCTTGTGACTGCGCTCTGAACTGCTTTATGTGATGAGCTGCGACTACCAAAAACTCCTTGCCCTCCCTGTTCATTTGAAAGGACAATTCGCTCCTTCCTTTTCTCTAAAATAACGCTATAGCCACATGCATGGCTGATGTTCAAAAAATTACTGAGTTTAACATCTGCCTGTCCCCCTGATCGGATTTTTTGAATAACAGTTGGCGATACCCCAACTTCTTTCGCTAGTTGCCGAACAGTTTTATGATCTTTCTCCATTAGTGCAATCAAAAGCTCTGATAGCAATAATTCATGGTAGCTTTCTTCAAAAGCTTTTTTAAATTCAGGATTTTCCATTTTCCGTTCGAATGTAGATTTAGCAGTCATAGTAGTGATTCTCTTTTATACGCTTAACATAATCCTGTTTATGCTTTAAAGCCTTTTGTTTTTCATTCGCTGGAAACTTGGCCTGCTTTTTCCGGAAGCCATTCGTTACAATGATTTTTTGATTCTCAAAAAAGAAACACAAAAATCTATCGGGCTGAGGCTTAAAAGCATAGACTTGGTCACCCTCATAATTAAACTTTGTGGTGTCTTTAATTTCACCCCCATCTCCCATACGCTTAAATAAACGCAAAGCTTTTATTTTCTCATCTTGATTCAATGACTTAAAATACTCTAAAGCAGAACTCTTCCCTTTTGAGTTGTAATATCACTCTATTGTGTATTCAGCACCTGAATAAGCAATATATTCTTTACTCATAACTGTAACACTTTAGTTGCACATTTTCCAGCAGAATTCTCTCCTCGGGCTTGCTAAGGCAACCCCAAATAACTCAACTAAGGTGAGAACCTATATACATATAAAGTCTAAGAGTGCTCACGTTAGCATTTCTCAAACAAAGTCTCATCCTAGTATTTTGTTGTTTTTTAGTTAACCGATGAGAAATACCGAATATCTTTTGAAGACTTTAAGCTCAAATCCAAATGATAATACCCAGTCTCGGTTAAATCGCTGATTAGGGTTAAATACTGATGAATGGTTAATTGATCCGGATATTGCTCGAAAAAATCAGTTCGGGTAACTGCCAGCGTTAGAACTTTTAACTTCTCCAGACAATCCAAAGCAATTTCAGCGGGTTCCAATTCCTGCTGTGAAGGTAAAAAATGAGGTACAATATGATTAGAAAATATCGACATTTTTAAGCTTCAAAATATTCTATATTGAGGTAAATAATTAACCATTCCCAAAAAACTAAATAGATAAAAAATAGGGGGCAAAAGTCCAGATGCAGGATAGGCAGAAGCCGGTGAAATACGTGCATATAGCGCGTTAAGATTTAAATTATTTATACTGAAAATTAGAAGAGTACACGACCTGAAACACACGTTTGGGCGTTGTCTCAGGGCTGCAGGAGTTGGGTTTGAAGACCGGCAGGATTTGCTGGGTCACAAAGGGGAAGGATCACCCTGATTACAAATCTGTTAGGCGCTGTGTCACATATGGCAGTGCCAGAAATTATGAATCATGCAGCCACAGTGCTTGTTGGCCGATTATTCAGTAGCTCTCGCATTTTCGCTTTAATCATATCGGTTGCGATTCGGTTAGCGCCGCCTTTGGGCACAATTAAGTCAGCGTGACGTTTGCTAGGCTCAATGAATTGAAAATACATCGGCCGAACAGTCGTTTCGTATTGCTCAAACACAGAAGCCATCGTACGCCCTCGTTCCATAATGTCTCTTTTCATTCGTCTGAGTAAGCACATATCCAGAGAGGTATCGACAAAAATGCGGATATCCATCATGTCTCGCAGCTCAGGCTCTGCAAATAAAAGAATGCCCTCCAGGACAATGATGGTGTGTTTTCCGACTTCCCGGGTTTCGGCTTTACGTTCATGTAAGGTAAAGTCATAAAGAGGGACTTGAACGGTTTCACCGTTTTGTAGCTTTTTAAGATGACTAATCAAGAGTGCATGATCAAAGGCATTGGGGTGGTCAAAGTTGGTTTTTTCACGCTCTTTGAAGGGTTTATTCTTTTGATCGTGGTAGTAACAGTCTTCTGGAATGACGATAACCTGATCAGACCCGAGTTCTCGCACAATGGTTGAGGCTAGAAGACTTTTACCTGAGGCGGATGCGCCAGAGATACCAATAATGATCGTTTGATTTTTCATGTGCGTAAGCTCTATCTATAAAGTTGATTTTATTAAAATCAGTGCTGCCCCTGTGCCTCCCAAATGGGAAGGTGCAGAGCAAAATGCAAGTACTCGCTTTTGTTGTTTTAAAAACTGGTTCACCAAATTCTTGAGAACCGGTCTGTCTTGTCCTTTCCCATGAATAACGCAAAAACAATGGCTTGGCCCCCCTGTACAGTGCGCAAAAAAATCTTCTAGCTGTTTCAATGCAGTTGATGCATGTAGTCCATGTAAGTCAATGGAAGCAGCAATGGGCATTTTTCCTTTCTTGAGCTTTTGAAGCTGTTTTTTTAACACGCCTGACTGCGTGAAAAAAAGCTTTTCTTCAGGACTGACGCTGGGTTCATGTCTTTGATCTACAGGAAAAAGAGGCGGCAAGGTATTACCAGTGCTGAGAGAGTGTAGCTGAATAGAGGGGGGTTTTTCAAATTCTGATTTGAAGTGTGGCTCAGGTTGTGGTTTAACAGAGGATAGATTAGGATGGGCAGGGGAAGCATCTCGTTGCTTGTGATTTTTTCCTTTTAAGGGATGAGCCTTGTTCAAGGTCTCTTTGAACAGTTGGATGTCGTGATCAGAAATGAATTTTTTATGTGTCATAAAGTGTAATTCTAACAGATAATGAAAAAACTATCCATTGAATTAAGACCTTCCCGCTACTTTGCGGCTTTTTTGCTGTTAACACATGGGGGCGCTATTCTTATTCTGTTGTTCGCTCCCTGGAGCTGGTGGGGCCAGTGGATTGCCAGTTTTGCAGTGGTTATCAGTTTTTGCATGCTTTTTCGACGTTATATTGCACGGCAATCTAGATGGTCTGTGTTAAGGGCAAGGGTGGAGAACGATGGGATTTGGTATCTGAAAATGCGTTCAGGAAAAGAGTATAAGGCTTATTTAAAGGGGGATAGTTTTTCAGGGGAGAAGTTATTGGTTTTAAACTTTCGATTAGAAAATATCAGAAAAAACATACCGGTTATCATTTTTAGTGATGCACTCGATAAAAAAACATTTCAGGCGTTGAGAACCTGGTTGAATTTGAGATAAAAAGAAAACACCTATGCAGCATATTCGTAACTTTTCTATTATTGCCCATATTGACCATGGGAAATCCACTTTGTCAGATCGCTTGATTCAGCGATGTGGAGGCTTGTCCGAGCGAGAAATGAGTGAACAGGTGTTAGACTCCATGGAGCTTGAGCGTGAGCGAGGGATTACCATTAAGGCGCAAAGTGTCACGTTGCACTATAAAGCTCAGAATGGGCAGACATATCAACTGAATTTTATCGATACGCCGGGGCATGTGGATTTTGCTTATGAAGTCTCTCGCTCTCTGGCTGCTTGCGAGGGCGCTTTGTTGGTGGTGGATGCAGCTCAAGGAGTCGAAGCACAAACTGTTGCGGTTTGTTATACTGCTATTTCTCAAAATCTTGAGGTGTTACCGGTTTTAAATAAAATTGATTTACCACAGGCGGACCCTGATCGCGTCAAGCAGGAAATTTCTGAGATTATTGGGATTGATACACAAGATGCTGTTTTTGTGAGTGCAAAAACAGGGGTCGGTATTGAGGAATTATTGGAGTATATTGTGCATGGGATTCCTGCGCCTAAAGGAGATCCTAAGGCGCCCCTAAAAGCTCTGATTGTGGACTCCTGGTTTGATGCGTATTTGGGGGTCGTTTCGCTGGTTCGTATTGTAGATGGATCCGTCCAGGTGGGGGATAAGATACAAGTGATGTCAACAGGTCGGACTTATTTAGTTGATCAGGTAGGTATTTTTACACCCAAGCGAAAAAGACAGGAAAAGTTGAATGCCGGCGAAGTGGGGTATTTGATTGCCAGTGTAAAAGATATTGATGGAGCGCCAGTGGGGGATACCTTAACTTTAGCGTCACGCCCCACTCAAGCGCCGTTACCTGGATTTCAGGCCGTAAAGCCCCAGGTTTATGCCGGCCTGTTTCCTGTTAGTTCAGAAGAGTATGAAGATTTTCGAGATGCGTTGGGTAAGTTACGATTGAACGATGCGTCGTTGTTTTATGAGCCTGAAAGCTCAGAGGCGCTGGGTTTTGGCTTCCGATGTGGGTTTCTGGGCATGTTGCATATGGAGATTGTACAAGAACGCCTGGAGCGTGAGTATGAGCTCAATCTCATCACAACCGCGCCGACCGTAGTTTATGAAATTTTGACGACAAAAGGAGAAACGCTTCATATTGCTAACCCTACCCAGCTGCCCCCTTCAAATCAAATAGAGACCATGTATGAACCGATTGCTGAGGCGCATATATTGGTGCCTCAAGAATATATTGGCAAGGTAATGCAGCTTTGCGTGGAAAGACGCGGTGTGCAAAAAAAAATCTTGTATGCAGGGAATCAGGTGTCGATGACCTATGACTTGCCTATGAATGAAATAGTGTTAGATTTTTTTGACCGCCTGAAATCTGTAAGCCGGGGTTATGCTTCTTTAGACTATACCTTCAATCGGTTTGAGCAGGCTAATCTGGTTAAGCTGGATATTCTGATCAATGGCGAAAAGGTGGATGCACTTTCTATTATTGTGCATAAAGATCAAGCGCAATATAAAGGAAGGATGTTGGCTGAACGTATGAAAGAGATTATTCCAAGACAAATGTTTGAAGTAGCAATACAAGCGACTATTGGTGCACACGTGATTGCCAGAGAAACGGTGAAAGCCCTTCGCAAGAATGTAACAGCTAAGTGTTATGGGGGCGATATATCACGGAAGCGTAAACTCCTTGAGAAACAGAAAGCAGGAAAAAGACGCATGAAGCAAATTGGAAAAGTAGAAATTCCTCAGGAAGCTTTCCTGGCAGTCTTAAAGGTAGACAAGGAAAAATAAGCAAATTTTTGGGTTGTCCAGCATAACCATTCTATGCATTTGTATATTGGAGTTTCTTTTTAAAAAGAAGCGCATCGTTTATTGTGTTAGGATATGGCTGAATCAATCGAAAAAAATGACAACAAGGCGTTTTGTTTTAGTTTCCCATATAAAGCTAGAAGTAGGCATCAGAAGCCGCCTGTTTGGATCGATTTAGCGATAGAAAAAGTATAAGAGGGCTCGTTGAAATGAATTTTGATTTTGCACTAATTCTTACCTTATTGGTTTTGCTGAGCGGAGGGATAGCCCTCATTGATGTTTTATTTTTTGCGCGACAACGTAAGGCGCACAATAAACCGACGCCTTTTCTGGCAGAGCAAGCTCGTGCTTTTTTTCCTGTTTTTCTTTTCGTTTGGATCATACGCTCCTTTATTGTTCAGCCTTATCGCGTACCAACGGGTTCTTTGGAACCTACAGTATTGCCAGGAGACTTTATCGTCGTCAGCCAATTTGCTTATGGTTTACGATTGCCGGTTTTGAATAAAAAGATTTTGTCGATAGGGGAGCCTAAACGAGGAGATATTGCATTGTTTCGTTGGCCTGTAGATAGTTCTATAAATTTTGTAAAGCGTGTGATTGGTTTGCCTGGAGATCATGTAGTTTATAAAAATAAACAACTCACAATCAATGGAAAACCGGTTCCCCAAACTTTCGTGAAAAATACGATGGATATCGATCCTAATAGGCCGCCCATTCCTGTGGTTGAGAAAATGGAAGATTTATCAGGGGTTAAATATCCTGTTTTCATTTGGCCTCAAACAGCAGGATCAGAGGGGGATTTTGAGGTGGACGTGCCAGAAGGGAAGTACTTTATGATGGGGGATAATCGAGATAATAGCGGCGATAGTAGGGCGTGGGGATTTGTTCCTGAGAAAAATTTAATTGGTAAAGCGTTTGGCATTTGGATGAGTTGGAATTCGAACCCAAAGGTTCCCTTCTATAATTTGTATAAAAAAATTCGCTGGAATCGAATAGGTAAAGCAGTAAAATAGGGCGTGTTATCAATTCATTGTTTAGCTTCAAAATGAGGGTAATGAAGGCAAGTTTGAGGAAGCATATCCAGGTATGTGACGAAAATTTGCATAAAATTTGACCCATTATGCGCGTTTTGAAGCAAAACAATGAATTGATGACACGCCCTGGACAGTAAAAAAATAATAAGAGGAAAATAATGACAAAAAAAGAGGCCTGTGAAATTCTGGAAAGCCGTTTGGGTTATACGTTTGTTGATAAAGATTTACTAAAATCAGCACTAACACACCGGAGTATTCGGGGTAAAAATAATGAAAGGCTTGAATTTTTAGGGGATGCGTTGCTAAATTTTGTGATCGCTTCTGAGCTCTATCAGACATATATGATAGCAAAGGAAGGAGAGCTGAGTCGACGTAGAGCTAATCTTGTGAATGGTGAAGTGTTGGCATCAATGGCAAGAGAAATCAATTTAGGAGATTTTCTTTATTTGGGTGTGAGTGAGCTTAAGAGTGGAGGTAGTTCGCGTCAGTCCATTTTAGCGAATGCCTTAGAGGCGGTCATTGGTGCAATTTACCTGGATGGTGGGATTGAAGTATGCAAGAAGTGTTTGCTTGGTTGGTATGGAGATCGTCTTAAGCATTCTTTAAAAAATAACTTAAAAGACCCCAAAAGTGCATTGCAAGAATATTTACAAGCCAATAAATTGTCGCTTCCAGACTATTACATATTGAAGACAGAGGGGGAGGCCCATAATTGTATATTCTATGTTGAGTGTCGTGTCGCTCATCTTCCCTATATGGCTCAAGGTTCTGGGACAAGTCGGCGTCGTGCAGAACAGGCAGCAGCAGCTCATTTTTTAAGCTTGATAAAGCAAGATCAGGAGGTTGCGTGACTGAGCCCGCTTCTCAATCAATCAATACTCGATGCGGGTATATAGCCATTGTTGGGCGCCCTAATGTTGGGAAGTCAACATTACTCAATCAAATTTTAAAGAAAAAAGTCAGCATTACATCACGCAAACCGCAAACTACAAGGCATAATTTGCTGGGGATACGTACACAAAATCATGCGCAGGCTATCTATGTGGATACTCCTGGGATTCAACGGGAAACCAAAACCCGGCTTAATCGCTATATGAATCGGGTTGCATCGCAATCTTTGGTGGATGTGGACGTGGTGCTCTTTGTGGTTGAAGCATTAAGTTGGCGCGAAGAAGACGCCTTAACCTTAAAAAAACTAAAAATGCTCGCTTGTCCAGTTTTGCTGGTTGTGAATAAGATAGATTCGGTGAAAGATAAAGCCCAGTTGCTGCCGTACTTAGACAAATTAAATGCTGAGCGTGCTTTTCAGTCTGTTTTTTTTATTTCTGCCAAGACAGGTAAGGGCGTGAATGATCTCGAGACTGTAATTCAGCAATGCTTGCCTGTCGCCCCTTATTTGTTTCCTGAAGCTTCTGTGACGGACCGACAAGGTCAATTTATGGCTTCTGAAATGATTCGTGAGCAATTGATGCGTCATTTAGGAGATGAGTTGCCTTATGCACTGACCGTTGGCATTGAACAATTTAAGCAGGAAGATCAGTTACTTCGAATTTATGCTGTGATTTATGTGGAAAAGGCTGGTCAGAAAGCCATTGTCATTGGTAAGGGGGGGGAGGGTCTTAAGCAAACAGGGACCAAGGCCAGAGAAAGTTTAGAGGCTTATTTTGGCATGAAGGTCTTTTTACAGCTTTGGGTAAAAGTTAAACCGAAATGGACAAATGATCCCCGTTGGTTAAAAGCATTTGGTTATGAGGAGTAGGTCATTGTGCGGGTGGTTTTGCAGCCAGCTTATTTACTACATATTAGACCTTATCGCGAAACCAGCGCTTTAGCGGATATGTTTACACAAGATTTTGGGCGCATTGGGGTTGTGATTAAGGGCGCTCGTCAGCTTCGTTCGCGTTATCGCGGGATACGTCCGTTTGTTCCTTTATTGGTTTCTTATCAAGGAAAATCTGATTTATTCAATTTGACAGATATGGAATTTTTGGAGGGAGGGTGTATGCTCGCGGGGGAAACGTTATTTTGTGGTTTTTACTTGAATGAACTGTTAATACGGTTGCTGCTGCCTCAAGATCCTTATCCTGAATTATTTTCAGAGTATCAAGCAACCATACACATGCTCTCTCAAGAAGCAAAAGAGATGGAGCCTGCGCTGCGTCAATTTGAGTTGTCGCTGTTAACAGCATTAGGTTATGGATTTTCCTTGAATCAGACGGAGCAGCAAGCACCCATCCTGGAAGAATGTTATTATTTATTTGATCCAAAAAGAGGGCTGGTGAATTCAACGATCCTGATGCCATCCACTTTTAAAGGGGAGCATCTGTTGAATTTTAGTCGGCAAATCTGGGAAGATGTAGAAACCCATGTGACTGCAAAGCGTCTGATGCAGGCAGCTTTAGCACCTCTTTTGGGGAGGCGGCCATTAAAAACCAGAATTTTTTTTAAAGAAATAACTCAGGCGTGACTGCCTGGTATAGCAAGGTAAAACTATGCATCCTATATTGAATATCGCAGTGAAAGCTGCTCGTCAGGCCGAAAAAATCATCATGCGATCGATTGATCGGCTGGACTCAATCAAGAAAAGTGAAAAAGGGTATCATGATTTTGTGACAGAGGTTGATTTGAAGTCTGAAGAGGCGATTATCCAGGTGATCCGAGAAGCTTATCCTACGCATAAAATTGTTGCGGAAGAGCGGGGAGAACTAGAAGGAGAAGAGGGTTTTACCTGGGTAATTGATCCGCTGGATGGCACGATCAATTACATGCATCAGTTTCCTTTTTTTGCTGTCTCTATTGCTGTTTTAAAAGAGGATAAGTTGGAACATGGGGTTGTGTATGATCCTGTCCGTGATGAACTCTTTACTGCAACACGCGGCGAAGGTGCTTTATTGAATAACCGTCGAATCCGGGTGAGTGAGCACGATAAGTTAGGAGAATCGTTGATTGGAACCGGGTTTCCAAGCAGTGAAATCCATCACTTTCAGTCATACTTGAAAACGTTTGAAGCCATTTTTCCTCAAACATTAGGGGTGCGTCGAGCAGGTGCTGCTGCATTAGATTTGGCTTATGTCGCTGCTGGACGTCTGGATGGCTTTTGGGAAATTAATCTAAAGCCTTGGGATATGGCAGCTGGTGCATTGTTGATTAAAGAAGCAGGCGGGTATGTCAGTGATCTGTTTGGAAAACCTGCCTATTTAGAAAATCAACAAATTGTAGCCGGTAATCCTAAAATTCATAAACAGCTCCTTCATCAGATTCAAGAGAACTTAACTGAATAATGGTTGATATGCTTAAACTTTATAACACCCTGACTCGACAAAAAGAAACCTTTACGCCTCTTCAGCCTGGAAAGATTGGTATCTATGTTTGCGGAATGACGGTTTATGATGATTGTCATATTGGTCATGGGCGGATGCTGGTCGTATTTGATATGATCATCCGGTTTCTGCGTGCCCAGGGGATCGAGGTGACTTATGTTCGTAACATTACAGACATTGATGACAAAATCATTCGAAGGGCAACTGAAAATGGCGAGTCTATTGAGACATTAACAGAGCGTTATATTGCTCGAATGCATGAAGATGAAAAAGCCCTATGGAACCTCCCCCCAGACCAGGAGCCTAGAGCGACGCAACATATTTCTCATATGCTGGATCTGATTTCACAGTTGTTAGATAAAAACTGTGCCTATGTTGCAGAGGATGGTGATGTTTACTATGATGTCACACGCTTTCCGAACTATGGTGCATTGGCACATCAGCACCTGGAACAATTAGAAGCAGGAGCTCGGGTTGAAGTGGCAGAAGTCAAACGTAACCCCTTTGACTTTGTGCTTTGGAAGCTGGCTAAACCAGGAGAACCAGCATGGGATTCTCCTTGGGGGCAAGGGCGGCCGGGATGGCATATTGAGTGTTCAGCCATGTCTATGCACTGCCTGGGTTCACAGTTTGATATTCATGGTGGAGGCATTGATCTGGTTTTTCCGCATCATCAAAATGAAATTGCACAATCTGAGGGGGTGACAGACCGTCGTTTTGTCAATTATTGGCTGCATAATGGGCACATTCAGATCAACCAAGAAAAGATGTCCAAATCTTTAGGTAACTTTTTTACGCTACGAGACGTATTAAGCCAGTATGAAGGCGAAGTAGTACGTTACTTTCTTTTGGCCAGTCACTATCGGAGTCCCATTAACTATTCCGATGAAAATCTGGAGAGTGCACAGGCCGCTTTAACCCGATTTTATACCGCTATACGAGGCTTGCCATCAGCGGAAGAGGGGAATATTGAGGCGTTCGAGACGTTTTTTTTAGAGGCCATGGAGGATGATTTTAACACCCCTGTTGCTTTGGCTGTGTTGTTTGATTTGGTTCGGGAAATTAATCGTTTGCGCCAGGAAGACAAGATTTTGGAGGCTGCAGGAAAAGCTCAGGGGCTCAGGCGGTTAGCCGGGATGTTGGGGCTGCTTCAGAGAGAACCAGAGCAGTTTTTTACAGGCCAGACTCAACAATCCCTGGATGTTTCACAGATTGAGCAGTTGATTGAAGCGCGACGTATCGCCAGGGCCAATAAAAATTGGGCAGAAGCGGACAGATTACGGGATGAGCTGACAGCGCTTGGCGTTATGATTGAAGACACAGCTCAAGGAACCCTTTGGCGGCGACAATGAAGCGTCTGAGTGATTTTGATTTTACACTACCTTTATCGCTTATTGCCCAGCGTCCGCTGGCCCAGCGCAGCCAAAGCCGATTGATGACACTCAGTCGCTCCAATAAAGATATACAACATCATTTGTTTTCAGACTTGCCAGGTTTGCTAAAGGCTGGGGATCTGTTGGTTTTTAATGAAAGCAGAGTTATCCCCGCTCGTTTTTTTGGTAAAAAGCGCAGTGGGGGGCGTTTAGAATTTTTGATTGAGCGTATTTTAAGCGATCGAAAAGCGATGGCACATATTAAATCCAATCGTCCTGTCCGTGAAGGGGCTGAGCTGATTTTAGATCATGGACAAAGTGTAAAAGTCGTTGCTCGTATAGGAGGATTATCTGAAATTCACTTACACGAAGGATGCTGGAAATCTGTGTTAGAAGAAATCGGGCAAATTCCATTGCCCCCTTATATTACCAGACAAGCAGAAGCAGAAGATCAGGCCCGTTATCAGACGGTTTATGCGCGACATGAAGGCTCTGTGGCTGCACCAACGGCAGGACTGCATTTTGATACAGCGCTTTTGGAAGCACTGGCTCAACGAGATATTTCCTTTTGTTTTGTTACTTTGCATGTGGGTGCAGGCACTTTTCAGCCGGTAAAGGTAGACAATATTGAAGATCATCAAATTCATCAAGAATGGATTGAAGTGAATCAGGAGGTTTGTGAAAAAATTCAGGCTACCCAGGCACGTAAAGGCCGTGTGATTGCCGTAGGTACCACCTCAGTGCGTGCTCTGGAAACTGCGGCGGCATCGGGAGAGGTCAAGCCTTATGCTGGGCCCACGCGCCTTTTTATTTATCCGCCGTATCCATTTCGCAGTCCGATTGAAGGATTAATCACCAATTTTCATTTACCTAAGTCTTCTTTACTCATGCTGGTTGCTGCGTTTGCAGGTTATGAAGAAATGATGCGTGCTTACCAGGTGGCAATTACTGAGCAGTATCGATTTTTTAGCTATGGGGATGGGATGCTGATTGTTTGAGTTTTGTTCAGGGCACGCCCTCGCACGATGAGGAGTAGAAAAATTCTAACTGTTGTTTCCCCGTCATTGCGAGCGAAGCGTGGCAATCCAGGCAGGAGCTTGGATCGAAGGGTCAAGCTTATGTGGCTTTAATAAGCTTGGGTCTGGATTGCCGCGTCGCTTTGCTCCTCGCAATGACGGGCTTTGCTTCGCTTCTTCTGAAGACCTGCGGGGCTTGAATAAAAAATGTTGGTATTTCTTCGTGTTTGGCCACGAAGTGGCCTGGGAAACTTGCAATGACGGGAGGCGCTGTTACAGGCGGTGAATGGTTATGAAAAAATAACTAAAAAGTGGTGGTATATTTTCCAAAAAGGGAGGCTGATATGAAACTATTTTCTGAATATAAACAACCCATTTTTAAGATTGATAAAGAGCACCCTCAATTTGCCAATCTTTTTTTATCCGAATCGGCTGCTCCGATTTTCGCTGAGGTAGAGTCTTTTGCTTTTACTCCAAAGCAATGGATTGAATCAGAGGGTTTTCCCACAGTTGACTGTATTTTTCAACACCTTGATCAAGATGCTGCTGGCAAGGGTGTAGCAATTAGAAATCCCGTTAAAGCCTATCAGTGTCTGGCATCTTATGGTGGTACTATAAACTTTGGCAGGCTTACTGGTGAGGAAGGAGATAAGCTAAATATGCTCGCAAAAACAGGTGGGATGCTTTCCATATGGAGTGTACCTGCTGAGTTGATAGGGAGTGAAAGAGAGTGTTTCTGGGAAATGGTTCGAGATGGTCTTCAAGAAAGTATTGTGCATGATCGATATGCGCTTTTTGGCTATGATGACGGTGTACTTAGTATGTTTTATCTGGATGGGAACTTACATCTAGTCTCAAAAGATTGCAAACAAATCCCCGGTATTTCAGAGCATTTCTACCCTGCTATTGAAGAGAGTATTAAACTGGGTAAAAGTATATTCGACATTCTTGAGGGGTCTAAAGACTTAAAAAATGCTTTACTCCTTAAGGCTCCAGAAGAATTTAAACAGCAGTTCCAATTAAAAAGGGCATTTCAATATACTATTTTAGCTTTTTTAAAAGACGAAGAAGCGCTTACAGGTAAAGCAGAATCAGGGTTGATGCTGTACTCTAAGCCTGAAGGGCAGGGAACAATTGCTGACATGATTCAGCACGCGCCTGATTTAGATTTCTATTCAGGCATGCCATTTTTAACAACACATTTAGCAAAGGCAAATGTCAAGCCGATGCGTTTGAAGAAAAAACCTCAAAACATTCCCTGTCTAGCGCTGCTTGCAAAGAATTTTATTCCAGAAGGTCTGCTGTTAAGGGATTATGGAACTTCTTATTTAGAAAAGGGTTTTATCAGCGATATTATGAGGGATGTAATCATTTGGAATAAAGATGGAAAAGAAACAGCGCTTTGTCTTTATCATGTAACCAGGGGGCAAATCGAAGCATTTAAAAAACATCTGCAGAAAAGGAATGTTACTTTTTGTATTTCATTTTTGCGTTCTACAGTTCCAGATTTTTTGTATCACTTGAGTGCTGAGGAAATGCAGCAAGTAGAAAATCTCATTGAAACCTATGTTGAAGATGATCATCAACTACAGCAAGAACGTGAAATTTTTATTTCACAGCGCTATCCAAGGTTTATTGAAGACCTTGAGAGACTTGAAGCGGCTCATCATCGTTTTTGTGAGAGAGAGCCTATTGCTCCTTTTTACCTCCTACTCTTTAAGAATAATCAGCCAGAAGATATATTTAATCATCCTCACTCTGCTTTTAATGCGTTACAATGTAAAGAGTTTTCCTATCCCAGTGAAGTTGCTTTTAACAAAGATAAGTACTATTTATTTCCAATTGATGTTAAAAATTCAGAACCACCCAAAAAAATAATCAAGTGTATTCAGGAATTAAGATCAGAAGCCAAGGGTGCCTATGACGTGGATGACTTTCCAAAAGCCATCAAGTTGTGGCTTGACGCTTTAAGTCTCTCTAAAGATTATGATTTTTATCGGGCTGCTAAAGAACAATCGTGGGAAGACAGATGTAAGGGAGAAGAGGATTCTCTTATTGGTGGGCCGCTTTCAGGCATTTGTACGTCAAGAAGAACCCTTGGTTTACTATGGAATCTGGCAAATGCGTATAGAGCGCTTGATTATCATGAGGATGCGGCTTATTTTTTTACTGCTTACCAGTTTGTTTTTCAGTATATACCCGGGTTCCCTTCGAACGTTTTAGAGGAGGAGCAACTCGTAAAGGTTCGAGAAAGGCTTGCAGAGAGTTGTGAGGGCTGTATGGGTTCGGATAGCACGCACTATTCGTATCCAAATAACGGAGCAAATGTTTAGGGACGTTGCCTAGGTCAGGCTTAAGAGATTTGGTTTGCGAAATTCCAAAGAAAAGGTTACATTGACTCTGCTTAATATATCTTAACTTTACAATCGAAACAGGAAACATCATGATTTTAGATTTTATCGGCATTGGTACCGCATTTGCAGCGGACAGTGCATCTGCGCAACAGACAGGTATGGGTAATATGTGGCTCATGCTGATCGGCTTTTTGTTAATTTTTTACTTTTTGATGATTCGTCCTCAAACCAAGCGAGCAAAAGAGCAACGGGATTTGTTGTCTAAACTTTCTGTGGATGATGAAGTGGTCACAACCGCTGGGGTTGTAGGGAAAATCGTGCAAGTAGGGGATAACTACCTGAAATTAGAGATTACCCAAGGGATAGAAATTACCATCCAAAAAGCAGCGATTACAAGCCTACTGCCAAAAGGTACGATTTCACAAGGTACATTACTTCAAACAAAACCAGTTGAAGATAAAACAACTGAACAGAAAGAGACAAAAAAATCAAAAGCCTCGAAAGAGAAGTAAAACGTATGAAACGCTACTCGCTTTGGCATTATTTGCTGCTGGTTTTTTTTATCGGTTTGGCAGGGCTTTATGCGCTGCCTAATCTTTATGGGGAAAGTTACGCCGTTCAGGTCACGGCAAAGGATACAGATCAGCTGCCAGTTTCTGTGGTCAATCAAGTAGAGAAAGCCTTGAAATCCAACCAGATCGCGTATTCTGGGCTAGAAGCTAAAAAAGGGAGCATGCTCATTCGGCTATCTAATCCCGAGGTGCAGTTGGCTGCGCAAGATGCGATTAAAGGCGTCCTGAATCAGGAGCAATATGCTGTTGCGCTAAACTTGGCGCCCAAAACACCTCAGTGGTTGCAAGCCATAGGGGCTGATCCTTTAAAATTAGGGCTGGACTTGCGAGGGGGCGTACATTTCTTGTTAGATGTGGATACGGCTGCATTGCTCACCGCACAAAAACAAGCAGACATTAAAGATATGAGCAAAGCTTTGAGGGAAGCGAGAGTTCGTTATTCCGCATTGACTGGAAGTCAGTACAGTGAAAAAGTCACGATTCAATTTCCAGACCGTTCATCATTAACGCAGGCTAAAAGCTTATTAGCCAAAAAATTCCCAGATTATCAGATTGATCAAGTAAATCAGTCGGGAAGTTTCCAGCTGACATTGGTGTTAAGACCTGAAGCGGTGAAGAAGGCGCAAACTTATGCGCTTGAGCAAAATATTCTGATTTTAAATAACCGCATCAATGAATTAGGGGTCAGCGAAGCCGTTGTTCAACAACAGGGCACTCACCAAATCAGTGTGGATTTGCCTGGAGTGCAAGATACAGCGCGTGCCAAAAGTTTGATTGGGAAAGCGGCAACATTACGTTTTCAGTTGGTGGATACTGAACATGATGCCAATACGGGAGTTGTCCCCGCAGGGGATCAGCTTTATCAGTATGATCAGCGTCCAGTCTTGCTTAAAAATGAGGTGATTTTACGTGGAGATTCGATTACCTATGCACAGGCTGGATATTCAGAAGAAGGTAGACCCAACGTTTCGGTTCGGCTGGGAAGTGGTGAAGCGTTATTCCATCAAATTACCTCTCAAAATATTGGAAAACCATTGGCTGTGGTTTATGTAGAAACCGAAACCAAGAGACGCGTTGAGAACGGAAAAGAAGTTCAGGTCCGTCGCAAAATAGAAAAAGTGATTAATGTTGCCACGATTAATTCTGGGCTTGGGAGTTCTTTTCAAATTACAGGGCTTGAGAATGCGCGATATGCACAAAATCTTGCGCTCTTATTGCGATCTGGTGCATTAGCAGCACCTATGGAATTTATTCAGGAAAGAGTTGTAGGTCCTAGCTTGGGTAAATCTAATATTCAGAAAGGGGTACTCTCGCTTTGTATAGGTAGTTTATTAATTGTCCTGTTTATGGTGCTCTACTACCAGGTGTTTGGCTTGATTGCCAACCTGGCGTTGATTTTAAATGTGATTTTTATCATTGCCATTCTTTCATTATTAGGTGCAACGATCACGCTGCCAGGGCTTGCTGGTATTGTGCTTACTGTTGGAATGGCGGTGGATGCTAATGTATTGATTAATGAACGAATACGAGAGGAGCTGCGTAATCGGGTAAGCCCTTTTGCTGCGATTAAGGCAGGGTACGAAAAAGCCTTTATGACCATTGTGGATGCCAACGTAACGACGCTAATCGTCGCCTTGATTTTGTTTGCATTAAGTAGCAGTGCTGTTAAAGGATTTGCTGTGACTGTCATCATTGGCATTCTCACATCGATGGTCACCGCTATTTACTTTACGCGAGCTATTGTAACGCTGGTTTATCATCGTCCAAATAAACCATTGGCTATTGGGACTGTTGTGGCGCAGAAAAACAAGGTGCGCGGGAAAGCTTGACATGCATGGTTACATGGAATTGACAAAACACTGAAATTGTCAAAAAGTCCGCCATTGCGAGGAGCGAAGCGGCGTGGCAATCTAGACCCAAGCTTATGAATAAAGCCTCCTCCAGGTGGGATGTCCTTTCTATTTTCTCATGGCTATCTGCTTGAAAATTCAGAGGAGGACAGAGACTTTACTTATAATCCTCATTGCCATTGCTCGACTAGGAGCATATAATGCTATTCCTGTGAGCTGCCTGAGAATAGAGCTAAAATTCAATCAGTATGCCTTCTTGGTAACGTAAAAAACAAATTCTACCTTACATGAGGAACCTTCCCCCCATGGAATTTTTTAAAGCCAATACCCACATTGATTTTATGAAACAGCGGAAAATCACTGCGATTTTTTCCATCATCCTGTTTGTTTTTTCAATTGGCACTTTTTGGGTGAATGGGATTAACCTTGGGTTGGATTTTACCGGTGGTACGCAGATAGAAGTGCATGCGCCTCAACCTGTGGATATTAACCGGGTACGTACTGCTTTAAAAAAAGAAGGGTTTCCCGAAGCGATTGTGCAGCCTTATGGATCATCTCAGGATGTGTTGATTCGTGTGGGTGTCCAAAAGCAGATGAGCCAGCAGCAACTAAAAGATGTCATATTAAATATCTTGTCCGGTGGTGTCATTGAACAAATGCAGTATATTGGTCCTCAAGTGGGTAAGACACTCGTGATGAATGGCATTTTAGCGGTCATTGCTTCTATATTGGCGATGATGGTGTATATTGGACTTCGATTTGAGTATCGTTTTGCCGTGAGTGCAACGTTGGCTTTAATTCATGATCCGCTCTTAATTTTAAGTATCTTCTCTTTTTTCCATCTTGAATTTAACTTAATTGTCTTGGCTGCGCTGCTGACCGTGATCGGCTACTCTTTGAATGATACGGTTGTCGTTTATGACCGGATTCGGGAAAACTTCAGAAAAATGCGGAAAGCAGATACATTGGAAGTTGTGAATGCAGCTATTAACCAAACATTATCTAGAACCATCATAACCTCAGGGTTAACTTTGATTGTGGTTTTGGTTTTATTAGTTTTTGGAGGAGAGGCGTTACGCGGTTTTTCTTTAGCGTTGACGATTGGTATTATTGTGGGGACCTATTCTTCCATTTATGTCGCAGGCTCAACTGCAGTGGCGATGGGTTTGAATAGAACCCATTTATTGCCGCCCCCCAAAACAGAGATTGATGAAACACCATAAATAAATACTCATGATTTCGCATAAACAAACCATAAAAACAACCCGTCTATCCAGGCAAGAGTTACGCAATATCCGTAATTTGATGCAAGAATGTGCGAAGGAAGATAAATTTCAGGCGCGCCTCTATTGGAATATTTTAAAAGATCGTCAAATCCCAGAATTTGATGATTTTTTATACTTTGTAGAGGGTAAACTCATTGCTTATTTAGCTTTATTTGTTTTTAAAGAAGATAAAGCCGAATTAAATGCGATTGTTCACCCCAAGTGGCGGCGTCAGGGTATTTTTTCATATTTGTTAAAAGAAGCCGGGTTAGAGCTTGATCGCAGAAAAATTGCTTTATGTGATTTTATTTGCCATTCATCGGCAACGGTGGCGCTTGATATTGCCAAAAAATATTCTGCGGAATACAAATATTCTGAGTGTGAGATGCAGGTTACTCATAAGCCAACGCTAGAAAACTTGCCTCAGGTTGAGTTAAGGTTGGCGAAAGAAGAAGACATCAAAACGTTGGCAGAAATTGATTCTGCTTGCTTTCATACCAATGTCCGCCGGATGGTAGAGCGTTTTCAGGAAAGTATGAAAGAGAAAAACCGTCGGATTTGGATTGCTTCTGTTGATGGGCAATATGTGGGAAAAGCGCATATTCGTTATGATGAAGAGAATGTTGCGTTTATTCATGATTTAGGGGTTTTACCCACCTTTCAGCGCAAAGGTTATGCCAAGGCGATGGTGATGATCCTCAGAGACCTTCTAAAAAAAGAAGGATACTCAAAAATTGCCTTAGATGTTTTGAAGGACAATCAGGCAGCCATTCAACTTTATGAGCGATGTGGCTTTGAACTGATTGCAGAGCATCAGTTTTGGGAGTTTCCCGCCGGGCTGTTGTTAGAGCGAGATATAAACAAAATATAAAATGACCTCTTGAAATTAAAATAAGTATCCCCATATTTCATCACGTAAGCATGGGTAGACGCTAAGGCTATCCAAGACAGAATTTAAGCTTGCCTGAAGCTTGGAAATAGGTTGCAGGTGTAGCGCTTCTCATTTAAAAACAAACATCAACGAAGGAGAACTCCATTATGAACATAAAACCCCTTTATGATCATGTGATCATTGAACGAATTGAAGAAGAAAAAACTTCACAAGGCGGCATTGTAATCCCTGATACCGCAACTGAAAAACCGAATCGTGGGAAAATTATTGCAGTAGGAACAGGTCGGCTTGATAAAGATGGTCAAGTTCAGCCCCTGGTTGTTAAGGTAGGAGATGAGGTGCTGTTTAGGAAGTATTCTGGTACAGACGTTAAGGTAGGTAGCCATGATTATATTGTTGTCAAGGAAGAAGACATTATTGGGATTGTTCAGGCTTAACTCGACAATATATAAGTGATAAGAGGTGAAATATTATGTCAGCGAAACAAATTGTTTTTAGTGATACCGTTAAACAAAAAATTACAGCCGGTGTAACGGCTTTAGCCGATGCCGTGAAGGTTACATTAGGCCCAAAAGGTCGTAATGTTCTGATTGAAAGATCATTTGGTGCACCTGTCATAACAAAAGACGGTGTCTCAGTTGCAAAAGAAATCGAACTTCCCGATAGGCTGGAAAACATGGCGGCTCAATTGGTGAAAGAAGTTGCTTCTAAAACTTCTGATGTGGCAGGGGATGGTACGACAACGGCTACAGTATTAGCGCAAGCGGTGTTTGCTGAAGCCATTAAGTATGTTGCAGCCGGGTGTGCGCCGATGGATTTGAAACGTGGGATTGATAGTGCTGTTGAGGCTGCAGTTGAGCATCTAAAGAAATTTTCTAAGCCTTGCTCAGATAGTAAAGCCATTGCACAAGTTGGTACCATCTCCGCGAATGCAGATGAAAAAATTGGTAAGACCATTGCAGAAGCCATGAGTAAAGTAGGTAAGGAAGGCGTGATTACTGTTCAGGAAGGCTCTACTCTGGAAGATGAGTTAACAGTGGTAGAAGGAATGCAGTTCAGTCAAGGCTACCTGTCACCTTACTTTGTCAACAACCAGCAAAACATGACAGCTGAGTTGGAAAATCCTTACATTCTGCTGGTCGACAAGAAGATTTCAAATATGCGGGAGTTGCTGCCTTTATTGGAAAATGTATTAAAATCAGGCAGACCTTTATTAATTATTGCTGAGGATGTTGAAGGGGAAGCTTTAGCGACCTTGGTGGTTAATCAGTTAAGAGGGACTGTAAAAGTTTGTGCAGTCAAAGCACCTGGATTTGGTGATCGCCGTAAAGCGATGTTGCAAGATATTGCCGTGTTGACAAAAGGTACAGTCGTTTCAGAAGAAATGGGAATGAAGCTTGAAGAAGCTGTACTAGAACATCTAGGTTCAGCCAAGCGGGTTAAAATTTCTAAAGAAGACACAACCATCATTGATGGTGAAGGAGAAAAAGGTGCCATTAAATCTCGCATTGATCAAATTCGTGCAGAAATGGATGCCAGCAAATCTGACTATGACCGTGAGAAATTACAAGAGCGCTTGGCTAAATTAGCTGGCGGTGTTGCGGTCATTAAGATTGGTGCTGCTACTGAAGTAGAAATGAAGGAAAAGAAAGCACGGGTAGAAGATGCGTTACATGCAACACGTGCAGCGGTTGAAGAAGGGGTTGTTCCTGGTGGTGGTGTTGCGCTCATTCGAGCTGCTGATGCAATTAAAGATCTGAAGAGTCAAAATGAAGATCAGCATCGCGGTATTGAAATTGTACGCCGTGCAATGGAGTGGCCACTACGTCAAATCGTTGTCAATGCAGGGGAAGAACCTTCCATCATCGTTGCTGAGGTGAGAAAAAACAAAGGTAACTATGGTTACAATGCCGCGAGTGGTAATTTTGGTGACATGATGGAAATGGGTATTTTAGATCCAACCAAAGTGACACGGACAGCATTGCAAAATGCAGCCTCAATAGCAGGTCTGCTCATTACTGCTGAAGCCATGATTGCTGAACTGCCAAAGCAGGAAAGTAACATGCCTGCTGGTGGTGACATGGGCGGTATGGGAGGAATGGGCGGCATGGGAGGCATGGGTGGTATGATGTAATACCCCTGATTACTCCGTTACGCTTTAAAAAGGCAGGTGTTTCACCTGCCTTTTTTTATGGGTTAATTTTTTAGTACATATTCTAGGGCGTGTCATTATAAAAGCTATAGATATAAACCGAGACAACAGGTTTTTCTACGCCATCGTGGTCTTACGAGACCATAATAGCTATTATAGGTGCAGCAGTTTTGGTCTATCTTGGGAAACCAATTCCCAACGCTTTGGTTGCAATAGGTTCAGTTTCTGTTGGAGCATTAGGCAGTATTTTCTCGAAAGGAAATTAGAAATTCATGTTTCTTTAGTTAGTCGCCTCTGAAGCATTCGAAAATTGATTGTAAACTATTCCCCGTCATTGCAAGCGAAGCGTGGCAATCCAGGTAGGAGTTTGTATCGAAGAATCAAGCTTATGTGACTTTAATAAGCTTGGGGCTGGATTGCCGCGTCGCTTAGCTCCTCGCAATGACGGAGGGCGGTTAATTTGCTCAATAACATAGTTGGATCCAGACAGGAGCTTATATCGAAGGGGCAAGCTTATGTGGCTTTAATCAGCTTGGGGCTGGATTGCCGCGTCGCTTAGCTCCTCGCAATGACGGAGGGCGGTTAATTTGCTCAATAACATAGTTGGATCCAGACAGGAGCTTATATCGAAGGGGCAAGCTTATGTGGCTTTAATCAGCTTGGGGCTGGATTGCCGCGTCGCTTCGCTCCTCGCAATGACGGAGGGCGGTTAATTTGCTCAATAACATAGTTGATCCAGCCAGGAGCTTATATCGAAGGGGCAAGCTTATGTGGCTTTAATCAGCTTGGGGCTGGATTGCCGCGTCGCTTAGCTCCTCGCAATGACGGAGGGTGGTTAATTTACCCAACAACATACCTGATGATGGGAGGCGATGTTAAATGTGATGAACACGGTAGAAATCTTCATTGACAGCACCTTCGTTTTGCAAGCTTTTTAATAGTTAATCAACAGACCCTTGCAAAAAATTTAACTATTTTTCCTCTTGCAGGCTAATTGTTTCAAGGCTTTTCGAATGCTTCAGACGCGACTAGCTAAGCCCCCGATTACAAGTGAAGCCCACCTTCACCTTCCCCCTCATCTTCATGTTCTTCTGAGTCGGCTGTAGGGGGGATTTTTTTATGACTTTCTACATTGTTATGCACTTGTTCCTCAAATGCCTTGATGAGTGTTTCAGCTCGAGATGTTTCGCCTGGATGAAAGACTTTGTAAAGCTCGTTTCCTAAGTCGGAGAAATGAGCGAGATGATGGGGGTGTAAATTTTTTAATTGATGGTAAAACGCTTCGAGAGAGTTTGCAGAAATTTTGGGGACTTTAGAGAGATAATCACTTAACATTTTTATTTTTATACCGATTTTGGATGTCTCATCTATGTTGGGGTTCTCTTCTTTAAGATGGTTTAGATGTGATTTTAAGTCATTGAACGTAGAGCATTGTTCAAGATAGGCTTCTCCTGAGAATGTGCTTTGGACATCTTTTGAGACTTGAGCTTCTGGAAGTACCTGATTAATGGCGGCTTGTAAATCTTCAGGAAAACCTGCTCTTATGAGGGGAATGATCTGTTCATTTTGAGAGATTGAGTTTGAAGCAATCCATTTTTCAATCCCGGAGACCAATGTTGCATCAAAATTAGGCATAATTTCACGAAGCTCTGGGAGGTGATGTTTGGCATCCTCGATCAATCCTTTTCGATTTTCTGAATAGAGAGTGTGGATTAAAAGTGCAGCATGATTAACCACTAATTCTTCAAGAAGCGGGCTATAGGGTTCATTTGAACACCCTAATTGTGCCCTGGCTTCTTGTCCCCAATTGGATTCGAATGCGGTCCATAGGGTGGGCTCAGGCAATCCGGTTTTCTCATCCAGAATGTCTATTTCTGCGGATGAGGTGATTACTTCGGCTAGATTTTCTGTTTTTTTCTGGATTTGTTCAGTTTGTTCAATGGTTACACTAGACTCTGGAGGCTTGGGTGTTTCGAGGGGGGCTTCAGTTTCTATGACTTTCTTTTGATCTTGTGCATTGGCGACGAGGGTAAACCATTCAAATTTTTCAAGGAGCTTTCGGGTATTTGAATATTCACGACTATTAGGATTTTGTTTGGACTCTATGGCTTTGGTTTGCCATGAAGGGATAGAGTGAGCGTAAGAGAAGTTTCGTAACGCAGAGAGCGCTTCAGTTTCTTCTCTTGGATTTTGTGCGAGACGGAATGCTTCGATACGTTTATCTAGTTCGTTTAAGTAACCATTCAGTGCATGTATTTTTTTTGTCAGATGTGCTTTGCGCTTATGAGAGATAAAAGGGAGCCATTTGATTTCACGTTTGAATTTATCTCGTTGTTTAAGTATGGCGGTAAAGTTATAGGATTGATAAATTTTTTCCACAAGCTCATAGCGTCTTTTTTTGTCATCTGTGATAGCGGTTTGCTCTGCTTTCTCTGTGCTTTCAGCCAGATCAGGTGCTTCTAAGCCTTTTGAAGATTTCTGGGCTTCAGAGGGTATCTCTGTTTCTATGATTTTTTTTTGATCTTGTGCATGAGGCAGCAATGTCAGCCATTCAAACTTTTCTAGGAGCTTTTGGGTGTCTGAATATCTCTGGCTGCCAGGGGCTTGTTTGGACTTGATAATTTTAGCCTGTTCTGGTGAGATGGACTGAGCATAAGAGAAATTCTGTAAAGCAGAGAGTGCTTCTGCTTCTTCTCTTGGGCTTTGCGCGAGACGGAATGCTTCGATACGTTTATCTAATTCGTTTAAGTAACCATTCAGCGCATGTATTTTTTGTGTGAGATGTGATTTGCGTTCGGCTGATATGCTTGGTAACCATTTGATTTCACGTTGGAATCTATCTCGTTGTTTGAGTATATCAATAAAGCTGGGGGACTGGTAAATGGTTTCTACAAAGTCATGGCGTCTTTGTTTGTCGGCATTCGCGACTTTAATCATTTCATCTAAATTGTAAATCAGGTCATGGACAGAGTTTCGTTCAGCTTGCCCGCTTTCTTCTATAGAGACTAACTTTTCCAGATAGTTAACGAGTATGCCTTCAAGGAGTTTTTCTTTACCAGCCTTTTGTTGGATGGCATCTTTATATGACTGTATATCTAGAGGAAGCTGGGAGGTTCTGATTTCTACGTCAAATGGGCTGTCTAAAGCCTCTAATCTTTTGTCAAAAAGCGCGCACCTGGAGTAATAATCGCCACTACCGGAGTAAGGTTGTTCAGGATCTATTCTAGAATAGAGCATGGCTATAAATGTGGCGGCTAATGCAAAAACATCCTGTGAGGGAGATACATTTTGTTTGTTAGGGTTTTCATTTGTAAAAATCTCAGGCGCTGCATAGAATGCAGTAATGCCAGAGCCTGAAAAACCCGTTTCATGTTGATTGATTCGACTACTTCCAAAATCAATAATTTTGGTTGCGCCAGACTCTATATCCAGCAAAATATTTTCAGGCTTTATATCTCGATGCACAATGCCTTTGGAATGGACATCAGACAATGCTTCTGCCATGTTTCTCATCATAGTGAGTAGTTCGGGTGTAGATTTGTCTTTAAGAGCCCCGCCTATAATAGCGTCAAACAATTCTGAGCCTTGCCCTAATTCTTGTGTGAAATAGGTTTTGATGAAATAAGCTTCACTGCCAGCAACATCAGCATCAATAATTTCTGTACCGCCTTTGAAACCGAAAGCATGGATATTACTATCCTCGGTTGTTTTAACCACGTCAAATTCTTGTTTTGTGCCTTCTAGCTCAAATGCTTCATCACCACGAGCAGTATAAATTTTTTGGGAAATTTTAATAACACAGGGATCCCCTATTTCCCAATGCTCTCTTTCAGTTAAAGTCCGCGATTTGATGTGGATAGGATAGGCGATTTTTGCTTTTCCTGTAGCACCACTGCCAAGTTTTGTTTGGTCGATGATAAACCAGCGAGGCTTTTGTTTGTCATCAAACAGTTTAACTAGGGAGTAAGGCAGGCCAGGTATGGTTTCTCCAGTTTTGTTTCCTTCTCGTCTGAGTTTAAAGACATCGGGTGGCGCTGCTTTGATGTGTCCTTGTATTTGATCAATCAGCCTTTGCCGTTCTTCTGTCGATAATTGGGAAAAGGGTTTTTCTCCGGGTGACGTAGCCATGGTTTTAGATCCCTCTATGATTTCAATCTGCTTTATATTCGGCCATTGCCAAGCGTGTGGCTTTAATACATTTCAGTTTGTTTGGATTCCTGCGCTTTGCTCGCAATGATAGATGAGCAGTTATGTTTCTCCTATCTATAAGGTTAGTCAATTTTGAAAGCAATGCCATGCATTGATAAATTGGAGTGTTTTTCGGCGGGAATTTCTGCTAAGTCATCTAAGTTCAGCTTTGTTATTCACAGAGGGAGTTTCTTATTTAACCCATTGTTAATTAGAATTATTTTGTTTTTTTATTATAATTATTTTGTGGCTGAGAAAAAGAGGAGAGAGGAAATGAGCACTGAAAAATATGACGAATTAACTGACTTAATAAGTTTGGCAGAGAAAGAAAGACAAAATATTTTGGATACTCAAAATATTGAGTACATAAGAAAGGTAATGGAGTTACCATTAGGAGAGAAATTTGTGGACGAAGCCCTCAAGGAGAAGGTGACACAATTACTTGTTTTAATTAAAGAAATTAACCTAGGAAACGATAAGCTTCTTCCTGATCAACAAATGGCTATTAAAGACAGAGTTGACCCATTAAATCAATATACGGATGATCTTAGTAAACTTTTAAAATTCAGTATTGATTATGATATAGAAGCAATAAAAAAAGATGCAGATCAAAGATTTGAACTTAAACATCCTGAAATAATTGGTGAATTAGTGGAGCAGGGAATAAAAATGTTTGAAAACTTGCTTAGTAGAAGTTTAGACCAAACTCTGAACTCTGAAGAAATCAATGCTTTTCTTACAATGCGTGAACACATAGAAGCCAGGATCAGTGGGTACTCAGAAAATGGCTATGAAGACCTTCCATCAAATATTCAAAAAAGAGTTGTTAAACTAGATCGCTATGTCGATAGCGCCAATGATCTACTCTCAGAAGCCTTAGAAAAGACAACAGTGTCCAATGAGAGTCCAGTAGATACTTCTTTTTCTGGTACATTTTTTATTCAGGAGAGTCAACCAAATATTGGTGAATTATTAAAAAATGCACATGCCGCACTTAACTCTGCCAATTCTGGTACTAATGAAGAAAACGTCAAGGAAAATTTACTAAGGGCATTTGAACTTCAGAAGGAAATCAATAATTACAACGCTAATCATGTGCTCAGAAAAGAGCAGGGGGATAGTCTTCAACGATTAAATCAATCCCTTACAGACTCTAGCTTACAGACCAGTTTGCTTTTTACTTTTGATCTCAATGAGATAAGAAAATCGGCAGGCATCGAAGGCAATATTCTACAGGATGCTTTTTTTGACAACTGCAAAGACATTCTGAACAGTTATCATCCAAAATCAGAAACCAACCAGGGTAAGATCAACGACTTAATAGCCGATATAGAGCAGATAAAACAGGGCACAGATGATTTTGATACAAAAGTCAGGGAAACTGCCAAGGCATGCTGGAATACGTATCGTGACATTTATGGTTCGAGTAAAAAGATTATTGGGAAACATCTTGGTTCTGAGGCACTCAAAGGAATTAGAGCTGTTTTTAAAGAGGCTGCTGGGGGGACAGGGACGGATAAGCTGCTTAAAGCTAATCGTTCGGAACAGCTGGAAAATACATTTTTACAATATGCTCAAGACCGGGTTTCTGAGACTACACAAGAAGAACAACCCCATCACGGTTTTGGTGGGGGCGCGTAGGGGGTGTCTTCAATTCTAACGATCTTTCTTGGTCATCGAGGGATTACGCTTCATCCTCCCATTGAAGTGCGCCACCTGTTTGATATTCGATCACGCGTGTTTCAAAGAAGTTTTTTTCTTTTTTTAGGTCCATCATTTCGCTCATCCAGGGGAAAGGGTTTTGTGCACCTGGGTATTGCTCTTCAAGCCCAATCTGAACACAGCGACGGTTAGCAATGAAGTGTAAATACTCTTTGAACATTTCTGCATTGAGACTCAAAATACCTCGTGGCATAGTATCTACCGCATATTGATACTCTAGCTCTACACCTTCTTTAATGAGATTTAACATCTCTTTTTGGAATGCTGGTGTCCATAATTTCGGATTTTCGATTTTGATTTGATTGATCACATCAATTCCAAAGTTTAAGTGCATGGATTCATCACGTAAAATATATTGGAATTGTTCCGCTGTGCCGGTCATTTTATTGCGTCTTCCCATCGATAAAATTTGTGTAAACCCGACATAAAAGAAAATGCCTTCAAAAACCACATAAAAAGCGATCAGATCTCTGAGTAAGCGCTGATCATTCTCAAGCGTGCCCGTTTTGAATGTGGGGTCTCCAAGACTTTGCGTGAAAGGGAGGGCCCAAGCAGCCTTGGTTGCGACAGAAGGGATTTCTCGATACATGTTAAAAACTTCCGCTTCATCCAGACCAAGGCTTTGAATGATGTGCTGGTAGGAGTGAGTGTGTAGGGCTTCTTCAAATGCTTGTCTTAGTAAGTATTGACGACATTCAGGGTTGGTGATGTGGCGGTAAACCGCTAATACCAGGTTGTTTGCAACGAGCGAGTCTGCTGTGGCAAAAAAACCAAGGTTTCTTTTGATGATGGTGCGTTCGTCTTCAGATAAGCCGGTAGCAGATTTCCAGAGGGCGATATCGGCTTGCATATTAATTTCATCTGGCATCCAGTGGTTTTTACACGCATCTAAGTATTTCTTCCAGGCCCACTCATATTTAAATGGGACCAGCTGGTTTAAATCTGCCCGACAGTTAATCATGGCTTTATCATCTACCGTTACGCGAGCCGTGCCCATTTCAAAGATTTCTAGCCCAGTAAACCCACCAGCTTCTCCTCCAGCTTCACCATCGCCCTCATCTGTTTCTTCAATAGCGAGTTTAGCCCCCTTGTCAGCTTCTTCAGAGGGTGTTTGAGGTAAAGTTTCATTTTCATTGGCATAGTCTTGCCAGTTAAGCTTTGAAGGCATAGTGATTTTCCTGTTTAGTTTTGAAATAAGGTAGTCATGCACTCGCCATTTCGCAATGACGGGTGCGTAGCGACGTTTGCACTGGTTTCAGTGCCTATTGACAAGCCTCACAATCAGGATCGTCAATTGAACAAGCTTTGGGAGCGACAGTTTGTTTGACTGCATTTAACGCATTATCCTGAACCGTGGATTTTTCAGTACTGGTGGCGGCTAAACTTCTTAAGTAGTAAGTTGTTTTTAAGCCGAGTAACCAGGCCATTCTGTAAAGCACATCCAGTTTTTTTCCTGAAGGTTCAGCAATATATAAGTTAAGGGATTGTGCTTGATCTATCCATTTTTGCCTGCGAGAGGCGGCCTCTACCAACCATTTGGGTTCAATTTCAAAAGCCGCTTTATAGAGTGCCTTGAGGTCAGCTGGAATTCGTTCAATCTTTTGAATGCTTCCGTTATAGTATTTCAGATCATTGATCATGACGTTGTCCCATAGGCTCAACTGCTTTAGATCATTGACCAGGTGGGCATTAATGATCGTGAATTCACCCGATAAGTTCGATTTCACAAATAAATTTTGATAAGTCGGTTCAATAGATTGTGTTGTACCACAAATGTTAGAGATGGTTGCAGTGGGTGCAATGGCCATAATATTAGAGTTTCTAACGCCTTTTTCCAGCACCTGCTTGCGTAATTTATCCCACGACAAGGTTTGAGAGCGGTCCTGTTCCAGGTAGTGACCACGTATGGTTTGTAAGTTTTCAATGGAGTCGATTGGAAGAATGCCTTGACTCCAAAGTGAGCCAGGATAGCTTTCGTAGGTTCCACGCTCTTCTGCCAATTGACTAGAGGCTTCAATCGCATAATAACTAATGGTTTCCATGCTTTGATCTGCGAATTCTACAGCTTCTGGTGAGGCGTAGGGGATTCGTTGAGTATACAGGGCATCCTGAAAACCCATCAGTCCTAGTCCAATGGGACGGTGCTTATAGTTGGAATTTTGAGTTTGAGAAATCGTATAGAAATTAATGTCAATCACATTATCCAGCATACGAACGGCAGTTTTAATAGTACGTTTAAGTTTTTCAATGTCTAACCCTTTATTGGTAACATGCTGGGCCAGGTTAATGCTGCCCAGATTGCAAACTGCAACTTCTTCTTTGGAGGTGTTGAGTGTGATTTCTGTACATAAGTTAGAGCTATGTACAACGCCAATGTGCTGCTGTGGAGAACGTAAGTTGCAAGGGTCTTTAAAAGTTATCCAAGGATGCCCGGTTTCGAATAGCATGCTGAGCATTTTTCGCCAAAGTGTGGTTGCAGGGAGCGTTTTGCTCCGAATTTTCCCTTTTTTAGCGAGTGCTTCATATTCCACATAAGCGGCTTCAAACTCAAATCCATAAAGATCATGAAGCTCTGGGACCTCGTCAGGTGAAAAAAGCGTCCAGTTTCCTTTCTCAAAAACCCGTTTCATAAAGAGGTCAGGGATCCAGTTGGCAGTGTTGATGTCATGGGTACGACGTCGCTCTTCTCCAGTATTTTTTCGAAGATCTAAAAATTCTTCAATATCCATATGCCAGGTTTCAAGATAAACGCATACAGCCCCTTTTCTTTTTCCACCCTGATTTACAGCAACAGCTGTGTCATTCACGACTTTCAAGAAAGGGATGACGCCTTGGGATTGGCCATTGGTACCCGCAATATAAGCGCCCATGGCACGAACAGGAGTCCAGTCATTACCTAGTCCTCCCGCATATTTTGAAAGCAATGCATTGTCCTTAATCGCACCATATATTTCATCTAGGTCATCGGGTACCGTTGTTAAAAAGCAGCTGGATAACTGTGGTCTGACGGTTCCCGAATTGAACAGAGTGGGGGTTGAACTCATGAAATCAAAAGAAGAGAGTAGTTGGTAAAATTCAATGGCACGCTCTTCCCGATTTTCTTTTTCAGCTAATGCTAGCCCCATTGCAACACGCATATAAAATACCTGAGGCAGTTCAAAGCGAGTGCCTTTATGGTGGATAAAATAGCGATCATATAGGGTTTGCAGCCCCAGGTAGAAAAACTGAAGATCGCGTGTTGCATCAATGCTTCTGCCTAATTTATCCAGATCGAAATTTTTTAATTCTGCATCCAGTCGACCCAGTTCAATACCCTTTTTAATATAGCGTTGAAAGCACTCCGGATAACGTAATTCCATGTCCTGGCGCAGGCGAATCTCTTCCATGTCTAGAAAATCTAGGGCTTCTGCATATAAGTTATTCAGTAACAAACGGGCAGCGACAAAGTTATAAGCAGGTTCTTTCTCAATCAGGCTTCTTGCACTTAGAACCAGCGTTGAATACACTTCTTTTATGGCAATGCCATCAAAGATGTTACGTAAAGTATCTTTTACGATGTAATCAGGATCTACGTCTTCAAGCCCCTCACAAGCCTCTTCAACCATCTGATGCAAAAGACGCGTATTCAAAGGGACGATTTGTCCATCCTCCATCGTGACAGTTTGAGCTGCTTCGGTTCTGGTGCTTTGGCTGCTTTTAACATTAGAGCGTGCCTTCTTACGTTCTTCTCGATACAAGATGTAAGCGCGCAGGACCTTATATTCACCCGCCCGCATCAACCCAATCTCGACCTGGTCTTGAATTTCTTCAATATGTACAGTGCCTCCTGTCATTTGGGCGCGATCGAGCAATTTTTGTGTAAGGGTTTGAGTCATTGTGGTGATCAGGTGGCGGATTCGCTCGGAAGCGGCAGCACTTTCACCTTCTACCGCTAAAAATGCTTTGGTTAAAGCGATTTCTATTTTATCGGCGTGGTAAGATGTCAGTTTTCCATTGCGCTTAATCAGTCTTAGCTGACCTGGAGAGGTGATCTCTATTTTTTCTATTTGTGCTGCTAAATCCGTTGGCTGAATGGTCAGAGATTCTGTTTGGCTCATATTGGGTGAAACTCTATATATTGGTGTTTTTAAGGAAGTTGAACACATTATGTTGTGTTTTAGGCGGGAATGCAAGAGGTGAACCTGGGTATATTTTGTGGATAATTTGTGTGTAATGATATTGGCCTCCATTACCCACAAATAGCTCATTAAAATTTTTGGAACAGAGCCGAATATTGCCTATCAAAAATAGTAACCTATAATCAATAATATAATTTAATTTTAACGAGGGAGTTCGTGGAGCCTAACCGCTTATTATAACATGCAAAAATTTATGGAAATGGCTAAAGGTAACTAATTAGGGAGAAATGATATGTCTTATGCAATTGGTCAGGACAAAGCAGGAATGAAAGTTTGTGAAGCGCGAAAAACATCGCTACAGAAGGTTAGCTTAAGCGTGTTTCGTTTTATGAGTTACTTTCGCGGATTGAATAAGGTTGCTTTTATATTCTTTCCTTGTTTATTTTTTTATGGGACAGCATTTTCGAGCACTGTTCAGTGCCCACCTTTACAATATGTGTTAAACCATGTAGATAGTAATGATCAAGTAACTTATAAAGGGTCTTTGTTTGTTAATGACGCTAATCTTTATAAGTTCAAAAATCACATGGCATTTAAGGGTGGTAGTATTATTTCAAAGCCTACAGGGCCTGAAGGGCCTGATGTTCGTGATGGTCATGATGGTCTTTATGGTCCTGGTGATCTTGATGGTATGAGAAGAGAGGGAGGCATAAGACCAAGGCGCGATAATCGATGTAAAGATGAGGCTTACAACATAATACCAACATTTGCAAATGGCGCTTGTGTTTACCCTGCTTCCCCCACGGATTCGATTAGGCTAACAGTTAACCGTAAATGTTGCTGTGGATCGCTTATAGGGAAACCTATCAACTTGAAGTTAAAGGCTGCTAAAAAGTAAGGATGAATTAAAATCGTAACCATTCACCACATGTAGCTACTCCTTCCGTCATTGCGAGGAGCGAAGCGGCGCGGCAATCCAGAGGCCACTTAAGCTTGATCTTTCGATACAAGCTTCTGCCTGGATTGCCACGCTGTACTCGCAATGAGGGGTGAATAGTTACAAATATTCTTGAATAAAAACACCTTCTTCTATTAGGGCGTGTCGTCAATTTATTTTTTGATCTCAAAACGTGTATAATGGGTCAAATTTCATGCAAATTTTCGTCACATATTTTAATATGCCTCCTCAAATTTACACAAAATTTGCCACCATTACCCACATTTTGAGCTCAAAAAATAAATTGACGACACGCCCTAGATGCTTAACCGAAAATTTTATTTAATTGCCATCTAAACTCTTATCCCCTTTATTTTTGTGACATTCATCACTCCACCTTAAGCCTGTTGTGAAGCTCAATACCGCATAAAGTGGTTTTATCAAACAAAAATTGATACGGTCCAAGCCAGCCTTGTTGGCGTCACTTTTATCGATCGTCACTTTCTCTGGCAATCTAAAGCTGCCAATCGCTTTCCTGAAAAACCTCTTTCACTTCTATTTTTTCTTTATTTTTCATTAAATTAAGCAAAATTGCACCCTGCAAAAAAAGGTGAAAATACCTTATCTTCTTTAAGGTTTTGTTAAGGCGGATAAAGTATAGTGTGCTTTTGAATAAAAATATTTGATGTAAAAGGTTATAGAGGAGAACCTGATGCTAGCATTACCATTTCTATTATTTACGGTAGCTTTATTTTTTGCCTATATTGGGAAAAAGCAGGAGGCGGTTATTCTATTTTTTGTGAATCTAGGTATGATTTTTCTGATTTGGAGAATTGGCTATACAAGTGCTTCGTTTGTATGGAACCTACAGTTTTAATGAGGTAATGCGCCTTGAGTATTAATCAGCGTTTGATCATTGCGTATCTTAATTTTTTTGGGATTACAGGGCTTTCTATTGTTCTTGCTGTTGCTTATAGTTTACAGTTTTTGGTGCATGAACCTCCTTGTCCACTATGTTTGTTGCAGCGAGCCTGTTTGTTAGGGGTTAGCTTTGGATTGTTGCTTAATTTGCGCTATGGGTTTAAGCCTTGTCATTATGGCATGTCTATTTTTAGTGCGATGCTGGGTGCTGCAATTGCTGGAAAGCAGATGTTACTGTGGATTTGTCCCAGACCTACAGGTTTAGTGGGGTATGGTGACCCTTTTCTGGGGCTGCACTTATATAGTTGGGCACTTATCTTTTTTAGTGCGAGTATCTTTATTACTGCTATGCTATTAATGTTTTCAGGGCAATTTTCAGGAGAAGAGAAAAATAAAGCCGTGACTTTCAAGATGAAGGGGGTGTCTGACTTTAGTTTTTGGTTACTTTCCATTTTATTTATTTCTAACTTTGTTGTGACGGTGGTGAGCCGTTATTTTTGATGCACTTATTGTGTCTTCTGGCTTCTGCCATCAAATCGTGCGCAGCGCCTCAGTTATAAGTTGAGTGAGCCAGTCTCATTCCAGCCTCAGCTGAAATGACTGGCCGACACCACAACAACGCAGCAGATTAAATCACGGGTCAGGTTAAAAGAGGGTGCGTTAGATCTAAACCTCAGCTTGAGACTCAGCTTCCTTCATGCTTAACCGTACTCGACCTTGTCTGTCTATCTCGGTAACTTTCACCTGAACCGTTTGCCCTTCTGTTAGCACATCACGGACGTTTTCAATCCGTTGCTGACTGATTTGAGAAATATGCACGAGACCAGATTTTTTATAGGCAAACTCAACAAAAGCACCGAACTCTACAATTTTCTCTACTTTTCCTGAGTAGATGGCCCCCACCTCTACGTCTCCAACGATTTCTTCAATTCGCTTCCTAGCTTCCAGGCTAGCAGCCTCTTCAACCGCAGAAATTTTCACTAGACCATCATCAGTAATATCAATGGTGGTTTTTGTTTCTTCTGTTAATTTACGGATGGTCTCACCCCCCTTTCCAATAATATCGCGAATTTTTTCAGGATTGATCTTAAAGCTGGTAATGCGAGGTGCGTAGGGTGACATTTGCTGGCGAGGTTCCCGAATGATTTGCTCCATTTGTTCCAGTATATGCATACGGCCAGCTTTAGCTTGTTCAAGTGCTTTTTCCATAATTTCTTTAGTAATACCTTGGATTTTGATGTCCATTTGGAGGGCAGTGACTCCAGTGTGAGTCCCTGCGACTTTGAAATCCATATCACCCAGGTGATCTTCATCTCCTAGAATGTCAGTTAATACAACGAACTGGTCACCCTCTTTGACAAGCCCCATGGCAATACCTGCGACAGGCTTCTGTATGGGGATGCCTGCATCCATCATGGCCAGGCTGCTTCCACAAACGCTGGCCATAGAGCTTGAACCATTAGATTCTGTAATTTCTGAGACGACCCGAATAACGTAGGGGTATTGATCTGGATTAGGGATAATGGCCTTAAGTGCACGTTTAGCTAAATTCCCGTGGCCAATTTCTCTGCGTTTTGGGCCGCTCATGAAACCAATTTCTCCAACACAATAAGGGGGGAAATTATAGTGGAGCATAAAGGTATCTTTGTATTCACCTTCAAGCCCTTCTAGCATTTGGGCATCTCTGCCACTCCCTAAAGTGGCAACAACAATAGCTTGTGTTTCTCCACGAGTGAATAAGGCGGAACCGTGTGTTCTAGGCAGCACACCGACTTCAATACGAATAGGTCTTACAGTTTGAGTGTCTCGACCATCAATGCGTGGTTTTCCAGCCAAGATTCGATCACGTACCGTACGTTCTTCTAGCTCTGAAAGCATATGCTTGATAGCGTCTGCTTTTTCTTTGTCTTCTTTGTCTTCACAAAGGTTTTCAACGGCTTGTTTATAGAGTGCAGAAATTTGTTCTTTGCGATTGAGTTTATCAGTAATCTGATAAGCCTCAGTCATGGGGTTGGCGGCAAATTCTTTGACTTGTTGAAAAAGTGCCTCATCCTTTCCCGTAGACGTGATTTCTAGCATCGGTGTTCCCGCGCTCTCAGCTAGTGCTTTAATGGCCTGAATAACCGGTTGCATGGCTTCATGCCCAAAAAGTACGGCACCTAGCATGACAGCTTCAGATAGTTCTTTTGCTTCTGATTCAACCATCAATACAGCATGTTCAGTGCCGGCAACGACAAGATCCAGCTCAGAACCTTCTTTAATTTCTGTTTCAGAAGGATTTAATAAATAGCTACCATTAGCATACCCAACGCGTGCTGCGGCAAGTATATCGTTGAAGGGTGTTCCAGAAACAGCAAGTGCTGCAGATGCAGCAATAATAGATAAAACGTCAGGGTTAAACTTGGGATCAGCAGAAAGAACGGTGACAATGACCTGAACTTCATTCCTGAAATTTTTTGGAAAGAGAGGGCGTAAAGGGCGGTCGATTAAGCGAGAGGTTAAGGTTTCTCTTTCCGTAGGACGACCTTCGCGTTTGAAATATCCTCCAGGGATTCTACCTGCAGCATAGGTGCGTTCCTGATAATTGACAGTAAGGGGGAAGAAGTCCCTTTTTTCGGCTGCCTGCTTTTCGGTGACTACAGTTGCTAACACAACCGTTTCACCCATGGTTGCGATGACAGCCCCGCTAGCTTGGCGAGCAACCCGTCCAGTTTCCAGGGTTAAAGTATGCTGGCCAAATTGGCAGGTTTGAATGATGGGCATAAATGTTCTCTCTTTAAATAATAAATGTAATCAGTGTGTTGCAAACTAATGGTGCAGAAATACAGGTTAAGATCTGAGTCCCAAGCGAGCAATTAATGCGCGATAAGCATCAAAATCTTTGTTTTTGAGATAAGTCAGCAGTTTTCGGCGTAAATTCACTTTTCTCAACAAGCCAGTTCTGGAATGATGATCTTTCTTATGTGTTTTAAAGTGTTCAGTGAGTTTTTTAATATCTGCTGTGAGCAGCGCAACTTGAACTTCTGTAGAGCCTGTATCCTTAGTATCTTTCCCGTAGTCTTTTATGGTATTTTGTTTTTCTTTAACTGATAATGACATGTGTGCAGCCTCTTTTGTTAGCATCGTGATTTAAGGTGTTTGTTCTTCCACTGTCATTTGCAGAAGACAAGCTAAAATGTGTTTTTACTGAAGGGATTGTACCTAAAAAAATCAAAGAATAGAATAGGGGTGTCAATAGGGCGTGCCATCAATTCATTTTTTTGTTACAAAACATATACAGCTAAGCCCCCTATATAATAGTTCACACCCTCTAATACTGCACCTATGCGATTAAAATTCTTTCTTCCACTGCTAGCATTTTTGATGCTGGTTTTGTTGTTTTACTTTGGATTGAAAGTGGATTCGCATCATTTACCCTCAGCGCTTTTAAACAGGCCGCTTCCCCCCTTTGAAATTTCTGATCTGTCAGCTTCTAAAAAACAGGTGACCCAACAGATATTTTTAGGACGAATTTCTTTGTTAAATATTTGGGCCTCCTGGTGTTCCGCCTGTAGAGCGGAACATGAAGTTTTAGAAAAAATTTCTCGAGTTTTTCCCGATCAGATTCAAATTTATGGACTAAACTATAAAGATCAACGTCAAGATGCTTTGAGATGGTTAGAACGACGGGGAAACCCTTATTCTAGGGTGCTTTTTGACCCAAAAGGAACCTTGGGGATGGAGCTGGGTGTGTATGGAACACCGGAAACTTTTCTCATAGATCGTCAAGGCATCGTTCGTTATAAACATGTTGGCCCCATTACAATTCAAGTGTGGGAAAATAAGCTGTATCCAAAGATTGTAGAGTTGTTATGAAAGAAGTGGATGCAAAAAAGCGTCAAGATTAAGTGAATCATGACAGCATTGAGTGCAATCGATATGTGAAAGGCATGGATGTGGAATCGATGATTGAGGAGGTAGGAAGATATAGGGAACTAGGGTACCTAGCAGTTCGTTGTCAGTCGGGGAATATTGGGTTTGAATGAATCCGAGGAATGCTTGTGATGAGAGGTAAAATGCTCAACATTGGCTCACCCCGATTGAGGCGACTTGTTTGGGAGACTGGAAGGTCCATTTAAGAGGCTTTATTTGGATGAAAGGTTCATATTATGTTTTTGGGCTGCTTGCCTGTCTGGGTGTTGTTTCTAACAGTTACTCAGAAACACCTGCTCAGCCAGTAAAGAAAGATTGTGTCAAAAGATCAACCACCATTGAGGTCAAGCAGAAAGATCCAGTTTTTAAGCTTGAGTTAAAAGCCAACCATACCACAGGCTATCGATGGTTTTTAGGGCAAATAGATGAACATCTCATTGAGCCAATAAAACAGGTATATCAGCCAGATGATGGGGAGCTGATGGGGTCGGGCGGAAAAGAAGTTTGGACTTTTAAGGTCAACCCTAAAGCATTTGCTTTTCCCAAGGTGATGACTGTTGAGATGATTTATGCTCGACCCTGGGCTCTGGAAGAAACGGCCAGAACCAAAACTTTTAGGATCGTCACTTATCCCTGATCATAATCCCAAAATCGGCAGTTAGAAACTACTACAAAGATTTAATGCACGGCATCTAGGATAAAATATTTTGTAACGATTCCCCCGTCATTGCGAGCGAAGCATGGCAATCCAGGAAGGAGCCTCTATCGAAGGATCAAGTTTAAGTGGCTTTAATAAGTTTAGGCCTAGATTGCCGCGTCGCTTCGCTCCTCGCAATGACGGAGGGCGGTTAATTTACCCAACAACTTAGCAGATGACTACATCAAGTTACATGAATAATCCCCCTCATCCTCGTTAGAAATATGATTTCCACCTTCTGATCGAATTTTTTGATCAATATGATCAATCACCGTATTTTGCGTTGATCTGAAAAAGCACATCCATTGAAGCTGCTCTTCATTCGGGAGTTGCACTTCTATCTCAAGATCATCTTGTAGATCTAACTGACGCTGAATATTGTCAAGCAAATGGTTGAGTTCTCTTTCTGCTTGATCTTTTAGAATCCCCTCAGGCAATTCTGCAGTAACGGCAAGTGTATTGTCTGATCGTTCTACGGAGAAAACATAACCATCTAATATTAAATTTTCAGCATACCTAACTTCTTCTACAAAATTTTCTTGTTCTACAGGCATTTCATGAGACGTATCATTTTGAACATCAAAAATCACTTGACCAGCAGCTGTGAGTCTAAATTTAAAATCAACGAGGTTTGAGGCAGCCTGCATTAGTCTGTTGTTTACGTAGTCTCGAGTCTCTTCATCTAAATGGGCTTGCTGTTGCGCTACATCATTAAAATAATCTTCCACAGCTTCTTGATGCTTGTCTTTAGGTATCCACTTAAGTGTTCTAGATAAACTTAACACGTTGATCTCTGCTAATGCTTTTACTGAATCACTCATCATACTTTGGCTCATGTTATTTTCATTCGCTTTCACCAAGAAATCTTTATACATCGCCATGGCCAACTCCAAAGACTGCGTGGTCACGTCAAGCAGCGTGTAATTTATGCGATCGTCAGCATAAGCCAAGGTCTCTTCAATCAAGATCTGCATCTGAGGTATTGCCTCAATACATAAACCAATCTGCGCCATCAAAACATCCACGTCTTTATGTTCGTCTAATATCTGATTCATCCGCCCAAGATTCACAGGATAAGTAGCAAACCACGTTGAAATCGCACTGCTCGGATCACTCAATGTGTCATGACAAACGATTGCCAGATAGCCATAGAGCGTACGGTATGCTTGTTCAAACCCTGAGCAGACTTTACCTAATGTGCGATCCTGGGCATGCAGCTGTTCTGACACGTTAGATGCAATATCTTCTTGCAAGGTTTGAATGCGCTCGTTTAAATGATGGAGGTTTTCTTCATGATTTGTGATTTCTAACCCGTCGATATCGTCTGGGTGTTGAGCATTCATTAAGCGCTCTCGCATGCCTATGTGGGTCTCTTTGTGCTCATTCAATACAAAATAGTAAGTTTTTGTTTGATTACATCTATCAGGTACAGTGGTCACCTTTACTTGATTTTCATCTAAATTTTCAGAAAGGATAATACTCCCACCAACCCAAAAGTTCCAAACAGCTTCGTTTCCTGAATAGAAAAGTGGATCATAGTGAACTGATAGTTCGTGAAGTAAAAAAGGACGATCGCTAACCCAGAAAATTCTTATGATAAAACGCTCCTCTTGATTATTAATCACATAGGTCAACCTGAGCGGACCATCTATCATCTGAGCGTGTAAATATTCATCTGTCAGGATAGGAAGGAAGTTTGGGGCAGGCAAATTAGGATAAGCAGGGTTTTCTGGATACATAACCATTTGGTGAATAACAGCTGTAGTATTATCACTTGCATGGTCAAGATCAAATAAGTTTTGCATATCTCTTATCAAGTTATCCTTGGTTAACTGAATTTCCTCCTTACGAGTTTGGAGATAATCCTCTCCTAAACTAGCTTTTTTGGTTGTGTTGCTGGCAGTAACCATAAATTCTATTTTATTATTTCGGCGTCCAGAAGGAACAAGTTGATCAACCCTTTCATCTATCCAATCTCCGTATTGAACACTAACATCAGGCGCAATTCGAATCCTTTGCAACCGATCCGTTGCTCCCACCACGTCCAAACGACTACGTAATCCTTCACTTAAGAGCTTCTTTTGAATACGTCGTTTCACTTCAATATGCTTCACCAACTGCACCTGCAATTGTTCTAAACGGGCACTAAAGTTTTCAACCAAGCCTTGCAAAAGCTGAGGCTGCCTAGCTAGATGAATAAAGTTCACCCAGCGTTCAGCTTGTGCATATAAACGCTGCAAGGTTGAAAACTCATTAGATGATAAGCGTCTTAATTGATCCTCTGTATCAGGTACTGGGTAGCGCTGACTGATGGATAAAATAATCAACTGACATGCCACGCTGAACAGCCAAGGATTTGAGAGTCTAGGTAAGGCACTTAAATCAATGGTTTTACTGAATGTATCTTTTAAAACATTAATCGCATACAGATATTCAGTCACAAGCTCGGGGTTGAGTATTTCATCAACGTTTTGATATTGCTTATTCACCGATTTGGTAAGCGCCAATAGCTCAAGTTCACTTAAAAAATCTGAAAATGAACTGGAAGTTGCACCACCATGATTAATCAAAAGATTGGATTTTTTATAAAGCTCATCAATAGTGTCTTTGTATTGAATCCCTGAGAGCATTTGCTCAATATGGGTGATTTGGTATTCCAAGCGTTTTAAATGAGAGGATTGTCTTGAAAAATTAGCCTCCATCATCACGTGAATGGAGTGAAGCGTTTTCATGATCTCGCGGTGTGCGACTAAATTTGCCGTTTCAATTTCCATAAATTTAAACAGCATATCACGGTGCACTTGACCAATTTGCTTGAACGTCTCCTCAAATAAATCACGCATTTGCTGGTGCATGGCCGCAATCTGTTTTGAGATCGTTTTCAATGCGGACATCATTGCCTCTTGACTATCATCACCACCAAACAAAGAAGCCACGCTCCCCACCGCGCTAATGATTCCAACCCCTAAAGCTAAAGGATTTACTGCGGCTAGCATACCAATTCCCATTAACCCTGCAATATTGCTGGCAATCTGAATCCCTGCCTGCCCAACTACTGCCACTTGAGTCGCCAATTTATTTTCACCCAAAAGCCCTAAAACGCTAGAAACACCTGTCACCGTAGCATTAAGCGTTTGCAATTTTTCATTAAAGGCTTGACGTCCTGCTAAAACACGTGCTTTTTCACTTTTAAATTCACGTGTTGCTCTAATAAGACGATCGGATAGCTCACGGTTATTAGGCATATCGTTGTGTTGATTACGGGTTACAACTAACGTCTCATACAAACTTTGAAGGGTTGGCTCTTTCTCAAACCCCGTCAATGTATCTTCTTTAGACCACTCCTGCAACAGTACATTCGAAACGGCTTGAACATTAGCTAATTGGTTTGAGGTCAGCTCTTCCAAACTATCCAGGCGCTCTTTGTTCATATTCACCTGCCCCAAACGTTCCTGGTAATCATCCAATCGATTAAATGCTGTTTGCAATGTATCTTGAAACATCTCTATCTGAATGGAAACGTCTTCCTCATGATCAAGGCAGTGCTCATGAATCGTTTGAAGATCAGCAGAGACCGTTTGCATATAGTCTGTCATTTCATTGTAAATTTCCGTCTGCTGGTCTGATAAATCAATCATCTCACGGCCAAAAGAGTTTAAGCGCTCTTGCTGAAGTTGAAAATAGTGCGAATATATTTTGGACATTGAGTAAACATAAGGCATGCGGTGGTTAAGTGGCAATTTATCATTTTCCAATTGTCTATGAATAGCATCCAAATCCGATGTGCGAAACTCCCTGTTAGGGTCTTCACGCAAAGGTCTTAGAATATCTGTGTTATCTTTGATCACAGAAAGCATAAGATTGTCATCTAGCTCTTTTTTAAAAGAAGCATGGTCTGCCTTAAACAAGGGTTTGACAAAGGGTTTAACTCTTTTAAACATGGGTAATTCCAAAACAAAATTGATTTCTGATTCACGCGAATCATTCATTTTTGAAAAGAGATGATAATATTCAATCGTCTTGTCTATGGGGCGTTTGTCTTGACTCATTTTTCTGTCCTTCTTTAGTTAGGGCGTGTCAACAATGAATTTTTTAGGTTCAAAATTGGGCCAAGGCAAGTACATCCGCAGAGTGATCTAGCAGGCCTACTCGCCTGGTGCCCTTATAACCTATAATCTTTTTTTAAAGTACCATAATTAAAATCGAAAAAAACCGTGGTAAAATACGGGTGATTTGAATGTTATAATTGACTTCAAAAAAGGTCTACGATGTCTGATGGAAATTTCAATTTTGAATCAATCACACTGTTACCGACTCTTGTTTGTGTAAAAGATATAAAATCTCGCTTTTTATCTATCAGTCAGCCCTTAGCTAAGGGTGTTGGATGGAAAAACCCAGAAGAAGCTATTGGAAAAGCGAATGCTGATATGCCTTGTCCTATGGCGAATTTTGCTAAAGTATTTGAGAAACTAGATCAAAAAGTGATTCAACAGAAAGCGCGTATGGTTGCTCTGGATTTTCAGGAATATGCTGCTGGGTGGAAAATTATTATTGCAGAAAAAATCCCTGTTTTAGATAACAACGGTAACGTCGTTGCCACTTATCATAATTTAACGGACACTACACACTTATCTGCATTCAAAGGAATGCTCAATTTGGCCAATTTCGATAAGAAACTGGATGATCATAAGCTAAAACCTAGAACGTACATTCTAAACGATACTTTTTGTCCTCTCCCGTTAACGGAAAAACAAGCGGTCTGCATGTTTTATTTGATTCGGGGAAAAAGTTATAAAGAAATTAGCGTGATTCTAAATCTGTCATTACGAACCATTGAATCACATATTGAAGCCATCAAAAATCGAATGCGTTGCACTTCAAAATCAGAACTTATTGAAAAAGCGATAGATTCAGGTTTTATCTTTTATATTCCACCCATGTTACATTAGGCTTTCTCTATGATGGATTCATTTGAGTTTATCCAAAACTTCCAGACTTTAGCAATTGTAAAAAACGCTTCTTCTGTTTATGTCAACATAACTCAAAACTTTTCCAAGCTTTTAGGATGGGAATCTGCCGAAAAATGCTTTGGTAAAACAGATTATGAAATTCCTTGCAAAGCTTCAGAATTTGCAGATGAATTTATAAAAATGGATGAAAAAGTCATTCATTCTGGTCATTCCATGTTGGCTTTGGATATCCAAAATTATTCTAATGGTTGGAAGTTGCTCCTTGTAGAAAGAAACCCTATAAAAAACGAAAGTAAAGAAGTAATCGGCCTATTTAATCAATGTATTGACGCATCAAAAGCCAATCTTTTCAGGGCTTATGTAGCCCTTAATCAAGCAGATAACAAATTTATTGGAAAGAAATTGAGCCCCTCTAGCTATATATTGGATGATCAACACAAACCATTGCCACTCACAGATAAGCAAGAAAACTGTCTTTTTCTTTTAATTAGGGGTAAAAGCTCAAAAGAAATTGCAAAAATTTTAGGCATATCTTATAGAACAGTAGAAAGCCATATTGAAGCAGTAAAAAACAAGTTAGCTTGCCAACATAAATCAGAACTTATTGAAAAATCTCTTAATAAAGGCTTCTTATACTATATCCCAAAAAAATTTCAGCAGGAATGGCTCGGAGAACTTTTTTAGGCATCGTTAAATTAGTCGCGTCGCTTCTCGCAATGAGGGAGAACGGCTAATTTGCCCAACAACATAGTTGACGAGAGGAGTAGATACATGTGGTGAATAGCTACAATACTTTTACCTTCTTCCTGGCAGAATGACAGATGAAGAGAATGGGTAGAGTTAAGGTTGGTACTGGGTATAAGTTTTACGTAATCGGTCTTCTATGGTCAGTTCCATAAAAGATTTTAATCGGGGAGTAAACATGTTAGGGAGGGGCAAGTGGAGGGGGTGTGCAGGTTTCTGGACCATTTTTAGTGGCTTGGCCGATTGTTTGAGGTGAGAAATGACTTTGTGCACATATCCATTTTTTAACCCTCTTTGAAAGTGTCCGGTATTGTAAGCGCTGAGCGCTGAATAAAAGGCTGTTTCCCCGTGGCCATATCGGGCAGAAGCCCGTTGATAGTTTTCTAGCAGAATTTGAGCCCCTGCGCGGAGATTGGTGCAAGGGTCGAATATGGCATCAACTGATAGTCCAAGTTTTTTTAGATTGCTGGAATTGATTTGCATCAGACCCATATCAATGTTATAGCCTTTTTGGATAAGCTGGGCTGACCAGGCAACGGCTTCAGCATGATTTGCAGGTTGGCGTTTGAGCTTATGTTGTGAACGGTTAATTCCAATTTGATAAGGTTTAAGATTGGACTCTTGTTTCATGAGTGCGATAATTGCTACAGGTTCAATGTTAAGCGCACAGTGTTGAATGATATGAATAAGATCCATGGTGCTCAAAAAGGTGACAAATTTAGACATGATAGCATGTCCTGATTCTCCTGAAAAAACTTCACGAAAAATTATCCATGTGGATATGGATTGCTTTTTTGCTGCTGTTGAAATGCGAGATAATCCTGCCTTAGCAACCCAGCCTGTTGCAGTGGGAGGCCGAGTGGATGAGCGCGGGGTGATTTGTACAGCCAATTATATTGCACGGGAGTATGGAGTGCGGTCTGCTATGGCGACAGCAACGGCACTTCGGTTGTGTAAGCCGCTCATTGTATTGCCGCCGAATATGAGCAAATATCGGGAGATTTCGGGTCAGATTCGGCGTGTTTTTCAGTCTTTCACAGAGATCATTGAGCCAATGGGGTTAGATGAGGCTTACCTTGATGTTACAGGTTCTGCCCATTGTCATGGGAGTGCCACCTTGATTGCTGAGGCTATCCGTCATCAGATATGGGAAACACAAAGGTTAACAGCATCTGCTGGGGTTTCACCCAATAAATTACTTTCAAAAATAGCCAGTAACTGGAAAAAACCAAATGGCCTGTGCGTGATTCGACCAGAGGAAGTTCAGACATTTATTCGAAATATACCGGTGAGGGCGTTGCATGGGATTGGACAAGTAACAGCCAGGAAATTGGAAAGCATAAATTTGGTCACTTGTGCTGATTTACAGCAATGGTCTTTATTTGAGCTCACTCGGCAGTTTGGAAAATTAGGCCAATATCTTTATGAGCAAAGCAGGGGGTTAGATCCTCGTCGGGTGGAACCTAACCGGGTTCGCAAATCTATGAGTGTTGAACAAACCTTTCCGCGTGATCTGGAAAAGAAGGAAGACTGTCTTAACGTGATCCGAACGCTTTTTAACCGACTGATGTTTCGCATACAAGCCTCTGCTGCTGAGCTTCCGGTTCGGAATCAAGGAATAAAAATAAAATTTAATGATTTTAAATTGATGACCACAGAAGTTAGCTGTCAATCAATTCAGCTGGAACGTTACTTTGCATTATTTAGTGAGTCTTATCTGCGTGAAAGCAAGCCTGTGCGGTTGTTGGGGTTGGGGGTTCATTTTGAGGAAGGTGCCAAAGACGGAGAGCCTGTTCAGTTATCATTGTTTTCTTGAAAACAAATTAGGGTGTGTCAACCATGAATTTTTTAGGTGTCAAGCTATAAGTCTTACCCGAATCCCGATTTAGAAAATCACTGAAATAAAAGAAACCTTTCCCGTGTAACGGTTCAGACAAAGAAATCATGATCACCCAATGGGTGCATTGATCAGCTTTTTCCTTGAGGAGGCTAACGTAAAGGAAGCCTTGCTAGTATAATGATTTTACCAAAACAACATTATGACCTAAACAGGCAAACAAGGCTTATGAACATATTACCCTTTCACCTCTCAACAACCAAAGATTTTTTAACATCTCGTGCGGGACTAGTCTGTATTGCCCAACTGATGCAATCGCTGAATTTTTCAAATTGGGTAGACCAATATTTTCCAGCGCCTAAAAGCAATCGCGGGTATAACCCTTCGGTGTTTGTGAACTCACTGATCCTCATGTTGCATGAAGGTGGCCGTTGTTTGGATGATTTACGGTATATTCGTGAAGACGATGCTTTACGTACTTTGTTAGCTTTAACCCAAGTACCTGGATCTGATTCAATGGGAGACTGGCTACGCCGTCATGGAAAGAAAGGCATGCTGGCTGTGACTGAAGTTAATCGTCTTTTGCTTAAACATACCTTGCATCATGTAAAGAAAATCACCCTGGATATTGATGCTACTTTATCTGCATCAAAAAACAAATCGGCAAAATGGACTTATAAGAAATGTACAGGCTATATGCCCATGGTAGGCCACATCGCAGAGACAGGCCAAGTGTTGGCAACGGATTTTCGCGAAGGAAACGTGCCTCCTTCTGCGAAAAATCTCGAATTTATTCATCAATGTGAAGCCGCTTTGCCTGAAGGGGTAACGTTATTTGCCCTACGTATTGATGCAGCGGGTTATCAAGGCGATATCATTGATGATTGCATAGAGCGACAACTTAAATTTGCGATTCGGGCAAAAATGAGCCCCTCTCTTAAAAAACTCATTCAAGCTCAAAAAGAGTCCCAATGGGAGTCTTTACATCGAGAAGGAAAGCCTCTGAATGGCGAATTTACAACACATCTTGTGCACACAATGGAAAAAAGTCGCCATGCCTTTGATGTGATCGTACAGCGTCGGATGATCAAGGGGCAAACCACTTTAGAACTTGATCTTGAAAGTGAAGGCAATGAAGGAGAAGAGCTGCTTCAATGTGGTCAATACCTCTATCGTGCGATTGCCGTGAGCCGTAACCCCAGCATGAGCCAAAGTGACTGGGTACATTGGTACAATCAAAGAGGTGAAACTTCAGAAAACCGGATTAAGGAGTTAAAAGAGGATTTTTCCGCAGATCGTATGCCTTGCCAAAATTTTGAAGCCAACGCGTTATATTTTTCGTTATGCGCATTGGCATTTAACCTTTTTGCCTTGCTGCGCATGTATTTACCCGTCCAGTTTGAGGCTTGCCGCGCAAAAACCATTCGCCATCGAATTTATGCCCTGGCTGCAAAAGTAGTTCGTCACGGTAGAAGAATTTATTTAAAACTCGAAGAATCTCATTGTGCTTTATTGAATGAAATTCTTCTCCCCCTTCACCGCCTGGCACAAGCACCTTAATCACCCCTGGATTTACTCTTTGCAACTCATAAAAACAAGCTGCCAGAAACACAGCAAGAGATTCCTTTATCCTCAAAATCCTGTTTTGGATAAAATTTGAACACCTCTGGAATTTTTATCGAGATTTTTTTGATAAACCATCTTTTATTTCCAACAAATCAATCTCATCAATCACTTTTTACAGAAATCCCTCTTCTTTTGATCTCGCTAATCATTTAATTTTCAGAATGATTTTTTCTAAATCGGGATTTGGGTCTTACCCTTTAACACAAGCCAAAGGTTTTAAAAAAACAACTCGTCGTGCAAGTCCTGCCAGCTCAGTTGCCTCTACGACCTGATCTACATCTTTATAGGCCCCAGGGGCTTCTTCTGCTGCGCCTCGCATAGAGCGGGTTCGAATGTAAATTCCTTGATGGGCCAGTGCATGAATCAGTTTCTTACCTTCCCACTTTTTGAGAGCTTGTCGTCGGCTCATTGAGCGACCTGCACCATGGCAGGCGGAAGCAAATGCTTTGTTTACACTTTCTGGATTTCCAGCCAGGATATAAGAGCCTGTTCCCATGCTGCCACCGATACAAACGGGTTGTCCTACGGCTTGATAGCGTTGTGGTAGATCTGGGTGATGTGGACCAAATGCTCTGGTGGCCCCTTTTCGGTGTATATAAAGTGTTTTTGTTATTCCGTTTACCGTGTGTTTTTCTTGTTTGCAAGTGTTGTGTGAAACATCAAACAAGGTTTCCAAACGTGCATCTGGGATGACCGTGTTGAAAGATTCCCGAGTTAATCCTGTGATAATTTGACGATTGGCTAACGCACAGTTTACGCCTGAGATCATAGCACCAAGGTAGTGCTGACCTGCTTCAGATAAGATAGGGGCACAAGCCAGCTCGCGATCTGGGAGTTGAAGCCCAAATTGTTTGGCTGATTTTGCTAATGACAGGAGATAGTCAGAGCCAATTTGATGACCTAAGCCTCGTGAGCCGCAGTGAATTGAAACCACAATCTGGTTTTCAGCAAGTCCAAACGCAGTGGCAGCTTCGGTATCATATATTTTTTTCACCACCTGAAGTTCCAGGTAGTGGTTCCCCGAGCCCAAGGTGCCCATTTCTCGGAGTTGTCGTTTTTTAGCTAATTCTGAGACGTATTCTGGGCGAGCACCTGTCATACAGCCTTGTTCTTCAATAAATTTTAGGTCTTCTGCGAAGCCGTATCCTTTTTTAATGGCCCATGTTGCGCCGAGTTGCATGACTGATTCCAGTTCTGGCACGGAGAGGCAAATCTTTCCTTCAGAACCGACGCCAGCAGGTACAGTTGAGAATAGTACTTCAGCTAATGTTTCTATATGCGACAGAATATCATCTAGGAAGAGATTGGTTCTGAGGCAACGAATGCCGCAAGAAATATCAAAGCCAACGCCTCCTGCAGATATAATACCTCCTTGTTGAGGGTCGAAGGCAGCGACGCCTCCAATAGGGAACCCATATCCCCAATGTGCATCTGGCATGGTCATGGCTTTTCCTGACAGACCAGGGAGCTTGGCAACATTCAGAATTTGTTCGCGTACTTTTTCATCCATGTCAGTGATCAAGGCTTCGCTTCCATATAAAACGACTCCCTCTGGATTTTCAATGGGTGCAAAACGATAATCGTCGATTTTTTTAATGCGTGTCATATCCATAAATTTTTCCTCTTTTAACCTAACACTCTAGGTTTAAACATCTACAACACAGCGGGCTTCCCATTGTCCTGATTGCTCTTTGACAGAAAGCATGGTCAGGGTAGCTCCTTTTACATCAATGCCGCGTTCAATATTGGGCCGCCAGGCTTCCCCTTGCGCGGTGCCTAGCCAGTGATCTCCATGCTTTTTCAGAGAAAATTCTGACAATACTAACTGTTTGGCATCCGCTTGTGCGATGAGTTGATTCAACCAGGTGATCAAGGCGAACTCCAGGTCAGTTTCATGAAACTCAATGGTGATCGAATGCTCTGGGTGTATATGGGATAGATCTGCCATGAGCCCAAACAAAGCTTTGGCGGCAGAGATAAAACTTGCTTCTATGGAATGGCCTCGTCCGATGATGCCAATATCGGCGTCATGGTCAAAATAATCCTGATTTTTTGAGGTTGACATGCCCAACTCCAGTAGTGGATTTTCTTTACAGCCAAAATATCAAAACTGGGGAGGAAAGTCTAAAATGCCCTGATTTCCCATAAAATCTCGTGACGACACTCTCTAAAGTTTATGTAACTTTCCTGATGATAGAAAGGCCGTCTCGAACTGGCAAAATGATTTGCTCGAAAGTCGTATCTTTAGAAACGATTTGATTAAATTTGGCAATCGATTTGGCAGGGGAGGTCTTTTTGGCTTTGGAAGCATAAACCATACCTTTCATTAAGGTGTTGTCGACACATATCAGGCCATTAGGAGCCAGTAGCTGTCCCGTTTTAATGGCAAGGTAATAATCCAGATACTCTGCCTTGTTGGCGTCTATAAAAATCATATCAAACGTTTGTTTTTCTTCAGCAAGAAGCTTTAAGGTATCCAGCGCTTTTCCTGCCCTGATTTGAATGTGTTTGCCATAGTCAGAAGCATCAAAAAAGGGTTGCACGAAATCAATGAGAAAGGGTTCCTCCTCGCAGGTAATGAGATAGCCCTCTTTGGGTAACGAAGATGCCATCATGAGTGCTGAATAGCCGGTGAACATACCAATTTCTAAAATACGTTGTGCTTTGATCAATTGAATCAGCATTTTCAGTAATTTAGCTTCGTAAGCTCCGGTGATCATGATGGGGTTGAGTTCCTTTTGAGTTTTTCCTTGTTCGAATAAGGCAGCCCAGTCTGTGTTTTGAGTTTGAGTTTTAAGCGTTTTGATTAGGTGTTGGAAAGATTCGCTCTCCGAAACAGAAGCACTTTCTTCCAGGTATGCGTCGAGATCTTTTGCAAGAGATAAGGCTTTTTGTATGGATAATTCGGTTTTTTGGGGATCATCATAAACTGTTTGAAGTGCCATTTCTAAAAAATGCACCAAATATTGCATGGGGGTACCTGGTTGGGAGGGTGATCGTGATGACTTTTTCATTTGGATGGCCTAAATCTTTACTATAATTTTTTAGTCACTATTCACCCGTCATTGCGAGCGAAGCGTGGCAATCCAGGCAGGAGCTTGTGTCGAAGGATCAAGCGTATGTGGCTTTTATAAGCTTAGGTCTGGATTGCCGCGTCGCTTTGCTCCTCGCAATGACGAGAGAAGAAGTAGCTGCATGGGGTGAATAGTTACATTTTTTATTTATTATACGTGAGTTTGACGGTAAGTGCTCGCTCCTTGGATTGCCACGCTTCGCTCGCAATGACGACGTGAGCGCTTACTGTCAAACTCACATTATTATGGAGTATAAAGTATGAAGACTTTCTATAAAAAGAGATTAGGACGAGTTGGCCATCTAATGGTCGTGGGTATTTTAAGTCTGATACTATGGTTGCCTAAATTAGCATTGGCTGGCAATGAGATGTCTACTGCTGACCATGCAATAAAACCGACAGTGACAACCAACCTTTTTAAGAAGGCTAAGGAAAATGATCATTGGAAGTTGGCTTTCTTAACGGGAGCTCATGAACAAGTAGTGTTTATGAGTATTTCACCCCAAACGAATCCAAAAAATGAGATTGGCATGGAAACACATCCTTTTGATCAGGTGATTGTGCTAGCAGAAGGGACAGGGAAAGCGATTCTGGAGGGTAAGGAATTTAAGGTTGGAACGGGTGATATGATCTTTATTCCCAAAGGAACGCGCCATAATGTGATCAATTCAAATGGGCAGAAGGCGCTGAAAATTATCAGTTTTTATTCCAGCAGAGATATCCCTGCTAACGCGGACTATCCGGCGAAGGCCGATGAGCCCGCTGAATCCGGGTTATAAATTCGATGAATCAGGATTTGATGACACGCCCTAGGTTCAAAGGTCAATGCCATAGTCTACAATCACAGGGGCATGATCAGAAAAATTTTCATCTTTGTAAATAGATACGCTCTGAACCTTGTCTTTTAAATTGGGGGTGATCATTTGGTAATCGATGCGCCAGCCTACATTGTTGGCGCGGGCATTGCCAAAGTGTGACCACCAGGTGTATTGAAGCGGCTCCTGATTCAATACCCGGAAGGCATCGACAAACCCCGTTTGAGTCAGCACTTTGTCTAACCATGCTCTTTCTTCTGGAAGGCAGCCAGAGCTTTTTTGATTGCTTTTGAAATTTTTTATATCGATTTCTTTGTGCACAATATTCCAGTCACCACAGATGATGAAGGGCTTGGGACCCTTGACAATCTCTTCCAGAATAGGGAAATAGCGCGCCATAAAGTCGAATTTTATGGTTTGTCGCTCTTCTCCTGAGGTGCCGGAAGGCAGGTAGAGGGAAACGATGCTGAGGTGTTCGAAATCAACCTGGATAAATCGTCCTTCTTTGTCTGCATAATCCCAACCCAGCTCATGTGAAACAGATAACGGTTTTTGGCGCGTGTAAATGCCTACACCGCTGTAGCCTTTTTTTTCAGCACTGGTAAAGTAGCTGTGATAGGCATCAGGATATAGCAAGGGTTCTTCGAGGCTATGCATATGTGCCTTGGTTTCTTGAACACAAACAATATCTGCGTTTTGTTTTTGCATCCAGGTGAAAAAACCTTTCCGTGCTGCGGCGCGTATGCCATTTAAGTTAGCTGAAATCACTCGAAGCATAAGGATAAACCTCAGAAAGGCAGCTGTAAGGTAGGGTCGAGTTGAAGCAATTGTTGCCTAAAAATGGCCTGGATATCGCTAAGCCCTTTCTGGGTGTCTGCCTCAAATCTTAAAATCAGATAAGGTGTTGTGTTAGAAGGGCGAATTAATCCCCAGCCATAGGGGAGCTCTACTCTTAGCCCATCAATGGTGCTGATGTGTGCGTCTTTTACATGAAAATGGGCAATCAATTTTTCCATAAAGCTGAACTTTTCTTTTTCAGGTACGGAAAGTTTAAGCTCTGGCGTGTTCACGCTATCAGGGAGTGCCTGGAAAATTTCACTGCTGGGACGTGTGTCTTTTGAGAGAATTTCGAGTAAGCGACAGGCCGTATAAAGTCCATCATCAAAGCCATACCAACGTTCTTTGAAAAAAACATGGCCGCTCATTTCCCCAGCCAGCAAAGCGCCTTTTTCACGCATTTTATTTTTAAGTAAAGAATGTCCTGTTTTCCACATGAAGGGTTTACCCCCATGGGCTTTAATGATTTGTGGTAAGTAGCGGGTGCATTTCACATCAAATAAAATTTCTGCACCAGGGTGACGTTCCAGTAAGTCCATCGAAAATAACATCATTTGGCGATCAGCCCAGATGTTTTCGCCTTGATCTGTGATCACGCCGCAACGATCACCATCGCCGTCAAAGGCGAACCCAATATCTGCTTTCTGCGTTTTAACGGTTTCGATGAGTGACACCAAGTTTTTAGGTTCGCTGGGGTCAGGGTGATGGTTTGGAAAATTTCCATCAACCTCTTCATAGAGTGCGGTTACCTTGCAACCCAACGCTTCAAACAGTTGACGAGCGATGATTCCAGTGATGCCATTGCCACAATCAATCACGATATTCATGGTTTTAGCTAGGTGAATGTGTTGGGTAATATTCTGAATGTAGGTATCCAGAATAGAGAGCGTCGAATATTGACCTTGACCACGGAGAAAATCCTCTTCAACAATGCGGCGATAGAGGGTTTGAATTCGGTCTTCAGCTAAGGTTTCATGATGAATGATGGTTTTAAGACCATTATAGTTTTTGGGGTTGTGGCTGGCTGTCAGCATAACACCTGAGGTTGTGTTCAGTGTTGATGCGGCAAAATAAAGCACGGGGGTGGGGGCGAGTCCGATGTCAATGACATCGATACCTGCATCAAGCAGCCCTTGAATCAGTGCTTTTGAAAGCGTAGGACCAGAGAGTCGACCATCTCTACCTACGGCAATATTATGCTGATTTTGCAGACGGACCTCGGTGCCAATGGCAAGGCCTATGGCGTAAACAAGTTCGGGTGTTAATGCGTCGCCTACTACGCCTCGAATATCATAGGCTCTGAAGATCGCTTGAGGAACTTCTTTAGGGTAGTCATAAGCGTATTTAGTGTTTGCCTGTATGTCCAAATCCGCCATCTCCGCGCTCACTGTCATGAAATTCCTCCACAAGATGAAATTCAGCAATTAAAATAGGGACGATCACAAGTTGAGCAATACGTTCCCCGGGTTCTACTTGGTAAGCCTCCTGGCTTCGATTCCAGCAGGAGACGAAGAGGGGGCCTTGATAATCTGAATCGATGAGTCCGACAGAATTTCCAAGAATAATGCCTTTTTTGTGTCCCAGGCCAGAACGAGGCAAGATGACTGCAGCGCTGTGGGGGTCACTTAAATGAATGGCAATGCCGGTAGAAATTAACTCTACCTGGCCAGGCGCCAAGATGAGCGAGGAATCAATGCAGGCACGCAAATCTAACCCAGCAGACCCTTGGGTTGCATAGGAAGGTAAGTCGTATTCTGCCCCTATTCTTGGGTCCAGAACTTTAATTTGGACGGTTCTTTTATTCACAATGACTCATGCTTTAACCTAAATTCAGCAGTTGGAAACGACTGAATTTAGCTTTAAGAAAATCTTTAAAGCAAGCATCATACCATTTCCTTTTGAAATGGGCTAATAGGAGTATCTATTTCGCATCAAATTTAGCAACGCATTTCAGAAAAATTAGAAACCGGCAATGCGTTAAGACTATACTTCTTTGTAGTGTTAGTCTAAACAGGGGAGTGTATGCGATAAGCGCTAAACCTAGATTCGGCAGTTGAAAACTACTGCGAAGCGTTAAGGCACTGAATCTAGGCTAAAGGATGAAATCTTTATGTTACAAAAATATTGCTGCATAACCGTAGATCAGGCACTAGCCAAACTGAATAGTTCAAGAAAAGGGTTATCTAGTTTTGAAGCGCGTTGTCGTCAAGATCAATTGGGTTTAAATGTCATTACTCAAAAACCTCGCCGGTCTATTGTTTTAGAAGCGCTTGCTCGTTCAATGAACCCTTTAGTTGCCATTTTATTAATGGCTGCCATCATTTCAGGCATTACAGGGAACGTCATTAATGCCTTTATTATCATAACTATCTTACTGATCAGTGTTTTCCTGGACTATTTTCAAAGCCATCGCTCTCTTAAGGCGGAAAAATGCCTGGAGGAAAAGGTAGCAACAACAGCGAATGTATTGCGTGATGCTCAATGGGTGGAAATCCCTTGTCGAGAAATCGTCCCTGGAGATATTGTACGCCTTTCTGCTGGAGATATGGTGCCAGCAGATGGTGTGCTTTTAAGAGCAAAAGATTTTTATGTTCAGCAGGCAGCGCTAACGGGAGAATCATTGCCTGTTGAAAAAGAGGCAGCCTCTTATATCGGAGAAATAAAGAATCCGGCTGAAGCAATCAATGCCGTATTCTCTGGTTCATCCGTAGTCAGTGGGGTTGCAGAAGCGTTAGTGGTTTCTACTGGAGAAAATACCTTATTTGGGGAAATTGCAAAGACGCTCACAGCTCAACCCCCTCGAACCGAGTTTGAAAAGGGCATTTTACGCTTTAGTTTTTTCATCATGAAAATGGTCATTTTTCTAGTCCTATTCGTTTTTGTCGTCAATCTTTTCTTAAAGCATTCTCCGCTCACAGCGTTACTATTCGCAGTTGCGTTAGCTGTGGGGATGACTCCAGAGTTCTTGCCAATGATTATTAGCGTTACGCTAACGACTGGAGCTGTCAGAATGTCAAAGGAGAAAGTGATTGTTAAAAATATGGCTGCAATACAGAATTTTGGCAGCATGGATGTGCTTTGCAGCGATAAAACGGGCACCTTAACCACGGGTGATATGACGTTGGAAAAAATTGTAGATATTGATGGCAGGCCTTCAGAGTATGCCATGCTATTGGCTTACTTGAATAGCCTTTACGGAACGGGGATTAAGAACCCTGTTGATATGGCTGTGTTGAAGAAAGCATTGATGAATCCGTTGGATATGGCCATTTTGCGTCATGACCATCCTGATATACAACGTTACGCTAAAGTAGATGAAATGCCATTTGATTTTGAACGACGCCGTTCCAGTGTGGTGGTTAATAAACATGGTCACCATGTCTTGATTACGAAAGGGGCACCAGAACAAATGATGAAAGTTTGCACGGCTTATGATAAGGACGGGGTGACTTTTGCACTATCAGATGAAATGAGAACAAAGTATATGGCCCACTTTCAATCTTTAAGCAGAGAAGGCTACCGTGTATTGGCTGTGGCTTATCGGGAGATTGAGCCTAAAGCAGCTTATGGCGTGGTGGATGAGCAAGGGCTGACGTTAGCAGGGTTTTTAGCGTTTGAGGATCCGCCGCTAGAAGATGCCGCTGAAATGATCCAGAAAATGCATCGGGAAGGGATTAAAGTGCAAATTTTAACAGGTGATAATGATTTGGTTGCACATCACATCTGTAAAAAAGTGGGCCTGGATGCGGGGCAGATTTTGCTTGGAGAAGATCTGGAGCATATGACAGAACCCGCATTGGCTAGTGTGGCAGAGAAAACTTTAGTTTTTGCAAGACTTTCCCCCACCCAAAAGCAACGCATTATCAATGCGCTCCGATCTCGTGGGCATGTCGTAGGTTATTTGGGGGATGGGATTAATGATGCGCCATCTTTGAATACTGCTGATGTGGGTGTTTCTGTCTCAGGCGCTGTCGATGTTGCCCGGGAAGCTGCAGATATTATTTTATTAGAACGCCGCTTGAATGTGTTGCTCAATGGCGTGCTTGAAGGACGGAAGTCGTTTGGAAATGTGATGAAATACTTGCTGATGGGCACAAGCTCAAATTTTGGGAACATGTTAAGTATGGCTCTGATCGTTCCTTTTTTACCTTTTTTACCCATGCTTCCCACACAAATTCTTTTGAATAACTTACTTTATGATACGGCTCAGGTTACGATTCCGACGGATCATGTGGATAAAGATTTTACACAAAAGCCTCGCCGTTGGAATATAGACATTATCCGGCGGTTTATGTTTTATGTGGGCCCAATTAGTTCCATCTTTGATTTTCTCACTTTTTTTGTGATGCTAAAGATTTTTCATGCCTCAGAAAGCCTATTTCAAACAGGGTGGTTTGTAGAGTCTCTCGCAACACAAACGCTCGTTATTTTCATTATTCGTACAGCTAAAAATCCTTGGAAGAGTAAGCCTAGTCTTCCTTTAATTATTACGGTTTTATTGATCGTTTTTTTAGGTGTTTTACTTCCCTTTAGTCCATTGGCAGAGCTTTTTGGGTTTACTAAATTACCGCTGATGTATTTTATTTTTTTAGTTATCGCGACGCTTTCTTATCTCATATTGGTTGAGGTAATAAAGCGAAAATTAATTTTGAAGTGGATGGGTTGAAACGTTCTTTTGATTTTGATGATGATAAAAAACTAGATGGATGTGTTCCATATCAATTCACAGTAAGAGGGATAGTTGAAATAAATCAGCGTGGCTGGAATGCCTGGTGCAAAAGTTAGATGGGTGTAGTAAATATGAGCGGCTATTTACACAAGCTTTGTTGACAGACTCTAGATCGGAGTCTACTTTATCTATTGGAAATTTAATCTTTTGATTATAATTAAGTTTGAGGAGCTAAAGTGATTTATAAACTTGAGCAGTCAACCTATGATGTTTCCCCTTCTATCGAAATAAATACAGAGTATGGTTATGAGGGGAAAGATTTAATTTATTTGCTTCAACTGGGTTGCCGACTTTCTGAATCAGAAGTACAAAGACATATATACATTCCAGAAGAAGCAGCAAATCCCGAGTCTATCAGAACCGTTTTGCTCGAAGATAAAGAGAAAAATGTTGACTACCCAAATCGTGAGCTTTTGATTCCTTACAATCCAGGCCATTTTCTTTGGGTTGGTCTTTACCTGAAAATTGAGGCAGGGAATCTAAGTCGTGCAGAGTGCATTAGCTCTTTTGGTTCTGCTAGCAACATGACTTTGCTGCCTAAACTCAATGAGGCCTTGAAATTAGAGTATCCTGGCAAAATATTTACAATGAAAGCAATTTTTTTGCAGGCAAATAATAATAGGAAAAATTGCGGCCCCCTTACGGTCGAAAACCTATTGCAGTGTGTTGATTTAGGTCTTTTCTCTTCTAAAGAATTTCCTTTGGAGCTTGATCTTCAAGAAATAAAATTCCTGCGTGCACATCATATACGGTTGTTTGAAACAGATGACACCGAATTTTATGAAAGACCAAGAGACCATTTGAACACGGAGGGCAATGAATTACAGATAAATGAAGACTTCTCTGACGTTCGTTCTGAGAAGCAAACACAGATGCCTATCTCGCAACAAGACTTCATATTCTTACAGCCTTTCCAGCAAAAAAAAAAAGTTTTAGATGGGTTGAAGCAAGAAGGAATTCTTCACCCGACTAATTCAAATATGTGCTCTAGAAGATTACCCTTAAATAAAATGAGAGGCCAGCCTTACATCGGATTTCGTCATGAAACTACCTCTCTTTTCACCGAAATGATTAATGAAAAAAACGATGGGGAGCCCTTGTCGAATCCATATGGGAAAAATGTTTTTCAAGAAGGCTCATCAGAAAGAAGAAAATTTCCAATCGATTTTTCTTCATTAAGCAATGAGCAAGACCATTTTAAAAGTCAGTCTACCCAGCAAAACTCGCAGCTTGAGGAATCAACGACACAACCTTTGAGGAAGGTTTATTATTATAGCCGACCCATTGATGGAGGTGGCTTCCTTTGGGCGCTTAAAACTGAAGCAAGGCACGCAGGATTTATTATTGATGATCCTGAAAAAGGGTTAGTTAAGATAGAGTTACTTTACCAGGAAGGATGGAACGACTTAAGTTATGAAGAAATTGATGAATTTTATCGACAGACCAATTCTAATAAAGGTCGCTGGTGTTTTGAGATTGGGGAAACATACTTAAGCATAAAAGAGATTATAGAGCATTCAAATCGCTGGATGGAAAAGCATCCTAAATACAACCCTTTTGGAGATAATTGTTGTGCTTTTACCGACGCCATGCTTAAAAAGATAGTACTAAGCCATGGGAACTGCATTAAGTGGAGTTTTTAATAAAGAATGGTGGTTTTAATGTACCCACCCATCTCTATTCTGAACATCTCGAAGGTAATAGAAATATTATTAACAATATACTTAGCAGAAAAGAGAGTGTTGAATTAGCTGAAGCATACAAAACTTTACGTGAAAAATTTGAGACAGAAGTAATAGCACTATTAGAAACAGAGGATCCTCATGCTTTTAGGAGCAAATCAGAGGATATAAAATTACGACTCAATGAGGAGCTGCAATGTCTGAATGAAAATTTGAAAGGGAAGAATTTTACAGCAATTTTCAAGAACCTGAGTGCTAAGATCAAAAATTACCTTGTAACAAATATCCAAGATTTAGAGGGGTTTGAAAGCCTTGGAAAAACGCTTGCAGTTTGTTCGGCAAATGGCTTGGATGAACTATTAAAAATAATAGAAGCTTCTCCAGGTGAATATGGTCATTTACCAGCCTCTATCGTTTTTTTGAGAGAAAACTCTGGTTTCCAGAATTTTGATGCAAATGCTGAAGACATTGATTTATCCGATTTGGGTGCTTTGGTTGCTCTTAAATGGCTTCAGATAGAAGAAAGAGAGCGCTACACTAAATTTCTTTATCAGCTAAACGAGATATATCAAGAATCTTTTTTAATAGAAGCAGCGATTATAAATCAGCGCCACAGCTTGGATGATGCTTACGAACATCAAAAGAATTTACTTGATGAGAAGTTTGTTAAATACGTTCTTATGCGCAAGAAGCTGGAACAAATTCACCTTGAAGCCCTGGAAAAGCTTCCAGAAAATCACTCTCTGGTCTTAGCGTTATCTAATGAACTTTTTCACCTTTCTTACCAGGCAAATGCGCATTTCTTGAACGGTAAATAAATATTGGCAAATAATCAAAGTGAATTTTTCTTTACTGCTTTAGAGTTTTTTTACAGAGTTGAGGTTATGAAAATTGGACAAATTCGGGTGTCGTAGAAGACAATAGTATTCTTTTGAAAGGGCCATGGTAATCGCACTGAAATTCGATCAGCAAGTTTTAATCGCAACCTAAACCTTTCATTTCAAAAAGATTGTCATGAAAAGAGGCAAAATCGCAATAATGTATCGCAGTTTTGCTTACATAAAACACTGTAGTTTTCACGGTAATTATTATTCCTCAGATTTGGTAAATTTAAAACCATGAATTTTTACATAGTACACCTTACTTTAGGTGTAGGGTAATATGGTTAGCTACCGCCATAAGATAAATAAAACAAGCTCTAAAGATTACCGTAGTTAAGTATTTTTCTGGAAGGTCGGAATGAAAAAAAAAGAAGAAAAATCTGAAGGTTACAGTTTTGGTAATATGTCTAGGGGAGGCATGGTTAAAGCAGGTTTTATTGGAGTTGCTGTCTTTGCCGCAGGTTGTTTTGTAGGAAGGCGCTCCTCTCATAATAACTCTTCTGATTCACAGAGTCATATACCAACTTTACCAAAGTTTGAATCCAGCTCTTGGGAATATAATCCCTATAACTTTCCAAAATATGACGTCAGTTATAACTCTTACAGCGAATGTCTCCAGTTGATGTGGAGAAATAGTTGGCACACTAACTCAGAGGAAATAAAAAACTCCCATTCTGCTGCTGAAATGTTGCGTTTGGTGGATGTGCTTTACAAGAAATATAAAACCCATTCTATATTTTCTGCTATCGAGGCGCTTCTGCTAGAAGAGAATTTTAAAGAAAAATCAAAGTCTTTATTTCCACTCTTTCCAAGAGATACAAAGCCATATCTTACTATTTTCTCAAAAATTAAAAAAACTGAACCATGGGTGGTTTCTTCTGTCTTAAATTTTCTAAAAGATAAGGTCTCGGAGGACTCATCTTTTAAGATTCTTTTGCTATCTCCATTTTTTGAGAATAAACGCATTTTACTTGATTTGTTTAAGGCGTCAGGTTACTCATATGAGGATTTTCCTCTTATATCAAACCATCTTTTGCTCTACTTTAGAAGAGATAGCTCCCTGGAAAAGAGTCGTTGCTTTAAAAAAATAGAAACATGGGATAATCCAGAACCGTATTTAAAAAATGCACTTTTACAGATGAGTGTAAAGAATGAAGAAAGAGCAAATCTGCTTTTCAATAGAGCATTAATATTATCATTTGCCATGAAGGAGGCTGATTTCTCAAACACGTCTGCTTTTTTTATAGAACATCATTTACTTCCTTATCTTAAATCTAATGATATAGAAATAAAATCAATCAATTTGAGTCATTGCAAACTTGACTCTTGCCATATTGGGTTGATTCTTGAGATTTTGGAGAATTGTCATACCCTGAATTTTGTGTCTTTATCTTCTAATAATATTAGTTATGTAGGTTTAAAATCTATTGTAAAGGGAATGCGGGATTCAAGTTTAAAACAACTTGATATGTCAAGTAACCGCATTGATTCGGATTATGACATGATAGTGGAAATACTGAATTATGCCTGCCGAACTCAATTGGATGAGATTGATTTGTCTGATAATGTTGATGTGGAAGTAGTAGATCAGATTTTTTTTCAAAATGGGAAATTAATCATTTCAGCCTATGAGCCCTCAGGTGGTTTGGATCCTAAAGACCAAGAAATAGAAAGAATCTCCAGCGATGTTGTGCGCTTGAACTCTGAAAATTCAAAGCTAGAAAGGAAAAAAAATAAATATAAACAAGCTTATCTAAGAAAAAAAGATGAGCATAATCTGCTAGAAGATAATTTCAATGATCTAAGAGAACGATCAGAAAAACTTACTTTAACACTTAAAGAAATGGATTTAAAAAATAAAGCTTTACTGGGCGAAATTTTAAAATGGGAAAAAATTGCTGATATTGATAATTGGAAAGAAGAACTCAAACAAATTGAGAAAGAAAAAGAAAAACTTAAAGATAGCAATAAATCTCTTTATAAAACTGTTAGAAAACTAACAAGAAAAATCGAGGATCTGAAAGATGGAAAAGAGCAGTATCAATTAAAATATGAAAAGGCTAAAAATGAGATCGATCCTCTAAAATCTAATAAAAAAGAACAAGGAAATGAAATAATAGCTTTAGAAAAGAAGGTCACACATTACCAAAAAAAATCAGACTCGCTTGACTTGGAGCTAAAACAACTTTTATCCAAAAAGAAAAAATTTAAAGATATAGAAAGCAATCTAAAGAAAACCGTATCAACCTATAGTAAAAAAATAGAAGATTTGGAGGAAGCTCTTAAAAATTGTAGAGAAAATGAGTGGAAAATAGAGGGTAAAATCCTATCTTTGGAATCAGGAAAAAAGGATTTGGTAGAAATTGTATCAGAACTTTCAAATGAAAATAAAAAATTGAGGAGAGAAATTTCATTGCAATCTGAATCTCCAAAACTGAATGTAATTAAGAAAACCTCACAATATAGCTCAAGAGATCATTTTTTCTCTTCTTCACGACACATGGGCTATAATCCTGATTCTCATAATGGGTTACAGTCGCCTGACACTTTTAATGAATATTCAAACGATAGATTTTCTAAAGGCTATATCCGGCATTCTGTCGAGGATGATGGTAATTGTGGTTATACAGCTTTTGGGATTACAAGAGAGCAAGCTTTGACTCTTTTGGTTAATAATTTAGGAGATGACGTTGTGTTATCTCGTTTAAGGTTGGTTGTCAAAGAACAGCTTCTGCAGGAAAATTTTTGGCGATACTTATCTGAGCAAGGAGCGATTAGTCGTGAAACAGCACATGAGACAATTATCAATAATATAGAAGACTATTCCAGAGATTTAAGCGTACTCAGTGCTTATTTGTTTTATGATATACAAAATAAAAGGATTGATGCAGGATGGTCCTCTCCAGAGGTACTTCAGGCGTTAGCCCATATACAAGGAATTGAATTACGCATCAAAAAGCTAGAAGCAGAGGGTATTCTGGTTGATCATGTAGCGAATTATGGTGAGCTTGTGAATTATTCCAGAGATTTTTTGAATCCTGGTGCAGACTCAAGAGTTGATTTGTTATTTATTAATGGTAATCATTTCGAACGATTAGATTACATTGGCTATGAAGAACAAGATGGTTTTCCTGCTGACGATGAGGTTGTTTATCCCTCCAAATTCACAACGGGTCCGAGGAATTAAACTAAGGGCAGTGTTTCAGAAAAGTGTCTTTTGATGGTTCTTTGGTTCTGCTGCAAAAAATCTTTAACCCACAATATGTAGTACTAATTTTTCTTTAAATGACACCATATAGGTTGTGTTCAATTTTTTTTTGCAACAGAAGCAAGCAGGAAAAGGTCTGCCAGTATAATTTTGAGACGATTAGGGAATTATCTTTAGCGTTAACAGATTGCAGTATCAAGTTTTTTTTATAAAAACTTAACTGGGAATAGCTCTTATTTCCCCTTGTTTTTGTTCCAAAAAACCAAAATAGAGGTAATACGATGTTTTTCAATCGGTTGAAGCTCGCTTTCTGGGGTACAGGCGAGACAATTAAACAAAAAGTAAAAGAAGCTCAAAAGAGTATGGATAATTTTTTTAGTCGTACTCGCTTAGGCGGTTTAATTAATTATCGGGATACAGATTTTCAGGAGGTAGAACATCTTCGTTCGCTTTATCTAAGTGAAATTGCAGAAGATGATGAAGTAGGGCATGAATATGCTTTGGATTTATTTGCTGTAGATTATGAGGAGAAAGTTCCAAAAGCCAGCGAGCATGAAATAAATTCTGCTTTTCGCTTTCATAAACGAAAGAATGATGGTGATTTGGCAGGTGAAATGTCATTAATTTCCGATATCTTAGTTTATACAGCAAATTTACGCTTAAAAGTAAATTTAGTAGAACACATCAACAGCTCGGCATTTTTATTCTGTGCAGAATTTGCAAAATGGGTGAATGATAGTGCAAAAGTTACAATCAGCGAGGAGTTTAAGCTATCCATTCAGACACGCTTGCGCTATTTGTCTTATATTCAGGAAGAAAAAGTCTTCCAAAAAGAACCCAATGATGAAACATCAATGTACTTGCTGGTCTACAACCTATCTCAGATACTTGAGTATGCTATTCTGCCTAAAGTAGAAATGATCTTGAGCCGACAATCTATTCGAGACCATCTGCGAACACTTCAAAAGCATTCAGATCGTTTTTTCAGCGAAGTAACAAAAGGATTATTTTATCTTTTTACGGAAGAAGAGAATTTTGAGTACAACGTGTTTCATTTGGAATATTTGGATATCTATAAGGTTCCCAAACTATCAAAAATTATCGATGAAACAGAGCTGGGAGATCTATTTTCCTCTCTAAAAACTCAGCTTCAAAAAGCTCGAGAAGGAGATTTACCGATGAAAGAAACATGTAATTATTTTTTGACAGAAGAGGGTGAGGTTAACACGGATCTTCGGTTAAAACTGGTAAGTATACATGAAGTTACAAATACAAAGTCTAGAGGGATACATGAGCTAATGAGAAGGCAGTATACACCCATGCATTTGCTTCTCTTAACCTTTGGGCACCTATCGGACTACACTTGTTTTATGAGTGCACTGAAGCAAGCCTATGATTTATCTGGAGATGGTGGAAACCTAATGATGTATATAGCACTAGGCACTGAAACATCTAATTTTTTATCCTACTTTAATGCATTAAAATCACAACTGAAAACCTCACTTAACCAGCTTTTAGAGTTGTCAGATAAAGTCTATCAACAATTAATAGAAAAATTAGAATTTGACAATCCGTGGAATCGAAATTATTGTCGTTCTAAACGCTTAATCAAGGATGCTTTAGAGTATTTAGATAATGCAGGTGCTGTCGTTAACCAAATAGGACAGCAATTAAGTTATGTTAATTCTGAAAACTATCTAAATGAAACTAAGGGAAGGATGGACGATTTTCGTTATACACTTTCTTCTTTGGGTGCGCGTTTAAATATACAATTATCAACGCCACAGGTTAGTGAAATTGAAGATTATACATTGAACAAGCTAGCTTATATCTATTCAAGTGATAGTTCGTCTGACGACGAACTAAAGGTTGATCAGGAAAACAAGCGAAATGCGCCAAAATCAGAGCCTATTGGTAGAAAAAAACATTTAAATTCGAAGTCAAATCAGTTTTTTCAACTTAAGGGTAAAGATCAAGAAGACAAATCTACTGAAAATTTTGAGCATAGCATTTCCCTGAGCTCAGATGATAAGTAGGGTCTTTCCAGAAAACTGTGTAAGTTCCATACCCTGTTGAATAGTTAAAAAAATTTGAATTCCAAAACGATATCTTAAAAGCGATCGTAAGCTTCGCTTGCGAGCACCCAATCAAGGGAAGCAATGCCTGCTTGGTAATAAATTGAGAAACTCCTGACATAATGGTACCTTTTCTAAGCTTTTTGAATTATTTAACTTCAATTTTTGGGAGGAAAACATGTCTAATACAAAACATGAATGGGAGATTTCTGACGACGTTTTCAATAGGTTATTGCTTGATTCTTCTCCTATTTTTTAAACTTGGGAAAACAACTCATACAACTATACTACAGAAGTGAAAATGGCTGCCCTGGTTAAATTGTTAGAGCTTAAATATCAGGAAGAATTTTTGGAATTCAGAGACTGCTTGTCAAATCAGAATATGGATGAAATTTCATTATCCGTTGAAAGATTTTTCCCGGATTCTTCAAAAGAAGCAATTGAAAGATTTCTGGATTATTTGAAAAACGATGAACCCTATATTTTAAGTATTGACTCATATACTATTTCCTCTCAGGAGAGTACGCCTACCCTGGTTCCTGAAGAAGAGTTTGAAGATAATAGGGCCAATGCCAAAAGTAATAACGGGTTTCCTTGTATAATATCCTGAATTAAAGCTTTGGAAGCTCCATCAATAAGTTTGGCCTGTATCTAGGAATGTTGCCAGGCAACGTTCCTATAGGGTGTCGTCATGACACCCTATAGATAAACCATCAAAAACTTCTGAAGTTTACGCTTATCGTTATATGCTACTTTTACCCTTTCAAATAATCATAAACCACTTTTCCATAAGGCAACGTTAAATCCGTTAAAATATGGGTGGCTGATATGACTTTCTTGACAGGTAGATCTGCCACAGGGGCCATTGCATGAGGGGTAAGTGAAATAGAGCCAGGGCCTGTCCAGGCGCCTTTTACGGTGAGATCATCCAAATAATATTCCACTAACTCACAAATGCGAGGTGTGCCATCGACATGTGGAATAATTTTGATTAAATAAGCAGGAGCCATGAGTGCTTTATGGACTTCTTTTACATCCAAAGTGCTGTGTTTGTACCCCATCGTGGCAGAAGCAATTTCGGTATCCTCGTAGTGCAGTCTTGCGTTTAAGGTTTCTTTTTCTATGGTGATTTCAGGGTAGGCCAATTTTTTAGGAAATCCCCAAATTTCTCTTCCTCCAGCAATTGGAGAAAAATCGTCCAGGTACATTGCATGAACATATCCACCCTTTTTGCCTTGATAGCTGACAGGAATGACTTGACCGGATTCGGTATAGTCTCCAAAGCCTGAAGAGTCTGGCATTCTAATGAACTCAAATTTAACAATAGGTTCAGTTACTTCCAATGGCTCAGGCACAACTTCTCTGAGTTTTTCCATGTCGGTTTCATAGGTGATAGTGAAAAACTCTCGATTGATGAAACGATATGGGCCCTTAGGGTAAGTTGGGCTGCATAAGGGCATTGAAAAAGCGTTGTTTTTTACTTTAGAAAGTTCCATTTTTTTCTTCCTCCATTTGAAGTTTAAAATTCATGTAAGATCACACCTTTATTTTCAGGAATCGGGCTTAACCATTTTCTAGGTTGTTTGAGAGCCTTTTGCACGTTTTTGTACCCCTGCTCCCAGCGATCTTTAATGCTTTGTGCAGAAAACTCAAAATCTTTACTCCAGAGATCAGTTGCATTATCTCGATAATGAAAACGGGTAATATTGAGTGCAGTTGGATGAGCCAGATGCCCTAGCTTAATGATGTTATTAGGGAGAGCTTTGTTGCTTTCTTTAGCCGCTTCGAAGAGCTCATGTAACGCGTAATTTAATTTGTGTTCTTTGCAAAAATATTCCAGAATTTGGTGATATCGGCTTGAAAATTCAATATCTTTTTTTCGCTTCATGACCTCAAACATTGAGGTAGGTATTTGTTGGTGGTAGGAAAAAAGATGTACCAGAATACATAATAATTTTTGTGGTTTTTTCTCTTCCAGTACTGCATAAAGCGGAGTATTAGATTTAAGGCCGCCATCCCAGTAGCTTTTCCCATCGATGTTAACAGCGGGGAATCCAGGGGGAAGTGCACCACTGGCCATCACATGTTCAGGACCAATGGTTTGTTTTTTATTGTCAAAAAAGACTTGAGCACTGTCTTCTACGCAAACTGCACCGAGTGTTAATCGAGTTTTTTTCTGGTTGATTAAGTCAAAATCGACCAGTTCTTCTAAAGTTTCTTTCAGTTCAGAGCAATCGTAAAAACTGATTTGGTTGGGGTAACAGTCGGATTCTAAAAATGGTGAGGTCAATCGCGGCTTAAAAAATCCGGTTTGTCCAAATAGGGTAGTCCATAGGGCGCTTAAATATTTTTGGTATTGAAGGAAGGGAATATATTCATTCGGTGTGGGAATATAGGGCAAGGGTGTTGCAATACGATCCCAGAAGATTTTTAGTTTTTCAATGCGATGTTCGGGTTTGTTGCCTGCAATGATGGCTGAATTAATGGCACCGATGGAGGTGCCAATAATCCAGTTAGGGGTGAGGTCCGCTTCCAGTAAAGCTTCGCATACGCCTCCCTGGTAGGCGCCTAAAGCTCCCCCTCCCTGTAGGAGGAAGACAGTTTGGTCATAGGGTTTTTCTAGCTTGCTTGCCATGAGCTTTCCTGCATCGTTAGTAATGTTATTGCATGTACCAGCCGTGACTCACAATCAAGGATTGTCCAGTCAATGCATTAGATTCAAATGACGCAAAAAACAATGCAACATTCGCCACATCCATTGTGGTGGTAAATTGTCCGTCTACCGTATCTTTAAGCATGATTTTCTGGATGACATCCTGTTCACTGATACCTAATGTTTTTGCTTGCTCAGGAATTTGTTTGTCAACCAATGGGGTTCTGACAAACCCTGGACAAATGGTATTCGCACGAACATTATATTTTGCCCCCTCTTTTGCAACCACTTCACATAAGCCGATGAGACCATGTTTTGCAGTAACGTAGGGTGCTTTCAGGAGAGATGCTTCTTTAGAGTGCACAGATCCCATATAGATGATGCTGCCACCTTTTCCATGTTCGTACATGTTTTTTAGACATGCGCGTGTTGTTAAAAAAGCGCCATCTAAATGGATAGATAATAATTTTTTCCATTCTGAAAACGGTAAGGATTCAATCGGAGAGATGTACTGTATACCAGCATTACTGACCAAAACATCAACGCCTCCCAGTGAGGAAATGACTTTTTCAATCCCTTTGTCCACTTCAGCTTCGCTGGTAACATCCATGCCAACGGCCATCGCATGAGAACCGATGTTTTTTGCCACTTCATTGGCTTTATCGAAATTTAAATCGGCAATGACAACCTTTGCCCCCTCTTTTGCAAATGTTTCTGCTATTTCTTTCCCAATGCCGCTGGCTGAGCCTGTGATAACGGCAACTTTATCCTTTAGTCGCATAATATTTCCCTCTTTGATTCAGTAATCGTTTTATTTAAGTGTAGGATATTTAATTGGATATGGCTGGATTAGGTAACGTCCCTAAAGCTTTTTTCGGCTGCAAAATTTGTTGTAATTATTCCCCCGTCATTGCGAGCGAAGCGTGGCAATCCAGGCAGGAGTTTGTATCGAAGGAGCAGACTTATGTGGTTTTTATAAGCTTAGGGCTGGATTGCCACGTCGCTACGCTCCTCGCAATGACGGGGGAATAATTACTAATTTTGCAGCCGAAAAAAGCTTTAGGGACGTTACCTGATTTAGGGTAAAAAGTTCTCATTCAGGCGCCAGAAATGAATTTTCTGCGGTTTTTGGTTGACGGCAACAGAAAAAGAGAACTCAGGGTTGTAATCCCATGAGTAGAGAAACCAGGTTTGATGGATGGGATCAAAAGGAAGCGAGGAGAATATTTCTTCCTGGTTGGGTTTGCCTATTACGGTGAACTGTTGCAGAGGCCCATGCAATCCTAACCCCAATGCTTTCAGTAAAGCTTCCTTTTTGGTCCAAATGTGATAAAAAGCAGAGGCTTTCTGCGTGCCTTGTGCTTGCTGAATTTCCTGAAATTCTGCGGGAGAGAAGAAACGTTGTGCTAAGTCGTCAAAGGATAATGAGCGTTTGCGATACTCAAGATCAACGCCGATAGAAGCAGCCTGGATAATGCTGTATAGGGCAAGGTCATGAGAGTGCGTTAAATTAAAAGCAATTTGTGGGTGAGGGTGCTGCATCTTTTTAGCCAAGAATGGTTTTCCCATTTTCTCATAGTCAAAAAGAATCTGCTTTGCGGGTTGTGTTAAATACCGACTTAAGATGGCTCTTAAAACGCCTCGACCGACAATAAACTGCCTTTTTGCTTTTTCAGCCTTGAATCGTTCGCTGCGGGACAGCTCCTCTGGAGAAAGATAGGATTTAAGCTGCATCAGCTCTGAGGGCGAGCAGCTAAGAGGGGCAAACCAAAGATGCAAGTCTCCCTTATTTAATTCCAGGTGGGCAGGTGGGGGGCTAATTTTCATCTTCACATTCAAGTACTGGGAGGTAGTTTTTAGGAAAGTCACTTTCCCGAACTTTATGGATGAGTTCGGATTTGGTCCTACATTCTAGTTTGACCTTGATATTTTTTAAATAGAATTCAACGGTTCTAGGAGATAATTCTAATATGGCTGCCGCTTCACTAACAGTTTTATCTTTTAGGAAATTGATCATGCATTCTGCTTCACGTTGTGTGAGATAAACCCCAGGAAAGCGAGCACCCAGAAAATAAGGCCTGGAAGGTTTGGCCCTTGATAGTTTTTTAGATGAAGCGCCAGGTATGGCACAGTGAGTACTTTCTTCATTTGGGCTAGTCGAATTCGTATTTTGTTCCATACGCTTACGCAGCGTTTCCTTTAGGAGTTTTTTCCAATAGTGCACGATTGCTTCCCTCCCTTTTATGACCCAGGTTGCCTGGTCTCTATTTAACAGGCTGCTTTCCAAATGGCTAAATTTAAAGCAAGTCCTGGCCGTTTGGAAAAAACCTGTTCACTGATTGACGATTATTATGCCCAAAGGAATAAATTGCAACCCCTTGTCCAGGCATGTTAGTTTTAGAAAACTTATGTTTCAATTGATGCTGAAATAATTGCATAATTTTTTTCAAAAAAAACCCCGTGTTGTGAAGTGATTCAAGTTTGCTGTTACCTGTTATATCAACAAATTTGAGTCATTATCCTAGACTCGGCAGTTGAAAGCGTAGCGAGAAGCGTTAAGGTGCTGAAGATGTGAAAGTTTTATATGCTTTTTTTTGCGAAAGCATAGCCACCCCTATGGTGAACAGAAAAAGCTTATAAAACTTTCGCAGATTCAGTGCTTTAAGGCTTCGCAGTCGTTTTCAACTGCCGAGTCTAGGATTATTGTTTTATTGATGATGGAGGATTGAACATGCATACTAAAGTACCTATGACTAAAAAAGGAGCAGATAAGCTTCAGGCCGAACTGGATCATCTTAAGCGGGTTGTAAGACCCAAAGTGATTGCAGATATTAGTGAAGCAAGAGCGCATGGCGACTTGAAAGAAAATGCAGAATATAAGGCAGCCAAAGAGCATCAGGCCATTGTGGAAGGGCGTATCAAAGAAGTTGAGAGTCAATTGTCTTTGGCAAATGTTATTGATTTGAGTCAGATAAAAAATGAAGGGAAGGTTATATTTGGTGCAACTGTATCCCTGGTTCATTGTGAAACAGGGGAAAAATTAACTTATCAGATTGTAGGGGTGGATGAAGCGGATATTAAAGCAGGGAAAATTTCTTTTAGCTCTCCTATTGGGAGAGGTGTGATTGGTAAGGAAGAAGGGGATGTGGTGGTCATTGTGACGCCTAAGGGAGAGGTGGAGTATGAGATTGAAAAAGTAGAGTACTAATCGATGAGTTATACATCTCAAGCACTGGAGGTATTAGAGGGTTTGGATCCTGTCAGGAGGCGCCCTGGTATGTATACCGACACCAGAAATCCGAATCACCTGGCTCAGGAAGTGATTGATAATAGTGTAGATGAAGCCTTGGCAGGTCATTGCTCTTTGATTGAGGTCACTTTGCATCAAGATGGTTCTATGACGGTTTCAGATGATGGCCGAGGTTTGCCAGTGGATGTTCATCCAAAATTTGGAGCCAGTGGGGTTGAGATTATTTTGACCAAGCTCCATGCGGGAGGGAAATTTTCAGACAAAAATTATCAGTTTTCAGGCGGTTTGCATGGGGTGGGTGTTTCTGTCGTGAATGCACTTTCAGATCATCTGGAAGTTTATGTAAAGCGCTCAGGCAAGCTTTATAGCATGATTTTTCAGAAAGGATATAAACATTCTGAGCTGACTGTGGTGAAAGAAATAGCGAGTCGGGCGCATGGCACTTCTATCCATTTCCATCCGACGCCGGGTTATTTTGATACCCCCAGGTTTGTTGTAGGACCTTTACTAAAATTGTTAAAGGCTAAAGCTGTTTTATGTCCAGGTCTTTGTATTCGTTGGCTGAATGAACAAACAGGGGATACAGAAACATGGTTTTATGAAGCAGGTCTGCAGGATTATCTAGTAGCTGAGCTGAAGGATGAGGTGATTTTACCTAACCCTCCCTTTATTGGTAGCTTTGCGGCTCAGGTGGAAACGGTAGATTGGGCGGTTACCTGGTTGGAACAACCAGGTGCTGGCATCAACGAAAGTTATGTCAATTTGATTCCAACACAGCAAGGCGGTACGCACGTAAATGGGTTTAGGACTGGCTTGCTGGAGGCGATGCGACAATTTTGCGAAATTCACAAGTTATTACCTCGAGGCTTAAAGCTGACAGCAGAGGACATTGAGCAAGGGTGTTGTTATGTATTATCGGTGAAAATCCAGGAACCCCAATTTTCGGGACAAACCAAAGAACGGTTAACATCAAGACAATGTGCTGCCTTTGTTTCTGGGGTAGTGAAAGATGCGTTCAGCTTATGGTTGAATGAGCATATTGAGTCTGCCCAGTTGCTAGCAGAAATGGTGATTACGCAAGCGCAAAAACGGGTGAAATATCAGCAAAAAGTTGAGCGGAAAAAAATCGCAGCAGGACCTGCCCTGCCGGGGAAACTGTCTGATTGTACGAGTCAGGATCCTGTGCGCAGTGAATTGTTTTTAGTCGAAGGAGATTCTGCTGGAGGGTCTGCTAAACAGGCAAGAGATCGTGATTTTCAAGCGGTGATGCCTTTAAAAGGTAAAATTCTGAACACCTGGGAAGTAGATTCTGACCAGGTGTTGGCTTCTCAAGAAATTCATGACATTGCGGTGGCGATGGGGGTTGATCCAAATTCAGATCAACTAGATCACTTGCGTTACCACAAAATCTGCATTTTAGCAGATGCAGACTCTGATGGTTTGCATATTGCTACCTTGCTCTGCGGACTGTTTGTTAGGCATTTTCCTGCCTTGGTCAAGGCGGGTCATATCTTTGTTGCGATGCCGCCTTTGTATCGAATTGATGTAGGGAAGGAGGTATTTTATGCTTTGGATGATGAAGAAAAGCAAGGCGTTCTGGATCGCTTACAAGCAGAAAAAAAGCGGGCCAAACCCGGGATTCAGCGTTTTAAAGGGTTGGGTGAGATGAACCCCATCCAGTTGCGTGAAACAACCATGTCTCCTGACACGCGACGTCTGGTTCAACTCACCATGTCAGATTGGGAAGTTACCTTTGACTTGATGGACAAAATGCTTTCTAAAAAGCGCGTCATAGATCGGAAGCAGTGGTTGGAAGAGAATGGAGACTTGGCGGAAGCATTTGGTTAGGGTGTGTCGTTAAAAAGCCTGTTATAGCTAAGATTCTGAGCCTACCATTCAGACATTTGCTACGAGAACCTAAACGTTTGCTTTCTCCAGCTGAAATAAACCAGTGGTATTAAAAATAATGAAAGCAGCGTTGATGCAAATGCTCCAAAAATAAGTGAGATAGCCAACCCCCCAAAAACAGGGTCTGTTACCATGATAGCCGAGCCCAGCATGACAGCCAGGGCAGTGAGCAAAATGGGTAATAACCGAACAGAACCTGCTTCCAGTACAGCAGATTCAAGGGATTTACCTTGTCTTTGATGCTCGAGAATGAAGTCAATGAGTAAAAGAGAGTTGCGAACCACAATGCCTGCGAGTGCAATGACCCCAATCATTGAGGTTGCGGTAAAAGGTTGCTGCATGATCCAGTGCCCAGGAAAAACACCAATCAAAGTGAGAGGGATAGCGCCCATGATAATGATAGGAATAGAAAAAGATCGATAAGCGCCGGTTAATAAAAAGTAAATTAATAAAAGTGCTGCGATGAATGCCGACCCAAGATCACGGAAGACATCCAGCGTTAAACGCATTTCACCTTCCCAGAAAAATTGGGTTTGTGTGATGTCGTTAGGTTGTGCGGCCTTGAAGCCCAGGTTGTTGACGTGTAAGCCTTGATTTCCAGTTTCAGGCAGTTTTAGGTGTTTCAATTGGCTGGTTGCAGTAGCAACGCCATAGACAGGGCTTGAATAAAGCATCTCCCCAGTGACGTAAACGACTTGATGCTGATCTCTGGTATAGATGGGCTGCTCTTGAAGGGTTTTTTTTAAGGTTGCAAATCGAATTAAAGGAACGAGCTCGCTTTGACGATTTAAAAAATAAAGATTTTTCAGTGCTGCGATATCCTGTCGAAGTGAGGCCGGTAGTTGCAAGATGATATTTTGTGGTTCTCTGGCGGTGGGCACATGAATACTGCCAACCCGAGTGCCTCCAAAATAGGCGGCAATGTCATCGGTTAACAAGCTGGGGGTTAAACCTGACTTAACCGCTTTACTTTTATTGAGAATGACTTGATATGCTGGGTAACTTCGCGTTACAGAAGTATCTATGTTAATCATGCCGTAGATATTGGGATAAATCTGCGTACTGATGGATTTAGCCAGGCTTTGTAACACAGCATAATCAGGTCCATAAAGTGCACCTTCCATCTGAGATCGAACCGGAGGGCCAGGGGGTGTTTCAAAGAGCTTAATTTTCGCTTCTGGAAAATGCTTTCGAACCTCTGAAAGCGCCCCATAAAGTTTTTGTGCTATCACATGGGAGCCTATAGAGCGGTCATGTTTATTCATCAAGTTTACGCGGATTTGTCCATAATCGCTGCCTGAGCGCATACCATCACCTCTGACCATTCCTGCAAAATCGATCGGCGCTGCTTCCCCTATAAAGAGTTGATAATTTTTGACGTAAACATTTTGGGCTAAGACTTGACTGATGGCCTTTGCAACCCGTTGAGTTTTTCGCAATTCAGTGCCGATAGGCATATCAATTTCAATTAAAAAGGTATTCACGTTATCATCTGGGAGCATTTTAAGCCCTACCCCTAAAGCGCTTAGCGGGCCATTCGTTCCGCTGGGACGAATAAACTGCCAAAGGGGTTGTAGCATGGCAATGAACAACAGTGCCAGGATGCTCAAATAAAATAAGCGCCTTTTTCTGGAGGAAAGGATAAACGGTTGAAGGAGGTTGATGTATAAGCGGCGTAATCGATTGTCTTTTTCTGAATAAGTAGAGGAATCTGAATCAGAGGCTGCTCTTTCAAGAAGGATTTTTTTTGCCTTCTTTTTAAGCCATCGATAAGCCAGGTAAGGTATTGTTGTGTAAGCAATGATAAGGGAGATAAGCATGGCAAGCGGTGCATTAAAGGGGATGGGGCCCATAAAAGGTCCCATCATGCCGGTAACAAAAGCCATTGGGAGAAGCGCAAAAATCACGGTAAACGTTGCAATAATGGTGGGCTTGCCGATCTCATTGGCTGCAATGACAATCAATCGGCCAAAATTATATAAGGGGCGATAAATCATGTGGCGGTGAATGTTTTCAATCACAACAATACTGTCATCCACGAGTAGACCTAATGACAATATAAACGCGAACAGGGTGATTCGATTGATCGTTTGTCCGGCGATCCATCCTATGCCTAGCACCAGAAAGAGAATGAGCGGAATGGAAAATATGACAATGGAAGCCTCACGCCAACCCAAGAACAGGAAAAGAATAATAACCACGGCAATAATAGAGATACCTAAATGCTCGATCAGGGTATTGACTGCATCATCTGCATCTTCTCCATAATTTCGAGTGACCGTGGTAACGACATCTTTGGGTAAGCGATTTTGTTTGATGATTTCAAATCGTTTCAGAATATCATGAGAAACTTTGACGCCATTACTGGCTTTTTGTCTGGCAATGGCGATGGTGACAGCAGGTTGTAGTGTTCCGATATGAAGAGGCTTTTGATTTGCTTTGCCGAATGCGAAATAAGAGCGTATGTTTTTATCTTCAGGCCCCATCTCAATCTGGGCAACCTCTTTTAATAAGACTGGCTTGGCATTCCATACGCCTACGAGTACATTGCCTACCTTTTCAGGATTGGTTAATTCAGCATCTATCCGCAAGGGAATTTTACGATTCCCTGGTTCAATTTTTCCTGCATTCAGTCCCGCATTATTGGAGATCAGCGCTTGCTTAATCTTTTGAACGGGGATGTGATAAGCAGATAATTTGAGAGGGTCTAGCCATACGCGAACAGCAGAAGCTGATGAGCCGGAAACCCAACTTTTGCCAGTTTCAGGAACGTTACGTAATTCTTCTAATACATTGACAGCAAGCGCTCTGAGTTCGAGAGGCGTTTGGGTGGGAGAGCTGAAGGTAATCGTTACCAGAGGAACATCATAAAGGCTGACCGATTGTATTAAGGGTGGCTGTGTGCCGGCAGGTATCTGATTCAGATTGCTATTGATCTGGTTGTAAATCTTGACCAGACTGTTTTCCTCATTTTCATTGACTTTAAAGCGCACAGTGACTAGCGCACTGTCATTGACGGCTATTCCATAGGTATGATCTACACCAGGAATTGAGCTCATCAGTCCCTCGAGAGGTCTGACAATTTGGCGTAGCATTTCTTCAGCATTGCTTCCTGGTCGGTTGACCGTAATGTTGACGACGGGCACCACAATTTCAGGGTTATAAGTTCTTGGGGTAAATAACAAGGCAATCCCACCCAATACAATCGATCCGATGATCATCAGCAACGTGAGTTTGGAGTGCAGGAAAATGAGCGTCAGTTTGCCTGCTGCATTCAAGCGCATCTTAGGCTGAGTTGCTGAACGGTTTTGAATGGCTTTCATAAACAACTTAATTGGTTGGTGAGTGCTAATAATTTTGCCTGGGCAAGCAATCTTTGATAGTACGCCATGACTTGTTGAGATTTTGCGGTATCTAGCCGCGATTGTCCGTCAAGCAGTTGACTTGTATGGACAATGCCTTGTCCATATTTTTTTCTTAAATCTTTTACGATCTGTATGGTTTGACGAACATTCATCTTGCTCGCTTTTAAACGTACTTCTGCAACTTCTATTTCTCGCATAGCTTGTCGGATAGACAAGCGAATTTGATTAAAAGCCTCATCAAGCTCTGCTTTTGATTGTTGATATTCAGCAATCGCCTGTTGAGCCTCGCCGTACTGTTCGCCTGAGCTAAAAAGCTCCCAGTTCATTTCCAGCATAACCGTATTTGAGGAACCTGTCAGTGTGAGCGTTTTCGCATTCCAGTCATGCCTTAACTGGAGGTTTAGTTGTGGCCATTTACGGGCGTTAGCAGCTTTAATGTTAGCGTGATGGGCTGCTATGTTTGATTGTAAGGATAACAATTGTGAATTAGATGAAATGGCAGTGGTTTCCAATGCTTCGACCGAGTTTTTGAGTAATGGTAATTGTACCGATCTAGCAGGTACCCATTGACTTTCTGGCTGTCCGATTAGGATACGAAAGGCATCGAGTTGGTTGTTTCGCTCCATCTGGGCGGCTTTTAAGGTTGTTATAATGGAGCGACGATAGGTTTCAATAATCAGTATGTCGCTTTGAGTAACAAGAGATTGCTGATGTAAGGCGTTAGCTAGTTTTAAATACCCATCTGTCGCTTGGAGTGCTTCTCGAGAAATCCTTACCAGTTTGTTTGCCGTATGCACGCCTTCATAGGTCTCTAAAATAGAATAAATGAGCTCTGTTTTTGCTTGCTGATCTCCCTTATGCGCAGCATTCAGTAAAGATTCTAATTTTTTTACGGTTGCAACTGTTTTTCCACCAGAAAAAACAGGAATATTGACGACAAGCCCTGTATCAAAGTTACTGTAGTATCCTGGTGAATTTAATGCGGCGGGCCTTGTATTGATAGACGCTGGGCCTGTATATTCTTCGGCCCCAAAATCAGCAAAGGAAACTCTCCTTTGTGATAGTTTGTCTCCAAACACAGAGAGGGGATTATTGCTTCGTGATGCATTGATGCCTATGTTTAATTTGGGAAGTCCGCTTCCACGAGCCTGAATGATGGCTGCTCGAGCACCCTTAATTTTAGCCTCACTGGCTTTCATTTTAGGGTGCGTGCTTAATGCCAGTCGAACTGCTTCATTAAAATAAATAGGTTGGGAATGGCCTGACCACACTTTAGGGGCGAACAGAAATAGCGCTAAAAGAGCATGCTTTACTCGTCTAATGATCTGTTGTGTTGTCAAATATTTTAGAAGCACTGAATATCCTTAAGCATTACCAGGGCGTGTCCTGAATTTATTTTTAGAGCTCAAAATGTGGGTAATGGAGGCAAATTTTGTGTGAATTTGAAGCATATTAAAGTATGTGACGTAACTATTCACTGCATGTAGCTATTCCTCTCGTCATTGCGAGGAGCGAAGCGACGCGGCAATCCAGGCCTAAGCTTATAAAAGTCACATAATAAGCCTGATCCTTCGATACAAGCTTCTGACTGGATTGCCACGCTTTGCTCGCAATGACGGGTGAATAGCTACTATGTGACGAAAATTTGCAAGAAATTTGACCTATTATACATGGTTTGAGCTCAAGAAATAAATTCAGGACACGTCCGGGGGATTTGCTAGCTCATAAAAGCTTGTTATCTACTCACGTCCTGCCTGATCTGACGAATGATTTCTTCAGCGCCTTTGGAGAGCAGGTCTTCCGCCGCCGCTATGCCGATTTCCACTGCATTTTCAGGCGGACCTGCTTTTTCTGTTTTTAAAATCAGGCTGCCATCTATCTTTCCTACAGCAGCGTTTAAGGTGAGACATCCTGTTTTGATATAGGCATAGGCGCCTATAGGAAACTGGCAGCTGCCTCCCAGATATCGATTTAAGGTTCTTTCTGCGAGAACACATTGTTGGGTTGGCAAATCATTCAAAGGAGCAATTTGGTTGAATGTCTTATCGTCATCCAGACGATATTCTATGCCAATAGCGCCTTGTCCTGCACAGGGTGTAAAGGTATCGAGTGGCAGAGGGTGAAAAGGAAGGAAAGTCAGATTTAGCCGTTTTAGGCCGGCAGCTGCTAGAATGATCGCGTCATATAAGCCATTCTGTAATTTTTGGATGCGTGTATCTACGTTGCCTCTTAATACTTTGATTTGAAGGTCTGAGCGTAACGCCAATATTTGAGCTTGTCGTCTTAAGCTGGAAGTCCCCAAAATTGCCTGTTGAGGTAGTGCATCTAAGGTGGAGGGGATGTGTCTGCTGATTAATACATCTTGTGGGTCTTCTCGCAGACAAACCGCACCAATACCTAAGCCGTTTGGTAGCTCTGTTGGCAAATCCTTCATTGAGTGCACGGCAATATCTGCTTCATGGGTTAATAATGCATCTTCTAATACCTTTGTAAAAAGCCCTTTTCCGCCAATTTTTGAGAGAGAGACGCCCAGCTGGCGATCTCCTTCTGTTGAGAATTCTATGATTTGAATGTCCAAGTTGGGATTTTGTGTTTGTAGAGCTGCTTTAACCCATAACGTTTGTTTAAGTGCAAGTTGACTTTTTCGAGTGGCAATTCTAAGGATAGGGTGTCTTTTGAAGGTATTTTTCAATGAGGGCATCTTTTTCTTTCCAATACTGATTTAGCTGTTGTTGAAACAAAGTGCGAAATCCCTTGTCTTGTGTGTAATCTCCAACCATGGAGGCAGGAACAGGAATGACTTCGTAACGTACAATGATTTTGGGAATTTGTCCAAAAATCAGGTCAATGAGGCTGAACTTTCCATCAGGATAGATAATGGTGGTATTGATCAGATGTTTAATGTACCCCTGCATTAAAAATAAGGAAAAAGCCAGGCCACCCGCCTTGGGCTTTAGCAGGTGATGGTAGGGTGAGTTTTGGTTCTCCTGTTTTTGGTGAGAAAAACGTGTGCCTTCGGGATAACTTGCAATGGTTGTTGGCTCAATTTTAAAGATTTCACAAGAACGTCGAGTGGTTTCGATATCCTGTCCTTTTTTTTCAGGGTATTTTTTTAAGTAATTTTTTCTGTATCGGGTGACGAAGGGGAAATCTAAGGCCCAGCAGACCCAGGATGCAAAAGGGAGAGACCAGAGGAGCTCTCGCTTTAGAAAAAATTTAAGAAAAGGAATTTTTCGATTAAAAACTTTGTGTAACACAAGAATATCTACCCAGGATTGGTGATTAGCGATCACAAAATACCAGTGTTGAGGATCAAGTTCCCCTTTGCCTTCAATGTCCCAGGTTGTGGGTAGGGTGAGTTTAAATATAAAGCCATTTATATCTACCCAGGCAGGAGCAATGTGCGTTTGCATAAAATGAGAGCAGCCTGCCCTCCAGGATTTCACTGGAATCAGAAACTTGATCAGTACAATGAAGAGTAGGAAAGTAGGAAAAAAAACCAGATTGAATAACAATAATGTTGCACAGAAGATGCCGATAAAAAATCGAAGTATGTTCATTAGCATGGAAACCTGCTCAAATAAGTTGTGCCATAAATAGAGGTCGTGTCATCAATTGAAAACAGATGCTCATATATGTTTAAGAAGGCTCCTTTTTGTCTTTAAAAAAATCCAGAGCTTGATAGATGTCTTTAGGTGCAGTTTCTTTCTTTCGAAAATAAAACGGACAATCTTTCACGTTTATCAGTTCATTAGAGGTAAAAGGTGGACAGTTTTTTCTTCCGTCCTGATATTTGCCCCAATTAGGGCCGGTGGGTTCTTGTGCAAGTGTTGAGTTTTGTATGGTAATGGGAAAGCTTGTAGGGTTGGTGCTCTTGTAGACACAGATTACTGTACCTACATTGGTTCCCACCCATTGAGCGCCTTGAAAGGATGCCAACTTTTCATCTTCAGAAGCTTCAGTGCTTACCCAGTTGCCAATTCCCCAGAGTTTTGTTTTTGAATCGTGCATGATTTTTTCAATGGCAGGACAAAAATTCAATTCCAGATTTTGATTGGGAGCTTGTTCAGTAGGGTTTTCTGCGTAAGCGCAGAATGTACTTCCAAGGAGTAAGGTTAGAAGATAATAGCATCGTTTCATAAGTCACATTACCTATTTGGGTTATAACGGACAAGATGGTAATATTTTAGCTCAGGGCGTGTCTACCATTCATTTTTTGAGTTCGAACTGCGTTTCGCTCGCAATGACGGGTAAGTGGTTAATTTTACATTTAGAATCATCACCTTAATTATAACAAGAGGTAATTTTCATGCGTAGTCATTATTGCGGTGAAGTCAACGAAGAACATATCCATGAGGCAGTTTCTTTATGCGGTTGGGTTGACACGGAGCGTGATCATGGTGGAGTCATTTTTGTAGACCTAAGAGATCGGGAGGGGGTTATTCAGGTAGTTTTTCACCCGGAACAGAAAACGTTATTTGATCTAGCGCAAACATTGCGACATGAATTTGTCATTCAGGTGGAAGGTAAAGTTCGGCAAAGACCTGCTGGCACCGAAAACCCTCAGCTGCCTACAGGAAAAATTGAAGTGGTCGCTGAGACATTGAAAATTTGGAACACAGCTTCTAATTTGCCGTTTCAGCTAGATGATAAGAAAGTAAGTGAGTCAGTACGATTGGAATATCGCTTTCTGGATTTACGCCGTCCGAAAATGAATCAGCATTTTATGATGCGTTCTAAAATCTGTAAAGCCATTCGAGACTATTTAGATCAGGCTGGATTTTTAGACATAGAAACTCCCGTCTTAACCAAGGCAACCCCCGAAGGTGCTCGAGATTACCTTGTACCCAGCCGGACGAATCCAGGTCATTTTTATGCATTGCCGCAATCACCTCAATTATTTAAGCAGCTACTTATGATGTCTGGGTTTGATCGGTATTATCAGATTGTTCGTTGTTTTCGTGATGAGGACTTAAGAGCAGATCGGCAGCCGGAATTTACCCAACTGGATATAGAGATGTCGTTTGTCGAGGAAAAGGAGGTTCAGGCACTTTCAGAAGGTTTGATCCGATTTTTATTTAAATCCTTCCTGAAGGTAGATTTACCAGATCCTTTTCCCAGAATGACCTATGAAGAAGCCATGTCGCGATATGGCTCTGATAAACCGGATTTAAGGATTCCCCTCACCTTGGTGGGGTTAGATGAAGTATTGAAATGTGTGGATTTTAAGGTCTTTGCAGAGGCAGCGAATGCACCTGAAGGTCGGGTGGCTGCTTTACGATTGCCTAAGGGTGGGGAGTTGCTGACTCGAAAAGAAATCGATGAGTATACGCATTTTGTAAAAATTTATGGGGCAGGTGGGCTTGCTTACATTAAGGTGAATGATCGAGGGGCAGGAAAAGAAGGTCTTCAATCACCTATTGTTAAATTTTTACCAGATGTGGCACTAGAAGCCATCCTGGAAAAAACACAAGCACAAACAGGGGATATGATCTTTTTTGGTGCAGGGGACCATCGGATGGTCAATGAGTCTTTGGGGGCTTTACGTTTAAAGCTGGGCCACGACTTTAACTTATTTACCTGTGATTGGAGTCCTTTATGGGTGGTAGACTTCCCGCTTGTAGAGTGGGATGCGGAAGTGCATCGCTGGCAGCCATTACATCATCCTTTTACTGCACCTAATACTGAAAACGTAGAAACATTGCTTAAGAATCCAGGCAAATGTCTTTCCAGAGCATATGATATGGTGATTAATGGTTCTGAGCTGGGAGGAGGTTCGATTCGTGTTCATGATAAAGCGGTACAGCTGGCGATATTTCATTTGTTAAATATTTCTGAGCAGGAAGCAGAAGAAAAATTTGGACATCTGTTAAAGGCCTTGACACTAGGATGTCCTCCACATGGTGGAATTGCTTTTGGGGTTGATCGCTTGATGATGATCATGATGCAACTCGCTTCCATTCGAGAAGTGATTGCCTTTCCAAAAACTCAGACAGGCCATTGCCTTTTGACGAATGCGCCTACTACGGTTTCACCTGAACAATTGAAAGAATTAAGCTTGTCAGTGGTTAAAAAACATGTCGAAAAAAAATAAAGAAGAATTATTGGATTTTGAGAGACTGCTTAACGAACTGGAGCAGTTGGTTGAATCCATGGAGAAGGGTGGAAATAACCTGGATACAGCGTTAAGCCAGTTTGAGCGAGGGGTTGAGTTGGTGGATCTTTGTCAGAAAAAACTACAGTCTGCAGAGCAGCGAGTACAAAAACTCATCCAGCGTGAAGGAAAGATGGAGGTGGTTGATTATCAGAACCCAGCAGATGCTTTAGATACAGAGGAAGAATGTTGAGCCACTTATCCTATATTGAAGCCCGTCGGCGCCATTTTAATCAGATAGTCAAGAGGTTCTTGCCTGACCCCAGACAGGAGCCTGTGAATTTGCATCAAGCGATGAATTATACGGTTGCTTCTGGTGGAAAGCGGATGCGGCCACTATTGGTTTATGCGGTGGGTGAATTGTTGGGCGCCAAGTTGGAAGTGCTGGATTCTACAGCTTGTTGTGTAGAGTTTATGCATACTTATTCACTCATACACGATGACTTGCCTGCGATGGATGATGCAGATTTTCGTAGAGAGCTGCCTGCTTGCCATAAAGTATATGGTGAGGCAACTGCCATTTTAGCAGGAAATGCGCTTCAGAATCTTTCTTTTGAATTGATTACAAACAATGACACCTTGTCTGCTGAGATTCGTCTAGCTATGATAAAAGTTTTGAGTTGTGCTGTAGGTTCTGAAGGGGTTTTGGGGGGACAAATGCTAGACCTGGAATCACAAAAGCAGATTTTGGAAGTTCATCAGATAGAGACGATTCACCGAATGAAAACTGCAGCTTTAATTGCAGGGAGTGTCAGGATGGGTGCGCTGGCTGCAAATTGCATGGAGGAAGAAAAATTAGAAGTGTTTGAAGCGTTGGCTGATGATTTTGGGCTCGCTTTTCAGATCGGAGATGATATTTTAGATCAGCATGAGGGAGGATTAAATATCGTGAATCAAATGGGATTAGAAGCAGCGCAGGCCCGGATGGAGTTATTATATCAGTCTGTTTTTGAAAGGTTGAGACAGTTGTTTAAGGAAAAAGTGAATCCTTTAAGAGATGTAATTTATTATGTTAGGGCATGTCATTAATTGAAGGCGGGTTCTAAAAAAGATGAAGTAGGATAAAACATGCTAGTAAAAACCCATGAAAAAGGAGCGCTGACTTTAAAAGAGAGTGTTGAGCGTTGTTTGGAAAATTATTTTAAGCATCTGGATGGTTATGAACCTTCAGAGGTTTATAAAATGGTATTAGAAGAAGTTGAATCTCCTTTGTTAGCATTTATTATGAAATATGCGGATGGAAATCAATGCAAAGCTGCTGAGCTATTAGGCATTAATCGAGGAACATTGCGCAAGAAGTTAAAGCAATACCAGTTGGTATAAGGTGTGTTTACATTTATTATCTCTTCTTGCTACGTTTCCAACTGTCCAATTTAGGTTGAAAAGCGTGTATTTTTAAATTTTGCTGGTATACTTTAAACCGTTTTTTAATTTGATGATCGGCTGTCCCCCTAAAGGGCAGTTTAAGTCAAGGTCAAGTATTTTGGGAGATGACTATGGTTGGACAGATTACGCAGCAAAGTTTGGAAAGCTTAGGAATAGAACCTTATACCTTGAAAAAGGATGAGGAATACATGAATTCAACGCAGGTTTCACATTTTAGGGAAATCTTGCTTGCCCTGAAAAAGCGATTGGTTGATCAAGCCGATAAAACTGTACATAGCTTGCAAGATGAAACGTTTGTTCCTGCTGATCCATTGGATCGAGCTGCGCAAGATGGAGAAGTCAACATGGCAATACGAACGCGGGAGCGAGAATTAAATCTTTTGCGAAAAATTGATGAGTCTCTGGAGTTATTAAACTGCGGAGAATATGGTTATTGTGTGGATTGTGGCTCTGATATTGGAGTTCGTCGTCTGGAGGCCAGACCCACCGCCGTGCAATGTATTGATTGCAAATCTTTTAATGAGAGTAAAGAAAGCGCAGGGTAATCATTTGCGAGCTGTGCTCTAACGAGAGTGATACATGTCTTTTGCACTGTCTGTTCAAAATCTGGAAAAAGTTTACCCAGGACATTTTCATGCATTAAAGAAAGTCTCTTTTCAGGTTAAAGCCGGGGACTTTTTTGCCTTGTTAGGTCCTAATGGAGCAGGGAAAACCACATTGATTGGCATCCTGGCCTCTCTTGTGCATAAAACAGCCGGGAAGGTTTCTATTTTTGGAAAAGACATTGATGCTGACTTTAAAAGCGCCAAAACGCTGATGGGATTGGTGCCGCAGGAATTCAATTTTTCAGTCTTTGAGACGCCCTTGAGTATTTTGATGAATCAGGGGGGGTATTATGGTGTTCCTCGTCGATTAGCAAGAGAGCGAGCAGAAAAATATCTGAAGAAGCTGGACATTTGGGATAAACGGAATGTACCTTCCCGAATCCTATCAGGCGGAATGAAAAGGCGCTTAATGGTTGCGCGAGCTTTTATTCATGAACCCCAATTATTGATTTTAGATGAACCCACTGCAGGGGTAGATGTAGAAACACGACAGGCTATGTGGACCTTTTTACAGGAGCTTAATCAGTCAGGTGTCACGATTATTTTAACCACACATTACCTGGAAGAAGCAGAAAATCTATGTCGCCATGTTGTTATTATTGATCAAGGAAAGATCATTGAAAATGCATCCATTTCTGATTTATTAGGGAAGCTGAAGGGTGAGACTTTTGTGTTAGATTTGGCAGAGCCATTATCTGAGCCCCCTAATTTATCAGGTTTTACGAGTCGTTTATTGGATGAGCAACGTTTAGAGGTGGATTTAAAAGAAGGACAAACTTTGAGTGTTCTCTATGAAGTTATTGCTCAGAAAAAGCTGGTCGTTAAAAGTATGAGGAATAAAGCGAATCGCTTGGAAACTTTATTTGTTCGTTTGATTGAAGGGGAGCGAACATGACGGCGTTGATGAAAATTCAGTGGATAGGTTTCAAAACCATTGTTGTAAAAGAAGTGTCACGCTTTTTGCGTATTGGCCTTGAAACGATTTTGCCGCCGGTCATTATCATGATGCTGTATTTTTTAATTTTTGGGCAACTACTGATTGGACCTTTGATTGGTGAGATTGATGGTTTGACCTATATGCAGTTTATTACGCCTGGGCTAATCATGATGTCTGTGATTAATGGTACGTTTATGAATGTGGCATTTTCCTTTTTTAGTGCCAGATTTAATCGTAGTATTGAAGAAATGCTGGTTTCTCCTTTGGCGAATATCACAATTTTATTAGGTTATTTGTGCTCAAGTATTTTACGGGGCTTACTGGTAGGTACATTAATAGGGTGTGTTGCATTATTGCTTACCCGTCTGAAACTGGTGCATCCCTTTTTGACTTTATGGGTCATTCTCTTGTCTGCTACCATGTTTGGTGCCTTAGGTTTTATTGTTGCCTGCTTTGCTCGTAATTTCGATCGAATTTCCTTGATACCCAGCTTTATTTTAACCCCCTTGACTTACCTGGGGGGTGTTTTTTATTCCATCAACATGTTGCCGCCTTTTTGGAAATCCTTATCTCAATTTAACCCTATTTTGTATATGATCAACGCTTTTCGTTATAGCATGTTAGGCGTTTCAGACGTGGGCATTGTGTGGTCTGTTTCAATAATGACTATACTAACAGTGCTACTTTTCTTAGGCGCCTTGTATTTGTTGAGCAAGGGGCGAGGTGTGAGAAGCTAAAACCGTAATTTTCTTTATGTTACAGGTTGACAAGTTGACCCGTTGTATGGAGAATTGCTGAGTAGCCATTGGGGTGTCGCCAAGTGGTAAGGCACGGGGTTTTGATCCCCGCATGCGCAGGTTCGAATCCTGCCACCCCAGCCAGTTGTCATACGCTTATATATAAGTATTATCTAGTGACGGCCTCCGTCATTTTCAAAAACAATTTATAGGTCAAAGTACGCGTGTCTCAGACTAAAATCTTTGCAGGTAATGCTAACCCAGTACTGGCTCAAAGTGTTGCTGATCATCTTTCATTGCCTTTGGGAAAAGCAAAGGTAGGTCGCTTTAGTGATGGTGAAACATTGGTTGAGATTTTGGAGAGTGTTCGAGGCCAGGATGTTTTTGTCATTCAATCTACTTCTGCACCTACCAATGATAATTTGATGGAATTGATGGTGATGGTGGATGCCTTTTACCGATCTTCTGCTCAAAGTATCACAGCTGTAATTCCTTATTTTGGGTATGCACGTCAAGACCGAAGAGTGCGCTCCGCTCGTGTGCCTATCACCGCTAAAGTGGTTGCTGATATGCTGATGAATGTGGGTGTGAACCGCATGATTACGATCGATTTGCACGCAGATCAGATACAAGGTTTTTTTGAAATCCCGGTAGATAACATTTATACAAGTTCAATGATGCTTGAGGATATTGAACAATATTCCATTGAGAGTCCACTCATTGTATCTCCTGATGTGGGTGGGGTCGTTAGAGCTCGAGCTTTTGCCAAGCGTTTAAACGATACATTAGCAATCATTGATAAACGTCGACCAGGCCCAAATCAGGCGGAGGTCATGAATGTCATTGGGCATGTTAAGGGGCGGCATTGTATTATTGTCGATGATATTATCGATACTGCTGGCACACTCTATCAGGCGGCTAAAGCGTTGAAAAAGCATGGGGCTGCAACGATCAAAGCGTATTGCACGCATCCGGTTCTTTCAGGGCCCGCTTTGGAACGAATTGAAGAGTCAGATTTAGAAGAGGTTGTGGTATCTGATAGTATTCCTCTTAGTGCAGAAGCTATTTCCTGTTCAAAGATTCGTCAGCTCAGCATTGCAAAGTTAATTGCAGATACCATCGATCGGATTAATCATAAAGAATCTGTAAGCTCTATGTTTGATTAGGGCGTGTCATCAAAAAATGAAATGAGGACACACTTAGGGTGTGTTTACATTTCATTTTTTGGTTACAAAATGCGTATAATGGGTCAAATTTCAAGTAAATTTTCGTCACCTATATGAATAGGCTTCCTCAAATTTACTAAAAATTTGCCTCCATTACCCACATTTTGTAACCAAAAAATGAAATGTAAACACACCCTAGTCTTTTACCTTTCTAACAGGTGGCGGAGCCCATCGGCCATCCAGTATGATGGACTCGGGCCAATATAACCGCATGGTTAAGCTAAATTTTCCTGGAGGGGTAGGAAGCCAGTTAGACTCCTTGGCTTGCCCAGGAGATTCACGTTGGATGTAGATATCCAGAGAGCCATCTGAGTTGAATTTTAATGGGTTTCGGTTTCCAAGATTGTATCGTTTAATGGGATTGGCAGCAAAGAGCTGACGTTCATCATAGAGGGAGAGAGACCAAAATCCTTTAACTGGGGGGAGTTGTTCTTTTGTGAAATGTATCACATAACGGTTTTTCCCGTGGAGGACTCTGCCAGTATTATCAACTTCTGTTGTTGGATAAATGGCATCTTCAGGCAGATTGGCGCCTAGCCCCCGATAAGCAATTCTTGCCCGTTGAATATAATCCGTTCCATATTCACCTACCCCAGAGGTCATAATTCTCCAGCTGTTGATGATTTTATCCCCAGCAGGAGATTCCTTGATTTTTCTGAGCGCAATATCGGCTCCTTTTTTTATTTTTTCTAAGGTTTCTGGTGTAAAGGATTGAGGTTCAAATTTTTTTCCTGGTGCAACACCGATCTTGGAGAATTTTTGAATTACCCTTTCATCTTTAGGGGTAGGGGGATTATTTTCCATGAGCTCATTGAGTTTTGAGAAAAATGTTTCAACATCCATTTTTTCAATTTGAATAATGGGGGGTGTTGTCATATCAATTTGAGGGTTAGTAGGTACATTGGAAGGGGGGTGGTAAGGTTTTTTATAAGCGCTCAGTGGAATGAGTTTAAATTGTTTTTGAAGTGCATTAACTGTCCGAAAATCTTGACGCCTCATCGCTTCTGTTCTGCCTATGATCCAGGCCATATTGGTCGGAGATTTGATTTCTTTCAATTCTGATGGAAGCTCCCCCCCTTTCCATTTAGGTCCGGTAATAACAAATTGAATTGCTTTTGTTCCGGTGGTTCTTTTTCCGATGGATTCAAATACATTGGTCCATGCATCTAGGATGGGCATCAGGTAATAGCGGCCATCCATGTTTGGGATTTCTAAAATTAAGGGTTCTTTAGCCAGGTTTAGAAAAGCAACTGAGTATAGTGTATCAGCATTGGGTCTAACCACCTCGGTAAAATCCGCACCAGGGAAACGGGTTTTATGCATGAATTGATTCAAGGGAGCACCATCTTCACCTGCCGAGGAGTAATTAGTTAGGATGTCTTTGGTAATCCCCATGAGGACAAGAGGGTATCCATAAATGTAAGCCTGCTCAGCGATAGAAAATGCATTTTTGGGCTGTTTTTTCTGATCAGGAAGCGTTTTTAGTTGAGAAGATATCTTTTTATTAGACTGTTTGTTGGATTTAACATGATTCTTTGATTTCTTCTGCCTGGTTTTTTTGCTAGATTTCGCTTGAATTTTAGAAGAAGACTGCTTTTTTTTGGATTGGGTTTCAGCTTGTATAGGAGGGGTTATGGTCCAGATTAGTGTTAAAATAATCAAAACCATCAAATTTTTGGAAAAATTTTTTTTCCACATGGGGCTCCCTCCTCATATTTCATCCTATGTCAGAAATTTTCCGTAACTACTCCTCGTCATAACGGGTAAATAGTTACAATTTCTCTAAAATAAAAATGCATGCAAAGCACTGATAATTTCAGGAAATTTTTACTTCTGATTCCTCCTTTTTAAGAATAGTTCAGAAAATATAGAACGGATAGGCCTTTTGTAAATTTTGTGTAACTACTCATCTTTTTTGACTTTAGATCTTTGCGTAGGCAACGTCCTTAAAGATTTTTTCGGCTACAAAAAGAGCGAAATGGGTCAAATTTTATCTAACATTTGAGTCGTGAGTGAGTGTTGAGGCTTGCTCAATTTGAAGCATAGGTTTCAATCAATGCTTTTAACTGAGCTGAATCCGGTTTCCCAGAACATCCGTCCATGCCTACGGCTTTCACTTGTGCCTGATAGTCAGGTTCATCAGAGTGTGAGGTCATGGCGATGATAGGGACGTGTCGCTTATTTGTTTTTTCAAGTAAACGGATTTTTTTAGTGACTTCAAGACCGTTGATGTCTGGTAGGTCTATGTCCATGAGTATCAGTGCATAATCAGATTGATATAGAGCCAATGCGCTTTTCCCATTTTCGGCAAAATCAGCTGAGTATCCTAGGTTTTTAAGCATTTGTCTGAGGGCATATTGAAGAAGGAAGTTATCTTCAACGACAAAATTTTTAATTGGCTCTTCCTCCTAACCGTTTGGTTTATAGATGAGGGCTGATTTTTGCGAATTTCTTTTTGCATAGTCTCCATATGCCCTCCGGCAATTTAGCTATCCCAAAGGGAAACATTCTTTGTTATTATCTAAGAAGAATCGTAGAGTTATTCTTGAAAATTTCAAGAAAACATTATCTGCTTAAGAAAATAATATCAAAGAATTTGTCTCATTGGGATAGGAAAGTTACGGGAGGGTATATGAAAAGATTGACACAGGCGAGCTGGTTTTGAAAGGCTTGTCTTGCCAGCCTTTATCTTTTTACGTTTTTAAAATAATTTTTCTTCTTAAGTAAATTGTTGATACGTCCTAACTTGCTTATATGTGTGCCTATCAAAACAGCAGATAAAATAAACATGAAGCAAAAAATAAAAAGATTGATTAAATATTCTACTACCAGCATGTTGCTCCATAAAACAAACTTACTTTTTTTGTAGTGTACGTGAATATCCAATGATTGTCTTAAACAATCCTTTAACAAATTCAGGATCTAATTCATATTGAGTGCAGAGGGTTTCATAGCTGTGCATTAAGGTTGCTTCTCTTGCTTTATCAAGAATCGGAGTACCTTCTTTCGCTTTGAGTGCGCCTATTTGTTTGGACAATATTTGACGTTCAGCCAGTTTTTGAATAATAGCCGTGTCTGTTTCACTGATTTTTTGTCTTAATTGATCTAGCGTGAGAGGTTCTGGCTCGACAAGCGCCGTATCAATTTTTTGTTCAATTATATTCAGTTGTTTTATGAATTTTTCCCGGATTTCACGTGCAAAAGGGTTGTATCGATGCATGTCCAGGAAAAGTTGCCAGGTGTCATGGATAACCATTTGGTTAATATTTAATAGTGCTTGAAAATCAGGAGTAGCTAGCGGCTGAGGGTGTAAGTTTAGAGCTGCTAAACCCCGGCCAATCAAGTGTACTAATCCTTGTGAGTGCGCCATTTGGCGATCATGTTCAATGGGGGTGGTGAGGAACGTTTCCAGGCCAAGCTGGTGGAAAGTATCTTGTAGTTGTGTTTGCTGATCGGGAGAGCATTGTAGGGGACACATGACGATTTTGTGTCCTGAAAGGCTGCCGCTGCGTTCAATAGAGTCAGGTCCAAATAAAGGGTGAGAGGCGATGATGGGTTGTTGATCAGGAAAAGTTTCCAGCATGACTTGTGCAGGAAATAATTTAACGGAACAGGCATCGATGACGATCGTGTCTGGCTTTAAGAAAGGCAGTATGGATTGACAGCATTGTTGAAACTCAGAGATAGGCACCAACAAAAAAAGCCGATCAGACGATTGTACGGTTTCTTTTAATGAGGTCAGCTCAATCCCTGGGTTCGAAGGGGAGGAAGGATATATTTTGTCATAAACCTTAATGTTTCCAAAAGGTAAAAGCGCATGTGCCCAAAGTTGTCCAAAGCGACCAAAACCAATGATGCCAGTTGTTATATTCATTCGCTTGTTTCTCCTTTTAAGGGCTGAGTGATGATGAATGCGGTCAGGTTGGGTTGATCGTCTTGAATCGCTTTAGCCGGAATGGAAAGGTGGTAGAGCTGAGCGCATCGCTCAGGTGCAATCACGGCAGATGTGGGCTCGAGTTTTCCTTCTGATAAGTCCCTGGCCGCTTTGGCAGTATCTTCCCAGGCTATTTGCTTTGCTTTTGGGAAATTTGCTTTCAGGTAATTGCGGCATTGAGCAAGCCCTTGAGAGTGGGAAACAATTTGTTGGATTTGCGTTATTCCTATTTCTGGCCGAGTGAGCAAACATTGTTGTACATCCAGCCAAAATTCACCAACGAGTTGAAATGAATGTCTACCCATTGCTTCAAAAGCACTGGTGACCAAGCCGCCGTGTAGATTTACAACGGGAAAGACTCCTAAATCAATATGTCCTCCTTCTAATGCACTTAATACACCTTCCATATCCATTAGATATAGAAGCTGAAAGTGAGGTAATGCGGCTTTTTGGGCATACTGCAAGCCCGCTTCTTCTGAGAAGGAGCCGATGTCACCAGAGACGCCGATGGTTATACTCATGAGGATCTTCTTTATTGTTGGGTTTTTTGTCTGAGGTAATGATCCATGATAACTAGCGCTGACATTGCATCTACAATCGGTACCGCACGTGGCAACACGCAGGGGTCGTGTCTTCCTTCTGCTTTTAGGGTGACAGGCTCGTGACGAATATTCACGGTTTCTTGTGCTTTGTTGATTGTAGAAACGGGTTTGAAGGCGATATTAAAATAAATGGTTTCTCCGGTTGAAATACCGCCGATGATTCCACCGGCATGATTGGTTTTCATTTTCAGTTTTCCCTGCTCAATCATAAAAGGATCATTATGTTCACTTCCTCGAAGTGTCACGCAGTCAAAACCAGAACCAATCTCAAATCCCTTGACTGCATTAATACTTAACATGGCCTTTCCGAGGTCGGATGAAAGCTTTTCAAAAACGGGCTCTCCAAGCCCAGGAGGAACATTTCGAATGACTCCTTTAATGATGCCGCCAATGGAGTCCCCTTCCGCTTTCACGGTTTCAATGAGTTCAATCATATCCGGCACGACTTGAGGGTCGGGGCATCGCACGGGGTTAGATTCAATGTTCACAAGAGTGACGTTCTCATGGGGAATGGCGGTTTTAATAGGGCCTACCTGGGTGACATAGCTCAAAATTTCAATATTTAGGTGCTGCTTTAAATATTTTTTTGCGATGCTTCCTGCGGCGACTCGCGCTAAGGTTTCTCGTGCACTGGCGCGACCACTGCCACGAAAATCTCGAAGACCATATTTCATGAGATACGTAAAGTCTGCATGAGAGGGTCGATAAACCGTTTTCAGTTCAGCATAATCCTCAGGGCGCATATCTGCATTGTAGGCTAATAGTAAAATAGGGGTGCCCGTAGTTTTTCCTTCAAAGACGCCAGAGAGGATATGGATGAGGTCTTGTTCTTTACGGGGTGTTGTGAGTGCGCTTTGACCCGGTTTTCGGCGATCTAGCTCAGCCTGAATTTCTGCTTCTGAGATTTCAATACCAGGAGGACAGCCATCAATAATCACTCCCACCGCACCACCATGAGATTCGCCGCATGTAGTGATTTTGAAAAGTTGTCCGAAAGTGTTGCCTGCCATAAATATTTATATCAGTTTGTTCATAGGTAAGATACTTTTTCACGCGTTAGATGGCGTCAACAGATTTTTTCTCAGAAATTGTTGGGCTATCTTCCTGAGATGCTCTGCGGTGATCACGGTTGAGTAAGTGCCTTGCTGTTTTCTTTCCTCTCCAATGATTTCAAAATAAGGTCTTGTGACAGGTAGTTGATTTTTTTCATAGGGAGTCACTTGCGCAGGGAAAAAGCTTTCTACCTTGAATGCATCTTCTCCAAAAAGATCAAGGCTAGCTTGTATTTTGGTTAAAAACCGTTGATCACTTTGTGCGCCATATTGACATGAAATATCAATTTTGTCTTTTAGTTGCTCAGGGCTTAAATGGATTTCCATTTTTGGGGGAGCATTGTGAGGTGAGCGTGAAGGATGTCCTATGAGAGAAAATTCCAGGTTCAGTAATTCATAGTCTTCCTGATTGAGTTTTTGTGTCAGCAGATTAGCGAGAAGACGGCAAAGATCCTGAACCGGGTTATAACCTTCTGCAGCATCTGCCACAATTGCAGTAAAACCTTCTGTTTTAATAAGCGAACAAAGCGAGTCAAACCATTGCTTAAGCAGTTGAGCTCCATGTCCGGCGAGAAGGGTTTGATAAATTTCCTGGTCAGATGTGGGGGATAGATAGTCGTTTCGGATGCGTAAGCCAAGCTCATTGACTAGAATCTGGGATTGGTTGAGACGGGAAGACTGCATAGATCCTTCCCCTTGAGCCAGGATAACAATGTCGGGTTGATAAGTCTTTAACCATCCTAATATTCGTAACTCGTGGCCAGGCTGGGCGATTAATAATAAGGGCTTCATGCAGGGACTCCTGTGTTAATCACTCTTATCATTATATCAAACCTAAACTGGATAATGCTGCCTTAATGACATCATCATCGACAGGATGCGTAAAGATATTTCTTTCTTGATAGACCTTTCCTAGATCACTCAGCAATGGATAACGAACTTTCCCTCCCTTGTTTTTTTTATCCAGTCGAGTTGCTTGAATGATGGCTTCTATATCAAATAGCTGGAGCTGCTTTGCCTGGATGCCTATTTTTGCAAGTGTGGACTGAATTTGATAATAGCTATGAAGTGACAGGATACCAAGTATTTCGGAGATTTTTGCTTCTACCAGCATGCCTAAGCCAACAGCAAATCCATGCAGCAATTCATATTGTGTCAGCTTTTCTAAAGCATGACCAATAGTGTGGCCAAAGTTTAACGTGGCTCTTTCATGTTGTTCTTTTTCATCAGCTTCTATAATTTTTGCCTTGATTCGAACTGCCTGGGTAATCATGCGCTTCAGAAAAGCCATATCTCTTTCTAGCAGCTGATGGATATGTTGACTGGCATATTGGAAGTATTGTGCATCATGCGTTAAAAAAACTTTGAGTGCTTCTACAAAACCGTTTGTCAGGTGATGAGAAGGAAGTGTGCTAAGACAGCTTATGTCTGCGATGACTGCTTTTGGCTGCCAAAAAGCACCGATGAGATTTTTCCCAAAAGCTGTATCAATCGCAGTTTTTCCGCCTACACTGCTGTCGACCATTGCTAACAAAGAGGTTGGAACCTGAATATAAGGAATACCTCGCATGTAGGTGGCAGCAATGAAGCCGGCTAAATCTCCAACCACACCTCCACCTAACGCTAGAATCATCGTTTGGCGATGACAGCCGTGCCTGAACATCTCTTCTTCGATCATTTGCTGAGTGCTTCGGGTCTTGGCGTGCTCTCCTGCCGGGAAATCTATGAGTATGGCGTTAAGATCCAAGATTTTAAGTTTTCTCAGTAGGTGTTCTCCGTAGAGTGGTTTGACATTGTCATCGGTGATAATGACCCAGTTTTCAATTGCTGTGTAGTTGGGTAACATGCTTAGGCACGTAGTTAGGGTATTTAATAAACCATCTTCTATCCAGATGGGACAAGTATCAGGCGTTGGTGGTGCAATGTTTACAGTGAATGAAGGTGTCATGGGGGTTACCTTTGGCTGGCAATGTTAAGTAAGAGTGCTTCGGTTTGTTCAAACCCCAAACACGGGTCTGTAATCGATAGACCGCTCAAATCCAGGGGTTGTGAGCGAGTAGAATCGATTTTTTGATTCCCGCTTTTCAAGAAGCTTTCCAACATAAATCCTTTGACCAAAGATTTTAAATCTGGATGGTCTTGAATGCTATTCAGGATTTCGAACAAAATGTCAGGCTGTTTTTGGTACGCTTTTTTTCCATTGATCAAGCAGTTGTCATGGCTGACATCAACAATAATGGCCGGGTTTTTGATGTTTGCAGCCATCATGTGGCGTTGCGCTTCCATAAGATGTGACACAGAGTAATTAGGTGCATGATTGCCTCCGCGTAGCACTAAATGTGCATGTGGATTGCCATGCGTTTGTACTTCGTGTCCGTCAAATACTGCAACATGTGGGTGTTGTGCTGCAATGATGCTATTGGTTGCGATTGCCAAGGAGCCGTGGGTTGGATTCTTCATCCCAGCGGCGCAGGGCAGACAGGAAGCAAAGATACGGTGTTCTTGATCTTCTGTGCTTCTGGCGCCGATGGCAACCCAAGAAAGCAGCTCAAGAAACCCAGTTGCATTGTGGGTGAATAAGGCTTCATCTGCGATAGGTAACCCCATTTCAACAATGTTGACCATCATATTGCGGCAGTATTTGATCCCTGCTTCAATGTCTGGATAAGCAAACGGATCTGGTTGATTAATTGGACCTGTCCATCCTTTAGCTGTTCTAGGTTTTTGGATATAGACGCGCATAACAATCTTTAATTTTTCTTTGACTTGATCATTCAATGCATGCAATTTTTTGGCATAGTCCATGACTGCTGTATTAGGCCATGCAGAACAGGGACCGACAATGATCAACAGTCGGTCATCTTTTCCCTCGAGGATATTCTTGACTTCTTGTCGATCCTGAATGATTTTTTGGTGCCCTGCTTCTGAAAGAGGAATTGTCTGAATGATTTCACCAATTGAGGGCAGTTTTTTGATCGTTGTGTAGTTCATATGGTTTTCTCCCCTGTAAAAAGTGTTCTTAGGGATTGAGTCTGGTTTTTGTTATCCAGTAGATTTTTTCCAGTCCAAAGCTCAATTTGTTTTAACCCTTGGCCAATGAACATTTCTATGCCAGAAATGACATGTGCGCCTTTTTCTTTGGCCTGTTGTATGAATAAGGTATGAATGGGGTTGTAGACCATATCAAATACCACCTGATGAGGCTGAAAAGGGTAGTGAGCCAACGGTGTCTCCTGGATGTTAGGGTGCATACCTGTTGGTGTGGTTTGGATAATGATATCCGCAGAGAGTGCTTCCAGCTGAGCATTCAGGTCGTGTGAAGGTTGAATAACCTCTCCTCCCCATTGTTCTGCCAGGGCATACGCCTTTTCTAAAGTACGGTTTACCCAGAAGAGCTTTGCTTCGAATTGTTGCATCACATAACCAGCTGCCCTGGCTGCACCGCCAGCACCGATAATCAGCACTTTCTGTTGGGCGATTTTAATATTTCTCAAAGCAAAACGAATGCCATCGACGTCTGTATTATGACCGTAGAGCTGACCATTTTTATGAATAATGGTGTTGACTGCTTTCAAGGTCTTTACGGTTTCACTGCATTCGTTCAGGTATGGCATGACTTGGGTTTTAAAAGGCATGGTGACAGCAGTCAAAGCCACGGGGAGTGATTTAATCATCTCTAAGAGTGGCTCAATGGTTGGATAGGGTAGTGCTTTTAAGGTTGCATTGAGCTGTAGTGATTCATAAACCGTATTGTGTAGCCGTGGGCTTTGTGTATGTGTTAATGGATAACCAATCACTAAGTTGATTTGAGGTTCATTGTTTATATTTTTGAGCTGTTTTTCGGTGTTTATTTGGGAGGTATGCTGGATTTTTGATGACTCAAGCAATACCTGTACAGCTTCTACATAGCCGTCCACCCTTTTACCTTCAATCATGGCAATGCAGGCAGGTGCTGTCACAGAAATTCGACGCCAGTCTTCACGCTCACTGATGTTGGAGAGATGCACTTCAACCGTAGGTAATTGTGTATCTAACAGGGCATCATGCAGCGCATAACTGTAATGGGTGAGTGCTCCTGGATTGATAATAATTCCTAGGCAGAAGGGGGTTTCTGACTGAATTTTATCGATTAAGTCTCCTTCGTGATTGGACTGGTAGGCAATCACTTCTACACCGTAGCGCCTGGCTGCTTGGGTAGTGATTGTTTCAAGGGTTGCTAAGGTTGCATGTCCATAGTGAGTTGAGTCTCTTCGGCCTAAATGATTTAGGTTAGGGCCATGAATGAGCAGGATTTTTTTCATGATGGTTCTCCAAGCTGTATCAGAATTTGTTTCACGGCCTCTTCTACAGAAGATGTGTTTTCAACCAAAAGGTTTTGGTATTGTTGGTAAATAGGTTCCCGTTGCATCCATAGGGCTAGAAAAGCTTCATAAGGATTTTTATTGAGAGGGAAAAAAGGAGGCCGCCCATTGACCATAATGCGTTCAAACACAATGCCCCTAGGGGCTTGAATGTGGATGATGCAGTGAGGGCGCAAGAGCGGCGCATTTTCGGGATTCAAAGGTGTGCCGCCCCCCAGCGAGATGACAGCTGGTTGTGTCTCAAGCGCTTGTGTTAAAGCCTCTTGTTCAAGCTTTCTAAAAAAACGCTCCCCTTGTTTTTCCATAATGTTTCGGCAGTCGATTTTGCTTGTTTGCTGTACTTCATAGTGTGTTTCTATTCGTTGATCCAAGTCTATAAAAGGTCTATGTAGGGTTTGGGCAAGTGCCTTGCCAATCACTGATTTTCCAACATGTTTAAATCCAATCAGGAGAATATGCTGTTGTTCAATGTTCATGCGATGCCCTCCATATTCGCTCCCAGGGATTTCATCAGCAGGACAAAATCTGGAAAGGTTTTTTGAATGGCTGTTAAATTGCTAATGCAGGTGGTGCCCTCTGCCAGCATGCCTGCCAGACTGAACGCCATGACCGTTCGATGATCTTTGTACCCGGAGACAGTAGTTCCCTTCAATGCACTGTTTTGAATGGTCATGCCATCTGAGTGCTCAATGATGTTGGCTTGCATCCGAGTCAACCCGTCCATCATAGAATGGATGCGATCAGTTTCCTTGATTCTGCTGGAAGCTACATTGCGAATGTGTGTTTCTCCTGAGGCAAAAGTGCCAATGACTGCCAGTGTGGGGAGTAGGTCTGGAAAATCACAGGCATCTATGGTGATGCCGTTTAAAGGAGCGCCGCCTTTAATGATCAATCGTTTAGGTTGCACTTGAATATCTGCGCCCATGGATTTGAGGATGGAAATCAGTTGTTTATCCCCTTGGGGGTCATCTGGATTTAACCCTTCAATTTCGATTTGTCCGGGCAGTAAAGCGCCTGCTGCAATAAACGTGGAGGCAGAGGAATAGTCTCCAGATAAAGTGACTTGAAAAGGTTTGTAATGCTGGTTTCCGTGGATGTGATAAATATCTGCTTGGCCCAGGGATTGATGGGTGTATTGAATACCCTGGGAAATTAGCCATTGCAGTGTCATCTCGACATAAGGACGCTCGCATAAATGATCGACTCGAATGACACTGTCTTTTTTTGCGCAGGGTAGTGCAATGAGCAAGGCAGATAAATATTGAGAAACAGAGCCTTCTACCTCGGTTTCTCCCCCTATGAGCTCACCTGAAATTTGAATAGGGAGGCTGCCTTCAGTTTTAAGAAATGTGATGGTCATGCCCAGATTGCGAAGCGCTTTTACTAAGGGAAGGACGGGTCTTTGACGCATTTGTTCACCACAGTCCATCATGATGGACTGATCTGGTTGTTTTCTCAACCCCAGTAAAGGCATTGAAAAAAGTGTGGTGATGCCTGAGTTTCCAGAGTAAATGATGGGATCAGTAGGGTTCAGAGGTAACCCTACACTTTGAATTTCTAGTGTATTTTGAGAGGGAATGAGCGTTGCGCCCAGTTGTTTGACGACATCTAATGCGTTTTGGGTATCAGTGGAATCCAGCAGGTGCTGGATGGTAGATGTCCCAGATGATATCAGAGACAATAAAATGCTCCGAATACTTTGAGACTTGGAGCTGGGGAGAGAAATAGTTCCGCTCAATGACGAGGTTTGTGTAACTTGCAGCTTCATAAATACTCCACGAATGTAATGAGATTGCTTTTTCTGCAATGGAACCAATGGCTTAAGTGAGGCGATGGTCTGGCTTTGCAGAGAGTTTAGGGTTTAATGGATTGATTTGTATTGAGAGAATAAATTTGGCCTTAGGGCCAAAAATAAAAAGAAGAGTAAGTGGAGTAAGCAAAAGAACGACGAACAGCAGCGGTTACCCGAAGGCTGCTGGTGCTTTGATGATTATGTTTGTCGTTATGAGATTGCATCATGTGTTCATAAAAAAGTTATTTCTTTATCTCTAACATAAGATGTATTTTTTGTCAAATTTTATGATTTCATTATTGTATGGTGTGGGACATGACATCCATAAGATTTTTTAAACCTAGCTTAAAAGCTAAGTTTTGTATCGTTCAAATACAAATCTTGATAGGCATCTTGAGATAGTACTGATAGTAAATCATGATTTAAGAATAATTCATAAAAAGTTTGTGTGACTGTAAAGCGGAGTATATTTCCATTTTTTGCTCGATCTTCTCCCATAGAAAGAATGCATTCTAAGGTCTCGCGGTAGACAGATGAAGGTTCTGAGTAGGTTAAGGCTTCTGTTATTTTTTGCATCATTTGATTTGGGATTGGGGTTGAGCCAAAAGGATTTAAGTTGTAAATGGATAAGGTTCCGCTTTCAAGTTTATGCTGTTGGATATAGCTTTTTAGTTGTAATAAAATTTTTCTATAGTCAAGATGAAGTTCATCTTCAAAATTGATGAAGCCAGTATTTCTAATGGTATGTGCAGCATTTAACAACATGCTTGCTGAGGTCTCTATTGCAGTATCGGATGCGCGAAATTGAATAATCTTTGTTTGACTTAAATTGAACCCATGCAGCTTAAATAGCTCCAATAGCAAGATCAAATTTATTATTTTTGCTGATGGGTTGGTGATTTCTGTCGGGATGCCATCTTGAATCTTGATGGTGCCTGAGCAAATCCAACCATCGTTGTGTAAAAATACTGAACGTTCAAAGTCCAAATGGTCATCCTCAAAGGTATAAGCGTCACCTATATATAACTGACCCTCTGAAGAAATTGCGTAGAATGTCTTAAGATTTTCAGGTGCGCTTGTCGTTGCTAAATGATGTTCAGCATCGTAAATGAAACCATTGGAAACAGAAAACCGACTCAGCACGGTTTGATTGTCATTAAAATACATGTTCTGAGGTGCATCGTTGATCTCGGAAGTCATGCTTTTTCCATATTCACAAATCATGTTTTCTTTAAGCGTTTGATGGTCGCATTGATATAAATCACACAGTGTTCTTTGGATATCCTGAAGCTTCTCTACAAATGCTCTTGAATGTTTAAGTTCAGGATAATTCGTTGAGAGAGAACCCAAAAACAGAGAGAGCAACACAGCATAATATTTTTTATACTGTGCATCATGCGAGTTTGATTCAATGATTTCGAACATGCGACTCACTTGGGTCATTTCCTGCTGGGAAACGATGTCGTCTATAGAAATATCGTGCAAGTAATGACTTATCTCATCAAGATTATTATGTTGGCTTAAGTCATCGAAGTTAAATGGAATCCTTTCAGGCAGCAGCGCTTCATTATTTAAAATTTTGTTGAAGGAATGTTCATAGGCTTTATACAAGTTTTGAAGTTGTACAGAATCAAAATCATCATGAAAAAGACAGGCTGAAAATATAATCGCTAAATTGTCTGAGCCCATTTTTGTAACCGTTTCTGCGGTACACAACTTTCTGAGGCAATGAAGCAATGTACTCATGACTGCCAATCGACAAGGGTCTAATTGCTGAATAGCATCATAATCTTCATTTCTAATGGAGATTGAAATCTCCTCATTAATCAGTGGTGCTTTGGCATTTTGAAGTTCTCTGGCCAATCTTTTGAGTAAAGTAGTAGGTAAATGAGGCGTCGTCTGAATATTTTCGTCTAGAAAATTTCGCAAAGATTGCGGATTCAAAGCCAAGCTGCTTAAGGCATCCTCTAAAAGTTGGTGATCAATTGATAGTCGAAAAATGCCTTCTAGTTGAGATGGATTATAAGGCTCACCTTGATCAAATGCGTGGGTAATAAATTTAATCAGTTCTTGCAGGGTTTTCAGGATTTGAAATTCGCCTAGGGTTTCAACTAAGTTTTGTTTGGGCATACAATTCTCCTAAAAATTTAGGGTGTGTTTACATTTCATTTACACAGTTTCGTTGACAAACTCAGGGGAGCATTATGATTGAGCAAGCCTCAAGAAAACAACTTTCCAATGCAATTGAAGTTATTCAAGAACAATTTTATGAAAATCTGGATTATAAGGTTCTAGAGCTTTATGTCTCTCCCCTTGGAAAAGAAAAAAATCAGTTTCAGGCAATTTCTTTTGATTTAGTAGAACGAATTGTGGAAAAATTTATCCTAGATGATTCTAAAAAAAGCTTACTCCTCTTAGGAGATTCTGGATTAGGTAAAAGTACCTTGAGTATTTATTTAACCCATTTTCTTTGGGAGCATCAAGAAACATTTGGCATTATACCTCTATTTATTCATTTGCCTACCATTCCTGAAAAATACCGTGCTGAGCAATTATTAGAACACTTCTTGCAAAATAAGCGTGGCTTGGCTCTACGGGACGAAAAAGCCAATGCTCTATACCGCTCAGGTCGTCTTTTACTTATTTTAGATGGCTATGATGAAATTTCTAACCCCGGAAATTTATTCTACAGCAATCGCTGGCATGAGATTAAAGGACTTCGAGTTATCACTACTTGTCGTCCTGAAGCTTTGAATAAAACCTATGTAACAAATTTTTATTCATTACACGGGAGATCTGACAATTTTTTACAATATGTCATACAACCCTTTGATATAGATCAAATGGAAGCCTATTGCTACCAATACATTTCAAGTCGTTTCGATGAGGCAAGTGACCCAAATCGTCCTTTCTTTGGGGAAGTAGATGACTATCTAAAACAGATAAACAAAATTCCTGGCTTAAAAAAACTTTGCCAAACCCCTTTTGTCCTGTCTATGGTGGTGGAAGTTTTGCCTAGCATTTTAGAGGAAATGGATCAGGAGCAAAAGACATTACAGCCTTTGACACGCCTTCAACTTTATGATCATTTCACCAAACAATGGTTTATTCGGCAAGCCACCCGCCTTCAAGAACAATATCGATTTGAGAGACTGGGCTTTCAAGCAACTACAGAGGAGCTTGCTGCATATCTCCGTCTTTATTCAGAAAATCTGGCTTCTAAAGTGTTAAAGCAAGGGCGGCTGGAGGTAATTATTGAAGATGACCCAAAATATTCCGTCACATTGAATATGGATTTGCTCTATGCACGTCAGGTATCAGACATAAAAACCTTACCCAATTTAGAGAAGCATCGAAAGCAGCTACAAGAAGCTGAAGATGATGCTGGCATGAAATGGATTCGCTCTGGTTGTTTGCTCAAAACGCAGAGCGATCATACATTCAGTTTTTTACATAAATCATTAGTGGAATATTTTGCAGCGAATGACTTATTTAAAAGCGTATTGAGTTTTGAGTGTGGGGAATATCTTGATCTGTCACAGGAGGAAATTCAACTCAATCACGAACAATACGTTCGCTTAAGACAATTCACCTTAAATTCACAATTAATCATTCAAGAGCCTGGAATTGTACGTATTCTAGCTGAGCGGGTTCAGCAAGATGATGGTTTCAGGGATTTCTTGATGAATTTACTTGAACAATCAAAAGCCTACCAAGGGCATCTGATAGAAACTGCTTCTGCTAATGCGATCACCATATTAAACTGGGCAGGATGTGAATTAAGGGAACAAAATTTATCAGGAATACGCATTCCAGGGGCAAATTTATCTCATAGTGATTTAATGGATGCTGACTTAAGTTATACCAATTTAAATCAGGTGAATTTTTCTCAAACAAATCTGACTGAGACCAAGTTTATAGGCGCTAGCATGGAAAATGTAGAATTCGGAGAACACCCCTACATTGAGAAGTCATCTAGAACACTTTGCTGCGCTTACTCTGATGATGGACGCTATCTGGCTGCTGGGAGTGAAGAACTAGGGTATGTCGTTATTTATGATGCAGAAAATCAGGTTAAGCTTGTAAGTTTTATAGTCTGGAACTCTGACCTATTCGGTCCATCGTGTAGTCCAATCAAGAGTTTAATTTTTAGCCCCAAAAATGAGAATGGCAAGTGTGAAAAGCTAGCAGTGGGAACAAACGATGGCATTATTAAAACTTACCGCACAGGCAAGTGGACAAAAATAAAAACAATTAAGAGATACAGGAGAGAATGTAGTCATCCAATTCTTAGTGTTGCCTTTGATCGCTTGAGTAAGAAAATTATATCAGGAAGTGAAGATGGAACTATACGAATTTGGGATGTGGAAAGCGGCAAGTATTTGAAAGTATTAGAGGGACATACAGGACCAGTTACGAGTGTTGTCTTTGATCACATAGGAGAGAAAATCATATCAGGAAGTGAAGATGGAACTATACGAATTTGGGATATTGATGCTGGCAAGTGCCTAAAGGTGTTAGCGAAGCATACAGATACTGTTACGAGTATTGTTTATAATCACAAGAATCACACGCTCGTTTCGGGAAGTATAGATAAAAATATACGGGTTTGGGATATCGAAACCGGTGATTGTTTGCAAACCTTAGAGGGGCATACAAGTCCAATTGTGGATGTTTCCCTTGATCACTCAGGTCAAAAAATTATAACAACAGCCCTTTCGGATAAAAGAATACAGGTGCTGGCTTGGGACGTGGAAACTGGCCATTATTTGCAGATTTTCATGGGGGATACAGAAAAAATTGAGAGCGTTGGCCTAGATTGTTCAAGAATGAGAGTTGCATTGGGATGTAAGGATAAAATTCGGGTTTTGGATCTAGGCAGTGTTACCTACTTGCGGATCGCAGAAGGACATACTGCTTCCATTAAGAGCATTTCCTATGACTACTTAGGCAAGAGAATCATATCAGGAAGTAAAGATGGAACCATACGAATTTGGAGTATTGAAAATGGCGACTGCTTAAAAGTCTTAAAAGGGCACACAAGTTCGGTTAACTGTCTTGTCTTTGATCACATAGGCATGAAAATTATATCAGGAAGTAAGGATAGAACTATCCGAATTTGGGATATCGAAACCGGTAATTGTTTGCAAACCTTAGAAGAGCATGAAGCCTCAGTTATCAAGCTTTTCTTTGATCACTTAAATAAGAAAATCATATCAACAACTGACCACAGAATTACAAGGGTTTGGGATCTGGAAAGTAATGATTATTTCCAAATTTCTCATTATAATGGCTTTCGTACTTCTAATTATGGCATTTGTAATCTTGTCTTTGATGACTTAGGTAAGAGAATTATTACAACAAACTTTTGTGATAAGGAAATAAGGGTCTGGGAAAATTTAGATGGGCGTTGGGCCCTCCTAAAAATCTTAAGAGGGCATACTTATTTTATTAGTGCCATTGCCTATGATTGTTTAGGCAAGAGAATCATATCAGGGGGCGCAGGCAGTAGAAGTATAAGCAGCAAAATACGAATTTGGGATATCGAAAAGGGTGATTGCTTGAAAGTCTTAGAGGGACATACAAGCTCAGTTAACAATCTTGTCTTTGATCATATAGGAATGAAAATCATATCAGGAAGCAGGGATGGAACTATCCGAATTTGGGATATTGAAAGTGGTGATTGTTTGCAAGTCTTAAATGAGCATGCAGATAATATGATCGTTGATAGCCCAAACAGAAGGGTCATTTCATCACAAGATAAAGTCTTACGGGGTTGGGATATAGAGACAGGTAGCTGTTTGCAAACAACCCAGTTCTTAGACTTTATTGTTAGTATAACTTTGAGCACAGAAGGTAATTTATTAGTGGCCCATGGAGTGAATCTAAGCATTCTCTCTCTCAACTCAGATGGGTTATATCAAGTGCTTTTCCACTGTCCTAGAAACAATCAGCTTCATCTTGAAGGGTGTCTAATTGAAGGTGTCTCTGGGTTATCTGAGGTAAATCAGAAGCTGCTAAAACAGCGAGGCGCAATTGGAAAACCTCAAGAATATACTAAAGAAACAAATTTTCATTTACCTGCCCTATATTATCCTTCAACCTATAAGCAGTTAACTTTTATTAACAGCCAAATTCGGCCAGGTGGTCGGATAAATGCTGAACGCTGGTCAGTTGCTTTAGTCCGAAAAGTTAATGAAAATCATGCATTTTTATTAATTGAGGGGATCCACAATGATCAACGTCATTTTGTTCGAGCAGAATTGAGAGTTAATAGAGAAGGTTCAAATAGTAGTAAAAAGTCCAAAAATGCTGGGATGGATAACAACAAAGTAGAAATTGTCTTAAAAGCGCTGGATGATCATTACCAATTAGAAATCTCAATGCAAAATTATGTTTATCAGCCTTGGTGTATCGATTCAGATGAAGGCCGAATTTTGATCCATTCAATTAATGAAAGTCGAGGCTTCCAAATCGATTATGATTTATTGGGTGGGCAATTTATATTTTTTTCATCCAAAAAGCACAATTGCTTAACTTGGTGTATAGAAAAATTAAATGAGATCAATATTTATCCTACTGAAAGCTGGCTTCCCATCCCTAAATGGATACTGAAAGATCAGAGCCACCCATCTAGTCAAGAAAACTTCTTGGATGATCCAGATAATAAGCCAAGTTCTGTAATATAAAGATTGATTTTTTTTATGTGTAAAAATTTAAATCAAGTTCAAGTTTCATGGTATGGGATATTTACATTCTAAGCTGGAAATTTGAGCCTTCCAAGCTTGGGTTTCTTAGCACAAGGGGATGAAACCCTAAATGAGGAAAAGCAATGATTGAACAAAGTGCTTCATCTATCATAGACCACATCCGAGAGCGGTTTTATGATCAACTCGATGAAAAAATTCTAGACCTTTATGTTTGCCCACTTGGAAAAGAAAACGATTGGCTTGATGTTAAACCTTTTGATTTAGTAGACCAAATTATAGAGTCATTTTTACAAGACCCCTCTAAAAAAAATTTATTGTTGTTAGGAGGCTCTGGCTTAGGAAAAAGTACTTTGGGCCTTTATTTAACTGATTTTCTCTGGAAGCATCAGGAAGAGTTTAGCATTGTTCCTTTGTTCATTCACTTACCGACTATTCCTAAGGAGTTTCGGACAGAAGAACTGCTAAAGTATTTTTTAAAGAACAGCCGAGGATTGGCGTTAAACAAAAAAGAGCGCAATGCGCTGTTTCGCTCAAGTAGGCTGTTACTCATTTTAGATGGCTACGATGAAATCCCAAATCCTGGGAATTTACATTTCAGCAATCGCTGGGATGAGTTTGAAAGTCTCCAAGTGATTACAACTTGTCGTCCAGAAGCATTGGAGCTGGGATATGTAAAGGATTTTTATCCTTTACAGGGAGGGCCTAATAGTTTTTTACAGTATAGGATAGAGGCTTTTGATCTGGAGCAAATGTGGCGATATTGCCAACAGTATATCAGTAGGAGAGAAAAAGAAGAGATTGATTTAAAACGTCCATTTTTCACAAAAGCTAAGGATTATCTAAGACCCATTAGAAAAATCTCAGGTTTAAAAGAACTTTGCCAAACCCCTTTTATTTTATCTATGTTAGTGGAGGTTTTGCCCAGTGTTTTAAAAAAAATAGAACAAGATGCTACTCATCCTCTTACACGCGCTCGGCTTTATGACCATTTCACCAAACATTGGTTCAAGCGCCAAGCGATTCGGCTTCAAAAGCAATACAGATTTAAGGAACTTGGTTTCAAAGCACCGACAAAAGAATTAGCCATTTACCTTCGAATTTATTCAGAAAATTTAGCTTCAAAAGTACTCAAACAGGGGCGCCTGGAAGTTATTATTGAAGATCATCCAGAGAAGCCTATTACACTGGATAAAGACTTGCTCTATCCACGCCGCATATCTGACATCCATGCGCTTCCAGATTTAGAGAATGATCGAGAACTGTTACAAGAAACTGAAGATAACGCAGGTATGAAATGGATTCGCTCAGGCTGTCTACTCAAAACACAAAATGACGCCACATTCAGTTTTTTGCATAAATCGTTAGTCGAATATTTTGCGGCGAATGATTTATTTAATAGCGTTTTTAATTTTGAATGTGGGGATTATATCGACTTATCACAAGAAGAGCTCCGACTTGACCAAGAGCAGTTTATTCGATTAAGGCGATTTTCTTTAAATTCCCAATTGATTGTTAGAGAGCCTGGTATCCTCCGAGTTTTAGCCGAACGGGTTCAGGATGATGAAGAATACGAAGTTTTTTTGAGAGAGTTAATTGAGCAATCAAAAGCTTTTCAAGGGCATTTAATAGAAACAGCTGCTGCAAATGCGATCACTATATTAAATTGGGCAGGGGTTGAATTTGCCGGGCAAGATTTATCCGGGATCCGTATTCCAGGAGCTAATTTATCTCAGAATCTTTTAGAAGGCACTGATCTAAGTTATGCAAATCTAAGACAAGTAAATTTTTCTCAAGCAGGACTACATAATGCTATCTTGTCGGCTGCCTACCTTCAAGGTGCTCAGCTTGGAGAGCACCCTTATATTAAAAAATCATCAGAACCTACTTGCTGTGTTTATTCCCCAGATGGGCGCTTCTTGGCAGTAGGTGATGAGCGTGGTTATGTGGTTGTTTACGATGCAGAAAGTCAGGCTAAGCAAGCAAGTTTAACAGTCGGGATAGAACCCGACCTCACTTTTTTTATGCCGCCTAAAAGCCTGCGTGAACAAAAATACAATATGGTTTTTACGCTGGCTTTTAGCCCTAAAAATTCAGAAGGCAATTGTGAAGAATTGGCAGTGGGGAGTGCTGATGGAATTATACGGATTTACTGTACAAGGCGTTGGAGAGAAAAGAAAAGACTAAAAGGGCACAAAGATTCAGTTGTAGACGTTGCTTATGATCCAACAGGGTCGAAAATCATTTCTACAAGCTCAGATCGTACCATACGAGAGTGGCAGGTAGAGACAAAAGAATGCATCCAGCTATTTTCTGAGTATGATAATGAAGTTCCACTCAGTGCTGTGTATAATCCAACCGGCTCTAAAGTCGTTTCTTTAGGTCGGATAAAACCTAAGGGTGATTCAGTTAAAGCAAAAACCGTGGTGCGAGAGTGGGATGTAGAAACAGGAGAATATACTCAGCTACTTTCTATGGAAGCAGGTTACTTTACAGCGGCTTATAATCCAACAGTCTCTAAAATTGCTTTTGGTGGAGTTTCTCGTAGATATACACAAGAATGGGACCTATCAACAGGTGAGTGCCTCCATCGATCATGTTCTGAATACAGGGGCCCCGTTGTTGGTATTTCCTATGATCCAACAGGCTCTAAAATCGTTTTTGGGGAGATAGAAGCATATCGCTATGCAAAAAACTATTCTGTACGAGAACCCAAATCCCGATTTAGAAAAAATCATTCTGAAAATTAAATGATTAGCGAGATCAAAAGAAGAGGGATTTCTGTAAAAAGTGATTGATGAGATTGATTTGTTGGAAATAAAAGATGGTTTATCAAAAAAATCTCGATAAAAATTCCAGAGGTGTTCAAATTTTATCCAAAACAGGATTTTGAGGATAAAGGAATCTCTTGCTGTGTTTCTGGCAGCTTGTTTTTATGAGTTGCAAAGAGTAAATCCAGGGGTGATTAAGGTGCTTGTGCCAGGCGGTGAAGGGGGAGAAGAATTTCATTCAATAAAGCACAATGAGATTCTTCGAGTTTTAAATAAATTCTTCTACCGTGACGAACTACTTTTGCAGCCAGGGCATAAATTCGATGGCGAATGGTTTTTGCGCGGCAAGCCTCAAACTGGACGGGTAAATACATGCGCAGCAAGGCAAAAAGGTTAAATGCCAATGCGCATAACGAAAAATATAACGCGTTGGCTTCAAAATTTTGGCAAGGCATACGATCTGCGGAAAAATCCTCTTTTAACTCCTTAATCCGGTTTTCTGAAGTTTCACCTCTTTGATTGTACCAATGTACCCAGTCACTTTGGCTCATGCTGGGGTTACGGCTCACGGCAATCGCACGATAGAGGTATTGACCACATTGAAGCAGCTCTTCTCCTTCATTGCCTTCACTTTCAAGATCAAGTTCTAAAGTGGTTTGCCCCTTGATCATCCGACGCTGTACGATCACATCAAAGGCATGGCGACTTTTTTCCATTGTGTGCACAAGATGTGTTGTAAATTCGCCATTCAGAGGCTTTCCTTCTCGATGTAAAGACTCCCATTGGGACTCTTTTTGAGCTTGAATGAGTTTTTTAAGAGAGGGGCTCATTTTTGCCCGAATCGCAAATTTAAGTTGTCGCTCTATGCAATCATCAATGATATCGCCTTGATAACCCGCTGCATCAATACGTAGGGCAAATAACGTTACCCCTTCAGGCAAAGCGGCTTCACATTGATGAATAAATTCGAGATTTTTCGCAGAAGGAGGCACGTTTCCTTCGCGAAAATCCGTTGCCAACACTTGGCCTGTCTCTGCGATGTGGCCTACCATGGGCATATAGCCTGTACATTTCTTATAAGTCCATTTTGCCGATTTGTTTTTTGATGCAGATAAAGTAGCATCAATATCCAGGGTGATTTTCTTTACATGATGCAAGGTATGTTTAAGCAAAAGACGATTAACTTCAGTCACAGCCAGCATGCCTTTCTTTCCATGACGGCGTAGCCAGTCTCCCATTGAATCAGATCCAGGTACTTGGGTTAAAGCTAACAAAGTACGTAAAGCATCGTCTTCACGAATATACCGTAAATCATCCAAACAACGGCCACCTTCATGCAACATGAGGATCAGTGAGTTCACAAACACCGAAGGGTTATACCCGCGATTGCTTTTAGGCGCTGGAAAATATTGGTCTACCCAATTTGAAAAATTCAGCGATTGCATCAGTTGGGCAATACAGACTAGTCCCGCACGAGATGTTAAAAAATCTTTGGTTGTTGAGAGGTGAAAGGGTAATATGTTCATAAGCCTTGTTTGCCTGTTTAGGTCATAATGTTGTTTTGGTAAAATCATTATACTAGCAAGGCTTCCTTTACGTTAGCCTCCTCAAGGAAAAAGCTGATCAATGCACCCATTGGGTGATCATGATTTCTTTGTCTGAACCGTTACACGGGAAAGGTTTCTTTTATTTCAGTGATTTTCTAAATCGGGATTCGGGATGTAATTGGAGCTTTTAAAAAAAATGGGTGGAAAAACTATCAGAGGGTGGCTATTTTGGATGATGTGGTCACAACGGGTTTTACCATAGAAGCATTAAGTCAGGCTTTAAAGCATGATGGGGTTGAAGAGGTTGTTGTTTGGTGTTGTGCTAAAACTTGTTAGAGAGCGTCGTCACAAGATCAAGTTTATATTTTATACATGGGTTACAAAATGCTCGCCATTATCTTAGATTTGGCAGTTGAAAACGTAACGAGAAGCGCCAAGATGCTGAAGATGTGAAAGTTTTATACGCTTTTTTTGCGAAAGCATAGCTATCCCTATGGTGAGCAGAAAAAGCGTATAAAACTTTGGCAGATTCAGTGCCTTAGTGCTTCGCAGTAGTTTTCAACTGCCGAATCTAGGGTTATAAATAGAAAATGGGGTTAAGGTTATGTGTGGTATTGTTTGTGGAGTTAGTTTCAGGGATGTTACGCCCATTTTATTGGATGGATTAAAGTTGCTGGAATATCGAGGATATGATTCTGCTGGTATGGCAGTGCTAGATAATGAGACGCAGCTTCTTAAAAGAGTTCGGGCAAAAGGTAAGGTTTCTCAGCTTGAACAGGCGATTAAAAGAGAGCATTTAAAAGGAAGTTTGGGCGTAGCACAGACACGATGGGCTACCCATGGTAAACCTTCAGAAAGTAATGCGCATCCGCATGCCTCAACGGATATTATGGTGGTGCATAATGGTATTATCGAGAACCATGTAGATTTGAGGAAAATGCTGCAGGAAAAAGGTTATGTGTTTGAAACTGAAACAGATACGGAGATCATACCTCATCTCATTCATGATTGCTTATCTCAACAAAAAAAACCTGACTTTTTAGCTGCGGTATTAAAGGCCAGATCTTATCTGGAGGGTGCTTTTGCGCTAGGGATCATGTCGAGCCGGTTCCCGGATAAACTATTGGGTGTTAGACAAGGCGCTCCGCTCCTGGTAGGGATCGGTTCAAAAGAAAATTTCATTGCTTCTGATACTCGAGCATTGTTGGCAGTAACGCAGCAATTTGTCTACTTGGAAGATGGGGATGTTGTCTGGTTACAGGAAGATACGTGTGAAGTGTACGATAAAAACAATGCTAAGGTGGAACGAAAAATACATGAGCGCCCTAAAAACGTGGACGTAGCAGATAGAGGTATCTATCGCCACTACATGTTAAAAGAAATTTATGAACAACCCGTGGCTGCTAAACGGACAATTCTGGAAGAGATACAACCCAATACCTTTTTAGGAGACCAGATGGAAAATATTGAAGCACAGCTTCAAAAAGTGAAAAGGGTTCAAATGGTTGCATGTGGGACCAGCTATCATGCAGGGCTTGTTGGAAAATACTGGATTGAATCCCTGGTTGGGATTCCTTGCATGGTAGATATTGGGAGTGAATATCGTTATCGAGCAGTGGTGGTTGAACCGGACACCTTATTTGTCACCCTCTCCCAATCAGGAGAAACAGCGGATACACTCGGTGCCTTACATAAAGCCAAATCATTAAACTATCTTAATACGCTAACCATTTGTAACGTCCCGCATAGTGCAATGACGCGTGAGTCTGATTTTACGTTTTTAACGTCAGCAGGCACTGAAATTGGTGTTGCTTCTACAAAGTCCTTCATTTCACAATTAATAGGCCTATTACTGTTGACTTCGAAGCTGGTGAAAGACCAAAACAAACAGCAAGAAGCTTTTCTAAAACCTTTGCAAGCGCTGCCTGACCAAATTTCTCAGGTATTGTCGTTAGAAAAGCCCATTCAAGTGTTAGCAAAAACGTTACGTAACAAACCCAGTGCCTTGTTTTTGGGAAGAGGTATTTACTATCCGATTGCGATGGAGGGTGCACTTAAATTGAAAGAGCTTTCCTATATTCATGCAGAAGCTTACCCGGCAGGTGAGTTAAAGCACGGACCATTAGCCTTGATTGATGAGCAAATGCCTGTGATTGTCATTGCACCGAATGATACGTTGCTTTCAAAGCTGCTTTCTAACCTCGATGAGGTGCATGCCCGAGGGGGGGAGCTCATCGTTTTTGCAGATGAAGCCTTGGACATTGATGAGAAAGCTCAAATGACTGTACTGGGAGTCCCTGGCGTACAGAATGCGATCACGGCCCCGATTTTATATACGATTCCGATGCAATTGCTGGCTTACCACGTGGCTGTTATTAAAGGAACGGATGTGGATCAGCCTCGGAATTTGGCGAAGTCTGTTACAGTTGAATAGGGCAGGCGTGTTTTTGGGTGCAGCAAAATCTGATCCTGATGCCTTACCTAGCACAAAGGCTCAACTTCGAAATTTCAAGCTTACTTGGCGCAAAGCCCTATTGACCTGAAATACCTTGACTTAAGCGGGTGCGCTCAAATCACAGATGCCTCTTCCCTAAGCAAATGTGACTCTCTTAAGCACTTGGTGCTACCTAATAACACTATTCTTGAAGGTCACAACCTCTCAGAGTGGGTGGCAGAGAATTTGCAACCGAACCATTCTATTTAGTCGCCTCTGAAGCATTCGAAAATTGATTGTAAACTATTCCCCGTCATCAACTATGTTGTTCGCTAAACTCTAAAGAGTTAATTTTAGCATTAGCGATGATAATGATTTTACGCATAAGAGCAGTTAGAGCCACCATTTTCTTTTTCCCTTGAGCAATTAGTTTTTCATAGAAGATTTTCAAGTGAGAGTTGCTATTACAGGCAGCCATAGCTGCCATAAATAAAATATTCCGAACATGAACTCTTCCACCACGAGTTCTTCGATAACCTTTATGCTGACCACTTTCACAGGGAAAAGGAGCCAAGCCACAAAGGCTTGCAATTTTTCTTCGATTAAGCTGGCCCAGCTCAGGAAGTAAAGCGATTAAAGCATTGGCAATAATATTGCCTATACCAGGGATAGTTAAAAGCATTTCCTTTTTTTCTTGCAAGAGCTTGTTAGACTCAATGATTAATTGGATTTTTTTATTAAGTTCATCTAGCTGTTTCTGTATATGCTTTATAAGCTCTTTGCAGCTTTTTTTCACAAACTCAGAGACATTTGGACTCTGAGCTCTATTTTTTTCTTGAACAAGCATCTGATTTAAATCTATTCTTCTCTGAGTTAAGGAAGCTAGTTGAGTAGCCTCATGAGAAGGATTTTGATAAACAGAGAGTTTCTGATGTCGTTCAAAAGCGTAGTAAGCTAAACATTTAGCATCAATAGAGTCTGTTTTAGCTTTTTGACCTAGTGATCTAATGAAATGCTTGACCAGTCTGGTATTAGCTCTATGGACAGTAGCATTGATATCAAGAAGTTTTTGAAGAAAGAGTTGCTCATACCCACCTGTAGTTTCAAGAACAATAAAGGGTGAATTGATTTTAGAAAGGAATTGATCCAAGAAAGCTTGAAAACCTGAAGAGGAATTTTCAAAAGAGAAAGAGCTTTTTTGACCGAGAAGGTTAACGACAACCTCGGATTTTCCGATATCGATTCCTACGAAGTTGTGATATATTTTCATGTAAGTCCTCGCATAAAGAAATGGTTTAAGATTGTAAACGGGTGCACTTATGTTGTGTCCCAGACAACTATTCAAACGCGGTGAAGGACTTTGGAGGCGGAGATCTTGATGACGACGGTGATTATTCACCTATTGCGAGACGATCGTCCGACCCCGTTAAGTTCCCCTAACTAGTTAGGGGAACTTAAACTTATCCTTCTTAATTTCTTTTATACCATGTTTTTAACTTACAATTGCGAGGGAGGCATGGCTATCCAGGTAGGAGTTTGTATCGAAGAATCAAGCTTATGTGACTTTAATAAGCTTGGGGCTGGATTGCCACGTCGCTTCGCTCCTCGCAATGACAGAGGGCGGTTAATTTGCTCAATAACATAGTTGATCCAGGCAGGAGCCTTTATCGAAGGATCAAGTTTTTAAGTGGCTTTAATAAGTTTAGGCCTGGATTGCCACGTCGCTTCGCTCCTCGCAATGACGGAGGGCGGTTAATTTATCCAACAACATAGTTGATCTAGCCAAGCGCTTGTATCGAAGAATCAAGCTTATGTGGCTTTAATAAGCTTGGGGCTGGATTGCCGCGTCGCTTCGCTCCTCGCAATGACGGAGGATGGATAATTTACCCAACAACATACCTGATGACGGGAAGCGATGTTCAATGTGATGAACACAGTAGAAATCTTGATTGGCAGCACTTTCGTTTTGCAAACTTTTTAATGGTTAACTCACCTTACGCAGAGGCTTTCAAGAGCTGCAGCTCGTTAAACATCATTTGATTAGCCTTGAGGAGCAATTTTTGTTTAATGGCAAAATGATTCAGAGAAGTTTTTACTTTCAAAAGCTCGAGCTTGCAAAAAGCGATCATTGAGGCAAACAGATGATTACATTGGGTGCGAGTGGTTTTGGTAGGAGACTTTGACAAGCTGGCATTTTGTTTAATAGATTTATGAAACTCTTCAATTCGCCACCGTTTTTGGTAGACTTCGTAGATGCGGTCAGCATCAATTGACAAATCATTTGTGACCAGATAAAGCGTCCCAATGGATCCGTCCTCGTTTGTGAAGACTTTTTTGAGAAGCTTAACAGGGAAAAACACATCCCTAAGATAGACAGTGAGACAGTCACCGTCGTTCCAGTCCAGTGAATTAATCTGTTGAAATTGACCGCTTTTAGCATCTTGTCCTGTCAATGCTACGCACCGATTTGACTTGATACCAAAAATAAAATTTTTGTTCAGAGCTTCATGAATGAAAACCATATTTGCTTTTGAGCCAAACCAGTTATCAGCCAGCACGTAATCAAAGAGCACCTGATTATCAATAGCTTGCTGAACGAGAGAGCGAAACATGACATTTTTGCTGATACTGGATTTTCTCTTTCGCCTACGAGTTTCAATATCAGAATAAAGGATATCTTTTTTCACAATGTCATACCCCACAGGAAGCGCTACGTCCCCATAACGAACAAGACATGAAAGAAGATTGATCCCTTTTACATGTCGATGTTTGGCATGCGAGAAATGCCAACAATTGACCTCATTTTCATCCGTATAGCTTTTCTCTGAGATGGTATCATCCAGCAACAGAACACCTCCTCTAGCTTCCTGATGGCGGCGCACCTCAGTCTTGATGTAACTCCAAAGCTCCTTACCACCATAATCTTCTGCCCGCAAAAGCCGACTGACTTGATCGTGACTGATCTCTCCATCCAGCATCGCTGACAAGCCCGTAGCCGTCGCATGATGATTTTGGCTAATCAGATAATCGCTATAAATATCTAATAGTTGTTTGTTCATCGTCCTTTTCCTTTTAAAAACAATGAACAAAATTTAATTAATTTACAGCATTAGTCAATGGGGAGCGCGTTAGGTGAGTGGTTAATCAACAGACCCTTGCAAAAAATTCAACCCTTTTTCCTCTTGCAGGCTAATTGTTTCAAGGCTTTTCGAATTCTTCAGAAGCGACTATTTAACGTTGATGCCCCTTCTGAAAAAGAAGTTTTAGCGAGAGGCAGGGGAGGGGCTGATTAAAATGCATGAAAATATAAGAACGATGCTCTTTATAATACCGTGAAATGAGTGTCTAGGACCAGCGGGGGCATTTGACAGTCACAGCTACACCTGCTTATTTATTTTTTCTAACTTCACTCGCGCTTGAATTCTCTCTGTTCCCCCATTGTAAAAACAGCGTATTGATGGAAGCAGGTTGAGCTCAGCCATTTGTATTTCAGAGAACCCAAATTTTTGATAGAGATTTGTGGCTGAGTTGGTGTAGAGCAGCCAGTTTTTAATGTTGATCAATGCTGGATCTATGAGAACTTTATAAATCAATAAGGTTCCAATACCCTGGTTTTGAAGGGAAGGTTTTACAACGACATCCCAGAGTGATGCAAAAAACAGGTGATCAGATAATACTCGCGCAAAGCCAATGATTTCTTCTTTTTGAAATGCTATGAAGCAGCAGGAGTGTTTTACCAGAAGAGAAAGCTGGTTCAGAGATAAATCAGCTTGCCAAGGAGCATTTCGTTTTAAAAACCTGTGGAGCTGAGGCAAATCTTTCTCAGACACTGTTTGTTGAAATAAGATGTCTGGATGGTTTTGAATCGACTGAGGGGCTTGATGTACTTTTCTTGCAAGGATGTACTCATTTGCGTTCGAGGTTGTGTGGTGAGAAAAGTAAGAGGAGGATACGGAGCTCCAATTTCTCTGTTGATCGAGAATGAAATAAAAATTTAACTTTTGTTCTGGTGTTAAGTGTCTGATAGGGAGTTTAATTAAAGTTTCTCCCAGGGTACTGCTTTCGGCCAGAGGGGTATTGAGATGCGTTTCATGCATTTCATCCAGGATTACACACCCAACATCCGTTTGATCAGATAAGAAATAAAAGCAACCCACCGATGCTGTCTTTAAAAATAGGGTGAATTTTGTCAGATTGTTTCTGATTTGGCTGCTTTGAATGGAATACTCTGTGTTGAGATTGAATTTCATTTCCGCTCCCTAGGAAAATTCGTTATCTGATTTCTGGTATTCGCTATTGAGCTTAAATAGGTTGAACTGGGTTTTTCTGTCATAGATGTCTAATTGTTCTACTTTTTTTATGAGGATAGAGAGCCTGACTGAAATGGGTAGAAAAACCAATTCGATCAATACCATAAATAACCAGGAAGACACCAAAAAGTGTAAGAAACTGGTTAAGCTCATGGTATTGTAGAAAGCAATGGTGCCGAAAGTAATAATATTTAACGCGTGAGCGCATAGGGTAGCAATCAAAAATCGAAGCCCCATATATTGTCCTGCAAACAGGATTTTGAGTTTTGCAACAAAGTAGGAATTCAAAGGCTCAGTCACAAGATAACTGATGGCGGAAGCTAAGATAATTCGAGTATTTAGGTGGAGAAATTGATCGAGTGACGTATTTTTGGATTCGTCAGGGGAAGGAAGTAGGCCAACCATTTGTCCATACAACAAGAAAGTGGCATTAAAGAGCAGCCCCATCCAAACTGCTAATCTGGCATTTTTGTACCCATAGACTTCAGTAATAATGTCTGCTAGTACATAAGTGACAGGAAAGATCAGTGCTCCAGCACCTGTTTCTATCCAGAAAAATTTGATTAATCTGGGCTCAGACCAATTGGCAGAGACCAGCACCATTGAATAAGCGATAATGAGAAACCATAGATAACGGGATTGATTGATTAAAAAATAAGAATTAGGGATAAATTTTTTTAAATTCATAAAAAACAAAAGGGGGGTAATTGATTTCGTCTTTCCACTGGATATCATCCTTGAAACTTCCTAAAGGGAATTTTTTTTGAGAGAGGGTAAATCCAGCAGTATTTGCTGTTTGGGTATAATCATGATCCGTCCAGTAGTAATCGCTTAATATCAGGTCAATTGGAGTGAGGCGGATTCGGCAGAGATCGCCGCTTTTAAGGTGTTGGTTTTCAGGGAAATTAGGGTCTAATGATACCCACTGTTGGTAATATAAATGCTCTGATCCTGTGATTGCAATGAAAGTCCCCTCTTTCGTCAATACTCTGGAGATTTCCTCAAAAATTTTTTTCATTTTTTGAAGTGTAGAGATTTCAAACAGGACAAAAATCGCGATAACTGTTCTGAAAGTATTTGCTTCAAAGGGCATTAAGCTTTCTGAATAGGATAAATAGTATTCTCCTGAAGGATCATTTTCTCTGGCTAACTGTAACATCGGTTCATTGATATCAATGCCGATGCAATTGACATAGCCCAGGCTTTTTATAAAGCGGGTAGATAAGCCTGCTCCGCAGCCAAAGTCTAGTATTTTATCGTTTGGATCAAGTTGAAGCGCAGAGATCATGTTTGGGAGTTCTCTGGTTACCAAATAGTCTGTTCGCCCTAATCTAAAAATTTCTTTGTTTTTACCTAGCTGATTATAACGTTTGGCGGCCTCATCTAATTTGAGCACGATTCAGTATCCTTTTTAGAAAATTGGTTATCTTCAACAGCATAACGGGTATCTAAACTGAAAATATTGAATCGGGTACTCCGGTCATAAATATCCAAACCTTCCCATTTCTTTAATCTGGCAGCTAACCTGATAGAGAGGGGGAGGCCGCATGCTTCGATAAAGACTTTAATAAACCACATCCCTAAAATCAGTTTCAGAAGCTCTGGATTTGTCATGACACCATAAAATGCAATGCTGCCAAACATGAAGCTATCAAATCCGGCAGCAAAAAACGTAGAACCTAAAAAGCGCGTCCCGATATATTTTCCTTTGGCTTTTATTTTCAGTTTTGCCAGTAAGTAGGCATTAAAGGGCTCTGCAATTAAATAGCTGATGGTTGAAGCAATGATGATCCTGATGTTGGTATCGAGGAGCTGATCAAACATTTGATTTCTTTCGACTGCATAGGCGGGGCTATCAAACAAGATAATTAATTTGCCGTAGGCAATGAATAATAAATTAAAGAGAAAGCCAGTCCATATAACTTGGCGAGAGTTTTTATATCCGTAAACTTCTGTGATGAGATCAGAGAGTAAAAAAGAAAGGGGAAAAATGAGGGTGCCAGCATCAGTATCCAACCCAAAAAAATGGATGAGCCTTGCATCGTACCAGTTTGCAAAGACAATCACCATGCAATAAGTGAGTGTAATGAACCATAAAAATTGAGGAGGTTGTGCAGTTTTCGTATTGAGATTCAGGGTTGCTTCGTTCATTCTGTTCTCATAATGGTTGTTTTTTCAAAAGAAACGGATAATTTTTTGGCCAGGACTTTTCCGATGGCAATGCCTAATTTTTCGCGATGATGTGCTTTTAATCGATCAATTCTGCCAGCATGAAATTCATCCCAGGACTCTTTTACACCATGACGTTTAAAAGAGGAAGTGCTGGTAATAATTAATTGATTGTTTTGTATTTGAACGGTTTCAGGAGAAAACTCTTCTTTTTTGAGCCCAAGATACAAACAGATAAGATGATCTATTTTAGTTAAAAGTTTCTTTATCGACATTGTTTACCATTCCTTAGTTGTATAGGGCGTGTTGTCATTTCATCCATTAACTTTTAATGAGACACCATGCCCTAAGAAGTTGCTGCATTAATTTGTGTGACCACACCAACAATAGAATAACTCATGGTTGGAAAAAGCTGAATAGGTAATTCACCTCGGTTGTATGATAACAGTTTTTTTTCATTACCTTGAACATGGAGTTTTCTGATTAATATTTTTCGGAAACCTGCGATTTTAACAGCCACAAGCATATCATGTTCAGGTTTGATGTCAGGGTCTACAATAAACAGCGAGTTGCGCTTAAACAGAGGAGGGATATCTTCATCTGTTAATAAGGCAAACGTGTTTTTTGAAGCGGTGTTGAGTTTTATATCAACGGTGCCCACTTTTTGAGAGCTATCCAATTTAAATGGATAAACAGGTAATGTTTTTTGGGTTGTAAAAAAATCAACGTCTTGTGATTTTGGATCGACAAAATATTGATTGGTTTTGAAGCCCGATAATAAGTCATCAATCGTGACATCAAATCCATCATTTTGGAAAAAACTGACAATCCGGTGGAGGGTATCAATTCTTGGGTTGTTTACACGCTTGCTAGGGTTAGGATTAATCAATTTGGAGATAATGGAATAGGGCATATTAATTGCTTTTGCCAGCTGATACATTGTAAAGCTGGCACAGTCACGTTCAGATTTTTGTTCAAGCAGTTTTTTGAGCCCAATATGTATTTCATTAAAACTTTTTTCTGCTATTTCCATTTTTTCCATTCAACCTTTATTTTACGCTTGACTGTATTCTTATAAGAATATATCTTCTTTAAAGAACATGGCACTTTTAAGTTTCAATTTGTCTATTGTACCAATCCAAGAAGCGTTTGTCAGTAAGTATCATCGTATGCTTATGAACAAATTGGGGGGAGGATAGGAACCAAATGCCTTGACACTCACTCAGGCAAGGTGGTGCTGCTTGGGCTTAGTCGCCTAAGCAGCGTCATTATCCAGAAATTCCCGCCCTATCGGGCAAGAATTGCTTCCCTTGATTAGCGCGGCTCGCAAGCCAAGCTTGCGATCGCTGTTAAGGGAGAGAATTGCGATTCTCCCCCTTAATATCCCCTATCGCGAATGAGAAAATATTGCAAGTCATTGATAAATTAGAGTGTTTTCCGGAGGGAATTGCTGGTCATTATCCTAAATTTAGCAGTATTCAGCAGTCTTGCAAACACATTCCAGCTATTTGAGTATCTTGAGTTTTTCCTATACGCTAAGCATTTAAACTACTAAACTAAGCCCTTTTCATGAACACAGCACAAGAACTACAAAAAATTCAAAGCCATTTAAAAACAGATTTTTCTTTATTTGGATTGGATCATGTGGCTTCTACCTTTTTGGTACTTTTATTTTCAATTTTGGTGCTCGGAGTACTTTGTGTTTTGAGTTATTATCTGACACGATTTTTTTTACTTCGTTTTCTCCGTCCTTTCATGGAAAGACCTTCGTTTCATTGGCTTGATATTGCTTATCAGCATCGTGTGTTTCATCGGGTTTGCTATTTAACGCCTGTTTTGGTGGCCTATCTGGGTGCGCCTTTGATTGATTTTTCAGGGTTTATTTATGGTAAGGATCTAACTAATCTGGTGAGATTGGTGGCGATCATTTTAATGATTGCTGTAGGTGCTTTTGCCATTTATGCAGTGCTGGATAGCTTTGCCGAGCAATATCGCCATTATAAATTTGCCAGACAAAGGCCTATCAAAAGTTATTTGCAGGTGATTAAAATTGTTTTATTCATTCTGGCGGGACTTTTAATTATTTCCAATATTTTAAGCAAGTCACCCATGTATTTTTTGACGGGGCTTGGGGCGATGACTGCGATACTCATGTTGGTTTTCAAAGATTCTATTCTGGGGTTTGTAGCCAGTATTCAGCTCGCAGCCTATGATATGGTTCATATTGGAGACTGGATCGAAGTGCCTGCTTTTGGGGCGAATGGAGATGTTATTGATATTTCTCTCAATACCATCAAAATTCGAAATTTCGATAATACAATTGTCATGATCCCCGCTCATGCGCTGCTTACTAATGCCATTAAAAACTGGCGAGGGATGAGTGAAAGTGGAGGCAGAAGAATAAAGCGGGCTGTTTACCTGGATGCTACGACTGTTCGATTTTGTGGGCTGGATTTTCTGGAAATGCTTAAAAATAATTCGCATTTTGAGGCTTTTTGGCAGGAAAGGCTACAGGCAATACATCATCAATATCTGCAAAAAAATGCAGACATTTCTAGTAAGGCGCTCACTAATTTAAGCTTGCTGAGATATTATCTGGAAGCCTATCTTGCTCAGTATCCTGATATCCATCAAGGCATGACATTGATGGTCAGACAATTACCTGATGAAGGGGAGGGGATTCCTTTAGAAATATATGCTTTCACGAAAGGCACGCATTGGGGTCGATATGAACAAATTCAGGCGGATATTTTTGATCATATTTATGCGATTGTGCCTTGCTTTGAGTTGAGAATATTTCAGCATTTGTCGGGTAAGCAGATTGAAGTGAAAATGCCTCCAGAGGGAAAATAGCCGGGCTGATATAAAAATGTTAACCGTATTTATCAATTTGCATTTACCAAAAGTAGATATTCTCGGAGAACTGTATGCATATTATAGAATGAGTCATGAGGAGCAAATTGACGCATTGGCTGAAGCTATAAGAGATGCATATGAGCAAGCTAAAAGCAATCATCCGCTTTCTGAAGTTATCATTGCATGGCGAGAAAACGGTGTTGGAAATAGGCCTCTTCAGATAAATGATTTTTTATCACTAGATACAAAAGACTATTTTTTTAGAGTCATGGAAAATTTGACAAAAGAAAATGATGATCTCACATTGATTGCTGGAACAATTGCTACGGATAAAGAGAAACCCATCAGTAACATCAAGAAGTTGGTCAATCGATATGATGAAAATTTTAATTTATTAGGAGGTGACAGAAATACAAATCAGTGGGAGCTGCACAAAAGTAGCATTACATCACTGCACCAAATTTTTGAACAAAATACAAATCTTAATGAGTTTTACAATCAAGTGACGAATACAGCATACTTTTTCAAAGGGGGAAAAAAAATAGGTAAACATCAAAAATATGAGCCACATGAAGAAATTGACTTCGAGTTCCAGAATGAAGAAATGCAACCATATGCTTTCAAAGTTGGTCGACAGGTTGGGAATCTGGAAATTAATGGAAAAAAAATCCTATTGCAAATTTGCAAAGAGCATTACACAACTACCCAAAGCAGGCTTGAATTTTTTGGGTTGAACGAAAGAAAAGATGTACAACTCATTTTATCTGATTCGGTTCCATATAATAGAGATCATACGAATGCTGCTGTACGCATTCATTTAGACACTAACTTTCCAGCATTATTTGAAGTTGATTCAGCTTGTGCCGCAGAAGACTTTTGTTTTTATAATTACCCTACATTTGGTGAGGATCAGGATTTAACTCATGGCTTGGTTGTGCCTAGGTACTATAATATAGATGATAAAAAGAGATATTTTCAGGCTTATCTGAAGTTAATGCCTAGCAGACGTAAAACAGAAGATTTTAAAAATTTGATTGAATCATTCTTAGACGATGATAATAATGATTTCTTTTTTGGATTTATTCAATATTTGATTGAGGATGGTACTGGAAAACTGATCCAGGGTTTATTGAATAACGAAGCATGTTCAGAAAAACTGTTAGCGAAAACGTATTATTATATATTTCTAACAGGTCAATATTTTAAAAATGAAGATAAATTTAGACTGGAAAGTAAAAATCCGGCTACTTTTATTGAGTACTTCTTGGACAATAAAAATGCTTCACTTGATGATTTTACTCAATTTTTCAATGAGGTTGATCAGGCTGCCCCAAAAAATTTTTAATGCGCTTCATCCCAATTATCTCCTGAATGCACTGATACCAGTAATGGAACGCAAAGCTTCACTTCATGCTCCATTACGGTTTTAATCTGTCCAATCATTTTTTCAACCTCTGAATCAGCCGCTTCAAAAACCAGTTCATCATGTACCTGCATAATCATAGTTGCTTTGATTGAGCTTTTGGATAAAAAATTATCCATTTGTATCATGGCTTTTTTGATGATGTCTGCGGCGGACCCTTGCAGGGGACCATTAATCGCTGCTCTTTCCATGGCCCTTTGTTTCTGATGGTTTGAGCTGTTGATTTCAGGCAGGTACAGGCGGCGACCAAAAATGGTTTCAACATAGCCTTGTTCATGTGCTAGTTGTCGGGTGTTGTTCATATATTCCAGAATGCCTGGATAACGTGAAAAATACAGATCAATATAGTTTTTAGCTTTAGATTGAGAGATGCCTAGTTGCTTGGAAAGACCAAAGGCGGACATGCCGTAGATGATGCCAAAGTTGATGGCTTTGGCATGGCGTCTCTGATCTGGCGTGACTTGTTCCATGGGGGTATGGAAAACTTCAGAAGCTGTGGCTGTATGGATATCATGATTGTTGGTAAATGCTTTGATCAACCCTTTATCTTTGGTTAAGTGTGCCATCAGCCGCAATTCAATTTGTGAGTAGTCAGCCGATATGATCTGGTACCCTTTGGGTGCAATAAAGGCTTTTCGGATGCGTCTTCCTTCTTCTGTTCGAATGGGGATATTTTGCAGATTGGGGTTGGCAGAAGAAAGGCGCCCCGTTGAGGTGCCAGTTTGATGGTAAGAGGTGTGAATGCGGCCAGTTTTAGGATTAATTTCTTTGGGGAGTGTATCAGTATAAGTCGATTTAAGCTTGCTCAAACTTCGATATTCCAGGATGAGTTTGGGGAGAGGGTAGTTTTGTGCAAGTTCTGAAAGGGCGTCTTCTGCAGTAGAGGGCATCCCTTTGGGGGTTTTAGATAAAACAGGCAACTGGAGTTTTTCGTATAAAATGGTTTGTAATTGTTTCGTAGAGGAGAGATTAAAAGTCGTACCAGCAAGGGTATGAGCTTCTTTTTCCAGCGCAGACAACCGATGAGCAATACTTTGACTTTGCACTTCCAGCTTTTCAGCATCGATGAGAACGCCATGAAACTCCATGCGGGCCAGCACTGAAATGAGTGGGATTTCAATATCAAGATAAACAGACTTTAGTTTGGGATGTTCCGTCAGTTTAGGCCATAGCGCTTCATAAAGTTGCCAGGTAATATCCGCATCTTCTGCAGCATATGGGGTTGCTTTTTCAAGGGGCACCTGATTAAAAGGAATCTGCCTGGCGCCCGATCCTGTGACGGTTTCATAGGAGATCGTTTGATATCCTAAATATTTTAAAGCCAATGAGTCTAAATCGTGACGACTGCTGCTGTTGAGCACATAGGAGGCCAGTTGGGTATCTTGCAAGGTGCTTTGAAGTTGAACCCCTTCATTCATCAGCATTTTCATATCAAATTTGATGTTTTGACCGATGAGCGTTTTTTCTGGAGACTCTAGTAAGGGGCGGAGTTTTTGGAGTGCCCAGTCTTTGGATAATTGAGTGGGAGCATCGAGGTAGTCATGTCCCAGGGGCAGATAAGCGGCTTTGCCTGTTTGTGTCGCAAAAGACATGCCTACTAGTTTGGCTTTCATAACATTCAAATCGGAGGTTTCTGTATCCAGAGCAAAGGTTTTTGCATTTTCGAGTATTTTGAGCCACCGATTGAAGTCTGCTTTTGTGAGCAGGGTTTCATACGGATTCAGATTTTTGGATAGAGTGTGTTTGGATAACTCTGCAAGCCATGCGCGAAACTCAAATCGCTTAAAAAGTGTGAGTAAAGTTTCATTATCCGGTGTTTTAATTTTTAAATCTTCCCATGTTTCTTTTAAACTCACATCCCTTTTTAAAGTCACCAACGTTTTGGTGAGCGGTAAGTCCTGGCTATGTGCTCTCAATTTTTCTCCGACTTTCCCTTTGATCTCATTGGCATGTTCTAAAAGCTGATCCAGTGAACCATAGGTTTGCAGCCATTTCGCTGCTGTTTTAGGCCCAACGCTGGGAACGCCAGGAATATTATCCGCGCTATCTCCTACCAGGGTAAGATAATCAACGATTTGATTAGGGTTAACGCCAAATTTCTTAGGAACCGTTGTCTTATCAAGAATGTGGCCATTCATCGTGTTGATTAAAATGACATGGTCATCAACCAGTTGAGCCAGATCTTTATCCCCTGTTGAAATCAAAACATCCATGTGTTTTTTTTTACCCCACTCAGCTAAAGTAGCGATCACATCATCTGCTTCCACGCCTTCTTCAATGATGAGTGGTAACCCCATTGCCTGAATCAGCGTATAAAGGGGTTTGATTTGGGAAATCAATAGATCTGGGGTTTCTGAGCGAGTGGCTTTGTATTCAGGATACAGGTCATCTCGAAACGTTTTGGCTGGGGAGTCAAACACAACTGCAATGAACTCGCCAGGGTAGTCCTTCATCAGTTTGCGAAGCATGTTGATGACACCATAAATGGCACCGGTAGGTTCCCCTGAGGAGTTGGTGAGAGGAGGAAGCGCATGGAAGGCTCGGAACAGGTAAGAGGAGCCGTCAATAAGAATAAGTTGGGGAGTAAAGGTGGGAGGCATGTTTAAACGAACCTTATTTGTTGGTTTCAACACCATCTATTCGACATATTAACATAACATGAGAGCCCTTAGGGCGTTTCATCAAGGAATTTTTCGTAAACTATTGATGACTTTCCTTGTGGAAGGGACAGGAACTAGGAAGCAAAGTTAGGAAGCCCGGAAGCAATAGAGGGGTGGTGATACTGATTTGATTTTTCTAATTTTCTCTTAAGGTTAATATGGCATAATATTTTCATAAGGATGCAAGATAAAGATTACAAAATTATTTTGAATCAGAGAAATGTGCTAAAGGAATGTTTTATACAGGGGGAGGAGCAATGAAAAAATTATTTTTTTACTTTTATTAATGATTACTTCGGCTTCATGGGCACAATCTCCATTTGCTAATCCAATTAACAAGGAAAAAGTGAGAGTGTTTAATATGACGTACCGTGCTGTTGAAAACTTTTCGTGCGGACTCAGCGCGCCAATAACGATACTCCCTCATCAAAATGCTGACATTATGGTTACTTTTTGGGGTTTTACTAAGAGTAAGCAGTTTACCAAAACCGGCGTTCATATTACTTGTTTAGGTCGTCTTAGGTCTGACAAAGAAACAAAGGTAAGAGCCTCACCTTACCTTAGAATTCTTAATTCTAATAGCAGCAAAATTTTTAATATACGGGAGTGTAACGGAAAGTTTAAGGTTGTCAACGGAGGTAAACCCTGCTAAGTAAGGGTGCCAGGCAGATTCAGTGTCTTAGCCCTTCTTGCTGCGTTTCCAACTGATGAATTTAGGATCAAATTTTGTCTTTAAATTTGCTTCCATACCCACATTTTGAAGCTAAAAAATTCATTGATGACACGGCTTAATATTCACTAACACCATAGATTAAATGAACATTCAACAAAAATTACTCATGTATTAGGCAGTATCGTCACGAGATCCTGACCAAAAACCCAATACATCTGATTTGGACGATCGCCAAAAACGATGAATCTGAAAAAACAGACTATCCAAACGCTTGCTAGTCAAGGCATTTGGCCTATCCAGAGTCAGTCTTTATTATGAAGAGAAACAGCCCTATAAGGTGTGTTTCAAAAAATAAATTGAGGGTACACTAAATCAAGATTTTCTTTATCCTTTTACCTATCATTGGGAACGAAGCGTGGAAATCCAAGCAGGAAGCTCTATCCAGTAGGACCTAAGCTTATACAGTTTTAATAAGCTTAAGTTCTCCTGGATTGCCGCTTCGCTTCATTCCTCGCAATTGTAAGTTAAAAACATGGTATAAAAGAAATTAAGAAGGATAAGTTTAAGTTCCCCTAACTAGTTAGGGGAACTTAACGGGGTCGGACGATCGTCTCGCAATAGGTGAATAATCACCGTCGTCATCAAGATCTCCGCCTCCAAAGTCCTTCACCGCGTTTGAATAGTTGTCTGGGACACAACATAAGTGCACCCGTTTACAATCTTAAACCATTTCTTTATGCGAGGACTTACATGAAAATATATCACAACTTCGTAGGAATCGATATCGGAAAATCCGAGGTTGTCGTTAACCTTCTCGGTCAAAAAAGCTCTTTCTCTTTTGAAAATTCCTCTTCAGGTTTTCAAGCTTTCTTGGATCAATTCCTTTCTAAAATCAATTCACCCTTTATTGTTCTTGAAACTACAGGTGGGTATGAGCAACTCTTTCTTCAAAAACTTCTTGATATCAATGCTACTGTCCATAGAGCTAATACCAGACTGGTCAAGCATTTCATTAGATCACTAGGTCAAAAAGCTAAAACAGACTCTATTGATGCTAAATGTTTAGCTTACTACGCTTTTGAACGACATCAGAAACTCTCTGTTTATCAAAATCCTTCTCATGAGGCTACTCAACTAGCTTCCTTAACTCAGAGAAGAATAGATTTAAATCAGATGCTTGTTCAAGAAAAAAATAGAGCTCAGAGTCCAAATGTCTCTGAGTTTGTGAAAAAAAGCTGCAAAGAGCTTATAAAGCATATACAGAAACAGCTAGATGAACTTAATAAAAAAATCCAATTAATCATTGAGTCTAACAAGCTCTTGCAAGAAAAAAAGGAAATGCTTTTAACTATCCCTGGTATAGGCAATATTATTGCCAATGCTTTAATCGCTTTACTTCCTGAGCTGGGCCAGCTTAATCGAAGAAAAATTGCAAGCCTTTGTGGCTTGGCTCCTTTTCCCTGTGAAAGTGGTCAGCATAAAGGTTATCGAAGAACTCGTGGTGGAAGAGTTCATGTTCGGAATATTTTATTTATGGCAGCTATGGCTGCCTGTAATAGCAACTCTCACTTGAAAATCTTCTATGAAAAACTAATTGCTCAAGGGAAAAAGAAAATGGTGGCTCTAACTGCTCTTATGCGTAAAATCATTATCATCGCTAATGCTAAAATTAACTCTTTAGAGTTTAGCGAACAACATAGTTGATGACGAGAGGGCTCGGAGTCGTCACATGTGGTGAATAGTTACGAAGGATCTTGAATAGATTTTGCCCATTGCTCCCAGGATTGATAATCTCGTTGAGCGAAATTTTTTCCACTAATTTGTTTGAGAATGGCGTAGGCTGGGTCAGACTGATCCGGTTGGTGGAGCTTTAATAATGCAATGAGATTTTGGCTATATTGCTTTCGAGCATAATCTGCATAGGAAGGTTGTTGGGTTAGACTGTAGACCATGTTGAGTGCTTTATGTCTTTCTTCCATAGAAGGGGAGTCTAACCTGGCAAATATTTGTTTAACAGGAAGATTCAGGTTCACCTTTTTACTTTCAAGCATTGCACTAAAAACGCGCATGACAGCGCCCCTTACCCAGTGACTTTCATCATTTAGAGAAGGAGTAAGTATATCAGCGACTTCTTGTCTACTGGGCAGATGCGCCATCAAAAAAGCAGCCAGGGTTCTTTTTTCCTCATCTTTATCTTCCCGCAAAATTTGAATCAGTTTTTGTTTGTTTTTAAGCACCAACGTATCAAAGATTTTTTGGTAAGGCTTTAATTCTTTTTCGTTAAAACCGTAGATGCAGTGGTGAACAGAGCACCTTACAGGGTTAAATTTTCTGTTTTCTACATGGATCAGTTTAAGGCCAATATCTGAATAATTTTTCCATTGTTGGAATAAATTGTCAGGATCAGCAAAGCTTTTGTTGCGAGGAACTTTTGGGAAAATGGATATGCGCTGTTTATCTTTTTTATCTACAACATCTGCGGTTATGTGAATCTTTTTATCAGGGTAAATGTGCATGTTCACTTTTACATACTCAAAATCACCCATGGAGTGAATGGCGCTTGTGATTTCACGAATAATTTGATCAATTCTGTTGCCGCGCGTCGGATCCATTTTGCCTGAGCTGATTAATTTTAACAGTGTTCTCATCTCTACCAGTTCTTTTTTAAATTTTTTATTGACCTCTTTGGCAGAAATTTGATGTGTTCTGTAAATGTCAAAAAAAGGTTGTGCTTTTCCCATGGAAGCAACTGGATGAAAGCAGATAAAAAGCAGAATGGTCAATTTGATCCAATGCTTTATTCGAGTGTAAAAATACCCTAATGAATTTGTATGAAAAATCATGGTAATGCTCCTTTTAAAGTGCAGAATTAGCATGTATTGCAACGTTCTTTTTGACCATTGCCTGGGCGCTTTCAAGAAAATTTGAAACGGAAATTGAATGAGACTGGGTAGAATGGTATTGAAAGTTGGGGGATTGGCTGATTAAAAAATCAGAAAAAGCGTCCAGCATTTTTATAGAAGGGTTGATGTCTTCAATCCATAAAAATTGCCCAGATTCATTGACTTCTAAAAAATAATACGAATGATCAGGCGTTACAATAAAATCAAGACAGCCGGATAGCAAGCCGAGTTTTTTCATGAAACAGATGCATTGATGCTTTATTGTTTCAGGAAGTTCATAGGGTTCAATCATAAGCTCTTTTCCAGGAATGCGTCTCCAGTCCGTTTTGCCTTTAGGATGATCTTGAGATTTTATTTGAGCTGTGATGATGTGATTTCCAAAGCAGGTAACACGAAGCTCATAAGCTTTTTGAATTTTTTGCTGAAATATTCCTGGGGCAAATCCCAGGGTAAAATCAGATTGGAGGTCTTCAATTTGAATTTCGGTCGTATAACAGGTTCTCATCCCATCTTTTTCATCCCAGGATAAAGGGGTTAAAGGTTTATAGACGACCCCCTCCTTTTGATGCACCTTAAAAAAGTCCCGTATTTTTTTAGGGTAATTAGATATAATGAAAGGGGGGGTATTTAAACCTGCTTCGTTAGCTATTTTAAGCTGTAGCAGTTTTGAGTTTGCTGAACGGGCTTTAGCTGGCGAATTAATCCATAAAGCGTGAGGGGCAATCACCTCCCAAAATGTTTGATAAAAAAAGTTCGCTTCCCTTTGTATGTTTTCTTGATCTTCTGGATGCACTTCATCAGAAAGTGTTGGCTTTTGTGGGCGGCGATACCAAACTACGTCAAAGGCATCGTGCTCTATTTTAAAATTTTTGCCGATAGCATCCCAGTGAATTTCTGAGTTAGACAATTCAAAAGCATGGTGTTGTTGAGAAGAAAAATCGCCTGTAAACCAAATCATACCATGATGGCCTTTTTCTTTTAGGGCTAAACAGGTCAGAGCGGCATGTATATCATCTGGTCTGGTGGGTATCAGTATATTTTTCATGAGTTCTCCTGAACTTGTTGTCTCTCATTTTTTAGAAGATGATGTTTAGAATCTATCGGAAATTGCTCATGCTGGTCGAAAAACGTTGACTTTATATGGCCCGCTGCTCACATACTTGCTTGTATACTGTGCTTCGATCCTCTAGAATCAACGTTTTTCACTCCAGCCTGTCGACCGTGAAAACAGGCTCTTACATATCCCACATAAAATCTAGACGCCAAGGTTGTCCAGTGCCTCCACTTGGCCCTAACTGGGTGACCTGTCCAGATCCTGAAACTGCGTCCTGAATTTCTTCTTCGCTGAGTTTATGTGAAATTTTATAAGCTAACATACGATCTTTTTGCATGTCTTGTTTCATAGGAAGTACTCCTTTTTGTTTATCAAAGATGAGTTTTAGCTTAAGTGAATAGGGCTAAAAAACAATACCGTAGTTTTACCTGAATATTTTTTCTCAGGGTGTGCTTACATTTTATTTTTTTGTTACAAAATGAAATGTAAGCACACCCTAGTTATTTAGAGAATCCAAAAGCGCATAATAAAAAACTGCCCCCCTATACCCTTTAAAAAATTTAGCTGGATAGATCCATCCATACTCTTCCCAGGCATTGGGGAAATACCATCGATGTTCTCGTTTGTGGATGTAGAGCATATGGGTTCGTGCCTTTAACTGCTTAAGAGTATAAGGAGAGACACCTGATCTGGCGCCGCTGGCTATATTTTCTACAGTTGTCATATCTCGCGATTCTTTCACCGCGAAAATGGATAGCTTCCCATTATTATCTACTAGCATAAAACTTCCGTAATCATCTGCCAGGTAATATTCTCGGATCTGATGCTTTTCACAGAGTTTTGTGAAAAATTCATGAAACTTGGGATCGCTTAATGCATTTATCGGTTTGTCACCCAGCGGGCTGGTTAAAATTGACCACAGCGTTTCTAAATGACTTTCAAAATATTGAAGCTGCATGGAGGCCAGCATGTGAGGGAGTTTCTCAAAAAATTGTGGATCACTTTTATTCAGAAACTGATCAATAATGCCTTCATTGAGTAACGCAATGGCCAATTGATCATCGGCTTCACCTGTGAGCATCAGTTTTTTGATGGGGTGCGATTGCAGTGCCTTGCACACGTCCTGCCCTTTCATTTGCGGCATTTCTTCATCGATGATGAGGACACTGGGAATGTTAAAGCGTCCAGGCGTTTCCATCAATGTGCGAAAGGCTTCTATATCAACTTTGACTAACTTCTGGTTGGTGTTGGCTTCCTTGTCATTGAAACTGATCGCCTTGAGATATGTTTTGAAATCGTTTTGATTTTCCATGAGCTGATCCAGGGCTTCTGCTGGATTTTGGATGTTTTGATAAAATGCCGTGTGCCTGGGAAGGATAGATTGAAGGCTTTGTAAAAAGTTCAGGTTATCGTCTACCAGATACACGGTGGTAGGAAAAAAGCAGGGTAAGGTTTTTAGCATGTTTGGTTTCCTGTCTGAGGTAAATCAATTTGAAAGACAGTGCTTTGATGTGTGCTAGAGTGACACGTTATGCTCCCTCCAAACTGTGTAATCACTTGCTGACAAAAATACAACCCAATGCCTGTCCCATGTGCTGTCTGTGTGAAAAACTGATCAAAGATATGCGGCAAGATTGAAGCAGGAATGCCAGGACCGTTATCCTGAAACAAGAGTCGATGGCTTTTTGACCCCGCCTGACATTGAATACAAATGTTTCCTGATACTGTTCTGTTTTTTTTAATGTAATACAGTGCATTTTTAAGCAGATTAAAGAGTACATGGATCATCAAATCCTGATGACCCAGAAACATGAAGTCTTCTCCGGGGATATATTTAATACATGCCAGTTCTCCAGGCTTGAAAGGATAGCGTTTTAAGGCTTGCTCGATTACTTTATGCATGGAACAGGGAACAAAGGATGCTTGGGTGATATGAGATAAATCTGCCTTGATTAACAACATATCAATGAGGTTAAAAGCAGATCGGGTTTCTGCCTGAGCTGAACTTAGACAATTGGAAGTCTCCTTGTCGGTTAGATTTCCTTGTTGCAGCCGATGTAAAATACAGGCAATAGTCCGCAAAGGTGTTCTCAGCTCATGCGCCATACTGGCGCTAATTGCTCTGAGGGTACCCAATTTGATCCGATTAATCTGTTCTTTATTACGGGCAAAAATTAATACGACTGCCAAGGCACCAAAATATTGACAGGCTAATCCCAGTGATAGGGGTAAATCGTGATTAAAATAAGGCGAAATGGCAAATGGGTAGGGTTGTGTGAACTCATAGGCAATCCAGGCCATCAGAATGCCCAGGAGCAATAGCACAACAAAACTTGCCCAATCCACCAACAACATCAGCCAAACCATCACCAAGGTCGTGCTCATCAACCACACATTAGAAAAATGGTTTTTCAACAGCATAAACGTGAAGAAAAAGGGCAAGGACAACAATAAACTTAAATACCAATAGCAACCCTGCCAGGGCATGAGAAATTTAGGCCACTGTTTTTTTAGTACCAGAGGCACACATAGCCCGGTAACCATTGTTCTTAACAGGGCATTCTCATAATATTGTAACGATAGGTAAACCCAAAAGCCGTAGTATAAAGGAAAGCTGATGAGACCAAAGATCCCAAAAGGGATCATTTGGTCACCAAATAATGCGATTCGATGGTTAATTTCCTTTCTCAAGGCGATGAAAAAGTTCATGCAAACTGTCCATGAAAAACCGCATTGGATATTTTTCCCCACATGGGGATTTGAAACTCAGTTACCCATTGATAAAGCGCTTTAACCCGCTCTGGATTTTGAAGCCAGCTTTCTTGAAGTAAATCGTGCGTGATCTCGTGATGATTGACATGGATGTGCACATTGAAGAAAGTTAAAGCTCGCTTCTGGGTTCCAAAGCTGGTTGCCACCCCTCTGAGTAAGGAATAATCAACGTTATCTAAGCGCTCAACGGCTGAGAAGACAACAAGGCGCTCTTTAGGCTCTAACGTTCTCAGTTGGTGTGTGAGGGTTTTATTGTAGGTTCTTAAAAAGGGTAGAAAATAATTTTCCTGCTCTATTTCAAGACGTAAGTCTAACCCTAAAGATTGAGCAAACATCAGATAAAGTTGTTCATGAGAAAAGGCATGGCTACCAAATTCATCCTGAGTATTGGCCAGAATGATTTTTTTCACGGCATCATTTTCAGCAAAGCTACCCATGAGCCAGAGGACGGCATCAAAGTGAGCACGTTGATGATAGAGGAAGCCGGTGAACAGTCTTTGTTGAAGTTCGGTCCATTGCTTTGTCAGGTCTGGGTTAAAAAGATCAATCTCCTGAGCACGTTTGAGATACTGGGCATCCCAGTCTGTGAGATAAGCGTGTAAATCAGGATGGATGTTTGTCTCAGGCGCAACAGCCTGATGGAGTTGATTTGCTGTGTTCATAATCACTAGCTAAGCCTCATATTAAATTTATGTCGCGTGATTGCGAGAAACGAAGCCGCGTAAGGATTCAGATGTGTGCTTATCAATAATCACTCGTCTAAATTTCCACGTTGCCATGTTGCTTGCAATAACATCCAAAAAAGACAGCCAGACAGGTTGAATTTAAAAGCACGCCTCCCCCCATGCCTTTGCAAAGCAAAAGCCCTCTATCGTGTGACATAATAAGCCTGCCTGAGCTGCCTCAGAAGCTTGACATGTTAAGTACCGACCTTCTTTCGCTTCCTGACACAGCCTTGCCCCTCTGCCCATCCTTTGTAAAACAAAGAAAACGACAGGGTTCACAAACAATCAGGCGCAGTATCAGGGTACGGAAAGTACGGCAAAGCTGAGATATCAGCAGAGAAAACTCTACTAATTTTGAAAAAAAGGGAAACAAAGACTTAAAGCCTTCGTCATGATACGTTAAAATGCAACTACGCATGATTCAATCTCCCGTTTAGAGGTTGAGTTGTGAATAGTCTGGGTGGGGCGTGTCGCACCCCATCCAGGCGCCTTTATTATTCAATGATTTTTTTGCAAAATCAAGACGCGTAAAGAATTGTGCGGCAGGTTAAATTTGTCTTCTGAAGATAAGTAAGCAGGTCTAAATGGTTTTGATAGCAATATCTGAAGGCTGCACATCAGGGTGTGAAGAGCCCAAATTCAGTTGGGAGGGCTCTGTTGCAAAAACGTCAGCGATCAAATTTTTCTTTGATACCTGGGCTATTTTTATGCAGCTAACCCAAAGAGTTAGTTAGGGCGTGTATTAAGGGTTAAATGGCTATAATGCTTCATGGCGATAGTCTCTTAGCAGAATTCGCTAGAGCGACTATAATAAAAAAACGGAGGAAAAAGCCATGAAAAAAATTTTACTTATACCATTATTAACAGCATTATCTGTTTCTGCTTATGGTGGGGTGTGTCCTAGTACTAGCGAAGTAAATTCTTATATGAAACAGAACTATCCCTATATTGGTAATCTTAGGGATAAAAAACTTCACTTGAATCCAATCAAATTTCAAGGAAAAGATTATTGGATATCGTTGTGGTCGCAAATTCCACGTGCAGTTAGAGATAAGTTAACTGTAAGGTACGATTTTAAACTCTTCAGGCATGGCGAAGAGTTCTGGATAGATAAAAAAATAATGCTTTACAATTGTGCATACAAGTCCACCAGAAGACCGCTTGGTGGTGAATATACTGTTACCGTGACATTGCATTATAAACTAGCCAAGCCTAAATAGTCGCCTTTGAAGCATTCGAAAATTGATTATAACTATTCCCCCGTCATTGCGAGCGAAGCGCGGCCATCCAAGCAGGAGCTTGTATCGAAGGCTCAAGCTTATGAGGCTTTAATAAGCTTGAACCTGGATTGCCGCGTCGCTTCGCTCCTCGCAATGACGGAGGGCGGTTAATTTACCCAACACCATAGCTGATGACGGGAGGCACTGTTACAGGTGGTAAACATGGTGGAAATCTTCCTTGGCAGCACCTTTTCTTCAGAGGCGACTATGTATGTAACCGCTGAAGCCATTGGCAATCAAGTACATCTTTTTAACCAGCTAGCAAGTTCCATCAAATCTGGTGTAAATCTGTTAAATTCACGAACACTCACTTCATCACATCCTTCTGGCACCGCCACAAAATGCAACTTAGAACCAATATCAATTCCAGCTTCCATCTTGCTAATGTGTTCTAGGTGCGTAGGTAATGGATTTCTTTTCTTTGACCTAATCTGCTTTTTGGGGGTATCTTTAGAACTCACCTTACGCGCTCCCCATTGACTAATGCTGTAAATTAATTAAATTTTGTTCATTGTTTTTAAAAGGAAAAGGACGATGAACAAACAACTATTAGATATTTATAGCGATTATCTGATTAGCCAAAATCATCATGCGACGGCTACGGGCTTGTCAGCGATGCTGGATGGAGAGATCAGTCACGATCAAGTCAGTCGGCTTTTGCGGGCAGAAGATTATGGTGGTAAGGAGCTTTGGAGTTACATCAAGACTGAGGTGCGCCGCCATCAGGAAGCTAGAGGAGGTGTTCTGTTGCTGGATGATACCATCTCAGAGAAAAGCTATACGGATGAAAATGAGGTCAATTGTTGGCATTTCTCGCATGCCAAACATCGACATGTAAAAGGGATCAATCTTCTTTCATGTCTTGTTCGTTATGGGGACGTAGCGCTTCCTGTGGGGTATGACATTGTGAAAAAAGATATCCTTTATTCTGATATTGAAACTCGTAGGCGAAAGAGAAAATCCAGTATCAGCAAAAATGTCATGTTTCGCTCTCTCGTTCAGCAAGCTATTGATAATCAGGTGCTCTTTGATTACGTGCTGGCTGATAACTGGTTTGGCTCAAAAGCAAATATGGTTTTCATTCATGAAGCTCTGAACAAAAATTTTATTTTTGGTATCAAGTCAAATCGGTGCGTAGCATTGACAGGACAAGATGCTAAAAGCGGTCAATTTCAACAGATTAATTCACTGGACTGGAACGACGGTGACTGTCTCACTGTCTATCTTAGGGATGTGTTTTTCCCTGTTAAGCTTCTCAAAAAAGTCTTCACAAACGAGGACGGATCCATTGGGACGCTTTATCTGGTCACAAATGATTTGTCAATTGATGCTGACCGCATCTACGAAGTCTACCAAAAACGGTGGCGAATTGAAGAGTTTCATAAATCTATTAAACAAAATGCCAGCTTGTCAAAGTCTCCTACCAAAACCACTCGCACCCAATGTAATCATCTGTTTGCCTCAATGATCGCTTTTTGCAAGCTCGAGCTTTTGAAAGTAAAAACTTCTCTGAATCATTTTGCCATTAAACAAAAATTGCTCCTCAAGGCTAATCAAATGATGTTTAACGAGCTGCAGCTCTTGAAAGCCTCTGCGTAAGGTGAGTTTAGAAGTATCGTTTTTTATCATAAGATTAAAGAAATGATAGATTGGTGAGGAGGAATTTTTTAAATGCGGCACTCTTCTGACCGGGATAGTGCTTTGCACTTTACCAATTATGTTGTCGCTAAACCCCTGTGACCGAACTCGCAAACAGGTTCAAAGACACTAATGCACAAACGGCCTTTAACAACACAAATCTATCTTTTTGAATTCTAAAAAAATTTAATAAAATTTCTTGGTCTCATCAGATGTTTGGCACTTTAGGGCTTGAGGAACTCGCAATGACGGGAGAAGTCGTTACATGTGATGAAGAATAGTTACTTAATTTTTAAGAAAATGAGGAGAGCATTAAAATGAATGAAAAAGCAGATGTCAGAAATTGGAGCACCTTAATTCACACGTTTTTAGGGTCACTCAATGTGGAATACACCATCAGCACAAGAAATGGAAATATCGTTGTCAGCGCAGTAAATAGTGATGATGCTGAATTGATACGAAGCAAGTTACAAACCATACTGAAAACACCGCAAAGCTTCTTTGAAAGTCTTCCATACTCTATCAGTAATATGGATACAAAAAATCTGGATCAAAATGAGCTAGATATTAAAACACCTATACTTGAGGACAGTTATGAGCAAGGGTTTAATACGTTTCAATCTTTTTTTTCGGTTGAGACAGCTGATGACATTGCTTTAAATCTTCCTGAACTTTTTAACGAAAAGAAGGGAGCATACTCAGAAAATTATGTGCTTTATTCAAAACCTGCCAAAAGAAAGCATACGGTTGAGATATGGAAAGACTATCTGGAAGCTTTGCTGATTCGCTTGCGCGGGAAAGATGCTGCAGCTTTAAGAAAAATCTGGATGAATGAAAATCAGGCATCAATGCAAGAAGCTTCAGATATGTTGGATTTTTCTGATGAGAGTGTCATTCAAGGTCTTCTGCAGCATTGTTTGGGCGTGATAGAAACTGAAAATGATCTCAATCAAAAGCAGGCTATACTCTACTTTAATTATGGACTGCTATTTCGTTTTATATTTCCACCGGCTATTCAAGACAATGAGAAAAATTCGCTAGAGCTGGTTATAGATCAAGAACATTTACTGAATTATATTCAGCAGCTAACCAATGGCGGCATTTTGCTTCAGGTATATCAAACAAGTGAAGGGGTGCCTATTGCAAGACCTATCTTTTTTGTGTCGAAAAACATAAAAGAGGTAAAGCCCACTTATACAATGATTATTGATCGTAGTGGAAGTATGAGGAATAACTTTTCGAAGCTGGGGGAAAAAGTAATACAGTTTACTCAAAAGCTGAGGGAAATCAACAGTGAAGGTATCATCAGAATTGTTTTTTTTAATGAGGAAGCCTCAGACCTTAAAGAGTTTCCGGTCAGCTCTAAAGAGATTGAGTTTTATATCCATCAAGAAATTTCTAAAGGGGCTTTTGGTAGAACTCGCCTATTTAACTCGGTGCTAGATCAATTAAAGATGCTTGGAGGGCAAGGTGTCACTCAAGACCCCTCTGTGATGTTCGTTTTTACAGATGGGTATGATAATGAATCAGGTGATAGAGACATTGCGCTTGAGGCGATTACTCAGGAGCTCAAGCAATTCTCATTAGGGGGGGCTTCAATCAAGATATTTACGATGGGGATAGGGAAGTACGATTTTCAGGCTCTAGATTACTTTTCAAAAGAGACCAGGGCGCCCTTGATTCACCTGGAAACTATGGAAGATTTTAATGATATTTACGATTACTTAAAGACATTTAAGTATCATGAAAAAACAATAGAGCTTCTGCTAAAAGCAGAGGGTAAAGACCATTTTGAGAAATACAACGTTTTTGTCTTGCCAGATGGAACACCTCAAGCCTCTAAAATTTATCTTCCTTTTAAAGAGAGTCCGATTGAGATCATAAAAGATAACTATCCGCTTGCATTCAGTTTAGACAGTCAGTCAGGGCTTCCAGCAGCCAGAGTGGAAGATGAGATTGATTCTATATTGGCAAAAGCCTATAAGGTTCTAGCGGATACGCCTTCTATTGAAGAAGCTATTCGTTTAGTGACACAGTTAGAATTAGACCTAAACAGTCTAGAGCCTCTGCTTTCTATCTCTAAGGACTTAGAGAGGATTGAATCAAAAATAGAAAACGTTCCTGTTGAAAAAGGGATTGATATGTTATCTCAACTATCATTAAAGCTAAAAAAGACGGAAAAACAGAGTGTGCTTTTGTATCAGGAGGCTCAATCAGAGATAAAGGATTATCTTGACGCCTTGGATAAGGCAAAAAAAGGGAATCAGGCGATATATCAAAGTTTGAAGAGCAAAGCGAGAGTCAAGCTTGGCTATGAAAAAGAGCAAGAAGTTGTCTTTATAGAAGATGTTACTTCAGGCTTCTCACATAAGCGCACATCAAAAGGGGTTGGGCCAATGGGTGTTGAGGCAGCTGAAATCTCTTGTTTTCCAAGGCAAAATTTACAGAGTGGCTTGAGCCCAATATTGGATCAATTTGAGTTAGCAGATTCAAAAACTGATCAATCATCAGAGAGTTTAGAACATTCAGATTTTGAAGGGCACACAAAATCATCTACTCAATATTGTTTCTTTGAGCAGGAGCGCTCCGTGGAACCTACGCCTGAAGGAAGGAGGTATGACTTCCATTATGAAATAGAGACTATCAACCCTCAGCCCACTACAGCGCTTTGTCGTGTAGATCAAATCTGTAACTCTTCCGGCGGCTACTGTAAAATCGATTTGACTTTACAGGCTGAGGGGGAAACGCTTTATTATTCCTCTCAAAATAAAATGATTTATGGTTTGAAGCCGGGAGGAAATCATCAAATAAAGCTTGATGGAACCTGTGGTATTGAACAATTGAATATGGTGGCTGAGGATATAAAGAACCAATTGCCTGATTATGAGCAAGCGATGCTCCTGAAAGATATCCAGACAAAGGCTTTGCAAATCACTTATTCTATGGGGATGAGCTGTGTGACTACAGGAGTTACTACCTTAGCAAAAGATTTTGCGTTAACCCGAGGGTATTCGCCTAAAACGGCGCAGCAAATAGGAGACGCTGTTCATTATACTTTTATAGGTGCCCAAGTTTTTTATGATTTTTATCAAGGACTTAATGCGTTAAATGCGCTTTTGCCATTAGGCATATCTAATGCGGTAGGTCAAGGTTCTCAAGAAATGGGTTTCAGCGATAAAACCACCAAGATTGCTAAAGTGGGGACCTATTATGGTACTCGAGTTGTTTTTGGTGGCTTCTGGCAGGCAGGGGCTAACTTTCTGACTAGTATGGCAAGTGGCTGGATTGGTCATAAAGTGGCTGAAAAAATATCAGAAAAAAGCCTGAGCCCACTTTTGGCAAGTAAGCTAGAACAATTTAATGAAGAAATTTCTAAGTTGTATTGCCATTTAAACGATCTGGAAAAGCTAGGCTTTAATTTAGATCATATACATGAGGAGTTAGATCCTAAGCTAGATGGGCTTTATCAAGCAATTGCAGAATCAGATAAGCAAGATTTAAGATTTTATCGTGTGTTGAATGAGTGGGAAGAATGGATACAAAAATTTTCTGAGCAGCTGGATTCTATCAATTTTACAAAACCAATAGAGTTGGATTCACTGGGGAATGCTTGAGTTTTAGCTGTTCTTTTTTTGTGGGGCTGACGCCCTGTGATTTGATCGCAGGGCAACACCTTCACATCCTTGAGGTACCGTTTTATTCACTCATATGTGGAAATCTATTCTGCTTTGTTCCCTACAAAGCCTTGCGAGGCTCCAAATATTTTTTAAAAAAAGCTTTAAAGTGGTTAGATCTCAAAATAGGTTCATTTTCTTCCAGAATAACCACATCAGCATTCAGAATGTCATCATAGGCGTGCGGAGTTTTAGGCTGGATTCCCAGTGACTCAAAGGCAGGCATGAATTTTTGAATGAGCACGGTCGGTTTTACCTGTTTATCCGACCGGTAGCGGTAATGATCTACTTGCCAGTAAAAGAAGAAGTCAATTTGATGAAATAGCTGGGTTTCTACCAGAATATTGGCAACAGAAAACATGAAGCTGCCGGATATGATCGCAATTTTTAAGGGCTTTGACGTGATAGGGGTTAGCGGTTGAATGAAAACCTCAGGGGTGGGGTACGATTTTGGGGTCGAAATCAGGTTCAGAAGCCGAGCACCGTCTGCATCTTCTCCTTCTGCTTTTGGTTTTGCTCGGTAAGTAAATTTTAGCTCAGGCAAGGGGTGTTGTGTTGAGATATGTTTCATGAGTTCACGAGCAGCTAAAGCGCTGGAAAGTTGGGTCCAGTGGAACCCCCCCTTGGGAAATAAATAAGGCTCGTAGGTTGTTCGGGCACTGAGAATTAAGTCACTAGCATCCAGAAAGTTAATTCTGCGCTTTTTTAGTGTGGCAGTTAAGCCTTGGTAATCAGGGCGCGGTGGGATCTTGCCACAGCGTTGACAGGTAGGTAAATGCTCGGGATAGTAACTGGCCTTTGAGGGAGTAATCATGTAGATGAAGGTTTGTCCCCGCTGATGAAAAAAATTGGAGAGGGCTTGTAGGTCATCTGCCCAGCGGTCTAGGGTTGCTTGATCATAAGATTGTCGTTGCAGGTTATAGTATTTTTCGACACTGGATAACTCATACAGATAGCGATGTTTCCCAATAATGATGTTGCCAGATTGCATATAAGATTTAGAAAACAATGCATAATAAATGTGATTGCCCAGTTTAATGATTTTAGGTTTGAGGGGCACAATATGGGCATTGAACCATTGGTCAAAGGCTTTTTGCCAGCTTCCGGAAAAAAAAGCAGAGCGGGACCAGATTGGCTTTTCAACCGCTTCTTGCCTGCCAAATAAATCGACAGTGTTTCGAAGGCTGCGCTCTGCATACCCTTTAATCAGTTTTTTTTGCAGATTTTCAGTTAAGTCTTTCAAAAAAATTAAGCTGAACTGAAGCAACAAAAAAGCTAAAATTGCGATGAGGGATTGTCTTGCCAGTTTTTTATAAAAAAGCACTTTGCTTGCATGCATCGAAGTATCTAAAGAGGGCGCTTCCAGAGCGGTTAAGCCTGCTTTCTGTTTTATGCAGCTCATGGTCACATACCCTGGTGATCAGCAGACAAAGCAGAGTGTAAGTCTGGGTATAAGAACTCAAACCCTGTTTTTAGAAGCCGCTCAGGATAAACGTTTTGCCCTGATAATAACAGTTCATCAGCCATTTCACCCAAAATGGGTCTGAGGAGCCAGGCGGGGGTTTTCATGAAGGCTGGACGATGTAGCGTTTTAGCCAGTGTTTTTGCAAAAGTTTTTTGAGAAACGCATTCGGGGGCACATAAATTGATTGCGCCGGTTAGTTCAGGATGGATGAGTAAAAATTGAATGGCTCTGATCAGATCTTCAAGATGTATCCATGTGAAAGGCTGATTGCCTGATCCTAATACGCCGCCTAGTCCTAGCTTAAACGCGGGCATGAGTTTTTTCATCATACCTTCATTCTTTTTTAAAACGGGTGCAAAACGCATCAAGATCACATGCACATTGGGGTTTTCTGTTTTAGAAGCAGCTTGCTCCCATGCTTGTCCTACCTTGCTTAAAAAGTCAGTGGGCGCTCCCCATGGAATGGACGTTTCCTCAGTTATTTTAGGGGGCAAACCTTGGGTTTGAGTCTGTTGTAAACCGTAAACTCCAATCGCACTTGCATTATACAGATAAAAGGCGCTTTGAGTTTTTCTGCACCAATTAACGAGTTTTTCAGTTGTAGATACACGGCTATTTAGAATTTGGTCTTTAATGTTTTGTGTCCAGTAATGATCTCCAATGTTTTGCCCTGCAAGATTAATGGCTGCATGGAATTCAGAAGGATCTTTCTGATCCAGTTGATCCCATGTAAGCACTTCCACGGTATCCTTAAAAACCTGCCTTCCTTTTTCCTGATTGCGAGTGATTAAAGTAACCTGGTGCGCATCTTTCAGAAGGATAGGGATTAAGTGACTTCCAATGAACCCAGTTCCCCCTGCAACGACAATATTCATGTCAATATCTCCAGTTGATGGCCCATCCTAAGAGCCTGTTCAAAATCTCTACTATGCTGTCCATGAATCAGCAATTCTCGCCGGAAAACACCTTGATTTATCAATAGCTTACAATGACCCCTCGTTCGCGATGGGGGATATTAAGGGGGAGAATCGCGATTCGTCCCCTTAAAAGCGATCACAAGCTTGGCTTGCGGTCCGCGCGTCAATCAAGGGAAGCAATTTCTGCCCGGTAGGGCGGGAATTGCTGGTGTTGGGCAGTTTTTGTGTCTTCCACATTGGATGGCATGGTAATGGCTTCCCCGATTTCATGTGGCACGCCATCTGCTTCCAGCAAAACCTGATTGATTTTTCTCCAGTTTACCCGGGCAGACTTTCCTTTCATAGCTTGATAAATTGCTTTTCGGGCAGAATCATTCTGGTAGGCTTGGCTGGCTTCATCCAACCCTTCTAAAGATAAGGGAATTTGAGCCTTTAAATAGAGTTTGTCGTTTAACCAGCCGGCACGTGTGATTTCGTTAATGATGGTGACGGGTGTTTTTTTTTCGACTAAATGATAAAGTTGCTCAATATCTTGTGGATATAAGCGAATACAACCAGAGCTCGCAAAACGGCCAATAGAGCGCGGCTCATTGGTTCCGTGAATGACGAGTAGAGGCTTTTTAAGGTAGATGGCATATTCGCCTAGAGGGTTGTCTGGCCCTGGTGGAACGGCAGAAGGTAAAGGTTCTTTTCCCAGTTTGATTTGATAGGCCTGGATGGATTTAGTGGGGTGCCAGGTAGGTTTTGCTTTTTTCCACAAAACTGAGGTTTCCCCTAAAGGGGTTCTCCATTCTTCTCCTTTGCGCCCTAATCCTACAGGATAAGTGATCACCTCATTGGTGTTTGGTGGGAAATAATAGAGACGTAACTCTGCTAAGTTGATCACAATGCCTTTTCGGATAGAAGGGAGAATGTGCATCAAAGGGATAAGTAGCTCTTGCTCAGGATGCAAATTTCCGCCATCAATATTTTGGTTCGCTTCCAGTAATTCATGAAAGCTGAGGCCATAACGGCTTGCGATTTCCTCAAGTGTGTCGCCTTCTTGTACATTGATTTTGATGTTTTGACCAATGATATCAGCGCCGTCCTGGGGTAAGGGGTAGGTTTTTGCAAAGCCAGTAGAAGCATGCCATATGAGTAATATAGTGCTGATTAATCTTAATAAGAGTTGAATTTTTTCTTTCATTGTCATTAACCAAGTATAATAGGTCTGTTTTTAAATCTTAAAAGCTCCCCTGTCTTTTGTATCCAACATGCTTTACTAAAGTCGACGTCTCGCGACTTGATCCGTTAAAGATTTTGAATTTTAACATAATTTAGGTTTATGTTTTTATTACAATTTAACGTCGCCAGAAGGTTGGAGTAAACAAAACCAGCAAGGTAAAAATTTCTAATCGTCCAGCTAACATCCCTATAATGATCACGCCTTTGCTGAATCGAGAGAGATTATCAAAATCATGTGCAAGCTTTCCGATCCCCGTTCCCGTATTAGATAGGCTGGCAGCAATTGCACCAAAAGCGGTTGTAAAGTCCAAACCCTCCCAAAGTAAAAGCAGCAGTAAGATGAGAAACGATAAAATATAAGTGACAATAAATCCAGAAACAGATTGAATAATAGATTCTGGTAACACGACTTGATCAAGCTTGATGGTAAAAATACCTTTGGGATGGAGTAAGCGTTTTAATTCTCGCATGGCTTGTTTTTGAAGGACCAAAATCCGCATGACTTTGAGCCCGCCGCTGGTAGAGCCTGCACAGCCACCGACTATGGCAATAAACATAATAAGGTAAGGTAGGAAGGTTGGCCAGGCGGAGAAGTTGCCTGAAGTAAAACCGGTTGTTGTTGTGAGGGAAACGGCTGTGAAAATGGATTGCTCAACAGCCATGAGGGTATGAAGGTATACTTCATGTGTGATGAGTGTGATGCAGAGCAGGAGAAAAACAGCGAAAATAATCCATAGGAAAGTGCGGCATTCAGTATCTTGCCAATAGGTCAGTAAGGTTTTGCGCTGTAGAAAAGCGTAGTGAAGTCCAAAATTGAGTGCACCAAGCAGCATGAAAAAAGAGGCGACCAGCTCTATTTTAGTGTTTTGATAATAACCTAGACTATCATCATGCACAGAAAATCCTCCGGTCGAAACGGTTGCAAAACTTTCTGTAATGGCTTCAAAAATGCTCATGCCTGCCATCCAATAGCCGAGGGTACAGCACAAGGTTAAACCCAAATAAATAAACCATAAGGTTTTGGCGGTTTCTCCAATACGAGGGGTGAGCTTTTGATCCTTCACGGGGCCTGAGTGCTCTGTGCGGAAAAGTTGCATGCCGCCGATGCCCAGCATGGGAAGGATGGCAATGGCTAATATGACAATTCCCATACCGCCTAAAAGTTGTAGTTGTTGGCGATAATACAGAATAGTGCGAGGAAACTGGTCGATATTTTGTAGGATTGTAGTGCCAGTTGTCGTTAGTCCAGAGACAGCTTCGAAGATTGCATCTGTCCAGTCCACACCTGGAATATGGGCTAATATAAAAGGCAAAGCCCCAAAGAGTGATAAGACAGCCCAGAAGAGTGCTGCAATCAAAAAACCTTCTCGAGTTTTAATTTCCACATTAAATTTTCTGCAAGGCAGCCATATCAAGCTTCCAGATAGAAATGTAATTCCGAAGGAGATGACAAAAGGTGCAAGAATAGGTTCATGGTAGATTTTAGCCACTAGCATAGGCGGCAACATGCTGAGACTAAACAGCATCAAAAGCAGGCCAAAAACACGAAAAACGATAAATATATGCATGAGGCAGCTAGAATGATCATTATCAACTGGTTTAACCTGGATTCGGCTGTTGAAAATTATTGCCGAATCCAGGTTTAACTATAGCTTAACACCTATAAATTTGTTACAAATGCCAAACAGATTTTTTGTCTGTTCACCCATAAAAATCTTTGCATAGTGCTGCTATGAAACGATTTTTATGGGTGAACAGACGGAAAAAATGGCAGGCATTTGTAACAAATTTATAGGTGTTAAGCTATATAGTTCAAGGTGAGCATTCGCGCTATTTTCCTGACTTTAGGCTATCATGTTGGCTATTTTTAAAGGTAGAAATCTCTGCCCCTTGGGGCGGGGTTACCCTATGCGATGGGTGATACTGATTTGCTTTCCAAGCACATTCTAATTCCGATCATGATAGGATACAGTCAGATTTTTGTTTATCTGGAAAGAGCAGGTGGTTTATGTCATCCTCTATGAATATCTCTGCATCGATGTTTTTTGCGGCATTCATAACGATAAACAGCATCTTTTTAATTAATTTTGTCAGTCTACTGGGTTTCTTTTTGAATGTATCACAAATCTTTCTATCTTCCTTTAACCCATTGACAAGCTCGTCAACTAATTCTTGAAAATGATGGGTATCCTTTACCACATTGATTAATTGACTCGCTAAGTCCTTTTTAGCTTGGGATAGTTTTGTATTGCTTGATAGGTTACTTAAATAAATAGAGAGATTTTTATTCACCGCTGCTTGAGTGATTAAAAATGAATTTTCGTAGATGTTTTTCGATTCCCCAAAAAGTGTGGGATTGTATTTTCCGAAGGTTTCAAGTGCTGAAGGGCTCCCTACCGCTCCACGTTGTTTGAGTAAGCGTTGTTGTGACTCACTCAAGCCTTGTGTATAGTCAATCACACAATCTGTGAATAGCAATGCCCTGGATTTCGGGGCTTGCCAGACTAAGCGATATATATCGTCCACAGCTTGCAGGTAAACAAAGACATTCCCAGAAATATCCCCTGCCGTTAAATACTGGCCATCCTCACTGAATGCCACGCTCAGGACTGAACCTACGATTGGGATAACCTGCTCACACCGTCCACTTTTAACCTCCCAAAGGCGGATCGTCTTATCCCTACTTCCAGATGCCAGGCGCTCCCCATTCGGGCTAAACGTGACACTATTAACATAATTCGTGTGCCCCTCAAGCACCTGCTCACAACGGCCACTTTCAAGTTCCCACAGGCGGATCGTTTTATCGTAACTTCCAGATGCCAGGTGCTCACCATCCGAGCTAAACGTGACACTAGTAACACAATGCCTGTGCTCAAGCACCTGCTGACACCGCCCACTTTCAAGTTCCCACAGGCGTATCGTATTATCCTCACTTCCAGATGCCAGGCGCTCCCCATTCGGGCTAAAGGTGACACTCCTAATACTCCCCGTATGCCCCTCAAGCACCTGCTCACACCGTCCACTTTCAACCTCCCACAGGCGGATCGTTTTATCGTAACTTCCAGATGCCAGGATCTCACCATTCGGACTAAACGTGACTCTCTTAGCACTGCTCGTGTGCCCCTCAAGCACCTGCTCACACCGCCCACTTTCAAGCTCCCACAGGCGGATCGTCTTATCAAAACTTCCAGATGCCAGGTGCTCACCATTCGAGCTAAAGGTGACACTAAAAACCTCAGTGTGCACCTCAAGCACTTGTTCACACTGCCCACTTTCAAGTTCCCACAGGCGGATCGTTTTATCGTGACTTCCAGATGCCAGGATCTCACCATTCGGGCTAAACGTGACACTATTAACATAATTCGTGTGCCCCTCAAGCACCTGTTCACACCGCCCACTTTCAAGCTCCCACAGGTGGATCGTATGATCCTGACTTCCAGATGCCAGGTGCTCCCCATTCGGGCTAAACGTGACACTATTAACATAATTCGTATGCCCCTCAAGCACCTGCTCACAGCGCCCACTTTCAAGTTCCCACAGGCGGATTGTCTTATCCGAACTTCCAGATGCCAGGTGCTTCCCATCCGAGCTAAACGTGACACTATTAACACAATGCCTGTGCCCCTCAAGCACCTGCTCACAGTGCCCACTTTTAAGCTCCCACAGACGGATCGTATTATCCCGACTTCCAGATGTCAGGATCTCACCATTCGGGCTAAACGTGACACTAGTAATCTCCCTCGTGTGCCCCTCAAGCACCTGCTGACACCGCCCACTTTCAACCTCCCACAGGCGGATCGTATTATCCCTACTTCCAGATGCCAGGTGCTCACCATTCGGGTTAAACGTAACACTATTAACATAATTCGTGTGCCCCTCAAGGACCTGCACACACCGCCCACTTTCAATCTCCCAAAGGCGGATCGTCTTATCCCAACTACCTGATGCCAGGCGCTCCCCATTCGGGCTAAACATGACACTCAAAACCCAATTCGTGTGCCCCTCGAGGACCTGCACACACCGCCCACTTTCAATTTCCCAAAGGCGAATCGTATGATCATTACTTCCAGATGCCAGGCGCTCCCCATTCGGGCTAAACGTGACACTAGTAACCCGACTCGTATGCCCCTCAAGGACCTGCTCACAGCGACCACTTTCTACCACAATCAATTGAATCTTACTACCCACCGCCACCGCTAGTAAACGTCCATCGGGAGAATAGGCAACACACATCACCTGGCCGTTAGCTAAAATCGACGGGGACTCCCCAAAAAATACCCCATAAAGCCTGGCTTGTGTGAAATTCGTTTGGATAAAGGTCGCCGCCTCAAGGTGTGATCCTGATAAATCCGCACCTGTGAAATCGGTTTCTGTACAGCTACTAAATGATAAATCCGCCCGAGGCGCATGAATACCCGAGAAGTCTCTTCCTGCCAATCGGCACAACGTTTGATTCACATTCAGCACACTGATGGCATTGCTACTGGCTTTGGCATAGGTGCGCTCATCTCGACTGGCCAGTACGAGTTCATACAAATGCTCGATGATAGGATGGTCATTAGGGAGTGTGAGAATATTTTCCGCTAAAATTTCCAATATCGCGCGTTCATCCACTAAAAAACGAGCATTCCATAGGGTTAAGCACGCTTCAATCGGCACATGCTCCTCTAAGCTTTTCCATAGCCGCCTTGCGACCAAGTGATCAGCAAAGGATTTATGTAAAAAACTGTAGCTGTTGCCTGTTCGCGTTAAAGGACAACCTAGCCGAAGCTTGACCACATCTGGGTCTCGATCTGTGAAAAACCGTGACCACAAGGCATCTTCTTCCCGTTGAATCAGGGTACTGTCTTCTTGATATTCAATCGCATCTTTGGCATGAGCATACATCGTAAAGGCAAGCGTTTCTGAAAAGTTTTGAAAGTGACCCGTGAGATCCTCATAATGCCCCAGTTGCTGAATGGTGCGCACAACCTGGTGCTGTGTCCAGGTGGTTAAAAAAGCTTCATATAAACGATAACGGGTAAAACGAAGCGTTGGGTTGTTTTCAGTCTCACGTTGCAAAATGGGGTAGGCATCCACAAAAAGTTTGAGCATCAGCGGGGTATCCAGTAACTCTCTGGCTTTTGGGTTTTCATCCAGGTAAGCCAGACAAGCTTGGGTGTTAAGTTGTTCATGATGGGCCAAGATGTAGTCTGTTTGCTCCATCTCATTCACTGATGCCAGGTGCCAAAGCTGTAACGCTTGTGGTTGTCCCGATGGGATAAAACAAGGCTTCATATCATGGGTATAGTATTGGCTACGGCAAGTAGTAATCACCTTGCTGTTAACCCACTCACCCAGCTGGTGGGTGTCATACAGGTTAGGTTGGGCACGACCCTGGATTTCGTCAAATCCATCGAGGATAAATAACAAGGGTGCCTCTTTCAGATTTTCAATCTGGGTCAGGGAGAGTTGGAAGTCATCTTGCAGCGTGTTGAGTATGCAGTGAGGGACGGTGGTACTTGAAAATCGTTTGAGTTCAATACGCAGCGGCATAAAACCCAGTTCAGTGGCTCGCTCAATTAAGCGATAGGTTTCAATGGATTTGCCTGCCCCACTTTTACCCAACAAGAGTAGGGCACGATATTGGGGATTGGTTAAAAAATCCATGATCTTCTCACTACAATCATACCGAGGGGCATCTGGGTCTCGATCAGTGCTCATGAGGCTGGGCGTTAAATAAAAATGAAAGGCTTGTTGTACACTGGGGCGTTGTAACATCCATTGATTGTGTTGTGCAAGACGATCTTGAGGTTGATCTTGATCAGGATGAATCGGGGGTAAGTGGATCGTCATCTGTGGTTTGGGATTGACGTTGGCCTGATAATGGTCAAGATATTCACATAAGCTCGCTTGACGGCTTATCAGACGCGCTAGGCACAAGTCAGTCTCTCGAAAATGTCCATTAGGGTCAGTCTGGGTAAAAATTGCCTCAATCTCATTGACAGGTAAGGCGACAATGGCGTTGATTGTTTCCCAATACTCTGCTTGCGTTTGCACTGGCCATTGTGTCCAGTGGGTATGGATACGATGCATTTCTCCCATAGTCGCTAGCTGAAGGGTCTGTTCATCATCGATGGTGGCAGTCATTTCTTGATCAAAGTCATGAAAAGCATAACCAGGATCAATTTTACAGGTCTCAACTAAGAGCGCCCCTATCTCACTGTTAGGATGTTGACGTAGACGATAACCTATATTTTTACCACTGCCGCCGATCACGTCAATATCATTGAGCCACTGGGCTACGGCAAGCACTCGCCCTAAACCTGCTTCGACTACCCATTGATTTTCGATTTCTAATGATAAGTAATTCGCTTGTGTCTCATAAAACTCAGGTAGGTAAGGATACTCCTGAAAGTGATCTAAAAAGCGGGTTAATATCGCAGGGGTTTCTGTTATCCCAATCTCTTGAGCGAGTTCTTTCCAATAAATTCCTTCGGGGATATGTACAGGCACCATAGCCATTTGGATGCGTGCCACAGGGATACCTAATCGGGCATAAAGGGCATTAGCAATCAACTCTTTTGCGATCTCACTATCCACAGTCTCGAGTGTGCCGAGAACGCGCCGTGGCCTTGGATCATACAGCTCCCCTTTGGCAATCCATCGCTCACCCTGCTCATCTAACATAAAATAATAAAAGTGCGCACTGGCGCCAGAACCTGTAAAAAAGCGAACCTGCTCAATCGATCCATATTCAGTTTCAAGGGTTTCCATTTCTGGAGTGAATGCTTGCATGGTATTTTCCTGTGAGGGTTATTTTAGAGTATGTTTGCATTTCATTGTTTTGCGTAAGGTAACTCCACCCCAAGGGGTGGAGATTTCTAACTTTAAACCTAAATTCAGCAGTTGAAAACCACTGTTGAATTTAGGTTAAATAGTAAGAACCTGAATTGCTGGTAATAGGGCGTGTCAACAATGAATTTTTTAGCTTCAAAACGCGTATAATGGGTCAAATTTTATGCAAATTTTCGTCGCATATCTGGATATGCTTTCTCAAATTTGCATAAAATTTGCCTCCATTACCCACATTTTGAAGCTAAAAAATTCATTGATGACACGCCCTAAGTGAAGGAATTTTCCTTTCCGGCTATCGTTTCATGTCGAAGGCTTGGTATACTCTTCCCATTCCAAAACACGATAGGAAAACCATGACTTGGCTTAAAAAATTACTGCCTTCCAAAGTAAGTTCCTTGAAACAAGGGAAAAAAGAAGTACCTGAAGGGGTCTGGACGAAGTGTGAAAAATGCAATAGCGTTTTATACCGTGCAGAGGTGGAACGTTCATTAGAAGTTTGCCCAAAGTGTGAACACCATATGGCGATTGCTGCGCGTGTGCGACTAAAGGCGTTTTTAGATTCAGGCTCTGCCAGAGAAATTGCTTCAGATATTACAGCCCAGGATCCTTTGCGATTTCGGGATACGAAAAAATATAAAGATCGTTTATTGGCAGCGCAGAAAAAAACGGGAGAGAAAGAAGCTTTGTTGGTGATGTCAGGTCGTTTGAATGGCATGGACGTGGTGGCCGCAGCATTTAATTTTGACTTTATTGGCGGCTCGATGGGCGTTGCAGTCGGGGAACGCTTTAAACAAGCAGTGCATACGGCCATTGAAAAGCATGTACCTTTTATTTGCTTCTCAACGAGTGGTGGTGCACGTATGCAGGAAGGGCTTTTTTCTTTGATGCAAATGGCTAAAACCAGCGCTGTTTTAGCTCGGCTTGCACGAGAGAAGCTGCCGTACATTTCAGTGTTGACAAACCCTACAATGGGCGGGGTTTCTGCCAGTTTGGCCATGCTTGGCGATCTCACGATTGCTGAGCCGGATGCTTTAATCGGCTTTGCTGGCCCTAGAGTGATAGAGCAAACTGTGAACGAAACGTTACCCGAAGGCTTCCAGCGAAGCGAATTTTTGTTGGAGCATGGAGCTGTTGATATGGTGGTTAATCGTCGTCAAATGCGTGATAAAGTTTCACAATTGCTGGCTAAGTTGATGCATAAATAATGAGTTGAAAAAATGATGTTAAACCATAAAATTGCTTTAGTAACAGGGGCTAGCCGTGGCATTGGTGCAGCCATTGCGCTTGAGATGGCGAAAGCAGGGGTGTGGGTTGTTGGAACAGCAACGACAGAAGCGGGGGCTGACAATATTACTCGCCAGATTCAGGAAGCAGGCTTTGCCGGGAAAGGCATTCAGTTGGACGTCACCAACCCAGAGGTCATTGAGCAGCTCATCGAAACCATTGAAAAAATAGCGGGGAGTCCTCCTGCCATTTTAGTGAACAATGCAGGTATCACGCAGGACAATTTAGCGCTACGCATGAAAGAAGAAGAATGGTTGAGTGTGGTGAATACAAACCTGAATGCAGTGTTTAAGTTGACACAAACTTGTATTAAGCCGATGATAAAGGCCCGTTGGGGAAGAGTAGTCAATATTAGCTCTGTTGTTGCGTATACAGGTAATCCAGGACAGGCTAATTACTGTGCTGCGAAAGCGGGTGTTATTGGATTAGGTAAAGCATTGGCATTGGAAATTGCGAGTCGTGGTGTTACAGTGAATGCGATTGCTCCTGGGTTTATAGAAACTGATATGACGCGTCAATTAACGGACGCACAGCGAGAGATGATTCTTGAAAAAATTCCAATGAAAAAAATTGGAGCAGCCATCGATATTGCTAAAATGGCTGTTTTTTTAGCTTCTGATCATGCTGGCTACATTACAGGACAAACGATACATATTAATGGGGGGATGTATACCAGCTAAAAAATGAAGAAAAATTGCGCATTAAAGGACTTGAAACTTTTTTGCATTTGAATAAACTTAGACCTGTTTTATTTTAAAGCCCATCTTAGGGTGTGACCTCAATTTATTTTTTGAGCTTAAACTGTGGGTAATGGAGGCAAATTTTGTGTAAATTTGAGGAAGCCTATTAAAATAGGTGACGAAAATTTGCATAAAATTTGACCCGTTATACGCAGCTTAAGCTTAAAAAGTAGATTGAGGACACACTCTAAATAAATGAAATGGATAGCATTGTTTCGAGGGTCAGCACATCATAATAAAACCAGGTTTTTTTCCAATTAATATTTTTAATGAGGTTATACCTTTATGGAAAACATAGAAACACGTGTTACTGAAATCGTAGCGAAACAATTAGATGTTCCCGCAGCTCAAATCACCTTGGATTCTTCATTTGTAGATGACTTAGGTGCAGATTCACTCGATACCGTTGAGTTAGTTATGGCACTTGAGGAAGAGTTTAATATTGAAATTCCTGATGAAGAAGCTCAAAAGATTACTACTGTGGGTCAAGCGATTGAGCATATTCAGCGTCATTTAGAATCTCAAACCTAAAAAGCATCAGAAAAATAAGTTTTTCTGAAGCGAGAGAACATTTAACGAGGGCTTAACGCTGTGGCCAAAAAAAGAGTGGTAGTAACAGGCTTGGGGATGGTTTCCCCTATGGGGGTAAACGTTTCTCAATCCTGGGAAGCAATCCTCAAAGGGGAAAGTGGTGTTAAGCCAATTGACTTTATTGACACAACGCAATTTCCCGTCAAAATTAGTGCTGCTGTTAAGGGGTTCGATCCTTCTCCTTGTTTGGATAAAAAAGAAATCAGAAAGTTAGCGCTTTTCATCCAATATGCGGTGCTTGCTTCGCATGAAGCGATTCAGGATGCAAAGTTAGATTTGCAAACGATGGATCTAACCCGTATTGGCGTTGCTATTGGCTCAGGTATCGGCGGGTTGCCCTCTATAGAAGATAGTTACAAAAATCTGGTAGAGGGGGGGCCCAGAAAGATTTCCCCATTTTTTATTCCCAGTGCCATCATTAATATGGCACCCGGCTATGTTTCTATTAAATTTGGCTTAAAAGGTCCTAATATTTCGATTGTAACGGCTTGTACAACAGGCACGCATAATATTGGTCATGCAGCGCGCATGATTATGTATGGAGATGCCGAAGTCATGTTGGCAGGTGGTGCTGAAATGGCATCTACAGCTTTGGGTATTAATGGGTTTGCTGCTGCCAGAGCGCTTTCTACCCGCAATGATGAGCCTGAAAAAGCCAGCCGGCCTTGGGATAAGGATAGAGATGGTTTTGTGCTAGGGGATGGTGCCGGTGTGTTAGTGCTTGAAGAGTATGAGCATGCTAAAAAACGAGGCGCCCCTATTTATGCTGAAGTGATTGGTTTTGGTATGAGTGCAGATGCTTATCACATGACAATGCCCGGGGATGACGGGGCGATTAATTCCATGAAAAATGCAGTGCATGATGCTGGGATTCATTTTGATGCTATTGATTATATTAATGCACATGGAACCTCTACACAGGTTGGAGATCAGGCAGAAGCCAATGCCATTAAGGCAGCATTTGGTGCCCATGCTTATGAATTGAGCGTCAGCTCTACCAAATCTATGACGGGGCATCTATTAGGCGCAGCCGGGGCAGTTGAAGCCATATTTTCTATTTTAGCCATTCGTGATCAGATCGTTCCACCCACCATTAATCTGGATCATCCAGATGAAGGGTGTGATTTAGATTTTGTGCCTCATCAAGCAAAACAAAGGAATGTGGATGTGGTCTTATCCAATTCTTTTGGATTTGGAGGAACGAATGGAAGTATTTTGTTTCGGAAAGTTTAGAGGGTGTGCTTAGCGCGCCACCTCTTTTATCATTAGGAAGGTCCCATATGAAAAGAATCTTGCTTCGTCTAGTTCAACGGTTCATGCCATCTCTTTTGCTCCATGAGTATGAAAAAATGGTTAAGGCACTTTTTACTGGCTTTTTAAATAAAACACCTGACTCAACTGAACAGTCTGACTGGGTAAAACGGCTGAAAGAGACTCAGGGTAACCTTGCTCCATTGATTCGGCATATTCGTGGCTTAAAGGCCTTTGCCTTAGCACAAAAGGCGCACCCTGACTTACTTTTGCAAAGTGCTTATCGGGAAATATTACCTCGGATTCGTCAAAAAACGATTGGAAACCCTTTAACAATTTGGGATAAACCAGCAGTCGTATTTGTTCATATTCCTAAAACAGGGGGGTCAACTTTATTCGATTGGTTGAGTGAATATTTTCATCCTTTACAAATCTGTCCAACCCCTGGGGGGACGCTTTCAGTACCAGATTCTACAGAAGCATTTCTGAAATATAAATTGATATCAGGGCACAATATTTATCCTAATTGTAAAACATTTCCACACGTAAACAAGATGATCATTACGATGTTACGAGACCCCAAAAAACGCATTTACTCACGGTATCATTTTGTTAGATTTCATAAGTGTAGAAAACAAAAAGGGATGAATTTACCAGAAGGGAAGTATGACTTTAAATCACTTTTAAAATTAAAAGCAACTGATATTGCTACCAGAAATCAGTATGATAATACTTATCTTCGTACGTTGACAGGGGGCAAGGCGATTTCGTCAACAGGATATGATCCTCTGGAAATCAATGATATAGAGTCAATGATGGCGCTTGCAAAAAGTCATTTAGATCAGATGGCTGGCGTCGGTATCATGGAAGAATATGAAGATTCTATACAGCTATTTTCCAGGCTGTTGCAATTAGAGGAGAGAGAAATTAAGCCCGCAAAGGAAAAAAATGTGTTAACGACATTAAATCCAGACATTCAATATGCGGAAATTGATGAAGAAACAGAGGATTTAATGAACCAGTGTACACAGTATGATCAGATTTTGTATCAATACGCCAGGGAGCTTTTCATTAAGCAGTGTCTTAAGCATGGGGTTAAAATAGAAAAAGCCATTGTTTGAGTTCACTCTGTCATTGCAAGAAGCGAAGCCCTTCATTGCGAGGAGCGAAGCAAAGCCCGTCATTGCGAGGAGCGAAGCGACGCGGCAATCCAGACCCAAACTGATTAAAGCCGCATGAGCTTAGGTTTTGGATAGAGCCGCCCGACTGGATTGCCGCGCTTCGCTCGCAATGACGGGTGGATAGTTACAAAAAATGTTGGTATTTCTTCATGTTCGGCTACGAAGTAGTCTGTGGAATTCGCAATGACGGGTTTTTTGCAACTTATTCATAAGCGTATGAATCAAGTCGTGAGGCGTCGGTTTATCAGCTTCGGTAGAGTGAAGAATGAGCTCAAAAAATGAATTATAAATATGCCCTAGTCATTTTTATGCGCTATTGGATAAAAATCATGCTTATAGGTTTGCTGTGCTTGCTCCTTTTGGCGAGCGGGCTGGTTTATATCCAATGGAAGCTTTTTTTAAACACACCGCTGAGCTCTAGCGGGAAATCGTTTGTTTTTCAAGTAAAGCCTGGACAAACTTTTCGTCAGGTTGCGCTGACCTTAAAAAAACAAAACCGACTTTCCTCTCCCCGATTTTTTACCTGGCTTGCACACTCAAAGCATGCGCCTCACTGGATTCAGTCGGGAGATTATCTGGTGACTTCTAAACTGACGCCAGGGCAATTGATTGAGAAAATGATATCAGGTGAAGTCATGCTTCAACGATTTACCATTGTGGATGGTTGGACTTTTGAGCGCGTGCTGCAAAAAATCAAAGAAAATCCTTTTTTTTCTCATACCCTTAAGAACGTATCTACAGAACAGATGATGGGTTTACTAGGGGCAACGGGCACCTCTCCAGAAGGTCAGTTTTTTCCGGATACTTATTTTTTTCGTCAAGGGGCAGAGGATGTAGATATTTTAAAGAAGGCTTATAAAAAAATGCAGCGTATCCTGGAAGAAGCCTGGCAATTGCGAGATCAAACCGTTCCCTATAAAACACCACAAGAAGCGTTGGTGGTTGCTTCGTTGATTCAGAAAGAAACCCATTTGCCGGAGGAGTATACGAAAGTTTCCTCGGTGATTAGAAATCGATTAAAACACAACATGCCATTGCAAATGGATCCTACCGTGATTTATGGTCTTAAATCACGATATACTTACCCTTTAACCCAGAAGCAAATGGCGATTGATACGCCGTATAATACATATACTCGTAGGGGGTTGCCTCCCACGCCCATCGCAATGGTCAATAAAAAAGCATTGTATGCTGCATTACACCCAGAGCCTTCAAAAGTGCTTTACTTTGTAGCCAATGGGAGCGGAGGACATACATTTTCACATCGTTTCGATGATCACCGTGTTGCGGTGAACGCTTATCGCAAAGCAAAAAAAGTGGAAAAAATGTTTCAGGAATGGGGAGAAATTTGTCTTTGGATTTTAGGATTTGCAGTTTATGACCAAAAATAAATCGTACTTTATCACCATAGAAGGCATTGAGGGGGTGGGGAAAAGTAGTGCACTCCAAACAGTGAGCCGCTTTCTGGATCATCAAAAAATTCCATATATAACCACTCGAGAGCCAGGAGGGACAGACATTGCAGAAGCCATTCGTCAATTGTTGTTGAGCACTTTTTCTGAACCTATGCACCCAGATACGGAATTGCTCCTTATGTTTGCAAGCCGGGCTCAACATATTGAAACCGTGATTAAGCCTGCCTTGACTGAAGGAAAATGGGTGGTTTGTGATCGGTTCACTGACGCAAGCTTTGCTTATCAAGGCGGTGGACGAGGCATTGAAATGCAACGGATTGCCCGGTTGGCAGATTGGGTGCATGCAGATTTACAACCCGATGTGACTTTATTACTAGATGCACCAGTGGAAGTGGCGTTAGGTCGTATTCAACATCGGGAAAAAGATCGGATTGAGCAAGAGCAAAACAGTTTTTTTCAGAAGGTGAGAGCGGCATATTTGGATTTGGCCAGCCAACATCCAGAACGGTATCGCCGGGTTGATGCGAGTCAATCGATGGCGTGTGTCCAGGAACAGCTGGAGTTGATTTTGAAGCAATTGGTTTATTAGGATTGTCCTTCTGACCAAATTATCTGTCATTCTACCCATGGAAGGCATACCCTTATACATAAGTTATAAAAAGCCCGTCATTGCGAGGAGCGAAGCGACGTGGCAATCCAGGTCCAAGTTTATTAAAACACCACATAAGCTTAGGTTCTGAATAGAGGTTACTGGCTGGATTGCCGCGCTTCGCTCGCAATGACGAGGACAATGACTATGTAAACACACCCTGGTGGAAAAAATTGAAAATATTTACCGATATGAAATAATGCACGCTATGATACAAATCTATCCTTGGCAAAAGCTGCAATGGGAAAAAATCATTCAACAATGTACTTCCCAGCAGGCCCCCCATGCTTTTCTTTTGACAGGTCCAAAAGTTTCGGGCAAGACAGCTTTTGCCATGGCATTTGCTGCCTGGCTCCTCTGTGAGGAGAGAATGACAAAGACAGAGGCGTGTGGCCAATGCAGGGCTTGTCACTGGTTTAATAGTCAAACCCACCCCGATTTTTTTACGCTTTCTCCTGAAGGGAATACCATTAAGATTGATCAGATTCGTGATCTGATTCATCAATTGGTTCAAACAACGGTTCAGTCTTCTTGTCAGGTGGTTTTAATCAGCCCTGCTGAAACGATGAACATCTCTGCGGCAAATGCGTTATTAAAAACATTGGAAGAACCATCAGGTACAGTGATATTTATCCTGGTAGCACACAGTGTGAATAAGATTCCTGTTACCATCCGAAGTCGGGTTCAATCTGTGCTTTTTCCTGTGCCTTCCTTAGAGGAGGCTAAAGCCTGGCTGAGTTCTAAAATTTCATCGAATAAATCCCTGGATTTTTGGCTTTCTATCGCAGGAGGGTTGCCATTAAAAGCCCTCGCTTTGGCTCAACAGCCTGAAGGGTTAAATGAGCGAGACGTGCTTTTTGAATGCCTGTCTCGGCTAGCCCAGAAGGAAATCTATCCCGTTCAGGCAGCAGAAACGCTGTTAAAACAAAATCTTTCAACACTGCTTACAAACTGGTTTTCTATTTTAGTAGACTTAATGCGCTTGATGTCAGGCGTTAAACCTGAATATTGGACGCATCAGGATAAAGCAGAAACCTTGAATTTATTAGCAAAAAACGCCACAATGCGTTCACTGGTTTATTATCAGCATACGTTCCGCAAAGCATTATGGGAACATCAAAATCACCCTAATTTAAACGCAACGTTATTCCTAGAACATTTGCTGATTCAATGGAGAAAAATGTGCTGGTAGACTCACATACGCATCTACATCACCTGGATTTAACCCCTTACCAGGGCCAGCTGGACCTGGCTGTTCAAGCGGCTCGGGACCATGGTGTTGTGCATATGTTATGCGTTTGTATTTGTCCAGATGAAATTCCCACTTTGCAGGACATTGCATCTACTTACCCGGATGTGACTATATCGGTGGGGGTGCACCCGAATGAAGCGTTGCAGAAAGAGCCCTCTGAAGCCGAGTTGGTTCAATGGGGTTCCCACCCCAAGGTGGTAGCTTTAGGAGAAACCGGCTTGGATTACTACCGTACAGAAGCAGGCATTGACTGGCAAAAGGAACGGTTTCGAAGGCATATTCGAGCAGCCAATCATCTGAAAAAACCACTGATTGTGCACTCTAGAAATGCCTCTAACGATACCATTGCACTCATGAAGGAAGAGCAGGCTCATCAGGCAAGAGGTGTTTTGCATTGTTTTACAGAAACCTGGGAAATGGCAAAAGCGGCGATGGATCTTGAGTTTTATATTTCCTTTTCCGGGATTATCACTTTCAAAAATGCGGTTGATCTTCAAGCGGTTGTCAAGAAGATGCCTTTGGATCGTATGTTGATTGAAACCGATTCGCCATATCTGGCGCCTGTGCCTTATCGAGGAAAACCCAATGAGCCTGCCTACGTTCGATTTGTAGCAGAAATGATTGCTGAGTTAAAGCAATTACCGGTAGAAGAAGTTGCCAGACAAACTTCCCAGAATTTTTTTGACTTATTTAAATGTGACGCGGATGAAAATTTTACTGCTGGGTAAGGACGGTCAGGTAGGTCACACAATAAGGCCTCTTTTACCTGTTTTGGGAGAGGTTATTGGGATAGGTCGACAGGAGCAGGACCTGACGGACCTAACAGGATTAAATCACTTACTTAATTACCATCAACCCCATATCATTATCAATGCGGCAGCCTATACCGCGGTGGATAAAGCTGAAAGTGAAAGAGATGTGGCTTTTGCTGTGAATGAAAAAGCAGTAGAAGTACTGGCCAAATATGCACGAAGCGTCAATGCCTTATTCGTTAATTACTCAACCGATTATGTATTTGATGGGGAAAAAACAGGCCCCTATGTAGAAACAGACACAGTCAATCCAAAAAATGCTTATGGCGCCTCCAAAGTAGCGGGTGAACAAGCTACGCTTGAAAGTGGTTGTGCTTTTTTGACCTTTCGAACCAGTTGGGTATACTCTCCGCATGGACATAACTTTATAAAGACCATTTTAAAATTGGCGCGAGAAAAAGATAAGCTGAGTATCGTATCTGATCAACGTGGTGTACCGTCTTCAGCAGCATTTATTGCTCAGACCACAGTCGATGCTATTGTTGCTCATCAGGCACAACGTTTGGAAAGCGGCATTTATCATTTAACCCCAGCGGGTGAGACGAATTGGCATCAATTAGCGGTTTATATTGTTGAACAATCTCTATTACAAGGAGAAAACCTCAGATTAAACCCAGATCAAATTAAGCCAATTGCCACAGAGCAATATCCGGTACCTGCTAAGCGTCCGAAAAATTCTTTATTAGACTCAAATCTGTTATTTGCTGCATTAGGGGTGAATAGACAGGCATGGTCTTATTACGTTGATAGGATGATCCGTTCTAACTAAAGGTGAAAAAGCATGAAAAACATAGTGACCATCGTTGCAAAGAATTATTTAGCACAGGCAAGAGTTTTAGTCGATTCTTTTAAAAAACATCATCCAGATGGTAAAGCATTTGTTTTGTTTGTGGATAAAATTGACGGGTATTTTGATCCGGAAAAAGAAAACTTTATCGCGCTTGAGCTGGAAGTATTGCGTGATCAGATTCCTAATCTGGAAGGATTTTGCTTCCAGTATTCAGTGCTTGAGTTGTGTACGGCTGTTAAGCCTTTTGTCATTCACCATCTCTTTCAGCATTATGCACTGGATCAGCTGGCCTATTTTGATCCTGATATTATGATCACAGCAAGTTTGCAACCCTTGGCTGATTTACTGAATCACCATGATATGGTGCTAACGCCTCATCTTACAAAGCCATATTACGATCAGGAAAATCCTTCAGAAGTCGATATATTAAAGGCCGGCACTTATAATTTGGGCTTTATTGCACTGTCTAATACGGAAGATGCTTTATCCATGTTGGTATGGTGGAAAGAAAAGCTTTATAGACAATGTTTGGTGGATATGACCAATGGACTTTTTGTCGATCAAAAATGGATAGATTTGATTCTAGGTTTTTTCCCAAAGGTTTATGTGTTACGCGACCCTGGATACAATGTGGCTTATTGGAATTTACATGAGCGTGCGATCACCCTAAAAAATGATCAATTTTTCTGTAATGGCACGTTGTTGCGTTTTTTCCATTACAGTGGATATGACCCAACTCAGCCTGATCGTGTTTCAAAGCATCAAGATCGCCACAGCATGGATTCTATCAAGAAAACCAGAGAGTTATTCAAGCAATATTCCAATTTGTTAATGTCCAGTGGATATCTTGATTGCAAAGCATGGCCATATACTTACGCCACTTTTGACAATCAAATCATGATTCCAGGTATCGCGAGAAGAGTTTATCTGAACGCACAGCAGGAGCAGTTTGCTAATCCTTTTATAACTACACATGATAATAGCTTTTATCAGTGGCTTACAAGCTTTGAAAAAGACCAGGTTCCCCCTTTATTGGCAGAGATTTATCGCGCTCGGTTGGACTTACAAATGGCGTTTCCTCAACTGAATGCGGAAGATAAGGTTGGTTTTATTCATTGGTGTTTAACGGCAGGGGTTTCACAATATCAACTGGATAGGAGATTGTTGCACGCGGTGATCAGTCATCCGGTTTATGTTACAGCAAGTACCCCCTTAATGGGCGTGAATCTGATGGGGTATATGAACTCAGAAAAAGGCGTTGGCACAGCGGTCAGGTCGCATATTAAGTGTTTAAATCGAACCCGGTTTCCTGTGGCATTAAATAATATCGTGGATACCTATTCCCGTAATCAGGAGTCTACAGAGGGTATGGCATTTTCTACCACGAGTCCATACCGGGTTAATTTAGTTCAAATTAATGCAGATCAAGTGATTCCCTATGCCAAAACGAGACCTGATACTTTTTTTAAAGATCGATATACCATTGGAAGTTGGGAATGGGAATTATCCGATTTTCCTGAAGCATGGTATGAGGCTTTTCAATACTTAGATGAGGTATGGGTTCCTTCCAGTTTCACGCAAGAAGCGATTGCTTGCATTTCACCTATCCCGGTTGTGAAAATACCACATGCGATAGACGTTGTAGAAGTAACAGAACCTTCCCAGGATCGACAGAGCTTTGGTATTCCAGCAGAAAATTATATTTTTTTATTTATGTTTGATTTTGAGAGCTTTTGTGCCAGAAAAAATCCAGAAGGTTTGATCGCAGCCTTTAGAGAAGCTTTTCAAACGGAAAGTAACGTTACCTTGGTGATTAAAACAGCGCACTCTAAAAGACATCTTGCTGACTTAAAGCAGTTGCAAATACTATCGCAAGGCTCAAATATTATTCTGTTAGATGAAGTGATGTCTAAAGATCAGATTCATTCTTTACTGTATCATGCAGATTGTTATGTCTCTTTGCATCGCTGTGAAGGCTATGGTTTGACCATTGCTGAGGCGATGAGTTTTGGAAAGCCTGTCATTGCAACGGGTTACTCAGGCAATATGGATTTTATGACGGCAGAGAATAGTTACCCAGTCGGTTACGAGCTAGTAGAAATCGATCGAGATTATGGACCCTATCGTAAAGGTTGGGTCTGGGCTGAGCCTGATCTTAAGCAGGCAGCCAGATTGATGCGTTATGTTTATGAGCACCCTGAGGAAGCCGTAGTAAAAGGGTTGGCAGCTAAAGCGCATATCATCAAATACTTTAGTCCAGATGTAATACAAGCAGCTTATCAGAAACGACTAGATCATATCTCAAAAAAAATCCAAAATTATGAAAAGATAAACGTTATTGAAACTTTGGAATTGAAGCAAAAAATAGACAATATGGCCAATGATTGTTTTAAAATTGCTTCATCACGTCGTTCAGTGGCAGGTTTTCTAATCAGGTTATATAAACGGATTGTTCGTAAAAGTGTTTTTTGGATGTTAGCTCCTTTGGTTACACGGCTTAGGGAAATTCACTTTATATTAGCTCGGCTTATTGAACAGAAAAATGTAGGAGAGAAAGCCGCATTGAACCAGAAAACCTGGGAAGGAGAGAAGGTGCTTTTGCAGGAAATTAATCAAATAAAACAGCATCAGAAAAATATGACGAGCGCTTTGAAGCAAGTCAAAAGCTATTTGGAAGAGGAGGTGAGATAAACATGAAGAAAGATTGGTTTACACGACTAAAAAACGAGAGCTGAAAATTCATGAATCAAAAGTTTAATCAAGTAGTGTTTCATTTTGGAAGCGATAAAACGGGGTCTACCACGATTCAAACTACTTTTAGAGAAGCGAGACAGCTTTTGCTTGAAAAGGGGCTTTTAGCGTATCCAGAAGATAACCATGGCTTTTTAGGCTCTTATTTTTGTGAAGAAGCGCCAGAAAAATATGTTTTGAATGCTGCTGCGCATCTCAGTGACCAAAGCACCATTCGAAAGCGGGATGCGCTTTTTTTTAACAAGCTAACCCAGTGGATTGAAAGCATTCCTTGTTGTCATACGTTACTGTTTTCATTCGAAGGTTTTTTATCTATGAATGAAAAAGCTATGCAGAAGATGAGGGAATTTGCTTATACACTCGCTAAGGATGTCAAGGTGATACTTTATATCCGTCCACCTCTTTCTTTTGCAGTAAGTCATATGAGTCAGCGGGTAAAGTCTGGCAGAAAATCTTTTGAGGAACCTGCAGTGTGGAATTATCGTCACAATATTGAAAAATGCACTTCTGTTTTTGGTGCTGATCATTTTCATTTGAGAGTTTTTTCCCCTAAAACGTTAAAAAATCAGGATGTTGTAGAGGATTTTGCTGATTTTTTAGGTTTTCCCAATGATCTAATAAGCGGGTTACCGACGTTACATGCGAATCAAAGTTTGACTGCAGTAGGTGCAAAGGTAGGAGATGCACTGATTGATCTTTTAAAAGAACATGCGATTCAAATGAACCACAATGAATTTTTTAAGCAGTTTGGACACTTACTGATGCATATTCCTGGCGGTAAAATTAAACTCCTTCCAGATCAAGCTCAACAAATTCTAGACTTATCCCAGCAAAGTTGTACTTTTTTAAAAGAAGCGTTTGGAATTGAATTTAATGAAGACATGCACAAGCATGTTTATGCTTCAGAAGAGGAGTTTGAGGCAGAAAGAAAAATAGCATTCGCTTTTTCTACGGTACTTCGAAACTTTTGTACGCAGGTTTATGCGCATAAGTTGAAGCATTCAAAATCGGATGTTTTGAGCATTCTCAAGCAAAAACTTCAGAAATTAAGGATAGTAAAGCGTCTCAAAGAACCTGAAGCTGTATAAAGATAGTTGCGCATTCACCCCGTCAGGAGTCATAGTGAAATGAATTATAAATATAAACAGGTAGTATTCCATTTTGGAAGCCATAAAACAGGATCATCTTCCATACAAAAAACATTCAACGAAGCCAGGCAGCTTTTGCTTGAAAAAGGCGTGTTGGCTTATCCAGCATTTAGGCATGGTGAGCTGGGCTCCTATTTTTCAGGTTCTTCAGAAAAATTTGAACTGAATGTCTTTAGAGGGGTGAGCGATTCTGACTGTATTAAAAAGCGGGATGAACTATTTTTTAAAGAACTAAATCAATGGATTAAAGAAACGCCAAACTGTGATACGTTACTGTTTTCATTTGAAGGTTTTTGGGCAATGGACAAGCAGAGTATGCAAAGAATGAAGGATTTTGCTTCCTCACTTGCGCCAGAAGTTAAGGTAGTTCTCTATAGTCGTCCTCCGCTCTCTTTGATCGTCAGTCGTATCAGTCAACACATCAAATTTGGAAAAAAAGTTAAGAGGGATTCCGTGTGGCCTTTTCGGAGTACCATTGAAAAAATTGTTTCTATTTTTGCTGCAGAAAATTTCTATTTGAGAGTTTTTTCTCCCAAAATATTAAAGAACCAAAGTGTGGTGGACGACTTTGCAGATTTTCTAGGGTTTTCTCCTGAGCTTATTCAGGCATTGCCCAAGGTATATGCAAATCAGAGCTTATCCGTGGTGGGTGAAAAATTAGCACAAGCTTTGATTGATTACCTAAGAGAACATGCTATTGAAATGAGCCATATCGATTTTTTTAAGTTTTTCGGACGTTTATTGGCTGATATTCCAGGTGATAAAATTAAGCTTTCCAAAGAAGAAGCTCAGAAAATTATAAAGGCATTCCAGCCAGAACATACATTCTTAAAAAAAGAGTTTAGTATTGATTTAAGTGAAGATATGAACAAATATATTTATTCTTCAGAAGATGCGCTTCAGGCAGAAAAAATGGTTGCGGCATTTTCCAAGATACTTAAGCATTTAGGTTCTCAAATATCTGTTCACAAGCAACGGAAACAGGGGTTGTTGAGTTCTGGCAAACAAAAGTTTGCATCTTATGTGAAAAAAGTTAGAGCAATAAAGCAGTTCAAAAAATCTGAAGAGGTTGTTTAGGGGAAATTTACCTTTCCCCCGTCATTGCGAGCGAAGCGTGGCAATCCAGTCGGGAGGCTCTGTTTAGAACCTAAGCTTATGCGACTTTAATAAGTTTAGGTCTGGATTGCCACGTCGCTTCGCTCCTCGCAATGACGGAGGGTGGTTAATTTATCCAACAACATAATTGATGACGGAGGGCGGTTAATTTATCCAACAACATAGTTGATGACACGTCCTACTCAAATGAACAGAACGGGAAAAATATGCAAAAGCCTGGCTTCTTTTGATCTGCTGTCGAAACTATGCTCAGCTAAAACTTTCTTTGAACATAAATTCGTTTAGGAACAAAGCCAAGGTGAGCAGTTATACACAAGCAAGCATGTCAGACAGATTCTTAGACATTTTTCTTTTGTTCTCTTGAACGAGTTGAGAAATAATACTAGACCAAGTTTCAAATGTTTTTCTGTGCTGGTCTATTTCTGATAAGGCATCGGTATCAGAAGGATTGTCTATCAGCTTTCTAAAGCAGTGGAATATGTTAATACAAAAGTGAGAAATAGGAGATTCCCCAGAAAGAAACGAGGTTTCTGTGTGATGAACGAGCCCTGCTTCAAACTCATTTTTTGCTTTGGCCATAGATTCTTGGTTTTTATTAGGAAAGGTTGTTCCCAGGTCTTTTTCTATTTTTTCTATGGTGTGTTCAATATTGTGTACCCATTTTGGAAATTCTAAAAAAGAGCGCTTTCGACCCCGAGAGAATTTTTCCGCATTGAATACATGATTTAGCCAGATTAAAAGAGCGCGACTTTGGCAGATGTTGTTTCGTTTGGCCAACGAAGCCGAGACTTCTAAAGGATGGCGTATGGGTAGAAGGTAAAAGTCTTGAAGATTCATTTTAGTGATGATCTTTTGCCATAACGGTAAGAGTAGGCATAATCTAGGGTCTTTGATTGCTACTGGACCATCGCTCAGAAATCCCTCCTGGATTTTTTGGGTCAAATCAAGTATGGCTTTATTGGCCTGGTCTGATGAAAACCATTGAAGTGGTGGGGTTAAAAAGGTGTCCCAGGATAAACCTAACGTTTTAAGCAGGTTATTGTGATATTGCACGATATCCAGAGGTTCAAAAAAACCTTTTGGGTTGTCTTGGGTGCAAGGCATGATGGAGTTAGAAAGTTCAAGCCCTAATATATTGAAAGTTCGGGTGAGATAGGAAGTACCACTTCGATGTGCCCCAATGACCAAAAAAACACGCTGGCTCAAGATGTGCTCCTGATTGACTTCAAAGTTATTTTAAAATGCATAGCAACCAATTTTAATACAATTGACACTATGGTACAATTTTGGCGATCAACATCTAGGAAAAGAGGATGATACCTGAATGAATGTGACGCCACTAGCGATTTCTGAAGTTCTGTTATTAGAGCCTAACGTTTTTAGTGATGAACGAGGCTTTTTTTTTGAAAGTTTTAACCAAAAGCAATTTGAAAAATGGGTTGGCTACCCCGTGCATTTTGTTCAGGACAATCACTCCTGCTCGTTTAAAAATGTTCTTCGCGGATTGCATTATCAAGTCAACCAGCCTCAAGGGAAGCTCGTTAGGGTAGTTGTTGGGGAAGTGTTTGATGTTGCAGTAGATATTCGACGTAGTTCACCTACTTTTGGTCAATGGGTTGCTGCACGATTAAGTGCAGAAAATAAAAAACAGCTATGGGTTCCCGAAGGATTTGCTCATGGATTTTTGGCTTTGTCGAATTCTGTAGAATTGATCTATAAAGTCACTGATTTTTGGGCGGCTGCGCATGAGCGTTGTATTGCCTGGGATGACTCAGAGCTTGCCATTCATTGGCCAGTAGAAGGCGAGTCTCCTATCTTATCTTCAAAAGATCAACAAGGTTTAGCTTTTCGGGAAGCGCCTACATTTTGAGACTCTTTTCATCTAAGCTTTTCTTTTTTTACCTTAGATTTTCTAATACTAACTTACAGAGGGTACTGGCTTAAGGGAAGCTTACCTTAATTCTAGTAAACCAGGTCATTTTGCAACGAGACCTCAATTATTAATGGAAGCTTGAAAAGCTTCTAGGACTTTCATTTTTACTTAACAATTCTGTCAAGCCTAGTAGTTCTATTAATAGTTTAATCGTATTACAACAATCTTCTTTTGACTCTTTATACATATCATTGTCTGGGTCTAGTCGAATGGCCTGTTTCAAGTCAGAAAGAGCACTATTTAGCTTATTTAGGTAGCGCTTTAAAAGCTCTTGGTTACCGGATACGCTCTTAAAATCGGGTATGTAGGACATTAAAGTTCCACGGTCGTGGTAAGCACGTGCAAAGTCTGGCTTCAGCTTTATAGCAACAGTATAATCATTTAAAGCCTCCTCAATATGCATTAATGATCTATGTACAAATCCGCGGTTATGATAAGCAGATGCATGATTTGGATTCAAGAGGATTGCATGATCAAAATCGGAAATGGCAGCATCAAGTTCATTTAAGCGAATCTTTAACGTTCCGCGCTGAAAATAGGCGTCTACGCTATCCGGCCTCAGGCGAATGGCATCATCATAATCGGTAAGAGCCCCATTTAAGTCACCTTGAATAGCTTTTGCAGACCCGCGATAGTCGTAAAAAAGAGCATCATTTGGGTCTAAAGAAATGGCGTTATCGTAGTCAGAAATGGCACCTTCTAAATTGCCCAGCTCTTTTTTTGCAACGCCACGTCCAAGATAAGCATTTGCATTATCTGGATTGAAACGAATTGCGCGATTGTAACTGGTAAGAGCTCCCTCCCAGTTGTTTAATTGTTCATTTGCAAAGCCTATATTTTGGTAAGCAAGTGCGTAACCTGGTCTCAAGCGGACTGCTTGATTATAATCAGCAATGGCACTCTCAGCATTACCTGCTTTAAGTTTTTCATTGCCTCTATCAAGATGTTTTTTGCTGGTACGTTGATTATTTTCAAGTTGGTTTAATGCTTTTTGATATAGCTCCTTATTTGGGTTTAGCTGAATAGATTGTTGAAGATCAGCCATGGCATTTTCTAAATCGTCTAGGAAGTATTTTATAACTCCGCGGTTGTAATAAGCATGTGCATGATTTGGCCTCAAACGGATTGCTTCATCATAATCCAAAATAGCCCCCTCTAAGTCATCCAGGTTTTTCTTTGCTGCACCACGATTTTGGTAAGCAAGTGCGTAACCTGGTCTCAATCGAATTGCTTCATCATAATCAGCTATGGCACCCTCAGCGTCATCAGCCCTAAGTTTTTCATTGGCTCTATCAAGATGTTCTTTGCTGATACGTTGCTTATCCTCAGCCTGTTCTAATAATAGTTGATACTTATTATTATTTGGGTCTAGTTGGGCGGCTGTCTGGAAATCAGTGATGGCGCCTTCTAAGTCGCCGAAAGCTTCCTTTACTACTCCACGATGGTGGTAAGCGCGCAGATAGTCAGGTTTTAAATGAATTGCTTGATCAAAATCGATGATAGCTCCCTCTGAATCACCTAACGCAAATTTTGCACTTCCACGATTGTGATAAGCGCGGATATCATCTGGATTTAGAAGAAGTGCCTGATCAAAGTCGGTAATGGCGCCTTCTAAATCTTCTGTTTTACATTTTGAATTACCTCGTTTAAAAAAAGTATTGGCATTTTGTAGATCTTCTTGGAGATTTCTCATAAATGCTCCTTTATTGTTTGGGAATAGACAGTTACTTATTAACTGCTTCTTTCAGTTTGGTTCCAGCTTTAAAGGCAGAAACTTTGCTAGCAAGAATTTTGGTCGGCTTACCTGTTATAGGATTTCTACCTGCCATTGTGTTCAGTTTTTGTCTTGACACTGAAGCTTCCAAAGCCTAGGAATGTTTTATCAAGAAGTGCCTGTAAATGATCGATCAGAGGATTAACAGCTGCTTTACTGTCTTTTTTGTTCATAATTGTACAACGGTTTTGTTTTAGTTTCAAAGCATGGTTGGTTAAGATTTTATAAAGTCTTATATAAATGAATAATTTAATTCGACATCGCTTTCAGAGTGAGTATCTGTATCTTCAGACTTCTCCAGGAATCGAGCCTTTTTATTAGGTTCATTAATCTCATTTTCCTCTCTTCTTCTTTTTTGAGTTGATCTTTTATCACCAGTTTCTTGATGTAAATTAGCAATAAAGCTTGACGGGCTGTTAGCAAGGGAAATGAAGGTTTTTTCCTTATTAATTGCACTGGGTATTAGCCTAAAAAGACGATCAGACAGCCTATCTAAAATAATAATAAAACTTTGTTCTTCATATCGATTAGTCGTCCTAGGGTGTGTAAAATTTCATAATAAACTGTGTTTTGCTAGCTCATTAGGAAATCTCACGCTCTAATTTTTCTTTGGCTATCAGCAGTAAACCGAGAATGGCTGTTGAACAACCTCCAGATGTACCGCAGTATTTAGTGCCCTAACCACCTCATATTGTTGAGCTTCAGTAATACCTACCCATAATGGCAACCGAATGAGATGCCCAGATAGTTGATTTGTCACCTCCAAATCTCCATGTGTTCTTCCATACTGTTTTCCAGCAGGAGAGGCATGTAAAGGCACATAATGAAATACCGCATTTATCTGATGACACTTCATATCATTTAACACACTTTGACGATCAACTTCTGGATTCAATAAAACATAGTACATATGGGCATTGTGTTGGCATCCATTGGGCACAATGGGGCGACGGAGCATCCCTTGATGTTCTAGAGGTTCCAATAAGTCATGATAGCGCTGCCAACTGATCAAGCGCTTCTGGGTGATGTTTTCGGCCTCTTCTAGCTGAGCCCAGAGAAATGCAGCAATCAGCTCACCTGGCAGAAAGGAGGAACCGATATCTTGCCAGATATATTTATCGACCTCACCCCGGGAAAATTGGCTGCGGTTGGTGCCCTTCTCCCGAATGATTTCCGCACGTTCGATCAATTCAGGATGATTGACTAACAAAGCTCCTCCTTCCCCGGAAATGACATTTTTGGTTTCATGAAAGCTATGTGCACCTAGATCACCCATACTGCCTAGGGCTTTCCCCTGGTAGCTTGCCATCACGCCTTGTGCGGCATCTTCTATCACTTTGAGTTGATGTCGTTGTGCAATGGATAAAATCGTATGCATTTCACAAGCAACACCGGCATAGTGAACGGGGACAATGACACGGGTACGTGGTGTGATGGCAGACTCAATGAGTTGTTCATTCAGGTTCAAAGTATCTTCACGAATATCGATAAAAACGGGCACCCCTCCTCGCAACACAAAAGCATTGGCTGTAGAGACGAATGTGTAGGAAGGCATTATGATTTCATCTCCTGGCTGTATATTGAGCAGTATGGCAGCCATCTCCAATGCTGCGGTACAGGAATGTGTGAGTAATGCTTTAGGAGAAGTCAGCCGTTTTTCTAGCCAGGTATGACAGCGTTGAGTAAAGGGACCATCACCCGATAATTTCCCGTTAAAATGGGCTTCTGCAATATAGTATAATTCTTTGCCGGTCATGTGAGGCCGGTTAAATGGGATATGTTGGCTCATAGTTGATGCTCCTTCTACGCCAATGTGTTTTCCAGATTTTCATGCCCAGGAAGATGAGCACAAAGCACCAGAATAAGTGTGTCACCCAGAGGTAGCGGACGAGAGGTTTATATGCTAACCGGATACGCTGCGCATTGGGTGGAATAACGGCGCCTTGGAATACGCCATTGATCTCAATTGTTTGAGTGGGTTTCCAGCCTTCCAAGGTTAGTGCGAAGGCTTGCCAATCCCGATGGAATTTCTGACTCAGGATGAGAATGGATGATAGCATGGGTGTGACTTCAAATTCTAACAGATCTGTTTTATCCAGCCGTTTGATCGGAGTGTGTTTAGGATAAATCCTGGGATCTTTGATGTGAAAATTCTGTATTTTTTCCAATGCGTGTTTTGGAAGGGAAATTTGCAGGCTACTTCCCATGCGAGACATGACTTTGTGCAAGTGAATACCAGAAACTGTTCCAACATGCCGAAGATTTTCATGTGTGAGAGGTTTGGAGGACAATATCAAACCAACGTTACTCATCCAGAACATGGCACTTGCATAATCAGGGGAGATAAAACGGTTCACACGCCCATAAGTTTTAACCTCACCCCCAAGTCCTTCAATGAGCCTATGATAGCGTTTTGATGAGAGGCTATTATAACTGTGAACTGAAGGAAGATTGAGGGTAGCATTTAAATTGGGAAGCAAGGGACGGAAACTTGAAACCTGTGCAAATCGAGATTCTGGAGGTAGATTTGCTTTGACGCTTTCACTCAAAGGTGAGGATTTTATAATGTGATCAGGATATTGATGTAGCATCAGAGGTCGAGAAAGAGTGATGAATTGAATGATGATGACTAACAACAAAAAGAAGGGGTGTGTTTGTTGATATTGAGTGGCCAGCAGAGCAGACAGCACCAGAAAAACTAAAACCATGTGCCAATGAACCGGGTGAGATTGGGTAAAGGCATAACCGATGCCAGTGAGGATGATCATCAAAAGGCACACTATTGCAAATAGAATCATGTTTGAATACTGACCAGTCATACGCTTAATGAGGCTGTTTGCACTGTAGGCGATTATTACGGTTATTGGGAGTGCAGCAATACCCAAAGGCGTACTGCGTGAGAGATTAAATCCTAAATATTTAACGCCAAAAGCATACAGCGGTTCTACAAAGGTAAGCAGGCAAAATAGACCTATTGCCAGCCACCACCCCCAAGTGCGTTTAAAAACAGTAAAAAAACCAATGATGGCAAGAAAAATAGTTAAGGGGGTCAAAGTCAGTCCGCTGTATTTTTGAGCATATGGGAAGGTTGGAGCCATCGGGTTACCCAAAATTTCAGGAGCAGTACCTAAAACAAAAAATTGTACCAGTGCATTCCAGTCTGTAAATTTAGGTAAAACAGAGGTGAAGAACGTAAGATCAGGTTTAATGCGGCCAGACTCAGAAAAAAGGATGAATAAATCGCGATACGCAGGGAGAACAAGAATCATGCTGACCATCAAAGCTGACAGCACCAGAAAAAGAAACCAACGCATGGCACGTAGAGAGCACTTCCCTTTGCGATAAGCTAGGTAAAGGGTATATCCGCCTAACAGGTACGCATGAAAAACGATGGATTGTGGGTAGGCTGTCATCAAGAGGCTATACCCACTAAAAGCCAGAGCGCTCCATCCGATAAAGTCGGGTTTGTTTTCTAATCGGGTGACTGCCCATAAGGCCCCAGCAGACCAGCACCATGCAGTTAAAAAAATAGGGAATGTTAACCAATACACAAAGGCAGGGGAAGCTGCTAAAGTGATGCTGGCGATTAACCCTGCTAATGGATTCAGTTTCATTTCTCTACAAAACAGCAAAATAAAAGCGCCAGCCATAAAGGTGGTAAATAGAGATATTATCGTGATGAATTGCCACGGATTTTGAGTAAACTGAGCCAGGATCCAGTATGGAAAATAAGCAGGGCTAAATCCTGTCAATTGTGCGGGGCGTCCTAACTCATTTTGGTTAACCCAAAGAGAAAGCCAGCCAGAGCGTGCGCCTTTCAGGTATTGGGATGCTTCAGGTACATATCCTCGAGGGTGATCACTGAGCTTTTTAGTTTCAACGGAGTGAAAAAAGGAGGGACTTGAAACTTTTTTCTTTAAACCCATTTCAAGGCGTTGTGTGTTGGGGGCGATGACTTTGCCAAAGAAATAAGGCTGGAAGCAAAGGATCATTAAAAAGCTATAGATAATCCAGGCGAATTTGTAGCTTTTCCAGTACTTCAAGTGATTCCGAATCATGCTATATTTCATCAGTTATTCCTCATGATCAATTACGCATTTTTACCCATGAGCAACGACTAAGGTGCCCAGCACAATAAACCCGATGCCCAGTATTTTTTGAAAAGAGATGGGTTCATTTAAAAACCAGCCGCTCAAGAGTAGAACGATAACGAAGCTCAGGCTTGTAAAAGGGTAGGCATGACTCAAGTCAAATTTCGTCATGGCTGCCATCCATGCAAACGCGGCTAGAACTGCGGCAATAAGCCCTGAGAAAATGCCTGGGTCTAAAATCAGGGTAAACAGAAATTTCAGCTTTCCTAATATATCTGTTGGAAATGCACCATATTTTACGATGCGCCACTTCAGGATGAGCTGACCATAAACCGTAAAACCAATTGTTATAAAAATATAAAAATAATTAAGAAACTGGGACATTAGTTATTATCTCTTCTGCTCTTGCCATACATAAACACCAGATAGACTTCCATTGACAATAAAACATGGAACCTTATTTATTTTTTTAGCTTATCTTTATTATTTTTGCTATTTAGAGTAGCTTTTTGTTGAGTCTTTAATAGTTAAGTCAGGGTTTACTTGACATCGACATCGTTTCAAAAAATTTTGATGAGAATATTTCTGACTGAAAAGCACTTTAAATTTTCCTTTCAAGCGTTCGGTACAATATTTTTGAAGGAGATTGTAACGTCTATTATTCGCAAATAGAAGGATCCCTTCTGGTTTTATAAATAAATCGATCATACCTCTACCTCTTTTTTGTTCAAAAAAACTTATTGAAGTTGGGGCCAGAGTGGTGGTACCTAGACTGTAAAGTTGATAGCGGGTGGTATTCTTTTTTTTTGTTAAAACTGGGTAGAGTGCCTCAAAGGGAAAAGTTCCTCCCCAGGCGAAAATTTGAGTTTCAGGTAAAGTTAAAAATTCTTGACGTATTTTTTTTGCTGAAAGATGGAAAGAATTCGATTGTGAAATAACAGATGAAGTATTAAAGATTATCGCTATCATGAGTATAGTGAAGCAAAAGTAATATTGCAGAATTGAAATAGAAGCTCGATGATTAAAAAAAGGTGCGACTAAAAGCAAAGAAACTAATGGGGTATAAACACGTAAAATGCCTGGGCGACCTAAAATTCCCATAATGGAAACAGCTATTAAGCAGAGGATCCAACAGGAGATAACTTGCCAATTTGGACGAATCAAAGCTAATAGTAACCCTGTTAAAATCAGAGGAAGAAGATTTGGATGCCATAAAAATTTTAAACCTTTCCAGATACTTGCGATATGATTATTAGAAATTGGCAAAGGGCCCAGATCATTTACTATGGCTTTTAATTTGGTAGGATTTGCTATATTGGGATCAACGAAAAAAAAGGTACGAATAAGGTTAATATCATTGATGCTATAACCATGTTTTTTTAAAACGTCTGGACGCTTTTTGGCTACCTTATCTGCACCAAAATCTGTGAAATATGCGCGAGGTAGGTGAAGGTCATTAAAAGATTTCCATTCTTCACCTTTGTACGCTTGATAATTGAAAATTGATGAAACTAAAATTGCGCAAACAAGAAGGGGTCCCGCAACCTTTATTGCTTTATCTTTCAATAAGATTCGCCATGATAGTAGGGGGAGGGAAACACATAGGATGAGTAAAAATTCTTCAGCACGAATTAAAAAACTACAATATGCTAGGATACAGCCTAACATTAATAGTTGATTATCTTTGTATTTTGAAAAGACTTGCCAGCAAAGTGCTGCACCCACCATAAGTAACCCAGCATTAATAGTAAATTGTGGAAAAAAAGTGGGGCGCATTAATACAAGGGCCAAGGTTAAAGAGCAAAGCCAAAAGCTAACCCCAAGTCTTTTTAGCGTATAAAATACAGTGGTGCCAACTATTATTAATACACCTAAGGTAGCAATAGAGTAGCCTAATACTCCATTAATCGTAGGAATTAGACGGACAAAATACCCCCATAAAATATTTGAGAATATAATTTTGGGGGATCCTCCCAAGATAGATCCTCCATAGCCATGAGCAATCATTGATATACCTACATCATCATTTGTTTCCCATTGTGGTTCAAATAAAATGTAAATAAGTAATACAAAAAAAATGGAAAATAAAAATGGAACCCCAAGTAAACGATAATATGAGTGAGTTTGGGCTGTTTCATGTGACATCAGGATCTTTCGCTGCAAAATATAAAAATAGTTAAGAAACTGCGACATCAATCTTTGCCTCTTGTATCTGGTCGAGCAACTGCTGTTTGTCTACTTTCCCATTCGGGTTTTTAGGTAACATGTCTTTGATAAAAATGCGGCTAGGAAGCATGTATTCTGGCAGGAGATCGGAGAGTTGATCCAGTAAGGTAGGTTCATCTATGGGGTCTACGCTTGAGACAAAAGCTATGATTTTTCCATAAGCTGTATGGGTGCGTTGATAAACAACTGCACCTTGATTAACTTGAGGGAGTTTGATTAAGCCATGCTCTATTTCTTCCAGCTCAATTCGGTATCCCATGTGTTTAATCTGGTTATCTTTTCGTGCGATGAAATAAAGATTTCCTGCAACTTCTTCTACAAGATCACCCGTTTTATACATCCGTTTCATGAAACGATTTGTCTCAGTTAAGGTGAAGAAAGCAGCTTCCGTGCGTTTTAGATCATTGAAATATCCCGCTGTTACGTTAGGCCCAATAAGGCATAGCTCTCCTTTGGAGGCGTCTTCTCCTTCCTCATTCAGGATGCGGTAATCAAAATTTCTATTCAGCTTTCCTAACGGGGGTAAACCATTCAAATCATCAAAATCTTGATCATTGATCAGATAAGCACTGCAAATACAGGTGCATTCAGTAGGTCCATATACGTTTACCAGTTTTGCCTGTTTTGTAAAGCGATCGTACAGTTTTTTCAGCTCAACTTTTGGGTAGCCCTCTCCTCCAAAAACAAAGTAGCGTAGGAACGGTAAGGGGGTGCTATCCATCGCCCTCATGGTCATGAGATACATCAGCAAGGAGGGTACGGAAAACCAGATGCTGCATTGCTTTTCATTGACATAAGCAACCAGGTCATAAGGTTTTTTAAGTAACTCACGGTGAATAGGTGTCAGAGAAGCACCTGAAAATAAACTTCCATAAAAATCAAATACCGAATTATCAAAATACATGGGATTTAAATTTGCGAAGTTATCCTGAGAGGTGCATTGAAAATACTGTTGAACCCATGCGATGAAATGGAGCACATTTTGATGGGTGACAGCCACACCTTTTGGTATTCCGGTGGATCCTGAAGTGAACATAATATAAGCAATGCTGGCACCATCTACCTTTTGACACAGCTGTTCCTGTTGCGTCTGATCGGAGGAGGTTAACTCAGGGAGCGTATCAAACGTGAGAGCGATACATTGGCAATGATGTTGTCCGGCCAGATGCTGCATTTCAGAAGCATTAGCAGTGTCATCATAACAGAGTAAGGCAGCCTGACTGACTTCCAGAATGCGTAAATTTCGAGCGGAAGGCGCGGTGCTGTCAATATTAACGTATGTGATGCCTAGTCGGAGTGCTGCGAGCATCAGGGCATAAGATAAGGGGTGCTTATTGTGCGCAATGGCTATGACATGGCCGTGGTTTATTCCATAAGAAAGCAAAAGGGTGCTTAAAGACTCTGTCCATCGCAACAAATGTGCATAAGTGTATTGATGGTCTTGATAGCTCAGGGCAGTATGGGTTGCATGTGTCTTTGCTATGTGTGCAAAAGCTAACCCTAAATTGTGGTGATACGTATTCATACTTCATTCCATTTTGTAGCACGCCCCAAGGTAAATAATGCGTAAGGGACATTGGCAGGAAGAAAGCCAATTGACCTGGCAAGCATCATTGAACCTACATTATTAGTAAAGCAATCCCAAAGGGGGGCACGTGATGTCTCAAGGCAACGTTGAATAAAACCCATAACAGCATGCTTTCCTAATCCTTTATTTCTATATTCAGGTAAGGTCATCACATCAATTTCCATGCGTTGATCTGCTTCAGCTGCAGCATAACATATTGCACAGGGTTTATCTTCATCATAAACAACGATTGCACTGGATTTTTTTATAAAATCTGCTGGTGTTCTCCAGAATCGTGTGACAACACCCAGTACATCTTGAATCAGATTGATATTTGCTTCATTTACAGTACCGATAGTGAACGGATTAGGTAGGTTATGGTTTATTTGCTTCTGGAGAAAGTTCTGAGTGTTTAGGGTAAAGCGCTGTCTTTGAGAACGGAAGGGTTGAAAATCAGGGGAAGAGAGGAAGTTAGGGAAGTTAGGGGCGTATAAACGCACTTTATTGGGGAGAAAGCATTGCTCTACCAGCCAGTACTGTTTCAATGATTGCTCAAAGGGTTCATCAGTAGTGCCAAACAGTTGTGCAAAGCCAAACGCATGTTCGACATAAACCTGAGTTGGGGTAGTTGGGTGATTGGCATAGATAATGCCATCCTGCTCATCTAATATGACGGATGCAATCAGTGGGAAGAAAAAATCATGCGCCAGATACAGCGGATAAATTTTCTGATAGTACGTTTTTTCTAAGCGAACCATTTTATAATGTCAGCCCCCCATTAACCGGGAGAATGACCCCATTCATAAAATCATTGGTAATCAATGACATGACTGCCTGAGCAACTTCTGTTGCCTGGCCCAACCGTCGGAGAGGGGTGTTTGTTTGAATATGCTGGATAATTGAATCATTGAGGGCTTGATGCGTTGAGTCTGTTGCAATAAAACCCGGTGCTACTGCATTGCACCGGATCCCCAGTTTGGCAAGCTCTTTAGACCAGGTAACTGTCATGGCATTGACACCTGCCTTAGCTGCCGAATAAGCAGTTTGTCCTTCGTTGCCGCAAGCGCTAATCGAACTGATATTGATAATCACACCTTTGCTTCGATGCATGATCATTTGCTCCACGACGGCAGAAGTCATGATAAAAACAGAATCCAGATTTACGGTGATTGCCTGACGAAAGCGTTGATAATCATGCATCATTTTGGGCGCCTTCATGATATTTAGCATGGGCTCACTATAGATAGTGCCGGCATTATTGATCAGGATGTGAATATGGCCGTGTTTTTCTATGAGTTCTTTTACCGTTGTGTCTACTTCTGTGGGTTGAGTGACATCCAGTGGATACCCTTCTATTGCTTTAGGAAGTGCGGCCAAGGCTTGAGTGTCAAGATCCGCCACTAAAACTTTTGCACCTTGTGCATGTAGCTGAGTTGCTATGGACAAGCCCAGTCCTTTTGCTCCGCCTGTGACTAAGGCTGTTGCACCATCAAGCTTCAAGGTTTACCCCCTTGCTCAAGAGTACGTCTATGATATTTTGAATAGAATGCATTTGGATAATGTCTGAGATTTCTAAGGCAATATTAAACTCCTTTTCCAGAGAAACGACCAGGTCCATTTGTTTGAGAGAGTCCCAGCTGCTGACATGTTCTTTAGTCAAATCTACGGTGATTTGATCACTCTTTAAGCCAAAGACATCTGACAAAACGGAAGCTAAACGTTGATTCATAATGAGAGTGTGTCCTAAATTCCAAAAAATTTCACATAATCATCTGCAGAATACCGGAATTCTTCTCCAGATCTGGCTAAATGGACGGTTGAGGGTTTGGTGCTTTTGGTAATCAGGGCACCAGCCCCAATGATGCCGTATTCATGGACGTGTACTTCATTGACAATCGTGGCATTTACACCAATAAAGCAATTTCGTTCGACTTTAACCTGCCCAGACAGCACTGCACCTGATGCAATCCAGCAATGATCTGCAATGCTTGCATGATGTGCTACGGTGACATTAGCCCAGATCATGGTATTGGCACCGATACGCACATGCGGTTCAATCACGGCAGAGGGCAAAATAACACAACCTTCTCCCAAAGGAAACTGGGTATGTATCTTGGCATCGGGGTGAATGTAAGTTTCAATGGAGTAGCCAGCAGCTTTCAGGCGATGAAACATGGATTCCCGGCTGCGGTTAATGTCGTGGTATCCCATTGCCATGATGACCTTATAGTGCTTTGGGCTATGGGATTCGGTAATTTGGGATAATGGAACGGATGCTAGATTTTCTAGTTTACCCTGTTTTAAAAAAGGGTCGTCTACAGTGAGAGCTGTGACATGATACCGATCATCTTGCGAGATATACTGATACAGTATGTCTGCGGTGATCGCATTCCCAGCAAGGATAATCTTTTTCATTAATCTTCTCCCAGGACAGCTAAACCAAATCCGGTTTTTCCGTACCCATTACCATTGTATAGCATGTATTTTTTCCCAGCATGCTGAAATACGTAAGGATAGCAGATCATTTCTGAGTCCCAGCCATGATCAGAGACATCAATTCCTGCTTTATGATCCATGCGTACCCATGATAATCCATCTCTAGACTCTGCATACCCAATTCGATAAGTTTCTATATGGCTTTGTGCTCGGTAAGAATACCACATACGATATAAGTGGTCTGACTCCTTGATAACGGAAGGACGAGAAATGGCATATTCATATTCATTGGCATAGTCAATGCACACGGTTGCATGAGGATCCCAATAAATACCATCTAGAGAGGTCCGGTGCTTAATATTATAAAAGTGTCGAAATCCTTTGTTTAGAGGTTCCCATTTATCGCAAGACACATACCACATTCGCCATTGATTATTTTCATACATGACTGAAGGAGAGGCTGCGAAACAAGGGTCCATCACGCCACGATCGATTACTGGCCCGGTAAGTTTATGGAAAGTTTGTCCATTGTCTTTAGAGATGGCTAGTCCGGTCGCTGCATCAAAAATGATTTTGTTTTTGATGCTAAAACCAATGGTATATAAATAAACCTTGTCTTCTATTTTGAGGGCATCAGATGGAATAATACCATTATCATCAAAATATCCGACTTGACCTATATCAATAATGGGTTGCATTTGTAAATTTGAAATTTGGTTGGGATGAGATAAATCTAATTCCAATGAAAAGATGCGACCTCTACCTTCATCATCATAGGAGGCGAAATAGATTCGAAAACGATTTCCATCCAGATGCAAGGGAACAGGGGCTCTGCCGCCACTTTTCATCCATTTGTTTTGATTCTCTGCACAAAAGATTAGACCAAGCTTAGACCATTTCATGTATTACACTCTTTGACAAACCACCCAAAATACCCGTTCAAAAATACCATAATAATCATTTAACGTTTTACCGTAACTATTCACCACAAGTAACTACTCCCCATCATTGCGAGGAGTGCAGCGACGCGACAATCCAGCCCTAAGCTTATTAAAGCCGTATAGGCTTAAGTACTGGATAGAGTCTCCCGCTTGGACTCCCGCGCTTCGCTCGCAATGACGAGTGAATAGTCCATAAGGGATTTGACCATTCCTTCCTACGCTTGTGTTGATATTTTCAGTCTGACTTTCCATAGATATCCTTTGTGATGATGTAAGGTCGTTGTTTTGTCTCAGCAAATATTTTTGAGAGATAAATGCCAATAATGCCAACAAATGAAATGATAGTGCCGCCCAGAATCCAGACAGATACCATAATGGATGTCCAGCCGTCGACGGGCTTTGACATAAATATTCGATCAATCGTAAGTTTTGATGCACAAAGCATCGAAATAAAAAAGATCAAAATACCGCAAAAGAAAATCATTTTTAATGGAACAGCACTGAAGGATGTAATGGAATTGACCAAATAACCGAGTTTTTTGGAAAAGTGGTAAGTTGAATGACTGGTCGAGTGTTTTTTTACGTTGTGTGGAGATTGTTTAAAACCTGTGATTACCCATAAACAGGAAATAGTAGCTTCTGATTCTTTATAGCGCAAAAACGCATTGACATAACGTCGTGACATGAGTCGTGCCGTTGTGATGTTTTTGGGGTGATCAATGTTAGATAGCCAATTGAGTATCTTGTAGTAGAGTGTGCCACTCCACCGTTCAAACCAGCTTCCTTTACGGGTTTGTTGAACCCCATAGACGACATCGCAGCGTTCTGTAGACATGTGTTCAGAAAAGCGGATTAACCATTCAGGCTCTTCTTCCAGGTCACTATCAATGAGAAACACTTTATCTCCTTGAGCATGCTCTAGCCCCGCTCTCATCGCCTTGTGATGCCCAAAATTCCGAGAAAGATCAATCACAATCACATGCGTATCTTGCTCAACCAGTTGCACTACTAGTTCTAAACTATGATCTGGAGATCCATCATTCACATAGATGATTTCATAATCATCCCCAACCAGTTGCTGTGCAACCGCACTTGCCCTCTGATGAAATTCCTGAACATATGCAGCAGATTGATAAAGTGTCGTGACGATGGAAAGCTTCATCGATGAAAATCCTTATGGGTTGACATGTTTCATGTAACGATGGGCTGTTTTACCACAGTTGAAGAGTAAATCAAGAATACTGACATAGTGGGTAAACTCACCCCAAAGCTGAGGGTATTCAGGATAGCCGATGTAATCAAACCAAGTCAATTTGATGCCTGCTTTTTCAAAAATCCCATTTTCAATATAATCTTTTGCAGCGGGACCTGACAGGTATTCAGTGCCTCCCGCCTGCGCGCAGAGATGTGCCAGCCGTTCAGTTTTTCCTTCAACTAACGGATAATCCCAGGAAAAAGAGAGGGGTGTGCGAATTCCTATATAGTGGCAAATGGCTTGGATGAACTGATGATTCAGGTGTGAAAGATGCGTGTAAGTGGCGTTGAGGTAGAGTGGTTCTAGCCAATCTGCAATGTCTGAAAAGTATGGCGCCCGGCGATAATTTTGTATCAGGGTTTTCCAGTGGGTGATGGCCCAATCTGTCCCCTCAATTTCGGTTTCTTTGATCATTTGATGATATTTTCCCTTCACCTTAACGGGAACCGACAACCATTGAGAGCCATTCGGTGTTTTAATCTGGTTACGGTTACGCCAATCGCGTCGGGTATATTGCATGTCGTCATAGAGGATGAATTCATCCACCGCAGCGATCAGATCAAAATAGCCTTTCCATGGGATGTAATTAGATTGTAGGATAGCGACTTTTTTCATTCTTTTTTTGCCGTATAAATTTGATAACGAGACGAGTGTGAGCCTGGTTTGGGTTCAAAGTGGTCCAGGATATATTGATAGATGAGAGGATGGGTATGCTTGAAGCGCAATGCTTCACGTTTATCTAGGGCAAAATCAAACAGTAAGGCAAAAGCAGGCTTTGCTACCTTGAGACGTTCAATTTCTTTTTGCTCAAAGGTTTTGGAGCGAGGAAAAAGTGCGTAAATTTCCCACAGGGGAGATTTACGAGCAAATAAGGAATAAGCGCCTGGCCAAAAAGGGGCGATGATAAAGTTTTGTTGGTCGGGTGCATGTTGCGCTACGGCTTGTCTGATTAAGTTGATTTCTTTTACGGTTTTTTTATCGACCTGAAGATGACTGCCAGAAATTTCAACGGGGATGCAACGCTGGCTAATCTGGCATTTTCCTGCCGGGTGAACAGGATACATCACCCAAAAGCTGGCAGAAAATAGGATGATGGTGAGCGACCATTTCACCCAGGCTTTTTGTGATGAAAGAAAAATCAGGGAACCCATCAGTAATGGGAAAATGCTTTGGGCAAGATGCGAGATCCCTGCACGAGAGAAGGCGCAATGTGCATAGGGCAGTGCCAGGAAGATAGCTGCCACGAATGTAGGGGGGAGCGGTCTCTTTTTGAATCTTTGGAAACCAGCCCATGCCATGCCGAATATGGGAAAAGCCAGGAGGCCTATAAAAAAAAGGCCAATCAATACATCTCGAATGCCTTTATAAAGGGAAACCGATGAGAAGTCCACTTTCCAGGGCCATGGAATGGGTAAAGGGAGATTAGTGGCTTTTTGTTCATATAAAAAGTAAATACTTTCCCAGAAGGCTTTAGCAAAGCCAGGGACAAAGGCAATCATGAGGAGCATGGGGGTAAACCCAACCAACACACCTGTTGCCCAATAGAGGAGGGCTTGAATAAAACTTGTGCTTTTAGAAGCGTTGAAGGCTAGCCAGATCATGACGCCCAGAGTGCTAACCACGCCATACAGGGCGTGATTTCTTCCAAAAACAGCGATTAAACCAAGCCCTATTCCTGTTATAAAATAACGTGGGTTGGATGGATGCTCGATGAGAAAAGTCAGAATGCCTAATAAGAAAATCGAGAGAGAGATATCGAACAACTTATGAGAAGGGAACATCCAGAGTATGAGAATAGCTGCTGAGAGCATTAAGAACAGGAGTGTGTTTTTGCTGCGGTGGGTGAAAGATCGAGCGATGAGCAGAAGCCCAGTGAATAGCCCCAGAACTTGAAAAACCGCAATGGCGGTTCGTAATGTCATGATGTCCGTATCACCCAAAAAGTGCATAAACATGGCTGACCAATAATATCGTCCTGGATCATATGCCATGAAATCTCGAATGGGCACCTCCCCTGCGATCACACGTTGAGCGCCGTACCAGAGAAAGCCTTCATCCCACAGGCTAAATCCAACGTGACCTTGCCATATAAAGAGTAAAAAAATAAGTAGCGCGGAAAAGCATAGGATATTGAGTGGGTGAATCCGTGGATTTTTGGGATTTTGATCCATGTTTTACTCGATGATGGTTATCATACCTTCGTCATTGCGAGGAGCGCAGCGACGCGGCAATCCAGAACGGGGTTTATTTAAGGTTGTATGAGCGAGTATAAACAATGAGTCCTTGATAAGATAGAGAAAGCCATGACACATCGCAGAAAAATACAACCACATGTATACATAATGACAAATAAACAAAATGGCACCCTTTACACAGGAGTGACAGGAAACCTTATTAGGCGTGCTTATCAGCATAAAACTGGAGAGATAGCAGGTTTTACAAAAAAGTATGGGTGTGAATATCTGGTTTATTTTGAGCAGCATGAAACAATGCTCAGTGCGATTGAGCGTGAAAAAGTGATTAAAGCAGGTTCCAGGAAAAAGAAATTGGCGCTCATTGAGCATTTAAACCCAGGATGGTTAGACTTGTATGAAACATTGTTATAAGAAGTAATCTTAGTCCTGGATTGCCGCGTCGCTACGCTCCTCGCAATGACGGGTAGAAAAAGTGTCCCCTCCTTGCAACAATGGGTGAACAGTGCAATGGGAGCTTTTAGAGCATCGAAACATTCCTGTCTCGTCATTGCGAGGAGCGCAGCGACGCGGCAATCCAGAATGACAGGTGATCTTCACAGTGTTGTTTGGCTCTGTATCGCATCATCATACCATTTTAAACGACAAAGCCACCCCCATGGGTGATTCTAGCTGAGGTAATTTATCTAATTGGGTAGCTGGGGGAGAAACTCTGGCTGATTGAACAGGGGCAACACTTTCCTTTAAGAGTAAACTAGCGTCTTTTAGTAGCACGCCGGTTTGTTCAGCTTTATGGCTTGTGGTTTTGTCGGCGGTGGCACTGTGCTTGAGAAACCCAAGGGAGGATTTGCTGGATTCAGAGGTGAAGTCAGTTTTTTGATGTTGTTCAATGGACTGCCTGGCAGATTCAAGCCATTGAAGTGATCGGTAATCACTGCCAGAGAGCTGCGTCAACCCCAAATGGTTAAATGCTTTGACGACAACGGTAAAGTACTGGCTGGAAAAGGAACTGCAAAATTGTCTAAACAGTTCCATCGATACAAAAACCCCTTCTGAAAGCACAATCAACCGTTCATCAGATCCATTCGGGACGATATTGCCATTTTCAATTTCCTCTTTTAACCATTGCAGGAAGTTTTCAGCCTCTTCGATTTCAGGCGCCTGAAGCAGGATGATCTCCTCTTCAACAGGCAACAGATCAAGTTCTTCTGAAGATTCCAGGGATTTTAACAGTTCTTCTATTTCTTCCATGGTAAAGGCCAGGATAAAATCCAGGACACTGGCGCTGGCTCGATCACCGTTGAGTAAAGCCAGCCACATGTGGAAGAGTCGTGCATCTTCAGCTAGCCATGAAAAACCCAATTCAGGCATGAGTTGTCTTGCCAGGATGGTGGTGACATGCCGATGTAAGTACGCAGGGACTTCCAAATAACGATGTATTTTATAGTACTGGCCTTTTCCAACCAAGCTGCCATGATAGGGAAGCCAGTCTGCCAAGAAACGACCGTCTTTATCGGAAAGGGTCACCTTGCTGTTCGTAATCGCACCAATGTTGAGTAGTAAAGAGGCACTGAAAATAGCATAGGCATAGCGAGGCTCTTGTTTGAACTTATCGGGATCGGACTCATAGGCCGTTTTGGTTGCCAGAATGGCTCGGGCTAAACTTTCAGAGAGTAAGTTTCCAAGCTTGCCTTCAGTGGTAGCGGGTAAAATCTGAACGAATTCTGAAAACCGTTCGATTAAGCTGACATAAAGGGCTTCAAAATGTGGGTCGGGGAGGTCTACGTATCCTTTAATCTGCTTAAGCCAAGGTTGGCTTCTTAAATTTGAAAGCAATTGATCAGCTTTTAAAACGGGAATCAGTTTGACTTCACTTTGGGGAGGTGTTTGTGGCTGAGTTTTATCTGAAAAGATCATATGAGCATACCATTATCATTGCTTATCCATCGTTGTAAAAGCATAGCAAAGCGTGTTGTTGCGAAGAGTGCAGCAAAGCCCGTCATTGCGAGGAGCGTCGCAAAACCCGTCATTGCGAGGAGCGCAGCGACGCGGCAATCCAGACCCAATAAAGCCGCCTGACTTTGGTTTACAAATACAAACACCTGTCTGGATTGCCGCGCTTCGCTCGCAATGACGGATGCGTAAATACTCTACTGCCTTGAGTCATTCAATTCAGTAGAGTATCAGTTTTTTGGATAAGCTGGAATCATTTTCAGCGGTTTATTCGTCAGATTCCAGGTCGGTTTTTTTGGATTCTTCTATTTTTTCAATCTTGCCTTTTGTGCCTCCCCACGCTTTGTCAGAGGCTGTAACGCCTGTTTTATGTGTCTTGGCTCCTATTTCTTTGGCAGACTCACCTGAAGCTTGTTCAACTCTACCAATACCCTCGGGCTTGCCAAGGCCTGCTTCAGGTGCACCCATCCAGCGTAACACTTTATCAGGTATGTGATAAATCAAACTATACGCCTGGTTGACCACAGCAATGATAATGGCGACGTAAACAAATTGCATCATAATTTGCACGACAATGAATGAAATGCCTGACAAAGCGATCGTACCTTCAGAGATTGCATTAAATCCTACATTAATCATACGAAGACCAATATTAGATAAGATCATGCCGCCTAGCATACCGATCACCATTAAAACAGGTCTTAAAAAGACAGCCAGCAAGAACATAACGGCGGCTTCACTTTTTCCAAGCAGGTCATGCTGCCCGTCTGGATGTGTAATGCCTAGTGCAACCAAGGGTCCTGCTACCATGGCTTCCATCACTGAAATCACCCAGCCAATTGCGCCAAAAATAAAGATCATGAACGGTACAAGGGGCAAGTAAACCGCCATCGTGATTCCAGTTGCATAAAATGAAGCAATAAAAAAGTATATGGCAGGGAGGATTGTCATCATGATGGTCACAGCTGTGCCTGGAGCTCCTGTTCCAAGCGCTGTTGTTGATAATAAGGACGTGATTCCAGCAATCACAAGAGAGGATACAAAGATTGTTCCAGCAATGTTCATATTAAGAAAACCTACCATTTGAAGGCCCAAGATAGGATCTCCCCGGCTGACAAGATAGTTACGCCATACGTTGGTGGCTCTACTGAGCGTTTGATTTAAGGGGCCAAGCTCTTTTGGTAAGACGAGCTGAGGCAAATCTTGCTTGTTTGACACTTCTTGTTCTTTAGTTACCTTTATGGCTGCATTTAGATAAGTATTTTTTTCAGAAGTTGGGTTTCCTATGGATTGAACAGCTTCTGCAGCACGTTGCATCATTTCTGGTGAGGTGAACCCAAAATTAGTTTGGTAATCCTCTTTTTTTGAAGGAGGTAGTGTGCCTGCCTTGAATAAATTTTCGCTACTCTCAACTTCCTTCCTTTGTATTTGGGCTAATTGATAATAAAGTCCACCTGCGCTGATCCAACCTGAACGGATAGATTGTTTGAAAATCTTTTCTGCTTTTTGTTCCATCTGGCTTTTTGTAAGGAAGGTTGGATTATTGCGTGGTCCAGCTTGCTTGAGCGTTTGGGCCAGGGTAATGTTCACAAAATCAGCAGCTGAGCCTATCAATGCTGCAACGATTCTGTTATTCAAGAAACTGAAGGTGTCGCCTGTCGTTACAGGAGGTGTAGGAAATTTCTCTGAATAGATTAAATCATGCGCAACCGGGCGTAAATTTAAAGCCATTTGTATAATACCTTCTTTGGCGTTACTTTCAGTGCTGCCAACCTGCTTGATACAAGCCTGATAGGCATCATCAAGTTCAGCCTTTTCAGCTTGATCTATTTTGAATGCTCGAAATGAAGCTTCCTGATTGATGTCTTGAAGTGCTTTTTCACAGTCTTTTGGGTTTGAAGACGTAGCAGAAAAAGTAAACATAGCTCGCGCATCGGATCGGGTAGAATCCGTGGGGGACCAGGTAATATTCCAGGTGTAAGTGCCTGCGCCAGCGGTATACTTGATCGATCCGCATTTATTTTCTCCATAGTTTGAGCCAACGCCGCCTGGAAAGTTGTATACAGGGGTATTTTTATCAAAGAAAGGTACATAAGAGTGTTTTTTTGTCAACGGTTGAAGTGTTGCCTCACCGGATTTTTCTCTGGCTTCCTTAATGTCCTGATTGAGTTTTTCGTCCGCTTTTCTACTGGCCTCAGTACAGGTGTAGGCAGACAGGAAATAGGCAGAATTGGATAACATTTTCTGCGTTTGTTCATCTTGAGGGGGGATAGAGACTTGACCGGTTTCACTGATGTATTTTAATGCTCTTCCCCAGGCAGCATCAGCAAATCCCACGCCATGAACCACCACAAACATGACCAACACCTGAATGGCAGAATAACCAGTAAACACAGGCGCTAAAAGGCCAACGCCCAAGCAGGTTCTTATGGCAACAAACCCCGATTTTGCTTGTTTGCCCATGAACTCACCATCTTGAGCCGTGCCTAACACAGATTTAAAGATGGTATAAGTCGCAAAAACAGCGGCAATGGCTAAAATACCTAGGTTAAAAACTTCAAATATTTTGCCTAAAAGTTGTCCGCTGGTGCCATGCAGCACAGTACCAACCGTACCAAACAGTTGAGATAAATAACTGATGGATTTGTCAGTTAATGGCGGCCTTAAAAAAGACATCTGGTCTACGCTATCTGGCCCTATGTCTGCAGCAAGTGCAATACCAGATATGCAGATACCGAATAAAACGGTGAGAAAATATCGTAATTTGATGGTCATTTTTGAGCCCTCCTCAAAACGAAGTCTACCCAGTCTTGAAATGTGCATCCCAGCTGCCGGGTTTTCATCTGAAAATAATAAAAATGTTCACGAAAAGCCAGGCTAGAGGTAAGAATTCCGACAAATATACCTAGTATAAATCCTTGATAATATTGGGTGAATAATAAATAAAACGCGTAGACAAACATGGCCAGTGCCAAGGTGGCATAAAGAGAGAACATCCAAATATGTCGTGATATTTGCTTGGTGATCTCTTCTTCGCTTAAGTTCAATCTTTTAATGGCTTCTTCAAAGGTTTCCTGATGTTTAGCTTGCCGGACAGTCGTTATCGATTTAGCCATACCGCCAATCTGTTTAGCAGAATCTCTAATTCGATCCCAGCCCATCCAGCGAGGGAAATTTACTAAAAACTTAAACCCTTGTCCAATACGTTTCGTTACTTTCATAACCTGTTACCTTTCTTTTCTTTGCCATTCTTGGCCTTTTCGTCAGTTTATCTTTTTAAGATTAAAAAAACATTAACATGCCGTTACTAGTTGTTACTATCGCCCAACGCCCCGTGACTTGATCCATAAGCTTACACATAAATATTATGTGACGACAGCCCTCGTCATTGCGAGCGAAGCGCGGCAATCCAACCAGGAACCTCTATTCAGGACCTAAGCTTACGTGGCTTTAATAAACTTGGGACTGGATTGCCAGGTCGCTTCGCTCCTCGCAATAACGGAGGGCAGTTAATTTACCTAACAACATAGTTGATCCAGTCAGGCGGTTTTATCCAGGAGATCTAAGCTTATACTGCTTTAATAAACCCAGATTTGGATTGCCATGTCGCTTTGCTTCTCGCAATGACGGAATTTTTGCACGGGTTTTGTTTGAGTGCAGTTATAGTATAAAGTACAAAAATGGTTTAATATTCTCTTAAGACCTTTTTATTAGACTAGATAAAAAAACATTTTAATAAATTTTAGAAGAGGTAGCGATATGTCTCATCATTTTTGGGTCAATCCTGGAGATAAAACGTTTTGGGAGAGTGGGAACGATCATGCATCTCCTGCTAGCGCCACTCATCGCTTTCAAACAAATACACGTTTTCAGGCTGTTTCTGCAGGACTGAGAAAAGCAACCATAGATTATTTGCGTCAGGGAGAGAGTTGGATTGCTCAAAATGTTAAAGAGATTGACTCGCATGAGATCCAGCGGTCTGTTGTGGTTGATGAAGGGACTCAAGAAGAGCGCACAATCTATTTTGATGATGTCGTGCAAACCGCAGAATTTTTAGAGCATCAGTCTAAGAGTAAGGTGCATGCAACTGAGATTGAAGCCATTGCTTTAGCTGAGTTGCTAGGTGTTCCAGTCACCATTAAAGATTTTCATTACCCTCAAAATGAGCAGGGCAATACCCCTGAAAAAACATTAAGAGGAGAATATGTTTACAATGATAATGATATCGAGAGTCCGTTTATGCTGCACCTGGATTGTACTTCTAATGCGCATTGGGAGTATAAAGGGTTTTCTTTGAATGGGGTGGAGTATCCTTATGAAGGCGTTACCCTGGGAGATGGTGATTGTTTATATCATTCAGGGACCTTATTTGTTGGCCATGTGTTGGATATGAGTGCTTCGGAAACGCTTTCAAGTGAAGATAAAGAAGCTTTAGCCCTTCAAGACCAAAGACATCAGGAGTTGATGCGTATGACGCTTGAACTATCTCCGGAATCTTTAAAAGAAACATTGGAATCGATCAAGGCAGAAGCTTTGCGGCTAGAAGATCTCGACCCAGAGGAAAAACAAGCCATTGATGAAGATTATCAATATGCTTTAGAGGTGGCTAAGGAAGAAATGAAAAGTCCTTCTTTTTAGTTGATATTCTGTGACTTGATCGGCGTTTAATAACGCTGTCATTCTGGCCTTTCATGGCATACTCTTATACATAAGTATTACGTGGCGATTGCTCTCGTCATTGCGAGCGAAGCGCGGCAATCTAGCCAGGACCTCTATTCAGGACCTAAGCTTATGTGACTTTAATAAACTTGGGCCTGGATTGCCACGTCGCTTTGCTCCTCGCAATGACGGGCTTTGCTTTGCTCCTCGCAATGACGGACTTTGTTTCGCTCCTCGCAGTGACGAGCTTTTTACTAGTTGTGTGTAAGAGTATGCCTTCCGTGGCCGGGAAGGCAGAAACTGAACGCTTTCTTTCTTTAAAAGGACCTGTATTTATGAATCATTTACCTACTTTTTCTAAAATTCAGCCTAATCAAATTGAATCTCAATTAGACCAGCTGCTCAGTCAGAACCGTAAAGCACTGAAAGCTTTGCTGAATCAGCAGCCGTCCACTCCAAGTTGGTCTCATCTAATGGAGCCTCTAGAGGAAATGGATGACAAACTGAGCCAGTTTTGGTCACCTATTAATCATTTACATTCCGTGGTTAGTACAGAGGCACTGAGGGCAAGTTATTCAGCTTGCTTACCTAAATTATCGGATTATGCCACCGAGCTGGGGCAAAACCAGGATTTATTTGAGGCAGTGAAGGCGCTTAAAGACAGTGCTGCCTATCAAACATTTGATACAGCACAAAAACAAGTGATTGAGCATATGTTGCGTGATTTTCGCCTGGCAGGGGTAGAGCTGTCTGAAAGAGATCGGAGAACCTTTGCTGCTTTGAAAAAGCAATTGTCTCAATTGAACAATGAATTTGAACAAAATGTGATGGATGCAACGGATGGTTGGGAGCGACTGGTAACAGATGAAGCTCAATTAGCAGGCTTGCCGGAACATGCGATTGCATTGGCAAAACAATCTGCTGAGCGGAAAGACTTGAAAGGATGCTTGTTTACCTTGGAAGCACCCTCCTATATTGCTGTGATGACCTATGCAGATGATCGAAGTTTGCGTGAAACCATGTATGTTGCTTTTGTTACTCGTGCTTCCGGTGAAGGGCCAAATGCAGGGAAATGGAATAATGACAGGGTGATGCAATCCATTCTGGAGGCTCGTCTTAAATTAGCCCAGTTATTAGGTTTTGATCATTATGCAGAGCTCTCATTGGTGCCTAAAATGGCGAAATCAACGCAAGAAGTCATGGATTTTTTACAGGAATTAGTCAAGGCCTCCCATGCGAAAGCGATGGAAGATTTCCAGCAATTAACTCAGTTTGTGAAGACTCAGTATCAGGTTGAGACATTAAAACCCTGGGATATTGCTTATTACAGCGAAAAACTTCGTCAGGCAGAATATGACATCTCCCAGGAAGATTTGCGGCCTTATTTTCCAGAAGATAAGGTTTTGTCAGGACTATTTGAAATTGTACATGAATTGTTTGGCATTCAAATCACAGAAAAAAAGGGTGTGGACATTTGGCATCCAGCAGTGCGTTTCTTTGAAATTCGGGATGAAAACGGAGGGGTAAGAGGTCAGTTTTATCTGGATTTATATGCTCGTGCCCAAAAGCGAAGCGGTGCTTGGATGGATGATGGACGAGACCGTAGAAAATTAAGGGATGGTCATATTCAAATTCCCATTGCGTACTTAACCTGTAATTTTAATGCACCTGTAGAAGATCAACCTGCCTTGTTTACTCATGAGGAAGTATGCACATTATTTCATGAATTTGGTCATGGGCTGCAGCATATGCTGACAATGGTGGATTTCGCGCCTGTTTCAGGTATTCATGGCGTGCCCTGGGATGCTGTTGAGGTTGCCAGTCAGTTTATGGAGAATTGGTGTTTTGAAAAAGAAGGATTAGATTTAATCAGTGGTCACTATCAGACCCAGGCACCTTTACCTGACGTGCTATATCAGAAATTAAAAAAGGCGAAAAATTTCCAGTCGGCAATGCTTATGGTGCGACAATTAGAATTTTCCTTATTTGATTTCCGTTTGCATATGGAGTTTGATCCGAAGCAAAAAAATCAGATACAAAGCCTGTTGGATGATGTGCGGAGTCAGGTGGCAGTGATTCCGACAGTGCCTTACAATCGCTTTCAAAACAGTTTTGGACATATTTTTGCAGGGGGGTATGCAGCGGGCTACTATAGCTATAAATGGGCTGAGGTATTGGCGTGTGATGCATTTTCCAAGTTCGAAGAAAACGGTATTTTAGACCCCAAAACTGGGCGGGAGTTTATGCATTGGATCTTAGAAACTGGTGGAACAGAGGACCCTAATATTCTATTTACAAAGTTCAGAGGTCGTCAGCCTAAAATAGATGCATTTCTGAAAAGCCATGGTATCCAGTCATGAAAACACAAGATCAAATGAAGGCGGCATGTGCGACAGCAGCGCTGGATTATATTGAAGACGAAATGATGGTTGGTGTAGGCACAGGCTCTACGGTGGATCATTTTATAGCTGCTCTTTCTGTCATAAAACATCGAATTGCGGGTACTTTGGCCAGCTCTCAGAGAACGGCAGAAAAACTCAAGGCGTCAGGATTTGTCGTGTATGATTTAAATGCAGTAGATCAGGTCGATATTTATATAGATGGCGCTGACGAGATAAATGCACATCTTCAGATGATCAAGGGAGGGGGAGGAGCGCATACACGAGAAAAAATTTTGGCCAAGGTGGCGAAGCGTTTTATTTGTATTGCAGATGAAACCAAGCAGGTGAAATTGCTGGGTAAAGACTTTCCAGTTGCTGTGGAAGTGATGCCCATGGCGCGTAGTTATGCAGGTCGTGAGCTGGTGAGATTAGGCGGTCATCCCGTTTATCGTGAAGATTTTGTCACGGATAATGGAAATATCATTCTAGATGTTTATGGGTTGGATTTGTTAGAGCCCTCTCGCATGGAAGATCAGATTAATGTCATTACGGGTGTTGTAGAGAATGGCATATTTGCAAACAGAACCGCAGATGACTTGCTGGTGGGCGGAAGTGAGGGTGTCGTTGTGTATTAAAATCGACGTATAACTAGAATGAGTATTAGGGTGTGAGTCATTGAACAGTCAATTTGTAACTACTTCCCCGTCTTGTAACGATTCCCCCGTCATTGCGAGCGAAGCGTGGCAATCCATGCTCAAGTTTATTAAAGCCACATAAGCTTAATCCCTCGATACAAGTGTCTGACTGGATCAACTATGTTGTTGAGCAAATTAACCGCCCCCCGTCATTGCGAGGAGCGAAGCGACGCGGCAATCCAGCCCCAAGCTTATTAAAGCTTCATAAGCTTGCCCCTTCGATATAAGCTCCTGTCTGGATTGCCACTTTTCGCTCGCAATGACGGAACAGTATTTATATTGATTTAGTGATAGAAGCTGCTTTCAAAGGTTTTCTATCCATTCCAATACAACCAACACCTCCCATAATAAAAAGCGTTGCCATGAAGTTCCAGGGGGTTATCGCTTCTCCAAGCAGCATAGCAGAAAGCAGCAGGCTAAATGCAGGGACAGTAAGTAATGTCAATGAGGTGACAGCGACAGGAAGCTCTTTTGTTACCGTACTGTTTGCCCACATGCCAAATGCAGTCGCGATGACGCTGTTATAAAGAAGAATACTTAAGATCCCTGTATTCCATTGGATTGCCTGATAAGACTCTACGGGGAGAAAAAGTAGCGGTGGGATGATACTGATGAGTAATTGCCAGGGGGCGAGGGCCAGCGGAGAACGATGCCATTTGCCAAATCGGGCATGTAGCATGGCGCCTGCCCAGAGAAAAGAGGCAAGCAGCAGTAAACCATTGCCCAGAATAACTTTGGGGTCAGCCCAGTTAAATGATGCCGGATTAAACAAGATAAAAAGCCCAGATAAGCCTAATGTGAGTCCTAATAATTTTAAAGGGGTGAGCTTTTCCTGAAAAAAGAGGATGGCAATGGGGGTTGCCCATAAGGGGGTTGAATAGACAAGCATAGCTGCCCGGCCTGCAGGGACATAAGACATGCCATAAGTCATCAGAATTTGAAAAACGCCCATTTGTAATAAACCGATACTAAAAATCAGAGGTAAATCCTTTAGCGAGGGAAGGGTGAGCTGGCGCCGCCAGGCAAGAAAAAGCAGCATGGCCAAAGCTGCTATAAGCAGACGAAAAAATGTGAGATAAATCGGTGAAATAAATGCCAGGGCAACCTTAGTGAAAATAATATTGGTAGACCAAAAAACGACGAGTAATGATAGTAGTGTGTAGTATGGGAGCATAATGAAAAAAACCTTAGGAATTCCTGCCCAGTAGTGTGGGAATTGCTGAAAAACCCTCGCTTGTGCTGTTAAGCTGACTATAATAAATCATGATTGTGAAAAAATACAAAGGAAAAAGATGATGAACGGTTCTTTTCAATTCAGCGATTCAGAATTAATCGCATTGGGCAAAAGATGGGGCTGGGTAGTTGCCTGGGGTATTTTATTAATGATTCTGGGGGCAGTTGCAATTGGCGCTGTAGGATTTACAACCGTAATTTCCGTCATTTTTTTAGGTTTTATCATATTCATGGGAGGGGTCATCATTACCTTTGATGCCTTTCATACTTGGTGGGGGAAGTGGAAAGGATTTTTAGGGCATTTATTCATCGGTCTTTTATATCTGATAGCCGGTGTGCTTTTGATCAAACATCCGATTTCAGCTTCTGTTTCCATTACGTTGTTATTGGGTTTATTTTATACAGGTGTTGGGGTTTTTCGACTGTTCTATTCTGCTGCGGTTCAAACCCCTAATTGGGGCTGGGGTATGTTCAGTGGTCTGGTTTCACTCTTACTGGGTACTTTAATTCTCTTGAGCTGGCCGTATTCAAGCCTTTATATTATTGGTTTATTTGTGGGTATCGATTTGATTTTTTTAGGCTGGTCTTATACGATGATGGGGATGTCGGCAAGAGCATTGATCAAGTTTAAGAAATGATAGGCAGCGGCTCTTAGAGCGGTTTTAAAAATAGCGACGGATTTCCCAGCTTATGGGCAATTAAGAGCGAGCAATGAGCTGAGGAAAGAGGAAACATTTGTTTCTCCAAGCGGGGTTGGGGGCATCTGGCTAAGGCATAAACCTTCTTCTTTCAAAGAAAGATTGAAAGCCTTGGAGGAAAAATCTGTCAAAGAGAATTACATTCTAACAGAAAGCCGGATAGCAGCACTAACCCATCAAGGTAAAATGTGCTGTGGCAGAACACCCATGCAAACTTTACTGGAGGGGAAAGCAATCTGGAAGGAAAAGGTCGACAATCTCAACCTAAACTGACAGATTCGTTACTACTAAAACGACTTAAAACGGGTAACTGTCAGATCGGGTCTAAACTTTTACACATGAAGGGATAGAAACCTTTTTTAACCTAATTTCAAATATCTCTGAAGATTCCATCTGGTTTAAAGATCTAAACAGTTCCCTAGCGCATTTTTTGATGAATGTCACTCAAGAAGACACTGCTCCTGAATTACAGGATCTTATAGTTAATGCATTAAAAAACTTTCGTTCTTTGCCGCCCAGCAAATTTCGCAAAAATGATACCCTGTATACATTAAAAGCTTACCTAATTTACTTTTCTTTTGATGGAGAAGAAGTAGACAAAGGTAACGCGTTGAACCTTATCTTTGATCCTGCTTTCTTGAATATTCATTCAAATCAACAGAACGAGGAAAATACTCAAAAACCTGCCTTCTTTTGATCTGTTATCGAAACGATTCTTAGAATCTGTATTCACAATTCGATTAAGATTTGGTAAAAAGCTGAATAGGAGGGAAGTCTATATTTTATCCAAGGAAGGAAAGCAGCTATGTCCTTGAAATGCTCCCAAATATTTAATCGACATGTTAAATTAAATATTTGGAGAAAAGAAGATGAGCAGACAACAATACCCTGGAGCTAAAAAATTTCGAGTTGCGTTAGGAGACAATTAAGGGAAAAGATAAAGCGGGTGAAAAATCTAGACCACTAATGCACTAATAGCACTAATAGCCAAAATTTCAGATACAATTTTTCCCTTGTTACTGACTAAAAATTGCTACTACTAAATCCTGATATGGTCAAGCAAAATTGACCAACCCAGTTAAGGTATTTTTAGTGATCCATTTTTTATATACTGCATCAATTGTCGGTATGGATGGCTTGCGTATTGTGTCCCTTGGTCAGAATGTACAATGAGACCCCTTTCAGGTTTTCTCAGCCAAAGAGCCATCTTTAAGGCATCGCAAACCAAACCAGCCTTAAGCTTTGTGCCCATGCTCCTTCCATCTTTAGCCGCCTGTTTGCTTCCTTCAAACGTCTGATTTCAAGTTGCTCCGCTGTGAGCTTACCGTTCCCTCAAAAAACCTGGCTTCCCTCTTTTTCATATTCTTTAACCCAGCGATTTAATGTGCTTGCCGATATATCCAGGTTCCTCGCCGCTTCTGATTCGTTATAGCCCGGGTCTTTAACCAGACTAATTGCGTCTAATTTAAACTATTTTGAAGGCATTATCCACTTAAAAAATCTGACTTTAAAAACCTCAGGAGAAGCATTATGTTTGAGTTTTATCCAGTGCAGAGGAGGTCAATTTGATTCTTGATGCGCCCTAATAAAACATTAATAAATCTTTAGTATATTAGTAGTAAGAGTAGTAAGCAGCTATGCAATATTAATTGCTTACGATAGAGGTAGGCTTACATTAGTTATTTCTGTTACTGATTTTTTATAACAAAAAGTGAAATTAAACATACATAAAAATACTTAACTCAGTTTAATGAGGTAGGACAATGATAAAAATAAAAACATATCTTAAGCTCGTTGGAGCTTTAATCCCGCTGCTTTGTTTTGCTAATGCAGCGTTTGCTGATGGGACTATTCCTGTTTTGCTTGAAGTTAAAAATAGCAGCAGTGCACATATAAATTTAACATGTAAACAAGCAGGGCCTTTTACTCAGATGAATCAAGAATGGAGTTTAAAAGTTCCGCCAGCTAGGTTAGGTGGTAATTTTATCAATCCAATCGGTGGTACCAGTCCGAGTACAGGCAATACGATTAGAACGCCAAGTATAACTGGTAAAACAATACATCCAAGCAAAAAAATGCTTTCAACACTGAGTTGTGCGATCAATGGTCAGACAATTATGCAAGGTCGACAGGTAGCGTATTTCCCTTATATAAAAAATGATAAAGTGATCTTTAAAATCAAAGAAGAAAACGCATCTGGAAAAGCAGAAGTTGTCATTCCTCATACTGTAGTAGGAATTACGATTAAAGCCATAACTATGATTCTACAGTTGTAAAAGCTTAGACCCTATTCAGTTTCCCACTTCTTTTTTTTACACTTTCCTTTTCTTTCATTTCCCATAAAAACTCTATAAATCATGGATTTATAGAGTTTTTATGAGTGAAAATGGGGGGGGTAACACTTAAACCTAAATTCGGCAGTTGGAAACTACTACGAAGGTCTAATGCACTGAATCTGCAAAATATTTTTTACCTTTTTTGCCTCACCGTAGAGGTGACTACGCTTTCGTCAAAAAAGGTAAAAAATATTTCACATCTTCAGCTCCTTAGCCCTTCTCGCTACGTTTCCAACTGCCGAATTTAGGTTAAAAAGTAGGATTTTAAGATTACGTTAACATGGAAATGAGATCATTAATTATCAAACACAATTACATTTTAATCTATCAAGCCTGATGAGAAGCATATGTATACTAATAATGAATATTTCAAATCAGAAAGTGGAACATTAGGAACACGAATTGATCGTGCGTGGGAGCGCTATAATCATAAAGAATCTAGCGCAAAAGAAAGATGGACTGCTCTTGAATTTTTGGTTTTTGCCTTTGATCTTCAGGAAATCCCTGATATACATTTGAGAGACCAGCTTGCTCTCATGATGATGGAAAGAGAGATGTACAAAGAGCACAATCCCGAGTATATCCCTAATCAAGCCCCTAAGTTTCTTAAGCAGGTTATTGATCCAAAATCACGAATCATTCCCAAAACAACGCTCCTTTCTAGTCGTCAACGTAAACCGATTGATCGTGCCATAACAAACCAAAATTTGCTTGATGTGAATCGCAGGGGTAGAGAATTAGATAGGAAGTATAATTCTAATTATTTTACTCCCGAAGAGCGAGCAAAACATAGGTTGATGATAAGGAATGGGGAGTTTTATCACGAAGGGGAAAAATTTGATTCATCTAACCTGGTTGCCCACGGTGAAGAAGGTTATGCTGCCTTTACTGTCAATGCCAACGGTGAAATTTCATTTTTTAAACACCTTTGCGGAAAGCCAGACGAAGATCAGGAGGGTGAAATCTTGTTTCATTCATCAATGAATGCGGGATCCCCAGTTATTGCAGCAGGAGAGTTTAGAATTGAAAATGGACAGTTAAAAGAAATCAATACACACAGCGGGCATTACAGACCGTCATTATTTAACGTTTACAGATTATTGAACCATTTTCAGGATAAAGGCGTTGATCTTTCAAATGTGGAAGTATTAACGTTCAATAAATTGCCTAAAGAGATAAGTAAGCATTGTAAGCTAAATTCTAATTATAATATGTGGCAAACGCCTGCTAAAGATGTACTTGGTTATTTTAAGCAGCTTTTCCATGAAAATATCACAGCATTGAATGAATATAAAAAAGGAGATTTTAAAAATAATTTCTTAAGGATTATTGGTTACAAGTTAACCGTTAAAAGGGACAAATTGGCAAAACAATTCTCTAGAGACATAGATGCCATCTTTCAAGCAAGCCACCTTGAGCCAGACGAAAAAATAGCATATATGAGAGAACTCACAGAATTATATATTGAAAAGAATAATTCATATGCAGAGAGATACGGAAAGGAAGAAAACTCAGGGAAATTAGGACAAGTTTTTTGCTTGTTTAATCAAAAATTAACAGAGACAGAAGAAGGCCAAAATGAGCTTAATGAAGCTTCAGAAAGCATGCTCGAATCTTACAAGGGTATATTTTAACCTAGTTAGAAATCTTCAGGACGAACCGTTAGGCTGAGTTCTCGAAATTTTTCAAACAACTGCTCATCACCCGGTACAGGTAATGGCGATGCTTTCATGACTGCGGTTTGTGCTGAGTGGTCCAGGGTGGAATTTCCGCTGCTTCTGGCGAGCTGAACACTCAGAACAGCGCCGCCCGGAGCAACCTTGATGATTAATTCGCAGGAAAGGTGTTTGTCTACATTATCCGGTACAATCCAGTTTTGTCCGATGCTTTGGGTAATCAGTTGACGATATTTATCCATTTCAGAGCGTTGATGATCTGTGAGTGCATTCGTTGCCGGATTTGGGGAGGAAGTTTCGGCTTGAGTCTCTGCTTTATTTTTTGTTTGCGCTAGCTGTTTTTTTTTTAATTCATCAGCAGCCTTTTGTTTTTTGAGCTCAGCGGCAGCTTTTTGCTGTTTTTTGAGCTCAGCAGCTTCCTTAGCCTGCTTTTTTTTGAGAACGGCAAGTTCTTGACGTGCTTTTTCAGCCTTTTTCTGTTCTGCCAAAGCCTGCTTTTTTTGTTGTTCAGCAAGGGCTTTATTTTTCTGAATTTCTTGCTGAAGCTTCTTTTTGGCAACTTCGATCTTTTTCATCGCTTCCTGCGCTTTTTTAGCTTTTATGGTTTCCTGTTGCAGCTTTTTTAACGCTTGTTGTTTGAGCGCAGCTTTCTGTGCTTCCTGTTTTTTGATTTTAGCAATCTCAGATTCTACGGCCTGGGCATCAACTGAAATGGCTTTGATTGGCGCTGAGGGTTCAGGTGATGGCAATGAGGTTGTAGCACTGGTTTGTGGAGACGATGACGTAGAGCGTGGGATCTGAGTGAAAATCAATAAAAATAACGTCATATGAAATACAAGAGAACAGAGAAAAGGGAATTGATAACTTTTTAACGAAGATGCTTTCATAGCTTAGCTCTGAGTTTGGTTGGTTTGAGGTTCGGTCATTAAACCGACTTCTTCAGCACCAGCTTGCTGGAGTAAAGACATGGTTTTGACGACTTCACCATAATGAACATCTGTATCCCCTTTCACAAAAACGGGACGTTTTTCTCCTTTTTGCTGAGCAACTGCTAAATGGGCAGCTACCTGATTCAGCAAAGCCATGGTATCCATGGGCGCGTGGGGTGTTTCAGAGATATTTAAAAAAATATCACCTTTTGCATCAACACTGACAATAATGGGTTCCTGAGGCGCAGATAGCGCACTGGATTCTGTTTGAGGGAGTTTAACCTGAATCCCTTGCGAAAGCATCGGTGCTGTAATCATAAAAATGACCAACAGCACTAACATGACATCGATGTAAGGAACGACGTTAATTTCAGCAAGCGATTTCTTTTTGTAACTGTGTTTGCGCATGGGTGTGAATTTTCCGATGAAGAAGATTTTTAAAGCGTTCTTGGAAGGTTTCATAGCGATGGATAATGCGCTCTACCTCATGTGTAAAACGGTTATACGCAATGACAGCTGGAATGGCAGTGAAAAGCCCAATGGCGGTTGCAATTAATGCTTCTGCAATACCGGGGGCAACCATCGCAATGGTAACTTGTTGTGCACCGCCTAATGCTGTGAAGGCAGTCATGATGCCCCACACAGTGCCAAATAGTCCAATATAGGGGCTTGTTGAGCCCACGGTGGCCAGAAAGGAGAGGTTCTGTTCCAGCTGTTCAATTTCTTTAGCTTGGGCGACACGCATTGCACGATCGGAGCCTTCTAGTACGGTGGATTTTGACGGGCTTTGGTGAATGAGGTAGTTAAATTCATTCAATCCAGCGTGAAAAATGCGAATAAGACCGCAACTGGCTTTGCGCTTGATGTTAAATTTATCTAACGTGTGCATGTTGATTTCGGACCACAGCACTTTTTCAAATTTTTCAGATAGCTTCTGGGTTTGACGTAAAAAAAAGAACTTTTGAAGGATCATTGTCCAGGCAATAATTGAGGTAGCAGTCAGGATGAGCATGACCGCTTTAACCACAATGCCTGCGTTTGCGATAAATGACCAAAGGGCAGGAGAAGAAGACATCGTTGAGTTACCTTGTAAGCTGGGGGCATTATACCTGTGGAGGCAGGCTCGTAATGGCAGGTGTGTATGGCTAAGCCCTGGCCATACACACCTGCCATCTGAAACATTTTATCACAAAAATTTTGGATACAGCTTTCATTCGTATGATAAATTTTTGGAGGAAGTCTTACAGTAATTCTGTCGGAAAAATCCGCGGTTGTATGTTTTCGTCCACACAGACAACGCTGATCAAGCCCTTGCAGTAAATTTTTTCGTGTTGGGTTGGGTGGCGAATGATTTGCTCATATGTGACACCCACCGTTCTTTTTTTCACGATACGAGAGACAATTTCAATGGTTTCATAGGCTCTTAAAGGCTGCAAAAACTGTAGTTCTGCTTTGTGAATCACAAAGTAGATACCTTCCTTAGCCCATTGGTCTAAAGAATAGCCCAGGCTGATCACCCACTCACAACGGGCTCGTTCCATGTATTTTAAATAATTGGGATGGTGGACGATTCCAAAACCATCGGTATCTTCCCCATAGATTCGTAAAGAAAACGTAAAAGATGGATTCATAAGTGACCTGTTTATGATGTGCGGTGGGTTATGGTGTGACACGCCCTAATCCAAAATGTAAATACGCACTTTCTGTAGCGACACGGCCACGCGGGGTGCGATGAATAAAACCTTGTTGAATAAGAAAGGGCTCTATGACTTCTTCAATCGTACCAGCTTCTTCGCCAATGGCTGCGGCCAAACTGTCTAACCCCGCTGGCCCCCCATTGAATTTTTCAATGAGGGTAATGAGTAGTTTCTGATCCATCATATCAAAACCTTGGGTATCCACTTTAAAAAGATCCAGCGATTGAGCTGCAATTTCATCCGTGATGCGCCCATTAGCAATGACTTGTGCATAATCCCTTACTCTCCTTAAGAGACGGTTAGCAATACGTGGCGTTCCTCGGGATCGCTTGGCAACTTCAATAGCGCCCTGTTCCGTGATTTCAATCTCTAGAATGTGTGCACTGCGGAGCACAATTTGAGTCAGCTCAGAAATCGTGTAAAACTCTAAGCGTTGAATGATGCCAAAGCGGTCACGCAAAGGTGCGGTGAGCAGCCCTGCGCGTGTTGTGGCGCCAACCAAGGTGAAGGGTGCAATATCAATTTTGATGGATCTGGCAGAAGGGCCTTCCCCAATCATAATATCCAGCTGATAATCTTCCATGGCAGCATACAACACTTCTTCAATGGTGGGATGTAATCGGTGAATTTCATCTATAAATAACACATCCTTCGCTTCTAGGTTGGTGAGCAATGCGGCAAGATCTCCCGCTTTTTCAATCACAGGTCCTGACGTTTGTTTTAAATTTGCACTCATTTCAAAGGCAATAATGTTTGCCAGCGTCGTTTTCCCAAGTCCAGGCGGGCCGAAGAGTAAGGTATGATCAAGCGCTTCTTCTCTGGCCCGGGATGCCTGAATGAAAATAGACATTTGTTCACGTACGGCTGCCTGTCCAATATAATGTGCTAATTGTTTTGGTCGGATGGTTTGATCAACCCGATTTTCTTCAGGCAGAACGGTGGTTGCATCAATCATTGCATTTCTCTGGTTCATAGGGCGTGTCAACCATTAATTTTTTAGGTTCAAAATGTGGGTAATGGAGACAAATTTTATACAAATTTGAGGAGGCATATCCAGATAGGTGACGAACATTTGCATAAAATTTTACCTATTATACGCGTTTTGAACCTAAAAAATTCATAGTTGACACGCCCTAGGCTGCCTCTTTTAGCGCAGCTCGAATCCATTCTTCAACGGTTTCGCAAGGCGCTTTGATTTGCGAGAGGAGCCGTTGTGCTTCTGTTGGTTTATAGCCTAATGCAGCAAGGGCGTTAAGTGCTTCTTGAATAGAAGAGGAAGTGGGAGGCAATGTTTGGCTTTGGGGTGTGATGTTTGTTGAGAGGGTATGGATGCGGTCTTTCATTTCAATGATTAAGCGCTCAGTGGTCTTCTTCCCCAGGCCAGGAATGCGATTAAGGCGTGCATGATCCTGGATATTGATACATTCAATAAATTGATTGACCGTAACATGAGAAAGAATGGCCAATGCCAGCTTGGGACCCACATTATTCACTTTAATTAACGCGCGGAAAAGATCGCGTTCTTCTACTGTCAAAAACCCATAGAGGAGTAGGGCATCTTCACGAGGGGTGAGATGTGTGTAAAAAGCGACAGAAGCTGTCTGTTCAGGTAAACGCTCAAATGTGTTCAATGGCGTTTCTAGTTCATATCCAATGCCTTGGCTTAGGCACAACAGGAGTTTGGGAGGAGAAGTTTCTTTAATGACACCTTGTAAGTAACCGATCATATTTATTTACCTTGTTTTGTAGGGGTGCTTTCGGCTATGCCCGTGACAAATCGCAATGGCCAATGCATCGGCTGCATCGGTGCTGGGGGGCTCGGGTAAGTTTAACAGCTTTGTAATCATTTGCTGAATTTGGGTCTTGTCTGCAGCACCATACCCTGTGACAGCCAACTTAACTGCTCGAGGCGTATACTCCATCATTGATAAACCACAACTTGCAATCGCAGCAATGGCTGCGCCTCGAGCTTGCCCCAGCTTCAGTGCGCTGGCAGCATTTTTTGCAGAAAACACTTGCTCAATGCCCACTTCTTGAGGCTGGTGAGTTTGAATGACTTTTTGTATGCCCAGGAAAATATGATACAGTCGCTCGTGAAACTCAGCTTTGGGTTGGGCTTGAATGATCCCACAGTCAATGTGTTTAAGATGAGACCCATCAATGCGAACCAGGCCATATCCAGTGATTCTTGAGCCAGGGTCAATTCCAAGAATGATCGACATGAGTCCATTAACCTTTAAGAAAGATCTGAAGCAGTATCTTCAAGATCCGCATTAGAATACACTGCTTGCACATCATCCAAGTCTTCAAGCATTTCTTGAAGCTTAAGCATTTTTTCACTTTCGGCTGCATTGAGTTTTATTTCTGTAGAGGCTAGGCGTGTGATCTCTGCCTGTTCAGGTTGAAGATGCGCTTGTGAGAGCGCTTCATTAACTTGTGTGAATTGATCGGGCTCAGTTCTCACTTCAATGCTGCCATCATCGTACGTCTGAATATCTTCAGCGCCAGCTTCCAGGGCGATTTCAAGAATCTTGTTTTCATCTGCGCCGGGTGCAAATAAAATTTGCCCTGCCTGTTTAAAGAGATAAGAAACGGATCCGTTGGTACCTAGATTGCCGCCATGTTTGCTGAAGGCATGTCGAACCTCACCCACCGTTCGATTTTTATTATCAGTAAGGCATTCCACTAAAACGGCTACACCATTAGGACCATAACCTTCATACATGATTTCTTCCATGTTACTGCCGCCTTCACCCCCCATCCCTTTTTTGCGAGCGCGCTCGATGATCTCGCGCGTCATATTATCCGAGAGTGCTTTTTGAATGGCATCTCGAAGTCTAGGGTTATGCCCAGGATCTCCGTTGATCCTGGCAGCAGTAGTGATTGCACGGATGTGCTTGGTAAATATTTTTTCTCGCTTTGCATCTTGGCGGGCTTTACGATGCTTGATATTTGCCCATTTACTATGTCCAGCCATACATTTTTTCCCGTGCGGTTTTTTGTTAGAATAGCGTAAATATTAGGGTGTGTCTTCAATTTATGTGACGAAAATTTGCATAAAATTTGACCTATTATACGCGTTTTGAACTCAAAAAATAAATTGAAGACACACCCTACCCAATCTATCTGAAATTTGGAAACCTTATGAGCAAATACAGTACCAGTGATTTTAAAAGTGGCTTAAAAATAATCATTAATGGGCAGCCCTGTGCCATTATCGAGCATGAGTTTGTGAAGCCGGGAAAAGGACAAGCCTTTACTCGGGTGAAGTTTCGCAACCTGAAAACGGGGCAGGTGCTGGATAAAACCTTTAAATCGGGTGAAACGGTAGAAGGCGCTGATGTCACTGAAGTAAAAATGCAGTATCTTTATAACGATGGTAGTCAATGGTATTTTATGTCCCCTGAAACTTTTGAGCAGTATGCTGTGGATCAGAAGCTGGTCGAAGATGCAGCAAAATGGATTAAGGAGCAGGATGAGTGCAATATTGTCTTATGGAATGATGAACCCATCCTGGTAGAATCCCCGACGTTTGTTTTTCTGAAAATCGTAGAAACAGAGCCAGGGATAAGAGGCGATACCGTTTCAGGTGGGAGCAAAACAGCGACACTGGAAACTGGGGTGACGATACGGGTACCTTTGTTTATTGATCAAGGAGAGTTGATTAAGGTGGATACGCGCACGGCAAGTTATGTTTCACGGGCGAAAGAATAATAGAGGACTGCCTTGAAATGACGCATCACGCTAGCAATGAATAGTTGTCATCATTCTAGCTTGCCGATATACTGCGTTAGCAAACTATTTATTTCTTATCCTACATAAGGAATCCCTTGTGAAAAAACGTCCTGTTAATTTAGATTTGACGACCTTAAAATTTCCTGTGATGGCGATTGTTTCTATTCTTCATAGGGTTTCAGGCGTCATTTTGTTTTTATTGATACCCCTCCTGCTCTTTTTATTAAGCGGTTCACTTAAATCGTATGAGAATTTTGAACAGGTATCGGGCTGGTTATCTACCTTTCCAAGTAAGCTCATTATTTTTGGTACGCTGACTGCACTGATTTACCATTTTTTTGCAGGGTGCCGTCATTTGCTGATGGATGTCGGGTTTGGAGAAGGGTTAGACTGTGCTCGAAAAAGCGCTGTACTGGTGATGGTTTTAACAGTGATCAGCATGATTGGGGTGGGGGTTTGGTTATGGTGAGTAAATTGTTACGCCCCGGGAAAAATGGGGTTTCGGATTGGGTGATTCAGCGTGTCAGCGCGATCATTTTAGCGATGTATGTCATCTTTCTGCTGAGTATTTTTATTTATACAGGCACCATGGATTATTTCTTTTGGAAAGATATGTTTTCTTGCTGGGTGGTTCAGGTATTTACCTTGTTTGCATTGGTAAGTTTGCTGTTGCACGCCTGGGTTGGGGTTTGGACGGTTTTAACGGATTATATTCGCTGCGCCTGGTTGCGTCTTTCACTTGAAATTTTGTTGATTCTGGGATTAGCGTTTTATCTGGTTTGGGGTATTCAAATTTTGTGGGGGGTGGCGCCATGAGTATAGCTACATTGACCTTTGATGCAGTGATTGTCGGAGGTGGAGGTTCTGGGTTGCGTGCTGCACTTCAGTTGGCTCAATCAGGCAAAAAAATAGCCGTGGTTTCGAAATTATTCCCAACCCGTTCTCATACTGTTTCTGCGCAGGGGGGAATCAGCGCAGCGCTGTGTAACACAGACCCAAATGATGATTGGCGTTTTCATATGTATGATACCGTCGTTGGCTCTGACTTTCTGGGGGACCAGGAAGCTATTGAGTATATGTGTAGTGAAGCGCCTCGAGCCATTATTGAGCTTGAGCATATGGGCGTGCCATTTTCTAGAAATGAGCAAGGTAAGCTTTATCAGCGTGCGTTTGGTGGCCAGACACTGAATTACGGAGGAGAGCAAGCGCATCGCACGTGTGCAGCAGCAGATCGTACAGGGCATGCATTGCTGCATACGCTTTATCAGAAAAATATAGAAGCCAAGACACATTTTTATTCTGAATGGTATGCAATTGACCTTGTCAAAACGCCAGAAGGGGGAGTTGCAGGTGTTGTTGCCATGTGTATAGAGACAGGTGAACTGGTATTTTTCCATGCGAAGGCAACGGTATTAGCAACGGGCGGCGCAGGTCGAATTTTTCAGACAACGACGAATGCTTATAGTAACACAGGGGATGGTCCTGGCATGGTATTACGCGCAGGATTCCCTTTGCAGGATATGGAAATGTGGCAGTTTCATCCCACCGGTATTGCTGGCGTGGGTTGTTTAATTTCTGAAGCCACTCGAGGCGAAGGGGGCTATCTGATCAATAAAAATGGCGAGCGTTATATGGAGCGTTATGCGCCACATTTAAAAGATTTAGCGTGTCGAGACATTGTCTCTCGGTCTTCAATGATTGAAATTCGTGAAGGACGTGGAGTAGGCCCCAATGGTGATTATGTTTTATTGAAACTGGATCACCTGGATCCAGACGTATTGCATAAAAAATTACCAGGTATTAGTGAGCTGGCAAAAACGTTTGCAGGTGTTGATGTGACCAAAGAGCCTATTCCTGTGGTACCCACTTGCCATTATATGATGGGTGGTATTCCGACGAATATTCATGGACAAGCAATTACAGTTGAGAAAAAAGGGAAGGAAAAAATCATTGAAGGCTTATATGCTGTGGGTGAATGTGCTTGCGTTTCTGTGCATGGGGCAAATCGTCTGGGTGCTAATTCTTTGTTGGATCTGGTGGTCTTCGGTCGTGCCGTTGGGCTTTATTTGAATGAAGCGTTGAATCAGGAAATAGATGCACCTCAGATTGCAGGCAGCGAAATTGAACGGGCACTCACACGTGTTAAGCGTTGGAATGAGGCTTCAGAGGGAGAGCCTTTCCCTAAAGTTAGGATGGATCTTCAAAAAGCCATGCAAAATCACTTTGGCGTGTTTCGAGATGCGAAGTCTATGGAAGAAGGTCTGCAAGCACTGAAACAGATTCAGGCGCGTGCGTCGACAGCAGTACTGACTGATAAAAGTCAAACCTTCAATACCGCTCGTGTTGAGGCGTTGGAGCTAGATAATCTAATTGCCGTAGCCATGGCCTCAGCAGTGGGTGCGGAGACTAGGGAAGAAAGTCGAGGTGCACATTCTCGTGTAGATTTTCCTGAGCGGGATGATAAAAAATTCCTAAAACACACGCTTTGTTTTGAAGATAATCGATTGGAGTGGCGGTCTGTTAATTTTTCTCCTAAGTTGATAGAAGCATTTCAACCTAAAAAGAGGGAGCAGTAATGTCATTAATTCACGTCACTATTTATCGATATAACCCAGATACCGATGTGAAACCTTATGAGCAAACATATGAAGTCGACTCTGATCTTTGTCAGGGGGAAATGGTTTTAAATTTGTTGGTAGCCATCAAGGATAACCTAGATGAGAGCTTAGCATTTCGTCGTTCTTGTGGTGAAGGGGTTTGTGGATCAGATGGTATGAATATCAACGGCGAAAATCGTCTGGCCTGCATTACCCCATTTAAAACGTTAGGCAGTAAAATTGTATTACGTCCTTTCCCCGGGATGCCTGTGATTCGAGATCTCATCGTGGATATGTCCAGTTTTTATGAGCAATATGAAGCTGTTGAGCCTTATCTAAAAAATGAAGAGGAACCGGTTAAAGAGCGTTTACAGTCTGTCAAAGATCGAGAGAAACTGGACGGGTTGTATGAATGTATTTTGTGTGGATGTTGCTCCAGTTCTTGTCCTTCCTACTGGTGGAATCAAGTGCGGGAAGAAGAAGGGGGAAATAGTGGTCAGTTTTTAGGTCCAGCCGCTTTACTCACAGCAGCACGTTTTGTTGAGGACAGTCGGGATGCTGCCACTGATGAGCGACTGAAGAACTTAGAAGATCCTTTTAGTCTTTATCGATGCCGTGGCATCATGAACTGCACGAGTGTTTGCCCCAAAGGATTAAACCCTAGAAAAGCGATCACAGATTTGCAGTTGAAACTTCTGAAAAAAGCGGCTTAGCATTGGCCTATGTTGTTGGGTAAATTAACTGCCCTCTGTCATTGCGAGGAGCGAAGCGACGCGGCAATCCAGGCAGGAGCTTGTATCGAAGGATTAGACTTATGATGCCTTGATCAATAAGTCCCACCGGGAACACTTTGATGGGTTGCTATTTTTAGAAAAAAAAGCTAGAATTTTTCCCATTATATTGAGGGGAGGCTGTCGTTGTAAGCAAGTAATTCGCATATGACGACTGAAATTTCAAAAGATATTGTTTGACTCCTTGCCGCTAATCTAACCAAAAGATATAAAATGCAAGATCTTACCTCAGCATTTTTGGCGCTTTTAAAGAAAACTAACAAAGTTGGTCTTAAGGCCTTCAATGAACAACTGAAAGCAATTCCTGTTTTGTTTGTTGATAAAAACCTGCAAGAAGTTTTGAAGGTCTTTGGAAAGTCTTTAGGGCACATCCTGTTGCTGAATAAATTTCAAAAAATTCATACCAAGGCGCAAGCATTAAATAAAAAGCTTAAAATAGGCTGCGATTTTTTGGTTATGCAGGATTTGCCAGAAGGGGCGATTAAATCCTGGCCTGTTGCGGGGTACCAAGCGTATATTAGGACCAATAAAGGATTATTTTTTGTTGACAAGGGGAGGCTTCAGGTTAGTCAGATACAGTTATCGGCATTGCAACTGGCCAAGCTTGATACGGCTTTTAATATAGAGTTTTCCAGGAAGGGAAGGGCTTTTTGGGACATGAAACGTCTTTCGATTCGTGAGAAAATACCGATGGTTTTATCTAAAGCACAACTGGCTGAGTTGCAGGGTATTATCCATCATGAACGACCTCCTGAATTAATCAAGGGGCTTCCTAAGCCTTTTTTTGTTTTTCTTAACACTTCAAATTTATTTCTAAAAACAGTCAATGTGACATTGAAGGTATGTCTTTTAATTGCAGCCGTAGCGTCATTTGAGTCACTTGTGGCGCCGGCTGTGGTTCAATACTTTTCAGCACTCTTCTTTTTGCTTTCTTTTGCTTTTACCAGTATCTCTTTATCAAAAGCGGTTGTTGCTTACCAAAATGAATGCAATGAAAATAAATATACGACTCTTCGTTTGAAGGTATTTCAGCAGTTGCTAGAATTTATGTTGCCGTTATCCATTTTGGTGGTGACTGGGCTTTCATCGTTCGGTCTCATTCCGTCTGCGTTATCCGCTTATGCCACAATTAGCTTGTTGGCACTACCCTTTTATCGTGCAATTTTTAAGGAAATTCGTAACTTGACTGCGTTTCAAAAGGCAGATTCAAAAGACACCCGGAATGCGCTGTCGCAGTTTTTGAAGCTAATTACAGGGGGGATAGGGCTTGCCTCATCGGGTTATGGGTTTGCTAAAGATCTGGTTGGGGTGACCATGCAAGTGGGTCCCCATGTGATAGATTTAGGAGCGTTTATCATGAGTTCTGCAAGCACCATTTTTTCTGTGTTTACCGTCACTTGTTGTGTCATTGGGCTTGGACAAAATATATTTTCACTCATCCAGGCTCGTCGTGAACTTTCTAATAGTGTAGAGCCATCTGTACCTGCAGAAATACAGGAGCGAATAGTGGGGAGTACGATGAATAGTCTTTTGTGCATCAGTACATGCTCGCTGGCTCTGATTGGATTTGTAGGTGCGCTTAATCCAGTCGTTGAGATTGGGCTGATTACAGCCCTTGTTTCTAGCAATTTTACTGCCAGTAAATTTTTCCCTACGTTGAGATTGAGACTCACGAGTTTATTTTTTGATTTAGAAAATACGCATTCTCATTCAGAAGTTCATAGGGAAGCAGACGAGATACCTAATATATCCCCGCCTGTCAAATTTCGGCTAAGAAAGCCGATAGAATATCATAGTGCTTTTTTTTCACTACCTGCGCGTTATGAGCCGTATTGTTCAGATGTGGCAAATGTAGAGGTAGTGGAGCCGTCTGGACAGAGTTTCGGGGGTGGGCCAGCTTGAAAAAGAGCAATTTCTATATGTAGTTGCTCCTTTCGTCAGCTTGATCCTTCGATACAAGCACCTGCCTGGATTACCACGCTTCGCTCGCAATGACGGGTGAATAGTTACTATGAAGCGTTGGCTATAGTGTTGGATATGTGGTAAAACATGGCTTAAAATTTGACCTATTTATAACCCTGCTATACAAACTTTAACTGATCGATTGGAGGCTGATGGTGAGTAAAAAAACATTTGAACAAAAACAATCTGAGTCTTGTTTATCAGCACAGAATCAGTCTTATGTTGAAACGCTTTATGAAGATTATTTGAGGCACTCTGCGGAATTGCCTGAGGGATGGAAGCACTACTTTGCGGATTTGCCGCGTGTCAGCTCAACAGCTGAAGAGTTTCCACACTCAGAAATACAAGCTTTTTTCTATGAGGCTGCGAAAAGGAAAACCACATTTAAATCTGAAGGTCAGGTTGCTGAAAATACCTTGCAAAGACATGTAGATGAACTGGTCGATGCGTATCGTGAGCATGGGCATTTGATGGCTGAAGTCAATCCTATGGCTGAAAAAACTGCGGAGGTCCCTCTCCAGTTGATGTTGTCTACTCACCAATTGAAAGAATCGGATTTAAGTCACACCTTTGCTGCTCCTCCGCAATTGTTAAAAGGAAAGACAAGTGCGACCTTAAAAGATATTCGTGATGCTTTGAAAAAAACATATTGTGGTCGTATCAGTATTGAGTATATGTATATTCGTGATTTTTCTGAATCACAGTGGTTGCAATCTATTTTTGAAAATACGCAGGCAACCCCTCATTTTTCTTCGGAACAAAAGAAGAACATTTTAACTCAGCTTGTGGCAGCAGATGGTCTGGAAAAGTATTTGGGTAGTCGGTATGTTGGCCAAAAACGCTTTTCTCTGGAAGGCGGAGACAGTTTTATGCCGTTAATGCATGAAATGACTCATCGCTTGAGTAATCAAGGGGCAAGAGAGGTAGTGATTGGGATGGCGCATCGAGGGCGTTTGAATGTGTTGGTGAACTTGATGGGGAAAGAACCTCAAGCGCTATTGGACGAGTTTGAAGGTAAGTACAAAGATAAGCGCAATACTTCGGGTGATGTGAAGTATCACAAAGGGTTTTCTTCAGATATTAAAACGGCAGAAGGGGATCTGCATCTTTCATTAGCATTTAACCCTTCGCATCTTGAAATGATTTCTCCTGTTGTGCTGGGTTCAGTTCGCGCGCGTCAACAAGCCTATACTGATCAATCGAAAGATAAAGTGGTACCGATTTTAATTCATGGGGACTCGGCCTTTTCAGGGCAGGGAATTGTCATGGAAACACTCTCCATGTCGCAAACTCGAGCGTATACGATTGGCGGTGCGATTCATGTAGTCATTAATAACCAGGTCGGTTTTACAACCAGCAATCCTCAAGACACGCGTTCAAGCCTATATTGTACGGATGTAGCAAAAATGATTGATGCGCCCATTTTACATGTGAATGGGGATGATCCTGAGGCAGTGGTATTTGCTGCACAGATCGCTGTGGATTATCGCATGAAGTTTCATAAGGATATTGTGATTGATTTAATTTGCTATCGTCGTCATGGGCACAATGAGGCGGATGAGCCTTCTGTCACCCAACCATTGATGTATCAATGGGTTAGGCAGCATGATGATCCCTGGAAAATATATACCAAACAATTGATTGGTGAAGGTGTGTGCACGCAAGAGATGGCAGAAGGGATGTTTCAGAACTATCGGGACGCCATCGATGCGAATCAGTCTGACATTCATCTCATGCCTAATAAGCTGGCCAGTCAGAGAGTGGATCTATGGAAGCCTTATCTGAATCAGCCTTGGAACTTACCCGCTAAAACAGGAGTTTCTGTTGCCCAGTTAAAAGCGTTAGGTCAGAAATTAACCAGTTTTCCAGAGGGGTTCACCTTGCAGCGCCAGGTGGGATTGGTGGTGAATGCTCGTCGTCAAATGGCTGAAGGAAAAGTGCCTATGGACTGGGGGTTTGCTGAAAACCTTGCTTATGCAACGTTGTTGACAGAAGGATATCATGTTCGAATGACCGGACAGGATGTGAGAAGAGGGACTTTTGCCCATCGTCATGCAGCTTATCATGATTATCAAAATGGCCAGACTTATATTCCATTGCAGCATTTATCTCATGAACAGGCCAGTGTTGAAATTTATGACTCGCTCCTGTCAGAGGCGGGAGTTGTAGGGTTTGAGTATGGGTATGCCGGTACAGATCCCAATAGTCTTGTGATTTGGGAAGCTCAGTTTGGTGACTTTGTCAATGGCGCTCAAATTTTTATCGATCAGTTTATCAGTGCTTCCTGGCAAAAATGGGAGCGCTTATCTGATTTGGTGATGTTACTGCCGCATGGTTATGAAGGGGCGGGTCCTGAGCATTCTTCTGCGCGTCTAGAGCGGTTTTTGCAGCTGTGTGCAGAAGATAATATGCAAGTTTGTGTGCCTTCAACGCCTGCGCAAATATTTCATTTACTTCGTCGTCAAATGCTGCGTCCCTGTCGAATTCCATTGATTGTAATGTCGCCTAAAAGTTTGTTACGTCACAAGTTGGCTACTTCGACCCTGGACGAACTTGAAAAAGATATGTTCAGGATGGTTATCCCCGAAATAGAAAACTTATCTCCTAAAACGGTGAAAAAAGTGATTTTATGTTCAGGAAAGGTTTATTATGACCTCGTTGCTCAACGGAATGAAAAGCAGCAAACAGATGTAGTCATTGTGAGAATAGAGCAGTTGTATCCTTTCCCGGCAGAAGATTTGGCAGCAGTCTTAAAACCTTATCAACAGGCTGAAGAAATTGTCTGGTGTCAGGAAGAGCCTAAAAACCAGGGGGCATGGTTAGTCATTCAACCTTACTTACTAAGTTGCTTATCCAAGGGACAGACATTAACTTATGCGGGTCGTCCTGCTGCTGCATCCACCGCGGTTGGCGATGGAAAAACACATAATCAGCAACAAAAATTGTTGTTGGATCAAGCGCTATAGGGCGTAAATATTAATTCAAAATAAAACAAAAGGGTGTCTTATGACTCTAGAAGTGAAAGTTCCTGTTTTACCAGAATCCGTTGCAGATGCGACTGTAGCCAAGTGGTATAAGCAACCTGGTGATGCGGTAAAGCGGGATGAAAGTCTGGTGGATTTAGAAACGGATAAGGTGATGCTGGAGGTTGTAGCGCCAGCTGATGGTGTACTGAGTGAAGTGATGAAACCTGAAGGCAGTACTGTTGTTGCGGATGAAGTCATTGGAAAAATTAAAGAAGGTGCAGCACCGGCAGCACAGCCAGCAGCATCGCAACCTCAACCAGCACCTGCTGAGTCGCAGACACCCTCTTCTACAGAAACTACATCAGAGAAAGCAGGCCCCTCTGTTCGTCGTTTTGCTTCTGAACAAGGCATTGATATTGCTCAGGTTCAGGGTTCTGGTAAAAGTGGACGGATTTTAAAAGAAGATATTGAAAAACAAGCCAGTGGCTCCAAATCAGGCGCTGCCTTTGATATGCCTGCGGTTGAACGTCTTGAAAAGCGGGTGCCAATGTCTCGCTTAAGAGCTAGAATTGCAGAAAGATTAGTGACGGTTCAACAGGAAACAGCCATGTTAACGACATTTAATGAAGTGAACATGCAGGCTGTAATCGATCTCCGAAAACAATACAAAGACATGTTTGAAAAGACTCACCAGACTCGTCTGGGCTTTATGTCTTTTTTCATCAAAGCTTCTATCGAAGCGCTGAAACGATTTCCAAGTGTGAATGCATCTATTGATGGAAATGATATCGTTTATCACAACTATTTTGATATTGGAGTTGCCGTTTCAACACCTAGAGGTTTGGTGGTACCTATTTTAAGAGATGCAGATCAACTGAGTGTGGCAGATTTAGAAAAAGGTATTGTAGATTATGCCACCAAGGCTAAAGAAGGCAAGTTAACCATGGAAGAGATGACAGGAGGCACTTTTACCATCACCAATGGCGGCGTTTTTGGCTCCATGTTATCAACGCCTATTTTGAATGCGCCACAAAGTGCTATATTAGGGATGCACAATATTGTTGAGCGTCCGATAGCAGAAAAGGGTCAAGTTGTGATTCGCCCGATCATGTATTTGGCACTTTCTTACGATCATCGTATTATTGATGGTCGTGAATCTGTACTTTTCTTGAAAACCATCAAGGAATTGTTAGAAGATCCTATTCGATTATTAATCGAGGTTTAGGGACAGGTTGCCCACATTTTTTAAAAAGAATGGAAGGTAAATACCCCTTAAAATTTTTCACATCCATACATAAGAGTATAAGAGTTAAGCATTATGAATCTACATGAATATCAGGCCAAGCATTTGTTTGAACAATATGACATTCCAGTCCCTGAAGGTGGCGTTGCAGCTTCTCCAGCGGAAGGATCAGATGTCGTTAAACGCCTGGGAGGTAACCGCTGGGTTGTTAAAGCTCAGGTACATGCAGGGGGGCGAGGCAAAGCCGGTGGCGTTAAACTGGTAGAAGGTGAAGCAGAGTTGTCTCATGTCATTTCAAATTTAGTGGGTTCGAGATTAGTGACGATACAAACGGATGAGAAAGGACAACCTGTCAATCAGGTTTGGATTGAGACTCCGTCTACCATTGTAAAAGAATTATACTTAAGTATTGTATTAGATCGTGCTTCTAAAAGGTTTGTGATTGTGGCTTCCAGTGAAGGAGGCGTGAGTATTGAGGAAGTAGCAGAAAGTACACCTGAAAAGATTATTTATTTGGGTATTGATCCGTTTATAGGTCTGCTACCGTTTGAATGCCGTGAAGTGGGATTTCGTTTAGGACTTAACGTTCAACAAATTCAACAACTGACCAAAATTTTGACAGCACTTTATAAAATGGTAATTGAGCGAGATTTGAGTCTGGTAGAAATTAATCCTCTGGTCATTAATCAGGAAGGTGATCTCATCTGTTTAGATGCAAAAGTCAATGTAGATGAAAATGCCTTATATCGTCAACAAGCACTTCGAGAAATGCGTGACCCTTCTCAGGAAGATGAGCGTGAAAATCGTGCTCAAAAATGGGATTTAAATTATATTGCATTGGAGGGGGATATTGGTTGCATGGTAAATGGTGCGGGCTTGGCAATGGCAACTATGGATTTGGTCAAACTTTATGGAGGTTCTCCTGCAAACTTTTTAGATGTAGGAGGCGGCGCAACAAAAGAGCGTGTAGCAGAAGCCTTTAAAATTATTTTGTCAGATAGCAATGTTAAGGGGGTACTTGTCAACATCTTTGGCGGCATAGTGCGATGCGACTTAATTGCGGAAGGGATTATTGGGGCTGTTCAGGAAGTTGGCGTTTCCGTACCGGTAGTTGTTCGACTCGAAGGAAACCATGCAGAGTTAGGTATAGAAATGCTGAAACAAAGTGGGTTGAATGTCATAGGGGCTTCTGGGTTTGCGGATGCAGCCAAAAAAATTGTAGAAGCGGTAAAAGAAGATAAAAACGTAGTTTAAGAGAGGCCAGCCATGAGTATATTTATCAATCAGGATACCCGTGTAATTTGCCAGGGTTTTACTGGAAAACAGGGGACTTTTCATTCAGAACAAGCCATTGCCTATGGTACAAAAATGGTAGGGGGCGTAACCCCTGGCAAAGGCGGACAGGAACATTTGGGTTTGCCAGTTTTTGATACGGTGAAAGATGCAGTGAACGCTACCCAGGCCAATGCTTCTGTTATTTACGTTCCAGCACCTTTTTGCAAAGATTCTATTATTGAAGCTGTGGATGCAGGTGTTCCCTTTATTGTTTGTATTACAGAAGGAATTCCAGTTGAAGACATGATGATTGTGAAAGCCTATGTAGATGATAAAAAAGTGCGCTTAATTGGGCCAAATTGTCCAGGTGTCATTACACCAGGTGAATGTAAAATTGGTATTATGCCTGGTCATATTCACCGACCTGGCAAGGTAGGCATTGTTTCACGTTCAGGTACTTTAACTTATGAAGCAGTGAATCAGACAACGCAACTGGGCTTGGGACAAAGCACTTGTGTTGGAATTGGCGGTGACCCTATTCCAGGAACAAACTTCATTGATGTATTAGACGCATTCGAAAAAGATCCTCAAACAGAAATCATTGTGATGGTGGGTGAGATCGGTGGAAATGCAGAAGAGGATGCAGCTGAGTTTATTCGTCAGCACGTGAAAAAGCCTGTTGTCGCTTACATTGCCGGTGTGACTGCACCTAGCGGAAAGCGTATGGGGCATGCAGGTGCAATTATTGCTGGCGGAAAAGGCACCGCAGAGCATAAATACGAGGCTTTAGAAAAAGCAGGGGTGCATACGGTTCGTTCGCCTGCTGAAATGGGTGAGGCCGTGCTAAAGGTGTTAGGATAACGCGTCCCACATTGTCTGATGAAATCTCGCGTCATTGCGAGGAGTAGAAGCGACGTGCCAACCAGGTTCTTCTTGTTGAAGAAAGAGTGCGTTCTGTTGCTGTCTTCCCAGCCATGGAAGGTTGGGATTCAATTTTTTATACGTGTGAAGTTTAAAGTTAGAAATCTCTGCCCCTTGGGGCAGAGTTGCCCTACGCGATGGGGGAGTCCAGAGAGGGAGAATCGCGATTCTCCCTCTCTGCTCACCGCCGGAGTTTCAAACTCCGGCGGTGATACTGATTTGATACCCCTCTTTTTTGATAAGGACTTACAAGTTGAGCATAGTATTTTATAAAAGCGGGTATTTCCTTTTTGGAAGTGGGCGAGTAAACTTTGCATAGGGTGTGCCTTCAATTTATATTTTGAAGACACACCCTACTAACGTGTGTCCTCAATTTATAAGTTGAGATCAACTGATAAACCTGGATTCGGCAGTTGAAAATGACTGCGAAGCGCTGAAGATTGTTATTAAAAATGGGGGTTCCTAATGAGTTCAAATCGAGAGCAGGCATTAAAAGCGGCTTTAAGCCAAATTGAGAAGCAATTTGGTAAAGGGTCTATTATGTCGCTGGGTGATAAACAGGTGATCAACGATTGTGGAGTTATTTCTACAGGATCTTTAGGTTTAGATGTTGCGCTCGGTGTCGGAGGGCTTCCAAAAGGGCGTATTGTTGAAATTTATGGGCCAGAGTCTTCAGGTAAAACGACATTAACCCTCCATGCCATTGCAGCTTGTCAGAGACAAGGGGGAACTGCCGCGTTTGTGGATGCAGAGCATGCCCTGGATCCTGCTTATGCTCAGAGACTCGGTGTGAAACTGGATGATTTATTAATTTCTCAGCCAGACACAGGGGAACAAGCCTTAGAGATTACAGATATGCTGGTGCGCTCTGGTGCAGTAGATCTGGTGATCGTCGATTCCGTTGCAGCGTTAACCCCCAAGGCTGAAATTGAAGGAGAAATGGGAGACTCTCACATGGGCTTGCAGGCTCGATTAATGTCTCAAGCACTTCGTAAGTTAACTGCCAATATTAAGCGAGCCAACTGCCTGGTGATATTTATTAACCAGATTCGTATGAAAATTGGAGTGATGTTTGGAAACCCTGAAACGACAACAGGAGGTAATGCCTTAAAGTTTTATGCTTCCGTTCGATTAGACATTCGTCGAACAGGTGCCATTAAGAAAGGTGATGAGATCATTGGTAATGAAACCCGTGTAAAAGTGGTTAAAAACAAAGTGGCACCACCTTTCCGGGAAGCGCATTTTGAAATTCTTTATAATGAAGGCATTTCAACCTTAGGTGAACTTATCGACTTAGGTGTAGAAGCAGGATTAATTGAAAAATCTGGTGCCTGGTATAGCTACAAGGATAATAAAATTGGCCAAGGGAAAGAAAATGTACGTCAATTTATGAAAGAAAACCCCCAAATGGTAGCAGAAGTAGAAGCAGCTGTTCGTGCTAACTTGTTGCCTGAGGCGGTTATGATGGAGCAAGCTGAGGTTGTAGAGTAAATTTGAAGTGTTTTATTTAGAGGGTGTCGTCCCGAGATTTTTTAGGGTGTGCCTTCAAAAAATAAATTGAGGATACACCTGAATGCGTAAGCTTCAAAAACTTCGTCATCAACTATATTATTGCTTAAACTAACCGCCCCGCGCCATTGTGAGGAGTGCAGCAAAGCTCGTTATTGCGAGGAGCGGAGCGACGTGGCAATCTAGACCCTTATTTATATAAAAGCTGCATAAGCCTATAGCCTGAGAAAAGTTGCCGGCTGGATTGCCGCGTTTCACTCGCAATGACGAGGGTACATAAGCATGATCAATAATGAGCAAAACAAAGCGTACGAATTTGCTATCAAGCTGCTTTCAATGCGGGAATATGCTCAAAGTGACTTGAAAAATCGATTGGTGCAAAAAGGATATTCAGACTCAGTGGCTCAAGCCATTTTACAAACGCTTTCTGCGCAAAATTTGCAGAGTGATGTGCGTTTTGTAGAAAGTTATGTAAGGATGCGAAAAAGACGAGGGTATAGTATTCGCCGTATACGGTTAGAGCTTGAACAAAGAGGCATTGATCAACATTTAATGCTACCCTTGTTAGAGAAAGCACAAGAAGGATGGCAGCAACATATTCTGGAAGTATGGCAAAAGAAATTTAAGTGTCAAAAACCTGCTTTGTTAGCTGAAAAGGCAAGACAGATGCGGTTTTTACAATACCGGGGTTTTACAATCGAACAAATTCAATGGGTATGGCAGTGTGGAAACGAATAAAATTCGATCAGCTTTTTTAAATTATTTCAAAAGACAGGAGCACACGATAGTGCCAGGGAGCTCTTTAGTTCCTGCAAATGATCCTTCCTTATTATTTACGAATGCAGGGATGGTACAGTTTAAGGATGTATTTTTAGGCACAGAAATGCGTCCTTATCGTCGGGCAGCTTCAGCTCAGCCTTGTTTAAGGGCAGGTGGAAAACATAATGATCTAGAAAACGTAGGTTATACCGCAAGGCATCACACTTTTTTTGAGATGCTGGGTAATTTCAGTTTTGGTGATTATTTTAAACGAGAAGCCATTCAGTTTGCTTGGCGTTTTTTAACACAAGAATTAGGTATTCCAGCCAGCCGACTTTGGGTCACTGTTTTTAAGGAGGATACAGAAGCAGAAGACATTTGGTTAAAAGAAATGCAAATCGATTCTCAACGATTTTCTCGTTGTGGTGAGGCGGATAACTTTTGGTCGATGGGAGACACTGGGCCCTGTGGCCCTTGTAGTGAAATTTTTTATGATCATGGTGAAGGCGTGCCAGGTGGTCCTCCAGGCTCCCCTGATGCAGATGGAGATCGATATATTGAAATTTGGAATCTGGTCTTCATGCAATATGATCGAAGTAGTGATGGACAACTGACACCGCTTCCCAAGCCCTCTGTTGACACAGGAATGGGACTAGAAAGAATTGCTTCTGTCTTGCAAGGGGTGCATAGCAATTATGATACTGATGCGTTCAGACGCTTAATTCAAGCTGCCAGTCATGTCATTGGGGTGGATAAGCAGCTGCCTGGCAATCGACAAAGTTACAATGTGATTGCAGACCATATTCGGTCAGCAGCATTTCTGATTGCAGATGGCGTGCTGCCTTCTAATGAACATCGTGGGTATGTGCTTCGCCGGATTATTCGAAGAGCACTTCGGCATGGGCATAAACTCGGCATGAAAGAACCCTTTTTCTATCGTCTTGTTGCGCCGCTGGCACAGGAAATGGGAGAGACTTACCCTAAACTCAGACGCTTTCAGAGTCAAATAGAAAATACATTGAAAGATGAAGAAACACAGTTCCTAGAAACGTTAGCGCATGGACTGAAACTTTTGTCAGAAGGTATCCAGTCAGTTCAAGGTAAAGTCTTGCCGGGTGACCTGGTATTTCGTTTATACGATACGTATGGATTTCCACCAGATTTGACAGCAGATGTTATTCGTGAACATGGGTTAACCTATGATGAAGCTGTTTTTGACCAATGTATGTCAGAACAGAGGAAGCGTTCTCAACAAGCCAGCCACTTTACATCAGGGTATGGAGAGCGGTTTGCTGTAGACGGTGAAACCATTTTTACAGGATACGAAGCACGTTACGATACGGGTAAAATTATTCAAATGTTTCGGAACCAACATCCAGTTGCGACCCTTCAGGCTGGAGAAGAAGGGGTTGTTGTGCTGGATCGAACTCCATTTTATGCAGAATCTGGAGGGCAAGTTGGGGACTCCGGAGAAATTAGAACGCAGGAAGGTGTCTTTAAAGTGATCGATACCCGAAAGCAAGGTAAAGTGTATTTGCATTATGGACAAATAGAACAAGGTGAGTTATATGCTGGCAAGACAGCTCAGTTGATTGTAGACCCTTCGCGTCAGGCTGTCACACTGAATCATTCAGCTACACATTTGTTACATGCAGCACTGCGCTATGTATTAGGGGATCAGGTGACTCAAAAGGGTTCTCTGGTAGAAGCTGCCCGGTTACGGTTTGATTTTTCCTATCCTAAGCCGCTAACGCATGAGCAAATTGTGACACTGGAGAGAATCGTCAATCAAAAAATCCGTGAAAATTTAAGTTGTAAAACTGTCACCGTGCCTGTAGAAGAAGCCATAAAATCTGGGGCAATTGCCTTGTTTGGCGAAAAATATGAGGGAGAAGTTCGCATGTTAAGTATGGGCGACTTTTCTAAGGAACTATGTGGAGGCACTCATGTTCAATATACCGGTGAGATTGGGCTATTTAAAATCATCAGTGAAACAGGTATTGCCGCATCTGTTCGTAGAATTGAGGCGTTGACAGGAGAAGAAGCATTCTCCTGGATTTTGAATACAGAAACCCAATTAAAGAAATTAATGGATTTGGTAAAAGGCAATTCTTTTGATGTGTTAGAAAAATTTCAGCAAATCATCGAAACTTCCCGTCAACAGGAAAAGCAGTTGATGGAGATTAAAGAAAAATGGGCATTAGAGCAGGTGCAGGACCTAACCTCTGAATTTAAAGACATTCAAGGGGTTCAGGTTTTATCCAAAAATATTGAAGATATTGATGTGAAATTGCTGCGCTCTATGGTGGATCGTTTGAAACAGTCTCAGAAAAAAGCAGTGATTATCTTGTCAACGGTAATGGAAGGGCGTATCCACATGGTTGCGGGGGTGACTCAAGCTTGTCTGGACAAACTTAAGGCAGGGGAGTTAATCGGTTATCTTTCAGAGCAAATTGGTGGACAAGGGGGTGGTCGACCTGATTTGGCACAAGGCGGTGGGCACTTGATTGATCTGCTGCCAAAAGCACTGGCATCTGTGTTTGATTGGGTCAATGGGAAGCTAACCACCAACGGGTAAAGCAATGCCATTAATTGTTCAAAAATTCGGAGGCACTTCAGTTCAGTCAGTCGAGCGTATTTGTGCTGCTGCTCATAAAGTGATTCAGGCGCGGTTGCGGGGTTATGATGTGATTGTGGTTTTGTCTGCTATGGGAGGTGAGACGGATCGTTTAATTCAATTAGCCCATGCCATATCCAACTCCAAACTTGATGCAAGAGAATATGATGCATTAGTTTCAACCGGTGAGCAGGTGACGACTGCGTTACTGAGCATGTATTTAATTGCTCAAGGATATCAGGCTCGTTCATATACTGGACAACAAGCCGGTATTTTAACAACAGATATTCATAAAAAAGCGCATATTTTAGAGATCGATCAAGCCATACTCAAAAAGGATTTAGCGGAGGGAATAACCCCTGTGATTGCTGGATTTCAAGGGGTGAATTCATTAGGGGATGTCACGACATTAGGCCGAGGCGGGTCAGATACTTCTGCCGTAGCGATTGCAGCAGCCATGAGCGCCAATGAATGTCAAATTTATACGGATGTGGAGGGGGTTTATACTGCGGACCCTGGCATTGTTTCAGAAGCTCGCTGCCTTTCTAGGATTACATTTGAAGAAATGTTGGAATTGGCAAGCTTGGGAGCTAAGGTCTTACAGCATCGATCGCTAGAGTTTGCATGCAAATATAATGTACCGTTGAGGGTGCTTTCCAGTTTTAAAGAAACGGCTGGCACATTAGTGACTTATGAGGACAAACGTTTGGAAAAACCACTGATTTCGAGCATTGCTTACGATTCAAAACAAGTCAAATTTATGGTATCAAATTTACCCCATCAGCCGGGCATGGTTTATCAGGTATTATCTGCTTTATCCCAAGCCAATATTGAATTGGATATGTTGGTACAGAGTGTAGGGAGAGAGGCAAAAACCCTGGAATTTAGTTTTGCTGTACACCAGGATTTCTATGAGCAAGTGCATGAAATCTTACACAGTGCTTTGGCTACATTCGGAAATATTACTATCACTGGCGATAAAAATATGGCCAAAGTGTCGATTGTTGGTATTGGGATTCGTTCTCACCATGGCGTTGCTGCTGATATGTTTTATGCATTGGATCAGGCAGGTGTAAAGACATACCTCATGTCGACATCAGAGATAAAAATTTCAGTTTTAATTAGTGAAAATGCATTAGAAGATGCTATTCATGCACTACATGCTCAATTTAATCTGGGACGTTTAGAAAAAACATCGATATAGCTAAGTTCCTTATAAATTGCTAATCAGTTATTCGTTCCCAGATAATAATTTGAAAAAATTAATTGATGACACGCCCTAATACACAATCTCTGATTCCTGATTCATCAAAAGGAAATCCTATTCCAGAGTTTTATCAAAAAAGATTCAAATAATTAAATCTAGCTTATGCATTAATTTTTATTGAAAGCTTTTTTGAGGCTGAATTTCTTCAGTTTTTGGAAAGTGCACTTTAAATCTTATGTTTCCACCATTTTCATATTGATCATGATCACCATAAGGTACATAACCACAAGGCAAATAGACTGTACATCGATGACCCAAACTATCGACAACGTCTTCTCCTTTTAGTTGGGCACAGTACACACGATCCCCTCGACCAGTATCAAACTTCATGGGAGCCCATGTCTCAAACGGTATAGACCCTTCTGTCTTAATTGTTGCAAAAATTGAATACCCTGATTTACGCAAGTGAAAATTTCCAGTTTTTATTACCTCAATCATATCTGGATTTTTATCCGCCCAAAATAGTTCATCACAATAAACGTAGACATTAGGGGTTCTAGTTTCTACTAAGCAATCACCAATCAAAACATCCTGCTTCAAGAAAGACACATACGTTGCCTGGATATCTTGAGTTTCATTAGATAAATTTGCCTGGCAAGCAGATTTCTTCTCTTCTTCTCTTTTTTTCTTGCTACCTTTTGGAATCTTGCCCTTTTTATCAATTGAGTAAAACCCAATATCAACAATATCTGATGCATTAGTACGCAAAACCTCATAATTATCATGAGTATTCAGTAAATTTTGTGCATGCATAATATCTGTAGCATGAATGATGTTTGATAATAGTTGAGAATTCTCAAGCCTCGTATAGCGCGCAAAATACTCATTACAGAGATTAAGATCAAAATCCTCTTGAAATTCACCGAAGGGAACAGAGATAAAGTATTTAATTTCATTTTCAAAGAAATGTGAGATGTGAATTCCCAGGCTAATACCGTCTAATGTTTTAATAAAAGAAAAATTTGGCTGACTTCCTTTTTCGAATAGAATGTCTAAAAATAGTTTTGTTAATTTTATTTTTCCTTTTTCTAGTACTTTCTCTAAGGCTCGAATTCCTTTGTATTCAATGTGCCAATCTACAAACTCATTGTTTCTAAAACGATTCAAACGTTTTATATCCACTTGTTCAATTAATACAAATAAAATAGGCTCAATATTGTTATCATGAAGATTAATATATTCAGGAAACACTTGGCAGATATCTTTAAAAGATGCCCATGTTATCTCTGTTAACAAATGACGCTGAAACTTATCTTTTGGTAAATTTAATTTATTTTTGTATGAAATAAAATAGGCTAAATGGTAAGGAGTGATGGTTTTTTTAGCTTCCTTGAAACAAGAGAGAAGTTCTTTTTCAATGTTTTGTTCGTTTTTGGGCATATATTCTGCATAGCAAGAATAAAGTAAATTAAATAAACTCCTGTTGGCAAAGGCGATCGATAAAGATAATCCCCCGTGCATTTTATAACTGCTCCCTAAAAAATCAGGATAAATTTTTAAAAGCTCCACTAAAAACGTTTTATCCCTTTTCTCATCATAAGTCGCAAATAGTATTGCTAATGGTGGTGTGCCTGTCATATTTATTAGCTGACTAACTGGAACAGAACTACAAACTATTGTTCTATCAATCGGCATAGGTAGCGTTACTGTATCCCCTTCTTGCTCCAGGCATGCGTTACCAATAGCATTTATAAAACTTGGACGCTTCTCTTTATAAATAGAAAAAAGAGGAAGCAATATGCTCATGAAATAATCTTTTTTAGATTCTTCCATTAACTCTTCTGAAACCATGCACTGAAAAAGTTTCTTAAAAAAAAGCGTTTTAGAATTAAAAGAGATGGTTAATTCAAATCCATTTTCCTCCACTGGTATAAAAGTATGAGAGAGGTTGTGTTCATTAAGGACTAAATCCCATACTCGATATTCAAGTCTTTGAATTGCTTTTTTGAAAAGCTGAATTTTCCTAATTTTTATCATAAGATAAAGTGGCGTTACACCCGTTAAGGTTCCCTTTTCTAATAGCAGATTGCAATCCAGCTTATCTCTGGTAATAATGTAATCAGCTAAATATGCACATTCTTTCGAAACATCTGGCACAAAAAAATCCATCAGTAAATGTAAGATATTTCCTTGTTCATCGTATAAATGTCCTTCCAGAGGTTTTGAAATCTCCGTAATATTGGTACACATGGAAAATTTTATTGATAACAATGATTCATTTTCTTCAATGAGTTTCACGCTGAATGCTGAAGAGGGGAAATGTTTGTTTTTTTTATAATTCAAGCAAAAACGAAATGCTAGTTCTAAAATTTTACATCTAGTATCTTCAGAAAAAGCGCTAGTGCCTGATAGTAAAGTTAAGTGATTTTCAAACAGGGCAAGGTTATTAGTTTGTATGCCAAAAAGCAGATTATCTTTAATCTCTTTTAATCGTTCGTTTTCTTCTATGAGTGCATTTAATATTTTTTCCTTTAAGTAGTTTATTGCGGCAGGTAGGAATAGCTTGAATGCTTCGTCGAGTTTCCTGTCTTTAGGATAGCCTTCTAAGGCCTGTAACAAACCTAAGTGATTTGGGTATGTATCAATGTACTTATTAAATTTTTTCTTAAAATTTTTTAATTTTTTATTGGCTATGAAGCCATTTTGAACTAGGGAGTCTAGTAAACTAAAAAAAAGATTCTTTTCGGATGTCGGTTTTTCTATATTACGGTTGACAACAACTCGTCTGCTACCTTTTCTTCGCCTACTACTACCTCTTGCCATAAACAATCACCCCCCAACTTTCTAAGTGCCTACTCATCTAATGGTATCAAAAATTATCGATATCCTACCATATAAGTATGGATGAGCTTGCAATGAATCCAGGATAACAAAAAATGATATTTTATTCTAAATTTTTATCGAAAATAGAGGCTGGGTATTGCCGTCTTGTCTCACATAAGATATATTCTTTTAAAAAGATTGGAGATAAAAACCAAATAAGGGAAATACAGTTTTGTGTTAAGAGAAAGGGTCTACTACTCACTACAAATCAAATGCCAGGTAGCAGCTCCCTTTTCAGCTTTACGAAGATAAAAAGGATGCTGTCAAGGAGCGTATTAGGAGTCAATTTTTGAAATAATGATTTTCTTAATGTTCCTTTAAGCTTTGTAAGGTAAATTATCTGCTAATTAGGGTTTTTTGCTTTAAAGCAAAAATAATAGAAATTTAACGTTGGAAATTTAGGAGGGGCTGGAGATGCTCATACTAACCCGTCGTACAGGCGAAACTATCGTTATTGGGGATGATGTTACCGTAACAGTTCTTGGTGTAAAAGGAACTCAGGTACGTCTTGGTGTTAATGCTCCAAAAGAAACATCTGTTCATCGAGAGGAGATTTATAATCGAATTCAACAGGAGAAAAATGGTTCTTCTGAGGGAGATGACACAGAAGAATAATTGTTTCTTCAGTAACACACTTTAATTGCCCATTCAGATTTTTAAATCAGAATGGGCTTTTTTTTTTAGGACGTTGCCTACTTGATTTGATCCTGAATAATTCCAGGTAGTGATCCTACACCACCTCCTTTGATGGCTTTCTTCACATCTTCAATCACGTTACCCCCTATCCCTCCAACAGCTCCGCCACCGGTTGGAGTGGCTTCTCGGATCGCGCTTCGTGCTTTTTGTTGTACTTGTCTGGTTTTGGATTCTAGAAAAGCAGGAAATTGTGCCACTTTCTCTGGGAGCAAGCTTTCTAACTGTGTCACCAATCCTGAAAATTGTGGAATCAATTTGGAGCCTGTCCACCAGGGTTGTCTTTGAAAATTTGAAAGCTGGCCAATCATTAATAAAATAACAACGAAAAGAACGCCGCGAGCTAACCCAAACACGATGCCTAATACCCGGTCTGTGCCACTAAGGCCTGTGCTTCGAATTAAAAGGGCTAAGAAATGGCTAATAATCGCCCCAATGACTAAGGAGCTGACCATGAGTAGGGCAAATGCCGCAGCAAAGCGAATGGAATCAGAATTAATGTAGGCCCGAAACATCGGGCTAATGAGATCTGAAAACTTGAACGCAATAAAAAAAGCACCCAGCCAAACGCCTAAAGAGAGCGCTTCTCGAACAAATCCCCGCATTAAACTGATGATGGTTGAGATCGCAATGATCGCGATAATCGTATAATCAGCCCAGTTGAGAAGTGCAGGTGCATCGCTCATGATTATTTCTCCTTTTAATCAGACTTCAATCAGCAGCTGTGAAAGTAGTCTTTTATTGGTCAACAAGTGAAGGTGCAGGGATTTTTTCTAATGCTTGATAGAGTAAATCCGGGGTACCAATAGGAAAGCTTTGTAATTGTCTGTTAATTCGTTTGTTAAGTCCAGATAATACTTTACCTGGACCGCATTCAACCAGGGTGTCTACCTCTAGAGTATGCAGTTGTTGAATAGTTTCTACCCAGCGGACAGGGGAGTAAAGCTGCTGAACCAAAGCATTTCGGATAGATTCTGGTGTAGTATGGATTTGAACATCCACATTAAACAAGACTGGAACTTTGGGCGGATGAATCGTGATGGTGTCTAAAATGGCCTGGAGTTTGAGGGCTGCTGGTCTCATTAAGCCGCAGTGAGAGGGAACGCTGATGGATATTTTTTTCGCCATGAGAGCGCCTTTTTCCTCTGCCAGTTGAATGACACGGTCAATTGCTGCACTTTCGCCTGCAACAACGACTTGTCCAATGGCATTAAAATTCGCAGGGGACAAGATTTGGCCTTGTTGGGTCGATAGACATAGTTCTTTAACAGTTTCATCAGGTAACCCAATAATGGCAGCCATTCCACCTCTTCCTTCCTGAACAGCTTCCTGCATCAAGCGACCTCGAGTAGCAACCAGAGTGATCGCATCTTCAAACCGGATCGCATTCGCAGCAACCAAAGCAGAATATTCTCCCAAACTATGGCCGGCTAAAAACTCGGGGGAATGTCCACCCTGTGTTTTCCAGATGTTCCAAAGTGCAATGCTGGATGCTAGTAAGGCAGGTTGGGTATATTCTGTTTGCCCCAGTCTGGATTCTGAATCTTCCGTAATGAGCTGCCATAGGTCATAGCCTAAACACTGTTGGGCTGCTGAAAAGACAGTTTCAATTTGAGTGGGAAACTGTTTTGCCATTTCTGATAGCATGTTAACGGATTGAGAGCCTTGGCCTGGAAAAAGCATTGCAATTTTGTTCATAAACACATCTTTAATATTTTACTAGTGCCGATCCCCATACAAGACCTGCACCAAAAGCTTCAAGTAGCAGCAGATCCCCTTTTTGAATGCGACCATCCTGAATGGCGGTATCCAATGCCAGGGGGACAGAAGCAGCGGAGGTATTTCCATGATCTTGAACCGTTAATATTACCCGCTCCAGAGGAAGCCCTAATTTTTTGGCTGTTGCTTTGATAATACGTAAATTGGCTTGATGAGGGATAAGCCAGGTAATTTCATCTTTAGAGATCTGGATTTTAGAAAGGGTATCATCGACTAACTTGCCCAAAGTCGCAACGGCAAGTTTAAAGACTTCATTGCCTTGCATTTGAATATAATGAGTGACAGGGTTTATGGTTGAATCAACGGATCTAGGGGAATTTTGAACGTACAGTAGCTCATTAAAAGACCCATCTGAATAAATGCTGGAAGATAAAATACCAGGGGTATTATCCGCTTTCAATATGGCAGCACCAGCCCCGTCCCCAAATAAAATGCAGGTACGTCGATCGCTCCAGTCAACCAATTTTGAGGAAACGTCAACCCCGATGATCAGTGCATGTTTGATTGTGCCGCTATGAATATATTGGTTGGCAATGCTTAATGCATAAAGAAAGCCAGTGCAGGCAGCACTGACATCAAACGCAGGGCACTGGTTTTTAATGCCTAATGCATGCTGTAAAAAGCAGGCTGTGCTGGGGAAGGCAAAGTCTGGTGTTGAGGTTGCAACAATAATTAAGTCGATATCATTCTCATCGATTTGAGCTGCCTTTATCGCTTTTTTAGCTGCGGATATGGCCATTTTGGTTGTGGTTTCTGATTCTGATGCGATATGTCGCTTGTTAATTCCTGTTCTTTCCCGAATCCACTCATCAGTTGTGTCTACCAGTTTTTCTACTTCCTTGTTGGTCATGACTTTTTCAGGAAGGTAACTGCCAGTTCCGATGATACGAGCATATTTCATTATTCAGAGGACCTTTCTTCAAGAATAGTACTGATTTCTTCCTGAATTTTTTGAGGGATATTATTCTTAATATGTAAAATAGCTTCTTCAATGGCATGAGTAAATGCAAATACATCTGCACTTCCATGACTTTTAATCACAATGCCATTAATGCCCAATAAACTTGCACCATTACGACGGCCTGGATCAATGGCTTTCGCAATTTTTTTCAAAACAGGGAGTGCGATAAGTCCGGCTAAGCGGGATGGGATAGAATCATTAAAGGTGACTTTTGTAAAGTAAGAAATAATTTTTGCAGTGCCTTCCATGGTTTTTAATGCAACATTACCAACGAAGCCATCACAGACAATGACATCAACGATGCCAGAAAAAATATCATCCCCTTCTACATAGCCTACATAATTTAGACAGTTGGTTTTTTCAGAGAGTAGCTGGGCTGTTCTTTTTACCTGATCATTTCCTTTGATTTCTTCCTGGCCGATGTTTAATAAACCGACTTTGGGTTGTTCAACTCCGTCAACAGCAGAAACTAATGCTGCTCCCATGACGGCAAACTGAAACAGGTGGTCTGCGCAAGAGTCAACGTTAGCACCCAGGTCTAAAACGCGAACTTCCTTGTTTTTATGTTTGGTGGGGAAAGAAGCAACAATGGCAGGACGATCTATTCCAGGTAAAGTTTTCAGTACAAATCGAGCAATTGCCATTAAAGCACCTGTGTTTCCGGCGCTCACACAAGCCTGGGCTTTACCTTCCTTAACTAGGTTAATTGCAATACGCATAGAAGAATCTTTTTTTAAGCGCATCGCATGAGAAGGGGGTTCATCCATACCAACGACTTGAGATGCATCGATGAGTGTCATTTGCAATGCCTCGTCAGATTCATCCATGCCTGATTTTTTTAGCTTTTTAAGCAAAGCATCTTTGTTTCCTACGAGCAATAAATGCAAGTTAGGGTGTCGCTTTAAGGCATCCAGGGCTGCGGGGAACGTCACATCTATGCCGCGATCCCCTCCCATCATGTCAATTGCAATATGAATCTTTTCCAAAATTACTTACTCTTCGTTATGAGAATGACCTTGTTCATCGTGAGTCTCTATCTTAGGCATGATGACTTGACGACCACGATAATAACCTAATTTTGAAATGTGGTGACGACGGTGGGTTTCACCGGTTTCTGTATTAATAGATAAGGTTGGGCCGCTCAGTGAGTCATGAGCGCGGCGCATACCTCTTTTAGAGCGGGTAGTTCTCGATTTAGGGACAGCCATGGTTAACCTCCAAGGGAATAAAACATATTTATTATAATATCTTAAATATCGGAAAAAGTGTATTGCAAGAAAACTTAGTTCATTACAAATGAGTCATTTTAACGAATTTGTTCTGAAAAAACTATTGCAGTTGAGCTAGAGGTAAAACCAGGCTTTGAGCGCTTGAATGCTGTTTACGCAGCTGACAGGCGTGTATGTCAGTAAATACTTTGCTGGAGTGCCTGAATAACTCACCGCCAACGCATCCGTACCCGCATTTTGGGCAAATTCCATATCTGCCGTTGTATCCCCAATCATTAAAGTTTCGTTAGGTTGAACATTCAGCTCGTCCAGTATTTCTAGCATCATTTGTGGGTCTGGTTTGCTTGAATGATTGCCAGCATGTCGTACAGCATCAAAAGTAAAATATGCAGGTAAATCTTCTAAAAGATGATTTAAACTGGCTGCACCCCAATTTGTTGCTGCGGCAATGAGGTAATCTCTTTGTTTGAGTTGTTTTAAAAGGTCGGGGACGCCTTCTATAAAGCGGCCATCTTCTGCCAGGGTGCCCTGGAGGTCAAAAACAAGTAAGGTATAAGGTCTTTTTTTCATAATTTCGTTGATAGGCATTTTGTGACAGTGATTTCCTTTGTGCGCTCCCAAGCTTTTCTTGTGAGCAAAGCCAAATCAAGGGAGGCAATGACCGTTCTTTTGAGCGGGAATTTCTAGTTTCCTTAAGCATTCAAGCAAAGCTTCTTCCAGGCATGCACAAAGATTCATTGAATTATGGTCGGGCGACAGATGAAATTCAAGCGCGGCAGCATGAAGAAACAGTCGTTTTAAACCAAAAGCTCGCATTTGAAGGTTGAATGCCTGGTCTCCATATTTAGTATCGCCAGCAACTGGATGGCCAATACTTGAGGCATGGACTCGAATTTGGTGCATTCGACCGGTATGAAGTTCAACTTCAACGAGTGTGGCGTGCTGAAAGTGGCGTATAGGCCGAAAAATAGTGAGAGCAGATTTGCCGTCATGATTGACCATGACCATCCGTTCTGCACCACCTGGTCTTTTGGCTAAGGGAAGATCCACCGTATATTCTGATTGGGTTAGCTGACCTTTGAGTAAGGCTAAATAAGTTTTCTTTACTTTATGCTTGATCAGTAACTGGTGCAGTCTTTTCAGAACACTTCTTTTTTTGGCGATCAGCAGGCAGCCTGATGTTTCTCTATCTAGGCGATGAACAAGCTCAATTTCAGTCGGGTGACGTTGTTTAAGGGTCTCGATGATGCCAGTAGCAATACCACTTCCGCCGTGAACAGCCAAGCCAGAAGGTTTGTTTAAGATGATTAAATCTTTATCTTCATAGATCACTTGTGTATCCAGAAAATCCATTAGAGAAGTGGGGGCCATAGGCTTTTTTGGCTGCTCTGCCATGAAAAAAGGGGGGATGCGAAGCTCATCTTGCAGTTGAAGTTTGTAAAGAGGCGCGATTCTTTTACCATTAACTCGCACTTCCCCTTTTCGAATTCCTTTATAAATTCGGCTTTTGGGTACGTTTTTAAAGTAATTAAATAAAAAATTATCGAGGCGTTGGTTGCAGTAAGAGGCTGTGATCACTAATTTTTTAGTTTTTACATTCGTTGGCATAAGATTAAAATTTTGATAAACTTTTATTTAAATTTGAGTGCTTCATGTAGGTTGTATCCTACATAAATTTAGCATGATTAAGCAGCTGATTGAGAGTTTTTTGGATCAGTTGCCATGAATATTAACAACATTTTGGGGACTTTCGTAAAAAGTTCTCACAGTGCGCTTACTCAGTATTTTAGTTATTTGAAGATTGATTTAGTTAGGGTGTGTCGAACGTAAACAATGAATTTGAAGACACACCTCATGAATCCAGTGATTTATTTAGATGTATGCTTAAAACACAGCAAAATCTGGAATGTGATAGAAACTCACCTGTTGATTTGGGTATTTTTATGGAAAAAGCAGAATGTTTCAAAAAAAACCATTTGAAAGTCGCCAAACTCTGGATGGACTCCATCTTCATCAAAACAACCTTGATAACTTTTAAACTGTACTTAAGCGCCATGATTTATTTAAAAGGTAATAAGAACATATGGCCACAATATATATTAATGCAGCTCAGGAAGAGGAATTACGTATTGCGATTGTTGACGAAAACAATAAAATTCGGGATTTGATTTTCGAACATCCAGGAAGAGAAGAAAAAGTTCACAATATTTACAAAGGTATTGTGACAGGCGTAGAAACCAGTCTGAATGCGGTTTTTGTAAATTATGGAGCGGACAAACATGGCTTTTTGCCGATCAAGGATATTTCTCCTCGTTCGCTTTATCCTCTCCCAGAAAGTCAGGTACCTGCTGAAACTAAAGAGCCCAGAAGTGCGAAATCTGAAAGTGCAGCAGATTCATTGAAGCATGTCGAAGCAGAAATGCCTTCGGTTGATCAGCCTTCTAAAGTAGAAGATACTCGAGTAGAAGATACTCGCGCAGAAAGTTCAGCGCCCACAACCCAGCCGCTTGAAGTGAATATTGAAGACATCAAGGTTGGACAAGAGTTCATTGTTCAGGTTGATAAAGAGGAGCGAGGTACAAAAGGCGCTGCATTAACCAATCAGCTGAGCCTGGCAGGAAGATATCTAGTCCTGATGCCAGAAAATCCTCAGGCAGGGGGGATTTCACGACGCGTTGAAGGAGAAGACAGGGATGCTTTAAGAGAGAGTCTTAAGCAGCTCAATAAACCTAATGACGTGGGGGTCATTATTCGGACCTCAGGAGTCAATAAAACGCAGGAAGAGCTTCAATGGGATTTAGATATGTTGGTAGAGCTATGGAGAGCCATTAAAGAAGCCAGCAATAAACGCAAGGCTCCCTTTCTGATTTTTCAGGAAAGTGGCATTGTCAACCGGATTGTACGTGATTATCTGGCTCAGGATATTGATCAGATTATTGTCAATAATTCAGCTTTTTATGAAAACCTCAAGGAACATATTGAGTTCATACGACCCAAATTTGCAAATAAATTGACATTGTATACAGATAAAACGCCTCTCTTTAGTCGCTATAACTTAGAAAAACAAATTGACAACGTTTATCACTCATCGATCAGGCTAGACTCTGGCGGTTCTATTGTGATCAATCGGACAGAAGCCTTGGTTTCCATTGATGTCAACTCTGCTCGTGCCACTCGAGGTTCTGGAATTGAAGAAACTGCATTACAAATCAACCTTGAAGCAGCGGATGAAATTGGTCGACAGTTAAGGCTTCGGGATATCGGCGGCCTGATTGTCATTGATTTTATCGATATGTCTTCTAACCAGCATCAAAAAGAAGTAGAAATCAGGCTTAGAAGCGCATTGCGAACAGATCGAGCGCGTGTTCAGATTGGTCGAATTTCTCGCTTTGGGTTGTTAGAAATGTCTCGACAACGGTTGAAATCTTCTCTTTCCGAAGAGACTCAAACGATTTGTCCACGTTGTAAAGGAGAAGGACATGTTAGAAGTGTGCAGTCTCTTGCTTTATCTATTCTCAGAGTGATTGAAGAAGATGCTGTTAAGGGGCAAGTTTCTAAAATTCAACTTCAGGTCCCTGTCGATATGGCTGCGTTTTTCTTAAACGAGAAACGTAAAAAGCTGGTAGAAATTGAAGAGCAATATAATGTGAAGGTGGTTGTATTACCCAACTTGAATCTTCACTCACCTCATTACCAAATCAAACGTGAGAAAGCAGTAGCCGAAGGGCTTGTCAAAAAGACCATTAAAAGCCATGAAGCAATAGCCAGTTATGAGGAAGTGAGTATCCCTGGAAATGAAAGGCTTGAAGGCGAAGGAAAACCAGCACCTAAGCCTGCTGTAGAATTTACAGTTTCACGTCCTGCCCCTACACCTGGGTCAGAAGGGGTGCCTGGACTATTAAAACGCCTATTTGCCAATGTTTTTGGTAGTTCAGAAACGACTAAAACGAAGGAAAAAGCCGCTGGAGCTAGAAAAGGAGGGCGGTATACTCCAAGACATAAATCTGGTGGATATCAGACAAGGCGAGGGCAAGGGGAGGGTGCTGACGAGAGTAGACGCCATTCCGGTAGACGCTCAAAAAATTATAAAGGGAAATATAAAGGCGGTGAAAATCGAGCGAGAGGAAGAAGGACAGAAAATTCGTGATGTTCTACCAGCCAGATTGGGCTTATCTTCCAGGTCTTTTTGGCCTGATCGGTTGGCCCAATTGCTTCTCTGCTGCTTTTTCTGCTTCTTGCTGAATTTTACGGGAGAGTATATTTAGTCTCTTTCGGAAGTTAGATATTTTGGCGCGGGATTCGGATGAGAGCTCATTTTGTTGGCTGGCTGCTTCTTTAGAAATACTTTGCCATTCTTTTTGTTGTTCCTGGTTTAACATTTCCATCGCTTTCTTATATTCCTTAGATTCAGGGCTCAGTTTTTTAATGACCTGGGCCAGCGATTGTTTTTCGATCGCAGCATTTTCAACAGTGATCTGAATTTCTAGTTCAAAAGGAGTGGTTTCTACTGTTTCAAACTTCATAATATATCTTAACCTTTTAACGATTCAGGTAAAATTTTAGCGATACTTTTAGGGAGGGAGAGGCCGAGTTCTCTCATCCGTTGAATCAGCTCAGCGGTTGATTTGTGGCGTTTGATTTCTGTCTTTTCCAGCTCTGTGAGCTGAACACCAATTTTTTCTAATGCTTCTATCATGTTTGAAGACCAGGTATCTCGAAATTGCTCCCATTGGTGATCCTGGTTTTGCAGTAATTGATCCATCTGTTGATTTAGGTTTTCAAAAAGAACATGTTTTTTCTTTAAAGCGGCTTCCGTGACCTTGATTTCATCAAGACATGCCTTGGCATCTTCAACGGCTTCAAAAAGCCGGTCATCTTCAGGACTTTCCTTTTGGTAATTTTCTAATGTAATGAGGGTGCTTACTGCTTCATTTTTTTGCTTTTCCAGCTCCTGAAGTTGCTGCGTCAGGGTAATAAAAGCAATCAATACTTTCGCGCGGGTGGCAATGGAGTGCTGAATGAAAAGATTCTGCTTATCAAGAAAAACTTCTTCCAGCTGCTCCATTGAAAGTAAAGGCAGATCAGTTCGAATCAGGGGCGTTTTTACCTTAGTATACTTCGAAATGATATCAAAGATCGCAGGCCAGCCGCTTAAAATAACTTTGCTATAAGTAGTTAACTCAACACCAGTTTTCTTCATTTGCTACCATTTGATTTTTGGGTATGTCTTCGATGATTAAAAAATGCATTGTAAGCATGCAAAAGTATGCCTATCACTCAAACTCTAGCATAGAACGCATATGAAAGCACTTGTAGGTTTTGAATGCCTTTGATAAAATTAATATTTAACCAAACGCTTGGGGGATAAAATGTCGTTTGAAAATTCTGTCCTGGTGAAATCTCGCGAATCGATTCTGGCGACTCATCAAGTTCTTCGCAATACTTATTTTTTATTGAGTTTAACGTTGTTATTTAGTGCAATGACTGCAGGTTTTGCTATGTGGATAAAAGCAGCACCGCTGAATGTATTTATCCTGTTGGGGGGTATGATAGGCTTGCAGTTTTTAACCATTAAACTACGAAATAGCATTTGGGGGCTGGTAAGCGTTTTTGCTTTTACAGGCTTTATGGGATACGCCATTGGACCAGTCATCAACATGTACTTACAAACTTTCAGCAATGGCAGTCAGATTGTAATGACAGCTTTAGGATCTACGGGGCTTATATTTCTAGGACTTTCTGCTTATGTTCTGGTTAGTCGAAAAGATTTTAGCTATCTTGGCGGCTTTTTGTTTGTTGCAGCCATGGTTGCATTTTTTGCAAGTCTCGGGGGGCTTTTATTTCAGATTCCTGTCATGAGCCTGGTCGTTTCTAGTGCTTTTGCTTTAATTGCGTCTGGTTATATTCTGTTCACAACTAGCCAGATTATTCATGGAGGGGAACGGAATTATTTGATGGCAACGATTTCACTTTATGTGGCTATTTTTAACTTATTTGTTAGTTTACTTAATATTTTATCTGCTTTAGCAGGTAATCGAAATCAATAGTATTCGCAGCAATTCCCATCCTACTGGACAGGAACTGCTTCCTTTGATTGGCAGCACTGGCAAGCCAAGCTTGCCAGTGCTTTTAAGGGGGAGAATCGCGATTCTCCCCCTTCCCCTCATGTCATTACGAGGAGCAAAGCGACGTAGCAGTCCAGGTTTAAGCTTATAAAATCCGCATAAACTGGACCCTTTAATACAAGCTCCTCTCTGGATCGCAGCGCTTCGCTCGCGATGACGGGTGAATAGTTACAGACTTTCAAAGCAGTCAAATTTCAAAAAGACAAATCAAATCAATAGGTTACACTCATATTTTTGCCATTTTCCATCCGTTTCTTCTCCAAAAATAAAATTTTTTGTTTAATTTAATGGTAAGAACCGATTCTCCTGCCTAAACTTTTTCATGTATAGGGAGTTTAATTTAAGGAGGATCAAGGATGAGAAATCTTATCTCAGCAAAGCTATTGTTAGGCTTTTCTTTATTTGGGTTATTTAGTCAATCTTATGCCACAACCTATCCGATTTCAAAAGGACAGGAGGTTGTTGGAGATGCTTTTGTCGTCCGCTTGCAGCCAGGGGATTCTTTAGATTCATTAGCAACTCGTTATGACATGAGTGTACATGAGGTGTTGGAAGCTAATCCTTTTTTAGGTTCAGGTGTGCTGCGCGTAGGGCAAAAAGTGGTAATTCCTGCACGGTTTATTTTGCCGAAGAAAGAATATCGTAAAAATGGTGGAATCGTCATTAACATTTCTGAATTACGATTATATCATTTTTCCCGTGATGGTCGGTTTGTGACTACTTATCCTGTAGCCTTGGGTAGAAAAGGGTGGAGAACACCTACGACTGCTTCCAGGGTTGTTAGAAAAGCTGTGAATCCAGATTGGCATGTCTCAAATTCGATCAAGCGCTATCACTACAAAAAATTTGGTAGATGGCTACCTAGTGTCATTAGAGGCGGTACAGGAGCAAACCCACTAGGGGGATATGCCATGTATCTTTCAAAGCCGGGGATTATATTACACGGAACGAATTTTCCGATGAGCATCGGAAAATTTGTCAGCTCAGGCTGTATTCGTTTATCTCCTAAAAATGTCCAAGCGCTTTATCATCATGTTACGGTAGGAACGCCTGTTTATATCGTGCATCATGCCCATAAAGCAGGTTGGGTCAATGGAGAGCTTTATATGGAATCGCATGTGCCAGTTTCTATGAATGAGAAAAGGAATGCCATGAATCATACTTCTCAAGAACAAGTGATTAAAAATGCCATAGGCAAACGTGTAGCAGATATTCACTGGGAAAAAGTGCATCAAGTTGCGACTCAAAAGAGAGGAGTTCCTCAAGTTGTAGGCCGATTGATCAGTGATTCAGGGTTGTAAAAATACTGGAGGGAGTGTTAGCTGCCCCTTGGGTCAGAGTGACTCTACGCAATGACGGATGAATAGTTATAAAAAAACAAACAATCGTTTCCCAAATCCCGATTTAGAAAAAATCATTCTGAAAATTAAATGATTAGCGAGATCAAAAGAAGAGGGATTTCTGTAAAAAGTGATTGATGAGATTGATTTGTTGGAAATAAAAGATGGTTTATCAAAAAAATCTCGATAAAAATTCCAGAGGTGTTCAAATTTTATCCAAAACAGGATTTTGAGGATAAAGGAATCTCTTGCTGTGTTTCTGGCAGCTTGTTTTTATGAGTTGCAAAGAGTAAATCCAGGGGTGATTAAGGTGCTTGTGCCAGGCGGTGAAGGGGGAGAAGAATTTCATTCAATAAAGCACAATGAGATTCTTCGAGTTTTAAATAAATTCTTCTACCGTGACGAACTACTTTTGCAGCCAGGGCATAAATTCGATGGCGAATGGTTTTTGCGCGGCAAGCCTCAAACTGGACGGGTAAATACATGCGCAGCAAGGCAAAAAGGTTAAATGCCAATGCGCATAACGAAAAATATAACGCGTTGGCTTCAAAATTTTGGCAAGGCATACGATCTGCGGAAAAATCCTCTTTTAACTCCTTAATCCGGTTTTCTGAAGTTTCACCTCTTTGATTGTACCAATGTACCCAGTCACTTTGGCTCATGCTGGGGTTACGGCTCACGGCAATCGCACGATAGAGGTATTGACCACATTGAAGCAGCTCTTCTCCTTCATTGCCTTCACTTTCAAGATCAAGTTCTAAAGTGGTTTGCCCCTTGATCATCCGACGCTGTACGATCACATCAAAGGCATGGCGACTTTTTTCCATTGTGTGCACAAGATGTGTTGTAAATTCGCCATTCAGAGGCTTTCCTTCTCGATGTAAAGACTCCCATTGGGACTCTTTTTGAGCTTGAATGAGTTTTTTAAGAGAGGGGCTCATTTTTGCCCGAATCGCAAATTTAAGTTGTCGCTCTATGCAATCATCAATGATATCGCCTTGATAACCCGCTGCATCAATACGTAGGGCAAATAACGTTACCCCTTCAGGCAAAGCGGCTTCACATTGATGAATAAATTCGAGATTTTTCGCAGAAGGAGGCACGTTTCCTTCGCGAAAATCCGTTGCCAACACTTGGCCTGTCTCTGCGATGTGGCCTACCATGGGCATATAGCCTGTACATTTCTTATAAGTCCATTTTGCCGATTTGTTTTTTGATGCAGATAAAGTAGCATCAATATCCAGGGTGATTTTCTTTACATGATGCAAGGTATGTTTAAGCAAAAGACGATTAACTTCAGTCACAGCCAGCATGCCTTTCTTTCCATGACGGCGTAGCCAGTCTCCCATTGAATCAGATCCAGGTACTTGGGTTAAAGCTAACAAAGTACGTAAAGCATCGTCTTCACGAATATACCGTAAATCATCCAAACAACGGCCACCTTCATGCAACATGAGGATCAGTGAGTTCACAAACACCGAAGGGTTATACCCGCGATTGCTTTTAGGCGCTGGAAAATATTGGTCTACCCAATTTGAAAAATTCAGCGATTGCATCAGTTGGGCAATACAGACTAGTCCCGCACGAGATGTTAAAAAATCTTTGGTTGTTGAGAGGTGAAAGGGTAATATGTTCATAAGCCTTGTTTGCCTGTTTAGGTCATAATGTTGTTTTGGTAAAATCATTATACTAGCAAGGCTTCCTTTACGTTAGCCTCCTCAAGGAAAAAGCTGATCAATGCACCCATTGGGTGATCATGATTTCTTTGTCTGAACCGTTACACGGGAAAGGTTTCTTTTATTTCAGTGATTTTCTAAATCGGGATTCGGGCGTTTTCTTAGCATTGTAATTTTGATGGATACTAGGTATTCTTGCTCTAGATTTTTTACAGATTGTGATATTGCGAGCAGCATGAAAATAGTGGTCGATTTAGACTATTTATTCTCTCAATAAGAAATCATCGAAAAATTGATCTGGAGAGGTGGCTGAGCGGTTTAAAGCGGCGGTCTTGAAAACCGTTGAGGGGGTGACTCCTCCCAGGGTTCGAATCCCTGCCTCTCCGCCATTTGTTTCACATGATGGGGGGAAACAATGTCAGTGAAAAAAATTAATGTCATGCTAGTAGATGACCATGTGCTTGTTAGAGTCAGCTTGAAGGAGATGCTTGCTCAATTTTCAGGGATCAAGGTGGTTGCAGATGTCTCTAATGGTGAAGATGCCATTAAATTGGTCAAAGAACAAGATGTAACGCCTGACGTGATTTTAATGGATGTCAAAATGCCGGGAATGGGAGGGTTTGAGACCACTCGAAAGTTGCTTCGTATTAATCCTGTTTTTAAGATATTAATTGTCACAAGCTGTGAAGATGACCTGGTTTCCAAACGCTTTATTGATACGGGTGCCAAGGGTTATCTAACCAAAGGTGCAGCACTCGATGAGGTGGTGAAAGCTATTCAGGCTGTCAACGCGGGAGAAGGCTATATAAGTCACCATATTTTAACGAAAATGGTCTTCCGTGAAAAAAGCAAACATCAGCTCTCCTTTAGTGGGCTTTCCGATCGTGAATGGGAAGTCGTAGAGATGGTATTAAAAGGTGAGAAAGCAAAGGATATTGGAAAAAGACTCTTTTTAAGCCCTAAAACGGTGAACAGCTATCGTTATCGAATTTTTAAAAAACTTGGCGTTAAAAATGATATTGAGCTAGTTCGCCTTGCCATTAGCCAGGAAGTATTAGCATTAGACGACTAATAGCAATTTACACTAGAATGTGTCTTCAATTTATAGTCAATCCAAGATAAAACGGTACGAAAATTATCCCATTTAAATTTTTTTTTCATCGTTGTAACGCCTTCATTTACAGAAAGTAAACTTCATGCGTTACGCCTCGCTTCTTTTGGCTACAAAGTGACATGAGAACCAGAAATTCCTGCCCGGTAGAGCGGGAATTGCTGCATGAGAACTCGCAATCACTCCGCATTCGTGGCATTATTATAGCAGTAGCTCTTATCTTGCCTGAATTTTTATCCATGCCCATTTCTGATTTTAAATCTTACCTTCGTCACCTTACTGAGCAACCCGGAATTTATCAAATTCTAGATAGTCAGGGTACGGTTTTATATGTGGGTAAGGCACGAAATTTAAAACGGCGGGTCAGCCAATATTTCCATACCCATTTAGCCAACCCTAAAACTTTTGCATTGATGCAGCAGGCAGATCATATTGAAGTCATTATTACACAGACGGAAGCTGAAGCATTATTTCTGGAAAATAGCCTAATTAAAGATAAAAAACCACGTTATAATGTTTTATTAAAAGATGACAAATCTTACCCCTATATCTATTTATCTCAAGGAACTTTCCCTCGACTAGATTTTTATCGAGGAAGTAAGCGGCAGACAGGGCGATATTTTGGTCCTTATACCAGTGCTGCCATGGTGCGGAAAAATCTCAATTTACTTCAAAAATTATTTAAAATTCGACAATGTGAAGACAGTTTTTTTAAGCATCGTAAGCGGCCTTGCTTACAGTACCACATTGATCGGTGTACGGCCCCTTGTGTGGGGTATGTGGATTCATCTGCTTACCAACAGCAAGTGCAAGATGCTGTATGGTTTTTAGAAGGGAAAAACCACCTGCTTATTGCTGAGTTAGAAAGACGAATGCAGCAAGAAGCAGCCGCGCTGCGTTATGAGAAAGCCAGCATTTTTCGGGATCAAATTCAGGCGTTAAAAGCCATTCAGGAAAAGCAATATGTTGTCGATCAGGTGGGGGAATTTGATATTGTGACGTTAGTTGCTTCCTCTGGCACGACGTGTATTGGTGTATTGAGAATCCGTGAAGGTCGATTGCTTGATCAACATGAATATTTTCCCAAGACACCTGATACCATGTCTCAAGAAGAGGTATTGTCAAGCTTTTTAAGCCAGTATTATTTAAATGTAGTGCCGATGAATTTGTTCCCAAAGCAAATTGGAGTCAATCTGGAACTGCCAGAAGGGGAAAGCATGTGTGCTGCTCTTTCTGAATATGCTGGAAAAAAAATCAAGCTTAATACACCCAAACGAGGTAGAGTGTATGAATGGATTAAATGGGGGCTGAACAATACAACCTATGCCCTGAACCATCAGCTTGCAACCAAGACAAGCTATACAGATCAATTGGAAAAGTTACAGGCACTGTTAAACTTACCATCACTACCCAAAAGAATAGAGTGCTTTGATATCAGTCATAGTGGTGGGGAATGTACCGTTGCTTCGAATGTGGTATTTGGTGAGGAAGGTCCTATGAAGGGAGACTATCGTCGCTTTAATATTTCGAATTTAGCATCGAAAGGTGATGATTATGCCGCAATGAAAGCTGTATTGCTTCGGCGTTATGGTAAAGTACAGAAAGACACAGGTATAATTCCAGATTTGGTGATGGTGGATGGTGGCAAAGGTCAACTCAATGCTGCGGTTCAGGTGCTTGAAACGTTACCCATAAAAAAGCCAGTCAATTTGGTGGCCATTGCAAAAGGGGAAGGTCGTAAGCCAGGTTTTGAAAAGCTGTGGCAGCCGGGTAAGCGGAGTCCATTAACTTTGTCGTCGGATTCTGGGGTATTGCATTTATTGCAACGTATTCGTGATGAGGCTCATCGTTTTGCGATTACCGGGCATCGTAAGCAACGAGATAAAAAGCGCTCTCATTCTTTTCTTGAGGAAATTCCAGGTGTGGGTGCGAAACGTCGACGTTTATTATTATCTAGGTTTGGAGGCTTACAACAATTAAAAGAAGCAACGCTGGATGAACTCACCAGCTTGCCCGGTTTTAATTTGCCGCTTGCCAAACGAATTTATAATTATTTGCATTAGAGGGTGTTTCATGATGAATATACCGCTTTTTTTAACTAAATTTCGGATTGTTTCCATACCGGTATTTTTTTTATGTTTTTATTTGCCGGTTTCCTGGAATTACCTGCTGGCTGCTGCCATATTTGCTTTTCTGGCATTAACCGACTGGTTGGATGGATTTTTGGCCAGAGCATTAAAACAAACCACCCGTCTTGGTGCATTTTTAGACCCTGTTGCGGATAAAATGATGGTTTGTGCTGCACTTGTGTTGATTGTTACTAAAAAAGATTTTTCTTATTTAGCCATACCCGTGTTCATTATCATTGGTCGAGAAATTGCCGTTTCTGCATTACGGGAATGGATGGCGGAAATTGGAAAACGGACCAGTGTTGCTGTGAGTTTTATTGCTAAGGTTAAAACCGCTTTTCAAATGGTCGCTATTATTTTTTTGTTGGCCTATAAACCTGAATATCCTGTTTATATGAAGACGATAGGCTATATATTACTGTATATTGCAGCGTTATTAACGTTGTGGTCTATGACAATTTATCTAAAAATTGCTTGGCCAGACTTGACTTTACAGGAGGAAAAGCAATAATAGGGCGTGTCTATGATTTATTCTCTGAATTGAGGATACATGGTAGGCACGCTTTAGTTTCTCTATCGGAAAACACAGTCTAGGTGTTTCCAGTATGCGGGAATAGCTCAGTTGGTAGAGCACAACCTTGCCAAGGTTGGGGTCGCGAGTTCGAGTCTCGTTTCCCGCTCCATTGTTTGTTTTAGAAACAATATTCTTCCTGTTTAAAAAAATATAAGGCTCATCTTTTTATGATTGATATACATCCCAGTGCAGACAATCTCATCTGGATTGATTTAGAAATGACAGGACTCAACCCTATTGAGGATGAGATCATTGAAATTGCTACCTTAGTGACCAATAGTCATTTGGAAATCTTGGCCGAAGGCCCTGTGTTTGCGATTTATCAACCCGAATCAATTCTCAGAAAAATGGATGCCTGGAATGTTAAGCACCATACTCGATCTGGCTTGATTGATCGGGTGCGAGCCAGCACGGTCACCCTGGAACAAGCGCAAGGCGAAACCATCGAATTTTTAATGCATTATGTTCCTGCAGGAAAATCTCCCATGTGTGGTAATAGCATTCATCAAGACCGTCGTTTTTTAGAAAAAAGTATGCCGAAATTGTTGCAATATTTTCATTATCGGAATCTGGATGTCAGCACCTTAAAAATCTTAGCCCGTCACTGGATGCCAGAGATGGCGAAGGGGTTTAAGAAAAAAGCGCAGCATGAGGCAATGGCAGATATTCATGCCTCTATTGAGGAGTTGGCTTATTATCGGGAGCATTTTATAAAAGTGGAGTAGAGCGTGTCATCCATTCATTTTTTAGCTTCAAAATTAATTGATGACACGCCCTAGTTTGTTTAGGAAAGTTGCTTAGGTAGTCGCTTCTGAAGAATTAGAAAAGCCTTGAAACAATTAGCCTGCAAGAGGAAAAAGGGTTAAATTTTTTGCAAGGGTCTGTTGATTAACCATAAAAAAGCTTGCAAAACGAAGCTGCTGCCAATGAAGATTTCTACCGTGTTCATCACATTTAACATCACCTCCCGTCATCAGGTATGTTGTTAGGTAAATTAACCACCCTCCGTCATTGCGAGGAGCTAAGCGACGCGGCAATCCAGGCTCAAGCTTACTAAAGCCACATAAGCTTAATCCTTCACAAGCTCCTGCCTGGATTGCCACGCTTCGCTCGCAATGACGGGGAATAGTTTACAATCAATTTTCGAATTCTTCAGAGGCGACTAGGTAACTTCCTAATAACGGTTGTCTGGAGTGAGCTTTTCATGCCAGGAACAAAACATTGGTGCCTGTTTTAACATTTTGTTAATTATATTTGTTTACTATAATTGTTATATGGTAAAGAGAAAGGGGGGAGCAATGAAAGAGTTTAATAAAGCAAGATTTAAAGAGTATATAGCTCAAAAGGAAGATTTTCAACAAAGGTTTAATGATGCATGTGACAGTGCCATGTCCAGTGAGCCGCTGGTTAATTTATATAAAGAGGCAATTGGTGGTTTGGAGGAAGCACTTAAGCAAATTCATCCATATGGTAAAATGCGTAAGGAAACAGAGGATCTTGTCAATTTAAAACAGATGATAGAATTAAATCTTCAGATGTTTTTGACAGATGATGAAGTTAAGGAAACAATCAAAGAGGCTCATCAAGAGCATGTCGATTCGTTGCTAGACAAAGAAACATTTCCACTCAATGAAGGTTTTTTCGACATGTGTAAAGCAGGGTTAAAGAAATATCACTCAGAATCCAATGCTGATAAAATTCAGGCGTTACAAAATTATATAGAAGCTCAAAAGAATGATGGGGGTTTATTAAACGAACAGAAAATCAGTAATATTATTATTGAAAGCATGACAGTATATCAAGAAATTTACAAAGAGTTGCCTCCAAAACTACTGGGGGGGAAGCACTCGACCTCCAATGCACTTAAATCTATCAGAGCAGTTTTCAAGGATATAGCACCTGAAGGTGGAACTCATCACTTACTCATGCAAAAAAAACCGGAACAACTGCAAGAAATGTTTTTGAATTATGCGCAAGAATGGCAAAAAGAGCACGAACCTCCCACCCCTTCTTTTGATAGTTAGCCTTTACTAAGAATCAAGGTGTGTTCTCAATTTATCTTTCACCCGAGCGTCTACAAATGCAGACACATCCCCTCCCATCATCGCAATTTCTTTCACAATAGAAGAGGAAATATACCCATACTCACTGCAAGGGAATAAGAAAACAGTTTCCATGGAAGGAACCATGGCTTTGTTCATATAGTGCAGTGTGGATTCTTCATTTAAGTCTGAAGCAGTTCGAATACCTCGTACTAATAAGTTAGCTTTTTTTTCTTTAGCCAGTTCGATGGTCAGACCTTCAAAACAGCAAATTTCAACATTGGGGATTGGGGCTAATAGGGTTTTGACCAAAGCTTCTCTTTCCTCCAATGAAAGAAGCGGAGATTTTCCAGCGCTCTTTGCAATGCCAACAATCAGCTGGTCAAATAATTGAGCAGCACGTTGAATGATGTCTGTATGTCCATGCGTGATGGGGTCGAAGGTTCCTGGGTAGAGTGCAATCGTTTTTTTCTTTGTTGTCATGAGGGGATACCCGGCTTTTGTTCTAGCAGTTTTATTTGTTGGGCTTTATTGGCAGACAAAAATTGAGTCCACCAATCGTATAAAGGTTTTAGGTTCTTTTCACCTGAGAGTATCCTAAAGTTCATAAGATGATAGGCATTTCGAAAATATCGGTGTGAGAACGCATAATAAATCTGACGATGCCTGTTTTTGGTAAAAAAGTATTGAAGCAACCAGATTTCGCGAATCATTAATTTTATTTTTCGCGTTAATGCGACAGCGCCCATAGATTGATCCAGGGTTTCATGAATGGCCTTGTTTAGGGCATAAGCATTTTCTCGTTGTTTTTGACGTAGAGAGAGTTGATGTTGTAAGGGGTACCAAAGAAATGCAGCAAAGAGCAAACAGCTGCTTAAGCTTTTTTCTTCCCGGATGCGTTGATCAGCATGGGTTAAGGTTATTTCCACCATCTTTTCTGTCAACTCACGATCTTTATCAGTTGGGAGGCGTGAGATAAAGGAGAAAATTTCTTTGAATAACTGGTGTTTTTTGAGTAAGTTGATAGCACTGAACGCATGACCACTTCGATAAATTTTGAGTAACTCATCCAGGAGGCGAGCCGCTGGGATGTGATTGAGCAAATGTCCCATGGAGATAAACGGTTTTTCGGTTTCAGGATCAATAGAAAATTGCAGCTTGGCAGACAGGCGAATGGCGCGCAGCATCCTGAGCGGATCTTCTTTGTATCGCTGGTTGGGCTCACCAATCATTCGGATGATGCCTGCTTTGAGATCATGGAAGCCACTTACATAGTCAATGAGTTGTGATTCAGTCGGATCATAATAGAGTGCATTCAGTGTAAAATCCCGGCGATAGGCATCTTCATCAATCGTGCCGTAAATATTGTCCCGGATTAGAAAGCCATGTTCTGTATAAGCACGATCCTTTTCATTACTTAGGGAAACTTTACTTCGAAAGGTGCTGACTTCAATAATCTCACGAGGAAAGCAGACATGAACAATCTTAAAACGCCGACCAATCAATTGGGCTCGCTTAAACAGTACCTTGATTTCCTCGGGTTTGGCATTCGTTGCAATATCAAAATCTTTAGGCTTGATGCCCAGCAGCAGATCCCGTACACCCCCTCCTACCAGATAGGCTTGATAGTTTGCCTTTTTAAGCTCATATATCACTTTCAGGGCATTTTTAGAAATTTGTGCGATCGGAATATCTTCACATACATAAATACGGGGCTGATGTTCCGTTGGAGGGACAGCCTTTTGGTTTGGTTTAAACCTGGATTTTAAAAAATTAAAAATTTTATTCACAAAACTATCATTGATCAATCATTGTAAACACACTCTAAATTATACGGGAAATTTTTGAGCAGGGCAGCCCTTATAGTTAAATCCCTATAAATTTACTACATCAGCATACCAGGAAGAATCGTCCGTAAATACACGCTAAGAGGGTTAAGTTTCTATTTCTAATGGTTTTTTTCTGGCTCTTTTAAGGATCCATCACTATTTACATAAGTGTAGAGAGTTGCTGTTGTTATATTGAGCTGCTTTGCGATCTCGCTGCTTGGAAAGCATAAAATCAATGGTATCACCCTCCTTATCAACTGCTCTATTGAGTCTGACTCTATAGCTGACCTTGAGGTAAAGTTTAAAAAATCTGTTGATGACTATTTAGAAACTTGTAAGGAGCTAGGTAGAGAGCCTTTGAAGCTTTTTAAAGGCAGCTTTAATGTTCGTATTGGAGCGAATTTGCATAGAGCAGTTGCAATGGAGGCAGCTCTAAGAGATACAACGATAAACGACTTTATTAAAACAGCTGTTCAACATGAAATTGAGAATCGCAGTCGCGAATATTGATTAACCGGTTCTGTCGAAAATATATTCAGTTTAAACTATGGATGTTAGACTTTTGGTTAAGAACAACTGGGAGTCGTGTTTTATGGTTAGTTTCAAAGGTCGTCATTACAGGAAGTAGCTGGAGGATTGAGTTCGAGGAGCTAATGGCTGCTCATTTATAAAAGGGTATTTACACAGAATTATTTACAGGCTCATCGAAATTGCACTTCAGAGTTGAATTCACCTAACCGATTGAGCGCTTTTAATCATGAATTCATTGATAAATCATTGCTTGGGTTTACACCTCCTTCTAATAAATCACATTGTTTTTTACTTTCAGAAAAAAAACTATAGATATTTTCTCTGAAAACATATGATAGGCCAAACCCAACAGAGATAAGGGAGAAAATGCCTAATTTCTTAAAGTTTACCTTATCTTCTGGGAATGATTTTTCCGAGTCTCTCTCGCACACCACTCGTTCTGGGTGTTTTTCAGAAGCTTCCTTTAATATTTTATAAAAATTTCTTGGGGTTCTAGTTGTTGAGAAAGCATCTAATGCCATCCCTACGCTTAGAATAAATGGAAATAAGAAGCATAAAAATTTAAATAAATTGTCAAAAGAGTCTTCTGGGAAAAAATCGTGATTTTGGTTCGCATTTGTGTATACACTGCCTCCCGAGATGATCGATGAAAATAATAGTAGCAAAATCGAAGCTGGTTTATTTTCTCCATCAACCTGAGATTGAAAGTAAAAAAGCCCTAAGCTTAGAATCGTTGAAAGTAAATTCCAACCTAAAAATGCTTTTATTGCTTTAGCATGAAAGATATTAAACTTATCTGGAAGGATTTTTTTTATTACAATAGGGATGAACAAAACCAATAACCTACCAGCTGATTCATAGACATTATTTGAGGCGGGTAGTTGATTATAGTGATCTACATTCCCTTCAAGCCATTTCTGCAATATAAAATCAAAATTATCATAACACTCTTTTTCAACACGACAATTAAGGCTAGATATAACTCTAAGTACAGAAACACTATTCAAATATGACAATCTTTTCTTTGAAGGAAAGTTTATTGGAGAAGCAAAGAAGTTCTCAAGGAATTCCTCAGGTTTGCCCTTAAAGTTCAACAGTTCATCATAAGAAAGTGTAATTTTATCCTTACAAAGGAAAGACAAGTTTTTTTCTAAAATTCCTTTTTCTATGGGAAGCCAAATATCTCTCTCGTGAATTGCGTTGACACACTTAATACTTTCTTCTCTAGCAAAAAGAGAGCAATAACTAAAACCGTAATAAAGCCAAGTAATAGAGCCCAAGACGAGCAAGGGGGAAATTAGCCTGATGAATTCCGATCTATATTTTTCTGGATATTCCTGTTTGAAGATATCAAAAAAATTTCCTTTTTCAAGCAGTTCAATACCTAACATAGCACAATTTAGAGAACCTGATCTTATGAGTAGTTTGTTGGATATTGTATTGAATAAATTAAAAGGGAAATAAGGGGGTAAACTGGATAAAAGATGCCAATTGAATTTCCCCTTCTGGAATTCTAAAAAAGCTTCCTCAATTTTTCTTACGTCTAACCCTTTTATGCAAAATACCGTATCAGGTGGACAGTTATATTTCTTTTGTTGAAGATCTTGAGAAAGGCTATGCAATTCGCCTGGTTTAGGCAAAAGCACGTTAACCTTGTTTATTTCTTCTGCAGACCAAAAGCTTGCATAGATACCTTTGTCTTCCACTTTTGACCTATCGCTTTTGGAACCATGAGAGTCGCCTCTATAAGTTTCAATAGAGACGTGCCCCATTTCTTCTTTTGCAGAACGACCCCAAATTCTAACCACAACATCATCCTCGCTTCGAACCACTCCCTCTGAAACAATTTTATAAATAGACGTTTCGTGAAATTTCAATGCTTCTTGATTAGCAAAGCTTGATAAGACTTCCTCCAAATTGGAATTGACTGCTAAAGCACAATAAAAATTTTCATCACTCAGCCACAAAAAAATAGGATCGTTAGTAAAGTAGGTCGTTATACCATCAAACAACAACAGATCTCCTCGCTCCCTAAATATCATAACTGGTCTATTCAGCATGTACTGGAGAAGTCTAATTTCTTCACTCCTGAATCTGAAACGTTGATTTTCTATTGAGTTTACATCAGACGATAGATAATCAGTGCTAACTGAAAAATTATTAGGAGACTTATTGATTAGCTCATGTAGAAAAGTTACAAATTCATTTTCAAACGTTTCAGTATCTATACCGAGAAAGCAGCTAATTGCACTAAAAATGGTACCTGTTCCAGCAGAAGAAATCTTAACTGTGAATCTTTCATCTTCATAAAGAAAATTTTTGTTTTCGATCATAAAAAGTATGTTTGGGGTTACTGTAAAATACATCCACCTATTGCTCTGGGCTTAGACAATTTATTTTGACTTTCTAAAACCTCTGCGATAGCCAACTTTTCAAGACACCAACCCATGCAATTATCACCATTTTCATTGAGACTGAATAAATTAATCCATGGGTGATCCTTCCCCAATCTTTGGTAAAGCAGAGGCTCACAAATCCCCTGTTTTGATTGCTCAACAATTTCATGGTCTTCCATGATTGACTCAAGCATTCTGTCAACATTGTCAACATCAACCAGGTAAGATTCTGAACGATATTGTGTATAATCCTTTCCGTAGCTGTTGCTCTCAAAAATTCTTATTTCTTTTATTATCCCGCTTCTATTAGGATTGATGTTTTGTAGTACACTGTCTTCATATTCGACAACAATGTCATACTGACCAATAAAGAGCTCATCTTCTGAAAAAGAACCAACGTCTTTAGTTCTGACACCCTCTACAACGAGTGTTGCATGTCCTAAGATAGGATCTCCAATGTTAACCAAGGATACAACAAAGACCTCTTTTGTGAATGTGAAATCGCTATTTATTTGGCTATTTGGCATGTTTCGCTCCATCAATGTCAGCAGGAAAATATTCCAGATGCTATATTTAATTCGAGGCACCGTCAACATAGCAGCCTGCTAATATTACGAGCGGAGCGCGGAAATCCAGTCGGGAGGCTCTATCCAGCGCCTAAGCTAATGCGACTTCAATAAGCTTGGGTCTGGATTGTCACGTCACCCCGTTCCTTGCAATGACGGACTTTGTTTCGCTCTTCGTAATGACGAAAGGCGCTGTGACATGTAGTGAACAGTTACAAAAAAATTGAATTTATCTTTAAAGCGATTACAAGCCTGGCTTGCGAGTCATGCTAATACAGGCTCCAAAATACGATAACTTTTTCAACGTGAGGAATGGATTTAATGACGTCCTCATATTGTTGTGTGAGTTGAGGGATTTCATGCAGGTGATTTTGGGCGAGGAATACAAACAGGGAGATTCGAACGTTTCCACCCAGGTAGTGCAATTCAATTTTCTCGATTTGACCATAATTAGGGAGTGTTTTTGTCAATTGATTAACCTGTTTTTCCAACGCTTTTCGGTTAGGCAGGCCACTAGAAACCATAAAAAATTCATCATTCTCTGGATCAATATGCACAGTAATATCTGAAATTTGTGGAAGCTGGGCTTTGAGATTCAGGCTCACCTGGTCTCCAATATAATGACCTTCAGATACGCTAATCATAGGGGAAACTAATACGTGAACATCCACAATGATACGACTTCCCATCGAACGTGTTCTGAGTAAATGAATGGAGAGGACGCCGGGGGTTTCCTGGATGGTGGTTTTAATTTGTTCTAACACAGTATGATCCACACCGGTATCAATCAGTTCTTTCAAACTGTTCCAGATCATGCTGAAACCTACCTTGGTAATAAATAGACTGATGAGAATGGCTGCAATGCTATCAGCATGTTGAAAGCCCAACATAGTACCGCCTGCACCAATGAATACCACGAGCGAAGACAAAGCATCACTCCGATGATGCCAGGCATTAGAATGAGCCAGATCGAAAGAAACCGATTGGGTGACTTTTAATGTGTAATGATAGAGCCATTCTTTGCTGACGATAGAAATGGCAGCTACGATCAGAACGCTCGTGTTGGGCGTTCCCATCTGGCGTTGCGTCCAGATATCCATGAGCGCATCATAACCAAATGCCAGACCTGCGATAATAATCACCATGGCTACAATCAAAGTGCCAAGGGTTTCAAAGCGTCCATGTCCATAAGGATGCTCCATATCGGGCTTTACGCTACCCCATTTGGCCGCCAAAATGACCATAAAGTCCGTGAAGAGATCAGAAAGCGAGTGAAAGCCATCAATGACCAATGCCTGGGAGTGCCCCAGTATACCAAATACGATTTTGATCGCCCCGAGGAAAAGGTCAAAGACGGCACCGATGAGCGTTGCTTTTCGGATGTTGAGATAGCGTGCTTGGTCTTTATTCATCATGTATCAGCTTTTTAGATAAGAAAGTAAGAGCCATGCTGCAGTTTCCGCTGCATACTCTCTAGGGTCTGTATAAACAGGGATATTAGCCTGCAATTGTTCAGTTTTGCCTTGATGTTGAATCTGTATCTGGATATCGGCAGGTGTTTTGGGGTGCTGCTTTGTTTGCCAGAAATCATGTAACCCATTGATTTCAACAAAATAGGCTGCATTTTCTATGGTTGGTTTAACTTGATCTGAGAAATGCACGTAAACAAAGCTTTCTGCGTCCAGAATGCGAGTTTCCAGTAAGCCGCCGGTGGCGGTATCCTGAATAAAAAACGGAATTTTTTTATTTTTGATATAGTGCCTGAGCTGCTCTGAAGCTGTTTTACGTTGATAGCTGACAAGGAAAGGTTGAATTTTCTGCTCAATGTGTTGGCTGTAGGTTAAAAAGGTAGGTTCATGCGTGGATTTTAACTTGACTTCTAAGTAAGGGTAGTGCACTCGGTAAGCTAATTCTGTATTTGGGATGTCTTGCAATAATGGATCTAAGACTTGAGCTGCATGACTTTCACTCATATTGAGCAGGAGCCAGGATTTTCTAAACAGCGGCTGATTCAGAGATTTCTGAAGTAGATGGGGTAAAACATACTGATCAAACATGGGTTTGAATTCATGAGGAGGACCAGGAAGCAAGTAAGCCCATTGATCATTTTTGAAGGTTACACATCCGTCTGCTGTACCAAAGGGGTTAGGAAAAATTTTAGACCCTTCAGGGAAAAGGGCTTGTACCCGGTTATTTTCAGGACAACTCACCTCGTTTTTTTTAAATCGTTGGGTAATACGTTCCCAGGTATCCGCATAGAAAGTGAGAGGTGCTTGAAAGGCTTTAGCCAGAGCAAAACGAGTCAGGTCATCAGATGTGGGACCCAGCCCACCAATGGTAATGATCGCCGTATGATCGCGAAGTAGGAACGTAAATGCTTGCTCAATTTGACGTTGATCATCTGTAACCAGCACATGCATCCCAAGTGAAAACCCTTCGTCATTTAAGATGCTTGCCGCATATTGACTGTTGGTATTCAGAATATCTCCAGCAATCAGTTCACTGCCAGTGCTGAGAAATGCAATTTTTTTAGATTGAAAACACATCCTATTCATCCTGTAAAATAGACTCCAAACCATAGACTAAATGTTTCAACGAAGTGACTTTTCGACAAGCCAATAATACCCCAGGCATGAATGCTTTTCGATTAAGTGTATCATGACGAATCGTGAGCACTTCCCCTTCGCCGCCAAATATAATTTCCTCATGGGCCAGCAGCCCTGGTAAGCGAACAGAGTGAATAGGAATGCCGTGTTTATCTGCCCCTCTAGCGCCGGGAATGCTTTCTTTTCCTTTGGGGATGGGGGGGACTGCTTTCCTGGCCTCACTCATGAGCTCTGCGGTTTTCAGTGCAGTGCCTGAGGGGGCATCCAGTTTTTTTTCATGATGCAATTCAATGATTTCAGCATAAGGTAAGTAACGGATACAGTGTTTAGCATATTGCATGGTCAATATGGCAGCAACTGAAAAATTGGGCGCAATGATGCCGCCCAGTTGTTGAGCTTCACATCTTTGCTTCAAATCCTGGATTTGTGTTTCAGACAAGCCGGTGGTTCCAATCACAGGATGCACATGATGTTCTATCAGGGTGAGTGCATTTTGATAGACGACATGAGGGGTTGTAAAATCTATAACCACGTCAGGGTGGGTAGATACAATGGCTTCTTCCAAAGCATCTTTGCTGTCGAGTTGGCCAACGAGCTTGAAATCATCACAAGCCTGAATGGCTTTTACCGTTTCTTGCCCCATTTTCCCAAAGGCACCATTGACTATCACAGTTGTTGACATCAGAAAACATTCCTCACGAAAGTATAAATTGGATAAAATAGAATGATGAGAATACCCAATGGAGAAACCCATCGAATCAGGAAGCGCCAGATGAGATAAGTATGCTCATTTTGAAAATGAAGGGCTTCGCGTGTAATACGGCGGTGTAATATCCAGCCAGTGAAAATAGCGAATAAAAACCCTCCCAAAGGGAGTAAAATGTTCGTGCTTAAGTCAGAAATGCCAGAAAATAACGTCCACTGCCCAAAGAGTTTAATGGTTTTCCAGTGGCTAAAGGATAAGATCGACAGCGTTCCAAGTAACCATGCAAAAAAGCCAATGTAAAGCGTTGCCTTAGAACGCTTCATGTTGAAGCGCTCTGATAACAATGCAACTTGCGGCTCAGCAAGGGAAATAGAGGACGTCCAGGCAGCACACACGGAGAGTAAGAAAAAGAGCCCACCGAAAAATTTACCCCCTTCCATATTGGAAAAGGCTATGGGTAGGACTTCAAAAGTAAGCCCTAATCGGGTTTCTGGTGTTAATTCGTGGGCAAAGAGAATGGGGAAAATACACATTGCTGTGAGAATAGAGGCGAGTAAATCCAAAAACACAATGGAAACAGCTGAACGTCCTAAAGAAAAATGTTTGGAAGCATAAGAGCTGTAAACCAATATAGAGCCTGCACCAATGGAAGCCGTGAAAAAGGCATGTCCCATTGCTGCAACGATCGTTTGAGGGGTGATTTTGTCCAGGCGAATATCAAATAAAAATTCAATACCTTGTGCAAAATGCCCTGTTCCCGAGGCATAACCCAGTAACAGAATCAAGATAATAAATAATACGGGAATTAATATTTTCGCAGCATTTTCTATACCTTTATGCACGCCCTTGGCCACAACGCCTAAAACCATAAGCATAAAGAGGGAATGCCAAAAAATCAGGAGGCCAGGATGGTTGGTGAACGTTTGCCAAAATTTTTCGATGCCGAGAGGTGATAATCCAGATAAATCCCCATGCCAGCTGTAAGTAAGGTAGGCTAAGGCCCACCCTGCCACGATGCTATAAAAAGACAGAATGAGAATCAGGGTAAGCGCACATAGCCAGCCTATCCATTGCCAGCGTGGGCTGGCATTGGTTTCGCTGCTTAATAGCTGAATGGACGTGACGGCATTTTGATGTCCTCTGCGGCCTATGAGCATTTCGGCTAAAAGCACAGGTAATGCAATGAATAGCAGAAATAGAAAATTCAAAATAAGAAAAGTTCCCCCACCATGACTTCCTAACAGGTAGGGGAACTTCCAAATGTTCCCAAGCCCAATGGCTGCGCCAGCACAAACCAAAATGAAAGCAAATTGGGAAGACCATTTTGCTCGGGTAGGATAAGAAACCCGGTTTGGCATGAATTTAGCGGCTGAAATTTTGGGTGACAAACTCCCAATTGACGAGCGACCAGAAATTTTGGATATATTTAGCCCGATCATTCCGCGTGTCAATATAGTATGCGTGCTCCCAAACGTCACAGGTAAGCAAAGGTGTTTTATTTTGAGTGAGAGGCGTTTCTGCATTAGGCGTTGAATATATTTCCAGTGCGCCTTCCGCTGTTTTTACCAGCCAGGCCCAGCCTGAGGCAAAATGTCCTGCTGCAACTTGAGAGAATTGCTCTTTAAAGGCATCAAAAGAACCGAAAGTTTGGTCTATTTCAGAAAGCAATGGTCCGGTAGGTTGTCCTCCACCATCAGGGCTTAGGCAATGCCAGTAAAACGTATGATTCCAAACTTGAGCGGCATTATTAAAAAGAGGTCCCTTGGCCGCTTTAATGATTTTTTCTAATGACAAATCTTCCAAACCGCTGCCAGGAAGCAGATGATTTAGCTTATCTACATAAGCTTTGTGATGCTTACCGTAATGATATTCCAAGGTTTCTTTAGAAATATAGGGCATCAAGGCATCCAACGAATAGGGAAGGGCAGGTAATTCAATCGGCATATTTCGGTCTCCTAAATTAAGGCATTTCATCAATGATCTTTTGGGTATGTTATCGAAAGGAGGGGGGGGAAGTAAACTGGAATGTAATTATTCCCCGTCTTTGTGAGAAAAGCCTGGCAATCCAGACAGGTGTCGTGTTGTCATTAACGAACTTCAGAAAAATATCATAATTTGACTATACTGTTGAGTATATAATTTTCAAGGAGTAGAAAATGATGACAGATCAACATGTGTGTGTAAAAACAAAACTCTCTGCTTTCTCGTTAGGGATCGCGTTTGGCGTAGCAGAAGGTATATTCATGATAATATTTGCCTGGTCAGGATGGCTCTGGGGCTACGGTACTTCTCTCATCCAACAGATTGCCACGGTTTACTACGGTTACTCTCCTACCTTTTGGGGAGCGATTTTAGGTGGCTTATGGGGGTTGATTGATGGTTTTATCTTTGGGGTAATCGCAGGATGGATTTACAACTTGTGTATTCGTTGCTGTCCAAAAAAATAAACGGTTCTTATGACTATTCACCTGTCATTGCGAGCGAAGCGTGCCAATTGTAAGTTAAAAAGATGGTATAAAGGGGCAAGCTTAAGTGGGTTTAATAGCTTAGGTCCTGGATTGCCGCACAGCTTCGCTACGTTTTCAACTGATTAATTTAGGGTTGTTCTTTATGTTTGCTGCTTGCTTAGCTGTTGATTCAGTGCTTTTAGGTGAATAAACAGAATAGAGATGGCGGCTGGTGTGAGTCCTGGAATACGAGCAGCTTGTCCTAAGGTTGCTGGCCTGGTTTGTATCAGTTTCTGGCGAACTTCGTTGGATAGGCCTTGAATGGCTTCGTATTGAACGTGTGATGGAATTTCAGTGGTTTCATAACGACGGAGTTTTTCAATTTCATGATGCTGCCGCTCAATGTAGCCCTCATACTTTGCCTGCACCTCAATTTGTTCTGCAATCAGTTGCTCAGAATTTTCTAAAAAATGATGGACATCCAAATGACAGACATCTGGACGTCTGAGTAGGTCAAAAGCGGTATATTCATGGGGTAGGGGTTTGCCCATCTTCTCTCCCAGCTGTTTTCCAAAGACGGAGTTTGGATGAACCCAGGTTTTTTTTAACGTTTTGATTCCTTCTACGATCGCAGTTTGCTTGTTTTCAAATGCGGACCATCGGGAATCATCTACCAGACCTAATTCTCTGCCTATTGGCGTCAATCTTGCATCTGCATTGTCTTCACGCAGTGCCAGACGGTATTCTGCCCGACTTGTAAACATTCGATAAGGTTCTGTTGTACCTCGTGTCACCAGATCATCAATGAGAACGCCCATGTATGCTTGGTCACGTCGCGGATACCATAAGGCTTGATCTGTTGCTTTTTTGGCTGCATTCAAACCCGCAATGATTCCTTGAGCGGCTGCTTCTTCATAGCCTGTGGTTCCATTAATTTGTCCGGCGAAAAATAAGCCTTCAATGACTTTAGTTTCAAGGGTTGGGTATAAATCTCTAGGATCGAAAAAATCATATTCAATGGCATAGCCAGGGCGTGTGATGTGTGCGTTTTCAAAACCTTTAATGGTTCGAATAAAGGCGCACTGCACGTCGAAGGGCAAGCTGGTGGAGATGCCATTCGGATAAAGCTCAGTTGTGTTTAACCCTTCAGGTTCAATGAAAATCTGGTGAGAAGCTTTGTCAGCAAAACGATAAACTTTGTCTTCAATAGAAGGACAATAGCGAGGTCCCACGCCTTCTATGGCACCTGTCCGCATCGGGGAGGCATCAATATTTTCGTGAATGACTGCATGGGTTTGTTCATTGGTATGTGTGATGAAACATGAAATTTGACGAGGATGATCCTCAGGATTTCCTAGATAAGAAAATACAGGGGTGGGCTGATCTCCAGGTTGTTCAACAAGTTGGCTAAAATCAACGGTTCTGCCATCGATGCGAGGCGGGGTCCCTGTTTTTAAACGATTGACCCTTAAGGGGAGGTTGCGTAATTTTTGTGCCAGAGGGATACTGGGCGCATCACCCGCTCTGCCGCCTGCTTGTTGATGGGCACCAATATGAATGCAGCCTCCTAAAAATGTACCAGCAGTTAATACCACAGCATTGGCATAAAACTTGAGCCCCATTTGGGTTTCAACCCCGATGATACGATGATCTTCAATCATAAAATCAACAACGGCTTGTTGAAAGATGTGTAAATTGGGTTGGTGTTCCAATGCAAAGCGAATAGTCTGTTTGTAGAGCGCTCGATCTGCTTGGGCTCGTGTAGCACGAACGGCCGGACCTTTTCTGGAATTCAGAGTTCGAAAGTGGATGCCCGCTTGATCAATGGCTTGTGCCATGATACCGCCCAGTGCATCAATTTCTTTAACAAGATGGCCTTTTCCAATGCCGCCAATCGCAGGGTTGCATGACATTTGGCCAAGCGTTTCAATATTATGTGTTAATAACAGTGTGCGAGCTTGTAAGCGACTGGCTGCGAGTGCTGCTTCAGTGCCTGCGTGTCCTCCGCCAACGATGATCACATCAAACTGTTGATTAAAGGGTTTGTTCATAAAAGCTATCTATTTTTTGAATCATAACCGCTCACCCGTCATTGCGAGGAGCGAAGCGACCTGGCAATCCAGACCGAATTTTATTAAAGCCAGCACCCTAGGCAACGTCCCTAAAGATTTTAGCATGTTTGGCGCTCATTCTACATAGAAAGCTTTAAAAAAGGACACCCGAATCCCGATTTAGAAAATCACTGAAATAAAAGAAACCTTTCCCGTGTAACGGTTCAGACAAAGAAATCATGATCACCCAATGGGTGCATTGATCAGCTTTTTCCTTGAGGAGGCTAACGTAAAGGAAGCCTTGCTAGTATAATGATTTTACCAAAACAACATTATGACCTAAACAGGCAAACAAGGCTTATGAACATATTACCCTTTCACCTCTCAACAACCAAAGATTTTTTAACATCTCGTGCGGGACTAGTCTGTATTGCCCAACTGATGCAATCGCTGAATTTTTCAAATTGGGTAGACCAATATTTTCCAGCGCCTAAAAGCAATCGCGGGTATAACCCTTCGGTGTTTGTGAACTCACTGATCCTCATGTTGCATGAAGGTGGCCGTTGTTTGGATGATTTACGGTATATTCGTGAAGACGATGCTTTACGTACTTTGTTAGCTTTAACCCAAGTACCTGGATCTGATTCAATGGGAGACTGGCTACGCCGTCATGGAAAGAAAGGCATGCTGGCTGTGACTGAAGTTAATCGTCTTTTGCTTAAACATACCTTGCATCATGTAAAGAAAATCACCCTGGATATTGATGCTACTTTATCTGCATCAAAAAACAAATCGGCAAAATGGACTTATAAGAAATGTACAGGCTATATGCCCATGGTAGGCCACATCGCAGAGACAGGCCAAGTGTTGGCAACGGATTTTCGCGAAGGAAACGTGCCTCCTTCTGCGAAAAATCTCGAATTTATTCATCAATGTGAAGCCGCTTTGCCTGAAGGGGTAACGTTATTTGCCCTACGTATTGATGCAGCGGGTTATCAAGGCGATATCATTGATGATTGCATAGAGCGACAACTTAAATTTGCGATTCGGGCAAAAATGAGCCCCTCTCTTAAAAAACTCATTCAAGCTCAAAAAGAGTCCCAATGGGAGTCTTTACATCGAGAAGGAAAGCCTCTGAATGGCGAATTTACAACACATCTTGTGCACACAATGGAAAAAAGTCGCCATGCCTTTGATGTGATCGTACAGCGTCGGATGATCAAGGGGCAAACCACTTTAGAACTTGATCTTGAAAGTGAAGGCAATGAAGGAGAAGAGCTGCTTCAATGTGGTCAATACCTCTATCGTGCGATTGCCGTGAGCCGTAACCCCAGCATGAGCCAAAGTGACTGGGTACATTGGTACAATCAAAGAGGTGAAACTTCAGAAAACCGGATTAAGGAGTTAAAAGAGGATTTTTCCGCAGATCGTATGCCTTGCCAAAATTTTGAAGCCAACGCGTTATATTTTTCGTTATGCGCATTGGCATTTAACCTTTTTGCCTTGCTGCGCATGTATTTACCCGTCCAGTTTGAGGCTTGCCGCGCAAAAACCATTCGCCATCGAATTTATGCCCTGGCTGCAAAAGTAGTTCGTCACGGTAGAAGAATTTATTTAAAACTCGAAGAATCTCATTGTGCTTTATTGAATGAAATTCTTCTCCCCCTTCACCGCCTGGCACAAGCACCTTAATCACCCCTGGATTTACTCTTTGCAACTCATAAAAACAAGCTGCCAGAAACACAGCAAGAGATTCCTTTATCCTCAAAATCCTGTTTTGGATAAAATTTGAACACCTCTGGAATTTTTATCGAGATTTTTTTGATAAACCATCTTTTATTTCCAACAAATCAATCTCATCAATCACTTTTTACAGAAATCCCTCTTCTTTTGATCTCGCTAATCATTTAATTTTCAGAATGATTTTTTCTAAATCGGGATTTGGGGGACATAGAAAGCTTTTAAAAAGGAAAAACATCGCTTATTATGAGTAGCTTTCAGAAAGGGAAAAATGCATGATGCAAAAATCATTCTATAGCGCTTTATTCATCCTCTTTTTTACCTTTTCTATCACCGTCCCTATTGAAGCAGCCCAGACCAAGAAAAAAAGTAAGCGTTCCACATCTTCTAAAGCGCTGAAATCGAACAAAACGTCTAAGTCGTCTAAATCGTCTAAGTCTTCTAGGTCTTCTAGGTCTTCAAAAACAATACATCCCGCCTCAAAAGCAAACTACCCAATATCAGGACAATGGGTTTCTGCTATGCAGGGTTTTGATCATTCATTTGTTCAGTTTCTTAGAAAATGGCGCATGCCAGGTGCTTCAGTAGCAATTATGAAGCATGGGAAATTGGTATTTGCCAGAGGTTATGGTTATGCAGATGAAAGACATAAGCATCCCATACAACCTTTTTCCCTATTTAGGATTGCCAGTGTTTCCAAAGCTGTTACCGCCATTGCTATTATGAAACTAGTTCAAGATGGTTATTTGAGTTTAGATACCCCAGTTTTTAGACTTTTAGATGACATCAAGCCGGTACTAGATCGAAATATTAATCCTAGGATTTACCAGGTCACGGTGAGAGATTTATTGCAAATTTCATCTGGGTGGGCTTCCAGAGGGCAGGGTGGTTTTGACCCTATGTTTGGACCCTGGCCAGCTCGTTTTTCCAAAAATGTGCCAGGGGGTACCCCTGCCTCCTGTTTGAATACGACTCGTATGATGATGACCTGGCCAATGCATTATCGGCCGGGTTCTAGCCAGTCTTATATTAATCTTGATTACTGTCTGCTTGGATTGGTGATTAATAAAGTCACTCGAACGCCTTACGGTCACGAAGGATATCAAAATTATGTAGTGAATCACATATTAAGGCCGCTGGGCATTTATGACATGCGTATTGGTTCGACGCGCTGGTCTGAAAAAAGCTGGAATGAGGTGCGATATTATCGTTACCCGCGTAACGCAAATTCCTCAACCTATCTACCGTATTCCAATGAAGACATTCTGAAAAAGAATTTTTCAAATGGGGGGTGGGTTGCCTCTAGCCCTGATATTGCGAGATTAATATATGCGTTGGCACAGGGGCATATTCTAAGAGCACCCTATTTGCAAGAAATGTTAACGCATCCTTCATTTAAGTCAGGAGAAGGCACTTATTTTGCGATGGGATTGAAAGTATTTAAACGACCCGAAGGACGTCACTATTGGGTGATGACGGGTAGCTTTACGGGTACGAATGCATACGTGCTTCGAAAAGCCAATGATACCGTTGTTGCCGTTTTGTTTAATTCGAGACCTGATGCAGGGTCATTGTTTGGGCGCTTTAGACCTGAGCTGAAGCGATTATTGTTGTCTTCCAAGATTCCTTTTTAATGAAATTTCATATCATTTTATTTGAGCCAGAAATTCCACCAAATACAGGTAATATTCTTCGGCTTTGTGCGAATACCGGCGCTCAGCTGCACCTGATTCATCCTTTAGGGTTTTCATTGAATGATAAACAGCTGCGTAGGGCTGGTTTGGACTACCGGAAAGGCGTACATTTTTTTGAATATGAGCACTTTGATGCCTTTCGACAAGCTTTTCCGGAGATGCGTTTGTACGCATGCTCGACAAAAGGAAATCGTTGTTATAGTGATCCCTCTTTTCAACCTGAAGATGGTTTTTTGCTGGGCCCAGAAACACGTGGACTTCCTCATCAGATATTGGAAGCAATACCTGAAGCACACATTTTAAGAATACCGATGTTGCCAGGCAGTCGGAGCTTAAATTTGTCGAATTCTGCGGCTATATTCCTGTATGAGGCTTGTCGGCAGAATCATTTTCAAGGGCTTACTTAGAGCGTGTCCTTAAATTAAATTTCATAAATCCTTGTTACCGTCTACGACAGAATTGCTCGGTAATGAGGCCGACACTTTCCCTTGGTAATGACACTTTTACAGATAAAATCACTTGAATTTGATGACATTTTATTATATCAAGCTTGAAAGATGAACGATTTTACTGGAGTATGTATTGACTTTCTTTGCTATAGCCGTTTTCTTTTATATCCCAATATTGGTTAAGATTAGCGGCTGCTGAAAAACCATAGTCGTTTTTGATATATTCATCAGCACCATAGCTTTTTAATATTTCATATTGACTAAAAAATAGAACTTCCTGGTTTTCTGTAATCAAGCTTTGCTCTGTTAAACTTCTTAAACGATTACATACTGTATTTATAGGTGTAAAGCCATTTAAATCTTGTGCATTAAGAATAATATTTAAAAGCTCGGATGAGCATTTTTCATCGAGTACTTTGAGAATCAATTTTAACATGTCGGTATTTTCTAGAAATACGCAAATATGCAGACCTGTTTGCCCTTTTTCATTAAAGGGAACCATAATAAAGCTTAAAAAACTTAGAGGGTCACTCCAAAAAATATCAATAGAGATCTCTATCAACATTTTTGTTGTGTCTAAGAAGCCTGATCGTACAGAGCTTATTATTGGGGTATAACCTAGTTCAGTTTGGTGAGTAAGTAAAAATCTAGCACTTTCCAGGTTTCTTAAGCTTTGTCCATTACATAAACATTCTAATAGTTTTTCGGCAAGATAAAAGCAGCCTTTGTTAACTAGTTGATAAAAGCACGTAAATCTTGTCTTTGGGTCAACCCAAATTTGACACTCATCTCCTTGATAGAATATGTTTTTCCAAAAGCTGTCAATGATTTCTTCCGATAATTCTTCTGAATATTTTTCATCCTCACTTCCATGAAAGATGTAATAAAAAAGACTTTGTAAAAGTGCTGGAAATAGATTTTTTTCTAGTTTTTTTTCTAAAGCATTAATTTCACTAATAACCCGCTCGGTAGGTTGCTTTGAATGAATTGCAAATATCAAATCTTTTATAACCGAATTATTACGAAAGCAGACTTGGTTGATAATGTAGTTACTATTAATTTCTTTCACTGTTAAAGCCCTTGATCATAGGTAAGCAATGATCATAAAGTGCTTTCCTTACTGAAATATTAAAAGATTTTATTTTGGATTTTTGTCCTTTGTACACGACAAAAATCAAAATATTCATATATTTCATTGTCTTGAACTTTGTCTTGGGAAGGGCGAAATGCCCTCAAATATTTAAACCTAAATTAATCAGTTGAAAACTACTGCGAAGGACTAATGCACTGAATCTGCAAAAGATTTTTTATCTTTTCGGGCTCATCATAGAGTTGACTAGCTTTCGCCCAAAAAGATAAAAAATCTTTCACATCTTCAGCACCTTAGTTCTTCTCGCTACGTTTTCAACTGATTAATTTAGGTTAAACAATATGTCTAATTAGTCGCCTCTGAAGAATTCGAAAATTGATTGTAAACTATTCCCCGTCATTGCGAGCGAAGCGTGGCAATCCAGGCAGATGCTTGTATCGAAGGATTAAGCTTATGTGGCTTTAGTAAGCTTGGGCCTGGATTGCCGCGTCGCTTCGCTCCTCGCAATGACGGAGGGTGGTTAATTTACCTAACAACATACCTGATGACGGGAGGCGATGTTAAATGTGATGAACACGGTAGAAATCTTCATTGACAGCACCTTCGTTTTGCAAGCTTTTTAATGGTTAATCAACAGACCCTTGCAAAAAATTTAACCCTTTCCCTCTTACAAGCTAATTGTTTCAAGGCTTTTCGAATTCTTCAGAAGCGACTAATTAAATATGTGGGAGTATTTCAATGACAGCTTTGAGATTGCCCTCATCCTCGTTATGAGTTCCGGGAATCTAGGTTAACAGCTGATCCAGGGCTTCTCGTATGGATTTTTGACCATAAAGCACATCGTAAACTTCTTGAATGAATCGACAGGTGAGTCCACGTTGTTGAAGCATTTGATAGGCATTTAAGGTGGTAATTTTGCCTTCAATGGTTTGAGCAATTTCTTGTTCGGCTTCTGCAATGGTTTTTCCGGTGCCCAATGCAAATCCAAAGCGGCGATTTCGGGATTGGTTATCTGTGCAGGTTAAGATCATATCCCCAAGGCCAGCAAGCCCGGTGAAGGTTTCAGGTATTGCGCCTAAAGATGTTCCTAGGGTTGTGATTTCCTGAAGTGCGTAGGTCATTAAGGCGGCGCGGGCATTTGCGCCCAGGTTAAGACCGTCTGACATGCCAATTGCAATGGCCAGTACATTTTTGAGTGCCCCACAAAGCTGGACTCCGATGATATCCTGGCTGAGTTGCACTTTAAACTGTGGATTTTCGAATCGGACAGATAAGCTATGAGCAAAGCTATCTTGTTGGGAGGCAAGTACAACATGCGTGAGCTTGCCTTCAGCTACCTCTTTAGCGAAACTGGGGCCAGAGAGGATGGCCTTTGGAATATGAGCACCTAGTATTTGTGTAACGATTTCATCAAAGAAAAGAGAGGTTTTAGGATCAAGCCCCTTTGTTGCCCAAGCAATTCTAGAATTTTCCGTTACATGTGAGGGGAGTGATCGAATTAAGTCAGTAAAAGCGTGGCTGGGTGCCACAATCAATATATCTTGCGCTTTTGATAGCGTGTCAGAAAGGTCGGTTAAGGGATGAATCCGCTCAGATAAAGTGAGGCCAGGAAAATGGCGCTGATTGGTTTGGGTGCTTTGGATATTTTGAATATGTTGAGCATCAGGATCCCACAAATAGACGGTTTGCTGGTTTTTTGCCAACAGAATAGCAAGGGCGCATCCCCATGCGCCCGCGCCTAGAACCGCGATAGATTCCTGATCTTGATACATGGTTTCTTTCACTTAATGCTTCTTCTCATCCTCAAGATGTTGTTGGTAAAGCATATCAAAATTAATTGGGGCCAGGTAAAGTGGTGGAAAGCCGCCTCGGCTAACGAGGTTGGAGACGGCTTCTCGACCATAAGGAAACAGGATGCTGGGGCAGAAGCTCCCTAACATATGTTTCAATTCTTCTTTTTCAAAGCCAGACAGATAAAACAACCCAGCTTGTTGAACTTCCACCAAAAAAGCCACTTTTTCATCTTTGGTTTTGGCAGTGACGGTTAATGTGAGAACGACTTCATGTAAATCTTGATCAGCCACTTCAGTTTTGGTGTGTAGATCGAGATGTACATCAGGATTCCATTCCGGCATTTGAAACATTTCCAACGCATTGGGAGACTCAAAAGACGTGTCTTTTGTATAAATTTTGTGGATTCCAAAGCCTTGCTCTTGAGACGCTTCTTCTTGAGCATTCAGGCCATTAGGTTTTTGGTTTTTAGGCGTAGCCATCGTGAGTTACCTTATTAATTAGTGAATCAAGTTTGCCAGAATCTTTCAACTTTTTCAGCGCATCAAACCCACCAATAGATTGACCATTGATAAAAATTTGAGGCACAGTACGCAAGCCGCTGCGTTCAATCATGATGTCTAATTGCTCGGGATTTTTGTCTACAGGGATTTCCTGATAGGACAATCCTTCATTTTCAAGCAACTGTTTTGCGAAATCGCAGTAAGGACAAATGTCTTTAGAATAAACCAGTATTTCAGCCATGACGCCCTCCTGAGCATGAAGTTATTTGGAACGGTTAGACAATGGTAAACCAGCTTTTCTCCAACTTGCAAGTCCGCCAGAAAGTATCAGAGGTTGTTGAAAACCTTTGTTTTTCAATATGGCAAGAATACGCGTGGATTCCCGTTCTTTATCAGTGACAATAATGACAGGCATCTGTTTATATTTGTTTAACTTTTTCAGTTGAGATTCTACTGTATTTGCAGGCATATTCATTGCGCCTGCAATGTGTCCTGTTTTAAATGCATCCTGAGCCCTGATATCCAGAACCGCTGCGCCAGTATGATTCATGAGATCCACGGCTTTTTCAGGAGGAATACTAGATTGAGAAAAACGTTTACTACCAAGCTCTTCCCATAAAATGAGTAATAAAATTACGACAAAGGCAATGGAAAGCTCGATATGATGATAAAAAAATTGAAGATATTCTGACATATGTGTGTGATTTTCTAAAAGCATAAGATTATACCCTCTTAAATGGTAAGAAGGAAGTTAGGATATGTTTATTTATGTTCTGTTCGATAAAATTCTATTCACCACATCCTTTTAGGATGTTACCATGCAGGGAACGTTGCTTAGAGGACATCTCACCTCCCTATTTTCTGACAGGAAAAGCATATGATGAGTAAATCACATCTTAAAAAACCCTTGCTGTTACTTATTTTAGATGGCTGGGGGTATAGTGAAAATAATGAATCTAATGCGATTCAGATAGCACAGACTCCAAATTGGGATCGTTTGTGGCGCGAATTTCCACATGGGCTAGCAGATGCATCAGGGAGATCGGTTGGGTTGCCGGAGGGACAAATGGGTAATTCAGAAGTTGGGCACTTGCATATGGGGGCTGGAAGGGCTGTACCTCAAGATTTGGTTCGGATTGAGGATGATATTTTATCCAAACGCTTTTTTGAAAATACTGTGCTGAAAGAAGCGATTGCTTGTGCAAAGAAAAATCAGTCAACCTTGCATGTGATGGGGTTGTTGTCAGAAGGGGGTGTGCATAGTCATGAATCTCACTTGTTTGCGTTAATTCAGATGGCTGCGAAGGAAGGGTTAACTTCTATTGCTTTACATGCATTTTTAGATGGGCGAGATACACCGCCGCGCAGTGCTTTGACTTCGATCAAAAAAGCAGAGCATCTTTTCAAGACACTAGGGGTTGGGCAAGTGGCTTCAATTTCGGGCCGTTATTATGCAATGGATCGTGACAAGCGATGGGATCGGGTGCAACAGGTTTATGATATGTTAACCCTTGGGAAAGCTGCCTTTCATGAAAGTTCTGCCGAGCTGGCCTTATCTCAAGCCTATGCCAGGAATGAAAGTGATGAGTTTGTTCAACCGACGTTGGTTGGTCATCCTGTATGGATTCAGGATAATGATGTGGTGGTGTTCATGAACTTTCGGGCAGATCGTGCCAGGCAATTGAGTTATGCTTTGACAGATCCTGATTTTTTAGGTTTTGCTCGGCAAAAAATATGCAAGATTGCGCAATACGTCACATTGACAGAATATGCACAAAATCTCCAGGCTCAGGTGGCCTACCCTCCTTTGATGCTTGAAAATACGTTAGGGGAGTTTTTATCGAAGACGGGCATGACTCAACTGCGCATTGCTGAAACAGAAAAATATGCACATGTCACATTTTTTTTTAATGGTGGAAATGAAGAGCCTTACCCGCAAGAGGATCGAATTTTAATCCCTTCTCCTAATGTGGCAACCTATGATCTGCAACCTGAAATGAGTGCGTCCGCATTAACAGATCGCTTAATTGCGCAAATTTTATCAAGGCAGTATGACTTTATTGTTTGCAATTATGCCAATCCAGATATGGTAGGACATACTGGGCAGCTTAAAGCGGCTGTGAAAGCGGTAGAGGCGATTGATTTTTGTCTTGGGAAGGTTTTGATCGCTTTAGATCAGGTGGGTGGGGTTGCTCTGATTACTTCAGATCATGGTAATGTTGAATGCATGTTTGATGCTGATACACAGCAACCACATACTGCTCATACGGTGAACCAGGTCCCGGTGATTTATACGGATCACGATGCTGAGTTTATTTCTCAACCTTCGCCCATTTTATACGACATTGCGCCAACGGTGCTTTATCTGCTAGGTATCACTCCGCCGCGTCAAATGACAGGCAGGTCTTTGTTATCTTATGTGTCGGTTCAAGAAAAATAAAGCTGAAAACCCGCAAAAAGGTAGGTTTAAGTGGCCTGTTCATGGTAAAATAATCGGCTAGTTTGGTGTTGCGGTTGGTCATGGCCGTATGAAATCCAATGATGCTTTCGTTCTCAATCGTGCAGATGAGCTTAAATCATCCTAAAATTGAGTTACATGAAACTGATTGATCAGAGGAGAGGAAAGTGAGTAACGTTAACGTATTAAAATTTTTAATGACCATGGTATTGGTCCTGACTCTGGGTGTTTCCTCTGCCGTTGTTGCATCAACGTCTGATAGAAAGAAACCTGAAAAGGGAACAGCCTCTGATGCACAGTCGCTTGAATTTCCTTTAAAAGATATTCGTCGTTTTACGACGGTCATTGCCCAAATAAAAAATAATTACGTTGAGGCGATTGATGACGATAAACTGTTTGATAATGCGATTCGCGGACTTTTGTCAAACCTGGATCCCCATTCCCGTTATTTGGATAATAGTGAGTTAAAGCAATTAGATGCAGAAGTATCTGGGCAATTGGTTGGCATTGGGGTGGAGCTGACTTCAGATGAGAATGGTGATATTCGCGTCATTTCTCCTCTAGAAGGATCTCCTGCAGATAAAGCAGGCGTTAAGCCGGGTGATATTATCCTGAAAATTAATCATAGTGTTGTCAATAACATGACGCTGAATGAAGCCACTAAAAAAATGTATGGGAAAAAGGGAACGTTCGTTGCGTTAGAGTTAATACGACCTGGGGTAAGAAAGGTGATCAAGCTGAATGTACCCAGGGAGGCAACAAAGATCAATCCGGTTGTTAGCCGTTTGTTAGAAGGTCAGGTAGGGTACATTCGTATTCCACATTTCAACAATAATACGGCTTCTGACACGTTAAATGCCTTTCAGGCCCTCAAGCAGAAATCCGATGGAAAATTGAATGGATTGGTGTTGGATTTGCGAAATAATACTGGAGGTTTGCTCAATTCAGCAGTTAAAGTGGCGGATTTGTTTTTGGACGCTGATAAACTGAAGGGCAACCAAGATATCGTTTATACCAGGGGGAGAGAGCCTGGGGATAGAATTGAAATGAAAGCGACTAATAAAGATATCGCTGCTGGTATTCCTTTGATTGTATTGATTAATAAAGGGACGGCTTCAAGCTCAGAAATCGTAGCGGGAGCCCTACAGGATCATAAGCGTGCAGTGGTGATGGGTACCAAGAGTTTTGGAAAAGGTTCTGTTCAAACGGTGTTGCCGATAGACAATAATTCTGCCATCAGTTTGACTACAGCGCTTTATTATACGCCGCTTGGACGCTCTATTCAGGCAAAGGGCATAAAGCCTGATGTGGAAGTGGAAGAAGCTAAAGTTACCCGCTTTGATCCTGAACAGGAAGGGTTTTCTTATCGGGAAGAGGACTTGACAGGCCATTTTAATAATGCCCAAGGTACGCAGAAAAACAATACAAAGGATGAAAAAAAACAAGAGGAACTTGCTAAAAAGCATGAAACGCTAGAAAAGGACTTGGCTCAAACAGACTTTCAGCTTTATTCGGCCTGGAACTTACTAAAAGGTTTACAGGCAGTCAAAAAATAAATTGACCACACACCCTAGGAGAATCTAGTGCATTTTTTAAAAATTTTTAGACAAGGTATTCTTGTTGTTTGTTTATTGAGCGCACCTTCTGTGTTTGCTTCTAGTTCCCTCTTCTCCATTCTTTTTAATCGGCCTTACTCTTCTCCTACGCAAGTGCTCATTCCTATACAGGATATTGAGCGTTTTTTGGCAGTTGTCAAGCAGCTTAAGCAGCACTATGTGAAACCTATCAGTAATGAGAAAATTTTTGAAAGTGCTGTGCGAGGGGTCTTATCCAGGCTGGATCCCCATTCTGCTTATCTGGATGCTGAAGAATTAAAGGAGTTAGCGGCTGCAACCATCGGAGAATTCGGAGGCGTAGGGATTGAGATTGCTCCTGAAAAGGGTGCCATACGGATTATTAGCCCGGTCGATGGTACCCCTGCGTATAAAGCAGGACTGAAGGCAGGAGATTTAATCGTAAAGATTGATGATCAGCAGGTGAAGAATATGACCATGCGGGAAGCCGTGACTAAAATGCGAGGTAAAAAAGGGACCAAAGTGAAATTAACGGTTGTTCGGTCTAAGAGTGCAAAGCCAATAGAGTTTCAGATTGTACGTGACATCATCAAAATACAGAGTGTAAAAAGCAAACTGCTTGAGAAGGGGTATGGGTATGTCAGAGTTTCGTTATTTCAGGAGCCGAGTGCAACAGATATGATTAAGGCCATCAAAAAGCTACAGGAGCAATCCGGTGGCAGATTAAAAGGATTAATCCTTGATCTTCGGAATAACCCAGGTGGCTTGTTAGACTCAGCGATTGATATCACAGAGCAATTTTTAGATGCACAATATTTGGAAAACAAGAAAATTGTTTATACCAAAGGACGCACTGCACAAATTAGCGCAGCCAAAGCCAGCAAGCGAGATATTCTATCAGGGACACCTATGGTCGTTTTAATCAATGAAGGTTCGGCTTCTGGTTCTGAGATTGTTGCCGGTGCACTACAAGATCATAAACGTGCTGTTGTAGTAGGAACCCGTAGTTTTGGAAAAGGGTCTGTACAAACCGTTATTCCAATTGATGAAAGCTCCGCGATAAAGCTCACTACTGCACTTTACTATACTCCCTCAGGTCGCTCAATTCAGGCAGAAGGTATTAAACCGGATGTTTGGGTAGAAGATTTGAAGTTGGCATCACCAGGAGAGAACAAGGAAACTTCTGAGGCACAGGAAGAAGATCTGCTAAGCGATGTGAGTGAAACGGAACAATCTACACATGAGAAAAAAACTGAAAAGAAAGCAATAAAAACAGAAAAACAAAACGAGAAGGTGGAAAAAAACTTGTTGAAAAAAGATTTCCAGCTTTATCAAGCTTTAAGCATTTTGAAAGGCTTGGCGGTTACAAAGGGAAAGATGACGGCTAAATGAATTTAATGATTGTCGGCGGTTTCGCTCGCAATGATAGGTGAGCAGTTACACGCGCCCTAAACAGCCACTTTACCCTTAATAGAGTCGTGGTGCTGATAATTCACAAACTCAAAATCTTCAAATTGATATTCAAAGATAGAACCAGGTGTCTGTCGAATTTTTAGTTGGCAAAGTGGGTAGGGGGTTCTTTCAAGCTGTAACTGGACTTGTTCTAAATGATTACTGTAAATATGGCAGTCCCCTCCTGTCCAAATGAAGTCTCCGACATGGAGACCAGATTGTTGAGCAACCATGTAGGTGAGTAAAGCATAGGAAGCAATATTAAAAGGGACCCCTAAAAAAGCGTCTGCCGAGCGCTGATACAGCTGACAAGAAAGGCGGTTCTCGGACACATAAAACTGAAACAGTAAATGGCAGGGGGGAAGGGCCATTTTTTCAAGTTCACCGACATTCCAGGCATTGACGATCAGGCGACGTGAATCTGGGTTGGTTTTGAGTGTCTGAATCAGTGTGCTGACTTGATCCACAATTTTTCCATCGGGTGCTTCCCATCGTCTCCATTGTTTTCCATAAACAGGACCCAAATTCCCTTGTGCATCAGCCCATTCATTCCATATCCGAACCCCATGGTTTTGAAGGTAGTGAACGTTAGTATCACCAGATAAAAACCAAAGAAGCTCATGTATAATGCTTTTCAAGTGTAGTTTTTTGGTAGTCACTAATGGAAACCCTTTAGAGAGGTCAAATCGCATTTGATAGCCAAACGTACTCAATGTGCCTGTACCAGTGCGATCTGCTTTGTATTTTCCGTGTGCCAGAATATGATTTAGAAAATTTAAATAGGTATGCATAAGATAAGTTTACCGTTTATTTATAGAAAGCCAGAGAGGCGATCATTAAAAACCAGAAGGCATAAATAGTTTCATAAAAGTAGGGCATCAGACGACGCTTAACTATCCAATATAAACCAGCAGGAATGGCTGTAATTCCTATTGGAATCATCATGAATATGACAGACTGTCGAATAATGGCAATCACATAGCCTCCTACAATAAACCGACTGAAAAGTTTTGATAAATAGACATAGCTATGCATCAGGTAGTTCAGGATTTCAGTAATTTCCTTGATCCAGATGATACCAACGAGGCTAATAACCAACAAGATAAGAATGTGTTTACCCATAGACTTTCCTCTATAATTCAGAATGTTTTTGGTTTACAGTAAGCTTTAAACAGTAACGCTATACCCAGAATGACCATGGGAAGTGACAGCAATTGCCCCATAGTTAACCAGGAGAGAGAGACAAAACCCGTATCGGGTACCCTAAAAAACTCAGCAAAACTGCGGAACATCCCATAAGCTGCTAGAAAGAGGCCCGAAACCGCCATGGTGGGTCTTGGCTTTGCTGAATAAATCCAAAGGAGAAAGAACAGTAAAACACCTTCCAGGGCAAATTCATAGAGCTGAGAAGGGTGTCGTGGTTGTCCATCATGTGCTTGAGGAAAAACCATGGCCCATGGTACATGAGTTACTCGTCCATATAACTCCCCATTAATAAAATTACCAATCCGCCCGGCAGCCAGACCAATAGGTACGAGTGGGGCGACAAAATCTGTGATTTGAAAAAACGTTTTATGCACTTTTCGACTGAATAAAAATAAGCTGCATAACACACCCAGAAAGCCTCCATGGAATGACATGCCTCCTTCCCACAATTTGAAGAGTGAAAGTGGATTTTCTAGGAAATACATAGGCTCATAAAATACAACATGCCCTAGCCGACCGCCGATAATTGCCCCTAAGGCAGCATAAAAAATGAGATCCGAAACTTGGTTTGAAGTAATGGGGCTTTCATAATGGCGGATACGATAATGAGCCAATCCCCAGGCAGAAAGAAAGCCAATCAGATACATGATGCCATACCAATAGATCTTGATTGGACCCAGGTTCAGTGCAACAGGGTGAATGTTAGGGTATGTTAGCATAATGGCTCTATGATAAAACATATGAGTGGGAATACCAACCAGGTTTATGATATCCGATGGTACTACCAGCAATTTCCGCCCTATCGGGCAAGAATTGCTTTCCTTGATTAGCGCGGCTCGCAAGCCAAGCTTGCGATCGCTATTAAGGGGGGAGCATCGCGATTCTCCCCCTTAATATCCCCCATCGCGAATGAGAGGGTGTTACAATTTATTGATAAATCAGAGTGTTTCCCGGTGAGAATTGCTTCGTCATTGCGAGCGAAGCGCGGCAATCCAGGCCGAGAGCCTATGTCTGTGAACCAAAGCTAGGTAGCTTTAACCTAAATCTAGTCTGGATTGCCACGTCGCTGCGCTCCTCGCAATAACACGCCCTAATTTTGTAAATACTCAATGACAGTTGATGAAATGGATTCTGCTTCCCCCACAGGATTATGATGATCATCAATTCTTTGGATAGAATAAGAATCAGCACCCTCTACCCTTTCAATACGGGTGTATGGATATGCATCCCAGAATGTAAGTGCACATAAGCCAGAGAGCGGTTTATTAACGTTCAAAATGGAATGAAGTACTTGAAGTCGGGTGCTTTCTCTACAGTGTTGTTTGTTTAGCTTTATTTTAGTGGTTTCGCACAGATTAAAGACCGTGATTTTGCTGTTTTGCAAGGCCTGACATAGTCTGTCAAACTGTTTATTCGAGAGCTCATGAAAATGTGTTATCTCTCCCATCATTGAAACTTGGGTTAAAGCATCCATGTTTTCTAAAATTTCGCAAAGCAGGGTGAAATTTTCATCGGATATGTATTCAAGATCTATATAACCTAGCGTCAAGTGACGGATCTTGTTTTCTTTTAAGCAGAGGTTTTTTTTGCAGAGCAGTAAATTGCGATTTAAGGTGTGATTGTCAGAAGTATTAAAGTCAGTTTGAAGGTTATACAGGCCCAAATGATCTAATTTGGGCAGCAGATCATTCATCAGCTGGATAAAGGATATTTTTTGGGCTTCTTCGTATTCAGGGTGGAGTATGTCGCCAAAGCTAACCGATAAGCTTTGTAAGTTTAAAAATTGTGTGTTTAAAACCGGGTGAAGAGAAGACCAATCAAAACGGTTAGGGAATATTTCATCAACAATAGATAAAGATGTGATCTGTTGGCCACAATTTTTTAAAAAACCATCAAGAGTCATATCCTCTTCTTGAAAATCAAGGGAATAAAATTGTAAGCTGGTAAGACCTAAAGTTTTGATTATTGATGCCAGTTGATGGAGTTCTTCAGTGTTATGGAAGGTAGATTCCGTTAAGTCGATGGTCGTAATAGAGGAACATTGTTCAAGCAGTTTATTTAACCTTTCAAACATTTCTACTGAAAATTCACCCTCTTTAGAAAGAGATAACGTACTTAATTTTTCAAATTGACTGAATATTTGAGTGAATGCATCAAAATCATGCTCATCTTTGAGTATGGGCTCGATATAATCAGACAGTATGAGAGATTCAATAGATGGGCAAACGGCTAAAGTGTGTTCTAATATACCCAGCAAGTTGGGGGGACCATATTGTAATGCGCCAGTTGAGCATCCGGCTATTTTCAATGTTTTTAAGTGGGGAGTTAACGAGATCAGGTTAAAAAATGTGTGTTCGATTGCTTCTAAATTTCGAGACCACATGGAGAGGTTGTATATCTTTAAAAAGAGTGAACGAATTTTATGTCCTGGATATAGGAGTAATGCAGTACTTAGCATTTCCAAATTTTCAAGGTTGGAGCCTGAGACAGTAAGCTGTTCAATTGGATGGTTTTCAGCAAGACTTAGGAGTTGATATTCAAAATCAGACGGGCGGTCTTTTTTTCTTATTTGAGTGAGCAACACTAGCAAAGCTGCATACTTTTTAAAGTATGTGCTCAGGAAAGCATGGGTTGTGGAAGTATTTGAATTAAAGAGTTCAGCGACAGGCTGAATGATGGGTTGAGTAGATATCTTCGTATTATCTTTAATACATTCATCAATACATTTCTGAAAATTTTCTGGATTAGGGTGGGATGAGAGCATCTCAAAAAACGATCGGTGAAGATGATAGGAAATAGGTGCTTGTCGTTCTTTCATAAGAATTACCTACATTTTTAGTATTAGAATTTGCTATATTGAGAGTTTATCATATTGTTATTTGAACCTAAATTCATCAGTTGGAAACCACTGCCGAATTGAATGAACGCTAAAAATGGATGTCCTTATGTTAAAAACAGTAAACCCTGCTACGGGGAAAACAATCGAAACCTACCCATATATTGAAAACGAACGTTTGTTTGCCTTGCTAACCCATGCCCACCAAGCTTTTTTAGAATGGAGAAAAGGGAGTTTTGAAGAAAGACGTCGGCTGTTCTTGCAAGTAAAAGCTTTATTGCTGGACGAACAAGCGCGCTATGCGCAGTGTATTACTGATGAAATGGGTAAGGTTTATGCGCAATCCCTGGCTGAAATCCAAAAATGCGCCTGGCTTTGTGAGTTTTATGCTGAACAAGGCGCTGATTTTCTAGCGGATGAGCGCATTCAAACCGAAGCGACAGACAGCTTCATTACCTATCAGCCTTTGGGGGTGGTATTTTCTATCATGCCCTGGAATTTTCCATTCTGGCAACTCTTTCGATTTGCAGTGCCTGCGATGATGGCGGGAAATGGTGTCGTTTTAAAACATGCCAGTCATGTAACTGGTTGTGCATTATTAATGGAATCTTTATTCAAAAATGCGGGTTTCCCGGAGCATCTTTTTACCACATTACTGATTTCCCATACACAAGCTGAACAAGTGATTGCCCACCCTTGTATACAGGCAGTGACTTTCACAGGAGGTAGTCAGGCAGGTAAGGTGATTGCTAAAACAGCAGGAGAAAACCTGAAAAAAACGGTGTTGGAGCTTGGTGGGAGTGATCCGTATATTGTATTAGCAGATGCAGATTTGGAAATTGCTGTAGAGGCCTGTGTTGCCAGCAAGCTAAACAATGCAGGTCAAAGTTGTATTGCTGCCAAGCGTTTTATTGTGGTTGAGTCTGTTTATCCCGAATTTTTGGCTGCATTTATACAAAAGTTGGCTCAGGCCAAATTGGGAGACCCGAATGATCCTGAAACCACGATAGGGCCCTTGGCATCTTTAAAGCAGCGAAATGAGCTGCATCAGCAGGTGAATGCCTCCATTAAAAAAGGGGCGCAATGTGTTTTGGGGGGAGAGATTCCAGTGATGGAGGGTGCCTATTATCCGCCGACCATTCTGGTGAATGTGAAAAAAGGGATGCCTGCTTATGATGAAGAGATGTTTGGTCCTGTTGCCTCTATCATTTGTGTCAAAGATACGGAAGAAGCCATTCAGGTAGCCAATGATTCCTGTTATGGTTTAGGGGGTGCCATCTTTACCCAGGATGAAGCGCTGGGAAGAAAAATAGCAAGAGAAGCCATTGAGACAGGGAGCATCGCTGTGAATCAATTTTTAAAATCAGACCCCAGGATGCCTTTTGGCGGCGTTAAAGAGAGTGGATATGGTCGTGAGCTATCCTATGTGGGAATTCGTGAATTTACGAACCTTAAATCTGTAGTAGTTGCTTAGAGGGTAAAAATCTTTCGCAGGCTCAGTACCAGTAATTCCTGCCGGAAAACACTTTGATTTATCAAATGCTTGCAGCATTTTTCATTCGCGATGGGGGATGTTAAGGGGGAGAATCGCGATTCTCCCCCCTTAACAGCGATCGCAAGCTTGGCTTGCGATCCGCCCAATTAAGGGAAGCAATTCTTGCCCGATAGGGCGGGAATTGCTGGCTCAGCACCTTATTCCTTTTCTTTATTACCTCTGTGATTATCTTCCCGAATTTCAAACCACAGTGCATTGAGAACAGAAAAACTACAAGCCAACCCAATGCCTAATATCCAGGAAAAATACCACATGAATTCATCTCCTCGTTTAATAAGATTCTTTTTGGTCATCGAACACAAATTTCTCAGACACTTTCCCTCGCATTACCCGATACACCCAGCCAGTATAAAGTATGATCATGGGCATAAAAATCAAGGCTGCAATCAGCATGATAAAGAGGGTTAAGTGGCTGGAAGAAGCATCCCATACCAGCAAACTTGCGTTTGGATGGCTTTGAGAGGGCAGCATAAAAGGAAACATGCTGACACCTACTGTGGAGATTACCCCAAAGAGACTGAGGGAACTGCCTATCATAGCAAGCTTAGGGGAAGTTTTCACGAGAAGGAAAGTTAACAGTGCGCCGAGTACACCTAATAAGGGCGCAAGCATAAACCAGGGATACTGGGTATAGTTTTGTAACCAGGCACCGACTTCTCGAATAACGGTTTTATTTAAGGGGTTAGAAGGTAGGTCGTGTGGTAAGGAAGTCGTGAGTTGAAAGCCTTCTATGCCATAAGCAATCCAAATACCGCCCAAAGAAAACAAAAGAATTAACAGAAGGCTTGTCAATCTGGCAATGGATTCCACTCTTTTTTGAATGGCAGCTTCCGTTTTGGCTGCCAGATAAACAGCCCCTTGCATCGTGATCATCACGAGGCTGACCAAACCACAGAGCAATGCAAAGGGATTAAAGAGCCCGAAAAAAGTCGTGCCGGGGATAATCCGTAGGCTGTTGTCAAAATGGAAGCCAATACCTTGTAGCACGTTCCCTACAGCTACGCCAAAGACTAAAGAAACAGCAAATCCAGAAAAGGAAAGTAATCCATCCCAAGTAGAACGCCAGACAGGGGAGGACATTTTACTTCGATATTTAAAGCCAACTGGGCGAATAATGAGCATCAGTAGCAATAAAAACATGGCAATGTAAAATGCTGAGAAAGAAACGGCGTAAATCGCTGGCCAGGCGGCGAAGATGGCGCCTCCTCCTAAAATAAACCAGACTTGATTGCCTTCCCAGACGGGGCCGATGGTATTAATAATAATGCGGCGCTCAATGTCTGTTTTTCCAGCAAAGGGAAGTAAGAAGGCAGCGCCTAAATCAAAGCCATCGGTGATGGCAAACCCAATCAACAGTACGCCAATCAAAAGCCACCAAATGACTCTTAAAGTTTCATAATCAATCGGTAAGGCCATCGTTATTCTCCAGTAGTGGGTGAAGTTTTCAGAACACCAGTTGGGCCCAGTTTTATGTATTTAATCATCAAGAAAATTTCGATCACAGCCAATAGAGAGTAAAAGAATACAAATCCTGTCAGTGAGAAGCGTACCTGACTGAGTGTGAGCGAAGAAGTACCTAGAAACGTGGGTAATATATCCTGAATCACCCAAGGCTGACGGCCGTATTCTGCGACAAACCAGCCTAGCTTTGCAGCAATCCAAGGCAGGGGCAAACTGAACAGAGCGATCCATAAAAACCATCGAGTTTCCAGCTTTCGACGGGCCGAGAGGATAAATGCGGTGGTAAATAATGCGATAAAAAAGAAGCCGCAAGCCACCATGACTCTAAAGCTCCAAAATAAGGGCGTGACTTTTGGCACAGTGCTCCAGGCGGCTTGTTCAATTTGTTGTGGCGTTGCCTGTGAGACATCATCCAGATATTGTTTTAACAATAAACCATAACCCAGGTAGGATACATGCGTCTTGAAAGCCGACTTTGCGGCTGTATTATTTGGGTTTTGCTGCAGTTTTTGCAAAGCATCATAGGCTAAGATGCCTTGTTCAATTTTAGGTTTTGTTGCTTCAACCAGATCTTTAATGCCTGGAATAGGTGTTGTGAAAGAACGGGTTGCAATTAAACCCAATGCATAAGGCAGCTGAATTTTATAGCGGGTTTCGTGTTGCTTTTGGTCAGGTATGCCAAATAGCGTCAGCCCGGCAGGGGCTTTTTCTGTTTCCCAGACACCTTCAATAGCTGCCAGCTTCATGTGCTGGTGTGTGTGAGCTAGAAATCCACTCTCATCTCCCAACACAACCACAGAGAGTGCAGAAGCCAGCCCAAAAGAAGCAGCCACTGTCATAGAACGCTTTGCAATTTCAAGATGTCTGCCTTTCAGGAGGTAAAGGGCACTGACTGCCAGTACAAACACAGCGCCTGTGACATATCCTGCACTGACGGTATGCACAAATTTTGCCTGAGCAACAGGATTAAAAAAGACTTCAGCAAAATTCGATACTTGCATACGCATGGTTTCAAAATCAAAGTAAGCTCCCACAGGGTTTTGCATCCATCCATTTGCAATGAGGATCCACAAGGCAGAGAGGTTCGTGCCTATGGCCAGTAACCAGGTCACCGTTAAATGCTGAAGCCTGGACAAACGTTCCCATCCAAAGAAGAACAACCCAACAAACGTGGCTTCCAGGAAGAACGCCATCATCCCTTCAATGGCAAGTGGTACCCCAAAAATATCTCCAACGTAGTGCGCATAATAAGACCAGTTCGTCCCAAACTGAAACTCCATGGTAATGCCTGTCGCCACACCCATTGCAAAATTAATCCCAAACAAGATGCCCCAGAATCGTGTCATATCCTTCCAGATGGGACGCCCTGTCATGACATAAATGGTTTCCATAATCCCCAGAATGACGGAGAGACCCAAAGTAAGAGGCACAAAGAGGAAGTGATACATGGCTGTCATGCCGAATTGCAGTCGGGCTAATAGGGTGGGGTCATCAAAAAGCATGATATTCTCCTCAGGTGGAAATAGTCGATAAGTGCATCGTGGTCAGTGTATGAGCTGAAGCACCAGAAAGCAGTCTTTGTTGAACTTCATAAGGGGTTGGATGGTGCCGTTTGTCACCCGAAAAGCAAAACCACCACAAACCAAATAGCAACAGGAATTTAATGGATAAAATGAGGGTGATTTCTTTTATGGATGACATGCTTTCTTTTAAACCTCCAAAAATTCGAAAGCATTATAACATACTGTGTTGAACAAACCTATGCTATGTTGTTGGGTACCCCCGTCATTGCAAGGAGCGAAGCGACGTGGCAATCCAGCCCGAAGCTTATTAAAGCCTCATAAGCTTGCCCTTTCAATATAAGCTCCTGCCTGGATTGCCACGCTCCGCTCGCAATGACGGGCGAGAGGACGACAGATTAAAAGGCGCAGGATGCCAGTTTTTTAGTTTTGGCTCCCAGGAGTTAGAGTAGATTCCTCTTCGTTTCGATCAACATTGCTGAGTTCAGTATTCCAAAACTGAGCCCAAACTTCTTTTTTTGTATCTTTATAGCGCATTTTACTCTGATATAACTGAAGGCTCAATTGAGAAATCTTAGAACGTCCATCCGGAGAAAATTGAGATAAAACCTGATCAACATGATTCCCTGCTAACTTGAACAAATTGTTTATGCTCGTGGTTATGGTTTCTTTTGATATAGATTGAGCCAAGTCTTCTGATAATGAAATTTGGTTAACCAAATCATTTAGAATATTATAAATAGGCACTAAAGTATGAATACAAGTTTCCGTAAAATTCTCTCGTAATTCGGAAGAAGTTAAGGAGACCTTCCGATAAAGACAGCTATACTCCAGTACTTTGATGATCTGATTAAAGAACTCGGAAGGGTTGACTTGACTATCTTGATTGTCTTGACTGTCTTGACTGTCTTGACTGTCTTGACTGTCTTGACTGTCTTGACTGTCTTGACTGTCTTGATACAAGTAATATTTATCAACCGCGTTTCTAAATAAATATTCAAAATGCAGAAAAACGACGGTTTCATCTTCATCAGTGGCTTGTTTTAACAGACCTATGTCAATGTCATCCGATGAGAAGTAGGTGTCCGTAACCTTTGTTATCGTGTTGAATGCGCGAATAATCTTTGAAAAATCATTTTGTTCAGGGGGTGTTAAGTCGCCGTACGCAGTACCGTAAAGCAGTAAATAGCGTACATCTTCAGCCACACACTCAGGCATAGAGATGAGGCGCTCTAGCTGGGCGTTGGTGTATGACAATCCAAGCGATAAAAACAGCTTTATCATTGCTATTTTTTGGTCGTAAGTGCCTGTGGAAAACGTGGTTTGCCATAGCGCCAATCTATAATCTATTAGAAGAGTAGGGTCTTGTTTAGCCATTAACCGGATGGCCTCTTCAATCTCTAATCGCTCATCCGGAAATTCAGCTGCTCGCTTAATTAAGCACTGAAGATGTTCAAGGTCTGGAGAGATGACCTGGATGAGATAATATATCACCTCATTTCTAAAATCGGGTGCGGTTTGGATGTAGTCTCTAAGATGGTTGCGGTGTATTAGGTCGGGGTTTATCTTTTCCAGAATTAATTGAAGGATTTGGGTGTCAATCGCTTCTTTTTGAAGCAAAGCATGCAATGGCGTGAATAAAAAGATTTCCTTTTCATTGACGTGGGAGTGTACAACGCCAAACCACCATTGTTCAGGAGTAATCTCTTCCATTTTATTCAGCAGCATAAGTACCAAGTCATTATTATTGGCATGGATAGCTGCATAAAGGTAAGGGATTTTTGGAGATGAAATATTTTCAAAAATACTAGAATAAAACGCTTTAGGCTTAATACTTATCGGTTGTGTATGATTCGAGTTTTTTGGGAAATCTTGAAAACACCATTTTAGGGCTGTAATACATTGGTCATTCAAGTAAACAGAAGCATCCTGGAAGAGGATTAAACTATCGCCCTTTAAATGTATTTTATAGCCTGGTGAAGACACATTTTTGGTTGCTGAAATGCTGAGATTGTTATTGCTTTTTTCTGTGGAAAGCGATATTTTCAAAGCGTCTAGCTTAGAGGTATCGTTTAAAATATCGATAGGTAGTTGTGGGTTATTAGATAGGATGGCGGCTGAAAAAAAATCCACTTGGATGCGTTTGGAAATAACTTTAGAAGAAATAGGTAAAGGAATTTCTTGAGTTTGTCGATAATTTTTAATGACAGGATCTAATGCGTGCTTATTGCTTAAGTTGATTATTTGCAGACAATCTTGAAAGCTTTCCTCATCATTTTTGTAAAGCGCATTCCATAGGTTTTTATTAAAGTTTGATGTGAAATTTATATTTTGGTGAATTTGAATAGATTCGTTCATAAAATTCCCCCTCCCCCCAATTTAAAATGAAAAGTTATAACTACTCACTTCTCTCAGTAAGTGGTGAGCATGAAAAATAATTTTCCTATACTACCCACTCATAAACTGTATTACAAGGCGAATTCACTTGAGCAGACATGCAGCTCAGTGGGCAAGTTGCGCATTTTGTATTTGCACCCGCGCGTGCTTCTATGTTTGACATCACTTTCTTGAGTTTCCCTTTTTTTATCCAGAAGGCCAGCATGTCCTGTAATACAGTCTCATTCACATTAAAATGAGCAGCCAGATGGCTAAGAGAAGCTGTTTGGACTTCAAGAAAATAGTTTTGAATTTCTTTTAAAATCATTAGGATGCCGCTTTGTGAGGTACCATTTTCCGAATGGTTAAGAGCATGCCTGTGAGTAAGAGCAGGCTGGCAAGTATCCAGGCCCAGGACGTTGCTGCATGAAGTGGCATGGTAGCAATTTGGTAAAACAAAACGGCTGTGGTATAAGCCAGGCTGGTTGACCATAGAATAGAAATAAGTGCCCATTTTCGATTGAGTTCTTTAGCAATGGCTGCAAAGGTAGACATGCAGGGCATGTAAAGGAGAGTGAAGAGTAAATAGGCGAAGGCACCTATGGCACCGTCAAAACGTTGTTGCATGATGCTGGGAGGTGTGGTATGCAAAGCGTTGTGCATCAGCACATTGGTTTGGGCATAAAGGGTATTTAAAGTGCCAATCACCACTTCTTTGGCCAAGACGCCCGATAAAAGTCCGACGGTTGCAGGCCAATTTTCTTCCTGGATGCCCATAGGGTGAAACAAGGGCGTAAGCGCTTTCCCTGCGGCAGCTAAAATAGAATCAGGGTGCCAGCCCTGGAGATTAATCTGGCCATCCAGTGTAATGGCATTGAGGAGATAAATCACCATGCTGACTGGCACAATGATCACTCCCGCTTGCAAAATAAATCCTTTCAAACGATGAAAAGCTGTCCGAACCAGAATCCCTGGTGCAGGCAGATGGTAGGCAGGCATTTCCATTAAGGTATGGTCGTTGGTATTTTGTTTTATTCGATGCTTTAAAAGCCATGCCGTTAACAGTGCCATGCCAATCCCAATCAGATACAAAAGAAAAATGATGTTGGTTCCATGGCTCGGGAAAAAAGCAATGACAAAGATAGAGTAAATGGCTAGCCGGGCGCTACAGGACATAAATGGGGTCATCATGATGGTCAGGATGCGATCTTTTTCATCGGATAAGGTTCGGGCAGCCATAATGGCAGGGACATTACAGCCAAAACCAATCATCAGGGGGATAAAGGATTTACCTGAAAGACCAATCATTCGCATGAGCCTGTCCATAATAAAAGCAGCCCGGGCCATGTAGCCGGACATTTCAAGAAAAGAAAGAGATAAAAAAAGTGCACTGAGTACGGGGATAAAAGAAAGGAGCGTGTTGACCCCTTTCCCAAGTCCCTGGGAAATTAAGGCGATACTCCATTTAGGCATACCCATCTGGTTAAGCCAATATGCGCTGCCATTGACAAAAACGGTTTCTCCCAGAAGCTCAAAAGCTTCTTGAAACAGCTTGCCCAGGTGAATAGAAAAAAAGAATAAGACATACATAACCCCAAGAAAGAGAGGGATGCCTAAAATGCGGTTGAGAAAAATACGGTCCAGCTGTTCCGAAATATTCATGTTTTGTTGAGTTTTCATGCTGAGGACCTGGTTTGCAATTTCCTGTGCATACTCATAACGAGCGCTCGCAATGATGACATCGGCCTCAACACCTGCTTCCTGTTCAACCATTTGCTGAGCAGTTTCTAGGGTTTTTTGATCGTCAGATGATAGCGTTTGTGTATTTTCTGGGTTTTCAAGCCAGGATAAAAAGGTGGTGCGTCTGAAAGATTCAGGTAATGAACGTTTGGATTCAAGCCATTGAAGCGTGTTCTCAATAGCTGATGGAAAGCGTATGGGTTTGGCTTTGCTAAGGTGTTGTTGTAAGAGTTGGTTTTTTAGTGTCAAAAGGCTTTGATGATCCTGAGATTTCAAAGGTACGACAGGGCAGCCTAATAGCGACCCCAGCTTTTTAACATCCAGTTTCCATGACTTTTTTTTGATGAGATCCATTTTGTTCAAGGCGATAATGACTGGAATCTCTCTTTCTAATATCTGGGAGGTTAGGTAAAGACTCCTTTCAAGCATCGATGCATCAATAACATGAATGATTAAATCCACGTTTCCTTCTGCTAAGTATGTGTTTGTTACTTTTTCATCCGGAGAAATACAGGCATCAGGTAGAGTTAAGTTGTAAATCCCTGGAAGATCAGTCACATGAATTGAAACGTTTTGATGAAAAAAAGTGCCAGTTTTTTTTTCAACGGTTACGCCAGACCAGTTCCCTGTGCTTTCGCGCGCATCTAATAAAGCATTCAGTAAGGTGGTTTTTCCCGAATTAGGATTGCCAACAAGCGCAATATTCATGATGAAGCTGGCTCAGCTCGCAATTTTCTGAGCATCGATTTGGTCAGTGCTATATGGGTATTTCGCACAGAGATTTCTATTGGATCGCCAAAAGGGGCCGCCCGAATCAAGGAAAACAAGGTGCCTGGCGTGATACCCATTTTCATGAATTGTGATTGCTCTGCCTTGCTGCATTCAGTAAAACCAACCAGTTTCAACATTTTTTTAAAGGGCAAAGTAGTAAACGTGCGCATAATGAATGACTCTAAATGCAAATGAGAATTATTTACAATTATGGTGAATGTAAGGCTGATTGTCAAGGTGCTAGGCAACGTGGCAATCCAGGCCCAAGCTTATTAAAGCCAAATAGGCCAACCGTAATTGCTGTGATCACTTTTATCGGGCAACCAATAATACCGCATCTGCAATGTGCTTCAGGCCAGTGACCTTAAGCTTAAACTGATCAATTTGTGCATACAGCTGAGTAGAAGTGCCTCCATCCAGGTTAATGGCATCCCGGCAATTTAGGCCGTTTTGAGCTTCTGGTTGCCGCATTAACAGGGCAAGTTCGTGAGTGGTTAAGGGAAGATTTTCAGTTGCCAGAATAATCACTTTACCAGATTGGGTGATACCCAACGCAGTTCGGTTAGCAATTCCAGGTTTTAATGCCGGAATTTTGCCATGAATCAATAATCGGGGACCGCTTTGAATGGCGAATTCTATAGACTGACGAGCAGCATACTTTCTCTGGGAAACAATATGCGCCTTTTTGTTTTGAATATAAAACACCCCCCACCAACTCACACGTCTTAGTGGATTTTTGATCACCTGGTCGTTCACGCGTAACCCCAGTGACTGCAGTCGTTGATCAAAAAAGCCCCCATTAATGCCCAGCAGTGCATGATGGTCTTTCGTCAATTGTTCTACATTTTCAGTTGTCATCGTTTTGGAAGGGAAAGCAAGTATAAGCCGATAGTGTGCAAGATCAGCCCGAAATGCATGGACGATGCCCGACTTTAACTCTGGAACAGGTTGTATCGTTTTATATTCAAGGCCAGGGCTTAGCTGCTTCCATTCAGCTCCCCAGGCCAGTGTTGAAAAGCACAAAGCAAGTAAAGCAAGTCCATAATTAAAGCAAAGGGTGTGTCGTCGATGGTGCATAAATTTATCCTGGAGGCCAATCTAGCCTTCTTCCGCCTAACAAATGTAAATGAAGATGGTAAATAACCTGCCCTCCATTCGCGTTACAATTAATAAGGGTTCGATACCCATCTTCAGCAATGCCTATGTCCTGAGCAATCGCTTTGGCTGTCAGTAGCATGTGGCCAAGCAAGGTCTGGTGTTCCGGCCTCATGTCATTTAGGGTAGGAATGTGCATTTTTGGCACAATCAACTTATGGTGGGGTGCTTTGGGATAAAGATCGTCAAAGGCAATGATTTGATCATCTTCATAGATCAAGGGGGTCGCTGTTTGCTTTTGTGCAATTTGACAAAAAATACATTCTGACATGAGGTCTCCATCTAATGTTTATGCATTATCCTAGGGCGTGTCATCAATTAATTTTTTAAGCTCAAAATGTGGGTAATGGGTCAAATTTTGAACTTAAAAATTAATTGATGACACGCCCTAAATTCAGCAGTTGGAAACTACTGAACTTAGGATTACTTTGCATGTCTATCATTTATTAAAATAGATCCCTTGATGCATTGCAATCCTATCTGTAAAATTCATGATGCATTACAACCCTTGGGAGTTTATTTTATGATCAGTCATACCATTCAACAAGATCTAGCTGCAACCATTGCTCAAATGGTTGTTCGTGGGAAAGGTATTTTAGCTGCAGATGAAAGCAGTGGAACCATTGCAAAGCGTTTGGCCAGTATTCAAGTAGAGTCGACAGAAGAAAATCGACGTCGCTATCGGGAGTTATTATTCACAACTCAGGGGCTAGGAGATTACATTAGCGGCATTATTTTATTTGATGAGACCATACGCCAAAAGACACAATCAGGTATTCCTTTTGTTGAAGTCATGAAGTCCCAAGGGATTGTCCCAGGCATTAAGGTAGATAAAGGCACGCTCAGTTTGCCTGCATCACCAGATGAATTGATAACACAAGGACTGGATGGATTAACAGAGCGTTTGGTAGAGTATAAGCAATTAGGGGCAGGTTTTGCGAAATGGCGGGGTGTGTTAAAAATTAGTGAGATTTATCCCAGCGATTATGCCATTCACGCGAATGCAGAAGCTTTAGCGCGATATGCAGCGATTTGCCAGGGAGAAGGTATCGTGCCAATTGTCGAACCTGAATTATTGATGGAGGGAGATCACTCGTTGGAACGGTGTTTTGAAGCAACTGAAAAAACATTACATGCTGTTTTTCATGCACTGAGAAAACACCAGGTCATTATGGAATATATTGTACTGAAACCTGGCATGGTATTGCCAGGCAGTAACTATCCTAAAAAAGCCACACAGGACGCTATCGCAAATGCGACAGTGAACGTGCTGAAACGTGCAGTTCCTGCGGCAGTTCCTAGCATTAACTTTTTATCAGGGGGGCAAAGTGATACAGAAGCAACTGAGCACTTGAATGCGATTAATCAGTTGGCAGAAATGCATCCGTGGTACATTAGCTTTTCTTATGGTCGAGGCTTGCAAGCGCCTGTGTTAAAAGCTTGGGAAGGAAAAGATGAAAATGCGCTAAAAGCACAGCAAATTTTGTTAGAACGTGCTAAGCTAAATGGCACGGCCAGCTATTATCATGGCGAAAAATATGCAGAAAAAATTTAGTTTTTCCTCATGCCCACCCAATCTGGTGGGTGTGCTTGTTTACTCATTCATTCATAGTTAAAAGGGGTTTTTATGGAAAAGTCACTGAAAAACAGCCTAACCGCACAAGAAAAGTGGTTACGCTTTTTATTTATGATTTTCTTTTTTGTGATTAACTATTTCATTCAGATGTTGATTGGCATCATCGCCTTATTTCAGTTTATTTTTACTTTATTTAAAGATGAGCCTAATGACCGAGTTGTTGAATTTGGAGACAGTTTAAGTCAGTTTATTTACCAAATTATGCACTATCTTACCTATACCAGTAATGAAAAACCTTTTCCTTTTAGTGAATGGCCTACGCCGAGTCATCCAGCAGGACATTCTGATGTAAAGTCTCCTAAAACTGTAACACCACCGAAGGCAGCTCGGGAAAAGGAAGGAAAGGAAGAAAAGGAAAAGAAATCATCTGACGAGTAGGAGGCTAACCTGGTTTCTTTATTTACGTTTATTTTAACTGTTTTAGTCCTTATCGGTATTCACGAGCTGGGGCACTTTATTGCAGCCAGATGGATGCGGGTGAAAGTAGTCCGCTTTTCAATCGGGTTTGGTAAACCCATATTTTTATGGCATGGAAAGAAAGGAACAGAATATGCGATTGGGTGGCTTCCCCTTGGTGGGTATGTTCGTTTACTCAATTCCCGAGAAACTGAAGTATCTCCAGAAGCCTATGGAGAGGCTTTTGATCATAAGCCTTTGTGGCGGCGTGCGGTGATTGTTTTGGCTGGACCTTTTACAAACCTCCTGTTTGCCGTTTTTGCATTTTGGCTGGTGTTTAGTTTGGGCATACAAACGATAAGGCCCGTGATTGGTGCGGTAACACCCGCATCAATTGCCTCTCAGGCAACGTTGGTGCCTGGACTTGAGGTGGTTCAAATGGGCGGTGTTAAAGTCCATGATTGGGGCGACATTGCTTTACAGCTAATTTTACGGTTAGGAGATAAAACAAAACTTTCCCTGGTAGCACATCCTTTTCCAGAAGGAGCAGCGAAATCCTATCAGCTTAACTTGGATCATTGGAAAATCAATCCACTCAAACCTGAATTAATCAAAAGCTTGGGAATAATGCCTTTTCGCCCGGATCAACCCCCAGTCATCCAACACATCGAGTCAGGGCAACCCGCTGCAAAAGCAGGGTTAAAGCCTGGAGATATCATTTTGGTGCTGGATGGGGAAGATGTTAAAGATTGGCCTGATTTAGTGCATAAAATATGGGAAAGTCCAGGAAAAGAGACGCATATTAAGTTTCGTCGACCTGAGGCAACGCCGAGTGTGCTAGATGTCCCCATTTTCATTGAGTCCCGATTTTCATTCAAGCACTTTAAAAGATTAGGATATGTAGGCATACAACCTGAAAAACCAGTGTGGCCTGTGGGGATGAAATATGAACGACAGTATCCTGTCCACCAGGCGTTGAGCTTTGCATTCAAAGAAACCCTCTTGCTGTTAAAAGTGAATGCAGTCACATTGGGCAAATTGGTGACTGGAAAAATTTCTCTCAAAAATTTGGGGGGACCGTTGCTCATTTATCAAGCAGCCCAACTTGCGTTTAAACAAGGTATTGTCATTTTTCTGAATTTCCTGGGTTTGGTCAGTGTGATGTTAGGGTTAGTTAATTTGCTTCCGATTCCGGGGCTGGATGGAGGGCATCTATTGTATTTTGCCATTGAGAAAATTCGAGGTCGGGCGATTTCTATTCGGTTAGAAACACTGTTGGTTCGCTTGGGGCTGATTGCTTTGGTTGTGTTGATGGTGCATGTGACCGTGAGTGATTTGATGCGCATAGCTTAGGGACTTAGGGCGTGTCCTATATTGAGTAGAGAAATCTACAAAATCATCTAAAATTATAGATAGAAATCGCTAAAAATGTTCAGCGAGTGGCATGGAATATGAAGGTCGGTGGCTGATCCTGATTGCGAGAGGAATGTTTAAACCACGGAGGGTTTATTGATGTCTAAGGTGCTTGTTGGATTTTTTATATTGGTTTTTCTTTTTTTCGTCTTCAATGGCATATTTAGTTTTATGCATGCCACTTTTCAGCAAATTGATCAGGCTTTTTATTCAGAAGTACCGCAAATTTCATTGGATGAGTAAAATGTTGGGGCGTGTCAACAATGAATTTTTTAGCTTCAAAATGTGGGTAATGGAGGCAAATTTTATGCAAATTTGAGAAAGCATATCCAGATATGCGACGAAAATTTGCATAAAATTTGACCCATTATACGCGTTTTTAAGCTAAAAAATTCATTGTTGACACGCCCTAATTGCGGTAACCCATCCATAAAACATTGCCTGAAGACTGGGTAACCAGCATAGCATTTCGAGGTACCGTGTAATAGTCAATTCGACCTTGTCCTTCTGAAAATGCCCTGAGTTCACATAGAGGTAAAACCTCAGCAAATCCTTGGCTTTTCGTAAAAGCATTCACACGACACGTTCTTAAATATTGAGCATCAATTTCCGCTTGCCCATAAGCCCTTAAAAGAATTTCATTCGCAATCCCTGCAATTTTCACCGAACTGGTATCAAAGGCATTAATAAAAAGTTGCGGACTGTCTGCCCAGATCACCTCAACACGGCCTTGATTCTGTGCAATAATTTTACTGACTTTTATATCTCCATACCCATCCATATAGATTTTACCGCTCCCCATGGCTATCAATACAATGCCATAAGTTTGGAGGCGGAAAGTATCCACCTTGCAATTTCCATTGACTGCAATTTCCTCAAGCGGACCGCTTTGTAATGAAATGTCCATGGGTTCCTGGGGGGTTGGCTTATTATCCTGTTTTTTCTCAACACTGAGATAAAGTGTTCCATCTACCACTTGTGAAACCAATGTCTGGCCCTTGGGTTGATGATGGATGAAAAGTGAAGGTGCCTGAATCGTGCCTGTCAGACGAACCGACAAATTATCAGTACAGGAGATTTTATGAAAAGGGGGCAAGACAGGGGTTGGAGAAGGGGGGGGAGGAAAGTCCGTGCCGCTAAAGGAAAAAGCGGTTGAATTGATTAATAGGGACAAAATAGTGCTGTAAAAAATGGTTTTGAGTATCATCATGACTTTTCCAACAAAGAATCTAGGGTGTATTTACATTTCATTTTTTGGTTACAAAATGTGGGTAATGGAGGCAAATTTTGAGTAAATTTGAGGAAGCCTATTCATATAAGTGACGAAAATTTGTTTGAAATTTGACCAATTATACACGTTTTGTAACCAAAAAATGAAATGTAAACACACCCTAGTTATCATACGCTTCATTTTTTAAAGTCACAAATATTGATAAAGGCAACAGGCATTCCCGTCGGAAAATACCCTTACCTACTAATACAGTGCATTTGTGTCTTTAATAAGCTTAAGTCTCCTGGATTGCCGCGTCGCTTCGCTCCTCGCAATGACGATAGGCGTTGGAGTCGTCACATGTGGTGAATAATTATAAACTTTTTATGATGAACGGGCTAGGTCTCTTCAGGAAAACCCGCTACAATAAATTGAGGACACACCCTAAATACTCAATCACTTTACTGCATCATGGCAAGTATTAAAAAGATATACAAAGAGCAACTTTCCTATTGGTTGGCCAAAGGTCATTCGCAATTTGGCCGGGTAGCGCCTCGTCGCCCATATCGGGATGAGGATGAAGAGGGAGGCGCTGGTACGGCAGGATTAACATTGTTAGAGCATCCGTTTTTAATGGATCTTCCTGTGGGGGCTGCATCTGATTTAACAGCAGTGGCTTCTGTTAATTCTGAGGCGGATGATGAAGCGTTAGATAGAGCAGAAGAGTGTTGCCCTGAGTTGCAGCAACAGCCTAAGCTAAGAAATGCGCTTACGCATGGACGTCATTATACGCCGCCGACCCCTTCCGCACCTTAAAGGCATACGCTATGTCATTATCTAAACAAATCATTTACGGCTCACTGAAAAACATGGCAGATGCCATTGCTCAAGGTGCGCCTTTAAATGAGATTGATGAATATGGGTATACCCCCCTGATTCAATCTGCCATTGTCAATGATGAAAAAAAAGCAGCGTTGTTGCTGGAGGCGGGTGCAGATATTCAGTTTACTGATTTGACAGGGCGTTCTGCTTTACACTGGACAGTTGATAATAATAATTACGCATTTTCAGAGATGCTGCTTCAAAAAAAAGCAGATGCTAATGCGTATACTCGAGCAGGACAGCCGGTATTAGTAATGCCCATTTTACGTGAACAAAACAAGATGAAGCAATTGCTTTATAACTATGGCGGAAGTTTAGAATTTGCTCAAGATTTTATCAATGCCAAGCTGTTGGGACATCGCTTTGAGCTGGAAGGTCGGATTGACATTGTCGACACACACAATACATTCATTGAAATGGAATTTGAAGGCTTCTACCTGGAGTTTAACTTAGCCATTGCTGCAAACTCATTGAGAGAGTTTTGTCGAAATTTTGGAGGTAAACACTTACGACCGTACTTTCCTATATTTCGAGTGGTTATTGATCTGCTTGAGAACGCCAATAAGCTCTTGCAATATCAGCATTACCTAATTCAGGTAGAGCAGTATGATCAAGAAATTAATGCCATGTTAAACCGTTCTCCTTTACTGATCCCAATTGCTTGCGACGGACATGCCATCACATTTATCCGATATGGAGATTGGTTTGTGCGTTGTGATCGTGGCATCTATGGAAAACAACATGGAACGGTTATTTTTTATAAGATGGACAACCTTCGTTTATTAGATAGAGCCTTAATTAAGCAATTACTCTATAAAAGGCAAAGTCAGTACTTTATTGATGAAGGCCTTCCTCAGCGTTTACAACTGCGACCCATCATGCAGCTTCCTTTGCCTGTTCAAATTTCAGGAAATTGTTCATGGGCAAATGTAGAAGCTGTGCTACCTGCGTTGGTGTTTCTTTCTTTATTAGAGGTAGAGGAATCTCAACCAGAAACGCAAAAAACGACGACAGAGGTTGAGCGTTATCAAAAAAAAGCCATGAATATTTACGATGAATGGATTAAATGGGATAAAAACCGAGCCTTACACTTCTGTATCGACAGCTTTTATCAAGCCAAAGAACCAGCTCGGAAAGCCTCAAAAGCAGCCACTTTAGCAGCGATTTTGTTTCAACGCTGTGATTACAATAACCCAAAAGACCGTCAAAAAGCAGAAAAAATCTTAGCCATCTTGCGGCTTCCAGAATACCTTTATATTTTAAAGAGCTATGTCACAGTATTTTCCCAGGATAAGGAAAATGAACGGTTTCATAATCTGGCTAGCTTTTTGGATGATCTGGGATTAAAGGTGGATCAGTTTCGGGAGAATATTGAGTAGCCGGTGTTACTTTTTATCATTGCGAGCGAAGCGTGGCAATCCAAACAGGAACTTGTATCAAAGGTCCAAGCTTATATGGCTTTAATAAGCTTGGGCCTGGATTGCCACGTCGCTTCGCTTCTCGCAATGACGACGTGAGGGCAGTTGGTTTACTCAACAACATAGTTGATAAGAGGTTTTGCTACTCACACAGCAAAAGAAAAGTTAAACAAATCCCTTTCCTTGATAACTCTTTTCCTCTTCAACAGAATCAGAAATTCCCAGGTGTACTGCAATTTCCTCAGAGAGCTGCTTTTGACTTCCCGCTTTAATAAGATTACTTTGGTCAAAGATGGTTTGCTGAGGATCACTGATGCCCAGGTGTGTCTTTAAAAGATCTCCAAGTCCATTTAAAAGTGCTGCCTCAGACGCATTTAGAGCCTCATCTTGAGGACAACTTTCATTTTCTTGGACTTCCTTTTTATGCCAGTACCCGGAAACACTGCTTCTAATACTGCCAAACAGAGAAGAAGAGGATAGGGTAGTATCCACATCATCAACGCTGTTAACGCTTGAAATAGCCTCATATGCCTGAATGAAAAAAGATAAAATCTGGGTAATCACCCCGGCTGAGTTATTGCCTACGACGAGTCCTTTTAATAACTCTAATTTACCGGAAAGTGTGGTTATTGACTCATGTTTAGCACTATCCTCTTCTGAGAGTGTATGAATTCCTTCAATAAGGTTTGTTAACACCTTAGTTAACTTTGTTTTCTTTTCCGAACGGGTAGCCTCTTCCAAATCTGCTTTTTGCTTTACTATGCCTTCCAGAGCGGCGACCTCTGCATTTAACGCAGTAATTCCTGGTGTACCTAAAAGTTGAATTTCCTCTTTCAGACTATTTATCTGATTCAAATATTGCTGCTCAGAACGCATCGTTTCATTTAGCTTTTCAGAGGGTGTAAAAAAAGTCGTATAATTCCCTGAGCTTGAGTCAGCTAAGGTTTCTTTTAAGGTGAGTATTTTAAGATATAGGGTTGTAAAGTTCATGCAACTTGCAATAAAACCTTCATGGTCTATGTGGGTTTCAAGAGAAGTCTTGTTGTTTTTTATTGCATTTTTGTATGCATTCTTTACCGTTTTCAGCTCTTGCGTTTGACTCATCTCGAGTATCTTATGTTTAGTGGCTTGGTCATGTATGGAGACCCACTCAGCCGGAAGAATGGTGTTATTTTTAAAAATTTTAACAGATGGATTATCCTGAGCGCACGCCTCAAATACGGTTTCATTAGACAGCAGTTGATTTAATAAAGCCAGTAAATATCCATAGCTTTCATCTGAAATGAATGGTTTCTCATTCAAATCTTGAAGCTTGAGGTATATTTTAAAGCTTTGGTCATCGAGATCGATTAGGGAACAAGTACTTAATACAGTATGAACCATGTTTTTCAGGTTTTCCAAAGGCCAAAAATTTATGCTTTCAACATTGTTTATCGATTCAGAGTCCTGGGGGTTGAAATCAGATAACTCAGAAAGGAGTTTTGCATTAGAATGCTCTAAAAGTCCTGCAATAATTTGGTTTTTTTGAAGTGCTTTAAGGTTGGAATTTGATGCTTGGTTTAGATATGTCCAGTAATGCTCTAAATGGTTATGAAAGAAGTGAATCAGGTGGGAATTTGCAATTTCTGGGTATGCTTCTCTCACGAAGGCCAATAAGGTTACAGCGGTGTTAAAGTTCAGGATGTAAGCGTTTGAATCATTATCATTAAGATTATTATGCAACTGATGCTCGATGGATTGGAATATATCGAATAAATAGGGGCCCGAAAACCGTAATTTTTCTTCCATCAGTTGTTGTATGGGGGAGAGCGACTCCGTTTTTTGATAAGTTTTCCATAATTTATAACTATTTAGGAAGGATTGGCTTGCCTTGGTAAGGTAGAGCTCTTTATAGTTTTTAATTTTAAATGACCAGTATTTCTGAGTTTTTGTAGAATCTGTTGAGAGCATTATCTTGGTTTGCTCTGAAACGAAGTTAACTTGCTCACAAAGGTTAACCAGTTTTTCATTGTTGCAATTGATGCATTCAATACTGAAGCCGTTTGGGTAATTTCCTGATTCAATCAAATTTGTAATAGCTTTGCAAAATTTTTCCAGGACTGAATTCTGATAGATGGTTTGATTTCTAAAATCAAACTGGATCTTAAGGCCTGCAGGGCTGTCAGATTGGATGGCTTTGAGAAGATCAGTGTAATAATTAAGATGCGTATTGAATTTGATGTTAATACCACATCGAAACGAAAAATTTTCTGGAACAGAAGGTATGATTTTTGCCATGGTTGTTAGTGCGGAAACATTCTTACTATCAAGGAGTAGACTGAGTCTGAAGCCTTTTGGGGCAGATGGAACAGCATTTATAAGCGTTTTTAATGAATCTATAGAGGAATGGCATTCTAATTGCAGCCTAAAGTCTTGTGGCGCTTGTGTTATGATGTCAGCAAGCATGTTTGCCTGGTTTATATTCAGTTCTATAAAACGCAAAGAGAAATTTTTTGGAGCGCTTGGAATGGCGTGTATAAAAGCATTTATTTTTTCATCAAGCTGTAAAGTTTCTTTTTCCTCTGTAAGAGATGCTTTATTCGTTAGGAGAAGTTGAATGCTTTCTGGTGCCTGTTCAATGCATCCTGCAATGTATTGTGATGCATTCGTATCCATCAAGGCAGGGTTTAAAATCAGTGCAAAATTTACTGGTGCTGATAGAAGAATGTTTCCGAGTGCTTCTGCTGTTTCCTGATTGATCGCGCAGTTTCTTAAATCAAGTGTGAAATTTTTTGGTAAGGGTTGGTACCCTGAGGATCTGATCGAAGAGATTAGCTGACACAGTTTAAGCATGAGATTTTTTACAATTTTGTCTTCACGAGGGTTTAGTTCAAGTGTCGAATTGTTAAAATTCATTCTGAGTCCTTGAGGCACTTTTTGCAGAATAAAGACATTCGTGAAGGCAGTTTCAATGTGATTCAGAAGCTGGTCTTCTTCTATATTCTCGAAATTAAAATCCAGATTAAGCCAGGTTGGGCAGTCTTTTGACGCAAGGAAATCTAGACACAAGTGTATGTCTTCTGTACTTTGGATTGTCTTTGAGGAGATGATTAATTTTTGATTTTTAGCTTGTTGAGTGTTAGCGAATTTATTGATTTGTTCTTGCATTTTTGTATTCTCTTTTTGAGGATGTTTGAGGTTGACCTTATTGGCCAGGGGAGTATTTGGTTGAGGGGATTGCTGGCTCTGTTGATTGATCGCATGAGCTAGAGTTTTGTAGCACTGCTTTCATCTGATTCAATAAATCCTCTGTTACCGTACTATTTTCATCACTTAGGAAGCTCTTTGGATCCAGGATACCCAGATGATCTTTTAATAGCGCTTCAAGTTTTTGCAGAGCAGGAATTTCTTTCTTTGGTTGAGACCACATGTTTGAAATACTACTCAAGAGGGAGGCGTTTTTTGGTTGATAGTTAAGGATGATACTTCGATAGCTTGTTTTAAAGATCGACAGGGTTGTCTGAAGCAACGCATCTGTTTCTTGAGCATTTGCAGAAGAACCTATAAGGACATTGATCTCCTCTATGAATGCAGATAAAGCGTCAGAGGAATTATGCTTTTCCCTCTGAAACGTTTTGGCTTCACTGGAAATGGCCTGTAGTACTTTATATAATGCAGTTATATCGCTCGAATAAACGTCCGTTTCTAAAGTGCTTAAGGTCTCTCTTAAAGAGTTTACTGTCTCCTCGAAAAGAGACGCTAAAATGTGATGTTCGGCTTTTAAAGTTTGAACTTGTTTGTCCCAGATCTTGAGTTGATCCTGCAGTTCAATGACCAAGGCCAATTTCCGTGGGTCAGAGGTTGTCGATAACCTTTCTTCCATGGTTATCATATTCATATAGGATAGACCTAATGATTTACACTGTTCGATAAAGGATTCAAGGTGAACATCATCGCTAGGTTTGGTTGTTTCTTGTTCAGATGTTTCGAGTGTGTAAGCATCAATTAATGAATCTAGTGAAGCGTCTTGAGAAAGGTATGTATCCAACACCCTGGACACAGTTTCACTGTCATAATTTGCTACCAATTCATGCGGTAAAATCAAATGGTTTTGAAACTCTTGAACCTTGTCTAAATGCTGGCAATTTAAGAGGACTGTCTCATTAGCTAGCAAAACCTTTAATAACTGAGTCAAATATCCATAATATCCTGGTGATTGAGGTTTTTCTTCAATCAGCATGCGTAATGTAAGGGCAGCAATTGGGGTATCACCTTCTAGTGGAATTAGGCGGCAAGCTCTAAGTATACTTGTGCTCATTTCTTTGAATGTTTCCAGAGGCCAAAGTGTGTCCGGAATGTTAGTATGAGAAGAAGATGAGGACAAATAAGAACCTGTCATGGAGTGATGAATAATAGGCTCTACGCAGTAAAGTTCAGCCTGATCCTTAAGCTCTTTTTCGGTAAATTCTTTTGTCAATGCGAGGATGAATTGGTCCTTTTGTTTGTCAATAGAGACGAGATCAGGGTTTGGATTGACGGATTGAAAGTACTGAGCGAATGATGAAAAGAAGAGATTCGCCAAGTAGGCGTTTGCTATTTTTGGATATCTCTCTCTAATCTTGTCCAGCATACTGACCAGTGTGTTAAAGGAAACTATTTGTTGTAGTGTATATTCATCAGGGGTTTCTGTTGATATTTCTCCATCGGATGTGATTTTTGGGTAAAGAGGAGCAGTCTCATCTGTTTCTAACGGCTCATGATGAATGGCACTTGAGGGATGATTGGCCCAGGGGGTAAACATAGATGAAAAGATATTGAATAAAAAAGGACCTGCATAGTCTGGGTTTTCTTCCATCAGCAGCTTGATGGGGGGCATCGATGTAGTCTTATAGTAAGCTTCTAGCTGTTCAAGGCATCTTAAAAAGCATTGGCTGGCTTCTGTGAGTGCAGAATGTCCATCCTTTTGAATCTTCATGAAATTATCTTTAATTGATTGTATATTGCTTGGGTCAAAGGTTAAATCTAAAAGTGTATTGAGGGTGCCTGAGGCTAGATTAACTTGGGTGATTGAGTCCATTAGAGGGTAAGTTATTTGGCCAAAACACTTTATCTGGAATCGGTTTGGGTAATTGCCAGATTGGATCAGGCTTATAATATGTTCAGAGAGTTTCTTATCAGCAGTGGCATTATGATGTTTATTTAGATTATTAAGCTGGATACGAAGGCCTGCTGGGCCTTCCTGAGTGGCTTTGGTAAGGAAGTTGATATAATAGTCGGAATTGTTATAAAAGCTATAAGTAGCGTCACAGGTAAATCCAAAATCCTCTGGTGCCAATGGTATGATGTCCTTCAGAGTGTTTAATATTGGGTTTGCAGCTATAGTCAGCCGATCTACTCTGAGCGTAAAGCCTTTCTGGGCGTTTTGAACTGCTTTTACAAGGATGGTCAATACGTTTATTGAAAGCTCATTAACCAAATGAAGCGTAAAATAGTTAGGCGCATTGCTTATAATCCTTGCAAGCGTTTTTGCTTCCTCTTCATTCATATCTCCCTGAAGTTTTAGCGTAAAGCCTTCTTTTGCTTGATAGATAGAGTTTCCTATTGCTTCCAGAGTGGGAAGACTATCATTATCAATATGGTAGTGATATAAACCCAGTGTAAAGTTTGTTGGAGCATTTGAAATAATATTTGTAAGCAAAGTGCCCGTCTCAGCATCAATATCAATTCTAAATAATTGAAGTACAAATTTTTGTGGAAAAGTGAAGCGCTTTTTATCACTGTATTTTACGAGCCCTTTAAGCATTTCTTTTATAGCATCTTCATTTCCAAAAGCGTTAAAGTTTAGACGTAGTTCGTTGGGAAGCTTATTAAAAAAACATTTTGCAAGACCTTCGCGTAAGGCGTTTATAAGGTTTTCGTTGAGGTTGTAAAAAGAGAAAGTAAGCTCAAGGTCAGAGGGGCAGTCTTCTGATTTAAGGAAATTTGTAAGTATCAGGATCTCCTCATTAGATGTGATGGTTTTTGAAGAAATGGATAAAGAACGATCCTTTTTGCTACCCTTGATTCTCTCGATTTGTGCTTGCATGTGCATTGTCTCTTTTAAATGTGTGATGGGGAAACATTAGGATATAGAATGTACAAGATAAAAATTAAGGGATTCTTAAAGAGGGGAATTAATTTTAGTGACTTGAGAAGTCACTATTCCTCCGTCATCGCGAGGAGCGAAGCGATGCGGCAATCCAGACCTTAATTTATAAAAGCCACTTAAGCTTCATCCTTCGACACATGCTCATGCCTAGATTGCCGCGCTTCGCTCGCAATGACGAGAGGAGTAGTTACATGTGCTGAATAGTTACAAACGTAAAAGATAAAGATTATCCTTAAAATGAGGAATGATTTTTAGTGACTTGAGAATTTTCTATTTAATAATTTTTAAATGCGAGAAGGAAGTTTTCTTTTTAACCGACTTTTTCTTTCTAACGGATTTTTCCCCTGAAGGTTTTGCATCTGTGAGATGGGTTGGTAATTCCAGACTTGTGGATTCATCGAGCATGGGACTTTCAAATTCGGTATCCTCAAAAAACATACCAATGCCCTCTTCATTATAAATAGCAAGGACGTTGTCTGATGGGAAGGAAACTTGTTGAATGTTATGACCAAACCGACCTCGAAATTCGATGAGCTCATTGCTGATCATAAGATCTTTGACGGCCTCAGGGGAAACATCAAAAATGATTTTTCCATCTTCCACAAATTCTTGGGGGATCCAGGCCGCATCAGTTTCTGCATCTACCAGTAAATGTGGGATACCTTCATTGTCTAAAATCCATTCATAAAGTGCCCGAATAAGGTAAGGGCGGCTGGAGGTCATAACCTTCATGCTGGCTCACCCTCAAGCTCGCGCTCTAGTTCAGAAAGGCTGGCTCTAAAAGCAGGTCTTTCAAAAATACGTTGAGCATAGTGAGCGACACCTTTGGCTTCTGGAGGCAGTTGAATGTCCAGGCTAGGTAAGCGCCATAGTAAAGGGGCAATATAACAATCTACTAAAGAAAATTCATTGCTCAGGAAAAAAGTATTTTCTTCAAAGACTGGGGAAAGCATTTTGAAGTATTCCAAAAGCTGATGGCGTGCTTTCTCTTCTTCTTCAAGGTTTTCTGGGTGTTGAATCTTGTGTAATAAACTAAACCAGTCTTGCTCAATTCGAAACATCATTAAGCGCGATTTTGCACGTGCAACGGGGTAGACCGGTAATAAAGGAGGGTGTGGAAAACGCTCTTCCAGGTATTCCAAAATGATCGGCGTTCGATAAAGAACCAGCTCGCGATCAACTAACGTGGGGAGCGTGCCATATGGGTTGAGTTCCAACAGTTCTTCCGCTGGATTGTCTGCATTAATCCATACGATATCAATGGTATTGATGGCTTTTTCAGACAGGGCAAGACGAACCTGATGGCTGGCAATATCTTGATAGTCAGAATAGAGTGTCATGCCGTAACGTCGTGACATTTTATGATTCCTACAGTAAAGGTTTAAAACAAGAGGTGGATTGATCCTCCAGAGAGGTGCCCGCCTCCAGGGCGGGCAATAAATATATTAACGTTTGGAAAATTGTGGACGTTTACGCGCTTTACGTAAACCTACCTTCTTACGTTCAACCGTGCGATCATCCCTTGTAACATACCCTTCTTTTTTAAGCACAGGACGAAATTCAGGGTTATGCTCCATCAGTGCGCGTGTTACGCCATGGCGGATTGCGCCTGCTTGTCCTGTGATTCCGCCGCCTGATACCGTGGCTAGGATGTCAAACTTATTAATATCAAAAGCATGCTGGTCTTCAAGTAGTTTGAGGGGTTGGCGCGCAATAATGCGGTCAGTTCCGCGCCCAAAATAATCGTCCAGAGCTTTACAGTTTACCACAAAATTTCCTTTGCCAGGTCTTAAAAAGACACGAGCAGTAGAAGATTTGCGGCGCCCTGTCCCATAAAATTGCACTAAAGCTTTTGCCATGATTTTTCTCGAAATGTTATAAATTTAAAAGTTCTGGAGATTGTGCCTGATGGGGGTGTTCTGCTTGAGCATAAACTTTGAGCTTTTTAAACATTGCTCTTCCCAATGGCCCTTTAGGCATCATCCCCTTTACTGCTTTTTCCAGCACATCCGTGGGTTTTTTGATCAGCAGTTTTTCCAGGGAAATTTCTTTTATACCGCCCGGATACCCTGTGTAGTGATAGTATATTTTATCCTTTAGCTTTCGGCCGGTGACCTGAATTTTATCTGCATTGATGACCACGATAAAATCGCCGGTATCAGCATGAGGTGTATATTCTGGTTTGTTTTTCCCCCTGAGGCGCCTGGCAATTTCGCTGGCCAATCTTCCTAATGTTTTACCTTCAGCGTTGACGAGGTACCATTTGCGGTGAATAGATTCTGATTTTGCACTAAACGTTTTCATTTTTTGTATGCCTGTTTTTCAAGAATGCACAGATTAGTATGACTTAGGGTTTTACCTAAAGTTACCGAAGTTCAAAAAAATTAGCAAATGATTATATCTGGATTTCTAAGAAAGCGCTAGAGGGTAATGTTTTTTACAGCTGCTCCCGGTGAATATTTTTTGAATAAGACTTATAGAGACTAGAGATTTCAGGGTGCAAGAAGCCATCCAGGCAAAAAGCTGGTTATTTGAAAGAAAATAAAATGCTCAAGGTATTAATCGAGGAAAGAAGGGGCAGTCATAAATCAGCAGTTTATAGTAGATCAAAGCTAGGAAGTATCAGGCATTAAACTCGTGCCTTTATGTCCATAAGCTAATGAGTTCCATAAAGTTTCTAAATCACTAATGAAAAATTGAAAAAAGTAACTGCGCTTACGTTCCCACAGACTTTTTTTAGAGTGTAACCTGGCCAATGCTCTTGCAAATAGCTTGCAACCCAGCTGCTGAAGCTGGTCAACAAAAAAAGCGATGAGCATTAAGTACGCAAATACGGTACTTAAATATTTATATCCATGCCCGAAATTATGTTCGAATTGATAGCCTTGATTTTTGAGGGTATTAAAGGTTTCGTTTTCTATTTTATATCGTGTTCGTCCTCCTCTCATGATGGTATAAACATTTTTTTTAGATAAAGGGATGTCGGTTACCCAAACCCAGTGCTGCTCACTTTTTCCATTTTTTTCCCAGTATTCCAATACATTCACCCAACAGTCTGGGTGGGAATCATTAAGAATATGACCATTAGCCCATTCAAAACGATGGCTTATTTTACCCTCTTGAATTTCAAGTTGTTCTCTGGGCAAAGCACGAAACTCTGAAAATAAATATTTTAAATCTTTTTCTTTGGCTACCAGAATAAAACGATGATCATCGATTTTAAGACGCTTAATAAAGGGGCCATCTGGATAAAGACCGTCGCCTGTAATAATCACTTGAAGGCGGGGATGTTCTCGTTTCAAATGAGATAAAAACCTTTGTGCAGCGTTGTGCTCACAGTCGTTTTTCTTGCTCCCATCTGTCTTCATAATGGGTTCTGGCGCAAAAGGAAGGACTACTTTTTGGTCAGGATGAGCAATGACTCCTGAGAGCATTTGATGGTAATAACTGACCGTCCCATCTTTGTGATGTTTCTCACAGCATTGTTCGCAGTGGATTTCTTTGGAAAAAAAATAACCTGTTCCATCCAAAGGCACTAAATAACGGCCTTCATAATATTTGAATAATTCCAGTCGTTTGCTTCTTTGGCATTGAGCTAGTAATTGTTTAAATGTCCTGCGTAATTGGGATGGATCAGCTAGGTCAAGGCGTTCACGCATCTGGGTATCTGATGGAACTTCCGATAAGCCATAAACATGCTCTAAGTTATGGCGAATGATATCTTCTCTTACGTGCTGATCAAATTGAAGTAATGATGGGTACTTCAGACTAAAAAGCGCATATCCAGACAGTAAACAATCTTTTAAACTTAATGCACCTTTTCGCAAAGTGGGGTCAGCTATTTTTGAAAAACTCTCTTTTACCGTACCCAATAACTCTACGCAGCTCAGCAAACTCATATCCTGTTCCTTTTTTAAAAAAACAGGATAACTGATTTAAAGTCTGCGAAAAATATTTTTTGATTCAGCCTAAATCTCTTTTAATTGGGGCCTCTAAATATTCGCCGGGAATCCCTGTGTTTTTTAGTTGGTTTTTTTGACATCTTCCGTGGAGTTTGCTATAGGAGATAGTCAACGTATGATTTTTAGTGCAAAATGAGCGCATTAATATACACAACATAACACACTTGAAGGTTTGGGAGTATGAGAATTTTATTGGCTGAAGATGATAAATTGCTGGGCGAGGCGATCACCGCGGGCTTGAAGCAACAAAATTATGCAGTGGATTGGCTGGAAGATGGTATTTCTGCTGAAAATACGATTTTATCTGTTGAAGCATTTGATTTGATTATCTTGGACATTGGTTTGCCAAAACGCTCAGGGTTGGAAGTGCTAAGAAATATTCGGACAGAAGGTGTTAGAACTCCCGTTATTATTCTTACAGCAAGGGATTCCTCTGAAGTGCAAGGGTTTGATTCAGGGTGTGATGATTATATTGTCAAGCCATTTGATTTTGATGTTTTGAACGCAAGAATGCGTGCTTTGTTAAGACGCGCAGTTAATCGAGCAAGCCCAAAAATTGAGTTTAATGGTATTGTGATGGACCCTGCTGCGCACCAGGTTATATTTGAAGGGAATATCGTAGATATATCGCGCAGGGAATTTGCGTTACTTCAAAAGCTGTTGGAAAATGTTGGAAAAGTATTATCTCGTGACCGCCTGACACAAACTTTGTATGGTTGGGGTGACGAAATTGATAGTAATGCACTTGAAGTTCACATTCATAACTTACGCAAAAAATTCGGTTCGAAACTGATTCGCACGATCCGAGGCGTTGGGTATATGATTGATGAAGAAAAATGACCTCCAGCATTCGCACGTTTTTATTAGTTAACCTGCTTTTAAGTATCACCCTGATTCTTTCTCTGGCTATTGTGGCCGATATTTTCATTGAGCGGGCAGACTTGCGTAAACATTTGGATAACCAGCTGAAGTTGGTGGCGGTGACCATTGAAAAATTTGTAAGTCCTGAAGATATCGCGCAATCAAAGCTCTTTGTGTCTGAAAGTTTGCACAAAAGAAAAGGAAAAATGAGTCCGGAAGCAACTCGGGTTTTGCAATATCAGGTGTGGGATACCCCAGAAGGAAAGCTTGTGCTTAAACCGGCAGAATTTAGAAATAAATTCTTGGCTTATAGCAAAAAGGGATTTTCAGATAAGCTCATTAATAATGAGCTGTGGCGTGTTTATACCGACTATGACAAAGAAAAAAAAATTAAGCTCATTTTGGCGGAGCGCTATAATTTTCGTCAAGGGGTTGAAGCACGTATTATTCGGGACTCTGTTTTTATTTTTCTGGCAACTTATCCTGTGTTGGGTTTGCTGATCTGGATCATTGTAGGGCGCGGATTTGTGAGTCTTAACCGGTTAGCCAGAGCGTTAAGCTATCGAGAGCCTGCTCGTCTGGAACCGTTTTATTTTCATAATGTGCCTGTTGAAATTCAACCATTGATTAATGAACTGAATCACCTGTTTGAACGGTTAAAGTCTGCTTTTGAACGGGAAAAGCGCTTTGCAGCAGATGCTGCTCATGAGTTAAGAACACCCTTGGCAGTGATTAAGGCGCAATCTCAAATTGCGTTGACAGCTCAGGACGAGGTTGTACGCCATGATGCTTTAAAAAAATTAATTGCAGGGGTAGACCGGAGCAGTCATGTGGTGGATCAGCTTTTGACACTCAGCCGTATGGAATCTCAGGATCTTCATACTTCATTTTCTACGGTGGATCTTGTTCGGCAAGCTCGTGAAATGATCGCGCTGATGGTGCCAGATGCCTTGAAGAAAAATATAGACATAGAGCTGCAAACTCAGCTACCAGAAGCCCTGGTTCCAGGCATTCCAACAGCGATTGATATTTTAATCAGAAATCTGGTCGACAATGCCATTCGATATACTCAGGAAGGAGGCGTCGTTCAGGTGGTTATTGAATCTGCGGGTCATGAGATGGCGTTGAAGGTGATTGATAATGGTCCAGGCATTCCACCTGAATTAAGAGATCGTGTTTTTGAACGGTTCTTCCGTGTGATTGGAACCAGTGCCAAGGGGACGGGTTTAGGATTAGGCATTGTTCAACAAATTATTAAAGTACACCAGGCTAGAATTGTGTTGGATACCCCTTCCTCAGGGAAAGGGCTGGAAGTGGTGATTTACTTTCCGATTTCCGGTTTTTGCGCCCTTGGTGCAGTCGCATAGTCTTGTTTGGTGGAAGTTATCAATAGCTTATTATAAATGGATCCACTCGTCATTGCGAGCGAAGCGCGGCAATCCAGTCGAGTGCTCTGTCCAGAACCGAAGCTTATGTGGTTTTAATAAGTTTGGAGCTGGATTGCCGCGTCGCTTCGCTCCTCGCAATGACGGAGGGAAGGGTTAATTTACCCAACAACATAGTTGATGACGGGTGAGTCTAGGGTGTGTTTACATTTCATTTTGTAACCAAAAAATGAAATGTAAACACACCCTATATATCACAGATAAAAATCACGAGACGTTGACACTTCAGTATTCTATTGAAATGTTTGATCTATAGACGGTGCACTTTCTTCAGTATCAGAGACATTTCTATTAAAAAATGGCCACCATGAGCGGTTGGACGTATCATTGCTTGACTGATCTTCTTGTGGTGAGCTTGTTGCTTCTTCTATTTTTTCAGAAAAATAATTGACGTCTGAGAAGTAATAGCTCTGATAACTGGTGCGATAATGCGTTATTTTAGTGAGTATTTTATACGCTTGACTATCTGGGTTAATTAAACAGAGGGCATAGTGAATGCTTGCTTCATCAGTCATTTCTGCGTGCAACAGTTTAGCGGCTTCAATGATTTTTCGTCCACCATCTGGATACTTTCTAATCAAGTCATGTAAATACCTTTTTTCTCCCTCAAATTTGTTGTTTTCAGATTTGCTGAAATAAGGTTTTATGAGTGTTTCTTCATCCATGTAAAGTGCGATCAAATAAACTAAGTGATCTGTTAATGCTTCTGAATCATTGGTTTCGAGTGTCTCACCGACATAATCAAAAATTCCTTGAATTTGTGCGTCTGTTAAGCATTTATGGGTTTTCAGGTACAGATAATCTGAAATTTCTAAAGCATCAGATGCCATAAATGCTTGAAAATTTTCTTGATTTTTGAATGTTAATCCCAATCTAAACAGGGATTCCAGCTTTTCAAGCTTTGCCAGAGTTTCTTCGTTATCTTGAATATGATCTGTTATCATGGATTTTAGTATTTGAGTGTAATTTAAAAAATTATCACCCTCAGGAAACAGGGTTGTCATATGTTGCAATAAGGTGAGGTGATGCTCAGATAAGCTTCCTTCTTCTAATAGCATTTCGTCTTTCTGAATGATTCTCAGTGTTAGCGCAATGGCAGGAATATCCAGATCATCCGTGTTGACATTATTGCTAAAGTGTTCATTGAGTATCCAAAAAGAAAGAACTACATTATCTTGATTTTGTTGATTGACTTTTGTATAGAACCATTCCAAGGCGTCGGCCATGTATGCTAACTTCAATAATCCTGGAAATAGATATATTCGACTTTCAGGTTTCTCCATCAAATATGTCATCCATGTGTTAATGCCTTCTTCATCTTTGTTCATGAGTATCTGAGCAATGTTAAGGTCCTTATTCTCAGGGGCTAACAGATGAAAGCCGCTTTGAAGTGCCTGACTGAGTAGGTAGAAATCAGGTGCATACGCTATCGTTTTGTTTGTTTCTATTGATAGGGTTTTGTTATAGAAAATATCCTGGTAGAGTGCGAAGGTGGCTTTGAGCAGATTACTGCTCATCTCGGTGTTTTCCAGGCTCCACTCTGCTATGACATCATCATTAGAAAGGATTTTTTCACTGACGAATTTATCTTCAAGCTGAAAACATATTTTCATTCTTTTTCCCTGATCCGTAGGAAAGCTTTCTTCTATCAAAAATGTTGACGAGTGATCAGTCTGGTCATTTTTTTTTGAAAGCGTTTGTTTTGTCAAATAACCCGGCAGTTTAAAATAATAACGATGTATCGTTTTTTGAGCGGTTTTTTGGGTATGTTGAGCTTTAAGAGGGGTTATTTTGAGATACTCCTCTTCCTGAGATACAAAATCATAGACTTCCTTTTTGCCTATGATTTCCTCAGAGACAGGTGGGGTATGTTTCCCTTCCAAAAGCTGTTTGAGTATTTGGAGTTGAGGGTAAGTTAATATTTTATTTGTGGGAAGCCCGTTTTGATTGAGCTCTAAAATATGCTGATCAAATTGATTGAGCTCATCTGTAGATAAATCGATTTTTTTTCTCTGATAAGTATTTGTACCTTGTTTGGTGAAACAGAGCAGCTCATCTCTATCTGAATGACAGATTCGGACATAAGCAACACTTCTCTTTAACTTAAGTGATTGGATATCATCAGTACTTTCAATCGGACCTGTAACTTTTCGAAGTTCACAGTCTAGTAAATCTATGGTTTCATTAGGTATTTCTTCTTCTGTATCTCCTATGCATAAAAGTGTTTCATGTGTGAGTGTCTGGATTTGGTTAAACTCTGCTTTTGTGAGTCTTCTAGATGCCATATCTGAATCTGAAAAGTTGGGCGCATTCAAGATAGCATCCCAGATAGCCAGATCTTCTTCTGTTTTTAAGGAAAGAGGAATTTTTAAGGGTCTTCTTATTTGGGATCTGTCTATTAAGAAGGCCTCGTGAGATTGATCTCCATCTTCTGGCCAAACCAAAACAAAGCGGCTTTGTTCAGAAACGTTCGCTAAGATAGACTGGGTTTGTTGCACTATTCTTTTTGTGGAAAACTCTGATTTCACCAAATCACAATGGGATAAGGGTATTTTAATCGTGGCTGCATGTTTAATTTTTTCAATGATAAGATCTGCAATATCTTGTTTATGATCAGGGGATTGGCTTAAAGCGTATAATTTTTTCTCAGATTCCAGTGTAGTCAGATGTGTATCTTGCCTGTTGTTCCATAAGCTGTCCATGCCGCTAAAGTAATGTTGTGAGATGTGGCTGCGGTCTTTGGCATAATGCAAAGCTTCTTCTTCTGCAATTTTCCATTGATTGATCCATTCTTCTCTTTTATCAAGCTGGGTTTCAAGAAACGGTAAAGTTGGCAGACGTTCTATATAAGCTTCACAGAGTGCCTGGCGCCATTCTGGGTCTTGAAGTGCAAGGCTATTAAAAGTAGCTTTCATTTTTTCTAAAATTAATCCTTGCGTTAACGTTTGTAATGCCGAATGACCTATTGCTGTTGCAAACTCATAGAGCTGCGTTAAAGTGTCGATCGTGATGCATTCTTCTGCAAAATCAGTTTTTTTAAACCGGTAATTTTTTTCTAAATGAGATTGATTGATAACTGATTGTTTGGTTGTTTTCTTCCAGATATGGATGATTTTAAAAGGAGGCGTTTTTACGTGAGTTAAATGGCCAGAAGAAAAAAGATGTGTTGAAAGCGGTTGAAGTAATGCGTTAATCAATTCATTATTGAAGTCATTTGAGGAGGGTTGGAGGTGGTCAGTCACGTTAAAAAAGAAAGTGAAGGCGGATAGCCATGATGTGCAGCTTTTAATTTTGATGAGTAATTGTTGTTCTAACTTTTTTTGGAGCTCAGGGTATTCTATAAGGACGGGATCCTCCAGGAAGTGGATAATTTCATTTTCTGTAGGCGCTGCTGTGATGGTTTCTGTGATGTCTGAATGACTTTCATTGCCCTCAGTGATGGGGATGCTGTTGTTTGTTCCAAAATTTGAAGCTTTAATATAAGCTTCTTCCCATCTGTTTTTCCAAATTTCTTTCGTGTTGTTTTCATCTTCAAGAAAATCCAGCTCCGTTGCGTGAGTTGCATACGCCTCGCATATTGGAAGACGTCGTGGAAGGATTTGATGATCAAGATCTTCATAAGTTGCCTTCATTCGCTCCAGAGTTAATAATTGTGCTATTTTTTGAAGCGTTTCATTCTGAATCTTCTCCGCAAAAAGACTCAGTTGTCCCAGAAACTGAAAAGCAACGAAATCATTTTTCAGACTGGGTCTTTTAAACGTATATCGATGATCAGAATTGAAATCAGATGTGTATACGGGCTTCTTTTTTTTGGTGTCATAATCTGTTTTCAATAATGCGCTTAACATTGATTCAGGGTGGCTTTTGACAAGAGTGGGGCACTGATCAAAAAGGTGTTCTATAAGGAGGACGAGCGTTTTTTGAATCAATGCGCTCTCTATGTTTTTCGGTAGTTGAAATTCAAGGTTAAACAGATATGAAAAGAGAGACGAAGCAGATGTCAATGTTGAGAAGCTTTGGATTTTTTCTATCAATCGCAATACAAACGTATCATCCATATTGTTCGGATCTTTCAGGCAGTTTATAATTTCCTGGTCTGAAAGCAGATTTTCGTTGTAGTTAATGCTTTCAATGAACCTTTCGGCGTTTAAATATTCTTGATTATTTATAGTTTGCATAGGATAAGTCTACAGTTGTTTAGTTTTGATAGAGTAAACTTTATGAAAAGAGACTTAAGGTAACATTAAGGAAACGCAATTATTTTTGTAACTTGTAATTATTCATCGTCATTGCGAGCGAAGCGTGGTAATCCAGGTGGGAGCCTCCATCTAGCACCTAAACTTAGGGTGTGTCGTCAATTTATTTTTTGAGCTCAAAAAATAAATTGACGACACACCCTGGGTGGCTTAAATAAGCTTGGGTCTGGATTGCCACGTCGCTTCGCTCCTCGCAATGACGGAGGGCGGTTAATTTACCCAACAACATCGTTGATGACAGGAGTAGTAGTTGCATGCGGTGAACAGTTACACAATTTTATTGATTAGTAGGTCAAGTTAACATGCTGTTAGAAAATCTGACATCAAAAACTTGTGTTGTGACAGCAAACCGTCGTTTGGCTGCCTACCTGTCGCGTCGTCATGATCAGCTGCAAGCATGGTCCGGCAAGATGAGCTGGATTTCTGCCGAGATTTTACCTATGGATGATTGGCTAAAAGCGCTTTGGTTTAATCATACTCGGGATACGCGCCATTTGCTGACGGCTTATCAGGAACGTGTGCTTTGGAACCAGATTGTTCAGGAAAAGGCGGCGTCGTTCCACTTCATTCAGCGAGACCAAATTACTCGTCAGGTTCAGAAGGCCTGGCAATTTTTAAATCAGTGGAATTTATCAAAAGAGGTTTTAAGCGCTTATCCATTTGATGAGACCCATCAGTTTTTTATTCAGGTTGCGGACACCTTCGAGCGTATCTGTCAGGATCGAGGTGTGATTGCCTTTTCTCGTTTGATCCCTGCCTTGATGGAACAAGATGCGCAGCAGCACATTCCATATCCTGATCAAATAGTTTGTGTTGGTTTTGATGATCTTTATCCCCAACTTTCCCAGTTTTTAGGCAGAGTGCAGCAACGGACCACGGTACATCAAAGTGCTTTTTTGGAACCGGCCAGAAAAGGACGGTGCGTGAAGTTGCCCCTGAGTTGGCAGTCGCAGGAAATCGAACAGGCGGCACAGTGGGCTAAAACGCAGTGGGAAATAAACCCCAAAGCTGAAATTGGTTGTGTTTTTTTAAATTTAGCGGACATTCAAGAGAAAGTGAGGACACAGTTTCATGCGGTATTTCAGCATGAAAAAGCGGCCTTTAACCTCTCTCTTGGGCGTGCTTTGTCAGAGTATCCTGTGATGCAGGCTGCAATAACGACACTCTCTCTTTATGTGGATTCTTTCATAGAGTTGCCATTGTTAAGAGACTGGTTATATTCTCCCTTTTTGATTGCTGCCCAAACAGAGATGTATCCACGTCTTGAGCTTTCCGCTCGTCTGTTAGCTCAGGGAGCGAATGGAATAGATCGGCATATGCTTTGCGCATGGTTGTCCAGGTCTGGGCATAAAACCTGTTCACCTCAATTAGCATCAGCTTTGATGCAAGGTGAACGGCAATTTAAGGCATTAAGGTCTCATTTGCTTCCTGATCAATGGGCAGCCTGGTTCATCAAAATGTTGAGTCTTTTAGGCTGGCCTGGTGAGCGAGTTTATAATCAGGAAGAGTATCAGGTTGTATTGCAGTTTCAGGAAACATTAGATGTGTTTCGACAGCTTAACCATTTTTATGGAGAAATGTCATTATCAGAAGCGTTCACCTTGTTAAAACAACTTCTGGATATGACATTGTTTCAACCGGGCACGGATCAGATAAGTCCCATTCAGGTGATGGGATTTCTCGAAGCGTCAGGCAGGGTGTTTGATCAGCTTTGGGTGGGGGGTGTTAGTGATGAGATTTGGCCTGGGAAGTTAGCGCCGAATCCATTTTTGCCAGCAAGCCTACAAAGGCGTATGGGAATGCCACATGCTTGCCCAGATCGAGAGCTATTGCTTGGTCGTCGAATCACAGAGCGATTTTTTCAAAGTGCGGATGAGGTCATCTTCAGTTATGCGCCTGTAGTGAAAGATACTTGTCCTTCTGCTAGCCCCTTGATTGCTTCAGTTAAAACAAGTTCGCTGGCAGAGCAATTGCCCAATCTGCTTCAAAAAATTGAAATTCAGCCTGCAGCGCTTGAAATGCTATCAGTCGCCCTGGCTGCCCCTCCAGTTCAAGCAGGGGAAACCATCCGAGGTGGGACTGCGATTTTAAAAAACCAGGCAGCTTGTCCTTTTAAAGCATTTGCTCAGAATCGTTTGGGTGTTTTTCGTTCCCAGATGCTTCCATGGGGTTTAAGTGCTTTAGATAAGGGGAATATGATCCATCAGGCTCTAGAGTCTTTTTGGAAGACGGTGAAAAATCAGGCGCATCTTTTGCGTTTGGATGTGGAGGTTTTAAGATCAATGCTTCAACATCTTCTGGAGGAAATTTTTCGTTTGCTGATTGGTGAGCGACCCTGGCTGGCCAATGCTTTACTGATCGAGGTTGAAAAGGAGAGAATGACAGCTTTGCTTCTTCAATGGCTTGAGCAAGAAAAGTTGCGTGATGATTTTGAAGTGGCAGCAGTCGAACAGACTTTTATCATTCCGTTTGAGCAGATGCGCATTTCAGTTAAACTGGACCGAATGGATCGCCAAAAAGATGGGCGTTATATTTTGCTGGACTATAAGACAGGCAAAGTCTCTCTAAAATCCTGGGAGGGAGAGCGGCCTGATGATCCTCAATTACCTTTTTACTGGGTGATGAATGATCAATCGATCAGTGCGATTGCTTTTGCACAAATTCATGCAGAAGGGGTTGAGTTTAAAGGGCTCAGTGAATACTCGGAGATCCTGCCAAATGTGCAGCCTCCTACTGAGGTGAAATGGGGCGCATTAAAAGCGTCCTGGAAAGCAAATTTAGAAACGTTGCTGCACAATTTTCATAAGGGGCAGGCGCAGGTAGACCCCAAAAAAGGGAAAGAGACTTGTGCAGCTTGTGGGCTTCAGATGTTGTGTCGGGTTTATGAGTATAGGGTGTGACATCCATTTATTTTTTAGCTTCAAAATGTAAGTAGAAGCTAAAAAATAAATGGATGTCACGCTCTAGCTAACAGCCTTAACCTACTTCAATCATTTCAAATTCTGCTTTCATTGCGCCGCACTCAGGGCATAGCCAATCTTCAGGTACATCTTCCCAGCGCGTTCCAGGTTCGATGCCATCCTCTGGCCAGCCTTGTGCTTCATCATAAACAAATCCACACAGCAAGCACATATATTTTTTGTATTCGTCTGCCATAAAAAAACCTAGATTGTTATTCAGCTCATTTTTTCTTAGGGTGTGTCTTCCATTTATTTTTTGAGTTCAAAATGTGGGTAATGGGTCAAATTTTGTGTAAATTTGAGGAAGTATATTAAAATATATGACGAAAATTTGCATAAAATTTGACCCATTACCCACATTTTGAACTCAAAAAATAAATGGAAGACACACCCTATTATATGCGGGCTTCTTATTGATTGTCATCCTATTTTTGGAAGGAAATAAAGCTGATGAAAAAAATAACCACGTTAATCTTGGCCCGTTGGCTGATTCCTGTCGAACCAGAGAATGTTGTTTGGGAAAATTATGCCATTGCTATTGCCGCGGGACGTATTGTAGATCTGTTGCCCGCTTCTGAAGCAAGAGCGTGCTATCAGGCGGAGGAGGAGATTGTTTTGGATCATCACGTTGTGATGCCGGGGCTGATTAATGCGCATACGCATAGTCCTATGGTTTTGTTGCGTGGATTTGGGGATGATTTGCCTTTAATGGATTGGTTGAAACAGGTGATTTGGCCAGCAGAAAATCGTTGCTTGAATGAAGCGTTTGTAAGAGACGGGACAAAGCTAGCTATCGGAGAGATGATTCGTTCAGGAACGACCTGTTTTAACGAACATTATTTTTTTCCAGGTGTCATGGCCCAAGTAGCCGAACAGGCAGGGATCAGGGCAAGGATAGGGGTGTTGCTCATGGAAGCACAAAACCCATGGACTTCAACGTTGCAGGAAGCGATGGATGAAGCTGTTGCCTTGTTAGGGTGCTATCAAAATCATCCATTGATCAGTGTAGGATTAGCGCCGCATGCTTCATATACCTTGTCGGATGATGCGTTAAATTTAATGCGCCAGGCGATAGACACCTGTCAGTTTCCGTTGCATGTGCATATGCACGAAACCCATGCAGAGATTGAGCACGACAGGCTGCGTTATCACAAAAGACCCTTAAGGCGGTTTTATGATGCGCAGTTGCTATCGGCTCAATGTCAGCTGGTGCATATGACCCAGGTGGTGGAAGAAGACATGCGGATTTTAAAAGAGACCTCCGCTTCAGTGATTCACTGTCCTGCTTCCAATATGAAGCTGGCAAGTGGAGCTTGTCCTGTTCAGTCATTATTAGATGCGGGCGTGAATGTTGGGTTGGGAACAGATGGAGCAGCAAGTAGCAATTCACTGGATCTATTTCAGGCAATTTACTTGGCGGCTTTACTTGGGAAGCTTGTTACAGAAGAACCTTCAGCGGTTTCTGCCATGACAGCGTTAAAGCTTGCAACCATTCATGGAGCCAAAGCATTAGGTCTTGAACATGAAACGGGCTCATTGAAGATTGGAAAAAGTGCAGACATGATTGCTGTTGACATGCATTGCTTCAATGCAACACCGCTTTACCACCCGATTTCACAAATGGTATATGCAACGCAGGGTGCTCAGGTTTCCGATGTGTGGGTGCGAGGACGGTGTTTGTTAAAAGCGGGTGTGTTAACGACTTTGGATGAAAAGATGTTGTTAAATCAGGCAAATGTATGGCGGGAGAGGGTAGAGAGTATGGTTGCATGAATCTCATCATTCAACCCTTCAAATTGCAAAAAGTCCGTCATTGCGAGGAGCGAAGTGACGTGGCAATCCGACCCCAAGCTGGTTAAACTTCTTGCATAAGCTTAGACTTAGATAGACGCCTCTGAAGCATTCGAAAATTGATTGTAAACTATTCCCCGTCATCAGGTATGTTGTTAGGTAAATTAACCACCCTCCGTCATTGCGAGGAGCGAAGCGACGCGGCAATCCATGCCCAAGCTTACTAAAGCCACATAAGCTTAATCCTTCGATACAAGCATCTGCCTGGATTGCCGCGCTTCGCTCGCAATGACGGGGGTTGTTGCTTGTATGGAAAGCAACTTGCCCCTATTGACACCCTTTATTCCAACTCTTCCAGAGTGGACTTTTGAAAAATTGTCCCCTACAAAGCTTAAAAAAAACCTGAAAAACCATGTTAATGTTTTTTTAAGCTTTTTTACATAAAATGCAGCCCAATAAGTAATTTTTCAGCACAAAATTGTAAAATTAAGGGAAAAAGTCTGGACAAAAAATCAAAAAAAATATATGTTTGTAGTTTTAAATTTTTTGGATAATGGATAGAAGGGAGGATGTTTATACATCTTTGCTGCATTTTGCAGCGATCTTCAGTGATTACCAGTGATTACTTAAAATGGAAAAGAGCATGGAAAAATGTTTTTTCTATGGGTTCTTAAAAATTGACTCGACTTGATTTGGGTGAATTTAAATAGAATGTACAGAAAAGACATTTTAAACAGGCGTCATTTTTTTGATAAAAAAGCCTGTTTTGTTCAGTTTCAGGGGGAGATATAGAGGTGGCTTTGTTCAGGTTATGTTTGAACATAGTGCTGATGTGTTTTGGTGCTTCTGCTGTTGCGGAAGATTTTTGACCCGAATTTATAATGTGAAAAACAGAGGTTTTAGAGATGCAAGAACGAAATCCGGTTGATAATAATATTGATAATAAAAATGAAGATTCAAATATAGATAATCTTTATCAAGTAGAAGAAAACCAAGCTCAGGGTGATCAAGTAGAAAACCAGGGTCAGGGTGATCAAGTAGAAAACCAAGCTCAGGGTGATCAAGTAGAAAATCAGGGTCAGGGTGATCAAGTAGAAAACCAAGCTCAGGGTGATCAAGTAGAAAATCAGGGTCAGGGTGATCAAGTAGAAAATCAGGGTCAGGGTGATCAAGTAGAAAACCAAGCTCAGGGTGATCAAGTAGAAAACCAAGCTCAGGGTGATGAGAATCATGGTCAAGGAGGTGATCAGAACAACCAGGGTCAGGGTGATGAGAATAATGGTCAAGGAGATGATCAGAACCAGGGTGATCAAGTAGAAAACCAGGGTCAGGGTGATCAAGTAGAAAACCAGGGTCAGGGTGATCAAGTAGAAAATCAGGGTCAGGGTGATCAAGTAGAAAACCAAGCTCAGGGTGATCAAGTAGAAAATCAGGGTCAGGGTGATCAAGTAGAAAATCAGGGTCAGGGTGATCAAGTAGAAAACCAAGCTCAGGGTGATCAAGTAGAAAACCAAGCTCAGGGTGATGAGAATCATGGTCAAGGAGGTGATCAGAACAACCAGGGTCAGGGTGATGAGAATAATGGTCAAGGAGATGATCAGAACCAGGGTGATCAAGTAGAAAACCAGGGTCAGGGTGATCAAGTAGAAAACCAGGGTCAGGGTGATCAAGTAGAAAATCAGGGTCAGGGTGATCAAGTAGAAAACCAAGCTCAGGGTGATCAAGTAGAAAATCAGGGTCAGGGTGATCAAGTAGAAAATCAGGGTCAGGGTGATCAAGTAGAAAACCAGGGTCAGGGTGATCAAGTAGAAAACCAGGGTCAGGGTGATCAAGTAGAAAACCAGGGTCAGGGTGATCAAGTAGAAAGCCAAGCTCAGGGTGATCAAGTAGAAAACCAGGGTCAGGGTGATCAAGTAGAAAACCAGGGTCAGGGTGATCAAGTAGAAAACCAAGCTCAGGGTGATGAGAATCATGGTCAAGGAGGTGATCAGAACAACCAGGGTCAGGGTGATGAGAATAATGGTCAAGGAGATGATCAGAACCAGGGTAACGGCGAAGATGAATCCCATAATGGTGCTTCTCACAAAAACCCTTTTACTCGCCTGATGGAATCAACTACCTCTTACTTTGAAGATTATAATGCACAATGGTGGGATGCTAAAGTAGCAGAAGTTACTGAGTTTAATAATTCCATAATGGGAGAAGTTGAGCTGCCTATTGAACAAATTGCTACATTTCTGAATAGAAATGTAAAGTATCTTCAGAACTCAAATTTAGAAAGCCAGTATGAAGCACTTTCTCAAACAATAATGATTAAATTAGATCCTAATTTTCCTGATTGGGAATTTATATCATCATGCCTAAATAAGCTATACCCGAATTTAGAAGAAGCGTCACAAGAGCAACTGATAAAGAAAACCTATTTGCATTTTGCATATAACAGCGATGTCTTGTTAGCTAATTATTTTCATTCAAATGCTCCTAAAACTTACGATGAATTTATAGGTAATAAAAACCCCTTTTCTGACATATCAATTTATGCTGTTAATTCAACTGACAAAGAGTTGGATTTTATTGAAAAAATAGAGTCTATTTGGAAAATAGGTAAAAAAATATCGGACGATCAGCTTTTAATGTTTGCAGATCGGTTGATGGATATTAGAATGCAAGCAACTTTCAGATCCTTGAACTTGAATAGGGCGAGTTTTAAAAGTACTTCTCAAGAAGAAAGAGAGTGGCGACTGAATATGTGTCAACTTTATTTGAAGCACTTAGGTCGCATAGAAAGGATGATGCATATTGAAAATAAAGAGGATAGGGCTGAATGGAATAACACATGGAGCAATAATTGGAATGATGCTTTAGATAATGCAGCGTTGGCTATAAAGAACAGTGAAAGCATATCTGATTCTGCTAACTCTGTTATAGGCAAATTTGAAGAATATGGGGAAGAAAGTAAACTAATCATAGAAGTTGAACAAACCGCAACAACTTTGGAGAGACTTCAAAATCAGTATTCAAAAGCAGAAACTTCGGAAGAAAAAGCGAAGTTTGCTGAGTTTATTCAGACAACTGCTAATTTTTTAGAAAAAAAGGTATATTCAGGTGCCCGAGATGCTCTAGAAGAAATCGAATTTTTTGAACTTTTTATAGCGGAAAGGTCTGATAATGATATGTTCTTCCAAACTCTTCTAGATTCTAATTTAAATGAGCACAACCATGGTTTCGTTTTACTTTGTTATACAGCTAAGCAGGATACAGCTATTCTAAAGCTTGTGAATAAAGAAAAAGGAAAATTCTCTGTGTTTGATACAATTACCCTGACCAATGAAATTGAAATAGAACACTTTTTAAAAATACTCCAAAACACAGAAGGGAATACTTTAATTCCTTTAACTATGAATACAGAGCTTTTTACTTCCATAGTGGAACTCTATTCTAATCATTCTGAGGAACTTGATAAATTAGTAATAAGAATGAGCCATGAAAGTCCGACAGAAAGCGACAATGATTCAGTAAATTATTACAATTGCGAGTTAGCTTTAATTCACCAACCCATTGAAAAAATTGACTTTGAGCTAAGTTTAGCAGAAACAGGTTTTGTTCGAGTTAAATACTCAGGTAAAGATGTAACTAAAAAAGATTCTTTATATGATAAATCTAAAGATGATGCTTTATATCTAGTTACGCAAGCAAATGGAAGCTATAACTATGAAAAAATTGATGTAACTGAAGATCAATTACTTTTATTTGATTCCAGCGTTTTATATGATTCCTGTCCTCCTATCCGAACAGAACTAGATAATAGTTCCAATGGCGAATATATCGAGACTACCTTGAAGGTGCCACAGAATAAAATGCTTTCTTTAGAAGGTTATAATGTATTGTCTGGAATTATTCAGGAAGAAAACAAACTGAATGGCCTTGGCCTTGCGATAGTTGGCTCCAAAATAATAGAAAAGAAAAGTTTGGGTCGAACATATGAGATTGAACATTTAGAGAGAAAGGGTCTTGACATAGAAACAACATTCACAGTGACTCATCGTTACAATGTCAACAATGATGGTGGAAATGATAGCGCGGAGGCGTGGTATACCGCATCAGCTGAAACAAAACTGCCATCTAGAAAATTGCACTCTGTTGATAATGAAAATAAGACTCAAATTATTGCATCTGCCCTGGAAAATTTGGTCAAACCTATTTTTTATCAGAGAACTTTTGAGGGATCCGTCTATCAACCTTCCTATCCACTTGTGAATAGAGTATTTCAGGATGCACTCAATTTATTAGATCTGGAAGTGGGGATTGAACCATTACTTATTAATCGTGATGTGAATGGGTTCAAAGCATTTATCTCTGATTTTTTTAGTATGGAAATAGCATATCAAAAACATTTATTCCCAGGTTTATTGAAATTACTGGGCATGACAAGCTCATTGCGCTTGATGGATTTGGCAGTCAGTCAAATAAATGATATGCGCGAACAAAAGAAGATAAGAACATCGTTAAATAATCTCCTTAAAAAATTTGGTTCTAATAATGCCATTTCAAAAACAATGGGAGATTCAGCATTTAGACAAATGAAGATTCAACCAAAATATGTTAAAACGATAAATGACTTCATTAACAAAGATTGTGAAGGGTATCCCATTACTAAGTCACATATGAAGCTCGCTATCTCACTAAGAGAGCATGAATCGGAAATATCTATACAAAAACTAGAAGAAATTTTACAGAGTCAAATGGAGCAATGTGGTAATGATAACCTAGACATGCGTGCGTATGCTCTGGCTTATCTAAGCCTGACCAAGAATATTGAAGCGATTAAGGATGGATTCTTCTTACCAAACCTGGACATTTTATTACCTGAAATGGAAAAGCGTTTGTCTCCAGGTTTATTTTTAAATTGTATTGAGAATTTGGAAAAGAATTTGGATAACTTGTTTTTCAGGAAAAGGGAAAAGTTGATTTTAGACTCTTCTGAATCTTCTGAATCTTCTGAATCTTCTGACAAAGATGAGATTACTCAAATGTATTCTGAGATGCATGCAACTGTTAAAAACCTGTTATCTGAACTTAAATTCAAGGCTGAGTTTGCCAAAGCATCTCTCAATAATGGAAAAGTATATACAGACCAGGTGCTTCAGCAGGATAATGATTTTACCGGAAAATTTAATAACAACATGGATGGTATACAAGACGGAATTGGCGTAGAGCTTCCGGAAGGAAATGGCTATATGTCACCAGAAAGCTTTTATCAGTTATTAAGTCTGGATGATCAACTGACGACTGAGGATTATGTTTACCTAAAAGTGAATCAATGCTTAAGTCCTGAGCAAATTCAGGCTATTTTTGATCAAGTGGGTCGTGATTTTGATAACGATGTTCTAATTTCTAATCACTTCTTTACCCTCATGGCGCTTTATATGGATCAAGAAGATTTGGTGAAGCCCTATTTTAGTGAGACTGACAGTGTAAATCAGAATAGAGCGTTTAACTCTCCATTTTCTGGTTTTTCTCAGGAAGAGATGAATAATCTACAAAATATGGTTAATGATGTAAACTGTAACACTGGGTATTCCGTGGTAATAAGTGGCATTGATCCTACGGATTCAGACAGTTGGAAGAGCATTTCCTTAACAAGAGAGCAATACAATGAGTTAATGGCATTCTTGACGGACAGTGACGACGAGCACGCTGCACAGCTGAAACAAAACCTGCCAGCAGAACCTAAGCCTTATCTACATAACAAGATCAAAAATTATTATGTTGATGATGATAAAAAGTATGGTGGACGAAAACTGGTAGATGCAGCTACGACATTACAGGCTAAAATGCCTCCTCGTGAAAGAGTAGGTTATATTCAAAGCTTTATTGACTCTGATACTCAGGCGCATAAAGTGCTTACAAATATGACGCATTCTCGGTTTGCCTACTTTTCAAGCAACTGGAATCAAGATGTTGAGTTTTTCAAGGAGATTCAGACTCAGGAATTAGCGGATGTTAATTTATCAGTGAATTCTATGATTCTTTTCTACCGCTGGCAGGGGTACCTATTATTGGATCCCGCTTGTCCTACTTTACCTGATGCGCTGTATGCAAAAATCAGACAAGCTTTGGATGATAAAGTGATTTCAATGAAGGATGTGCTGGATACTATCCGGGCAGGATTTAGCAACGAAGCGGGTAATTTAAATTCAGAGCATGCATTGCAGTTATGTATTGTATTGTTGGATAAATTACCAATAGTCACTTTAAAAGAGTTTGAATTAGGTAGTGGTGATAGATCAACCATTGATCTGATGAACGATATTTTAAAACAGATCACAGGGCTTCAGAAAGTGTCTGATTTTCTTGCCAAGGTAAGAAATTTCTTGTCACATGTATCGATACAAACAGCGGAAAACTACCTTAACGCTTCTATGGATAACTTGCTTCTACTTCTGGACAAGGGAACAGAGAATAATACTCGTTATTCTGGAAATAAAGATGGTGAAGCTCAAGAAATCTATAACAAGCTAAAATCGCAACTTGAATGGCTTAAGGAGGAAATTTCAATCCATTCTGACAAAGCAATCCAAGCAAAAGTCATAGAAGCAATAGAAGCGGAAAGAATAACGCTTTTGGATATCGTGAATAAGAAAGAGACTAAGGATGATAGTCAAGATGATGATGAAACTGAAGAGGATTCATCATCGAGGATTCTGGATTTAACAGGTAATTTGGCTCTACTGGATTTTGTAACTCAGGGTCAGCCTATTGACTTACCGGAATTTTTAGTTGCTAATCAATCAATTGACTGGAACTTTAAAGGTGGGGTTACAAATCAAGAAGAAGCTGAGGTTTCAACGGTTGTGAGTAAACCGATGCTTTATATTTTAGAGGAAATTAAACATGCTGTTGTAGAGAGTGATGATGAGACTATTAAAGCTCTATATCGCACGTATGCGAGAATTCTTTCTCTAGAAGATAATTTGGATCCCGATATTGATATGGACACCTTGACTAAAACTTTGCGTAATCACAAAGAGATTGATTCCTTGGTAAGTGCTTTGACTAATCTGGATGAGGATGAAAATTCTGTGCTGATGTGGGCTAATAATAGTAGTAGTCAAGCTGCAGATTTTAATACACTGCTGGATACATTGACGTTCAGTCATGACGCACTGTTAAAGCAGTTAGCCGCAGCTAGAGATCAAAATGGCAAAACGATTTTCCATCATATCTGGGATTCTGGTCAATGGAGTGCTCGCTTTACCATGTTTAAAACGTTATTTGCTCCTGAGCATGAGATCCTTTCATCACAAGAAGTTTACACATTTTTGGTTGATTCGGTTGTTCGCAGGGATAAAGGTGCTTTTGATAGCATGAAGACTGCTCTTGGCGATAGCTTTTGGGACATTTGCAGAAACCTGACGGATGACAAAGGACATAGCCTGCTGTTTTATATGATTCAGAGGCAACAGTTATGGTTTACTCTGGAAGAGTTACTTGAGTCTCCATATCTAGTAAATCCATTGTTAAACTGTGGAGAGGGTTATACACCTCTACACTATGTCTTTTTGATGGAGATAAATGATAATGGTAATAAACCAATGCTTACTTTCTTTAATGTGTTATACGGAGATAACACGAAAGACTATAAAAAAGCGGTGAGTTTATTAGAAGACCATCAATCGATTCCCTTTGAAACTATTGCTTATAACTGCTCATTTTCTGATGAGATAGAGAAGCAGGTAGTCAGGGAGCATACAGATAGCTTCATGCGCTCTGTTCTAGGAATCACTCCACACAAACTGACTGAGGATCAGAAGCAGATTAGGGATTCATATTCACAATTTGTGACAGATCCTAAACTGCAGAAGATAATGGCTCTGGAAGCAACGGAGAAAGATCCTGCTATGGAATATCTGACGAAGAGTTGGAGAGACCGCTATCATTCTGATCAGAATAATTCAGATGAGAGTACTGATGATACAGCTTCATCTTCTACCAGCTATACTACCTACTAGCTTCTGAGGAAAGGGATTGTCATTAAATTAGAAGCTTCACATCCGCCTATATATCCTGTGATATATAGGCGGTTTTTTTTTGTTCGAAATCAATTTGTCATTGTGAGCAAAACGAGATGACAATTCAGATTAAATTTTGTTTAACCTAGTCGCCTCTGAAGAATTCGAAAAGCCTTGAAACCATTAGCCTGCAAGAGAAAAAGAATTAAATTTTTTGCAAGGATCCGTTGATTAACCATTAAAAAGCTTGCAAAACGAAGGTGCTGCCAAGGAAGATTTCCACCATGTTCACCCCATGTAACAGTGCCTCCCGTCATCAGCTATGGTGTTGGGTAAATTAACCGCCCTCCGTCATTGCGAGGAGCGAAGCGACGCGGCAATCCAGGCTCAAACTGATTAAACCCCACATAAGCTTGAGCCTTCAATACAAGCTCTTGCCTGGATTGCCGCGCTTCGCTCGCAATGACGGAGGAATCGTTATAATCACTTTTCGTATTCTTCAGAGGCGACTAACCTAAATTCGGCAGTTGGAAACTACTGTCGAATTTAGGTTAAAATCACTAAACTTTGTGATCAGTTAGGAGCTATTTATGAAAAGTAGTATGAAAATAAGCTTGCTGTGTTTCTCTTTTGCGTTTGTACCAGTTGTTCAAGCGCACATGAGTGACGGGTTTTATGGTGGTTTAGGGGTCGGAGGTGTATTTGACCGCTATCATCTAATTACCCGTAATGTCGTCACAGGATTTACGGTTAACAGTCCTGTAAGTAGTGAAAACAAATTGTTGGGCCGTGTCTTTATGGGCTATGGTACAACATTTGGTCAACGCTGGTATCTGGGTGGAGAATTTGGTACAGCTTTCCCAAGCCGCAGAACGACGATTGCGAACCGCCCGGGTGTTTCACTGACTGCTTCAACCTTTACAGATCAACTCTACATTCGTGATTATGTTACGTTAGACTTGCTGCCTGGATATCAAATCAATAAAAATTGGCTGCTTTATGTTCGTGCAGGTGGTACCTACGGGAAGTTGAGCATTTATCAGTTTGCTACGCCGAAATCACCTGAGTTTGGTGACCGGGAGGGTAAATGGGGTGGAAGAATAGGGGTTGGAACTCGGTTTGCTATACATCAACATTTTGCACTTGGGTTGGATTACTTTTATACGAGGTATCAACAAAAAGTGTCAGAAGTACCCCAGTTTACTCTACAGTTTAATCAGTCGCTACATAATCACTATGTTGGGGTATCTTTATTGTGGGTGCCGGTTTAGCGGGGTGTTTCGTGTCACTCCATCGTCATTGCGAGTGAAGCGACGCGGCAACCCATGTGCACGTCGCTTCGCTTCTCGCAATGACGGGCTTTGCTGTGCCCTTCACAATAAGGGATTTTGCTTCACGCCTTCTAAAGACCAGCAATTTTTGAAAAAGTCGTAGCCCGTTGACTGTTCTATCGCAATTTTAAAGTCGCTAATCCAAATAACACCAAGACAATAGAAATAATCCAAAATCTGACAATGACTCTAGGTTCAGGCCATCCTTTGAGTTCGAAGTGGTGATGTAACGGTGCCATTTTGAATATGCGTTTACCAGTGAGTTTGAAGGAAAGTACTTGTAAAATAACAGAAACGGTTTCTATCACAAAGATACCAGCCATGAGTGCAAACACAAACTCTTGTTTAATCATGATGGCAACCACCCCTAACGCAGCTCCTAGTCCTAGAGCGCCTACATCACCCATAAAAACCTGGGCAGGATAGGTATTGAACCAGAGAAAGCCTAGCCCTGCGCCAAACATGGCGGCACAGAAGATGGCGATTTCTCCTGTCTGGGGGATATAAGGAATAGCCAGGTAGTGTGCAAATTCAATATGACCGGCTAAATAGGCAAAAAGTCCCAAGGCACCTGCAACAATCACAGTTGGGAAAATGGCGAGTCCATCTAGCCCATCTGTCAGGTTGACAGCATTGCTGCTTGCTACAATCACAAAATATGTCCATAGGATATAGCCAAATCCTAAAAAGATAGCGGCGTTTTTGAAAAAGGGGATATAAAGTTGGAGTTCAATAGGGCTTTTGGCAGTGAAATATAGGGCTGCACCAACACCTAGCCCTAGAACAGATTGCCAAAAATATTTCCACCGGGCACTGAGCCCTTTTGAGTTTTGGTAGATCAGTTTTCGGTAATCGTCTATATAGCCAATGGCACCAAAACTTAAAAGAGTAAATAATGCAATCCAGACAAAACGATTGTTTAGGTTGCACCAAAGCAGGGTGCTGACTGAAATGGCAGCCAGCATCAGTACCCCCCCCATGGTTGGGGTGCCTGTCTTTTTTAAGTGATTTTGAGGGCCATCATCCCGGATGGATTGACCAATACGATATTGGGTGAGCCGTTGTATCATCCGAGGGCCAAGCCATAAGGCAATCAAGAAGGCGGTGAGTGTGGCCAGGATTGATCGGAGTGTTAAATACTGGAAAACGGAAAATATTCGATAGTGTTCTGCCAGTATTGTGGCAAGCCAGGGTAACATATAAGATCCTTAGTGTTAGTGTTAATATTTTGATGAATGAGGGTCTCTGATAAGCGCTTCTACGACTTCTCGCATTTTCATGCTGTTTGATCCTTTAACCAGTAGCGTCGTGTTTGGATGAATTTCATGTGTTAAGGCGGACAGTAATGTTTGTTGATTAGAAAAGTGAAAGCCGCCATCTCCAAATGTTTGAGCTGCAAATTTGGCAAGATCTCCATAGGTATAGAGTTTTTCAATGCCCATGGCTTTAGCAGCGGTGCCTATTTTTTTGTGGTAATCTATCGCTTCAGTCCCCAGCTCGAGCATATCTGCAAATACAAAGATTCGTTTGCCTTTTGCTGCTTTTAATACATTGAGCGCAGCAAGTGTGGCGGTTGGGTTGGCATTGTAGCTGTCGTCTATGATGTGTGCCCCTTCAGGGGTTTGATAGTGACATAATCGACGATTGACTTCTTCCAGGGATTCAAGCCCAAACTGGATGCTTTCGAGCGGGACATGATGGGCATAAGCGCAAGCGGCTGCTGCTAATGCATTCATGACTTGATGTTCACCAATCAGCTTTAACTGAATAGGGATTTCTCCTGTTGGCGTCACGAGTAAAAAATTTGCAAGACTCTCTTCGTTCAGCTGGATGCTATGGGCTGTAATCTGTGCAGAAGATTGACTGCCAAACGTTATAATAGTTTTTCCTGCATTGAATCGTTGAAAATATTCAGCATAGGGGTCATCCGCATTGATGACTGCATTGCCTGATTTTTCAAGACCTTGAAAAATTTCAGCTTTTGCGCGGGAAACACCTTCCAGACTTCCAAACCCCTCTAAATGAACAGGGGCTATGTTCGTGATCAAGGCTGTAGAGGGTCGAACTATTTTTGTTAACTGAGCAATTTCTCCTGGATGGTTGGCGCCCATTTCTATGACAGCATATTGGTGTGTTGGTCGAAGTGCCATCAGCGTGAGAGGCACACCGATATGATTATTGAGGGTGCCTTGTGTGGCTAATGTGGCACCTTGTGTTTCAAAAATTTTGGCAATCAGGCTTTTGGTGGTGGTTTTTCCGCAGCTGCCTGTTAATCCAATCACAGGAAAGTGAAAATGCTGCCGATAACCACTGGCGAGTTGTGTTAGAGCCTTTAACGTATCTTCAACCAGAATGACAGGGCACTTGGCGTTAACGGGTTGGCTAGCCAGAATGCAGGCAGCGCCTTTGTCTTCAGCCTCGGCGATAAAGTCGTGTCCATCATAATGATCTCCCTTTAACGCAACAAACAAGGCGCCTGGTTGAAGGGTGCGAGAGTCACTGGTGACTTGTTGTATTTCTGTAGAAGGGTGAGTCACTTCTTTGTTTAGAATGGTCGCGATGTCTGATAATTTCACGGTTGAGTCTCCATATGACAACATTATATTTGAGAGAGTGCTTTCGCATCTAGTGCAAGTTGTGCTTGTTCAACATCATTGAAGGCTATTTTTTTATCGAATACGTGTTGATAAGATTCATGTCCTTTTCCTGCAATCAAAATGATATCGCCTGCTGTCGCACAGTCGACGGCATGAGCAATGGCCACTTTTCGGTCGTGCTCTATTTCAGCTGCCCAGGGACAAGAAAGACCACTGATGATTTGTTCGACAATGCTGGCTGGGTTTTCGTGTCTGGGGTTATCGTCGGTGATGATTAACTGATCACTATAATGTTCTGCAATTTTTCCCATGAGCGGGCGTTTGCCTGAATCTCGATCTCCTCCGCACCCAAAAACACACCAGAGTTTCCCTTGCGTATGTTCTCGCAAGGCCATTAAAGATTCTTGTAGTGCATCGGGCGTATGCGCATAGTCAACGACAATCAGAGGTTGCTTTTTACCTCCCAGGGTTTGCATTCGGCCTGTAATGGCTTTGGCTTTGGACAGGTGAAACAATAAATCTTCAAAGGTTAGGTTCAGATTCAATAAACTGATTGCGCCTAAGGCAGCCAGCAGGTTGCTCAAATTGAATCGGCCTAACAAAGAAGACTTGAGTATACCTTCACCCCAGGGGGAGTTTATTTTGGCTTGAATGCCTTTGGGAGAAAGCCGAATGTGTTCGGCAATGATGAGCGGGAAGTTTTCAGAGTGAGATCTGTCTGCTTGCAAGGTGTAGCCAATGATGGGAGTTTTATAGCCTATGGCATTGATAAGTTTCACACCATACGGATCATCCAGATTGATGATGGCGTGTTTGATGGGATAATCCTTAAATAGGCGTTGTTTCACAGTCCAGTAGTTTTCCATGGTTTCATGGTAATCCAAGTGGTCGCGAGATAAGTTGGTAAAGACAGCAATGTCAAATGCAATGCCTTGGACTCTCTGTTGCTGCAAAGCATGTGAAGAGACTTCCATGGCGGTAATGCTTGTCTTTTTTTGTAGCGTAGCAAGTTGGTGTTGCAGGGTGATCGGATCTGGGGTGGTATGAGTGTTGGCTGTGAGAGGTTCAGGAGGAAATCCATAGCCCAGGGTGCCAACTACCCCACAGCAGATGCCGGCTGAATGCAGCGTTTGTGCGATCAGTTGAGTACAGGTGGTTTTGCCATTTGTGCCGGTGATCCCAACCATTTGCATGAAATTTGAAGGATGTTCGTAAAACATGCTGGCAATGTTGCCTAAATGACGAGATAAATTTTTCACAGGTATGATGGGTATTGAGACTGTGGATGTATTAAAAGAGAAGTCTGGGGTATCCTCATAAAGAATGGCTTGCGCGCCTTGTGCGATGACAGAGGTGATATATTGCCGGCTATCTGTTTGTGTGCCAGCATAAGCTATAAAAAGATCGCCTGGACGCACTTTTCTGCTATCTGATGTAAGTCCTTGAATCTGAGTATTGGAGAAGCGTGAGTCATCCGCTTGGATTGATAAGGCTTTCAGTAAGTTGGATAGCTTCATGGCGTTACCTTTTGGTCATAAGCCAAATTGGCTTTATTGGCATCTGGCGGGATATTCAGCAGCCGAAGCGCGCCACTCATGACTTTGCTAAAGACGGGTGCAGCAACTTGTCCTCCAAAATGATGAAATCCTGTCACATCACGCATGATGACAGCAACGACCAATTCTGGATGGGAGGCTGGTGCCATGCCAACAAAGGAGGCGGTATATTGTTTTTTATTATATCCACGCTTTTCAGCCACATAAGCGGTGCCTGTTTTGCCTGCAACCCGATAACCAGGAATGGTCGCTCTTTTCCCGGTACCGCCCGATTCGGTTACGCTTTCCAAAATATGGATGACTTGCTGGGCAATGTTAGGCGCAATGACCCGTTTCCCTTCAGGGGCTTGCGTTTGCTTCACAAAGGTAGCCGGATACTTTTCCCCCTCTGCAGCCAGGATGGAATAAGCCTGGGTTAATTGCAGGGCAGTCACGGAAATGCCATACCCATAAGAAAGTGTAACATGCTCACTGGCTCTCCACTTTTTGCGAGGAATTAAGGATCCGCTCACTTCACCTGAAAATCCACTTTCGGTTCTTTCTCCAAAACCGACGCGTTTTAACACATGCCAGAGAGATTCAGGAGACAATGACAGGGCAATTTTGATGATGGCTACTTCGCTGGATTTTTTGACGGCTTCTCTTAAGGTAATCACGCCATAGCGAGAAAGATCCCTGATGATTTTTTTTCCAATTTTAATACTTCCTTTATCCGTATCAATTTGACTTTCAGGGGTGTATTTTTTACTTTCCAGGGCATTAACGATAGTAAATGATTTGATGGTAGACCCAGGCTCAAACACATCCGTCACTGCGCGATTACGGTATCGGCCATCTTGATGGGAAATACGGCTGCTGCGGTCATTAGGGTTATAGCTGGGTAGGTTGACCATCGCCAGGATTTCTCCTGATTTTGGTTGCATAACGACGACCATACCCGATTTTATCCGGTATTTTTCCATGATTTCTTTGAGGCTGATGTAAGCAAGATACTGTATCCGGTTATCCAGACTTAGAGTTAAGTGCTGGCCTTCTTTGGGCTTTTCAATTTCATTGACATCGGCAATGATGTTGCCTAACCGATCTTTCAAGACCTCTTTTTTCCCAGGTTTGCCGCTGAGCCATGAATTGAACGAAAGTTCCAGCCCTTCTTGTCCCTGGTCATCGATATTGGTAAAGCCAATGATTGGCGCAAAAATTTCCCCCTCAGGGTAGTATCGCCGATATTCTTTTTGGAAAAATATACCCGGAATGTTCAGTTGTTTTATTTTTTGGGTTTCGTTAGGTGACAGACCTCTTTTAAGGTATAAAAAGGTGCGTTGAGCACTTTTTTCTATTCGGGCTTCAAGGGCGTTTTTGGGTATTTTTAATAAGGAAGCGAGTTGGCTGAGTTGAGCTTTCGAGGCTTCCAGCATTTTTGGATTTGCCCAAACAGAATGCACCTCTGTGCTGATCGCTAATGGGTGTCCATTTCGATCTAAAATCATGCCGCGATGTGCTGGGGTGTTAACTCTTCTTAATATCCTGGCTTCATTTTGTTTCATGAGAAAATTGCGCTTTAAAATACTCAACTGAATCATTCGCCAAAGTAAAGCGCTGCAAACCATGAGCAATAAAATAATGAGTAATAAGAGGCGATAACGATGGAAAGATGATGTAGGTTGGTTTTTCGGGTCATGCAGGTTTTTCATGTGTTTGTTTTGAGGCGTGGATCAAGCGATTTGTTCGAATTTTAGCATTAATGACAATTGTTTGCTCGTGAGGAGGTAATATCATACCTAATTTTTCGCTTGCAAGTAATTGAATTCTATTGTGTGTTGACCAAGTGGTCTTTTCGAGCACAAGCTGTTGTTGTTCTCCGACTTTTTCTATGTGAGCGTACTCAAGATTTTGATATTGAATAAATAAGCGCCGATTAAAATCTTTGATATAAATCAAGACAAGCGATGAAATCAAGGCAATGAAAATCAGGAGTAGTTGGGTTGCATTTTCCTGAAGTAAAGGGAGTCGTATGCCTTTTAATGACAGTTTTGTCTGTTTGACTTGCGAACATGATAAACGAGCGATTGCAATACTCATGCCAATTTCTCCAATACTCTTAAAATTGCACTACGTGCCCTGGGGTTTTCTTTTATTTCAGGCCATTCAGGTCGAACTGCTTTTTTAGTGATGCGTTGAAAGCGCTGTTCTCCTGTTGGCATCTTTTCTTGTGTCCTCATAAACTGTTTAACGATTCGGTCTTCTAATGAGTGAAAACTGATCACAATAAGCCGCCCACCTGCTGCCAGTGCGTTAATGCATTGGCTTAAGCAGGTGTGCAACTCATCTAATTCGCGATTAATAAAAATCCGAATTCCCTGAAATGAGCGAGTGGCAGGGTGTTTTTTTCTTTCGCGACTTGGGCAGGCATGTTTTATAATCTCGGCAAGTTCTGTTGTTGTTGTAATCTTTTTTTTCTTTCTTGCCTGCACAATCGCTGAAGAAATTCTTTTGGCAAAGCGTTCTTCGCCGTATTCTTTCAATACCTGAGCTAATGTTTGCTCTTTAACCTGACGGATCCACGTGGCAGCGTCGGGTCCTGTATCAGGATTCATTCTCATATCAAGTGGCCCTTCCTTCAGGAAGCTAAAACCTCTTTCTGCTATATCTAGCTGGGGAGAGGAAACGCCCAGGTCTAATAAAATGCCATGGACTTTACCTTGCCAGCCTGCTTGCTCTACCCATTCCTGCATTTGAGTAAAGCTGCCATGCTTAATCAGGAATCGAGGATCCTGAAAGCTGGGGTCCTGCTCTGCCGTGCGTATGGCTGCAGGGTCTTTATCTATGGCAAGCAGTTTGCCGTTTTCCCCCAGCCGTTTGAGTATTTCTCGGGCATGTCCCCCTTGGCCAAACGTTCCATCAATGTAATACCCATCGGGTTGTATGTTCAGATAATGAAGCGCTTCTTTTAATAATACCGGTTGGTGTGTGCTCATTTTATTTTTAAATTAAAGGGATAAATCCGATAAATCATCTGGTAAATCACTGCTGTCAGTAGTTTCGTTTAACCAGGTCTCGCGGCGCGCTTGCCATTTTTCATCGCTCCAGATTTCAAATTTGTTGACTTGTCCAATCAGTACGCAACTTTTTTTTAATTCAGCGTACTCACGAAGTGAAGGTGGTAAGAGGATACGTCCGCTTCCGTCCATTTCTGCTTCGGTGGCATGTCCAATTAGTAAGCGTTGAATACGTCTTGCCGCTTTATTGAAGCTGGGGAGTTTTTCCAGCTTTTTTTCAATAAGCTCCCATTCGTGAATGGGGTATAGCAATAAACAGGACTCCTCAGTATCAATGGTGGTTACAAGACGGCGAGCAGCTTCATCTTGCAGACGAGCGCGATAACGCGTGGGGATCGCGATTCTTCCCTTTTCGTCCAGGTTTACTGCATTGATGCCTCTAAACATGTTTAGTTTCCACTTTTTTCCACTTTGTGCCACTTTTTTCCACTTTTCACAATATATAAGCAGTAATTTGGGTTTTGTCAAGTCGCTGTTGAAAAATAGAGGGAATATAAATGGTTTTCTGCCGGTCTTTTAGTATGGTTAGTATGGTTTTGGTGCTTCCCGTCGTATCTCCGTCTCCCCCGAACGAGCCGGGAAGGCGAGGAGCCCTCGGTAGCCGTGGCTTTACGAGAGTAAAGCCATCACGGCGTTAAGTTCATTGTGGGAGCGTTTAAGCGATAGCTTAAGCGCGGACGCAGGACGGCCGAGGCACAATCGAGAGTCCTCGCGAATTTTTATAGCGTTTAGTGACTTGGATGTCCTAAAACGCATATTAAAAAACGCGAGACACTTGCGTCATTGCGAGCGAAGCGTGGCAATCCAGACAGGCGCTTATATCGAAGGGGCAAGCTTATGAGGCTTTAATAAGCTGGAGTCTGGATTGCCGCGTCACTTCGCTCCTCGCAATGACGGAGGTTGGTTGATTTGCCCAATAACATAGTTGATCCAGGCAGGCGCTTGTATCGAAGAATCAAGTTTATGTGGCTTTAATAAGTTTAGGTTTGGATTGCCACGTTGCTTTGTTCCTCGCAATGACGAACTTTGCTTGGCTCCTCGCAATGATGCGGGTAGTAGTTTTTACAGGGCATTTTGGGTATGATGCCTCAAAGTCTTTTTGTTTTTTTATACACATATTTATGTTTAATACGCAGTCTCAGAAAACAACATTTTTTTCTTTCCTGGAAAGTGCGCAACCACTCTTATGGATCCCCGAGATCTCTGAATTTAAGAGAGCAGAGTTCTTAAATGAAGTGGTGGAGCCTTTGGAGAATCACAAGCAAATCATGGTTTTTCGTTTTGCGGGTGCGATAGACTGGGAAGATTTAGTGCATCAGATAACGGATCGATTTTTTATTCCTGTGCGCTCTGTGAATGTGTCTTTATTAAGGCAATTACAAGATCAGATTGATATTTTGAGGCAAATGAAGCAGCGAGTGGTTTTGCTGATGGATGATACACATATGCTGCCTCAACAAGATTTGGAAACTTTGTTGATGCTCGCGGCTTATCAAAAACACCAGACTACATTTTCCATTGTTTTACTGGGGAAGCCGAACCTGGAAAAACGATTGATGCAACTTGGGCATTCTTTGAGGGGAGAAATGCCTGAGGTGCTTAAGTTGTCTGTAGATTCTGAACATGCTGGGCTTGCGTCTTCCTTAAATGAGCAAGTAGAACGTTGGGTGTTAAAAAAGAGAGTGAGATTGATCAGTGTGACTTTACTGATCTTGCTGGGCATTTTTCTTTGGTGGTTTGGACGTGAACGGAGGGAGAGCCCTCCGCAAATATCACCGGTTTTATCTGCCGTACCTGAAGCTAAATCTTCGAAGCATCCTGAAAAATCTGAGCTGAGTGATTTGTTACGTTATTTAAAATCAATGAAGCACCAGGCAGAAACTGAAAAGATAGGCAGTCTTTCAGAAGAACTGCCTGTGTTGCCGTCTCCTGATTCTATAGGAAAGGTTTTGAGTCATGATTGAACTGGGTAAGATTTGGATTCCTGGGCCTTCTGGAGGGTTGGAAGCATTGCTGGAAGCGCCACAGGTAGTCGATGACGAAAAGAAGCAGATTGTGATGGTTTGTCATCCGCATCCTCAACATGGAGGTGCTATGCATAATAAGGTAGTGACAACCCTTTCAAAAGCGTTTCAAGAGGCAGGGGCTTATGCTGTACGTTTTAATTATCGAGGTGTGGGTGAAAGTGAGGGGCAGTATGGAGATTTTGTTGGAGAAGTTGAAGATGCGCAATCGGTATTTCATTGGATAAAAACAAAATTTCCTGAATATTCTATTGCGCTTGCAGGGTTTTCTTTCGGGGGGAGCGTAGCGATTCGCGTAGCGCAACAGCAAGCAATTAGTCAGCTTATTACCATAGCGCCAGCTGTTTATTTGATAGACTATGATCAAAACATGACTTTTGATTTTCCCTGGTTGTTAGTGCAAGGCTGGGAAGACGAAGTCGTGGATGTGCAGGACATATTAAACTGGACTCAGACTTTGCCAGTAAAGCCTGAGGTTTGGTGTTTGCCAGAGGTGACACATTTTTTCCATGGGAAGCTGGTATACTTAAAGAAGAAGCTGTTACACTACCTATGAATGCGGAACTAAAGAGGCCGATTGAGCATGGTCAATTCATCTGACGATTCAATAAATTCTGAACAGGACTCATGGGGGGTTAAAGCTCTGGGTGAGAAAGCCCTGGGGGCTGATGCGGCTCGCCCTGTTTCTAGCCAGGAAATTCAATATCTGATTAATCGATATCCTTTTTTAAGGGTTTTGGATGCTCAGACGGATTTCAATGAGATTGAGGTATTGCCCTCTCCCAGATTAGTTAAAGCAGATACTGGATGGTTGATGCAAGATTTTGGTTTTTATATTTGTTCTTCCCCAGGGGAATTGTTGTATGGGAATTATGCATGGGCAGAATCAAAGGAAGGTGAGGAAGGGGAAGGGGCTTCAGAATTAAATCCCGGCAGAGGCACCTTGATCAAACAGGCATTTGATACCGCAGCAGATATGGTGGCCTTGGGGAAAAGTCATGGCTGGGAAACGCTTTATATTTTAGAAGGAACTGAATTGATGGAGTGGGCTGCGTGGGTCATTGGAGAAGAGCTGGGGTTAAAAGTGGAAGGGTATGAGCCGAGTCGTTTGGATGAGGAAAAGAAAGCGCGGTTGAAGCGAAGCCGCCAGCTGGATGAGATGAGCGTTAGAATGAAGTTGTATTAGGAAGGTTGGGTTTGCGCCATCCCTGGCCATAGATTTGACTGAACCTCAAGTTATAGCTGAGAGGGGTGGTTGGGTTGTTGTCCTTCTTCTATTGTAACAGTCACCTCTTCTTCCGGGCTTGGTTGAGCGGGTGTGAGTGCATTGCGAACCTTAGATTCTAAATCTTTCATTTCGGTGTTTAGCTGGCTTACTTTGTTGCTTACTTCTTGTATGTAGAGGGAGGGGTCCGCTGCATCTTTGACTGCTGCTTTCATGTCGCTCTGGATATTAATGGTGTCATGAAAGAATGTAGGAGCTATTTTTTGAAACAAAACATGGTTGCTTTCCTGGTTGATTTCAAAGGATCCTTCCTCCATCGTATTATTAAGAAATGTATTAAATGTATTAAATGTATTATTTTGACTTTCTAAGGTATCATTTTGATTTTCCAATGTATCATTTTGATTTTCTAATGTATTATTTTGACTTTCTAAGGTATTAGATAATATGTTGGTGTCAATATTATTCCAATTTTTTGTTTCCATTAAATTATTTTTTCCTGATGATTTAATGGTGCCCTCTCCATCATTCTTTAGATATAAAACACCTGGAGTCATATCCATTTCTTCTGGCAATGAAGCTGCTTTGTTTAATAAGACTATCCGGTGAAATCCTTCCGTATCTAACACCTCTTGAGGCTGTGTGCAGGTAGATACGATGTTTTTCAACAATTCATGGTCTTGATCATTTTTTATGGTCATCGAATTGGTGCTATGATCATTCATAAATGCGGTTAGCTCAGAATTGCCCAGAGCTTTTAAGGCATCACATTCTGTTGAGGTTAAAGATCGACTTTCTTCTTCGCCTAATGCAGTGGAGTAGATGTACATATTTTCATTAATTTCTCCTTTTTTGATATATAAAACCCCAGGTTCTAGTGTGGTGGGAAGATTTTGTGTATCAGAGAGCATCTGAATTTGATGGACGCTTTTATCTTCATCCGCTTCCTGATAAAACGATCGATAAGTGTTGCTATGATGATTTTTGCGCAGATCTTCTACTTGGTCACTGAGTTCTTCCAGGCGTTTGTGTAAGCCAGCTGCCTGAGGATGATCATCTCCTAATGATTCAAGCATCAGTTTAATGTTCTGAATTTCTTGAGACAATTGTCCATTATTTGCATCTAAGATTTCATTTTTATTGTACTGGAAGCTTTCTTCTCGTGCTCTTTCGATGGGATCTTTTGACCTTTCTAACGGGTCGGGGATTTTTCTATACATGTCTTTGTAAAAAGCTTGATAAGCAGCTTGATCAGGGGTGTTACGCAAGTGATTTTCCGCTGCCTGGCGTAAGCTTTCCATATAGGCAGGATCATTTCCGTGTAGCTTTAGTTGCTGATCTAAAAATCTCTTTGCAGAAACTTTGTGATTTGCGTCAATTAATTCTTTAAATGTAGCGACTGTTTTTTCGCAGGGGTCCTCAATGTCTTTGTTGGCATAGAGTGCCTGGTTAATATAGGCCGAGCGTCTTGCTTCTTTAGAAAGCATCCCTATGACCCGCTGGTCGCCGTTTGTAATACTAAAGGACTGAGGCCCTTCCTTAGTGTTAATGGTGGCTTTTACATCAATGCTGTAAAGGTTTGCGCTGGCTTCTTGCAAGGTACGCTCTACCAGGTTGGAACTTTCAGATGAGTAGAAAGGTGACAACAGACCCGTCATTGGCGTAACAAATCCGCTGAAGTTCAGAGAAGTTCTTTTCAATGCCATCATGTTCTGAATCATGGTTTGCGGGTCTTTTGAGGTCAGTTTAAAAGCAGGTTTTCCGTTGACAAGTACTGGATTACCGTCCTTATCTGTCTTGGGTGTAGATGTGATTTTGTCGGGATTGATTAAAGTAGCTTGGTTCGCTGGATCAATTTTTCCGTAGCGATCAATCGCGTCAAAAGAGCCTTGAAGTCCCTCGGAAAGCGGAATGATGGCTTGCTGGTTTTGCAGCGCTTGCATATTCGTTTCGATTTCTTCAGGTGTAGAGGGTTGAGGTAATCGAATATATTGACCAAGGTCGATCTCATGAGGATATTTTTTCTGCATGAAATACATTAAATTTTGCTGTATGTTTGCTAGTTTTTGTCTATCTTCTGCTTCATCATTATCCCTTAGCCTTTCCGTATATTTTCTTAACACCATTTGTGTCAGATCATTGGCTTTTTTCGTGGCCTCTGTGGCAGAGGATGCGGATTGAATGGCGGCATATCCTGCTTGAACATCAGTTAAAAGGGCTATGTCTTCAGCCGTTGAGGCGGTGTCATTAGGAAAAAGTAAAGCATTAATCCCGTTTTTTGCTTCAGTGAGATATTTGTCATAGTACTTTGTATTCATAAGGTTAATTCTCCAGCTTTTTCATGAGATATATGGCTAAATCTATATAAATGGACAGTCGTTCCAGCGAAGGCTGGAATCTTCTGGTTTCTCTAAAAAATACACTTGTCAATTTCCAGCTTTCTCTGGAATGACAGAATATCTATTTATATTGATTCAGGTATGGCTATATTAGCAAAATAAGCTTAAATAAAACTTAATGGGTAACTATTCATCCTCCCGTCATCAACTATGTTGTTGGGTAAATTAACTACCTCTCGTCATTGCGAGCGAAGCGTGGCAATCCAGGCAAGAGATTCTATTCAGGACTTTAGCTGCGTGGCTTTAACAAGCTAGGGCCTGGATTGCCGCGTCGCTAGGCTCCTCGCAATGACGGGGAGTGTAGTCGCATGTGGTGAACAGTTACCTTAGGGTGTGTCCTCAATTAATTATATATTATAGCGAGCAATGATGTCTGGCGACTGTAAAGACAGTTTCTAAGAACCTGTCTTCACAGCCTACTATGCTGGTCGAAAAGCGTTGATTTTATGCGGTCCGCTGCTCACATACTGCCTGTATGTTGCGCTGCGGTCCTCTAAAATCAACGCTTTTCGCCTCAGCTTAGCGACTGTAAAGACAGGTTCTAAGGTTTGTCAGGTTTTTGAGCCTGATCCGTTTTTTGAGCTTTCTCAACTTTTTTGTCTGCTGGTTTGGGTTGCTCAATGAAAACTACCGGATGAAAATGGTCAACTAAATTTGGCATGATAAATGTTTCGGAATACAAGGTATTAAAAAGAGAATTCATGGAGCGTAGCCACTGACCCATTGCGCGATCTTTTTCTGCCTGGTTTTTTTTCATTTGTTGATAGAGTGCTTTGGCTTCTTTTTCATCGAGTTTCTTGCCGTTTTTATAAGCAACAATTTCAGTAGAAGCGGGTTGTTTATCCGATTTTTCCTGCACATTGATAAAAACACTTTGTGTGTTGACTGGGTAAGCGGCTTTTAGAGCATTTTGATAGTCTTCTGCCTGAATCCATCCCACGATGCCGTTGCTGCGGTCACCGACCTTGATCCAGTTTTTTTGCTGGATAATTTTGATTAGGGGGGTGTTTAAGTTGGCGTTTTCAGCAACTTTACTGGTGGTGTTGGCTTCAACATAGATTGGAAACTCTGGAATTTGTCCTGGCATCACAGGGTTTTTTCCTTGAGCAATTGAAAGAGGCGTATGCAACAGAAAAGTGAGCGCTAATGGAATGAGTGGTTGAGGTAACTTCATGATAATCTCCCAAAGCTTGAGTTGATTGTGTAGTAACTATTCATCATACGTAACTACGCTTCCCGTCATTGCGAGTAGCGCAGCGACGTGGCCATCCAGATCCAAGCTTATAAAAGCGACATAAGCTTGGACCTTTCATATAAGCTCCTGCCTGGATCGCCACGCTTTGCTCGCGATGACGGGTGATATAGTTACATTGCGTATAGAATTGTGTGTGTGTGTAGCTATATATTATAATTTCCTTTGGACGAGTCTTCAATCACTTAAGGTGTGTCCTCAATCATGAGCTTTATGGAAAAACGCTGGTTAAAACATTATCTCCCCTCCGTTCCGGCAGAAGTGGATGTGGATCAATATGACTCACTGGCAGATTTGCTGAAAAAAAGTTGTCGACAATTTTCGCATAGACCTGCTTTTAGGCAACTGGGTTTTAGCTTGACTTATGCCAGACTGGATGAGAAGAGCCGGTATTTTGCGGCATATTTGCAGTATGGGCTTAAGTTGAAAAAAGGGGATCGAATCGCCCTCATGTTGCCCAACTCCTTTCAGCTGCTTGTTGCTTTGTTTGGGGCATTGCGGCTTGGTGTGGTAGTTACCTTGGTGAACCCTCTGGATACAGCAAGAGAGTTAGCGTATCAGTTGAAAGATTCCAAAGCTCAGGTGATTGTGGTATTGACAGATTTTTTAGAAACCGTTCAATCCGTTTATGCGGACTCAGACTTGAAGCAAGTCATCATTACGGATTTTCCAGATTTATTTCCCAAAGTCAGGCGTTGGTTCATTCATTGGGTGTTAAGGATGGGAAAAGCGAAACAATACTGGAAGCGTTTTTTTAAACATCCAGTCAAGGGTATTCAACGAAATACAGGTCAAAAAAAAGGTTTTGGAAACGCATTGGGCTTCTGCTTTGCTTTGATGCAGGGAAAAGGCTTTGTTAACTATGTTGATCCGAAAGTGCAGGGGAGGGATTTGGCTCTACTTCAATATACAGGAGGCACGACAGGTATTCCTAAAGGTGCTATGTTAACACATCGAAATGTGGTAGCTAATGTGCTTCAATGTACCGCCTGGGTTACGCCGGCGTTAAAAAAAGGTAAAGAGCGGGTCCTGGTTGCGTTACCGCTTTATCATATTTTTTCTCTGACGATTTGTTGCTTTAGTTTTATATCCATTGGAGGGGAGGGTATTTTAGTCGCCGATCCGCGCCGCATGAGGCACCTGATTTCGGTGCTGCGAAAAGAAAAACCCATGGTGATGGTCGGTGTGAATACCTTGTTTAGTATGTTATTGAGCCACCCAAATTTTAAGACGATAGATTTTTCTCATTTGCATTTGACTGTTTCAGGCGGTATGAAATTGCAGAAAAAAGTAGCAGATCATTGGTATAAGGTCACAGGAAAACCGATTTTAGAAGGGTATGGTTTGACAGAAGCAAGCCCGGTGGTTTGTGTAAATCCAGTGAATCTCAAGAAATTTAATGGAAGTATTGGTTTGCCGATTTCCTCGACAGAAATTTCTATTCGCAGTGATTCCAATGAGCCTTTACCTTCAGGACAGAGGGGTGAGATTTGGGTAAGAGGCCCTCAGGTGATGAAGGGGTATTGGCATCGACCGCTTGAAACACAGATGGTATTGACGGCTGAAGGTTGGCTGAAAACGGGGGATGTTGCTTATCAGGATGCTGCAGGGTTTGTTTATTTGGTAGGGCGAAAGAAGGAGTTGATTATTGTTTCAGGATTTAATGTGTATCCCAATGAGGTGGAGGAAGTGATGGCCGCGCATCCGGATGTTTTAGAGGCTGCAGTGGTTGGGGTGCCGAATACGGTAACAGGAGAACTGGTGAAGGCTTATGTGGTGAGGAAATCATCAGGTTTGACTGCAGATGCGCTGTTACAGCATTGCAAATCCAATTTGTTACCTTACAAGGTGCCACATCAAATTGAATTTGTTCAAGCTTTGCCCAAAAGCCCAGTGGGTAAAGTGTTAAAGCAAAAGTTGGGTTCAGGGTAGTCTTGGTGTATCAGAAGACACACCCTAAACCTAAATTAAGGATACACTCTAAACACTGTCTTAACTAAAATGTGTTAGAATACTCCTTTTAATTTCTAACTAAAGCTATTGACCTACTATGTCCAATACTAACTTCAAAAGTGAAGTCATTCCTGTTTCTATCGAAGATGAGTTAAAACGATCCTATTTGGATTACGCAATGAGCGTTATCGTCAGTCGGGCTTTGCCTGATGTGCGAGATGGTTTGAAGCCAGTGCATCGACGTGTGCTTTATGCCATGCATGAATTAGGCAATGATTGGAATAAACCTTATAAAAAATCTGCCCGTATCGTCGGGGATGTGATTGGTAAATACCACCCACATGGTGACACCGCAGTTTACGATACCATTGTGCGTATGGCGCAGCCTTTTAGCCTTCGTTATTTGTTGGTGGATGGGCAGGGGAACTTTGGTTCAGTGGATGGAGATGCGCCAGCAGCCATGCGTTATACCGAAATTCGGATGACGCGTTTGACGCATGAGTTGTTGTCAGACCTGGAAAAGGAAACGGTCGATTTTATGCCAAACTATGATGGCAATGAAATGATGCCGACGGTGTTGCCGACTCGTATTCCTAATTTGCTGGTGAATGGAACTGCCGGGATAGCCGTTGGAATGGCGACGAATATTCCTCCCCATAATTTAAGTGAAGTCATCGATGCTTGTATTGCTGTGATTGATGCGCCTGAAATCAGTATTGATGAAATCATACAGAATCACATTCAGGCGCCTGATTTTCCTACGGCAGCAATTATTAATGGCCGGGCTGGTATTGTTCAAGCGTATAAGACGGGTCGGGGTCATTTGTATATGCGCGCCAAAACAGCCATTGAAGATGTCGATGATTCAGGAAGCAAGCAAGCCATTATTATTACAGAACTGCCTTACCAGGTGAATAAAGCGCGTTTGCAGGAACGTATTGGTGAAATGGTCAAAGAGAAAAAGCTGGAAGGGATTACTGCCATTCGGGATGAATCGGATAAGCAAGGGATGCGTGTGGTCATTGAGTTACGCCGGGGAGAGAATGCTGAGGTGATGTTGAATAACTTGTATGCGCATACTCAGCTTCAACTTGCTTTCCATATGAATATGGTTGCTTTGGTGGATGGGCAGCCTAAGCTATTCAACTTGAAAGAGCTGCTGGAAGTTTTCATCAAACACCGCCGAGAAGTGGTCACACGTAGAACCATTTTTGATCTGAAAAAAGCAAGAAATCGGGCGCATTTGTTGGAAGGGCTTAGCATTGCATTGGCAAATATTGATGAAATGATTGCCTTGATTAAAGCATCTCAAAGCCCGGAAGTGGCAAAAGCAGCATTGCTTGAAAAAGTATGGAATCCTGGTTTTGTGGTGAATTTATTATCTCGGGTCGAGGAAGAAAGCCTGGTTTCCAAAGAAAATGATTATGGACTACAGGGAGATGGGTATCGCTTGTCACCTGGGCAGGCGCAAGCTATTTTAGAGCTGCGTTTACATCGTTTGACAGGTCTTGAGCAAGATAAAATTGTAAAAGAATACGAGGCTTTGTTAGATCATATTCGTGAGCTGTTAACGATTCTTAGAGATCCTGATCGTTTGACTGAGGTAATTCGTGAAGAGCTATTGGCAGTAAAAGATCAATATGGCGATGTTCGTCGAAGTGTGATTATTGAAACACAAGAAGATTTAACAACGGAAGATCTGATTCCAGAAGAAGACCTGGTGGTCACATTGTCTTCTGAGGGGTATGCCAAAACGCAACCTTTATCGGATTATGAGGCGCAACATCGGGGCGGAAAAGGTAAGGTTGCTACCCGCTTAAAAGAAGAAGACTTTGTAGAGCATTTATTGGTGGCTAACTCACATGATGTCTTGTTGTGTTTCTCGAATAAAGGAAGGGTTTATCCGTTAAAAACCTACCAGATTCCACAAGCCAGCAGAAATGCGAAAGGGCGCCCTATTATTAATCTTCTCCCCTTAATGGAGGAAGAAAGTATTACGGCAATGCTCTCAGTCTCAGAATTTTCAGAAGATCATTATATTTTCATGTCAACGGCTTTGGGGGTTGTGAAGCGAATAGGGCTTTCCAGCTTTTCATCCTTGCGTGCCAGCGGGGTAATTGCGATTACATTGCAAGATCATGATCGTTTGGTTGGGGTTGCGTTAACCAATGGTCAATCTGAAGCGATGCTGTTCTCAAATGCGGGCAAGGCTGTGCGCTTTAAAGAGACAGATGTACGTTGTATGGGGCGCCAGGCTGCAGGTGTGCGAGGTATTTCCTTGCAGAAAGGGCAGGCAGTGGTTGGCCTTTTGATTGTACGACCTGATGGGGCCATTTTAACGGCGACAGAAAATGGTTATGGAAAACGTACACCGGTTGCAGAATATCGCATGACGAACCGAGGTGCTCAAGGGGTGATCTCAATTTCAGTGAGTGAGCGCAATGGGCAGGTGATAGGTGCGATACAGGTGAGTGATTCTGATGAGGTGCTCTTGATTAATAATCAGGGGGGATTAGTCAGAATTCCAGCTGATCAAATTTCCGTGGTTGGACGGAATACGCAAGGAGTGCGCCTGATCAGGTTAAGCTCGGATGAGAAGTTGGTGGGTTTGCAGCGGGCGCAATAAGGTGTGTTTGTAGAGGACGACATGTTATTTTTTCCGGAGCATTCTGAACATTTGCAATTTGTATTAGATCAAAAGTTGTCGGATCATAAGCCAATCCTGGCGGAAGGGTTTTTGGTCTGGAATATTTTGTGCTTATGTAGAGTCGTGAATAATGGATTTCGAATGGATGAGACTCAGGACTCAGGGTGTCTTTATCAGGTGAGATTAAGAAAAATAGCGGCTCAGATTAATCAATGGGTGATTGCGGCATCAGATACGGATCATCCGATAGAAGTGATTTGTTTACAGGAAGTTCCTGTTGACCCTGCCTATTTGACCTTGTTTTTGGATGCATTGGATTGGAACACATTTGATCGCAGTTCAATTGTTCTGACACAGACCGGTGTTCATAAATTTCAAAATTTAACCATCTATTCAAAGCGTTATTCTGGAAAAGTGCTCACAGAAGCATTGCAAGTCACGCCTGATTGCCAGGCACATCGTTATCATATGGTTGAGTTAACCGATAAAACCTCTGGCCTGACTCGAAGAGTGGGTAATGTGCACTTTAAATGGTTTTCATCTAAGAAAAAGGCATATCAAGAAGCTACGCACGAGGTTGTTCGCGAACTTGTTATGAAATATCAATGTAGTTTGATGGGAGACTTCAATCAATCTTTGAGTTGGGTTTTGGAAGATGCTGAATTAAAAAAGCATATCAAGGCATTTTATTACCCAGAATATAATAGTGCTGTTTATTTGGAAAAATCAGTAGAGGGGGTTTATTATAATCAGATTGATGGGTTGATTTTGGTGTAAAGAAATCCTGCTTGTTTAGAGGGTGTCTATAATAATATTGAAATCAACCTAAAAAGGTATCGATCAAAATAAAGGAGATCATTGATATGACCATGAAAAAAATTGCGTTATGTTTGGGTATACTAGGTGCCCTTGGGTTTGCTTCTTTAGGGTTCGCAGGTGAAGCAAAAATGAAGGATAAAGGGCAGGGACTTCTTATCATAGATATTACGCCGGAAAATGTAAACGCTGCTAAAATTACCAAATTCGAAGGTGGCGATATGGAAATGAAGGGGCTTTCCGTCAAAAGAAAGAAGATAAACCCTAAAAAAGCCAGAATGGTTTTGAAGAAAATGAAAGGCAAATTGAAACCTGGGGAGGAAGTCATCATGGGAATTGGTGTAGTCGCCAATGGTAAAGAAGAAGCTTGTAAGCTGACGTTAACCATGGGAAAGAATCACAAATTTTCTGATGTCAAAGTTGACGCTTGTGAAGCCTTCAAAAGCGCTAGCCTGAAGCAAAAGCAGAAAAGAACAGTGATTATTCTTAAAAAAGCTTCTTAAAAAGTATAGATTCTTTAGCAGGGCCGTTTTCCTTTAGAAAGGAAAACGGCCCTGTTTTTTTATAACCAATATTTTTCCCTACAAAGTCGCCTCTGAAGCATTCGAAAAGCCTTGAAACAATTAGCCTGCAAGAGTAAAAAGGGTTAAATTTTTTGCAAGGCTTCATAGATTAACCATTAAAAAGCTTGCAAAATGAAGGAGCTGCCAAGGAAGATTTCCACCGTGCTCACTACATGTAACAGCGCTTTCCGTCATCAGCTATGGTGTTGGGTAGTAAATTAATCGTCCTCCGTCATCAACTATGTTGTTCGCTAAACTCTAAAGAGTTAATTTTAGCATTAGCGATGATAATGATTTTACGCATAAGAGCAGTTAGAGCCACCATTTTCTTTTTCCCTTGAGCAATTAGTTTTTCATAGAAGATTTTCAAGTGAGAGTTGCTATTACAGGCAGCCATAGCTGCCATAAATAAAATATTCCGAACATGAACTCTTCCACCACGAGTTCTTCGATAACCTTTATGCTGACCACTTTCACAGGGAAAAGGAGCCAAGCCACAAAGGCTTGCAATTTTTCTTCGATTAAGCTGGCCCAGCTCAGGAAGTAAAGCGATTAAAGCATTGGCAATAATATTGCCTATACCAGGGATAGTTAAAAGCATTTCCTTTTTTTCTTGCAAGAGCTTGTTAGACTCAATGATTAATTGGATTTTTTTATTAAGTTCATCTAGCTGTTTCTGTATATGCTTTATAAGCTCTTTGCAGCTTTTTTTCACAAACTCAGAGACATTTGGACTCTGAACTCTATTTTTTTCTTGAACAAGCATCTGATTTAAATCTATTCTTCTCTGAGTTAAGGAAGCTAGTTGAGTAGCCTCATGAGAAGGATTTTGATAAACAGAGAGTTTCTGATGTCGTTCAAAAGCGTAGTAAGCTAAACATTTAGCATCAATAGAGTCTGTTTTAGCTTTTTGACCTAGTGATCTAATGAAATGCTTGACCAGTCTGGTATTAGCTCTATGGACAGTAGCATTGATATCAAGAAGTTTTTGAAGAAAGAGTTGCTCATACCCACCTGTAGTTTCAAGAACAATAAAGGGTGAATTGATTTTAGAAAGGAATTGATCCAAGAAAGCTTGAAAACCTGAAGAGGAATTTTCAAAAGAGAAAGAGCTTTTTTGACCGAGAAGGTTAACGACAACCTCGGATTTTCCGATATCGATTCCTACGAAGTTGTGATATATTTTCATGTAAGTCCTCGCATAAAGAAATGGTTTAAGATTGTAAACGGGTGCACTTATGTTGTGTCCCAGACAACTATTCAAACGCGGTGAAGGACTTTGGAGGCGGAGATCTTGATGACGACGGTGATTATTCACCTATTGCGAGACGATCGTCCGACCCCGTTAAGTTCCCCTAACTAGTTAGGGGAACTTAAACTTATCCTTCTTAATTTCTTTTATACCATGTTTTTAACTTACAATTGCGAGGAGCTAAGCGACGCGACGCGGCAATCCAGCCCTAAGCTTATTAAAACCTCATAAGCTTGATTCTTCGATACAAACTCCTACCTGAATTGCCACGATTCGCTCGCAATGACGGGGGAATAGTTAGTCGCTTCTGAAGAATTCGAAAAGCCTTGAAACCATTAGCCTGCAAGAGAAAAAGAATTAAATTTTTTGCAAGGATCCGTTGATTAACCATTAAAAAGCTTGCAAAACGAAGGTGCTGCCAAGGAAGATTTCCACCATGTTCACCCCATGTAACAGTGCCTCCCGTCATCAGCTATGGTGTTGGGTAAATTAACCGCCCTCCGTCATTGCGAGGAGCGAAGCGACGCGGCAATCCAGGCTCAAACTGATTAAACCCCACATAAGCTTGAGCCTTCAATACAAGCTCTTGCCTGGATTGCCGCGCTTCGCTCGCAATGACGGAGGAATCGTTATAATCACTTTTCGTATTCTTCAGAGGCGACTACAAAGGAGTTTGAGGTTTTATCCGCGTGTTAACATTTGCTTAATCTGAGCACTTTATGATGTCTCTCATATTACTTACAGTAAAAAAGAGAGGAGAAATAAGATGCAACAGAATGCTTTATTTGTTAAACCTAAAGCGGATGGCATACTTTTTATTTTTGATTTTGATTTGACACTAACAAAAAACCATACCTATCAGTCTCCCTTCAGGGATAATTACCAGGCAGCAGGGAATAATAATGCCCAAGTGATCGCTGATAACTTAAAGCCAGGTGTCATTGAAATGTTCCAATCCATTTGGGAAAGAGGAGGTCAGTTTGTTATTTTAACGCATAATCAATATCCAGAATTAATCCAATCTCATTTAACATTGAATGTGAATGGTCTCACGCCAGAAGAGATCGAAAACATAATGATCATAAAAACCCCTCTTGGCACTAAAAAATCTGATACTTTTCTGAATTATCTGAATGAAGAAAAAATATTAAGCACTGTAAAACGTATGGCATTTTTGGATGATGATGAAAGGAATATCAGCGATATGGGTAGCGCTTTTTCTCATTTTGAAGATCAATTCTCGACCTGTTTAGTGGAAGAAGTGCCTGAGGAAGATCAAGATCCTTTGTTTCTTTTTGTAGAAGATATGTTAACGAAAGGTTGTTCTCTATCAGATAAATCTCTTGTAGGTCTACATGAAAAGCATTTGAGCCAACAGATGTTAAAGCAAAGAAGGCTGGAAATGATTCACCTTGCTAGAGAAAAAGCAAGTGTCTTAGCGACGGAAATGCTGAATTCTTTTGAGTTTAAGATTGAGGATGGTCATTTTAAGAAAACCTATACGCTTTATGAGTGCTCGTCAAATCTCATCACAGATTTGAGAGCGATTTCTAATGCTATAAAGGAAAAAAAATCCTCTTTTGATGAAGTTGAGGGATTAGATAGTGAGCATGATCATGATCTAGAGAGCTTGGAAGGGATCGAAAAGCGTATGATTGATACTTTATCTATTAGCAGCCTGTTGGGTAGATTAACAATGAAGTTTTCAAACCTTATTGAGACTGCCTGTATGAGCAGTGCGATCCCTGATAACATGGATGAATTATTGCATCTAAATTCGACACAACTCTATGATGAATTAGTGGGGGTGCGTAATCATATTGAGCAATTTAAATTTTCTGACAATGAACTCAAGGAGCAAGGGTTACAGTTCATAGATACTATATCGTCAGAATTTTTAGGCATAGAAAATATTGATGCTTCTTCAGAGGAAATGGTGGATGAAATTGAGAAAGCGATATTGGATAGAACAAGTGAAGAGATGAGTAGCGAAGAGTTTAGCAGTGAGAAAAATTTTTTTTGTTAGAAGGTGTCGTCACCTCCTAGGGTGTGTCTTAGTGCTTCGCAGTAGCTTTCAATAGCCGAATCTAAGATTATTTGCTTACAGATGTGCTAGCTTCTGGTAAGCTGCTTGTATTAGCAGCTATAAGCTTTAGTTACATCTGTATCGTAGAAATGAAGATATACACTTATGACAAATCGTACTTTTAACTTTGGTGCAGGCCCCGCTATGCTCCCGTTGGAGGTGCTTGAGGAAGCTCAGCGAGATTTACTGAATTGGCGGGGAACGGGCGCGTCCATCATGGAAATTAGCCACCGCTCCCCAGAATTTATGGCATTGGCTGAAGAAATTGAACAAGATTTTAGAGAGGTTTTAAATGTCCCCAGCCATTATCACATTCTTTTTCTGAGTGGTGGAGGGCAGGGGCAGTTTGCAATGGTGCCTATGAACTTATTGGGGTATCAGAGGAAGGCAAACTACGCTTGCACTGGACATTGGTCTCAATTGGCTGCGATTGAAGCAAAACGATTTGGACAGGTTCAAATTGTGACAGAATCTTCTGAAAATGGATTTAACGCCATTGCTCCTGTCGCTGATTGGCAGATAGATCAGGAGGCTGCGTATTTGCATTATGTGGATAATGAAACGATCCACGGCCTTGAGTTTCCATCCATTCCTGATATAGATTCTGAGATGCCCTTAGTGGCGGATATGTCTTCCAACATACTTTCAAGACCCGTTGATGTTTCAAGATTTGGTCTTATTTATGCCTGCGCGCAGAAAAATATGGGCCCTTCAGGGATTACCGTTGTTATTGTACGAAAAGATTTGTTAGGGCAGGCTAATCCATTAACCCCTGCTGTTTTTAATTATCAGCAGCAAGCTGAATTTCATTCTATGAGAAATACGCCTCCAACATTTCCCTGGTATATGTTAGGACTTAATCTAAAATGGATAAAAAGAGAAGGGGGCATTTTGGAAATGGCCAGGCGGAGTGAGTGCAAGTCTGGAAAGCTTTATGCGTTTATTGATCAGAGCAAGCTTTATGAAAATTCTGTTTGTTTTGAAAATCGTTCTCGCATTAATGTCATCTTCAGGTTGAAAAACATGTCCTTAGAACAACACTTTCTTCAGGAAGCCAGGGAAGCAGGGTTAACTTACCTGAAGGGCCATAAAGTGCTAGGTGGGATGAGAGCCAGTCTTTATAATGGAATGCCAGAAAGCGGGGTGGATGCCCTGATTCGTTTTATGGATAAATTTGAAAAATAGGGTGTGTTTACATTTCATTTTTTGGTTACAAAATGCGTATAATGGGTTAAATTTCAAGTAAATTTTCGTCACCTATATGAATAGGCTTCCTCAAATTTACTCAAAATTTCCCTCCATTACCCACATTTTGTAACCAAAAAATGAAATGTAAACACACCCTAAATTGAAGATACACTCTAGTAAACTATGAAACAGCAGACTATTCCAGTCATTACCGTAGATGGGCCAACAGGTTCAGGAAAGGGCACATTAAGCTTTAGGTTAGCTAAAAAATTAGGTTGGCACTATCTGGATAGCGGAGTTTTTTATCGACTCCTGGCGGTGCTGGCGATAGAAAAACAGCAAGATATTTCCAATGAACAACAGTTGCTGAAATTGTGCAACCAGCTTTCTCAAGACTTGCGGGTTGAAGAAAGGCGGGATAAAAACCACCTCTTTTTGGCAGATTGGGAAGTGACTGAGCGTATTCGAGAAGAAGATTGTTCGAAAATGGCTTCTCGTGTCAGTGCTTTTCCTGTGGTAAGAGACAGGTTAATGTCTTGTCAGCGAGAAAGTCGGCAGCTTCCTGGGCTTGTAACGGATGGTCGGGATATGGGTACGGTGGTTTTTCCAGATGCTTCACTTAAACTTTTTTTGAAGGCAGATCCTGAAATTCGCGCAAAAAGGCGTTATCTTCAGTTGAAACAACAGGGTATACATGTTAATCTGCCAGATGTTTTAAGGGGTTTAATAGATCGGGACCGAGATGATAGTCAACGAGAGGTTGCCCCATTAAAACCAGCGCCTGACGCAATTGTGGTTGAAACCACAGATTTGGATGCGGATGGTGTTTTTCGTTTTGTGATACAATTATGTAAAGATAAGCATTTTATATAGGCGAGTTTGGGGAAAACCCCTGAACTCTTTTGATTAACTAACACCTTAAATTTCTTAACCTATGTCTATTCAATCTATCCCATCCATTTCTATTCAACACAATTTTGAAGAATTATTTGCACAAAGTATTGATCATTTGAAAATGCGGTCTGGCACCATCATTCAGGGAACCGTCATGTACATTGATGAATCCAGGAAGTTGGTCGTTGTGGATGCCGGCCTTAAAACCGATGCTGTCATTCCACTAGAGCAATTTTATGATGAGCATGGAGAATTACTGATTTCTGAGGGCAGTGTGGTTGATGTCATGATTGAAGTGGCAGAAGATGGATCTGGTGAAACACGTCTTTCAAGAGAGAAAGCCAAGCGTGCAGAAGATTGGCAAATGCTAAAAGATGCTTATATCAATGGAAAATCTGTTGAAGGACAGGTTGAGAAGGTTGTTAAGGGCGGATTAACTGTGATTCTAAAATCTATCAAGGCATTTTTGCCAAGATCACTCGTAGATGTTCGTCCTGTCAGAGACTTAGGGGCCTTAGTGGGTCAAACGCTTGAACTGAAAATTGTGAAGGTTGATGAAAAGCGCGGCAACATGGTGGTTTCTCGTAGAAATATTATTGAGCGAGAGCAAAGTCTTGAAAATCAGGTGGCTATTGAAGAGCTGGCAGAAGGCCAGGAAATGGAAGGGGTCGTTAAAAACATCACCGATTACGGTATTTTCGTGGACTTGGGCGGTATCGATGGTCTTTTACATATCACAGATATTGCCTGGAAACGCGTGACACATCCATCTGAGCTATATCATGTCGGTGATAAATTGAAAGTCAAAATTCTAAAGATTGATCGTGAAAAGAGTCGGGTTTCATTGGGTATGAAACAGTTGACAGAAGATCCATGGTTGAATTTGGTGCGCCGTTATCCTGTAGGGACACGCCTATTTGGTAAAGTGACTAATCTGACAGATTATGGCTGTTTTGTAGAAATTGAAGAAGGGATTGAAGGGTTGGTTCATATGTCTGAAATGGATTGGACCAATAGAAACGTACATCCATTTAAGGTGGTTAAAGTTGGAATGGAAGTCGAAGTGATGGTGCTTGAGATTAATGAGGAGCGCCGTAGAATTTCACTCGGTATTAAACAGTGCTTGCCTAACCCTTGGGTTGCATTCTCTGAAAATCATAAAGAAGGGGATGTCGTAAAAGGACAGGTTCGCTCTATTACTGATTTTGGCATCTTTATTGGTCTGGATGGTAATATTGATGGTCTGGTTCATTTGTCTGATATTTCCTGGACTCAATCTGGGGAAGAAGCCATTCGAAACTATCAGAAAGGTCAGGAGGTTGAGGCAGTCGTGCTTTCTTTAGATCCAGAGCGGGAGCGAGTTTCTTTAGGTATCAAACAATTAGAAGGAGATCCTAAAGAAGCCTTTATGAGTGAATATCCTAAAGGGACGCTGGTGACTGGTAAAGTGATAGAAGTTGATGCAAAGCGTGCTTTGATTGATTTAGGGACTGCAAAAGGTATTTTGTTGGCAAGTGAGTATGGAGAGACACCCGTTGAAGATCTGTCAGAACTCTTAAGTGTAGATCAGGACGTTCAAGCGTATGTATTGGGAATAGAAAAGAAAACGCCTGCCATTAATTTAACCTCGAATTTAGCGAAAGCAACAGCGTCAAAGAAACGGGATAGTGAAAAGAGAATGGAAGTTGAATCTGAAGAGCCTAAAGGGGCGACTTTAGGGGATTTGATTAAAGAACAAATGAAAGATAAGGAACAAGACTAATATCGGTTGTGGGAGCATAAGTGTATACACAGCACATTATTGCTTAAAAATATCATCCTGGCCTATGGAAGGCCAAGATGATACCCTCCTCCAGTCTGTTTGCTGAAGACATGGCAACTGATCCAGTTCATGCCAGGGAATTGCATAAATTTGGTCAGTGAGTTTCATTTGATGTGGCGTTCGGCAAATGATATATCCGCGTTTTGCTTTTTCATATTCTGCCAGAAAAATTTGTAAGTGTTTTATGTCCTGGAAGGAAGGTATTTCAGTCTATTTAACCTCAATAGGAATATACGCTTCAAGTATACTAATCACCCAATCTACCTCCAAACCTGAAAGATCTCTCCAATATTTGAGTGTTGGCGGAGTTTTCGCGCAGAGGATCTTGTCAAAATAAATTTGCGATATTTCGGTCGATTAAATCTTGGGCGGCATCTATCAAACGAGTAAATCCACACCACACTTCTAATTTTCCATGAAAATTAGAAGTGTGGTGTGGAATTTTCTATTTACCCAGAGGTGTTAAACCTAAATTGATCAGTTGAAAACGTAGCGAGAAGGACAAAGGTGCTGAAGATGTGAAAGATTTTTTATCTTTTTGGGTGAAAGCGTAGTCACCTCTACGGTGAGCCTGAAAAGATAAAAAATCTTTTTCAAATTCAGTGCCTTTGTCTTTTGAAGTGGTTTTCAACTGATTAATTTAGGCTAAACTTCCTTTCCGTCTGAATTTATCTTATATTACAGGCATTCTTTAGCTTTTTGGAAAAAATTGCTTTTTCACATAGGACAGGCATAATGCGTATCATTTTTTATATAGCAGGATTTTTTATTGTGGTTTTTGGGGTTAGTTTTTCTATGTTAAACCCTGAGAAAGTATCCATTCATTACTATATTGGAACGATAGCAATACCTTTGCCACTTTTATTGGCTGTCACATTGGGGGTTGGTATTTTATTAGGAGGGATGGGCATGTTTTTTTCGTGGATTCGATTGAAGCGAGCCAATATCGCGTTGAAACATCAGCTTAAATGAGGGCGTGTCATCCATTCATTTTTTAGTTTTAAAACGCCGTATAATGGGTCAAATTTGCATAAAATTTGTCTCCATTGCCCACATTTTTGAAGCTATAAAATGAATGACACGCCCTAGAAAGAGCGCTATAAAAAGTCATATTCATAAAATCACGGTATTGAAGCACTCTTTATCTGTTAGAGATAATAGGGGAATGAGGGTGCGTTACTTACATTTTAAACTTAAAAAATGAATGGATAACACACCTACGTTCAATATTAGGGCGTCTCATCAATTAATTGTTTAGCTTCAAAACGCGTATAATAGGTCAAATTTCATGCAAATTTTCGTCACATATCTGGATATGCTTCCTCAAATTTGCATAAAATTTATCTCTATTACCCCATTTTGAAGCTAAACAATTAATTGATGACACGCCCTAAGAAAAAGGAGTGATTTTATGTTTTTCAATAAAATATCAACAGTTCTCTTGTTAGCCAGTGGTTTAGTGAGTACAAGTATTTCAAGTCAAGCTTTGGCTAACACTACCTGGACAGAGCATAAGAGTGAGGCAAAAAAGGGGCAGGCGACTACCGTAGGGGTAGATATTAATTCTGCTACCTTAGATGAGCTAATGGGGCTAAAAGGCATTGGTAAAAAAAGAGCTGAAGCAGTGTTAGCTGATCGAAAGCGTGTTGGACGGTTTAATCGAGTGGAAGATTTGGTTCGAGTAAAAGGGTTTAGTGAAAAGCAGGTGTTAAAAATTTTAAAGCAAAATCAGGGAACAATATCCGCTGGAAAGTAATGAGAATCCCTTTCCGTGTGCGGGAAGGGATGCTTAAGGAATATAGTAATAAGGGTTAGGTAACTTAAAGGATTTTTGTGCGTATCCACCGGTTAGGTCGCTTTTTTGATCTCCAATATTGAGGATAATATTGTAACCCTCATTTTCAGATAACTGTTTTCTCATAGAGGCCTTATAAAGGGCTGTGGGTTTTTGGTGGAAAGCGATGGGTTTTAAGATGAGTTTATCCCAATGGTTGTATCCGGCTTTTTTAAGATTTTTAATGGTGGCAGTGCGCAAAACCTTCCCTTCACGTCGACCTGTGATAAATATCACAGCAATACCATTTGCCCTGGCAAATTGGTACAGCTTTAATGTGTGGGAAATGGCTGGGGCATCAGCCTTGTGAGCGAATTCATCCCACAGGTCATGGTTGCCGCCAAAATTTAGGCTATGTAGATCTTTGTAGTTTGAAAGAGCGGTGTCATCAATGTCCAGGACGATGGCTAATTTTTTGTTTGAAACAGTTGATTGACTTTTACGACAGGTTAAATGTTCTTTTAGATAAGTGTGTGCCTGGTGAATAACCGCTTCAATGTCTTTTTCGTATTGACCGGACTTATAGTATTCAATCAGGGTTTGTTTATGGTTATTAAGATTTTCTGGCTCTGCACCGAAAGCAAGGGAAGAGAAAAACATCAAACTTGATAGAAAGAAAAAAACACGAAATTTTTTCATATATTCACCCCGCTAATAGCTACAACCCACTTGCCAGTATTCTAAAAGAAAAAATATTTTCTGTAAAGCTATTGAGTAATAAAGCAGCAATTTTCGCCGGAAAACACTCTAATTTATCAATGACTTGCAACATCCTCTATTCGCGATGGGGGATATTAAGAAGGAGAATCGCGATTCTCCCCTTAAAAGTGATCGTAAGCTTGGCTTGCGAGTCGCGCTAATCAAGGGAAGCAATTCTTGTCCGAGGGTGGCAATTTCTGGCAATAAGGGTAAAGTAATGTCGGTCGAAATTTTGTTTTATTTATCAGCTGTTTACACGAGCCCAATCAACTTGCAGCTGAATTGCCATGTCAATTCGTTCCTTGCAATGGCGGGAGGAATCGCTACATGTGGTAAAGTGGTGAATAGTGACGAATTTTTTTATTTTTGACAAATTGAATGTATAACATACAATTCTTTTAGAAGAACGTAGACACATCTTAAGCCAAATTTTTTGTCAATATCGTTGAGAGCCAAGATACAGTTTGAATAAGCACCCCCAAAAAACCGATCGATTAGTTTTATCCCCTGAGGATAATCGCCGACTTTCTATCTTGTCTGGAAAGCTGGATGAGCATTTGCGGCAAATCGAAACGCATTTTAAAGTTTCTATTCGGAATCGTGGGCATGAGTTTGAAGTGTCAGGTCAACCGGAGGCTGTTGAGAAGACGCTGAATACCCTGCTTAAGTTATATGAAGATGCTGCGTTGGGGAAACAGCTTTCTTCTCGTCATGTGTTCATGGTATTACAGTCTGTTGAGAATAAGGCAGTCCTTCAAACCCAGGAGCTCAAGCATGAAAAACTCCAAATTCAAACAAGGCATTTACGTATTCGTCCTCATAGCCCTAATCAGTATCGTTATGTCGATCGGATTATGGAACATGATATCAATTTTGGGATAGGGCCTGCAGGAACAGGCAAAACTTATCTGGCAGTGGCTTGTGCTATTTCTGCATTGGATCGAGGAGAGATTCAGAGAATTATTTTAACCCGGCCGGCCGTTGAAGCGGGAGAAAGGCTGGGTTTTCTCCCTGGGGATCTGACTCAAAAAGTAGATCCTTATTTACGCCCGCTTTATGATGCACTTTTCGAAATGCTTGGGGTAGATGAAACTGCTCGCCTGATTGAACGAAACATCATAGAAATTGCACCATTGGCTTATATGCGAGGAAGAACATTAAAGGATGCCTTTATCATTTTGGATGAAAGTCAAAATACCACGCCTGCACAGATGCAAATGTTTTTGACACGAATGAGCTTTGGTTCTAAATCTGTGATTACTGGGGATATTACCCAGATTGATTTACCCCGAAACATAGAGTCTGGATTAAAGCATGCCGTACGCATCTTAAAAGATGTAGAAGGGATTTCCTTAACTACTTTTCAGGCTCAGGATGTGATGCGTCATCCCTTGATTCAGAAAATTGTTCAACGGTATGCACAAGATGATGAGGCACAACGTGCACATAGAGATTGATATTCAGAATGTATCAGAAATAGTTGATATCCCTGAATTTACATGCTTTCAGGATTGGGTTTTATCTGCGTTGGCAAAGCAATGTGATGAGGCAGAGGTCACGGTGCGTATTGTGGATGTGCCAGAAATGACGGCATTGAATACTCAATTTCGAGGACAAAACAAGCCGACGAATGTATTGGCTTTTCCTCTGGAAACGGCTCCATTGGTTGGTGATGTTGTGATTTGTGCGCCTGTGGTGGTTCTTGAGGCGAAAGTGCAAAAAAAAAGCCTGAAGGCGCATTGGGCACACTTGACTATTCATGGTATTTTACATTTATTGGGTTATGATCATATGACATCTGTAGAAGCTGAACAGATGGAAGGCTTGGAGATTGACCTTTTAAAAAAACTTGGTTTTCCAAATCCATATAAGGCGTATTGAACTATTTTATGGCAAATTTTTCTTCAAAAAACTGGCTTGATCGTTTAATTCATCTTTTGCTGCCAGAGCCTAAAGACCGGGAGCAATTGCTGGAAGTCGTGCAAGAGGCACAAGAACGTAATATTTTAGATCTGGACGCCTTTAGGATGATTAAAGGGGTTGTAGAGGTCTCAGAATTGCGAGCGAAAGATATTATGATTCCACGGCCGCAAATGGTGACGATACGAGAGTCTGCATCCATCGATGAAATATTGCCTGTTTTGGTGGATTCGAATCATTCCCGGTTTCCTGTGTTAGATAGCGATGGAAATAAGGTTGTTGGTATTTTATTGGCCAAAGATCTTTTGCCTTATGGGTTTGGAAAAGCAGCTTATTTTGATATTCAGAAAGTTTTGCGGCCGGGCTTTTTTGTGCCTGAAAGTAAACACCTGGAAATTTTGCTCAGGGAGTTCCGTCAAAAGCGAACACATATGGCGATTGTATTGGATGAATATGGAAATTTGGCAGGTCTGGTGAGCATGGAAGACATTTTAGAGGTGATTATTGGGGAGATAGAGGATGAATATGATCAGGAAGATGAAAAGGAAGTTTATATTCGAGAAATGGAGCCAGATACGTTCTTGGTGAAAGCGCTAACACCGATTGAAACATTTAATACTTACTTTAATGTTGCATTTAGTGACGAGGAATCTGATACGGTGGGGGGGTTGATATTGCAAACGATAGGACATTTACCTAAAGTGGGACAAAAAACCCAGATGGATAATTTTGAGTTTGAGGTAGTACAATCGGATAACCGACGGATTCATTTGTTTCGGGTTCGAAAGACGAATGTATCTTAAGAAATTCAGCGTCAGATGGTTGCATCATACGAGTTGTCAATCTCTGCTCGCGTTCTTCCTGGGCTGTGCATTAACCTTGGCATTTGCTCCTTTTCATCTCTCTGGGCTGGGTATAGTGGTGCCTGCCTGCCTGCTATCTCTGTGGTATTTCTCAACCCCTAAGCAGGCCTTTCAATCTGGTTGGTTGTTTGGTCTGGGGTTTTTCAGTACAGGGGTTTACTGGGTTTATATCAGTATTCATACGTTTGGAAAAGCACCTGTGCTTTTAGCCTTTTTTATTACGCTGCTTTTCATTGCTTTTCTGGCTTTATTTTTGGCTGTTCAGGGCTGGTCATCCAGAAAGCTTTTTAAAGGGAATCATTTGTTGTGGGGATTTCCGCTTTTTTGGGTTTTATTTGAAGCGCTTAGAACCTTTGTGCTGACTGGCTTTCCCTGGCTATTTTTGGGGTATAGTCAAATAGACACGATGTTATCTTCTGTTGCGCCTATATTAGGGGTTTATGGCGTTTCTCTTGTTACTTTAATTTTTAGCAGCTTACTGGCTGCGCTTTTTTTAGTGAGGAAACGATTGGTTTGGCTGGGTTGTTCTTTAGCTGGAATATTGCTTGGCCTGGGGCTTTGGGGGATGCAAAGCCTTTCCTGGGGTATTCAACCAACCGGTCGCGCATTAACCGTCAGTTTGGTACAAGGGAATATCCATCAGTCTTTGAAGTGGGATGAAAGTCAATTAGGGTCTATTTTAAATACTTATCGCAGGTTGACCCATTTGCATTGGAAGAGTGATGTGATTATCTGGCCAGAGGCTGCAGTGCCTATGTTGAAAGAGCAGGCACAGCCCTTTTTGAATGCGCTGGATCAAGATGCAAAGCAGCATCATACGGCAATTATTTTGGGAATACCGATACATCATGCCACCCATTTTTATAATGGCATTATCCTCTTGGGGGAAGGGAACGGTACTTATCTGAAACGTCATTTGGTGCCTTTTGGAGAGTATGTACCGTTCCGCTCCCTATTAGCTTTTGTATTGCGTCATATTGAAATTCCAATGTCAGATATGATGCCTGGAGCATATGATCAAGGGTTGCTTTTTGTGAAGGGCGTGCCTTTCAGTGCATCGATCTGTTATGAAATTGCGTATCCTTTTTTGATTGCCAGTCAATTGCCTGCTGCACAAATACTGGTAACTTTAACGGATGACAGTTGGTTTGACCCTTCAATTGCCCAGGATCAGCAGCTTCAGATAACTCGTATGCGTGCATTAGAAACGGGTCGATATTTACTCACAGCGACAAATGATGGGGTGACTGCGATCATTGACTCAAAAGGTCGGGTTGAGAAAACGCTTCCGCCTTCTCAAACAGGGGTGGTGACAGGTAAGGTACCAGCGATGGAGGGCAGTACGCCTTGGGTGATTTGGGTGAATGGGCTGAAAAAATGGTTTTATTAGGGTGTGTTTACCTTTCATTTTTTTGATACAAAATGTGGGTAATGGAGGCAAATTTTGAGTAAATTTGAGGAAGCCTATTCATATAGGTGACGAAAATTTGCTTGAAATTTGACCCACTATACGCGTTTTGTAACAAAAAAATGAAATGTAAACACACCCTAAAGGTTAAAAAACTGATGTGGTCAAGCAAAATTACCTTAACTGTGAAAATATTTGCCAAAATACTCTGAAGAAGAAAAAAATTTATAATCAATAAACAATGGGGAGGCTAGGTATTGTAATATGATAGAACGTTTTTTACTTGCAAATCGAGCAATAACAATAAAAAAAACTCAAAGTCAAAAGAAAATTTCTCGCTGCAAAAGTAGCTTTTTTAAAAATCATCAAAAAAAGTCATATCGTCAAGATGAAATGTCTTATCAGCCTTTGCTATTGGATGTGATAAATAAATTTTCAAGCGAAAAAATAAAAGTTGACTTAGAGGATACATACCTGATAGGTGTTCAACACTTTTTACCAAGTACAGTTCATTTTTTTGAGCACCTAATTAAATTGGGTTTCTTACCTCAGAACATGCTTTTCACGGATAAACCTTACTCCCGTGTGGATAGTTCATATAAGGAAATCAAGAAGCTAGGTGTTCAGGTTTATTCTTCATCGGAAGAATTGCTACTTGGTGGCTATAGTAGAACCGCATCTAATAAAGTTCATGAAATGTGGGGAAAATGCCTAGAAGATTTAAAACATAAGAAAATTAGAAAAATTATTATTTTGGACGAAGGTGGGCGATGCATTGAGCAAATTCCAAACCACCTTTTAAATAAATATAAAATAGTTGGTATAGAGCAAACCCGCGGGGGATTATATAGCCAAGAACTAAGTTATAGACCATTTCCTGTTATTGAAGTTGCCTCTTCTGCTGTTAAGAAGTATCACGAATCCCCTATTATAGCACAATCAATTATTAGGGCCGTGGTGAAAAATATTTTGAAAAAAACTGAAAATAATCCGGAGGATTTACAGTATGGAATCATTGGAAATGGTTCATTGGGCTTAGCTTTGGCTAGATATTTTTTATCTATGGGAAAAATATTTGCTTATGATAAGAGTTACATCAGATATCCTAAAGATTTAAAAGAAAATTTGATTCCTTTATCTTCGCCAGAAAGTGTAATGCGCAACTCAGACTGCGTATTTTTTTGTACAGGACAAGATAGTACAAAGGCAATTAATATATTTTCATTAATAAAAGATAAAATTTTTATTAGCTGTAGCTCAGAAGATAGTGAATTTAGGGAACTTTTAGAAAAGGTTAGCAAGCAATCCCCAAGAGTAAAACTAAATCCTCTAGATGACATAATTATTTTTACCGACTCAAGAGACAAAATTTTATTAGCTTCTGGTGGTTTCCCTATTAATTTTGATCGAACAGAAAAAAGTGACCCGCTTGAAATATTACTGACCAGAGGGTTATTAATGGGCTCAATCATACAAGCTATTTACTTACAGGCAAGTGTCGATCCTTTATGTTTTAGCCATAATTATAATCGAATTATGTTGGATCCTTATATTCAGCAGTATGTTTTAGAGAGCTATGCTCACTATTTCCCGAGATCATTTTCCAACAATGATTTAGAGAGTAAGTGCGGAATTGAATGGATAAAAGAAAATTCTGGTGGTAATTATGAGATAAATAACCCGAGTATTTCGCTTAAAATGTAAACACACCCTAAATTTCTCTCTTTATTCCAATGCATCCCCACCAGAACGGGCTCATGTCAGGAAAGATACGATCTGAGAAGACCTTATTATATTTTGAAAATCTATTGTCATACGTACTTAAATTTCGACTTGATTCAACATAAGCACGAGCGTTTTTTTCAGAATGAAAGTAAGAAAAGTGGATGTTCTTTATGAAACTCTCTTCTTTTACTCTTTCCTGTATTGTCTTTATTTTGGTCATTATGTCTAGCAAGTCCATCATAATTGTTTTATTGTTGGATGTTCCTGGCGCTCCTTCTAGCAAGGTTGGATAAGAAAGAGAATAATAGACAGGATTTTTAAAGATAGTGTCTAATGGCGCTGTATGCATTAAAATAGGTGCATAATCTTTTAATTGATATTCTTCAATGTATATTCTTTGAAACTCATTGGTTGGGGCTGCTTTCTGAGAGTGATCTGCGGGGGTGAAGCCTGGTAGTTTAGCAGCAGATAGCATCATTAAATGTTTAATGTTGTCTGAAACATATTGGTCGAATTTTAGCCGCCTATCAAATAAAGCATTAGCAAAAGATTCCCACTCTAATTCAACATTAAATTTTAGTAATGCGAAATTAGCGATGTGCCATGCTTGACCAAAAACATAATCATAAAAATTGCGCCATTCTTTGCTATCATTTTTATTTTTATTAAACCAAGGGTTAGTGAATATTAAAGTCTCTGAGTTCCATTTCTGCCTAAAATTTGGATGTCTTGCTAAGGATTTCAGAAAAAACCATTGATCCTTTAAGTTCCTAACTTGATGAGATGGGGGTAGACCATAAGTTAAGTTTAATTTTCTATATCTTGATTGATCAGTTACTCTTGGCAATAGAAAAATAGATCGAGCCCCCGAGGTTACACACCAAGGAGGGTTTGAATGCTCACTAAATAAAGAATCGATTGTTTCGAACAGCCCTAGAAGTCCGCCCTCTTTAACAATATTTAAGGGTATAATTCTTTCATCATTTTTAACGAAGACTTCCAAATATTTATCCATTACTAAAGAAAGTGGTATCTGACTGTAATTAACTAAATTTTTTAAGTCTCCAAGATCAATAGAAAATTTCCCATTAGTAACAAGCAAATCTCCAAAACGATTATTAAGCTTAATCAAAGGATACTCATTTGAGGGATCAAGCTCGTCAATCAGTCCAGAAAGTGAGGGATTTATATGACTAACTTTTTTCCTAATTTTTTTCCACTCTGTTAATTCCACTAAATTTTCCACAAGAAATAGCCCTAAAAAATAGACACCCATTTTAGTATTTTAATTAAATTTCAGTGTGTGTTCAAATGAGCAATGAGAGGATGAGAAGAGGAAACAAAAATGTTTTTAATTCTTAGAGGTGCATATTATGGATAAATCGATTAACGCACAGAAAAATAGAGGCATAGAAAAGCAAAAAACTATGCTTCAGAGCAAAATACCATCAAATGTGATTTGCTCAAAGATTAAATTGGGCTGCCAAACAAAGTCAAAAATCAAAATTCTTATCGTTGAAGACAATCAACTTCTTCAGTTCGCCTTACAAGCCATGTTAAAAAACCTTGGTTTCAAAGCCGACATCGCGCCAGACGGCAAAACAGCACTTTCCATGTATAGCGATAAATATTGCCTGATATTGATGGATATAGACTTGCCAGATATCAGTGGCATTGAAGTTGCCAAAGTAATCCGTTCAATTGAAAAGACGAATAAAAGCTATGTGCCTATTGTTGCCATGACATCTCACTCTGATGAACCGGATTATCAAGAACAGTTTAAAAAAGCTGGAATGGATGGATGTTCAGGCAAGCCGGACGCAGCACAACTAAAGGCATTGATTGAGACATATGCTTCGGAATAAATAAAACCTCGACACAACACTCACCAGATAAATATTAATAACAAATGGGATGGAATCATGTTAATAGAAAAAGAAAACATATACGCGCAAACAGGATTAACACAGGAAGATTTGCTCAGCCTGTTATCAGAGGCAGGACTGCGACTCCCTAAAGATTTTTTCGGCTGCAAAAAGAGCGAAATGGGTCAAATTTTATCTAAATTTTCGTCACATATACTCAATATGCTTCCTCAAATTTAGATAAAATTTGCCTCCATTATCTCTTTTTTCGCTCGAAGAAATTTTTAGGGACGTTGCCTATCAATGGCATTCGGTTAAGCATTTACAGTTCTAAAAGAGTAACTGCTCTGCCATTTACCTCGAGGTTTTCTCGATCGCCTAGGGAAATGGCGCCCCGGGCGTATTTTTTGTCGTACACGTGAAATACTGTTAAGCATCTTTGTTAACCAGTTTTCTTTTTCTTCTGGTAACAAGGATAGAAGTAATTTTTCTATAAATCGCCCAATAACAAGCAAGCAATTTTTAAAATTTATCTTGAGTTCCTGCACTTTCCCACAAAACTCCTGCCAATAACTTTTTTTCATTTCACTGTTTTTTTCAGTTTGATCATCGCCCGCTGAAGGAGGTGGCGGTTTCCTGTTAACCTCAGATTCAAATATACGAGCAATATTTATCAATAAGACGTGAGCGTACAACTCCTGCTTGACTCCTCGTTCAGTTTTACTGTGAAAATCTTCAATATCAATAAACATTTTGGATATTTTATACAACTCTTCTATTCCCCATCGGCCATGATAAACGCGGGGAAAATCATCTAATGGATAGCATTCACCCATCAGTGTTGTTGCGCAAACATAGGTTTCATCATTAATTTTATATTTAATAAGACGCAATGGGATTGTCTTATAATTTAAAGAATATCCTTGCTTTTTTATTTCTGATTTGACTGAGGAAGAGGGATTATAATCAATAATGGTATCGGTTAAATCACTTTCCCAAAATAACTTGATGGTTTCATTCATGCTTCCAGACTGCAGGCGACAAATAAGATGAATGCCTTTTCGCATGGCTTCGTAGAGCACTAAATAACTAAAGTAGCCTCGATCAAGCACTAGTATATCTCCCTCAGACAAGGTATCCATTTGACTTAGGAGACAAGTACGCTCACTTTTACCTGCCGCACTGAGTAAACAATCATAAATAAAGCCACTGCCTAAATGGTATAGAGTTGTCATTAACCCTTGCGGATAGTATTGACCCTTATTTGGAGCCTTGTATCCTTTGAGTAAAAGCTCATGCGGTAAATTAATTCTTGAGCCATCCGCTGCAAAAACACGGTGCCCACACCACATTGGAAGCGGATTAGATTTTTCTTGATTTAATAAAATCGCTCTATTGAGTTCGATAAAAATTTCTTCGGGTAATTTTTGCCTGGCTTCGCAAAGTGAAGAAGCTGAAACCGGTCGCTTTTGAAAAGCGTTTATTTCTGAGCCCTCCCACAGTTCATTCAGTAAACTTTTATATCCCTGTTGATTTTTGCTCAAAACCAACTTGAAAATAAATAAAACTAAAAATTGAGTGTCTATTACCCGATTCCGAATTTTCCATCTGCCATCAAAATTTAAGCAAATTCCCTGGATGATTTCTTGATAAGGACTCCAAAAATCCATGAATGTTTCTCCAAAGTGAGCATATCTAACAATAGAGAATCAGTGTATCATGCAGTTTTAGCTTAACCGAATGCCATTGCGTTGCCTATAACCTTGGAAGATTTTATCATTAAAGTGTATTGTTTGAAGTTCTGGTTTTTTGGACAGTGAGGTGCTCTTTGCAATCTCAATCAGAACCGTTAGAAGAGACCCGGTGATAGCGTATTTTGACTTTCTAAATGGTTCTGCAAGTATTCGGCAATCTCAATGCATTCGTATTTTTTAGCTATATCAACTGGTGTTTCGCCGCGCGCATTTTCTTGATTTACATTGACACCAATCTCTTCAATTAGATATTTGACAATCTCAATGTGCCCATGCGTGGTAGCTATATGAAGTACTGTGTCTCTATCCTTATCAGTCTGGTTTGGATTGACTTCACCGTTTTCTATTAGGTATTTGACAATCTCAATGTACCCACGCTCGGTAGCTATATTAAGCGCTGTTTCTTTATAGACATTAGCTTGATTTGCATCAATCCCAAGCCCTATTAGAGATTTGACAATCTCAATGTTTCCACCTTCGGCAGCGCTGAAAAGCACCGTATTGCCATGACTATTGAGCTGATTTATATTGTCTCCATATTCTATTAGATATTTGACGATCCCGATGTGTCCATATTCTGCTGCTACATGAAGCGTTGTATCGTTATAGCGATTTCGCGCACTCACATGGTCTCCAAGTTCTATTAGATATTTGACAATTTCAATGTGCCCATTTTTTGCAGCTTCGTGAATTACTGCATTGCCACTACGATTTTGCTGATTCACATCGGCTCCACAAAGTTCTATTAGATATTTGATAATTTCAATGTGCCCATTTTTTGTAGCTTCGTGAATTACTGCATTGCCACTACGATTTTGCTGATTCACATCGGCTCCACCAAGTTCTATTAGATATTTGACAATTTCAACGTATCCCTCGCCAGCAGCTAGATGAAGTGCTGTATTGTCATAGCGACTAGCTTGATTTGCATCAATCCCAAGTTCTATTAGATATTTGACAATCTCAATCTGTCTATTTTTTGTAGCTATGTGAAGCACTGCATAGCCATGATGATTTTGCTGATCCAGTTTGGCTCCACATTCTATTAAATATTTGACGATCTCAATGTGCCCCCTTTCAGCAGCTAGATGCAGTAGATATCGAGATAAAAGGAATTTTTTATGATCTTCGCTCACAGTATCAAAAATAAAAGAGCAGACTTTCAGGTTTCCAAAAATAACAGCTAGCTTAAGTAAGCTGTAGCATTCTGTTTTATTTTGCTTCAAGTCATTCAGCAGAAGATCAAGTGCTGCCTTGTTCTCATCGTTTTCTTTGCCAAGGAAAACTTTTTCTAAATCTAATGTCGGGGTAAAGTAACGGGAGTTAAATTCAGATTGAGAGATTTTATAAAACCCTGCTATATAATTTGCTAGATTTTCTGCCTGTTTGCTCTCTGCTTTAACAGACTCTATTTGCTTTTCGAGATGTGATCTTGTTTCGGAGTTATTCCAAAGGGCATCATAGAAATCGCGGGAAGTTCTAGAAAGCGTTACTAAGGAATTATCTTTGGCTGTGTAAGGGGCAATGGCCTGAAGAAATGTAAAAAATCTTGAACTGCTAGATGTTTGTTTAGATGTTTGTTGCTTGTCATTGTTTTGTTGTTTCATGCTGATTATTCTCCCGCCAAGATTTGATTTCAAAAATATAGAGAAAACAATATAACATATTGATTTAAAAGTCAAATATGGATTTTAAGCTTAAAAAATAAATTGCTCGCCATGAAGCTTTTTACTATCAAAAAGCAACTGTTATTAGTTGCAGATTTAGGGTGCCGGTCAGATTCATGTGAAAATACAACATAAGCTTTTAAAATATGTTCATAATATTTATATTCCCAAAGTACTCAAAATGAAATCTCAATTAGTTAAAACAAATAATACATACACTTTTTCTATCGCACCGATGCTTAAGCGTACAGATCGGCACTGTCGCTACTTTCTACAGTTGATTCATCCGAGCATTTTGCTGTACACCTAAATGGTTAAAACGGGTGCTATTTTGTTTGGCAATCAGGCGCGTCATTTGGTGCCCTTTGGAGAGTATGTACCGTTCCGCTCCCTATTAGCTTTTGTATTGCGTCATATTGAAATTCCAATGTCAGATATGATGCCTGGAGCATATGATCAAGGGTTGCTTTTTGTGAAGGGCGTGCCTTTCAGTGCATCGATCTGTTATGAAATTGCGTATCCTTTTTTGATTGCCAGTCAATTGCCTGCTGCACAAATACTGGTAACCTTAACGGATGACAGTTGGTTTGACCCTTCAATTGCCCAGGATCAGAAGCTTCAGATAACTCGTATGCGTGCGTTAGAAACAGGTCGATATTTACTCACAGCGACAAATGATGGAATGACTGCGATCATTGATTCAAAAGGTCGGGTTGAGAAAACAATTCCCCCTTCTCAAACAGGGGTGTTGACAGGGAAGGTGCCAGCGATGCAGGGCAGTACGCCTTGGGTGATTGGGTAAATGGGCTGAAAAAATGGTTTTATCAGTAATTCTGTTATGTGTATTGTTAAGTTAAAGGTTAAAAAACTGATGTGGTCAAGCAAAATCACCTTAACTGGGTTGGTCGATTTTGCTTGACCACATCAGTTTCAGGAATGAGTAATTATAAAGGCTTGGGGAGGAAATAGAGGAGGGCAAGTAAGACATAGCCTTTTTAAAAGCTTCGGGGCTGCTTATAAAAAGCTTGAAAAACTCAAGAATTTAGAGGGAGAAGAGGGTGCGAATTAATTTAGTGTATACTCCACACATATAGTGTGCTTAAAAAATGAATTGAAGATCAATTCATTTTTGTTATAGGAGAATTATAGAAACTTAGAGGATTTATAGGATTAGAAGGGAAATTTATAGAAGAAAAGGGAGTTTTTGTAACTGATAGAAAGAAGTCTTCGAGTGGTAAAAGGAGTATTTGATTTCATCGTAGATTATGAGTTTGGGATTTGGAGGAAGGCTTCAGATATGATTTTTTAGAGAATATTATCATTTGGGAGAATGAATATGAAAAGTGCAACTGGTTTAGATGCTGCAGTTGTTCACAATTTGGTAAAGCAATCTATTGACTTTCATTGTCATGGGGTTGGTTCCTTTGATTTTACCGAAATTCTTAAGCTAAATCTGGATAAGATAGAAGCCATTTTGGCCAAAAGAAGACAAAAAAGTATTCTTACTTTATACCTTCCTAGGCCTCAATTCGATGATTTTTTAAAGTTAATAGAGGTTTTTCACCAGGGTAGGCAGGCTGGCAAGTTCAAACATATTGTTGGATTTGGGTTAGAAGGTCCTTTGTTAGCAAGCCATGGAGGAACTCCTGAAAAAGGGGTATGGATACCTACTTCAGCTCATTGGGAAACATTAGCCAGTTGTGGTCAAAAAGGTTTGATTTATGTTGTCTATTCACCGGATGCCTATTTAACCGGAAGTAACTTTAGTTTTAATCTATCTCCACCTTCCATACCATGGATTACAGAAACTTTATTAACAGGAGGGGTACTACCCAATCCCGGCCATTTTGTAAAAACCGATCCTAAGGCAAGTGCAGAAGCATTGCAGATCGTTTTTGATATTATTGCCAACTGGGGACATTGTCCAACTACCACGGATCATCTTTTTAATGACATGCCCCATAATTTTAGGCATGCTTGGCGTACTAAAAGACAGAGAGAAAGCCGCGAAAAAGATCTTCAAGAAGTTAATCTTGCATCGTGGGGGTTGGATTCGCTTGAAGAAAAGCTGGGTCCTGTTCCTGCTGTTATGATTCAAAATGCACGTAAAGGTATAGTTAAACTTTGTATGAATTTTGACGGGGAGCACGTGGATTTGGCCATTGTAAAGAAGACAGTGGAAATGGTAGGCGCAGAAAATATGTTGATGATGACAGACTCCGTTGAAAGTGGACGCTTGGCAGGTCGGAGCTTACATAGGCAGGAAGATTCTACTTTGCTTTACCAAGATGAAGGTATTGTAGCTGCTGGGAGTCAAAGTGTGCTGCGTCAAATTGAAAATTTACTTTTAATAGGAGTGACACCCAAAGAGGTTCGACAGCTGGTTTCTATAGTTCCTGCAAGTATTCTTGAAAAACGCGAGCTTTATATAAAAGGGTATATTAATGCTAAAAGTACTTGTATTTGATTGGGATGGCACGATTGCTAATTCCGTTGGAAAGATAGGGGAGTGTAAAATTTTTCTTGCAGAAAAATATGGCTATCCTCCGCCGTGTGAGGAGGTGGTTAGGAAAGTTCTTGGGAAAAAATTTGAGGAAGCATTGGCAATATGTTTTCCATCTGCATCTTCTTATATGCTTAGTCAAATAGGAAAAGAGTTCCATGAGTTAATGAAAGAAGAACTCTACCAGGCTGCATTATTCCCTGGTGTAATAGAAGTATTATCCCAGCTGAAAGAGAAAGGTTTTAAGCTTGCAATTGCCACCTCTAAAAATCCTGGAGAAATGAAAAAGGCCTTAGCAGATCATTTTTTGGAAGAAACATTTGATATGGTGTGCTGCGGGGAGCAATTTGAATCGAAACCTAGCCCAAAAATGCTTGAGTATATCATGGAGTCATGGGCTGTAAGGCCGGAAGAATGCCTGATGATAGGAGATACCATTTTTGATATCGAGTTTAGTCAGAATGCAAATATCCCCGTTATTGCGGTGACATTTGGGGCACACTCTCACGATAAACTACAATCTTATAGTCCTTTGGCATTGGTAGACAATTGGTTACAATTACAGAACTATATATTAACTTATGCAGAAGGTTTATGTTCTCAGAATCAACAAGCATCCTCTTTATCTTAGTAGGAGGAGCTATTAACGCCTCTTTTATCGTTCCGACCAAATATATTGCACCCAACAGAAACGAAAAAATTTGGATTTACCATAGTATCGTTGGTCTAGTAGCTATACCTTGGTTATTCATCATAGTTTTCTTTCCAAGCCTTCTACCTATCTATTTAGGTTTAGATTTTACTACGTTGTATTTCTTGATTGCAGGGGGCGTAATTTTTGGGTTGGGACAAATTTGTTTCATGTATGCCATTCAATACATTGGTATCGCATTAAGTTTTGCTATTAACTTAGGTATTGGAATAACGCTAGGTTCTATGTTCGCTGTTATACATCAAAATGCCATTCTTAACTGGAGAGGCTACTTGGTTATGTTAGCCATATTGCTGGTTTTATTAAGTCTGATTATCTACTACCATGCAGGTAAAACCAACAACCAGAAGCAATTGGAAGATCAAAGTGAAAGTTGTTATCAGAAAGGTTGGTTTTTGGCTTGCTTGGCAGGGATAGCTAGTGGTTTACAAAATATTACATTTTTGACTACGGCTTTTTATAGTCCGATAAAAGTTCAAATAAATAACGCGTTTTGGATATGGCCGCCTTTTCTCTTAGCAGCCATGCTACCCATGGTTACGGGTCTTTTATATAGGCTAAAAAAGCCATCTCCTACTGCAAAAGCACAAGAAATGGTTCGATTTTTATCTATCAGAAATTTCTCTCTAATAGTATTAATGGGGCTGTTTTTTACAGGATCGTTAGTGCTTTATAGCCTTGGAATGAGCCAGCTAAACAAGCAACAGCAGGTTGTTGGATGGCCAGTTTTTATTATTTCAATTATTTTAACTTCACAAATATGGGGCTGGGTATATCAGGAGACTAGTGTTGCTACGCATCAAGGAAAAGTACTCTCAATCTTGAGTATGACCTTGCTAATCTTAGCTATTTTGATATTGTCTATTAAAATTTAACACCATCTCAATTAGACAACACCATGTTTATGCAAAAATTCCTTTGAGATGTCTGTAAGTAAGTCAATTTTGTCTTTGTTACTAGGTGGTGTAATCAAACGATTGGGGTTGAAAAAATTCCTATAAATATCTGTCAATGCACCATTGAGAGATATTTTAACTTCTTTTTTTAAAATATTATCTGCTCTTTCAACAGATCGGTAAACCATCTGAAACCCTTTTTTTACGATGTCTTTTGCTTCGGGCAATCCAATAAAGTAAGCTCGAAGGAGCACATCTGCAAATAAACAATAGACGTCTGGATCCTTTGCTCCTTTAAAGCAAGTTTCAATAATGGACTCGAGTTTTCCATTAAATTTTGCTAAGACATTCTGAGCTAAATCGGACATAGGAATATAACCTTCAAAAGCTTCGATAGTATGCCTAATGGTTTCTACTCCCAACCAATTTTCTCCGCCTAAGTCATAGACAGGAAATTTCCATCCTCCTAGTTTCTTTAAGCTTCCAGTATACATGTAAGAAAGTGAAACTCCTTTATCCACGACTAGAGATATACCTTCTTCTTTTCCAAAAGCGGCCCAGTAGGTAAGTTGCCAATCAGGTAATAAAGTGACCTCCTTAAAATACTTTTCCATAAAAATTTTGAACTTTTGTCGAGTATCCTCAAACTCATAGGACTGGGTTACCAAATTGAGGCGTGTATTTTTTAAATTGATTTGCTGATCTTCTAGAAGTGCCTCTTTTATAGATTCTTTGATAGAGGAATAAAGATTTCCCGAGGTTTCAGTTAAATCCAATACACCTTCTATTTCTGATCTTCCCATAACAAGACCTTCCTGATTTTTGATGCAGGTAAAGCGCCTGTTGTTAATAGACATAATTCCTATAAAGTGTTCATTAGTTTGTTTGGAATCTAGTGGTCTAGCGTCTATATTACTTTCTTCTTGAATTAGACCTTTTAAAAGTTCAGTAATAGGAATTTCTAATCCTTCGGCGATAGTAATAGCCATTGGAACTGAAATGCTCATGCTTCCATGCAAGATTTTACTAACAGTTCCTGTAGATATTTTCGATTTTCTTGCAAGTTCTGAGCTAGACAGGGAGTGTTGATTCATTAAATGCTGGATATTTTTTGCAATAATTGCAGCAATTTTCTCTTTTTCCATAGGCTGGTTGCTTACTTTTTATTAGAAAAATTCAGTTGGGGGCTGTTTACAATTCACTCTAGCCATTTGATTTAAAGGAGCAAACTCGTAAAATTGTGTTTTGCGATCAACAATGAAACGAGTTTGCAATGATCCGACTTATGCTCACAGATGAGGATTGGTCAAAACTTAAGACTATCATGCGCGAATGTGGAATTTATGACAAGCCCTGTTTGAGAAAAACTGTGGAAGGCATATTATACCGCATGAGAACAGGGTTGCCTTGGCGCGACTTGACATCTGTATTTGGTTTATGGGGTTCTATATACCAATAATTTAATCGTTGGTCATCATCAAAAAACAAGTTGATAAAAGTTTTTAGGGTACTTGTTCAAGAGCCAGATCTTGAGTGGGAGTTTATTGATGTGAGCATTGTTAAAGCTCATCAACATAGCACAGGTGCTGTCGGCAATGATCAGGAAGCAATTGGTAAATCTGTTGCGGGAAATACGACGAAAATACGCATGGCGACTGATGCCCATGGGTTACCAGTTGACTTTATCATCACAGGTGGAGAAGTGCACGATTGTAAAATAGCTCCAGAATTGATTACACAGTAGCCTGACGCAGATTATATCATTGTAGATAAAGGCTATGACAAAGAGGAATTGCGTGAAATGATTACAAAGAAATCATCAATACCTGTCATTCCAAGAAAAAAAAATTCAAACATAGGAAATGCAGAGATGGATTGGGGTTTATACAAGTATCGACATTTGATTGAGAATGTTTTTGCAAGAATCAAACATTTCCGAGTCATTTCAACAAGATATGACAAATTAAAAAGAAATTATGCTTCAGTGGCGGCCATCGCATGCGGAATTATGTGGTTGCCTATGTGAATTGTAAACAGGCCCTAATCATTTTTCTAAAATTTATACGCAGATATAAGATGACAAGCCAAGGGTAAATCAGTTACATTGTTTCCTGCAGGCTCTTCCTATCAGAAATAATGGAAACGAATCTCAATTTGCATCAAATTCTAGGAGAAACATATGGAAAGCACAAAGATAGCAAATCAAAAGAATATTAAAATACTTATTGTCGAAGACAATCAACTTCTTCAGTTCGCATTACAAGCCATGTTAAAAAATCTTGGTTTCAAGGCCGACATCGCATCTGACGGCAAAACAGCACTTTCCATGTATAACGATAAGTACTGCATGATATTGATGGATATAGATTTACCAGATATGAATGGTCTTGAGGTAACCAAAACAATCCGTTCATTTGAAAAGTCTAATAAAAGCCATGTGCCTATTGTTGCTATGACATCTCACTCTGATGAGCCTGATTATCAGGCACAGTTTAAAAAAGCTGGAATGGATGGATATTCAGGCAAACCGGACGCAGCACAACTAAAAGCATTGATTGAGACATATGCTTCGGAATAAATAAAACCTCGACACAACACTCACCAGATAAATATTAATAACAAAGGGGATGGAATCATGTTAATAGAAAAAGACAACATATACGCGCAAACAGGATTAACACAGGAAGATTTGCTCAGCCTGTTATCAGAGGCAGGACTGCGACTGAGTGATGCTTATGCCACTACAGAGAAGGAGAGTTACCACGAGACAGCAAGTCGCTTACTAGATGCCTGGAAATTTTTGCTTTCAAATTATTTAGAGGATGCCAAGGCTGAAAATAAAAGCAGTCCAGGGATGACTAAAAGTTATTGAGGAGGGAGAGGAGACAGGAGCCGGAAAAGGATTATCCTAAATTCAGTAGATGGAAACGTAACGAAACGTAACGAGAAGGGCTAAGGCGCTGAAGATGTGAAAGATTTTTTACCCTTTTTGGCGAAAGCGTAGTCACCTCTACGGTGAGGCAAAAAGGGTAAAAAATCTTTTGCAGATTCAGTGCATTAGACCTTCGCAGTAGTTTTCAACTGCTGAATTTAGGATTATGAACCTAAGGACTGTTTCAGCCGCCTTGCCTGGAACAGAGAGCATAGAAGGGAGGATGCAAGGCATAAATACACTCTTAACAGGGAGCTTAAGAATAAAAGATGGGTAAACCTTCCATTTTCAAGGTAATACTACCTGCATCATCCGTGATGCCAGCGAAGTAATAAACCCACTGCCTCAACAGTGAAAGCGGTTTTCCCATCGATTATTTAAGTTTTATGAGTATAGGAGAGGAGAGGCAAGTTTGCCATGGAATTTTTGATGGACAGGTAAATTGACTAACAGACAAGCCAAGATGGCTTAAATCTTAAGGTAATTCATTATGCTTCTTCTTGAAAGAAAACAACATCAAAGTATCACGATCAATAAAAACATTGTAGTGAAAGTCATCGATATTGGGATGGGCAGAGTCCGTTTAGGGGTAGATGCGCCTAGAGAATTTCCAATCTTGAGAACAGAGTTGCTTGATAAGCTGGAATGTCCGCGCTGTCAGTACTCCGATAATCATTAGACTTTAACTTATAAATCACAGCCTGATCTTGAGTATGCATTGTATGGCACAGGTGGATACGCAAGGCATGGAATTAAGCTCTAAACAGGTAGCTTACAATTGCTGAGTCGCTGCGCTTCTCGCAACGACGGGTTCGTGAAGAGAGGTGCATATGAGCATACGATATAAAACGGAAATTCCTGAAGAATTGAAAAAGCTGTTGTGGCTGCTGCCTAAGCGAGGTGGGAATAGAATGAGCGATCATTTTTATGCGGTGCTTGAGGCTGAGATATCGATTATTTTTAGTGAGTTTTGTGGAATTAACATTGAAGGGAATGCAAATGAAAATCCGTTGTGTTTCAGAGAGCAAGTTTGTCTTGCGTTTTATTGTTTGGGCAAATACCAGAAACAGGTGGCGGATTTGATGCGAATGAGTGAGGGATGCGTTAAGGTTTATTATTCCAGGATCCGTGAAAAGCTTGAAGCTAAAAGTAATCAGGAGGCGTTGATAAAGGCGCTTTCTATGGGCTATCTGCAAATTTGGGATTAAGCGGAATTGAAGCTCAATCTCTTTTTGCAGCCGAAAAAATCTTTAGGGACGTTGCCTATGACCTTGGAAGATTTTATCATTAAAGTGTATTGTTTAATGGATAGGGTGTGTTTTCAAATTATTTTTTGAAACGATCACCAGCTTAGCTTGCGAGCCGCGCCAATCAAGGGAAGCAATGACCGCCCGACAGGAGGGAAGTTCTGGTTTTTTTGACAGTGAGGCGCTCTTTGCAATTCGAGCCTTTGATGCAAGCTTAAAAGTTGCGCATGGCATTATATTTATATTCCCAAAGCACTCAAAATGAAATCTCAATTCGTTAAAACAAATAACACGCACACTTTTTCCATCGCGCCGATGCTAAAGCGTACAGATCGACACTGCCGCTACTTTCTACGGTTGATTCATCCGAGCATTTTGCTGTACACCGAAATGGTTACAACGGGTGCCATTTTGTTTGGTAATCAGGCTCGCCATTTGAATTTTGATGCGCGCGAGCACCCTCTGGCCTTGCAGCTTGGAGGAAGCGATCCTAAGCAATTAGCGGTCTGTGCAAAGATTGGAGAGGAATGGGGTTACGATGAAATTAATTTAAATGTAGGTTGTCCCAGTGCGCGTGTTCAGTCAGGTTCGTTTGGGGCTTGCTTAATGAAGCATCCAATGCTGGTTGCAGAGTGTGTGGATGCGATGCAAAAGGAAATCAGTATTCCAGTCACTGTGAAAACCCGTATCGGGGTGGATGAAGAAGATTCCTATGAACATTTGGCGTCTTTTATTCAAACGGTGTCTGAAGCTGGGTGTCAAACGTTTATTTTGCATGCCCGGAAAGCGTGGTTGAAAGGGTTAAGCCCTAAAGAAAATCGTGAAATTCCCCCTTTAAATTATGAGAGGGTCTATCAAATCAAGCAGGATTTTCCTACATTGAATATTATCTTAAATGGTGGCATTGAAACAGCAGAAGCGGCATTAACACAGCTCAAGTATGTGGATGGCGTAATGGTGGGTAGGGCAGCCTATCAAAACCCTTATTTGTTAGCAGAAATGACAGAGCAGCCTTTATCCAGGGTGGAAGTGATGCAGGCATACCTGGAGTATATGAAAAAGGAAAGCAGGGATGAAAAAGTACGTTTAGCTGGGATGGTCGCGCCAGTGTTTGGCTTGTTTTATCGTCAACCCAGCGGAAAACGTTGGCGAACAGGTCTGAGTCAGCTAGCTTCACAAAATACGGAAGCGATTGAAGACCTGTTGAAAAGCCTGGATGTGTAGATCGGTTGTTGACAGGACTTATTCTTCGCCGTATTTTTGTTTGAATTTATCAATTCGTCCAGCTGTATCCATGATTTTACTTTTTCCTGTGTAAAAAGGATGGCATTTAGAACATATGTCAATACGTCTGGTTTCTACAGTCAGGCAGGAGCGGGTTTTAATTTTATTGCCGCAGCTGCATATAAATTCAGTGACTGAGTAGCTTTTTGGATGAATATCTGGTTGCATGTGTATCTCTTCAATAATATTTTATTATATAAAACAGCTATTATAAGGATTTTGTATGAGGTTGACAATTAGAGTGTGCGCATGAATAAAAAATTTTTTCGTATTGCGTTAATGGGACGTCATTCTGTTGAGCATGTAGGGCAGACCCTAACGGCCTTAATTGATTATTTAAAAAGTCAGGATCGGGAGGTGGTGCTTGAGCATGAAACAGCCAGTATCCTAGATCGAAAAGATTTACCGGTTGTCTTTTCAAATCATTTAAAAGAAGCGTGTGATCTCGTGATTGTGGTCGGGGGGGATGGAAGTTTTTTGAGCGCAGGTCGTATTGCCTGTGATCAGGATTTGCCAGTGTTAGGTATTAACCGTGGCCGTCTCGGCTTTTTGACCGATATTAAACCAACTCAGTTAGCAGAGGTTGGTTGCGTGCTGGAGGGGCATTATGTGGAGGAGCAACGGTTTCTTTTGACCATGGGGTTGTATCAGGGCAAAAAACTGTTGGTGCATCTGGATGCGCTGAATGATGTCGTGTTATCCCCAGGCCAAAGTACGCATTTAACAAAGTTTAAAGTGTATCTGGATGGGTTGTTTGTCTGTAATCAAAAAGCCGATGGGATGATTATTGCAACGCCGACAGGTTCTACAGCCCATGCTTTGTCAGGAGGGGGGCCTATATTATCCCCTGATTTGAATGTAATGGTGTTGGTGCCTATGCAACCTCATACATTAAGTAGCCGTCCTATTGTGGTTTCGGGTGATCGTTGTGTTGAAATTAGGATAAATCGGCAAAATGAGTATGGTCCTTATTTGAGTTGTGATGGACAAGGACGTTGGTTGGCGCCTGGTGGAAGCCGGATAGTAATCCAGAAAAAACCTAAGATGCTCACGTTGATTCATCCGTTGAATTACAGTTATTTCAAAACGCTGAGGGATAAATTGAATTGGAAAGGGTGAATTAGGTTTCGCAATATAAGAAAATTCATTTCGTTTTCAGAGTGATTTAAACGAGTGGGGTGGTCGGTCATTGCTTCACCAAGATAGAAAGACCTAGGAAGAGGCATAGAGAATATATCTAAAAGAATTAGGATGTGTTTACATTTCATTTTTTGTAGCTGCTCACCTGTCATTGCGAGGGGCGAAGCGACACGGCAATGACAGGCGAATAGTCACAATCAATTTTTAAATTCTTCAGACATGATGAATTAGAAGGAAGCAATTCCCGTTCTTAGGGCGGGAATTGCTAGGCAGAGTTACACTTTTATAACGTTGTTAGGGTTGGATCTAATTGAACGGAATAAGATTGTTTTTCAGGATATTTTTGACGAAATTTCTCAATATTTTCCAGGCAGAAAGTTCTGATTTTATGTGAATTTGGCGTTTCGTATACCAGCTGTCCCCCTTTAAAAACAGGGACTAGCAAATCTTCAGAATGAGTGTGTGGAAAGGAGGCAGGTTCAGTGAGCCCTACATATTTGTCATAAATGATGTCTCCTGCCGGATGAACGCCCTGGTAGTATCTACGTACTTGATGAATCCCTGGAATTGTAGATTTTTGGGCGGTGTCAGAAATTTTCCGTTTATAGACCCAAGTTTGCTGTTCATTTTGTATGGCAGCAAGTTTGTAAGCCGTATTTAGAAAAGGGGAGTCAGCGCAAGTACTGAGGTTGGTTCCAACGCCCCAAAGGTCAATGGGTGCTGCCTGCTTTTTAAGTTCTCGGATCTTGGCTTCATTTAAGTCGCCGCTGACCATGATTTGGGTGTCTTGAAGTCCGGCTTCATTGAGCCGTTGACGGGCATGTTGACTTAAGGTGAGTAAATCTCCAGAATCCAGGCGAATGGCTTTTAATGCGATGCCCTGTTTTTTTAAATGGTTTCCTACCTGAATGGCATTTTCAATGCCTTGGTGCGTACTGTAGGTATCCACTAATAATACAATATTGTTGGGTTGAGCTTGTGCAAATTGCTCAAACGCCTTGGCTTCATCATCAAAGGCCATAATCCAGCTATGTGCCTGTGTTCCGAAGGCTGGGATATCATATATTTTTCCGGCCAGCAGGTTTGAGGTGCCGACACAGCCGCCTATATAAGCGGAACGGCTGGCGGTGAGTCCTCCATCAGGGCCTTGGGCTCTGCGTACCCCGAACTCTATAATTTGGCTTTTGTCAGAAGCAAAATAAAGCCGGGAGGCATTGGTTGCCACGAGGCTTGGAAACTGAATCAGATTCATCAGTGCAGTTTCCAGGAGTTGGCACTGTAAAATAGGTCCTTCAATGCGCAGCAGGGGTGCTTTAGGGAAAACGGGTGTACCTTCAGGCACGGTATCAACATCACAAGAAAAGCGCAGGTTTTCTAAATAATCGATAAACGCAGGTGGAAAAAGGGGTTGATTATTTGCTGTCCGTAGTTTAGCAATGTAGTCTAAATCAGATTGGCTAAACTTCCAGTGTGACAAGAAATCGATAACGCGGTTTAAGCCAGAGGCAATGGTATAATTTCCGTCAAATGGATGGCTTCTGAAGGTCAGTTGGAAAACGGCTTTTTGTTCAGCCATTTTGAGGTGCCAATAACCATGGGCCATGACCAGTTCATATTGATCAGTGAAAAGGGGAGAGTTAATTAACATGGAAAATTCAATGAAAGCGTTATATTGGGTTCGTCAAATAAGAGCGCTAGAATCACTCGCTATTAAAAAATATAGCATCCCAGAGTCCACCTTGATGGAGCGCGCGGGAAACTCTATCTGGCATATTCTACAGGAAAAATGGCCTGATGCTAAGCGTTTAGTTGTGTTTTGCGGCCCGGGAAATAATGGAGGAGATGGGTATGTGTTAGCTCGCCTCGCTTTATCTCAAATGGAAGCTGTTGATGTGTATTATCTGGGAGATTTAAATGCGTTGAAACCGGCAGCCCGGGCAGCGTATGAGGGCTGTGTTGAAAGGGGTATAAACGTTTTGCCTTGGCAAGACTATCAGCCATCATCGGCAGATGTGATGGTGGACGCTTTATTGGGTATTGGGTTTGAGGGTGCGCTGGAAGGAGCGTTTGCAGAAGTAGCTTCCTTGATGAATGCTTCGGCAGTAAAGGAGGGAGTAAACATTTTGGCGGTGGATATTCCTTCTGGTTTACTGGCAGATACGGGCTGTGTGTTTGGAGAGGCAGTTAAAGCAGACTGTACCGTTACCTTTATTGGCATGAAGCCAGGGCTTTTGATTGCAGAGGGTAGCGATTATGCGGGCGAAGTGATCTGTGATGACTTACAGCTGCCAGAGGAAGCTTATGCGGATGTTTTGCCAGTAGCAAAGACTTTAGATCTAGATTTTCTAAAAAAACAAAATCTACCACCTAGACGTAGGAATACACATAAAGGCGATTTTGGCCATGTGTTGGTGATCGGGGGAGCACAGGGAATGCCTGGCTCTGTTCGGATGGCTGCAGAGGCTGCTTTGAGTGTCGGCGCCGGGTTAGTTACGGTGGCAACGCACCCTGCACATGCAGCGTGGATTAGCATACAGCGTCCAGAAATCATGAGTTATGGGGTTGAGACGCCTGACCAGCTTGATCTTCTGATCGATCGTGCCACTGTCATTGTCGCTGGCACTGGGTTGGGGCAAGGCGACTGGGGTTGCGCAATGTTTGAGAAAATAATAAAAATAACGAAACCTTTGTTGTTGGATGCGGATGCTTTAAATTTGTTGGCAAAACAGCCAACCGCCAGGAAATCCTGGGTGTTGACGCCGCATCCGGGAGAAGCTGCACGTTTATTGAAAACAGACATTCAATCCATCCAAAAAAATCGGTTAGAAGCGGTCACTCAATTGCAAGTGCAATGGGGGGGAGTTTGTGTGCTCAAGGGGGCGGGTACCTTGATTAAAGGAGAAGCAGAGGAGATTCAGGTGTGTACAGCTGGAAACCCGGGGATGGCCAGCGGCGGTATGGGAGATATATTAAGTGGTGTGATTGGCGGGCTGATGGCTCAGAAGCTTCCCGTAAATCGGGCGGCTGAATTAGGGGTTTGTTTGCATGCAAAAGCAGGAGATGCTGCAGCCCTTGTAAAAGGGGAGCGAGGTTTACTTGCGATGGATTTGATGCCATATCTTCAGTTGTTGGTAGGGTAGCATGGTCTTTGAGTTAACATTGTTTTCTGAACAGGAAATGCAGGCACTGGGTGAGCGGTTTTCTCAGGGGTTGATTCCTCCATTTTTTTTGGCGCTCGAAGGTGGGTTAGGGGCTGGGAAAACGACATTGGTTCGAGCGATTTTAAGGGGATTAGGTTATACAGGTTCAGTAAAAAGCCCGACATATTCTTTAATGGAGTTTTATGAACTGCCTGGTATCCAATTGTTCCATTTAGATTTATATCGTATTGGGGATCCGCAGGAACTTGAGTTTTTGGGGATTGAGGAAATGTTTCAAATGAATGCGCTTTGGTTGATTGAATGGCCTGCCATGGGGGAAGGGTTTTTGCCTAAACCAGACGCGATTTGCCAGATCCGGTTAGGGGAGGGTTCCCAACGTTATTTGCGAGTTGAGGGCTTAACCGAGCGTGGAAGAGCCTTTTTAGAAAGAATATAAGGAAATGAGCGGCACCCCTAGAGTTTAAACTCTCTGGAAGAGAATCTTTTAAGCGTTCCCATACATAGTCGCCTCTGAAGAATACGAGAAGAATACGAAAAGTGATTGATTCCTCCGTCATTGCGAGCGAAGCGCGGCAATCCAGGCAAGAGCTTGTATTGAAGGCTCAAGCTTATGTGGGTTTAATCAGTTTGAGCCTGGATTGCCGCGTCGCTTCGCTCCTCGCAATGACGGAGGGCGGTTAATTTACCCAACACCATAGCTGATGACGGGAGGCACTGTTACATGGGGTGAACATGGTGGAAATCTTCCTTGGCAGCACCTTCGTTTTGCAAGCTTTTTAATGGTTAATCAACGGATCCTTGCAAAAAATTTAATTCTTTTTCTCTTGCAGGCTAATTGTTTCAAGGCTTTTCGAATTCTTCAAAGGCGACTACATAGTGTATCGCAGATATAGTTAATCCAAGATAAAACCGTAGGAAAATTGCCCAGATAAGTTTTGTTTTCGAGGCGTCACGCCTGAAGTTTACTTTTTATAAATGAAGGCGTTACAACGATGAAAACAAAAATTTAGATGGGATAATCAAGCTATGAATAATACTTGGTTCGAAGTAGAAGGTTTAATGAATTTGGAGAAGCAAAGCGCTTCGTTAAACATTTAACTAAAAGCGCCGTATGCGACATGGCTTGTACGGTGGTGTGAGAGGAGGGCACTGTGAGGTGCCTCCTACCTCGATTTACCCATAACCAGACGCCTTTGACCACATATAGCTTAACACCTATAAATTTGTTACAAATGCCTGCCATTTTTTCCGTCTGTTCACCCATAAAAATCGTTTCATAGTAGCACTATGCAAAGATTTTTATGGGTGAACAGACAAAAAATCTGTTTGGCATTTGTAACAAATTTATAGGTGTTAAGCTATACCCGCCGCCTCAAGCAAGAAGTCTATTTTTAAAGTATTCTTTTTTTCCTCTCCGAAAGTCTGCTTTTCAAAATAAGGGTACTAGCCATTTTTCGCGTGATTGCCTGATACTCTTGATATGCTGGTTGTCCGGAGATCTACCCGACCTACACACTGGGCCTAAAATGGTTTTAAAATTGGAAATCTCTGCCCATTGGGGCGGAGTTACCCTACGCGATGGGTGATACTGATTTGATTTCCAAGCACATTCTAATTCCGATCATGATAGGATACACTCAGATTTTTGCTTATCTGGAAAGAGCAGATGCATTATGTCATCCTCTATGAATATCTCTGCATCGACATTTTCTGCGGCATCCTTAACGATAAACAGCATCTTTTTAATTAATTTTGTCAGTTTACTGGGTTTCTTTTTGAATGCATCACAAATCTTTCTATCTTCCTTTAATCCATTGACAAGCTCGTCAAATAATTCTTGAAAATGATGGGTATCCTTTACCACATTGATTAATTGACTCGCTAACTTCTTTTTGGCTTGAAATAGTTTTGTATTGCTTGATAGGTTAGATAAATAAGTAGAGAGATTTTTATTCACCGTTACTTGAGTGGTTAAAAATGAGTTTTCGTAGATGTTTTTCGATTCCCCAAAAAGTGTGGGGTCGTATTTTATGGAGGTTTCAGGTATTGAAGGGCTGCCTACCGCTCCACGTTGTTTGAGTAAGCGTTGCTGTGACTCATTCAAGCCTTGTGTATTGTCAATTACACAATCCGTGAATAACAGAGTCTTAGATTTCGGGGCTTGCCAGACCAAGCGATATATATCGTCCTCAGCTTGCAGGTAAACAAAGACATTTCCAGAAGTATCCCCTGCCGTTAAATACCGACCATCCTCACTGAATGCCACACTTTTGACTGAAGCTACGGTTGGGATAACCTGCTCACACCGTCCACTTTTAACCTCCCACAGGCGAATCGTCTTATCCCCACTTGATGCTAGGAGCTCACCATTCGGGTTAAATGTGACACTATTAACATAATCCCAGTGCCCTTTAAGCACCTGCTCACACCGCCCACTTTTAAGCTCCCAAAGGCGGATCGTCCTATCCCGACTTCCAGATGCCAGGCACTCACCATTCGGGCTAAACGTGATACTAGTAACCAAACTCGTGTGCTCCTCAAGCACCTGCTCACACTGCCCACTTTCAGTCTTCCACAGACGGATCGTATTATCCCAACTTCCAGATGCCAAGTGCTCACCATCCAGGCTAAACGTGACAGCCGAAACCTCTTTCGTGTGCCCCTCAAGCACCTTCTCACACCGCCCACTTTCAAGCTCCCACAGGCGGATCGTCTTATCAAAACTTCCTGATGCTAGGTGTTCACCATTCGGGCTAAACGTGACACTCCAAACCTCATTCGTGTGCCCCTCAAGCACCTTCTCACACCGCCCACTTTCAAGCTCCCACAGGCGGATCGTCTTATCCCTACTTCCAGATGCCAGGTGCTCACCATTTGGGCTAAACGTGACACTATTAACATTATGCGAATGCCCCTCAAGCACCTGCTCACAGCGCCCACTTTCAAGCTCCCACAGACGGATCGTATTATCCCAACTTCCAGATGCCAGGTGCTCGCCATACGGGCTAAACGTGACACTATAAACCAAGGCCGAGTGCCCCTCAAGCACCTGCTCACAGCGCCTACTTTCAACCTCCCACAAGCGGATCGTCTTATCCCTACTTCCAGATGCCAGGCGCTCCCCATTCGGGCTAAACGTGACACTCTCAACCCAAAGCGTGTGCCCCTCAAGCACTTGCTCACAGCGTCCACTTTCAAGTTCCCACAGGCGGATCGTCTTATCGTAACTTCCAGATGCCAGGTGCTCACCCTTCGGGCTAAACGTGACACTATAAACCAAGCCCGTGTGCCCCTCAAACACCTGCACACACCGCCCACTTTCAACCTCCCATAGGCGGATCGTATGATCCGAACTTCCAGATGCCAGGAGCTCACCCTTCGGGCTAAACGTGACACTAGTAACCCAACTCGTGTGCCCCTCAAGTATTTGCTCACACCGCTCACTTTCGAGCTTCCACAGGCGGATCGTCTTATCCCGACTTCCAAGTGCCAGGAGCTCCCCATTCGGGCTAAATGTGACACTAGTAACAATACTCGTATACCCATCAAGCACCTTCTTACAGCGCCCACTTTCAAGTTGCCATAGGCGGATCGTCTTATCGTAACTTCCTGATGCCAGGAGCTCCCCATTCGGGCTAAACGTGACACTCAAAACCCAATTCGTGTGCCCCTCAAGGACCTGCTCACACCGCCCACTTTCAACCTCCCAAAGGCGGATCGTCTTATCCTCACTTCCAGATGCCAGGAGCTTACCATTCGAGCTAAACGTGACACTAGTAACCCAACTCGTGTGCCCCTCAAGGACCTGCTCACAGCGGCCACTTTCTACCACAATCAGTTGAATCTCTTTACCCACCGCCAACGCCAGTAATCGTCCATCAGGAGAATAAGCAACACACCTCACCCAATCGTTAACCAAAATCGACGGATACTCCCCAAAAAACACCCCATAAAGCCTGGTTCGTGTGAAATTTGTTTGGGTAAAGGTTGCCGCCTCAAGGTGTGATCCTGATAAATCCGCACCGGTGAAATCAGTGCCTGTGCAGTTACTAAACGACAAATCCGCCCGAGATGCATGAATACCCGAGAAGTCTCTTCTTATTAATCGGCACAACATTTGATTCACATTCAGCACACTGATGGCATTGCTACTGGCTTTGGCATAGGTGGGCTCATCTCGACTGGCCAGTACGAGTTCATACAAATGCTTGATGATAAAATGGTCATTAGGGAGTGTGAGAATATTTTCCGCTAAAATTTCCAATATCGCACGTTCATCCACTAAAAAACGAGTGTTCCACAACCTTAAGCGCTCTTCAATCGTTACACCCTCCTCTAAGCTTTGCCACAACCGCCTTGCGACCAAATGATCGGCAAAGGATTTGTGTAGAAAACTATAGGTGTTACCTGTTCGCGTTAAGGGACAACCCAAGCGAAGCTTGACTACATTAGGGTCACGATCCGTGAAAAATCGTGACCACAAAGCATCTTCTTCCCGTTGAATCAGGGTATTGTCTTCTTGATATGGAATCGCATCTTTGGCATGAGCGTACATGGTAAAGGCAAGGGTTTCTGAAAAGCGTTGAAAACGATCGGTGAGATCCTCATAATGCCCCAGTTGCTGAATGGTACGAACAGCCTGGTGCTGTGTCCAGGTGGTTAAAAAGGCTTCATATAAACGATAGCGGGTAAAACGAAAGGTCGGGTCGTTTTCAGTCTCACGTTGTAAAATGGAGTAGGCATCCACAAAAAGTTTGAGCATCAGTGGGGTATCCAGTAACTGCCTGGCTTTTGGGGTTTCATCCAAGTAAGCAAGGCAGGCCTGGGTGTCGAGTTGCTCATGATGAGCCAGGATGTAGTCTGTTTGCTCCATCTCATTCACGGGTGCTAAGTGCCAAAGCTGTAATGCTTGTGGTTGATTCTCTGGGATAAAACAAGGCTTCATTTCATGGGTATAGTACTGGCTACGACAAGTAGTAATGAGCTTACTATTGACCCACTCACCCAGTTGATGGGTGTCATATAGGTTAGGTTGGGCACGACCCTGAATTTCGTCAAATCCATCGAGGATAAATAACAAGGGTGCCTCTTTCAGATTTTCAATCTGGGTCAGGGAGAGTTGGAAGTCATCTTGCAGCGTGTTGAGTATGCAGTGAGGGACGGTGGTGCTTGAAAATCGTTTGAGTTCAATACGCAGCGGCATGAAACCCAGTTCAGTGGCTCGCTCAATTAAGCGATAGGTTTCAATGGATTTGCCTGCCCCACTTTTACCCAGTAAGAGTAGGGCCCGATATTGGGGATTGGTTAAAAAATCCATGATTTTCTCACCACAATCATACCGAGGGGCATCAGGGTCTCGATCGGTGCTCATGAGGCTGGGTGTTAAATAAAAATGAAAGGCTTTTTGTACGCTGGGGCGTTGTAACATCCATTGATTGTGTTGTACAAGACGATCTTGAGGTTGGTCTTGATCAGGATGAATCGGGGGTAAGTGGATCGTCATCTGTGGTTTGGGATTGACGTTGGCCTGATAATGGTCAAGATATTCACGTAAGCTCGCTTGACGGCTTATCAGACGCGCTAGGCACAAGTCAGTCTCTCGAAAATGTCCATCAGGGTCAGTCTGGGTAAAAATTGCCTCAATCTCATTGACAGGTAAGTCGACAATGGCGTTGATTGTTTCCCAATACTCTGCTTGCGTTTGCACTGGCCATTGTTTCCAGTGGGTATGAATACGATGTGCTTCTCCCATGGTCGCTAGCTGAAGGGTCTGTTCATCACCGATGGTGGCAGTCTTTTCTTGATCAAAGTCATGAAAAGCATAACCAGGATCAATTTTACAGGTTTCAACCAATAGCGCTCCTACCTCACTGTTAGGATGTTGACGTAGGCGGTAACCAATGTTTTTACCACTGCCGCCGATCACGTCAATATCATTGAGCCACTGTGCTACGGCAAGCACTCGACCTAAACCTGCCTCGACTACCCATTGATTTTCGATTTCTAATGAGAAGTAATTCTCTTGTGTCTCATGGAACTCAGGTAGATAAGGATACTTCTGAAAATGATCTAAAAAGCGGGTTAATATCGCAGGGGTTTCAGTTATCCCAATCTCTTGAGCGATTTCTTTCCAATAAATTCCTTCGGGGATATGTACAGGCACCATAGCCATTTGGATACGTGCTACAGGTATACCTAATCGAGCATAAAGGGCATTAGCAATCAACTCTTTTGCGATCTCACTATGCACCGTCTCGAGTGTGCTGAGGACGCGTCGTGGCCGTGGATCATACAGCTCTCCTTTGGCAATCCATCGCTTACCCTGCTCATCTAACATAAAATAATAAAAGTGCGCACTGGCACCGGAACCTGTAAAAAAGCGAACCTGCTCAATCGATCCATTTTCAGTTTCAACGGTTTCCATTTCTGGAATGAATGCTTGCATGGTATTTTCCTGTGAGGGTTATTTTAGGGTGTGTTTAGATTCGCTCTCAAATCTAACGAACTTCTGCTAACCTATTCAATGAATTCAAAATCATGAATAGCCAATAATTTTTGATAAACTCGTAGTTCCGTGGAGAAACAAGAGGAATACAAGTTGAAAGTGAAGTATCAAAACCCTTGGGTAGGGAATAGTATGAACTATTTATTACTTGAATTTCAATAAATTCACATGGCAACTTGCTATATAGATCCATAATGGACGGTAATTAAATCCATAATAGACGATTTTATATTCCATTTTAGACACAGCTTTGATAAAGTTAGATTTTATTTGTGCTTAAGAAATTATGAGAAATATTTTTCCCAGGGAACTTGAAAAACGTATCAAAGTTGCAATGGCTGATACCCCAGTTGTGCTGATAAATGGGCCTCGCCAATCAGGAAAAACTACGCTGGTTCGCCAGTACGATCCTTCATTGCCATACTACACCTTAGATGATGATAATTTGCTGAATGCTGCTCAACAAGACCCTATGGGATTTATTAAGCATATTGACCAAGCAATAATCGATGAAGTGCAGCGTGCACCAGGATTGCTCCGCGCAATTAAATTGACAATTGACCAAAATAGAGGGCCAGGAAGATTCTTGTTAACAGGTTCTGCCGACATTTTAGCGCTTCCAAAAATTGGGGATAGCCTCGCAGGGCGAATGGAAATACTAACATTATTACCCCTATCCATTTCAGAAATTAAAAGACGAGAAAGCCGCTTTTTAACTTATGCCCAAACTCAATCCTGGCCTGCCTCAAAAACTAATTCAGTCGCGTTTGACTGTGCTTCTCAGGTAGTAATAGGTGGCTACCCAGAGATGTTGATGCGTCAAGATGCAGCCAGACGAAACGCTTGGGCAAGAGCTTATATAAAAGCAATTATAGAGCGTGATATAAAGGATATTTCAACTATTGAAAAGCTGGCTGATGTTCCTCAACTTCTGGAAATCTTGGCGCAGCAATCTGGAAAGCTAACCAATTTTAGTCAAATTGGTGGCCAATTAAATCTCGATACAAAAACAGTACAAAAATATGTTGCTCTGTTGGAAAATTTGTTCCTGGTGAAACGTTTATGTCCTTGGCATAGAAATACACTTAGTCGTCTTATTAAGACCCCTAAAATACATTTTCTTGATAGCGGGCTTTTAGCTTGCCTTACACGAGTTACGGTGAAGCGCATTAGGTCTGATAAATCAGCGATAGGTTCATTATTGGAAACGTGGGTGTACAGTGAGTTATTAAAGGCAATTTCTTTTACAGATGAGACTTGGGATATTTTTCATTATCGTGATAAAGAACAGGCAGAGGTGGATTTTGTCCTTGAAAATCATGAACAAAAAATCATTGGAATTGAAGTGAAGGCAAACAGTACAGTTTTTAATCACGACTTCCATGCTTTGAGAAAGTTAGCTTCTTTATCTGGGAACGACTGGGTAAGTGGAATAGTGCTATACGATGGAGACCAATGTTTACCATTTGGAGACTCTTTTTGGGCTGTGCCGCTCTCATTTTTTGCTTAATGATTAATTTTTGGTCACGAATGATCTTGATACCCAAGTTTTTCCTGACCAAAAGATACTAGGGTGTGTCGTCAATTTATTTTTTGAGCTCAAAATGTGGGTAATTGGTGGCAAATTTTGTGTAAATTTGAGGAAGCATATTAAAATATGTGACAAAAATTTGCATGAAATTTGAGCCATTGTACATGTTTTGAGCTCAAAAAATAAATTGACGAAACACCCTAGAGGAGTATAAGCAACAACAAAATGTTGAGCGTGGTTTTCGTTTTTTTTAAAGACACTTGCTTTATGGTAGACTCTATTTTTCTAAAGTCGCCTAAAATAAAATCACTCTAGAGCATCAGCTTGCTGGCAAGCCAAGTATTTTCGAGTAAAGCAGCCACTGTCATAGGGCCGACCCCTCCTGGAACAGGTGTGATCCAGCCGGCTTGTTCTTTAGCTTTATCAAAATCCAGATCCCCCATGATTTTTCCATCTTCAAGGCGGTTGATGCCAACATCAACCGCAATCGCGCCTTTTTGAATCCAATGACTTTGAATCACCCCAGGGTTTCCAATCGCTGCTACCAGGAGGTCTGCTTGTTTGACTTGTTTTTCCAGGTCTTTTGTAAAGCGATGGCAGACAGTAATGGTGCAAGCTTTCATGAGCAATTCTAGTGCCATGGGTCTGCCTACAATATTTGAGCATCCTACAATGACGGCGTGTAATCCTTTGAGCTGAATATCATGGGTTTGGAGCAGTTGGATGATGCCATAAGGCGTGCAGGGACGAAGGATGGGGTGTCGTTGCACAAGGCGGCCCAGGTTATAAGGATGGAAACCATCTACATCTTTTTGAGGGGAGAGGCTTTCAATAATCGCTTGCGGATTTAAATGGGGTGGGAGAGGCAATTGAATTAGGATGCCATGTACTTGAGGATCTTCATTTAATTTTTTTATTTGGCTGAGTACTTCTGATTCCTGAACATTTTCTGGGAAGTATTCAGTACGAGATTCAATGCCAACTTGTTGGCAAGCTTCCTGTTTTTTTTTGACGTATATTTGGGATGCCGGGTTGTTACCGACCAAAATAACAGACAGGCAGGGTTTGGGGTGTCCCATTGCGGTTGCCTGAAGGATTTTTTCTTTTAAGCGGGCTTTGATTTGATTGGATACCTTTAGCCCATCTAAAATTTTAGCTGTCATGATGTTAGCTCCTGGGTATGTGTAGCTAAGTCCCTATAAATCTACCATATTTGATGGGTATTTTCCCTTCTCAAATTTAGGGCGTGTTATCAATTAATTTTTTAAGTTCAAAACGCGTATAAAAGGTCAAATTTTGAACTTAAAAAATTAATTGATAACACGCCCTAGATAAAATTTGTCTCCATTATCTCTTTTTGCGCTCGAAAAAATCTTTAGGGACGTTGACACGCCTAGTCTAAGATAACGCCTCCCCCCAGGCAGTTTTCTCCCTGATAAAAAACAATCGATTGTCCCGGCGTGACTGCCCATTGAGGTGCTTCAAAGGTGACTTCCCAAAGGTCAGTTTTTATTTGTTTAGCTTGGCAAGGTTGTTCGGTTTGTCGGTATCGCACTTTTGCTGCGGCTTGAAAGATGTTTCCGGGTGAGTGGCCTTTCACCCAATGAAGATGGGTGCACTGTAAGGTTTTTTTGAAGAGTAAGGGGTGGTCGTGTCCTTGCACGACAATCAACCGATTGTGTTGTGTTATTTTGTCAGCTACATACCAGGGCTTCTCTGCTCCGCCCGCTTTCCCTCCTATTTTTAAACCCTGTCTTTGGCCTAGGGTATAAAACATCAATCCCTGGTGTTCTCCTAAGGTTTCACCTTCCGGAGTTTGAATTTCACCGGGTTTGGCCAGGAGGTATTCGCTTAAAAAAGCTTGAAATTTTCGTTCTCCAATAAAGCAAATACCTGTGCTGTCTTTTTTATTGTGGGTGACGAGGTGGGCGGATTTTGCAATGTCGCGTACTTTAGGCTTTTCTAGTGTGCCGATGGGGAATACACTATGGGCAAGTTGATGCTGATTTAAGGTGTAAAGAAAATAGGATTGGTCTTTGTTGGGATCTACACCTTTGTGCAGTTCAAAGAAGCCAGAATCGTCTTGATGACGAATAACATAATGGCCTGTTGCGATAAAATCTGCACCTTGGGCAAGCGCATATTCTAAAAATGCTTTAAACTTGATTTCTTTATTACAGAGAATATCAGGATTGGGGGTTCGGCCAGCTGCATATTCTGAAAGAAAGTATTCAAAGACTTTATTCCAGTATGCATCTGAAAAGTCGACAGTGGCTAGAGGAATACCCAGCATTTGACAGATGGCTTGAACATCCTTTAAATCTTGGGTTGCAGTGCAGTGAGCTTGTTGGGTGTTTGTTGGAGGTTCATGCCAGTTATTCATGAACACAGCATGAACCTCATGGCCTTGTGCTTTTAATAAGAGGGCAGCGGTAGAAGAGTCTACGCCGCCAGATAAACCAACGATGATTTTGGGCATAATATGATGATTTTTCGTTACTTGGTCCGCCAAGTATACCCTACAATGACAGCAATTACGGCAGTTTTATTATTTGCTGTGATTTTTGCCCAGTTTCTTGTGCTATTGAATTCAGCCGTTTCGGGGAAACATACCTTGCAGGTGGTGCTGGAATTGACGATGCTTCAGATTCCGCTTTTGACAGGTTATATCATGGGGTTAGGTCTGTTTGTTGCGATATTGTTGGTGTATGGTCGGATGTATGCGGAGAGTGAAATGACGGTGTTATTCGCTTGCGGGTACAGCCGACTTCAATTAGTGAAACATACATTGGCTTATTCAGTATTGGTGATGCTCTTGGTTGGAATCATGGCGTTATGGGTTCAACCTCGCACATTTTATTATAAAGATTTAATTGTAGCGCAGGGAAAAACAGCTTTGGCCTTGTTTTCTCTTTCTCAGCTTTCAGGGAAGTTCCAGGAGTTGCCTGATGGGAGAGTCATCTATATGGATGAGAAAAAAAATGTGTTTTTGGCTAAGGTACCTATGGATTTTCATAAAAAACCAGAATGGCAGGTGATTTTGGCTGATCGTATGGAAAAAAAATTAAATCTGGTCACAAAAGAATGGTTGCTTTTACTAAAAAAAGGTTCTTTTTATTCAGGTGTTCCAGGGAAACATGAAGCAAGGCTGGGGAACTTTGAGAAAGTGGGTTATTATGTAGCACCTCAACCCGCGGTTGTTGACGTCAGCCGTGCTCGTTTGAAATCCATTGACAGGCTTTGGCGAGATCGCAAAAAAGATCTCAACGCGATGGTAGAGCTTCAAATGCGTTTATCAATGCCTTTGACTATACCTGTTTTAGTGCTGATTGCTATTCCGCTCAGTCAAATCAGAAATAGGCAGACTAAGCATATGGGCTTTCTTTTTGGAATCCTGTTTTACACGTTTTATATGATTTCTTTGTTTGTCTTTCAAAATGGTCTTGCAAAAGGCGCTGCATTTGCCCGATTTGGTATGATTGAAGCACATCTTTTATTTTTTATGCTGGCTTTGGTTTTAATGTGGATACAATACAAGAAGCCTTGAACCTGAGTTCAGTAGTTGGAAACTTGAACTCAAAAAATGAATTGGAGATAAACCCTAGTGTGTCTTCAATTTATTTTTTGAGTTCAAAACGCGTATAATGGGTCAAATTTTATGCAAATTTTCGTCACCTATTTTAATAGGCTTCCTCAAATTTACACAAAATTTGCCTCCATTACCCACATTTTGTAACAAAAAAATGACATGTAAACACATTCTGGAAAACATAAAAAATTTCAGATTTAAATTGCTGCAAAATTACCTGTTTAGCACCATCATTGGCACCACTTTATTAGTTTTTTTGATGTTTTTAGGATTGGAGCTGTTTGTTTTTTTGATGGTGGAACTCACGGATTTAAGTGGTCACTATGGGGTTTGGGAGGCTTTTGTTTATGTGATGGCAACCCTTCCTAGCCGGTTGTATTTTTCTATGCCCATCATTTTATTACTGGGAAGCTTAATGGGGATGGCGCGGCTTGCTGTTACCAGTGAGCTTGTGGTGATGCTGGTTTCTGGGCTTTCCAAATTTCAGGTGGTTCGAATTGTCCTTTTGGCTGCCAGTGTATTGATGGTTATTTCAGTCGTTTTTGGGGAGTGGTTGGGGCCTTTGGGAGACCGGTATGGATATGAACACAAGAGTAAGACATTTAAGTCACGTTCATTTCAGGCACAGCAAGGGGTTTGGGTTAAAAGTGGTCACGATTTTATATTTTTAGGATGGCTGACGGAAGATAAGAAGAAAGCGTATTATGTGGTCAAGTTTCATTTTGATCAACACCGTATTTTAAAATCTGCTAGTTTTGCCCATATGGGCGTGTTGGGAGATCGTTTTTGGCAGATGCGCCAAGTGCGAACCACTTTGTTTCAAAACGAAGGGGGAGATCGATTACAACGTTCAGTATCAGAAGTGTGGCCAGTGAATGTGAGTGTGCGTGCGTTGGGTAAACGTGGAGGTATAGCTTACCAGGAACCGCTGTGGAGATTATATGAGTCGATTCAGACCCGAAAAGAGGAAGGGATTAATGCCATACAAGATGAGTTTATATTTTGGCGAAGACTTTGGCATCCTTTTGCAACGCTCATCATGATAGGAATTGCCGCCCCTTTTATTTTTGGGTCGCTGCGAGAACGTAGTATCAGTAGTAAAATTATGATAGGTGCCTTGATTGCCTTGGTGTTTTATGCATTGAACATATTCTTTGGGCCGGTGGCTGCCATTTTCAATGTTTCACCAATGTTGGCCGCTACGATGCCTAGCATGATCATCATATTAGCCGGCATTGCTTATATGACTTACCGTCGTAGGAGGGTTTGGCTTCATGAAAAGTAAGCAGTGGCTTAGGCGGCATATTTCTGATCCTTATGTAAAGAAAGCTCAACAAGAAGGGTATCGATCTCGTGCCGCCTATAAATTACTGGAAATTCAGGAAAAGGACCTTATTCTTAGAAAAGGGATGAGGGTTGTAGATTTAGGAGCAGCACCTGGCGGTTGGTCGGAAGTCGCTCTAAAATATATAGGACCTTCTGGAAAAATATTGGCGCTTGACCGCTTGCCTTTTAAGCCGATTGCAGGTGTTCAAGAGATCGAAGGGGATTTTACAACGATAGAAGTTGTTGAAAGCGTATTTGCTGCCCTGGAAGGACAGCCTGTAGATCTTGTGATGTCGGATATGGCGCCGAATGTCACAGGGGTTGCTTCCGTTGATATCCCCAAGATGATGTACCTGGCGGAGTTAGCGTTGGATTTTTCAACAAAAACCTTGGTATCTGGAGGCGCTTTTTTGGTAAAAGTGTTTCAGGGTGCTGGGTTTCAGGAGTTTGTGAAAACTTTACGTCAACAGTTTCGCGAGGTGAAAATCCGTAAGCCGAAGGCATCCAGAGGAGAGTCAAAAGAAGTTTATTTGTTGGCAAAAGGTTTTCTAGGGTAAAATAGTTGGGTGAGTTTGGATTTCATTGTTGAGTAGTTACGTTGAGTTACCAAAGAAATCCAGTAAATAGATAAAAGGGGTTTTAAGTTGAACCAGGTTGTTAAAAATTTATTGTTGTGGCTTATCATTGCCGTTGTTTTAATTTCCGTCTTTAGTAATTTCAGTCCACAAAATACGCAAGTTCAGCGGATTGATTATTCTCAGTTTATTAAGGACGTTTCTGATAATAAGGTTTCTAAGGTGACGATCTCTGCGGATGAGCATACGATTCAGGGAGTGCTGCAGGATAATCGTTCTTTTGTGACTTATATGCCGCTTACGGATAATAATTTGTTGGGTGAGCTGATTAAAAAGAATGTGATTGTCGAAGGGAAAGTGCCTCAAACCCGAAGCTTTTGGATGAATGTTTTTATCAATTGGTTTCCTATGCTGTTGTTGATTGGGGTTTGGATATTTTTTATGCGTCAGGTGCAAGGCGGTGGAAAAGGTGGTGGCCCCATGGCCTTTGGAAGAAGTCGTGCTCGCTTAATGACACAAGATCAAGTGAATACGACCTTTGCAGATGTTGCCGGAGCAGATGAAGCAAAAGACGAAGTGCAAGAGCTTGTAGAGTTTTTGAAAGATCCGGCAAAGTTTCAAAAGCTGGGTGGAAAAATTCCTTGTGGCGTTTTGTTGGTAGGGGCACCTGGAACTGGTAAAACCCTTCTGGCTAAAGCTGTAGCGGGAGAGGCTAAAGTACCTTTCTTTACCATCTCAGGTTCTGATTTCGTTGAAATGTTTGTTGGGGTGGGTGCTTCTCGCGTAAGAGATATGTTTGAGCAGGCCAAGAAGCGTGCGCCATGTATTATTTTTATTGATGAAATTGATGCGGTTGGGCGACATCGGGGTGCAGGTCTTGGAGGCGGGCACGATGAGCGTGAACAAACGTTAAATCAGCTGTTAGTCGAAATGGATGGTTTTGAAGGAAAAGAAGGGGTAATTGTCGTGGCTGCAACGAACCGTCCTGATGTATTAGATCCAGCACTTTTACGCCCAGGCCGTTTTGACAGGCAGGTGGTTGTTCCTCTTCCTGATATTCGCGGCCGGGAACAAATTCTTAAAGTGCATATGAAAAAAGTTCCGCTTTCTTCTGATGCCAATGCCGCTAAAATTGCGCGAGGAACGCCTGGATTTTCAGGCGCTGATTTATCAAATTTAGTGAATGAAGCTGCCTTGTTTGCAGCCAGAGATAATAAGAAAAAAGTCGGTATGCATGAGTTTGAGCAGGCAAAGGATAAACTGATGATGGGAGCAGAGCGCCGCTCGATGGTGATGAATGAGGAAGAGAAACGTTTAACAGCTTATCACGAAGCAGGTCATGCTATTGTCGGTTTAATTGTGCCAGAAAGTGATCCGGTTTATAAAGTGACAATTATCCCTCGGGGGAGGGCGTTAGGTGTGACCATGTTTTTGCCGAACGAAGACCGTTATAGCTATACAAGGACGCGTCTGGAGAGCAAAATTGCTTCTTTATTTGGCGGCCGAATTGCCGAAGGGTTGATTTTTGGTGATGAAAAAATTACCACTGGCGCCTCTAATGACATTCAAAAGGCAACAGAAATTGCACGTAACATGGTGACTAGATGGGGTTTGTCAACTGCATTGGGACCTATTAGCTATGGAGAAGAAGAGGGGGAAGTATTTCTGGGTCGCTCGATGACGCAGCGTAAAGAGTTTTCAGAGAAAACGTCTGAGTTGATTGATCAGGAGGTGAAAGCCATTATCCATAGTAATTATGACCGGGCGTTGGCTATTTTGAAAAAAAATCTGGATGTATTGCATGCGATGGCTGCTGCTTTAATTGAGCATGAAACGATTGATGAGAAGCAAATTTCAGCTCTAATGGAAGGTAAAACATTGGCTAAGAAGCGTAAAAAAAAATCTCCTGCCAAAAAAACAGTAGAAAAAAAAGATCAGGATGATGGTGAAGCAAATATGGTCGCTGAGTAAGGCATCTTATGAAAAAACGCTACTTTGGTACGGATGGTATTCGTGGGAAAGTAGGAAGCTCTCCCATCAATCCCGAGTTTATGCTGAAATTAGGTTGGGCCTTGGGGAAAGCCCTTTGGGAAAACCAGGAAGGGACGGGTAAAGTCTTAATTGGTAAAGATACCCGTATTTCAGGTTATATGCTCGAGTCTGCATTGGAGGCTGGATTATCTGCTGCAGGCATGGATATCAAACTGCTTGGGCCTATGCCAACACCAGGCGTTGCCTATCTCACTAAAGCACTGAGAGCCACTGCAGGGGTGGTCATCAGTGCATCTCATAATCCCTATTATGACAATGGGATCAAATTCTTTTCAAATTTAGGCTTTAAGATCAGTGATGCGCTAGAAAATCGAATTGAATCTCTATTGGAAGAGTCTGTCCAGGTGGTGAGCTCCGTAAAGTTAGGGAAGGCTAGCCGTTTAGATGATGCCAGAGGTCGGTACATTGAGTTTTGTAAAAATACAGTACCATCGGGTTTTGTGCTCTCTGGTATGAAAATTGTATTAGATTGTGCCAATGGCGCGACTTATCAGGTCGCGCCCTATGTATTTAGGGAGCTGGGTGCTGAAGTCATTGAGATAGGGATTGAGCCTGATGGGTTAAATATTAACGAAAATGCGGGTTCTACTCATCCAGAAATTTTACAGAAGGTGGTTGAAGGGGAAAGCGCGGATGTTGGAATTGCGTTTGATGGGGATGGAGATCGTGTACTGATGGTGGATCATTTGGGAGAAGTGGTTGATGGAGATGAGCTGCTTTACATTATGGTTGATTATTATCAGAAAGCTTCCTGTTTAAAGGGGGGGATAGTGGGTACCTTAATGAGCAACCTGGGTTTGGAGCAGGCGCTAAAGGGGAAGGGAATTCCTTTTGAACGTACATCCGTTGGTGATCGTTTTGTGATGCAGCGCTTGAAAGCGTTAGGTTGGGAGCTTGGTGGGGAGTCCTCTGGGCATATTGTGAATTTAGGGATTACGACCACGGGAGATGGTATTGTGTCTGCTTTACAGGTTCTGGCAGCTATGAGTCACAGTGGGAAAAGTTTAAATAGGTTAAAAAAAGGGATGAAAAAGACCCCTCAAGCATTAATCAATGTTAAAGTAAGAAAAGCTGTCGGGAGGGGAATTGAAGAGAATGAGCAGATTGCACAGGCTATTCAATCTGCAGAGCAAGATTTAGGAGATACGGGCCGTGTTTTGTTAAGGGCATCTGGGACAGAACCTTTGATTCGAGTGATGGTTGAAGGGCAGTCTGTGCAAAAAACAGCCGTGATTGCTCATCGTTTAGCTGAAATTGTAAAAGAGGTGGTGGGGTGAGAAAACCTTTGATTGCGGGTAACTGGAAAATGAACTTAACGCGTTCTGATGCCAGTCAGTTGTTGAAAGAGATTAAGCAAGCTGCTTTGGGTTTGCAAGGGTCTGAAATTGCCGTATTCCCTCCTTTTGTTTTCTTAGGAGAAGCAGAGAATGTATTGCGTGGTACTGAAATTCGTTGGGGTGCCCAAAATTTGAACGAAAACGCTTCAGGTGCTTATACGGGTGAAGTTTCAGCACATATGCTTAAAGATTTTGGCTGCCATTATGTGTTGCTTGGACATTCTGAGCGTCGACACTATTTCAATGAGGATAACCAAAAGGTTGCGCATAAATTTGTAGCAGCAGCTCAGGCTGGCTTGTTTCCAATTGTTTGTGTTGGGGAAACAAAGGAGGAGCGCTTGTCCGGAAGGACATTTGAGGTGATTAAAGCACAGCTGGATTATGTTTTAGAAAATAGATCATATCTGGATCGTTTGCTGGTTGCTTATGAACCTGTTTGGGCCATTGGAACAGGGGAGGCAGCGACCGCTGAACAAGCGCAGGAAGTTCATCAGACCATTCGTGCCCATGTAGGTGCGGTAGATAAAGCAGTTGCGTTAGCGCTACGAATTCTGTATGGTGGGAGCGTCGTTCCCGAAAATGCAGAGGTTTTATCTGGAATGCCTGATGTTGATGGCGCTCTGGTGGGAGGCGCTTCACTTGATGTTCAACGTTTTATGAGTATTGTACAGCAATGGAAACATTGATATTAATTGTTCATGTAATAGCCGTTATTTTGCTGATTGTTTTGGTTTTACTTCAGCAGGGTAAGGGGGCCAACGTAGGGGCTGCTTTTGGTAGCGGTGCCTCTAGCACAATGTTTGGAAGTCAGGGAAGTTTTTCGTTTTTGATGAAGTTAACGTATGCATTAGCGTTTACATTTTTTCTGACGAGTTTGATGTTAACGTATTTTTCTTATCAAAAAACGCAAGGACAAAAGAGCCTGATTGTTCCAGACAATCAACAGACTTCCCCTATCCCGATTCCAGAGAACAGGGATGAACGTTCTGGAGAATCCGCCTAATTATGCCGAAGTGGTGGAATTGGTAGACACGCCGTCTTGAGGGGGCGGTGGCGAAAGTCGTGCCGGTTCGAGTCCGGCCTTCGGCACCAAATCAGAGAATGGGAATGGATATACCTTCTTAGGCGATAGAGCGCATGAAAATAAAACATTCAATCCTGCTCTTGTTCCAATTCAAATTAGCGTCTTTGAAGAATTCGAAAAGACCTGGCCTCCTGTCATCAGCTATGTTGTTGGGTAAATTAACCGCCCTCCGTCATTGCGAGGAGCGAAGCGACGTGGCAATCCAGCCCCAAGCTTATTAAAGCCTCATAAGCTTGTCCCTTCGATATAAGCTCCTGTCTGGATTGCCACGCTTCGCTCGCAATTGTAAGTTAAAAACATGGTATAAAAGAAATTAAGAAGGATAAGTTTAAGTTCCCCTAACTAGTTAGGGGAACTTAACGGGGTCGGACGATCGTCTCGCAATAGGTGAATAATCACCGTCGTCATCAAGATCTCCGCCTCCAAAGTCCTTCACCGCGTTTGAATAGTTGTCTGGGACACAACATAAGTGCACCCGTTTACAATCTTAAACCATTTCTTTATGCGAGGACTTACATGAAAATATATCACAACTTCGTAGGAATCGATATCGGAAAATCCGAGGTTGTCGTTAACCTTCTCGGTCAAAAAAGCTCTTTCTCTTTTGAAAATTCCTCTTCAGGTTTTCAAGCTTTCTTGGATCAATTCCTTTCTAAAATCAATTCACCCTTTATTGTTCTTGAAACTACAGGTGGGTATGAGCAACTCTTTCTTCAAAAACTTCTTGATATCAATGCTACTGTCCATAGAGCTAATACCAGACTGGTCAAGCATTTCATTAGATCACTAGGTCAAAAAGCTAAAACAGACTCTATTGATGCTAAATGTTTAGCTTACTACGCTTTTGAACGACATCAGAAACTCTCTGTTTATCAAAATCCTTCTCATGAGGCTACTCAACTAGCTTCCTTAACTCAGAGAAGAATAGATTTAAATCAGATGCTTGTTCAAGAAAAAAATAGAGTTCAGAGTCCAAATGTCTCTGAGTTTGTGAAAAAAAGCTGCAAAGAGCTTATAAAGCATATACAGAAACAGCTAGATGAACTTAATAAAAAAATCCAATTAATCATTGAGTCTAACAAGCTCTTGCAAGAAAAAAAGGAAATGCTTTTAACTATCCCTGGTATAGGCAATATTATTGCCAATGCTTTAATCGCTTTACTTCCTGAGCTGGGCCAGCTTAATCGAAGAAAAATTGCAAGCCTTTGTGGCTTGGCTCCTTTTCCCTGTGAAAGTGGTCAGCATAAAGGTTATCGAAGAACTCGTGGTGGAAGAGTTCATGTTCGGAATATTTTATTTATGGCAGCTATGGCTGCCTGTAATAGCAACTCTCACTTGAAAATCTTCTATGAAAAACTAATTGCTCAAGGGAAAAAGAAAATGGTGGCTCTAACTGCTCTTATGCGTAAAATCATTATCATCGCTAATGCTAAAATTAACTCTTTAGAGTTTAGCGAACAACATAGTTGATGACGGGGGAATCGTTACAATCAATTTTCGAATTTTTCAGACGCGATTGGCTAGTTGGTTATGGACTCCTTCAAATTTAAGTTAAGATTCCATTAAGTTTATGTCAATACACTATTAGTAATTCACCAATTTTATATATTTGGTATCAGATAGAGCAGGTAATGGAACAGCTCAAAGTATCACTTAAAAACCTCTGAACTAAAATAGAGAAGACTTATGCCGAATAAAGAAAACACTAATAATAGCCTATATAACCAAAATTGCTATGCTTATCTCAGACAGGTAATGGAAAAAATGCCAAAACGCATTTTAGACATCCTTCCTGAAAATATTCGCTCTGATTTAAAAAAACAGTGTGAAGGAAATTACAATAGCAAGTTTCCTTATGGGAGACTGTATACGGCTTTTTTAAAAAGATTGGAAGATAATATTGAAGATATTTACTATAGCCAACGTAAAGAGCTTATTCAGGAAACGAAAGTTGCTGCGGCTAGGAAAAATATGAATCTTTCATTACTTGGTTCAGCTTTAGAGAAACATATTCTTGGAGAGGAAGACAGAAAAAAATCCGAGATACAAAAACTAGATGACTTTATAAATACTATTTATGTTAATGATAACGAAATTTTGGAAAGAAGTTTTGAGGTGATTAAAGATATCACTTCAGAGGTAAGGCCTGGGAAAGATCATCATATTCAAAAAGAAATCGCTCGACTTATTGGGGGAGATGACAAAAACACGCTAAACTCTACCTCTCCTACTGCTCAAGGCTCTAATTTGGGTCGCTTTTCAGCAATGATTGCTGATGATTTTAAACCTATGCATACGACAAGCTTTCCAACAGTTCGGCATTTCCCATATCAAGCTGAAAATGATCCTGTCGAAGTTCGATTTGGTACACAGGCTCAACGTCATAAAGGCGAAGAACGTGTCAGTCCATTGTTTGAGTGTTGGCTGGAAGTACAGCAGGAAAAGCAAGGGGAGCACAAGCGTATTACCCATGTCTATTTTAATAATTTAGGGTTAGACAGAACGGGTTTCGAAGGAGAAAAAGAAAAAAACCTGTCTTTAGCTCTGCATTCCCTGGAAGCTCATCACAGAAACATCATCGTTATCACGCTTCCTGCCGACAAAGGATTAATGGGAGAGTCTGATTTCAAAAAAACAGACAAAAACTTGATAAAAACGGAAGTTTTTAATGATTTTTTAGGCATTGCCAGCCAAAACCCTCAAAGCAACATCGAAATTAAGGATTTCTATTTAAGTGACACTGCAAAACAATTGCTCTATGGTGCAGAAAACACTGCTGAAGAAGAAACAAGCAAACTCACTGAGTTGCTTGAAGAAAGTTTTAGAGCTATGGGGCTTAGCGAATCAGATATCATGAGTGAATCAGAGCGCCAGGCTGTATGGATGCACTTCACAAAATACACCTTTCCTGATTTTGTTCTAAAAACATTAAACCCCGAAACTTTTAACTTTTCTTGTAAAGATGCCATTGATAGAGGTGGTGTATCTTCTGCCTATTATAACTTAATGAAGTCTTTTGAAGAGGGAAATACGCCCATGACAAGAGATGAATTTGATAAAACTTTACATGCAGCGCCTACTGCAGTTAAGGGTCGTGGGATGAATTCGCATTTAAAACGTATCTGGAATGCTGTAGATGCTTTCGTTAATGCTAGTCATGATGACTTAAAATCAGATTCAAATAAAAAATGGCTCATAGCGTGGCGCGATGCGAATTGCCCTCATGTAAGGGTTGAAAGTTTATTAAACAGCCGTCTGGTAGACGCTAAGGCACAACTAAATGCTGAAAAAGCACTTATTTTAGATAATCAAGACAGCAAACTGGAAAAGATTAATCTGGGGCTTGAAATTTTGGAGCACATTGAAAATCAATCAAATGAAGGTGTAAATGGTAAACGTTTATTATTAGAATCTGTAACAAGAACATTGGACTTAGTATTATCAGACAAACCAGACCAAAAAAGCTTGGAGTCTTATCAAAAATTGGCAGAAGATATGCCTGTTCGAAGCCCAACTTTAAAAACAGTTGCCGGATTGATGTTGCGTTTAATCGGTAGCTTGATTCGCTCTGAATCATTGTTTAATAAAGGAGTTGAACTCTCAAGAACAGGTGAACATTCTTCAGAGCGTGAAACCATAAAACAAAAGATGGAAGCATTGGTGAATCCTCCTACAAATGATTCTCTTGGAGAAGATGATACGCCTAAGGGGCCCCGTTGCATATAATGTTTTCAACGACCAATTAATTGATGGGGCGCCCTAATATTTCCTTAATTTCAGCGGGTTATAATAATATCTTAAATGAAATAGGAGAAGAGGAACTTATTATGAAAACCCTTAAGAAACAAGGTCAATTTTTAGTTTGTTTTACTTTATTAGGATTAGTGCCCTGTATTTCAATGGCATCACCCAAAAAACAGACTTCTCACAAAAAAAAGGTTGCACTTTCTAAAAAGAAAATGAATGCAAAATCTAAAGTAAAAAATGGTACCAAAGTCGATAAATTAAAGTCTTATATCATTAAGGGCAAGCGATATTATGTCATGAAGACAGCCAAAGGATTTGATAAGGTTGGAGAGGCTTCCTGGTATGGGAAGGGCTTTCATGGAAAGCTGACGGCTTCTGGTGAGCGTTATAATCAGTATGCGATGACAGCAGCAAGTCCTCATTTACCGTTGCCTACTTATTTGAAAGTGACGAACCTGTCAAATGGGAAAAGCGTGGTTGTTAAAGTGACTGATAGAGGTCCTTACAAAAGTAACCGAATGTTGGACTTATCATATGCTGCAGCCAAGGCGCTGGGGTATGAGAAAAAAGGTGTCACACGTGTTCGGGCGACAGTGGTGAATAAAACTGAATTAGCCCAAAATGAAACTTCATTTAAAGATCGTCAAAGTAAGACATTGGTTTCATAATTTTCCACATCAATTTAAAAGCCCGCATTTTGTCTCGCAAAATGTGGGCTTTTTATTTCTCTGTTAAGAAGAATTATTTTCTCATTAACTGAACTTTACAAGTTTTAAGGTCTGGTGCATCGCAGCTGTAATTGCGTGCATCTTCACCTGCTGTGGTTTTGTTGATGACATTCCAGTAGTCACCAATCAATCTTAAATGAGAACCACGTTTTCTGTCGCGAAGGACAACAATGCTTGATTTTCCGGTAGAAGTCCAGACTTTATAAGCACAGCTCATAGAAGAACCATCTCTATATCCTCTCGCTTCAGGGGCAAATAGAAAATCTACGTCAACCAATTTGGCAGCAACAATGTATTTAGCATCCTCATTAGGAAATTCTGTTGCGAACTGATATAGCTTTCCTTCATGTTCCACACTATACGTTAGAGGCGAAGGTGTTCTTTTTGCTACAGATTTTAGCTTTTTAATCATGTATCCTGTTGATGGACACTGAATCACTGTCGCGAAAGAAGAACCTGCAAATAACATGGCCAGTGTTAACACAGTAAGTTGTTTTTTCATGATATTTTCTCCTTAAATATTTACAACATACTTTATACTTTTTAGAAAAAGTAGGTATGGGCTTCCTTAGGAATCCTGAATTTAAAGTATAGTGTATAGTTCGAAAATTTCTAATGTAACTAATAAGGTAGAGGTTATGTATTCTCGTCGTGTCATTGTTTTAAATGCTTCTCATGAGACAAAACTGAAAGCAGAAGCGTTAGCAAAAAGACTTAATTTAGTGCTGAATCCAGAGGATTTGGCAGGATATGCTTTTGCATTGCGTTTTAATCAGGGTCGATTGGAGCTGGTTTGGCTTGAAAGAAAGCAAATAAAACCCGTTTGGGTGGATTTATCGCAGATTAATTTGAAACGTGCTTCGATCAAAGATTCTTTGCTGGGTAAGGCAATTGGCGTTAAAGTACATGAAAAACCCGTTGTTCTGGATGCTTGTGCCGGATTAGGGATGGATGCTTTAACATTGGCATTGTTAGGGTGCCAGGTGACTTTATTAGAACGTTGTCCCATTCTATTTGAGTTGCTGAAGGATGGCTTGGAAAGAATACCCGAAGGCATTTTAGCCGCAAGACCTTTATTATTGGCTGGAGATGCGATTGATTATTTAGAGCAAATTCATGAAGCAAACCGCCCTGAGGTCATTTATCTGGACCCTATGTATCCTGAACGGGATAAGCCGATTTTGGCCAGGAAAGAAATGCAGATATTGAATGCATTAGTGGGAGAGGATCAAGATGCCTCTGTTTTATTGGAGAAAGCTTGTGTATCTGCACAAAAACGTGTGGTAGTGAAAAGACGTCGTTTAGATCCTTGTTTGAATGGAAAGCAACCGGATCTTGTATTTTCAGGAAAGGCGATACGGTTTGATGTTTATTTGCTTTCCAGGGTATAGACCGCATCACAATAAGGACATTGAGCTTTTCCTGTTTCTTCAATGGGTAAATAAACTCTAGGATGTGCATCCCACAGTATCATATCTGGCATAGGGCAGGATAAAGGCAAATCCTGAGTTTTCACTTGATAGTGTGTTTGCGAGCACCCTTCTTTTTTCTTTGACATTTTTGATCTCCAATCAAGGTAAAAAGCGTTTTATTGTAGCATAGGGTTTAGGATGTGTCCTCAATTAATCTGCATGCGGGGTTTCTAGCTTTAAATACAATAGGTTATGTTGGATTTTTAATGTAAAAATGTTAAGATGTCTCTTTAACCTAAATTTAGCAGTAGTTTCCTGCCGCAGAATTCAGGTTTAACGTTATAATCTCGATATATTGCGCATGGGGGAGGCTATGAAAAAGAAGTTGAGGGTATTCATTTGGCTTTTGTTATTTTTGGGGGTAAGTACGGAAAGCTTGGCCAAAAACTGGCTAGTGGACTTTTCGGAGGGGGAACCTTCATCGCAAGACCCAGTTTCTACTGTAGAGGGGGAAGTGCCTGCGGATGAATTGTTGTATACTTAAGGTGTGTTCAGAAAACTTTAAGAAAACTATTATAATATCAAAAAGCTTCAGAAAAATTTTATAAAATTTAAGAGAGAAATACGATTATGGCACAACAACTTGCAGAGAAATTCCAGGTAATTTTTGAAAAGCCAAAAAAAAATCAGCCCATTTCTGAACATCAAGCCTTTGTTCAGCAAGCTGAGGATCTCTATCAGCAATTTTTGAAGGCGCAAACCTATGAGACCGCTGCGCAAGTTGCTGACCAGCTGGTGCATCATGTTCAGACACATTACCCATTTGTTCGGCAGCCAGAACCTCGTCATGATGAGAAAAAAGCGAATAATGATTTTGAAGTGAAATTTCGACATGAATTTAATTTGCTTTTAGAGTACTTAATGCGAGAGATGCAAAGGCGTTTTCAGATTGCTGCAATGCAGGATCAGCTGCGTAGAGAAGCAGAGGCGCAGCTTTTGGCCCAGAAAGAGAAAAAGGCAGAAGCACAGCAAGAATTATATGCAGGTTATGCAGCAGCCGATAGGGCAGAAAGAGAGCGCGCGGAATCTCATGTACGTGCACCTATTGTGACCATACCGACTCCAAGACCCGTTCCTGCTTTTACGATTCCAGAAGAAGCGCAGGTTATGTTACGGAAAGTGATTCATGACATTGAAGAAGATATTGAAAAGTTAATGGAAGAGTTAGGTGTAGAGCTAAATGCAGAGAACTTAGCACCAGAAGCAATGGAAGGGGAAGTATTCGAATTGAGAAACGTGTTTGCGCGACAATTTGCGAATGATGCGGTACGTTATGATCCTGAAACAGAACAAAACTTTATTGGTCCATTACTTGAAGAGACGATAAAACATCAAGCTGAGATTGAAGCTTGTGTTGCTCAGCCGCATAAGGATGAGAATCAGAAAGAATATATGATGATGAAGCTTTATGAAGCGACTAATATTGAAACTTCAGAGCAGTGGGATAAAGTTCGGACTCATACAAAGACAGCTGTGCTTGAGGAGCTTACGCCGCCGACACAAGCGCCTTCGTTTTCTCATTAATTAAGACATTTTTTATAATCAGAAACAACAGGTTACTATAATTTAGTTGAATTGAAAAGATAAGGTTTATGTGGCCGGCGATTACCGTCTTAGCGAGCAGGAGTTACTGGTCAGGTAGGGTGTTTTTCTGCCAACGTCTGGAAAGCATGATCCGCTTTCTCGATGACCTTTTCAATATCGGCTGTTGTGTGTACCATCGAGGTAAATCCAGCTTCAAAGCGTGATGGGGCAAAGTACACTCCCTGTTTCAGCATGCTGTGAAAAAAATCATGAAATAAAACGGCTTGGGTTGCTTGTACTTGTTGATAATAGGTTGGGGCTTCATCTGTAAAGAAGTATCCGAACATACCACCTTGAGAGGCAGTAGAAAAAGGAATGTTCCATCGCTTCGCTTTTTCTTTTAATCCATTTAATAGTCTGGTTGTGGTTTGATTGAGTTGATCATAAAGCATAGGGTGTGCAGACAGATAACGCAAGGTGGCAAGCCCGGCAGCAGTTGCAACAGGATTGCCTGATAAGGTGCCTGCTTGATAAATAGGGCCTGCAGGTGCGATGTTTTGCATAATTTCTTTTCGACCTCCAAAAGCCGCTAAGGGGAGCCCTCCTCCAATGATTTTGGCAAGGGTTGTAAGATCAGGCTGAATTTGATAAAGCGCTTGTGCCCCGCCTGGGGCGACCCGAAATCCTGTCATCACCTCATCAAAAATAAGCAAGGCACCTGTTTGGTCACAACGTTTGCGTAAGCCAGGTAGAAAATCGGGCAAGGGGGCAACAAAGTTCATGTTGCCAGCAATGGGTTCAACAATGATGGCAGCAATATCTTGAGCATGCTCTGCAAGCAGTTGATCGACACGGGTCAGGTCATTATATTGTGCGATTAAGGTTTCTTGGGCAAAGGTTTCTGGCACACCAGCAGAGTCAGGGATACTCAAAGTCAGTACACCCGAGCCTGCTTTAACCAGGAGTCCATCGGAAGCACCATGGTAGCAGCCTTCAAATTTAATGATTTTCTTTTTACCCGTAAAACCTCGCGCCAGGCGAATAGCACTCATGGTTGCTTCAGTTCCAGAGCTGACCAATCGGACGTTTTCCAGGGAAGGCATTAAATGGTTGAGTAATTCTGCAAATTCTACTTCTCCTGGATGAGGAGCCCCATAGCTGGTCCCTTTTTCCACGGCTTTTTTAAGCGCTTCAGTAATCTCGGGGTGTGCATGTCCGAGTAAAAGCGCACCCCATGAGTTCACGAAATCTATATAGGTATTTCCATCAATATCGGTAAGATAGGCACCTTTTGCGTGATCAATGAAAAAGGGAGTGGCGTTGACTTGCTTAAAGGCTCGAACGGGGGAATTTACCCCGCCAGGAATGTATTGGAGTGCTTTTTTGAACAGGGCGTTGGATTGCGTGGTGCTCATATGTGTTTTATGTTGATTGCTAGAAAATTAAAACTCAATAAATAAAGGATAACTGAGTATACGGTGAAAAAGCTAGCAGGTGTTGTGGCTATGTTTAGAGTAAGGAGTGTTTACATTGATGACACGCCCTAGCTGCAAAAAGCCCGTCATCAACTATGTTGTAGGGCAAATTAACCACCCTCCGTCATTGCGAGGAGCGAAGCGACGTGGCAATCCAGGCCTAAACTTATTAAAGTCACTTAAACTTGACCTTTCGATGCAAGCTCCTGTCTGGATTGCCGCGCTTCGCTCCTCGCAATGACGGGGAATAGTTATAAAAAACAAATCTTAAAAACATAGTTGATCCAGGATCATACATCATAAGACCTTTACAATATTTCAACAGGATCTACTTCTAATGTCCAGTTTACAGAGGATTTTGAAATGGTTTGTATATGATCGGTAAAGTAGTTTAAGCACTGATGTAGGAGGGGACGTTTGGGGCTGCTGATCATCAGGATGCCACGATAGAGGTTTGATTTTTTTTCCATCCATGCAGGCAGAGGAGGGCTGATTTGCAAGTCAGTTTTTTTTAAATTTTTGAGACGGGTTCGTATGTTGGTCAAAAATGCCAGTGCCTGTTCCAGATTTTTGGCTTCTGCCCGAATGACAGCTAGATGATGAAAAGGAGGGAGTTCTGCCATTTGACGTTCTGTCATCAGTTGTTCTGCAAAGGTTTGGTAATTTTTTTGTATGAGCGTTTGTAACCAGGGATGATTCGGGTGATGCGTCTGTATATACACTTCTCCTGGCTTTTCGCTTCTTCCAGCACGACCTGATACTTGAATGATCAGTTGTCCCATCCTTTCGCTGGCTTTGAAATCAGCGCTATAAAGTCCGCTGTCTGCATCCAGAATTGCAACCAGAGTCAGGTTAGGAAAGTGATGTCCTTTGGCAAGCATCTGAGTACCAATCAATATTTGACCTTTTCCATGTTGTATCGTATGTAAAAATTTTTCCATAGCGCCTTTCTGGCGGGTACTGTCTTTATCAACTCGGATAACGGGATATGACTTAAAGTATTCTGTTAGTACTTCTTCCACGCGTTCAGTGCCAGCCCCCAGCATCAGGATTTCGGTATGCTGACATTGAGGGCAGTGCGCAGGTTTAGGCGCGTTAAAGTTACAGTGATGACAGAATAAGCGCTTAGGCATTTGATGCCAAACCATTTTAGCATCACAATGTTTGCAGTGTGCGATCCAGCCGCAGCTATGACAAAGAAGAACAGGAGAGAAACCTCGGCGGTTTAAAAAGATCAATACCTGGTTGTCTGCCTGAAGATGTTTTTCAATTACATCCAGTAAAGGCTTTGAAAGCCCTGCTTTGAGTTTTTGATTTTTAACGTCAATCAGGTAAATGTTAGGGAGTGGTTTTTGGTTAGCGCGTGTTGTTAGCAGTAAATGTTCGAATTTTTTTTGTTGTACATTATAAAAGCTTTCTAAGGATGGTGTGGCAGAACCCAAAATGACCGGTATGTTTTCAAGGCGACCTCTAACGATAGCCAGATCTCGTGCAGAGTAGCGAAATCCGGATTGCTGTCGGAAGGAGGGGTCGTGTTCTTCATCGACAATAATGATACCCGGCTTTTTTAGAGGGGCAAAAATAGCAGAGCGTGTGCCAATAATAATAGATGCATGACCAGAAGCAGCAGCATGCCAGGCATGCCATTTTTCTTCACCCAATACTTTTGAATGAAAGACAACGATTTTACAGGCAAATCGTGCTTTGAAGCGTTGGATGGTTTGAGGGGTTAATGCAATTTCCGGGACGAGTACCAAGGCTTGTTTTCCTGCATCTAAACGATCTGCAATGGCTTGTAAATAAACTTCTGTTTTGCCGCTTCCCGTGACACCATCGAGTAGGAAGGTTTGGAATGCCTGGCAGTATTGGATTGCTTTGAGAGCTTTTGCTTGATCAGGTTGTAGAGAGAGAGGCGTTGAATTGTGGATGGAGTGCCTGGTGGAAGGTTCAGGTTTTTTTTCGGCTGCTTCAGGCATCGGGATGATCCAGCCTTGCTTTTCAAGGGCTGCCAGGGTTCTTTCCTGAAAACCAGAAGCTCTCAGTGAGCGTTGACTTAACCCCTCAGGGTGTTGAGCAAGATATTCGATGAGTTTTTTTTGAGTGGGGGAGGGTCTGCGATTCGGGGGTTGTGGGTTATTTTGATAATGTATGTCTGATTGATCTAAATGTTCATCTTCCCGGATTTTTCTGGGTAAGCTATTTTTAATGACTTCGCCCAAGGGATAATGATAGTAAGTGCTTGCCCATTCAATGAGTTTAAAGAGCGTGGGGTGAATGATTGGGTGTCGGTCCAGTATGGCAATGGCAGATTTCAATTTATGGGTGGGGACTTCAGAAGTGGTTGATAAGCCTGCAAGAAATCCAATACATTTTTTTTTGCCAAAGGGTACCTGAATGCGAGTGCCTATGCTGAGGAGGGAGGTGTCTGAAAAATTTTCAGGGAAGAGATAATCAAAATATCGCCGGATGGGCAGTGGTAATGTAACTTGTAAGATTGTATGTTTATTGTGATCAGACATAGGAGTAACTTGTTCCTGGTTTAGGGTAAGTTTACTATGCATTATATGTACAAACCATATGAAGATACGGATCCTATCCATGATAAAAACTTTTCAACAATTATTTCGACTCTTTCAAATCAATCTGATTATTGCTAAATATGGGTTGGATCGGGTGATTTTACCCAAAAATCATGTTGGGTATTATTTGACTTATTTAAACCCATGGAATTGGGGAAGAAGGGAAAATCGAGATCCAGTGCAGATACGAGTTGCTCTAGAAAAACTGGGCCCCATTTTCGTGAAGTTTGGACAAGTGCTATCGACTCGTCGTGATTTGATTCCCAGGGATATTGCGGATGAATTAACCAAACTTCAGGATAAAGTGCCGCCTTTCCCATTTGATGAAGTGAAAAGTATATTGGAAAAGGCTTATAATGCACCGCTTGAAACCGTGTTCACCGAGCTGGATCCAGTGCCGCTGGCATCAGCTTCTATTGCGCAAGTACATGCGGCTCAGCTCGGAGAGCGTTCAGTGGTGGTTAAGGTGTTGCGTCCTAATATTCAAAAATTGATTGCCCATGATGTCAGTTTATTATCTTTCATCGCCAAACTGATTCAGTGGTTTCTGCCTAGAGGCAGTGGGTTGAATTTACCAGATCTGGTGGCTGAATTTAAGCAAACGTTATCGGATGAGTTGGATTTAGTGCGAGAGGGCGCAAATGCTTCGAAGCTGAGGCGGCATTTTTTACACTCTGATTTACTATATATACCGCAAGTTTTCTGGGAGTATACACACCAACCTGTATTGGTGATGGAAAGAATTCAGGGCATCCCTATTTACAATATTGCAGCTTTAAAGTCTGCACATGTGCCTTTAAAAGCTTTGGCAGAGCAGGGGATTGAGCTCTTTTTTACCCAGGTATTTCGAGACAGCTTTTTTCATGCGGATATGCATCCAGGCAATATCTTTGTTTCGTATGATGGGGGGTATGCGCAGTATATTTTTGTGGATTTTGGGATTGTAGGCACACTAGATCGAAAAGATCAGTATTATATTGCTGAGAATCTCATGGCTTTTTTAGAACGAGATTACCGTAGGGTAGCTGATTTACATAGAGAATCAGGCTGGCTAAAAGAAGGGGCAGACCTACGGCAATTTGAGGCTGCGATTCGCACAGCTTGTGAACCTGTTTTTGAAAAACCACTGAAAGATATTTCATTGGCACAGGTTTTGATTCGGTTATTTCAAACGGCCAGGCGTTTTAATATCCAGATACAGCCTCAATTATTGTTGTTACAAAAAACACTCTTTAATCTGGAAGGGATGACTCGAGCGCTTTATCCGGATCTTGACTTTTGGGGGGTCTGCCGTCCTTTTTTAGAATATTGGATGAAGCAAAAACATCACCCTGTCTATTTGCTGAAGAAGATAGAGCAGCGAGCGCCTTACTGGCTGGAAAGTTTTATTGAGGCAACGGATAAGAAGCTTGTGAAAACATTGATGTCTTCACAGTCCTCTTCTGAGCAGCAAGTCCCTAAAAAGGAGCGGAAGTCTATTTTTGTTGCGTTAGGTCTGGGGTTTATGGTTTCTGCGCTCTATTTTTATTTTTTTGAAATAGTCGGTGTAGATCAGTCTGGTTTTGCGTTATTAACGATGATCATCAGCGGCGTTTTTTTTACACTCGTTGGGTTGTTGATAGGGTGACTATACTAATACTAGGGCGTGTCAATAATGAATTTTTAACTTCAAAACGCGTATAATGGGTCAAATTTTGAAGCTAAAAATTCATTGTTGACATGCCCTAATAGAGTTACTTTCGAACTCACGTTAAAAGGACATCTTAAGACGTCAACACAGGGAAGTATTGATGCAAAACTCTAAAAATAATTGGCATGCGCTTGATATTAAAGACATACTCAATTTGCTGAATACTCAGGAAGAAGGTCTTTCAGAAGAAGAGGCTAAGACGCGTTTAGCGGAGTATGGATATAATCATTTGGTATTACGCAAACCCAGATCCTGGGTCAAGCGGTTCTTTTCACAGTTTCAGTCACTCTTGATTTACATTTTATTCGTTGCAGTTGTGTTGACGTTATTTCTGCAAAAATGGATAGATGCAAGTGTAATCTTCAGTGTTGTACTGCTGGATGCATTGATTGGGTTTTTTCAGGAAGGAAAAGCTGAAAAAGCATTAGAAGCTGTTCGTCAAATATTGCCTTTAGAAGCTATTGTCATTCGTCATAAGCGGCGATTTGTAACACGAGCTGAACGACTAGTGCCTGGTGATATAGTGTTTCTTCAGCCTGGGGATAAGGTTTCTGCGGATTTAAGGTTAATTAAAGCCAAAAATTTAAAAATCAATGAAGCTTTATTAACGGGGGAGTCTGAATCTGTCGAAAAGAATCTGCAAGTACTTCCGCAAGATACGTCAGTGAGTGATAGGGCCAACATGGCGTTTTCAGGTACTTTTGTGCGTTCTGGTCATGCAGTGGGCGTGGTTGTGGGTACAGGAGAGGATACAGAAATAGGGCGTATTAGCGAGCTATTAGCTGAGGTTGAGCCTCCGACAACACCTTTACTCAGGAAAATGGAGAAACTTAGTCTTTGGCTGAGTATTGTTATCTTAAGTATTGCAGCGTTGATTTTTATCTTTGGTATTTTCATTTATAGATATAGCCTTGATTCCATGTTGATTGCGGTGGTGGGCATAGCGGTGGCTTCAATTCCTGAAGGATTGCCCATTATTTTAACCATTACATTGGCCATTGGGGTTCAGCGGATGGCAAGGCGGCATGCCATTATTCATAATTTACCGGCGGTGGAAACGTTAGGATCTGTCTCTGTGATTTGTACTGATAAAACAGGGACTCTGACTTGTAATCAAATGACAGTAATAGTGGCCTATATGGCCAGCGGCCCTATCAATATCAGTGGAGTGGGGTATGAGGCAAGAGGCGATTTCTCTTTCCATGAGCAGGTGTTTGATGTTGCCAGTCGTCCTGATTTTTTAGAGTTTTGTCAGGCGAGTATGTTGTGTAATGAAGCAGAGTTTCATGTGAATGAAGAGATTGAGTTACAAGGAGATTCGACAGAATGTGCTTTGCTTGTTTTGGGGATGAAAGCAGGGTTGGTGCATGGAGAAGTACGGAAACAATGGCCTGTTACGGATACCATTCCATTTGAATCAGAACATCGCTTAATGGCAACCCTACATCATGATCACTATGGTAATGGGGTGATTTATATTAAAGGGGCGCCTGAAGTGATTTTCTCTCGTTGTCATAAGGAGCGGGATGGACAAGGGGAGAGTAAAGTCTCTCTGGATTACTGGCATGAGAGTGTCAGTAATATTACGAATCAGGGGCAGCGTGCCTTGGCGATTGCTTATAAGGCGGCTTCAGCAGAGTTTCAGCGATTGCGTTTTTCAGATATTAAGGCTGATTTTATCTTGTTAGGTATCGTCGGTATCATGGATCCTCCTCGTGAAGGGGCTTTGGAAGCTATTCAAGAATGTCGATCTGCAGGTATCCATATCAAAATGATTACAGGAGACCATGCCAAAACAGCGGTTGCAATTGCCAGTAAAATGGGGATTGGGGATGGGGTTCATGTATTAACTGGCAAAGAGCTTGAGCCGCTTTCAGAAGAAGCCTTTTCAGAAAAAGCAGACAGGGTGGATGTGTTTGCAAGAATCAGTCCGGCTTATAAATTACGTTTGGTACAATCCTTGCAGGCGCACGATTGCGTTGTTGCAATGACAGGGGATGGTGTGAATGATGCACCTGCTTTGAAGCGGGCAGATATCGGAATTGCCATGGGGTTAGGAGGTTCTGAGGCAGCAAAGGAGGCTTCAGAAATGATTTTGACCGATAATAATTTTGCCTCTATTGTCACCGCAGTGAAAGAAGGACGAACGGTGTTTGATAATTTAAAAAAGGTGATTTTATTTTTACTACCGATTAATGGGGCGGAGTCAGCAAGTTTAATGATCGCTATTTTGTTGGGGTATACCATGCCAATCACGCCTTTGCAGATTCTTTGGGTGAATCTGGTCAGTTCAATTGTCCTAACCATGGTATTAGCTTTTGAGCCTTCTGAGCCTTATATTATGTCAAGATCGCCAACACCAGCACATCAGTCTTTCATAACCCCTTTATTATTGTGGCGCATTGTTTGGGTAACGTTTGTGTTTTCGGTAGGGATATTTGGTGTATTTGAGTGGGCGCGTTATCAGGGATTAGACCTTCAGACATCCAGAACGTTGGCGGTAAATACGTTGGTTATTTTGGAGGTGTTTTACTTATTCAGTGCCCGCTATGTGCATGGGGCATCTTTAACCTGGAGGGGCATACGAGGCACGCGAGCAGTGCTGATTGCTGTTGGCTTGGTTTTTCTGCTACAGGTCTTATTCACGTATACGCCTGCAATGCAGTTTTTATTTGAAACAGTCTCTCTGACTTTTATGCAGAGTCTCCTGATTGGCCTGATTGGATTAACAGGGTTTGCTATTTTGGAGATCGACAAATTGATATGCTTAGGGATTAAGCGTCGACTTGGTGAGTGAGGTCTATTTTTTCTACTACACACTGTCATCCCGGTGGTCATGGAAGGCATAAGTTTTATACATGGTTGCCTTTGCTAAAGATTACTTACAATCAGGGAGTGATCTATACATGACCCTAAATTCAGCAGTTTCCAACTGCTGAACTCAGGATGATAATGCCATTTTTACAGGCACAGTTGCAGTCCCTTAGAAAATAAAACTTATCTGGGCAATTTTCCTGTGGTTTTATCTTGGATTGACTATATTTAGGCAACGCCCTTAAAGATTTTTTCGACGACAAAAAGAGCGAAATAGGTCAAATTTCATCTAAATTTTCGTCACATATATTCAATATGCATCCTAAAATTTAGATAAAATTTTCCACCATTATCCACATTTTGAAACAAAACAATGAAATGTAATCACACCCTAGTATGATTTTTAGGTTAACTGCATGGAGTATCTTTTTAACTGCGTGGCAAAGCTCTGCAAAGCTGCAATACCAGTTTCCTCTGCTTCTTTACACCAGGCTTCTAATTTAGCCATACGCTCTTTTTGGCATTTAATTTCTCTATTCCAAATATCCTGAAGTTTTATACGGCAGTTGTATACGGTGTGAAGTGCAGGATTTTGATCTAGTAACATCTCTAAGCGATTCTGCCCTTTTGGGCTAATGAGAGATTTTTCTCGAAGCAGTAGTTTTTTCGATTGCCGGAAAAGTATTTGAGTTTGGTCTGGCGCTTTATCTTTTTCTTCCTGGAAAACAGGTAATAAAACTTCATGCCAGTACGTGTCCAGTATATGAAACCGATTCGTGATCAGGGCTTTTAGGGTATCAAAGTCAACCTGAAATTTGTTTGGATTTTCCATCAGTTGTGGCGGCAAATGTTTCACCTTTGCCAGTTTCAACCAGGAAAACAGTTTGATATAACACCAGCCAATGTCAAACTCCCACCACTTCACAGATAGTTTGGCAGAAGTTCCGAAAGTATGGTGATTGTTATGAAGCTCTTCCCCTCCAATCAGAATACCCCAGGGGAAGATATTGGAAGCAGCATCTGGACATTCAAAGTTACGATACCCCCAAAAGTGAGCGAGACCATTAATAACACCCGCTGCAAAGAAAGGGATCCAGGCCATCTGAATGGTCCAAATGACGACCCCCACTAAACCGAAGAGTAAAAAATTCATAACTAACAGCAGCATAACGCCTTTTGCAGTATGTGGGGTGTAGATGTTTCGCTCGATCCAGTCGTCAGGTGTTCCGATACCGTAGCGTTTTATGAGTTCCGGGTTTTTACAGGCTGATCGATAAAGGTCAGCACCGTAGAATAAGACTTTCTTTAAACCGTAGATTTTTGGGCTATGCGGGTCGTCCTTAGTTTCTGATTTAGCGTGGTGCTTGCGATGGACGGCAACCCATTGTTTGGTTTGCATGCCGGTTGTGAACCACAGCCAGAAACGGAAAAAGTGAGAGACAACAGGATGTAACTCTAGTGCCCTATGGGCTTGATGACGGTGTAAGAAAACGGTTACAGCAATGATCGTGATGTGGGTAAAAATCAGGAGAAAAGCAGCATACCCCCAAAAAGAAAGTGGAAAAAAGCCGTAGGAGATAAGGTTAAGGAGTTTGTCGGTCATGGAGCGTCTCTCTGTTGAAAACTTACAAAATTATATCATGAAAATGCGAGTGTGTCTTGTAAAAATGAGGTCATCTTCGTTCCTCGCAATGACGAGATCCTCTAGGTTAAATCCAGTAAACAAACACAAATAAAATTAACCAGACTACATCCACGAAGTGCCAATACCAGGCGACAGCTTCAAAGGCAAAATGGCGGGTTGGAGTGAAGTGCCGTTTAATGATACGGAAGAATATAACGATCAGCATGAGTGTGCCTAGAGTGACATGGAGAGCGTGAAAGCCCGTGAGCATGTAAAAGGTGGTACCAAAAATGCCAGAAGAGAAAGTTAAGCGGTAATGAAGATGAGCAAGTAGGTATTCATGTGCTTGCATGCTCAGAAAGAGGATGCCTAATAATATAGTTGCAGCTTGAGCAATGACTGCTTGCATATGTTTATCTTTGATCACTGCCCAATGTGCAATGGTAATTGTAACACCGCTGGAAAGTAACAGTGCTGTGTTGATGGCTGGAATGCCCCAAGCTCCAATGACATCTTTTGGACCAGGGAAAAGCCCAGGATCTGGGTTTTTTAGTAGTGGCCAGTTAATTTGGAAGTCTGGCCAAAGCAAGAGATGGGTCATTTCACCAACGCCTTCTCCTCCTAGCCAAGGGACCGCCCATATACGAATATAGAAGAGTACGCCAAAGAAAGCGCCAAAAAACATCACCTCTGAGAAAATGAACCAAATCATCCCCCATCGGAATGAGCGATCTACCTGCTGATTGTTATAGAGCCCCAGCTGGTTTTCGCGGATAACCGTTCCAAACCAGCCCACAATCATATAAATCAAAAGCAGGCTGCCTATAACCACTAAAATGGGTCCTAGTACACTTTTATGTAGCCAGTTAGCAACGCCGATGAGCAAAATAAATAAAGCAATAGCACCTGTAATAGGCCAATGGCTAGGTTTAGGGAGGTAATATTTCATGGGTTTACTCACTTGTCATGTTATAGGATTATTGAATGCGTCCTAAAGTTTGGTTGTTCACGTTTGTTTTTTGCCTGTGGGTGACGTCAAATAGCGTATAAGACAAAACAACTTCCTGGATATCGTGGGGTAAATCCCTATCAATGTGGAATAAAATCGGCATTTCCATATTGGTTTTCCCATTTAACGTTTGTTGTGTAAAGCAAAAACACTCTGTTTTTTTTAAATATTTCGCGGCTCTACCGGGGGAGACACTAGGAATTGCCTGAACCGTCATTGGGCGTTGAGTTTTGTTTCGAGCAAAATAGGCAATCCGCTTATTTTCTCCTGGGTGCAGCATAATTTTTTTCTGAATCGGACGAAACTCCCAGTCTAGCTTTCCTTGAGCATGAGCCAAAAAAATGATTTCAATCTTTCGTGTTTTATCAATGGCTCCTACTGCCTCATTTGTTGCGCCTCCAGTCTTACCATTAATGCCGAGTGTCTTACACATGACATTGTAAAGGGGTACCAATGCATACCCAAATCCAAACATCCCAATTGCAGCAGCCAGCAAAATCAAGGCCAATCTTATATTTTTATTTATACTCATGTGTTATGAGAGTCTAAACGATAATGTGGTGGGGTAGACCAAGAGTGGTAAGGTGCGGGGGAAGGCAAACGCCATTCAAGTCCATGTGCACCTTCCCAAACTTGGGCAGTTGCTTTTTTACCCTTGCGGATCGTCCAGATAATATTGATGACAAATAATATCTGAGCAAATCCAAAAAGAAAGCCTCCTAAAGTTGCAATGACATTCAGGTCTGTAAACTGAAGTGCATAGTCGGGTATTCTTCTTGGCATGCCAGCCAGACCAAGGAAATGCATTGGAAAAAAGGTGATATTAAATGAAAGCATGGAAAGCCAGAAATGCCATTTGCCCAGTTTTTCATTGATCATTTTTCCGCACCATTTGGGGAGCCAGTAGTAGACACCGCCCATAATGGAAAAAAGGGTGCCAGCAATCAGTACATAATGGAAGTGAGCTACCACAAAATACGAGTCCTGGTATTGGTAATCTGCAGGTACAATCGCGAGCATCAACCCGGAAAATCCACCAATGGTGAAGAAAAAGAGAAAGCCCAGGGCAAATAGCATTGGGGTTTCAAATGAGATAGCACCTCGCCACAGGGTTGCAGCCCAGTTAAATATTTTAATGCCAGTAGGTACAGCAATCAGCATGGTGGCATACATAAAGAAGAGTTGTGCGGCGATAGGCACCCCGGTTGTGAACATGTGATGTACCCAAACAACATATGAAAGTACGGCAATGACGATAATGGCGTAGACCATAAAGCTATAACCAAATAATGGTTTTCGGCTAAAGGTAGGAATGATTTCAGAGATAATGCCAAAGGAGGGCAAGATCAAGACATAGACCTCAGGATGGCCAAAAAACCAGAATAAGTGTTGAAACAGCAGAGGGTCTCCTCCACCTGCGGCATCAAAGAACGAGGTACCGAAATGTCGGTCAGTGAGCATCATGGTGACGGTGCCAGCCAGGACTGGCATGATGCCAATCAGCAAGAAGGCAGTGATAAGCCATCCCCAGGCAAAAATGGGGAGCTTCATCCAGGTCATCCCCGGCGCGCGCATATTAAAGATGGTAGCGATGATGTTGATGGAGGCGAGGATAGAAGAGATCCCCATGATATGTACAGAAAAGATGAAAAAGTCAGTGCTGGGGGGGGCGTACTGAGTGGATAGGGGGGCATAAAAGGTCCAGCCAAAATCAGGTCCCCCGCCTTTCATAAAAAGGGTACTGCCCAATAAAAGAAAGGCAAAAGGGAGGAGCCAGAAACTCCAGTTATTCAAACGAGGAAGGGCCATGTCAGGTGCTCCCAGCATCAAGGGCAATTGCCAGTTAGCCAGGCCAGCCAAAGCGGGCATTACTGCTCCAAAAATCATGATGAGGCCATGCATGGTAACCATTTCATTATAGAAGTGAGGTTGCATCAATAAAGTGCCAGGAGAAAACAGTTCAGCCCTGACCATCAAAGCCATAACGCCTGCAATCAGGAACATGATCAATGAAAGCCAAAGGTAAAGTGACCCAATGTCTTTGTGGTTTGTGGTAAACAGCCAATGTTTCACAAAGGGGAAAAACCCTCTGGGTGTATGATGATGATCGTTATAGTGGTCTTCGTGATGCATAGGAGTCTTTCTCAAAAAATTAGTAGAGGGTACACCCTGATTTAGTGTCTAAGTTTTTCAACGTCAGAGGGTTGTACGATCCCTCCCGCTGCTTTTCCGTATTTCTTTTGATCGTTATTTCCCCAGGAGTTTCTGGTATAGGTGATAATAGCCGCCAACTCTGTATCATTTAACTGGTTTTTAAAGGGTTGCATGGCTGTTCCGGGTACACCGTTGAGCACCAGTTTGATCTCTGCATCCACCGGTCCAGTTGTAATTTTGGAACCAACTTGAGCTGGGAAGGTGGGGGGAGATCCCGTACCATTTGCTTTGTGGCAGGCTGCACAGTGTTTAAGATAATTTTTTTCACCTAGTGCCATTAAATTGTCGCGAGACAATTGAGGCTTAGAGGCTTTAGCACGTTGTTGCTCTAAGGTTTTTTGCCCAGCTTTCTCTGCAAGCCACTTGGCATAATCCGCTTCGGATTTTGCCTCGATGACAATAGGCATGTAGGCATGGTTTACGCCACAAAGCTCAGCGCATTGACCTCGATAGATTCCAGGCTTTTCAATTTTTGCCCAAGCTTCATAGATAAAGCCAGGAATAGCATCTCGTTTAATACCGATATCAGGGACCCACCAAGAGTGAATGACATCATTAGAGGTGACAAGAAAGCGGATTTTTTTATTGACAGGCACAACGAGGGGATTGTCCACTTCAAGCAGGTACCACTCTCCTTTCTTTTTCTTTCCTTTGATTTGATCCATAGGCGTAGATAAGTTACTGAAAAAACTGATGCCTTCATCCAGGTATTCATACTGCCACTTCCATTGATATCCGATGACTTTGATGTTGATTTCTGATTTAGACGTATCACTCATTTCCATCAATACTTTAGTCGCAGGTATGGCCATACCGATTAAGATCAGAAAAGGAATGGTGGCCCAAATAATCTCAGTTTGCAGATGAGAGTGAAATTTCGCAGGTTTAACGCCCCGTGATTTCCGGTGTCTGATGAGGGAGTAAATCATAATAGAGAACACAATGACGCCGATGACAACGCATATCCAAAAAATGGTCATGTGTAAGTCATAAATTTTTTGACTGATGGGGGTTACCCCAACCGGCATATTGTAGGAGCGTGCAAGACCAGGGCTACAGAATAAAAAACTGATCAGTAGAGCAGGAATCGTTTGTATATATTTTAATCGGTGCATAGGGCGTGTTTACCAGAGTAAATAGTTACCAGAGGTTTTGCTTTGCTCAACCATATATTTTACAGCTGCAATGATTGAGGCATCCGTTCCCTGAAATCCAGGGAAATTTCGATAGGTTTTGATAGAGTGTTCTAGTAATACATCCATTCCTTTGGAAATGATCGGGGCCCAAACCGTCTTGTTTCCGGTGATTGGTGCATTATATTTGCCGGTTTGATGGCAAGCAGAGCAGTAAGCTTCATACACTTGCTTTCCTTTAGACAGTGAGGTGTCAGGGGGGGGGGAGGCTTTTCTTTTCGGAGTGGTTGCTTCAGCGCCACCCCCTTTGCTTTCTTCTACCATATAATTGACAGCAGAGATGACTTCGTTGTCGGTACACGTTGAGCAACCTCCCTTTCTGGGCATGGAGTTGATGCCATTGAGTGCATTTTCATGTAATTTTTCCATCCCTTGTTCAATTAAGGGTTTCCATGCTGAAACATCTCCTACTTTGGGTGCGCCTCCAGCACCTGACATGTGGCAGCCTGTGCAGTAAGTTTCATAGATTTTTTTACCCGCCTTTAAGCTGACTTCATTGCTGCTTTTAGGTCGGGGAACCGGCTTTCCTTGAGCAGTTTTTAAATAGACAGCAATGGCTTTCAAGTCTTCATCGGTTAAATAAACCAGACTATCCTGGTTGACTTCCTGCATAGGGCCCATCACTTGCCCATCTCCTTCCAGGCGGCGACTATGCTTAAAAACATCTACAATGTTTTGAATGGAGGTTGTTTTTAAACGATTGGCATTGATGTCTGGTGCATAATAACCTTCAATGAACCCGCCTGATAAATAATATTTACGCTTAGGGGCACCCATAAAGTTTATGGGGGTATGACACATACTGCAGTGTCCAAGTCCATCGACAATATAAGCTCCCCGATTCCATTCATGGCTTTTTGAAGGATCAGGCTGGAATTCTCCGGTATATGGATAAAAAAACAGCATTCGCCAGAAGAACTGCATGGCTCTCCATCGGAAAGGCCATGCCATATCTGGTTTTTGATTTTCTTTTTGAATGGCTGGGATGGCATCCAGGTAGGCTTTAATGGCAATCACATCGGCATCACTGAGTTTATTAAAATAAAGATAGGGGAAAACCGGGAAAAAATAGCTGCCATCCGGAGCGATTCCGTGTTTCATGGCTTTAATGAATTCTTCATTGGTCCAGGTACCGATCCCAGTTTTATCATCTGGGGTAATGTTAGAGGAGTAAATGGTACCAAAGGGTGTTTCAACAGGCAGCCCTCCAGCGAAAGGCTGCTTTCCATCTTTCGTAGTATGGCAGGCGATACAATCCCCCATTTTGGCCAAATACTCTCCTTTCTTAACCAGCTCTGGATCAGCTTGTGATTGGTAGTCTACGGTTGGGTAGACATATGGTTTCATTTCCTGGTTTTCTTGAGCAATCGTTGCGGAGGGATGGATTGCCAGAAAAATTACCCCGATAGAGGCCGCCAGATGTAAAATAGACGGTTTGGAAAACTGCATGACTTATCCATTGATTAGCGTTAAATAAAATAGCGGTTTTATTCTTCGTTTTTCAGCTTATTCGTATCTACTAAAGGTTCAGAACCTGTCTTCACAGTCGCTAAGCTGAGGCGGAAAGCGTTGATTTTAGAGGGCCGCAGCGCAGCATACATGCAGTATGTGAGCAGCGGGCCGCATGAAATCAACGCTTTTCGACCGGCATAGTAGACTGTGAAGGCAGGTTCTCAGTCACCTGAATCTTATTTTCTACTTCAACAACCCCTTGAGCGTGTTTAGCAATGGTTACAGCATTTTGCATTTGGGATATATCATCTGCAACACCTGTTAACGTGACGATGCCTTTTCGGGTGGTGACATCAAAGTGCCGTCCTGATTTTGGCACGACATCATTCTTAAATAAAGCATGTCGAATATGCCGGCTGATCAGGAGGTCTCTATCCGTTTCTTCTTTAGAAGCATGAAGTGCTCCACAGCCAGTTATCATCAAGACGAGGCAAAGAGGAAGAACCTTTTTAGCCCAACTTTTAAACATGAACTGTGTATCTTTTAAATGATTTAACATAAGTATGAATGATGCAAAACAAAAATCTAAATTAGAAGCGTTGATAATAACGTTGAAAAAAATTACATTCAATAGGGTTGATGATCTTTTGCTCCAGAGTGTGTTTGTTGGTAACTTGAAGATGAGGATTTATGTCTGTTTATGCAATAGGTGATGTACAAGGTTGTTATGATGAACTGGAGGCGCTGCTTCGGTTGATTCAGTTCGACGAACAAAAAGACGTCCTCTGGTTTGCGGGGGATCTGGTCGCCCGAGGTCCTAAATCACTGGAAACGTTACGTTTTGTTAGGATGCTGAATCTTAAAGGAAAAGCAATCACTGTTTTGGGTAATCACGAGATACACTTGTTAGCGCGATATTATTTACCTGAGTTGGCTCAAAAACATCCAGAAAAATCAGATTTGCTGACAGTATTGAATGCCCCAGATGCTCCTCTTCTATGTGAATGGTTAAGAGAGCAACCATTTTTTCATTGGGATGAAGCTTTGGGTTATGTCATGACGCATGCGGGAATTTTTCCCGGATGGACTTTATTGAAAGCACAGAGCTATGCACAGGAACTGGAAAAACAATTGCAAACGGGAGATCCCAAGCTGTTTTTTCAGAAAATTTATGGTGATTTTCCTGATCAATGGAATGAGCAGCTTACAAGATGGGAGCGTTTGCGATTTATAGCAAATGTCTTTACGCGGATGCGTTTTTGTACTCAAACAGGACGGCTGGATTTTGAGTTTAATCAAAAGATGGGTTCACAGCCTGAAACGTTAATACCCTGGTTTAAACTTCCGCATTGTTTTGAGAGGCAAATAAAGCTATTGTTTGGACACTGGGCTGCGCTTGAAGGGGAAACTGGCTGCCCTGATGTTTTTGCTTTAGATGGGGGGTGTGTTTGGGGGAAGGCGCTGATTGCAATGCGACTGGAAGACCAGCAGGTATTTAAAGCGGCATGCAGCCATGTTCAGAATAAACCGGAGAAGTAACGTTGGACTTTAAAGCAAATTATCCGCTCGTAGGGGCCTTTGTTATTCTGTTAGGGATTGTGGGTACCACCCTGGGTCTATGGTTAGGGTCTACTGGCGGTGGTAAGTTTTATGAAAAATACATGGTGTATATGGATGAGTCTGTTTATGGTTTGTCTGAAAATACACCGGTCAAATTTAATGGGGTGGATGTTGGGTATGTTCGTACCATTCGGTTAAATCCGAAGAATTATAAACAGGTTGTTCTGGTATTGGATATTGATGCGGTTGTGCCCATAACAGAAACGACAGTAGCCACGCTAAAGTCTCAAGGCATTACTGGCTTGACCTATATTGAGCTGGAAGCTGGAATGCCTAATGCGCCTTTGCTCAAGAAGCAGCCAGGGGAGCCCTATCCTGTTATTAAATCAAGTCCTTCTTTTTTGCTCCGGTTAGATACCATGTTGCAGGAAACGAGTGCCAGCATTAAGAAATTAGCTGCCAGCATGCAGGAGGTGGTTGATCCTGATAACCGGAAAGCATTTAAAAAAAGTTTGGCACATATTGAGAAGATTACTCAAATATTGGCACAGAATAGTCAAAGAATTGATCATTCTATTCGCTCATTGGAAACGGTATTGTCACGTCTGGCTGGTGCCAGTACACATTTTAAATCTACTTTGGTTGCAGTAAAGGATGCTTCTACCCAAATTGGTAAAGCAGGTCGTGAGGCTAATGTTGCTGTACAATCTTTATCTCAGCAGATTTTGCCTTCTGCAATGGAGGTTGTAGAGAACTTGAAAAGTACAACAGGAAATTTGGAGCGCTTCTCAAATGAAATTAAACAAAATCCTGCAGGCTTAATTTGGGGTAAACAACCTGTGCCTTTGGGGCCTGGAGAAAGATAATGGTCTATTCTGTTTTTAAAAAAATATTAGGAATCTGTGTTGGGGTTGTCTTGTTATCTGCCTGTGTTCGAACGCCAGCCATGAAAACCTATTTTTTCAACGATATGATGCCGCAAAACGTATATCAAACCCAGGGAACCCCGCGGGTTCTATTTGTTTCCACACCTACGGCTGCGCAAGCTTTTCAATCTAAGGAGATGTTGTATGTTCAACGGCCTTTTCAGCTCAGTCCGTTTGCCCGCCATGAATGGGCAGCGCCTCCCGCGCAGATGTTACTGCCGTTACTTGTGCAGCGTATTCAGAAAATGAACCATTTTTATGCGGTGGTTTCTGCGCCTTATACGGGTTTAACCGACTTGAGGCTGAATACTCGGTTAATTGCGCTATATCAATCTTTTCAAGGGAAGAAAAGTCAAGTGGTTTTAGAGATTCAGGCTGAGTTGTTGGATGTTACCCAGGCTCGCCTCATTAAGAGTCAATTATTTTGTGTCCGGGTAGATGCGCCCCAGAATACACCCTATGGAGGTGTTGTGGCTGCTAATCAGGCGGTTCAGGCAGTTTTAGAGCAAATTGCCTTGTTTGTGTCAGTGAATAGTCAGGGGCCCCGCAGCGGGGTTCGTCAATTACCAAAACCTAAGCGAGCTGCCTTAAACCATTAAAATTATGAGGAATAAAAGATGCCTTCATTTGATATTGTTTCGACTGTTGATATGCATGAAATTACCAATGCTATTGATCAATCCAATCGGGAAGTCCAAAATCGGTTTGATTTCAAGGGCTCAGATTCTCAATATGAGTGGTCTGATGAGAAAATTGTGGTGACCACAGCTTCTGATTTCCAGCTAGAGCAAATGAAAGATATTTTAAAAACAAAGTTATCTAAGCGGAATGTGGATGTCAGGGTGCTGGATGAAAAAGATGCGCCGGATTTAAGTAATAACCGCGCTCGTCAGAAAGTTGGGGTAAAGCAAGGAATTCCTGCTGATTTGGCTAAGAAAATGGTGAGATTAATCAAAGACAAAAAGATGAAAGTTCAAGCCAATATTCAGGGGGATCAGATACGTGTGACGGGGAAGAAGCGGGATGATTTACAGGAAGTGATTGCAATGATGCGAGAGGAAAAGTGGGAGTTGCCTTTGCAGTTTGAGAATTTTAGAGATTGAGTCATTTTTTTAGAACACGTCTTAAATGCGAATCCAGAGCTAACTTCATAAACTGCAAGTCCACCCAGGATTAGTTAGGATAGTTTTTTTACCAAAGCTAATCTTAACGGAGGCCTAGATGGACTGGCAATTAAGACTGATATCACTGTATCTTTTTGTATGCAAGCATTTTCCAAAATTGCATGGTTATTGCATGCGCTATAGCAACTATGCTGATCTGAGCTTTACAGATGAGGAAGTGTTAACTGTCTACCTGTTTGGCGTATTAGCTGGTAGAAGAAGCATCAAAGAGATTCATAGCTATGCAGATCAGCACCTACGAGAATTTTTTCCAAAGCTCTCTGGCTATAAGGCCTATGATGCACGGATCAACCAACTGTACGACGTATTTGTTCCGTTGATAGAATTGATACAACGGGAAGCCCTCTGTGAACTGCCATCTGAAAAAATTAATATCACAGACTCTATGCCAATTATCATGGTTCAGAGAGGACGACGGTTTCAAGCAAAGGTAGCTCCAGAGATTGCTAGCGCCAATGGCTACTGCGCTACCAAAAAAATGCATTATTACGGGGTTAAGCTTCATGTTGTAGGGACCAGAAGAGCAGGAAAATTACCTTTACCTAATCAAATAGGTCTAACCCATGCAGGCGTGCATGATCGTAAGGCTTATGAACAGATTGAACCTGAGGTTCAGTCAAAAGTTTTCGCTGATAAAGCTTATCAAATAGGAAATACGCCTTTACTTGAGTCTGAGCATTACACTTTGTATACCCCACCAAAAAAGGAAAAAGGGCAAATTTTAAAGGATGCTACAGACGCCCTATTAACAACTGCTATTGCAAGTGTTAGGCAGCCTATTGAATCTTTCTTTAACTGGATTAATGAAAAAACAGGCATTCAAATTGCAAGTAAAGTTCGCTCATACAAGGGGTTAATGGTACATGTCTTTGGAAAAATCGCTGCCGCATGCTTGATCCTCTTCAAGCCAATTTAGCTCTGGATTCGCATTTAAATTTATCTTTACGAGATAAGTTTTTGCTAGATGCTATTTTATTTTCTGTGGAAACAGAAGTAAATATAAACTCCATAGTACAAATCATGGATGATGCTAATAATGGGAAAATCTCTCATGTGGAAGCAGCGGCAAGAAAGTCAGAGATTCAGGAAGATTTTAGAATATTCTTAGGTTTAATACTTTTTTATCTTAAATGGAAAGAGGTGCCTTTAACTTCAGTGGGTCATCAACCTGAATTGATCATAAAGGGTTTAAATGAGCTGTTCGTATTAAAAAGTCGCTCAGGAGAATATATAAATGAGTTCTCTTCGTTACTGCACCAACCAGAGAAATATATCGCCGATCATAAAAAAGCAATTGAGGAGAAAGGTAAAAATACTCCTTGGGTTCCTGACTTTTTGCTGTGCCAAAAAGCACTTTCAGATTTGGACTATATAAGTAAACAAATAACTCAGAATCCGCCCGCCAAGGCGAGTGACTGGTGTTCTGTCCTGGACTTTATCCATAAAACAGAAGCATTGTGTCTTAACCCTACTTTAGAAAATCTGGAGGCGTATTCCAAGCTTAAAAAAAACACGCAGGGTTCTTGGGGGAAAACCATCGGAGGGTTGGTGTTAACGACATTATCTTTATTCCTCATGGTGGGTTCTTTCGTGGCATTGGCTGCCTCATTTGGTGCTTCCACACCGTTAAGCGCCATGGGGATAACATTGGCAGTAGATCTTTATGTTGTGGGTACAGGTGCTGTGATGGGTGCTTCTGCCGGATTGGGTGGAACCTTTGCAGGTATCTCTGTTGTAAATTCAGGGAAGAAGGATGCTTTCTTCAAACGTGTTGAGGAAACAGAGCATCGTGCTCAGGATGTTTTGGATTGGGAGGAAGAGAGAACAAATGAAGATTTTCAGCCTTTTTAAGAGGCTACTCTGTTGTGCATTGCTTTGGTGATCAAAGACCGTTCAAGAATAATGTCGTAAGGAGATGCGTTGAGCTTTGTCTTTTTAGGGACAGGCTCCTGCCTTCGGCGCTTTCCGCATCCCTGCACGCGACGCCCTAAAAAGACAAAGCTCAACCCATCTCCTTACCCTTTATTTTTTTCTTATAAAAGATCAAATTTTCTCTCATTGTGACTATTTACCATATGTGACGACTCTGACTTCTCTCGTCATCAACTATGTTTTTAACGTGAGTTCGACGGTGGGTTCTCACTCGTCATTGCATGGAAATATACTTCTGTTTCCAGAAAGAGGTATAAAGGAACTTTTAGGAGACTCCCTTTGTTATTACTATAGTGTGTTTAGGTTATTAATTGCTCACCAGCGGGTTTATTTGAATAAACCAAATTACTATTGTGAGCTTGAAAAACTTGTAACAAAAATAAACTGTGGTTGTTAGGGAGTGTTTATATTTTATCTTTCGCCTGATAAAACTGAATCTGGCCTTCTGGCATAATTTTCACCCGAGTGGATGCCTTGCCCGATAGGGCGGAAATTGCTGTACTACATGCTGGAATGTTTCCGAGTGAACATTAAAGTAGTCATTTGGAAAGCTCGTGATGAGCAGATGACCCTAGTCATTTCAATGTTTTTCAAACTCTTTAGAGGCGACTATACTATAGTTATAAGCGTAAAGTAATATATTGACTTTGCAAGGAGAAAGGTTCGATCGTGTTGTTTCAATAAAGCGATCACGAAGCAGATCAAACCAACTTTTTAACAAAAAGCTAGGAGAGCTCATTATGATTAAGAAAGCAATATGTTTAATTGCTGTTGCAGGTTATACGTTGCTAACGGCAAGCTATGGTTTTGCAGCTGATGGAACAATAACCATAAAGTTTGGTCAAGATTCTTCAAACTGTATGAAAACGGGTGTGAAACTACAAGCAAATGGAAATGGGTGCATCGAGGGTACGCGAAATTTGACCGTCAGTACAACATCCACGAGAACCTACAACGTGAACTCGGAGTATAAGGTAATCACGACCAAGGTAACCACGACCACTGGAGATTGCTCATATCAGGCGTGGCAAGTAGGACATAAGAATAAGACTTTAAAGAGGCTGGGAACTTTAAAGAATCTAACAAAGAAGAACATCGTGGTTACTTGCTCGAATGGCAGTAAGAAAGATTGTCTTTTAAAAGTAGATTAGCTGTAAAATGGGTTCTGTTGTAAGGTTGCGTAAAAGACTTACCATCTGTGCTTTCCAAACTTAGAGAGAGTATAAAAAAACACCTAGGCATAACCGAATGAACTTAGGAGCGGGTGCCTAGGGTGTGTTTACATTTCATTTTTTTGTTACAAAACGCGTATAATGAGTCAAATTTCAAGCAAATTTTCGTCACCTATATAAATAGGCTTCCTCAAATTTGCTCAAAATTTGCCTCCATTACCCACATTTTGTAACAAAAAAATGAAATGTAAACACACCCTAGTTTTTCATATATAGCTAGTCGCCTCTGAAGAATTCGAAAAGCCTTGAAACAATTAGCCTGCAAGAGAAAAAGAATTAAATTTTTTGCAAGGATCCGTTGATTAACCATTAAAAAGCTTGCAAAACGAAGGTGCTGCCAAGGAAGATTTCCACCATGTTCACCCCATGTAACAGTGCCTCCCGTCATCAGCTATGGTGTTGGGTAAATTAACCGCCCTCCGTCATTGCGAGGAGCGAAGAGACGCGGCAATCCAGGCTCAAACTGATTAAACCTACATAAGCTTGAGCCTTCAATACAAGCTCTTGCCTGGATTGCCGCGCTTCGCTCGCAATGACGGAGGAATCGTTACAATCACTTTTCGTATTCTTCAGAGGCGACTAGCTAAGTCCCTATAAATTTATAGGGGCTTAGCTATATTTCATCTTTCGTCTGATAAAACCGAATATGACCATCTGGCGTAATTTTCACCCGAGTGGATGCGTTTGTCTGGTTAACAATGCTTAGCAAATCTTTTTGGTTAAAGCCCAAGCAGCCTAGGGTTTCTTTGTCTTTGATATGGATAAATATCGCGCTGCCTTTTCCTGGGATGGCGGGGTTCATGTTGTAGTCGGTGACAATGACAAGGTCGTAGTAGTTGGCATCCATCCATAGTTTTTCATGGCTGCCAGAGAAAGGGAGTTTGATGGGTTGGTTGTATTGGGGGTGAGTGGGGTCGTCACACCAGCCGTCATCTGGGGTAATGTTTCGGGTGGGGAGTTGGGTTTTTAGAGCATGGGGAGGGATGCGGTCGCTGCGGAAGAGGACCATTCTTAAGCCAAAGTCGCCAGCAGGGGTCGTTTTGTCGCCTTCTTCTTTGTTGGTGGAGATGCCATTTTCACCAATGTAACAAGGATAATATTTTTCATGCATTTGAGCTTTGTGGGTGGGGGCTTTAGCTGTGCTGCGCTGTGTTATGGTTTGTGTGGCAGCTTGTGATTGAGGGGGGGTGAGTGCCAGGTGGATGAATGCGGTTGGGTCTAGCATGGGGTTATCTCTTGAATGGTTTCGCTTTCCTGGATTTTTTCACGCATGACTTCGCAGATATGTTGCATGACCCGAATGTTGTGGATGCAGGCTAAGGAGAGGAAAAGAGATTGCTTTTGTTTAAATAGAAAGTGTAAGTAGCCTCTGGAGTAGTGTTTGCAGGTGTAACAGTCGCATCCTGCTAAGATGGGCCGTTCGTCTTGTGCATATTGGGATTTCTTGATGAGAATTCTGGATTCCTCGCCTTGATTATCAAGCTTTACCCACTCTTTGGTTTTGATGGGGGTGCAGTGGTAAAGGGCGCCGTGTCTAGCATTGCGGGTTGGGGCAACACAGTCGAACATATCAATGCCGCAGGCAACGACGTCAAGCAGGTCTTGAGGGTTCAGCCCAACACCCATGGTGTAGCGGATTTTATGCTCAGGGAGCATGGGTCGTACCCAGTTGACCACTTCGCAGGTTTTTGACATGTCAAATCCAATGACTTCTCCGCCAATCGCAATGCCATCCAGATCAGCTTTTAAAATAAACTGGGTGCTTTCTTCTCTTAAATCTCGGAAGCTGCCGCCTTGTATGATCCCGAGTAAGGCTTGGCGATGTCCATAGGCAGAGTTGGGGTGCTTTTCATGGGCTTCCTTGGATTGCATGAGCCAGCGATGAGTTCTTTCCATGGCGGCCAGTGCAGCATCTCTTCCCCCTTGTTCAGGGGTGCATTCGTCAAATGCCATGATCATGTCTGCCCCAATGATTTTTTGAGCCTCAATGGAGGTTTGAGGGGTGAGGTGTAGAATTTTGCCTGAGTGAGGGTGTTTGAAGTGTGCGCCATCCTCCCGGATTTTGCAGATATTGCCATTTTTAGAGAGGCTGAACACTTGAAATCCCCCGCTGTCTGTTAGCATGGGTTTATCCCAGCCCATCATTTGATGCATGCCTCCCAGGGATTGAATGACTTCCATTCCAGGGGATACCAGCATGTGATACGTATTGCCTCCCAGGATGATTTGGGAGCCGCAGGTAGCCAGTTCTTGAGGATTCATGCAGTTGACAGCAGCTCGGGTGCCAACTGGCATGAAAGCTGGGGTCAAAATTTCTCCATGGGGGGTTGTGACTTTCGTCACACGGGCATGGTTATGTCGAGATTGGTGGAGACGTTGTGTTTGGAATGGCGAGGTCATGTGGATTCGTCTTTGTCTGTTTTTTCGAGTAACCAAAGGCAGCCTTCTAAGGGCTGATGCTTTTGTTCCCTGAGCACGGTATTTTCGGAGCATACAATATTGAAGCCGATTTCGCGAGCCAAAGCTTCAATGTAGTGAGGGTGATGTGCAAAACGGGCCGAATGTTGCAAGTGGTAATCTGCTGAGTCTGATTTTTCTGTGGTAAATGCAAATAATCCTTTTTTTTTAAGGGCTTGAAAGGATAATTTGAAGATGTTTTTTAGATCGCCTAGGTAGGTAAAAACATCTGCGGCTATGATCAAGTCTATTTGGCGAAACGCTGAAAGTGCTGTCTCAATGGCTTCCGTTTTCAGCAGATCGTAACATCCTTTTTGTTGAGCGATTTCAATCATTTTGGGTGATAAATCGATGCCAACGAGATGTTCTGCTAAAGGGCGGAAGCATGTGCCGCAAAGCCCAGTGCCGCACCCTAAATCTACAATATGCCATTTTGCTTTTTTTACACCGGCATATTGAGTGACTGCTTTAAACAATGCTTGAGGGGATTGGTAATGCAAATAATTTTTTAGGTGTGCATCAAAATAAGGTGCATATTGATCAAAAAGTGATTGAATATAGTCGCTTGGGGCTGATTTAAATAGTGGATTATCTTGCGTTAATGCTGCGATGAGATAACGGATTTCAGGGTGATTGGGGGACAGCTTCAAGGCAGCTTTATAGTGTTGGATGGCCAGTGGATAATTTTCCATTTTGAGGTAAATGCTGCCTAAATTCATCTGTGTGCTGAGATCTTCTGGATTGAGTTTGAGCGCTTCATGGAAGTATTGAATGGCACTTTCATGGTGTTCTTTGTGCATGTAGATGACCCCAATGTTGTAGTAAGTATCAAAATCAGGGTGTATTTGCAGCAGTTGAAGATAGCAGGACAGAGCTTCATTAAGCTGTTGGCATTTGAGATAGGTGCAGCCGAGATTGATTAGACTTTCCAGGTGGTTAGGGTTGAGAGATAAAACCGTTTTGAAGCAGTCAATGGCTGCTTCTGGCTTGTCTTGAGATAACCAAAGTGTACCTAAGTTATTTCTGGCTTCCAGGTGGTGAGGGTCTGTTTGTAAGCAGGCTTGATAATGTGTGATGGCCTCTTCTATTTTCCCTTCATTCTGAGCTATTCTTCCCAGCTCCATCTGACTGCTTGCGTGTTTTGGGTCAAGTGTAATGGATTTCATAAACGCGCTTTTGGCGTTTTCTGGATTTCCTTGCATTTTGAATGCAAGACCTAGATTACAGTAAGTATCCGCAGAGTCGGGTTTAAACTTTAGAGCGGTTTGATAGTGTTGAATGGCATCAACCCACTTACCTTGTGCATAAAGCAGGTTGCCCAGATTGTTCAGGGCGGTTGAATTTGAGGGGTTTAGTTCAATAGCCTGATAATAGGCTTCAATGGCTTTATCCCACTGTTTTTGGTTTTTGTAGATGTTTCCGAGACTGTTGTAGAAAGCTGGGCTTTTAGGATCTAAACGAATGGCTTCTTGGATAAAGCAGAGCGCCGCTTTAAATTGATGTTTTTGAGCGTTTAATATTGCTAGAAGATGAAGGAGATCTATATTTTCAGGTTCCGCTTCTAATAATGAAAGATAGATGGATTCTGCTTGCTCCAGGTCTCCTGACTGGTGGAGAGTGATGGCTGTTTGGAGTTGGGTATTCATGGAGAGAGTATATCGCTTAGGTTGAGCTGATACCATGATTATTTTCTGGTCAGCAATTCCTGCCCTACCGGGCAGGAATTGCTTCCCTTAATATCCCTCTTCACGAGCAGAGAAGTACTACACGCCCTAATTAACTTATTTTGCAATGGCTAAAATAGTTTGAGGCTGCCTTTTATCCGCTTGCTTTACCGCTGCTGCAATTCTTTCACCTAGCTCGTAAACCGCCATTGAATACTTTCGGTCAGGATTATATCGCATAATGGTAAAGAAGTTGTTAAACCCTAGGTAATGGAGCTGGTTAGATTTGCCTTTTAGGTTAAAGTAGGTGGCTTTCTCATTAGGATAACTGAGATATGTGCGAGGGCCTTTAACGCCTAATTTGGTTAATTGGGATAGGGTTAAAGTCGGGCGGATTTTTTTAGGAATGGTACGATATTTTTTACCACTGACATTAGCTCTTGCAATAACCGGTTGTCCGGTTTTCCAGCCATGATTTTTATAGTAATTGGCAATGCTGCCAATAATATCAGGAGCATGATTAAACAGATCAATATGACGGCCACGTTTTCCAAATTTCACGGCATGTCGACGGTAACTGCTTGGCATGAACTGTGGCCAGCCTAATGCGCCTGCGTAAGAGCCTTTGATGCTTAAAGGGTTAAGCTTTTGTTCTCGGGTCAGTAGTAAGAATTCTTTTAATTCACTTTTAAAAAATTTGCTGCGGCGATTTTTATTGAATGAGAGGGTGGTCAAGACGTGCAAGGTACTGTGCTTACCCGTAATCCTTCCGTAACGGGTTTCAACACCGAGTGTGCCAACAATAATACTGGCAGGTACGCCATAGGTTTCTTCAGCTTTTTTCAAGAGGGCTTGATGCTTTCTCCAGAAAGCAACACCTTCTTGAATGCGTGCTTGACTGACGATGGTTTCCTGATATTTCCACCAAGGTTGCTTGTCGAGCGGAACGGTTGGGGTTTTGGTCGGTTTTATAGGGGTTAATAAGGGAACTTTTGAAGTCCAGGGTACGCGTTTAAATAATTGAACGAGATAACGCTCGCTGAAACGGTGCTCTTTGACCATTTCTTGAATAAATTGTTTAACTTCAGGTTTTGAATAGGCAGAAACATGCCCTGCCTGAGCGGTTGTGATCACACCCAGAATGAGGGTAAAAATCATAAGGAAATTTTTCATACCATTTCTCCATACTGTAAAATCATTTCATGAGTCAGGTATTTTCTCATAAAATGTAACTATTTGAAAGATATAGTTTTTATCCGGATATCAGTTTTCGGTGTCCTTGTAGTGACATAAGAATTCCCAGGCTTGCCATGGTAATAACAATGGAGCTTCCACCATAACTCACCAAAGGAAGTGGTACCCCAACAACGGGGAGTATACCAACAACCATTCCAATATTAATAATAAAGGATAGGAAAAAAGTTAAGCTAAGGCTACCCGCAAGCAAGCGAGAGAAAGTATCTTTTGCTTTCAGGCTAATATACAAGCCGCGGCTTCCGACGCCAATCAATAAAGTCAATAAGACTAAATTGCCTAATAATCCAAACTCTTCACTGCAAACCGCAAAAATAAAATCTGTTTTATGTTCAGGTAAAAACTGGAGGTAAGATTGAGAGCCAGCCAACCATCCTTTACCAAATAAACCGCCTGATCCTATCGCAATTTTGGATTGAATGATGTGATAGCCTTTTCCAAGGGGGTCACGTTCAGGGTTGAGCAGTGTGAGTACTCGGGCTTTTTGGTAGGCATGCATAAAATGCCAAAGGATGGGGGAAAGGAGGATTGCTGAACCAACTGCTGTCAAGATAAGGCGCCATTGAATGCCTGCAAGAAACAGCACAAAAAATCCTGACATGGTCACCACAATGCTGGTGCCAAGGTCTGGTTGCCTTGCAATCAGGAGACCTGTGACTCCAATTAACAAAAAGCTGATGAGCAGAGTTTTAAATCTGGGGGGGAGGGATTTATTGCTTAAGTACCAGGAAATCATCATTGGGATGACCAGTTTCATTAACTCCGAAGGTTGGAAGTGAAACAGACCCAGATTAAACCAACGTTTTGCGCCTTTTCCAATGTGTCCCATGATCAGTACCCCGATCAGCAATGTGCAGGTGATTGCGAAAATGATGGGGATGAAGCGGCAATATTGATGGGGCGGAATTTGTGCCAAAAAAAATAAGGCAGCAAATCCTAGACAAAAATGAATAAGTTGTCGGCTAAGCACAGGGAGACTCTGGTGGCTCGCGCTATACAAAACTACCATGCCCGCAAGGATGAGCGCAAAGATTGCTCCCAGTAAAGGTGCATCCAGATGGAATCGGTCCCATAGAGAATGGGTTAGGGTGCTGGGTTGATCGTGAATATAAATTTGATGTTGCTGCATAGGTGAAGTGGAAGTGATTATAAATAGAAGGTCTGAGTGATATACCTATATTTATGATAATATAGCCAAGCTCCTATAAATTTGCTACATAATCCTAAATTCATCAGTTGGAAACGTAGCGAGAAGGGCTAAGGCGCTGAATCTGCGAAAGATTTTCACCTTTTTGGCGAAAGCGTAGTCACCTCTACGGTGAGGCGAAAAGGTGAAAATCTTTCGCAGATTCAGTGCATTAGACCTTCGCAGTAGTTTCCAACTGATGAATTTAGGATAATACACGTTTTGAACTCAAAAAATAAATTGAGGACACACTCTCATACCCACTAATTTCAAGAGGAATTTCCCCATGGCGCTATTTTCCAGTTTATCCGAGCGGCTAACTCAGACAGTTAACCAATTGACCGGGCGAGGTCGGTTAACGGAAAAGAATATCAGTGAAGCCTTGAAGGATATTCGCACGGCCTTATTGGAAGCTGATGTAGCCTTGCCGGTTGTAAAGAAATTTATTGACATCATCCGTTCAAAAGCGATTGGTCAGGATATTACAAAAAGTTTGAAGCCAGGTGAAATGCTGGTAAAGATTGTGCATACCGAAATGGTTCAGTTGATGGGTGCTGAGCAGGTTGAGCTTAATTTAAAAGCGCAGCCGCCGGCCGTGATTTTGATGGCAGGCTTACAAGGGGCTGGTAAAACAACAACTGCTGGAAAGTTAGCACGTTGGATTCAAAAAAATCTAAAGAAATCTGTTCTCTTGGCGTCGACAGACGTTTACCGTCCAGCTGCGATGGAGCAAATTAAAACACTGGCAGAACAAGTCGGGGTGGATTGTTATTTGGATGAGCGATGTAAAGATCCGGTGAGATTAGCTCAGGATGCGGTGGCGCAGGCTAAAAAAAGATTAACAGATGTTGTTGTCATTGATACAGCAGGTCGTTTACACGTTGATGAGTCAATGATGGAAGAGATTCAGCGGATTTCAGCAAACATTCAGCCCGTTGAGATTTTATTTGTAGTGGACAGCATGACGGGGCAAGATGCCGCTTTTACAGCGAAGGCATTTAACGATGCATTGCCGTTGACTGGGGTGATTTTGACAAAAATAGATGGTGATTCCAGGGGTGGGGCGGTGCTGTCTGTCCGATATATCACAGGTCAGCCTGTCAAGTTTATGGGGACAGGGGAGAAGTTGGATGAATTAGAATTGTTTTATCCAGATCGAACTGCATCCCGGATTTTAGGAAAGGGAGATGTCTTGAGTCTGGTGGAGGAAGTTGAGCAAAAAATTGATCGTGAAAAAGCAGAAGCCATTGCCAAAAAGGTGAAGTTAGGGCAAGGGTTTACCTTGGAGGATTTTAAAAGCCAACTAGAGCAAATGCGCAGTATGGGCGGTATTTCTAAGCTAATGGAAAAACTGCCTGGTATGGGAGCTGCTGGTCTTCCTGCAGGGGCTAACCCGGCGGTAGGTGAAAAAGAAATGGGTAAAATGGAAGCCATTATTAATTCTATGACAAGAAAGGAGAGATGCTTTCCTGATATGATTAAGCACTCTCGAAAACAGCGTATTGCGAATGGGTCAGGTACACAGGTGCAGGATGTCAATCGTTTGTTGAAGCAGTTTACGCAGATGCAAAAAATGATGAAAAAATTTAAGGGAGGAGGGATGTCAAAAATGATGCAGCGTTTGAAGGGTATGAAGATGCCTGGGATGCCGTTTTAGGTTGGAGTTCGATATCTCGTCGTTGCGAGCGAGGAATGGCAATTTCAGCCAGGAGCCTCTATTCAGGACCTAAGCTTATGTGGTTTTAATAAGCTTAGGTCCTGGATTGCCACGTCGCGTCGTTCCTCGCAATTGTAAGTTAAAAACATGGTATAAAAGAAATTAAGAAGGATAAGTTTAAGTTCCCCTAACTAGTTAGGGGAACTTAACGGGGTCGGACGATCGTCTCGCAATAGGTGAATAATCACCGTCGTCATCAAGATCTCCGCCTCCAAAGTCCTTCACCGCGTTTGAATAGTTGTCTGGGACACAACATAAGTGCACCCGTTTACAATCTTAAACCATTTCTTTATGCGAGGACTTACATGAAAATATATCACAACTTCGTAGGAATCGATATCGGAAAATCCGAGGTTGTCGTTAACCTTCTCGGTCAAAAAAGCTCTTTCTCTTTTGAAAATTCCTCTTCAGGTTTTCAAGCTTTCTTGGATCAATTCCTTTCTAAAATCAATTCACCCTTTATTGTTCTTGAAACTACAGGTGGGTATGAGCAACTCTTTCTTCAAAAACTTCTTGATATCAATGCTACTGTCCATAGAGCTAATACCAGACTGGTCAAGCATTTCATTAGATCACTAGGTCAAAAAGCTAAAACAGACTCTATTGATGCTAAATGTTTAGCTTACTACGCTTTTGAACGACATCAGAAACTCTCTGTTTATCAAAATCCTTCTCATGAGGCTACTCAACTAGCTTCCTTAACTCAGAGAAGAATAGATTTAAATCAGATGCTTGTTCAAGAAAAAAATAGAGCTCAGAGTCCAAATGTCTCTGAGTTTGTGAAAAAAAGCTGCAAAGAGCTTATAAAGCATATACAGAAACAGCTAGATGAACTTAATAAAAAAATCCAATTAATCATTGAGTCTAACAAGCTCTTGCAAGAAAAAAAGGAAATGCTTTTAACTATCCCTGGTATAGGCAATATTATTGCCAATGCTTTAATCGCTTTACTTCCTGAGCTGGGCCAGCTTAATCGAAGAAAAATTGCAAGCCTTTGTGGCTTGGCTCCTTTTCCCTGTGAAAGTGGTCAGCATAAAGGTTATCGAAGAACTCGTGGTGGAAGAGTTCATGTTCGGAATATTTTATTTATGGCAGCTATGGCTGCCTGTAATAGCAACTCTCACTTGAAAATCTTCTATGAAAAACTAATTGCTCAAGGGAAAAAGAAAATGGTGGCTCTAACTGCTCTTATGCGTAAAATCATTATCATCGCTAATGCTAAAATTAACTCTTTAGAGTTTAGCGAACAACATAGTTGATGACGGGTTTTTTTTTATAACTGGTATATAAGCGTATGCCATGGAAGGCCGGGATCCAGGCGGCTGGGATGTTTTGTTGAAAATCTGCTTAAGCTTTTGATTTAAATGAATTTTTGTTACAATGGTTTTCTTTGGCCCACTGCTTTGCAAAGTGGTGCGGGTAACCGCTGAGCCCCAGTAGGGTGTGTTATAAAAATAATAATAAGAGCATACATGTCTTTATCTCAATTAAAAACCGAATGGTTCGGTCATATTCGTAGTGATCTTCTGGCGGGTATCATGGTGGCGCTTGCTTTGATCCCAGAAGCAATTGCCTTTTCTATCGTGGCAGGGGTTGATCCTAAAGTGGGCCTTTATGCTTCATTCTGTATTGCGGTGGTGACAGCAATTGTTGGAGGGCGTCCTGGAATGATCTCGGCTGCCACTGGTGCTATGGCTCTGGTTATGGTGCTGTTGGTTAAAACCCATGGATTGCAATATTTACTGGCTGCGACGGTATTGACTGGGATATTTCAGGTGATTGCTGGGGCGTTGAAGCTGGGTTCATTGCTTCGATTTGTTTCGCGTTCCGTGGTGACTGGGTTTGTTAATGCGTTGGCTATTCTTATTTTTATGGCTCAGTTGCCGGAATTCAAAGGGGCAGGCTGGCAAATGTATGGCATGGTTGCTGCGGGTTTGGGCATAATTTATCTTTTTCCTTATGTCACGAAAAAAATCCCTTCACCTCTGGTTGCGATTGTTACGTTAACCGTTTTTAGCATGATCATGGGGTTAGATTTGCGTACTGTAGGAGATATGGGTGAATTACCAAGCACGATGCCTGTATTTCTCCTACCAGACGTTCCTTTGAACTGGGAAACTTTAAAGATTATTTTTCCCTATTCCATGACTCTGGCTGTTGTTGGATTACTTGAATCTCTGCTGACTTCGGTGATTGTCGATGATTTGACTAACACGCCCAGCAATAAAAATCGTGAATGCACAGGTCAAGGGATTGCCAATGTAATCACTGGATTTTTAGGGGGAATGGCTGGTTGTGCAATGATTGGTCAGTCGGTGATTAATATTAAGTCTGGTGGGCGAGGTCGATTGTCCACGTTTTGTGCAGGGGCTTTCCTCTTATTTTTAATTTTGGTGCTTTCCAAGTGGGTGAAGCAAATTCCGATGGCTGCATTGGTAGCAGTGATGATTGTGGTTTCGTTGAGTACATTTAGTTGGGCTTCGGTGAAAGGCATGAAAACCAATCCTAAAAGCTCAAGTTTGGTGATGATTACCACCGTGCTTGTCGTTGTGTTTACCCATGATTTAGCAAAGGGGGTTATTGTTGGTGTGCTCATGAGTGCCTTATTTTTTGCCAGAAAAGTGTCACAGTTATTGATCGTCAATTCATCGCTTTCTGAAGGGGGTAACCTGCGGACATATACAGTTGTTGGGCAGTTATTTTTTGCCTCAGCAGATCGATTTACCAAGGCATTTGATTTTAAGGAGCGGGTGGAAAACGTAACCATTAACCTGACGCAGGCGCATTTTTGGGATTTATCTGCGGTCAATGCGCTGGATAAAGTCGTGTTGAAGTTTCGTCGTGAAGGGATTGATGTCAAGTTGGTTGGTTTAAACGAAGCCAGCGCCACAATAGTGGATCGTTTGGGAGTGCATCATAAACCTGGGGCGATGGATCCTTTTGAAATATAAATTTTTAAAGTTAGAAATCTCCGCCCCTTGGGGCGGAGTTGCCCTACGCGATGGGGGGCCCAGAGGGGGGAGTTTCAAACTCCAGCGGTGATAATGATTTGATCTATTCACCCGTCATCGCGAGCGAAGCGCGGCGATCCAGACAGAAGCTTGTATCAAAGGACCAAGCTTATGTGGCTTTTATAAACTTAGGTCTGGATTGCCGCGTCGCTTCGCTCCTCGCAATGACGGGAGGGATGCGAGCTAATATTTATCTTTTAAAGCGCGAATGACTTTAAAGACATCGCTAGGCTCCACTAATGGTTCTTGTGCTATGATCTCGGCCTTTTGACGAATGGAAGGTAAGTGGCAGCGTAAAAATGGGTTGGTGGCTTTCTCGATTTGTAATGTACTGGGAACAGTAGGAACGTTTTGGGCTCTTTGTTCATCCACTAAACGGAGTCTTTTTTTGAGTTGAGGGTTATCAGGCTCAATGGATAAGGCAAATTCAAGATTTTTTTGCGTATATTCATGCCCACAATACACTTGCGTGTCTTCGGGTAGGGCAGCTAATTTTTCCAGCGATTGATAGAGTTGTTTGGGTGAGCCTTCAAATGCGCGTCCGCATCCGCCTGTAAATAATGTATCCCCACAAAATAGGCTATTCATACCGTAGTAGCAGATATGCCCACGGGTATGGCCAGGGATATCCAGGACATGAAACCGGGCTTCCAGCTTATCTAGTGTGACCACATCAGGCTCACTGACAGGGTGTTGGCAATCAGGAATTGTTTCTAGTTTGGGGCCAAAAACAGGGGCTGGATGTTGCTGGATAATCTCAGAAATACCTTGGGTATGATCCCAATGATGATGGGTAATCAAAATAGCGGAAAGTGTTAGTTGATGAGTTTGTAGAAAACTTAAAGCGGGTTCAGCATCACCAGGATCAACTATTGCGCAGTAGGGCTTTGTAGGATGCACCAATGCCCAAATATAATTATCCCTCAAGGCAGGGATGGGAAGGATTTGAATAGACATGCCTTGGGTCACTTTCCTGACGATTGAAAACTCGGTAGTTTTTTAGCGATTAACGTATTTTTCAATGGAAGATAGTGGGGTAAACCATGCTGGTAAGGCGGGTATGCTTCTCCCATAATCAACGGCCTTAAATAGGATCGGCAAGCTTCTGTAATGTGAAACCCATCTTCGGAGATGTATGCCTTGGGCAGCTTTTGCTCAATGTTAGCGACATTCGCTAAAGGAGCTTCCCCAATGGCCCATTCGTAAGGTTCAGATGAAAGTTTCTGAATGGTGAGCATGATGTCCGATTTTCCTGCAAGTGCAAACTCAACTGCTTTTTGACCCAGCGCGTAAGCCTGATCCAGGTCTGTTTGAGAAGCAATGTGCCGGGCCGCACGTTGTAAGTAATCCGAGATGGCGTAGTGATATTTATAGCCTAGCTCTGTTTTAACGAGGTTGGCGAGTAATGAGGCAACACCGCCAAGTTGGGCATGTCCAAAGGCATCGGTCAGACCTGACTGACTTAAAAATTGTCCCTGTTCATTTTGAATGCCTTCTGAGGCGACCACTACACAGTAACCATAATTGTCAACACAGTTTTTGACGCGATCCAGGAATGCTTTAGATTGAAAGGGTACTTCTGGCATCAGGATGATATGGGGTGGTTGGCCTTCTGTTTCGCTGGCAAGTCCTGCAGAGGCAGCTATCCAACCGGTATGTCTGCCCATCACTTCAAGAATAAACACCTTGGTTGAGGTCAATGCCATGGATGCGATGTCCATGCCTGCTTCGCGTGCGGAAATCGCTACGTATTTTGCGACTGAACCAAATCCTGGGCAGTTATCGGTGTGTGCGAGGTCATTATCAATCGTTTTAGGAATCCCAATGCAAGTCATGGGGTATCCGAGTTGCTGGCTCATTTGAGCAATTTTATGAGCGGTATCTTGAGAATCTCCGCCGCCATTATAAAAGAAATAACCAATATTGTGTGCAGAGAAGACATTCATGAGACGTTGATATTCTGCTTTATTCTCTTCGATGCTTTTGAGCTTGTAGCGGCAGGATCCGAAAGCACCTCCGGGTGTATACCGTAACTGTGCAATGACTTTATCCGACTCATGTTGCGTATCGATGAGTGCTTCATCCAGCGCGCCTAAAATACCATTTTTGCCGGCATAAACGGTGCCTATTTGGTCTGCATGCTTTCTTGCTGTTTCAATCACGCCGCAAGCGGTGGTATTAATGACGGCAGTTACTCCGCCAGACTGTGCATAAAAGATATTTTTTTTGTTCATGGTTTAACCTGGGTGTTTTTGAGGGGAAGAAGGTAAATGGATTTTATCATCTTCCAGACACTTTTCCATATACGAATTTAAGTTTATAGAATAATCGGTTGATACTGATTTAGCGATCCCAATCCAAGCGCCTAAAGCCCAATAAGCTTGCGGGAATATTTTCGTGAATTATCAATGGCTTGAAGGTTTTATTTCCTGCTGGGCTCTGTTATGATAACCTTTTCTCGGGAGGAGAGGGCGAGCCTCACCTCTTTATGTTGTTAAACACTTAGGTTGAGGTTTTATGAAAAAGATATTTGCTGTAGGTTTGGTTGGTTTAAGCTTAACAGGGTGTGCAACCATTCTTTCTGGTACCAGTCAGTTGGTGCATGTCAAGGCTGTTGATCAAAACAAGAAAACGCTGGAAGGGGTTCGTTGCTCTATGACAGATGGTAGTGGGGCTGGATATGTGCTTGGAGGAAACCCTGGTACAGTGAGAGTTTCTAAAGCGAATGGCAGGCTGACTGTTTCCTGTACTAAAAAAGGGTACCGTCAATTAAATACTGCTGTGGGAGATAACTTTAATGCCGTGACTTTAGTCAATGTTCTCTTTTGGCCGGGTTTTATCGTAGATGCAGTCAGTGGTTCTTATAGAAAGTTTCCCTCACACTACTTAGTGACGATGGAAAAAATACAGAAGTAAGTATCAGGGTATATACTTAGGACGTGTCATCCATGAATTGTTTAGCTTCAAAACGCGTATAATGGGTCAAATTTTATGAAAATTTCCGTCACATATCTGGATATGCTTCCTCAAATTTGCCTCCATTACCCACATTTTGAAGCTAAACAATTCATGGATGACACGTCCTATTCAAAGTGAAGATAAGGCACGAACCGTGTAATGCCTCACTCTTGAAAGCCAGTTTGCTGGTCGCCGCCGGAGTTTAAAGCTTCGGCAGTGATACTGATTTGATATTTTCAGGGAAACGAAAATGGACGACTTTTTTCCACGTTTAAATGCAGTTGTACATGAAATAGAAGCCTTTCATGACTCCTTTACTAAGTTACATGAAGTTCGGGTTGGAGAATTAATGCTTATTTTAAGCCAGGAACTTGGATTAAGCCCTGACTACTGCATGCACTTAAAAGAAGTCGGAAGCCTTCATGATATTGGTAAAATTGCCTTGCCAGCAGAAATATTGGGAAAAAGAGGTCCGCTTAGTGAGTATGAGCGAGAAACTATAAAATTACATGCCCAAATTGGACATTCTTTCTTCCAAAAAGTGAGTCATCCGTTGAAAGATCTGGCCGCTATCGTAGCAGTTTCACATCATGAAGCTTATGATGGGTCAGGTTATCCAAAAGGTCTTAAAGGAAAGGAAATCCCTCTCCCTGGAAGGATATGCTCTATTTGTGATGTTTACGATGCGCTCAGATCATATCGCCCCTATCATGAATCAGAATGCTCTCATGAAGAAGCTTTAAAGCAGATGCAGAATAAAAGCTCAGAAGGTCTTGCAAACAAATTTGATCCTGTTTTTTTGGAAGCATTTGTTCAAGCAGCTAAAAAGTTTCTTCCACTTTATGAGCAATCTTAGGGTGTGTTCTGAATTTGTTTTTTGAGTTAGAAATCTTCACTCCAAGGGGTGGAGTTACACGATGAAAAGTTCATTGATTTTTCAAACTAAATCTTGCCTTGGAATGCGTTTTCTGTGTTAGAATTTATGTTTTCATAGGGCCGTTAGCTCAGTTGGTAGAGCAGTTGACTCTTAATCAATTGGTCGTAGGTTCGAGACCTACACGGCCCACCATGTAAATCAATTGATTACACGCATTTTCTCAAGCGCAATCCAGTCTGCTTGCGGGGATTTTGCGGGACTTATGCTCCAAAAGTAATCCCTTTTACTCCCTAACCAGCATGGGAGACACTTGGTAAGTGTCTGTTAAATAAATATTTTTTAAAATTTTAATTGCAGCTCTCGAGACTAGAGCAGATGATTATTATGCAGGTGCTCTGTAGAAAGATAAGACTGAATTAAAGACCTTTAGCAGTTATTGCATTCGCCTCAATCAAACCTGAGAATTCTAAAAAACATTGTTTTTTGCTGATATTATGCAATAATTGATATTATTTTATATGAAATTGTAAAAATACTATGTTAGTTGAATTTAATGTCAAAAATTATCGCTCAATCAAAGACAATGAACGTTTAAGCATGGTTGCAACCAAGGATACCTCACACCAAGAATCTAATTGTATGCAAAGCGAGATATCTAGCATACCTAAATTGGTGCGCGCAGCAACGCTTTATGGTGCAAACGCTAGTGGTAAAAGCAATTTAATCTCAGCGCTTGCCTTCATGCGCAGCATGGTGGAAACCTCCGCCATCAACATTCGTGAAGGACAAGCTTTAAACGTTTCACCATTTCGCTTTGACTCAAAAATGAATAATGAACCCTCAGAGTTTGAGGTTACCTTTATTGATAACCATATACGTTATCAATATGGCTTTTCATTAAATTCTACGCGAGTAATAAGAGAATGGCTGCTTGTTTATATTGAACGCAAAGCTCAACGTTGGTTTGAAAGACAATATGATAACGGGAAAGACAAAGATATTTGGTATATTGGGTCACATCTTGCAGGTGGAAAACAACGCCAACTATGGAGCGAATCGACACGTGGAAATGCTCTCTTTCTTTCTGCAGCAGTAAATCTTAACAGCGAACAACTTCGTCCGATTTTTAACTGGTTTGTAAATAAGCTGGTCATTATTGGAAGTAACACGCAACCTTCACCACTTTACACTATGAAATGCGTGCAGAATGAAATAGAAAAACCACAAATAATTCAATTACTACAAGCAGCAGATTTGGGAATATCCGACGTGCAGATTAAAATGCAAAAAGGACAACAATATCAGGTGAAACTGCACCCGGAAACCGATATAGCAATAGAAAAAAAACCTGCTGACCTCTTAAGTGCCACGCTTTTTCATGAGGGAAAAAATAACACTTCGGTAAGTTTTGAATTGAATGAAGAATCACATGGAACACAGCGGTTCTTTGCTTATGCGGGTCCTGTTTTGGATATATTACGAGACGGAAAAGTATTAGTTGTTGATGAACTAGACGGTAGCTTACATCCCAAACTAGTCCGCTTTTTATTGCATCTTATTCAAAATTCAAAGCTGAATAAAAATAATGCTCAATTAATATTTACAACCCATAATACCTCTTTGTTAGATATAGCTTTATTTCGGCGCGATCAAATTTGGTTTATGGAAAAAGATCAAGAACAAGCCTCTCGCCTCTATCCACTGACTGACTTTAGTCCTCGTAAAGGAGAGGCCCTTGAAAAGGGTTATTTATTAGGTCGCTATGGGGCACTGCCGATCTTTGGTGAATTCAATTTATAGTAGAGAAAAAAGCGTGGGTTCAGACCAACTATTTCAGAAGAAAAAATTTTGCAAAAAGAATGAACTTGCTCGTCAGAAGGCAAAAAGATCTCCTTATGAAACCATACATATTATTTGTGAAGGAAAAACAGAATGTGATTATTTTAATCGCCTTATAAAATTCTTTAGACTAAATACTGCGAATGTTATTGCAATTCCAAGTGAGGGTTCTGCACCTAGTAGCATAGTTTATCATGCATTTGAAATAGCAAAAAATACGCCAAATATTGATCAGATAGCTTGCGTTTTTGACCGTGATCGCCATGAAAGTTATGAGCGGGCAATAACCGAAATCAAAAACCACAAACCAAGACCCAAAGATAAAAGTAAGCCAAAGTATCAAACCGTAACATCCACTCCTTGTTTTGAAATATGGCTGCTTCTTCATTTTTGCTATACTACCAAGGCGTATAGTTATAGTGGCAGTAAATCTGCAGCAGATCATTTGATTATGGATCTACGAAAATATCTTGCTTCGTATAGCAAAGGTAATGCTGATTGGTTCAATAAAATAATTAACAGCCTTGACACAGCAATAAAAAATGCCAAACAATTAAAAAAACATAATAAGAAAACTTTATCCATAAATCCATCCACAAACATCCAAGAATTAATTGAGTTTCTTAAAAATATAAAGGCTTAAAAAATTTATTTGTTTGAAAGGCAAATATTCATGCGGGGATTTTGCGGAGATGGGCAGTGCTTTGTTGTGATTTGTACGGCATTTGTAGTGATCACTCATTATTAAAAATGATTTAAAATCAAATGCTTAAAAAACACTCGTGTAGCTCTTAATCAATTGGTCGTAGGTTCGAGACCTACACGACCCACCAGTGTTGTCAAGGGTTTCCGGCAATCCCCTAAAAACTCCTAAGTCCTCTTGCGCGACTTTTATGCGACCTAAATTCTAAAAAATGACCCTTATGACTCTCTAATCATCAAGGGCACGCTTGATAAATGTCTGTTAAATAAATATTTTTATAAGTTGAATTACATTTTAGAGATTAGAATAGATGATTATCAATCAACCGTCCTACCGAAGTTACAAATAGAACTATTAATGAATATATTCTATTTTGAGTAGAGAGTTTTTTGTTAAGTCAGTAACCTTTTAAAACAATGAAAAAAAGATCATCCAATTTATTTTATAGCAAAGTGTTTGAAGTAAAAATTGCTAAAAAAATAAAGAATGAGATTCTCAAAAGTTGATTGAATTGAAATTACATCTTTTCTTTTGTTGTTAATGTTACCCCTAAAACATGTTTTCTCGGGACGATTAGATATTTTTTATTTTCGTTTTCTCCAAAGGAAATATAGTATTCCCCTACTCTACAGAGAATATCTATGCCAGATGCAAGATAAACATTTCCGTTGCTACAATTTATAGAAAATCCGCTTTTAGATAAAGTCTCACAACCAATTTTGTTAAGACTTAAAGTTGCATTGGTTATACTTCCTAATTTAAATGTTTTCACAATTCCCCTAGACATAACACCACCAATGCCATAATAAATAAATAAAAAAATCATTGTGAAAGAGGCTACGGCAAGTCTCCATCTGCAAATGCCATGTCGAAAATCTTTTGTTGGAATTAAGCATGCGCCTGAAGCTAGAGTAATTAAGAAGGGAAGGAATATCAAAAGCCATAAAGTTGGTTCAGAAGTTTGCCAATATAACAATCCAATATTTAAAATATTACCTGCCAATAAAATAATGGTGCAAAAAAATGAAACAAAGCATATATAGGTAAATGACTCAAAGTTTTGTTTTAGTATGGAAAATTTCTGTGAGAAGTTTTTTGCTTGGTTTTGTGGAGTGATTAAAAAATTAATTATGAAAAATAAAAATAAACTTCCTATAAAAATGGCTATAATCCATGCCTGTTTGAATGGCCAAGTTTTTGGCCAATAGCTAATTAATGAGATAATTATGATGGTTAAAGTAATCCAAAAAAGTGTAGAAAGCAAATATCGTCCTGCAATCCATTTTTGTTCACTTGGTGATACAGTAATTACTCCTTTTTTCAAAGCTTTTTTGAAATACGAAACTTTTCCTTCATCTCCAATAAGAATTTTACAAGTTTTAGGAGACTCTAGTAAGCTTAGCCAAATGCTAGGTGCTATAAAAAAGGGTAGTATCAAAAATATTAATACCAAAATTCCGGTTACTGCGATAAATATAAGTAGATAAATAAAACTTGTAAGGTCCGCGATTGGAATGAATGAAATTTGCATGAAATAAATAGCAGCAATCAGTATCCCTAGTAAGATTGCTACCTTCAATCCTACTTTTAAAATTAAAGAAATATTCTCAGCAATTTCTTTAATTTTAAAAAAAGAGTGGTTTTTTTTATTTTTTTCCATGTTTGTTGCCTATTATTTTATCCCTTACAGGTAATAGATAAATTCGAGTTCGTAATTTCTTTAGAGTAAGTAAAAAACTTCTAAAAAAGTATTATTTTGTAGTTAAACTAGTTTGTATTAAAACATTTTGCAGAACTTAAATGATCTGCAATTTAATGTATGGCAACTCTATGAAAAAATCAAAACCTCAAGAACAGATTGTTATTTATCAATCAAAAAATTAAGCAATTCAATTAGATGTTACAATTAGTAAAGATACAGTGTGGCTAACTCAAAATTAAATGACAGAACTGTTTGAACGTGATCGTACTGTTATTACAAAACATATCAATAATATTTTTCGTGAAGAAGAGCTAATTGAAAATCGCAATGAGCAAAATTTGCACTTTGCTCATTCAGATAAACCAGATAAAACATACAGCTTAGATGTCGTGATTTCGGTTGGCTATAGAGTTAAATCTCTTGAAGGAACACGTTTTCGTCAATGGGCAACTAAGATTTTAATAAAATTATCAATTTCTGGTGTTTGGGTGAATCCTTCACAAATTCTTTTGAAAGATTGGAACTTTTTATTGATTTCTTCTTTTTGTTCTCCATTACAAATACAAGACCAGATTGCATGAGAGATAAATTGACGATAAGAAATATAACCCGGATTATCTCCAGCATAATTGCTATCTAATAACATCCATTTGAAATTATCTGATTTCAGAATTTGAAAATCTGGTTCCTTGCGCTCCTTCATCATAGTTCTTCCTTAATGGTATAAAAGCATTCGATATCATTATAGTTAATGATCTTAAAAAACAATATAAATCAAATGATTGTATGATGAATTTCAGTATCTAACTGGACTTTTATACAGGAGATTTCAAAAAGCGCTCAAATCCATTAGAACGCATCTTTAATATTTTCTTAAGAGTTCCCGCTTATTCTTTAAAAGTGATTAAAAAACAGAGGGTTATCATGAGAGAAGAAGGGGCGAAACTACCGACAGAAATATTATTCAAAATTTTTGAATTACTCCCTCGGGAGGATCTTCTAAAAAGCAGATTAGTTAACAACGAATTTAACGACATAGCCCAAGAGTATATGATAATCCCTGATGAAGAACTCTCTAGTATACTCTCACACTTTAATAGTGTGGCAGGGATAGAGGAAGTTGAACCTAATCAGCTTATCAATACCATAGAGCTTTTAGCTCAAGAGATCAAAGATTACTCTGAAATATACAAAATAAACTTTGAAAATCAGTTTTTTACATCGCTTACAAACGCCTCTATGCTTAACGATAGTATTCAGATAGATAAGGCTATAACCCAGGTTTTTGAACTCACCAGCTTGCGCTTATTTTTACAAGAGAACATAGCTAAAATAATAGAAAGAGAATTAGGGCTTTACGAAAATATTAAATACACAAATAATCAGCAAATAATTGTACAACAAAAGGAGAAACTTTTTAGATCGTTAGCTCTAGTGATGTTGGGCGGCTTTATTGGGGGAGAGTTTTTACTTGCTCTTATGTCTGTTGATCCACTGATACGCGGCGTAGTATTTAGTGCTATTGCGGTTGCAATGCCAATTGCATTAGTCGTTTTCATGAAGCAACTTAAAGATCTTTCCAACGATTCTAAAGAATATGCCTATAAAAATCAGTTGGAATCTGTGGAAAAAAGTTGTGAAAATCTACAGTTCGCTAGCACTTTTTTTTCTTCTTATCTAAAGATGCCAGATGAGCAAAATGTAGAACTGAAAGCTAGCCATTATGATGTTGAATTAGTAAACGATCATGATGCGCTATTTTGCTTGGAAAGGGCTGATGCTTTTGAGCAAGAGGAGCCTTTTTTCCGAAGTTCCTAAAATAACACGCACCGTGAGGGAATCTATCTTTTCAGAGGTTTAGTCACTCATGCCTGTTAGAAGGCTATTTAACCTAATATATTCTATTTTAAAGTTAGAAATCTCCGCCCATTGGGGCGGAGATTAAAATTCCGGCGGTGATATTGATTTGATGGCCGACGCAAAACCCACTTGCTTTTACCCGCTTATTTGTAGAAACTGCTTTTAGCCAGACGACCTGCTTACTGACATCGTGTAAAGTGTAAAATCATCCACGTTCTAAATTTTAAGGATTTTATCATGAGTAAACTCAAATTCAAGCAACACCTGGAAGAACAAATTCAAGGGTTACATGACGCAAAGCTTTATAAGCATGAGCGTGTGTTATCAAGTGCGCAGCAGGCGGATATTGAAGTGACGACGGGGCAGCATGTCTTGAATTTTTGTGCAAATAATTATTTGGGGTTGGCGAATCACCCTGAGATTATCGAAGCGACGAAAAAAGCATTGGATCATTATGGATTTGGGATGGCGTCTGTACGTTTTATTTGTGGTACACAAACGTTACATAAGGAATTGGAACAACGTATTTCTCATTTTTTGAAAATGGAAGATACGATCTTGTATAGTTCCTGTTTTGATGCCAATGGAGGGTTGTTTGAAACGTTGTTAACGGATGAAGATGCGGTTATCAGTGATGCATTGAATCATGCGAGTATTATTGATGGGATTCGCTTGTGTAAAGCAAAGCGATTTCGGTATGAAAATAATAATATGGCAGATTTGGAAGAGAAGCTGAAAGCGGCGCAAGGCGCGCGGTTTCGTTTAATTGCAACGGATGGCGTGTTTTCAATGGATGGGATCATTGCGAATTTGAAGGCGGTGTGTGATTTGGCCGATAAGTATGATGCGCTGGTGATGGTTGATGATTCTCATGCCACTGGTTTTATGGGAGAAAAGGGGCGGGGCAGTCCTGAGCATTGTGGGGTTTTAGATCGGATAGACATTATTACAGGCACTTTAGGTAAAGCATTGGGAGGTGCATCAGGGGGATTTGTCAGTGCGAGTAAAGAGGTGGTGGAGTGGCTGAGAAATCGTTCAAGACCTTATTTGTTTTCTAATAGCTTGGCGCCTATGATTGTGGCGGCTTCTATTAAGGTGTTTGATTTATTGGAAAGTGGTCAGCATTTGCGTCAGCAGTTACAGGAAAATAGCCGCTATTTTCGACAACGGATGACAGAGCTAGGGTTTAATTTAGTGCCTGGTGAGCATCCTATTATTCCTGTTATGTTGGGGGATGCAAAAGTGGCGTCTGAGATGGCCGATAGACTTTTGAAAGAGGGGGTCTATGTGATTGGTTTTTCATATCCTGTGGTACCACAAGGCCAGGCGCGGATCCGTACTCAAATGTCTGCTGCACATACTCGGGCGCATTTGGATAAAGCCATTTCAGCGTTTGAGAAAGTGGGTAAAGCAATGGGGGTTATCTCTTGAAAGCATTAGCAAAGTTAGAAAAAGCACCCGGCATTTGGATGACAGAAGTCGAAAAACCAACGCCTGGGGTGTACGATTTATTGGTGAAGATCAAAAAAACAGCTATCTGTGGTACAGATATTCATATTTATTGTTGGGATGAGTGGGCACAAAAAACAGTACCTGTACCCATGGTTACAGGCCATGAATTTGTAGGGGAAGTTGTTGCGATTGGCAGTGAAGTTTCTGGCTTTGAGATAGGGGAGCGAGTTTCAGGGGAGGGGCATCTGACTTGTGGCGTTTGTCGTAACTGCCGTTCAGGAAAACGTCATTTGTGCCGCAATACGGAAGGCATTGGTTATGATTGTCCGGGATGCTTTGCGGAGTATTTTGCTTTTCCAGCAGCGAATGCGGTTAAAATTCCAGATGACATTTCAGATGATTTGGCATCGATTTTAGATCCCTTGGGGAATGCAGTTCATACTGCATTGACTTTTGACATGGTGGGAGAGGATGTGCTGATTACAGGGGCTGGCCCCATTGGTTTAATGGCTGCTGCAATTGCCAAGCATGTGGGCGCACGTCATGTGGTGATTACGGATGTGAATGAATATCGTTTGGACTTGGCTCGCAAAATGGGAGCCACCTTGGCAGTGAACCCGATGAATGTGAGTTTAATGGATGTCATGCGTGATTTGAAAATGACAGAAGGCTTTGATGTGGGGTTGGAAATGTCAGGGAATTCTGACGCGTTTCATCAAATGATTCAGTATATGAATTACGGAGGTAATCTGGCGCTTTTGGGTATTTTGCCCGATGGCACGGGCATAGAGTGGTCTAAGGTGATTTTTCATAGCTTGAATTTGAAGGGCATTTATGGTCGGGAGATATTTGAAACCTGGCATAAAATGGTGAGTATGCTGCAAAGTGGTTTAGATGTTAAACCGGTCATTACCCATCACTTTTCTGTTGATGATTACCAGGAAGCTTTTAAAGTAATGGATAGTGGAAATAGTGGCAAGGTAATTTTAAATTGGTCTTCTTGATCTCTGTTCCCCCGTCATTGCGAGCGAAGCGTGGCAATCCAGACAGGAGCTTATATCGAATGGGCAAGCTTATGAGGCTTTAATCAGCTTGGGTCTGGATTGCCACGTCGCTTCGCTCCTCGCAATGACGGAGGGCGGTTAATTTGCTCAACAACATAGTTGATCCAGGCAGAAGCTTGTATCGAAGGATCAAGCTTATGTGATGTAATAAGTTTGGGTCTGGATTGCCACGTCGCTTTGCTCCTCGCAATGACGAGAGGAGTAGGTATATGTGGTGAATAGTTACATCCTTTTTTTTCCTCATCATAGGAGGAACTCCGCCCCAAGGGGCGGAGATTTCTCACTTTAAAGCGCTTTTGTTAATAGCCCTAGCTTATTCGTTAAATTGATGTTTTCTGAATAATCTACGGGACAATCTATGATGAAAAGTTCGTTGCTTTCCAGCGCTTCTTTTAAGCAGGGTAACAGCTCATCTGCTTTATGAATTGTACGAGCAGGGATGCCAAAACTTTTGGCATATTCGATAAAATCTGGGTTTGTAAATTTGATATGGGCTGAATGTCCGTACACCAGATTTTGTTTCCATTCTATTAAACCATAGGCTTCATCTCGCCAGATTAAGATAACAAACGGGGTTTTTTCGCGTTTGGCGGTTTCTAATTCTTGCGAATTCATTAAAAATGAGCCGTCTCCTGTTGCAACCAACACTTTACGGTCAGGATGCACCAGCTTGGCAGCAATCGCACCAGGTAAACTGAAACCCATGGTAGATAAACCATTTGAAAATAAACAGGTATCGGGTTGGTAACAGGGGTAAAGTCGAGCCATCCACATTTTTAAGGCTCCAGTATCACAAAGCAGGATGTCGGATTCAGAAAGCGCTGCTCGGATATCTGAGACTATTCGTTGTGGTTTGAGTGGGAATGCAGGAGCTTGTGCATGATTTTCCAGTTCTTTTTGTATAAAGTTGCGTGAAAGCATAGCCTCCGTCATGATGTTTTGTCGAGGAGAGATCAGTTTGGAAAGCGCTTCTAATGTCGTTCCGATATCCCCTTGAATGCCTACCGCAACGGAGTAAGCATTGTCAACTTCTGCTGGGGTGGTATGAATGTGGATGATTTGCTTATCCTGACCTGGATTCCAGGCTTTGGGGTCGTATTCCACGAGATCATAACCGACTGCAATGACAACATCTGCCTTGTCTAATCCAAAATTGGTATAGTCATGACGCATAAATCCAATAGTGCCCATGGCAAGAGGGTTAGCATCGGAAATGACACCTTTGGCCATGAACGTTGTGGCAGCTGGGATATGGCTGGTTTCAGCAAAATGGGTTAACTCATAGGAGGCTTCATAGCGGCAAACGCCATTACCCACGAGAATGACAGGGTTTTTAGCAGCGTTAATTATTTTTGCTGCGCGTTCAAGTTGTTCCTGACTAGGGAGTGTCGGTTTCGGTTGTGCAACAGGAAGAGGTTTCAGGGTAACTTTTTCCGCTGCAATATCTTCGGGAATGACTATGGCCGTAGGGCCAGGCCGATCTGTTTGCGCAATTTTAAACGCTTTGCGCAGGATTTCAGGTGTGACTTCAGGTAGGGTGATCATGGAAGACCACTTAGTTATAGGTTGAAATAAGGCGTTTAAGTCTATGATTTGATGTGACTCTTTGCTCAGTCGGTCCATGGAAGCTTGCGCAGCCAAGGCGACCAGAGGTGAGCTGTCCAGTTTGGCATCCGCTGTACCAAGTAACAGGTTGATGGCTCCGGGTCCTAAGGTGGCCAGACAAACACCTGCTTTCCGTGCAAGGCGTCCATATATGTCTGCCATGAATGATGCGCCTTGTTCATGTCGAGCCAGAATAAACCGGATTTTTGAATGGGTGAGTGCTTCGATGACAGCAATATTTTCTTCACCAGGTAAGCCAAAAATATATTCAACCCCTTCTTTTTCCATGCATTCGACGATTAAATCAGCGACAGTTTTGTGTTTGGATGGCATAAGAACTCCCTCTCATCAATAGGTTAATAGGTTGAATTTAGGATTATAGGTAATGATGGACTGCTTTACATCTTTCTACAAAGTGTAATCTGAATTTTATGTCTACAATTAAAGCTATAGGGAACCATGAGTATGAATGAGGAGAACAACGGGATGTCTAAATTAACTGCATTTTCATATGAGCCTTGGCCAGCATTTTCTTATGCTGATTTTCAGTCAACAGGATATTTGTTGCATCGGGCAGCTCAGATGCTAGGGAAGCTTAAGCTGAACACACCTTTTGAACCTCACTGGGCTAATGTGGTGTTACCGATTACCAGTTTTGGTTTGACAACAGGTCCGATTCCCTATGCCGGGGGTGTTTTTAGTCTGGATATGGATTTAATCGCACACCGTGTAATGGGTTCTACAAGCTGGGGAATGTTTGATCAATTTGAAATGACAGCGATGTCAGTAGCGCAGTTCAAAGAAAAACTTTTTACGCTTTTACGTAACTTACACATCGATTTGTCCATCAACCTGATGCCGCAAGAAGTTTCAAATCCTGTGCCTTTTGATCAGGATATGGAACAAAGAGCCTATGATAAAAAACAGGCGAATGCCTGGTGGCGTATCTTGGTAAGCTCTTACCTGGTATTACAACGCTATCACGCACGATTTAATGGCGAAACACCACCCATTGGCTTGATGTGGGGAACATTTGATCTGAGAGATGCGCGTTATAGTGGTGTCCAGGTACCAACTACAGGGGATAATGCAGGCTATATTCGTCGCAATGCCATGGATGAAGAGCAAATAGAAGCGGGTTGGTGGGCAGGCAATGAAGTCTATCCTCGAGCAGCCTATTTTTCCTTTGCTTACCCAGCACCTAAAACCATTTCAGAGACCAAAATACAGCCGGAAGCAGCACATTGGAATGAGAAAATGGGTACATTTGTGCTGGATTATGATGATTTACTCAAGTCTACAGAGCCCGATAAAACCTTATTAGCGTTTTTTGAATCTACTTATCAGTCAGGTGCTCAGCTACTGGGGTGGAATCCTCATTTGATTATGCCTGGGTATCCCATCTAAGAAGAGAAGGTTCCTCAATCATCAGCAGTTCTCCCGCCCGGTAGGGCAGGAAATTGCTTCCCTGTGCTTATCGTTTCTCGCTACGTTTTCAACTGCCGAATCTAGGTTAAAAAATCGTGCAAAAACTACCCTCGTTAGTATTTTCTTCACTTTTAAAGCTAGAAGTCTCCAGCCCCTTGGGGAGAAGTTTGGTGATACTGATTTGATCTAATTTCTTGTTCAACCAATATTTCGATAGAATCCCTATTTTGAGGCATCGAAAAGTCATTATTTTTTATAAAAAAAGAAAATTCTTTAGTCCCTATTATTTCTCGATTTTTTTGAGCAGAAACAACGACAGTTCCATTTTGTTTAAGCTCAACATCAAATAAATCCAGGTTAAAATCGAATTCATCATCTATTATTACTGATTGAGCGCAAGCGTTTGTTTTTTCAAATATGTTTTTCAATGAGTAACCTTGGGTTGTCATGTAATGTGACTTAGTGATAGAAGCTAATTTAAAATCACTTGTATTTGCTATACATTTCATCGCTACATAAAATGCTTCCATTTCCATGAACTCACTCCATGGAGACACATGAAAGATGGCTCTTTCTCCCGTTTCTTCATTGTATAAAATAAGAGCTGTGCAGTTTGAAAAATTCTCGCTTAAAAGGTCGCTTTTATTATTTCCGTTAAGAACTCTAAAATCATCCTGTCTTACTAAAATTTTATTATTCATAGTGTGAGAATCATTGAGCGGAAAAAAATTAAAGCTCGCACCCAAGGAAGGAGGCTGATTAATCATTAAATTCTCAGTACTATGTGTGTTCGACTCTTTCATTTATTTTTCTTCCAAAAAAATCATGTTGCAATAATGCCATTGAAATCAATGCTTTGCAAATTCCTGTGGTTTCTAGACAAAATTTAGGGTTAAATAAGATACACGCTCTAACCCTCCTGCAATCTACTTCAGTTGATCAGGGGATTCATTTTTCACTTTTTCCATGAACTGATTGACCTCGCGAAAAAAGCGTTTTGGTTGTTCAATATATGGGAAATGGCCACATTCTTTTAAAATAACCAAGGTTGAGTTTGGGAGAGTATTTCTAATTTCTTTGGCTGTCCAAATAGGAATAGGGTCATAATCTCCATGAATAATCAAAGTTGGAACAGTGATTTTTTTGAGATGAGGTCTTAAATCATACCTGGATGCCAAAAAAGTTTTCTCAAAGATTTCTTCCACTTTAAAACCGCTTAAACTGGACTTTGATTCGTATTGCAAAGTTAATTGTTCTGCATCTTTTGGGTAATAACAATAAATTGAAGATGTCAGTCGATTCCCAAATGTTGGCGTAGTTGATCCAAATCCTTAACAAAGCGTTCTATATTAATCCATTGGTCATTTAATGGGGTATTTAAAGATTTTCCAGAACCTCTCTGATCATAAAGAATCAGTGTATTATCTTTAGCAAGTGGCAGCATCTATGGCATGAAATGGTTATGCTTCAATCCAGGTCCACCATGGAGCAAAATGATAGGATCACCCTTTGATCCAAACACTTTGTAGTATAAGTTTCCATTTTCAACAGGAGCCCAACCCTCTGTAAAAGATAATAATTTTTCATCCGAGGGAATGGCAGGCGCTGCCAGCATACTAGTAAGCAGAATAGGGAATATAAAAATTCTTATACATTTAAACAGGAAGTTCATTTAAGTCTCATTTTTCTTTCGTTCAAGTTTACTCAAAATTTGCCCCCCATTACACGCATTTTGAAGCTAAAAAATTAATTGATGACACACCCTAAATTGATTTTCCTGGAAAAGAAGCTATAAATATTTAGGACGTGTTATCCATTGAACTTTGAGGGAAATCAGAATGGCAGCGCAGAAGAAGAAAATGAATTTAGCGTTGCAAGGCGGAGGTGCGCATGGTGCATTTGCCGTTGGTGCACTAGATCATTTGCTGCAGCACATCGAAATTGATAGCGTCTCTGCAACCAGTGCTGGCGCTGTGAATGCCGTTGTTCTTGCGCAGGGCATGATTCGAGGTGGCAATGAAGGTGCACGAAAGGCTTTATTTGAATTTTGGCGTGATGTCAGTGACTGTGGGGAAATTTATAGCCCCGTCAAAATCAGTTTTTGGGAATCATTATTTGGGGTTCATGCTGAAAATTCTGTTGCGTATCAGACGTTTAACTGGATGACAGAAAATTTTTCACCCTATCAATTTAATCCTTCTAATTTCAATCCTCTGCGTGAGTTGCTCGAGCGGCATATTGATTTTGATCAATTGAGAAATACCGATAAGATTAAGCTTTTTATCTGTGCGACAAACGTTAAAACTGGAAAGATCAAAATTTTTGATAATCAGGAGCTGAGCGTGGAAGCTGTATTGGCATCTAGCTGTTTGCCCTATTTGTTTCAGGCTGTGGAAATTGGTGAAAATTACTACTGGGATGGGGGATTTATGGGGAATCCTGCTATTTTTCCACTGATTTATCATTCAGCGGTCAGAGATATTTTAATTATGCACATCAATCCTATTGTTCGAGAAAAGGTGCCAGAAACGCCTGTCGAAATTAGAAACCGGATGAATGAAATTAGCTTTAATTCATCTCTCATGCGAGAGATGCGTGCAATTAAGTTTGTGACTCGGCTATTGGATGAAAATTGGATCAAAGAGGAACATCGCGATCAAATGAAACGGATATTTATCCATTCATTACGCTCTGACGAACTGATGATGGAATATTCTGTGGCCAGTAAATTCGATACAGAGTGGGATTTTCTATCAGAGCTTTTTGAGTTAGGTCGAATAGCGGGAGACAAGTGGTTCAAAAAAAATCATAAAAAAATAGGGAAGTCATCGACAATTGATATTAAGAGTTGGTGATTATTGCACATCCCAAGGGGTCATTCTGGATTCAAATAGGGCACTTTGCATTTGTGCGAGTTGCCATATAAAATCACTTCAGAATTAACAATAAGGACTGTTTGTGGAGCATCAACTTAAAAAGATGGTAGAAGGCTATCAGGCTTTTAGAGAAAAATACGTATTGGGCGATCAGTCTATTATGCAGGCTCTGTCATACCAAGGTCAGCAGCCAAAAATTATGGTAGTGGGGTGTTGTGATTCCCGGGTAGATCCTGCGCTCATTTTGCAGTGTGATCCTGGCGACTTATTTGTTGTCAGAAATGTTGCGAACATCGTGCCACCTTATGAGCGGGATGAAGCGCACCATGGTACCAGTGCTGCCCTGGAATTTGGAGTGCGGTTTTTAAATGTTCAACATCTTATTTTGCTTGGCCATAGCCAATGCGGCGGTATTCAAGCGCTGATGAATCATCAGGGTCCTAAGCAGGATGATTTTATTGGGAGTTGGGTTTCTTTGGTCAAAAACCAGGAAAACTTAAAAAATACAGAGGACTATGCCAGGGCGGCGCTCCATCAGTCCTATCAACATTGCCTCACTTTTCCCTGGATTCAAGATAGGGTAGCGGAGAAAACGCTTATGATCCATCTGTGGTTTTTTGATATTGAAACTGGACAGATTTTTACCTATTCAAGGGGAAACGGGGGCTACCAGCCGCTTGAGTTGTAAAACAGCTACCCTAGGGCGTGTCATCAATGAATTTTTTAGCTTCAAAATGCGTATAATGGGTCAAATTTTGAAGCTAAAAAATTCATTGATGACACGCTCTAACACTCATACAGCTAAGAGGATGTAACTTTATGTGTCTTGCCATCCCCGCACAAGTGATCAAGTTATTGAACGATGAAGCCGCTGTTGTGCGCATTGGAGGTATCGAAAAATCGATCTCAACGTTGTTGCTGAAGTCAGTTGCTGTGGGGGATTATGTCATTATTCATGTGGGATATGCATTGACTAAATTGGATGAGCAGGAGGCACAAAAGACATTGGCAGTTTTTGAGGCGATGCAAAGGAGTAGCGGGTGAAGTATATTGAAGCTTTTCGTGATGGGGATGCTGCACAAGCGATTGCCAGAGTGATTGCTCAAGAGGCTGATACCCATCGTCGTTATAAGTTTATGGAGTTTTGCGGTGGACATACCCATGCGATTCATCGCTATGGCATTCCTGGGTTGTTGCCTGCTCAAATTGAAATGATTCATGGACCTGGTTGCCCTGTTTGTATTTTACCAATCACCCGAATTGATCAGGCGATCTATCTGGCACAGATGCCTCAGGTGATTTTCTGTAGTTATGGGGATATGTTGAGAGTTCCTGGCTCTCAGCGGAAGAGTTTGTTGCGCGCGAAGGCAGAGGGAGCAGATGTTCGGATGGTCTATTCTGTCGATGATGCGTTACAGATTGCACAAGAAAATCCAGCTCGAGAAGTCATATTTTTTGCCATTGGCTTTGAAACCACTACCCCGCCCACTGCCGTAGCGATTCAGAAAGCACAGCGGCTTGAGTTGCATAACTTCAGTGTGTTTTGCAATCATGTGTTGACGCCTGTCGCTATGGAGGCTTTATTGCAATCAGATGAGCGTATTGACTTAGATGGATTTGTGGGGCCGGCACATGTGAGTATTGTGATTGGCAGTCAGGCTTATGCCGGCGTGAGCCAGCGATATCAAAAACCCATTGTCATTGCCGGATTTGAGCCGGTGGATATTTTGCATGCCATTTTACTGTTGATTCGGCAGGTTCAGGCTGGTCGATGTGAGGTAGAAAATCAATATATCCGTGCCGTGAATGATGAAGGGAATTTAATTTCACAGCGTATCATGGCTGAAGTGTTTGCGTTGAGAGATACTTTTGAGTGGCGAGGTTTAGGAAATATTCCCTACAGTGCATTGAGCATTCGAGAAGCATTTCAGCAATGGGATGCAGAACATCGATTTTCTTTGCCTGAATTGACGGGTAAAGAAATTAAAGGATGCGAGTGTCCTTCTGTTTTGCGCGGTGTGACAAAGCCGCAGGATTGTAAACTATTTGCCACCGTGTGTTCACCTGAAAATCCTCTGGGATCCTGTATGGTTTCCCAGGAAGGTGCTTGTGCAGCTGTGTATGCCTATGGGCGGCTTGAGGGTGAGGTATGACTAAGCTTTCTGTTCGTCCCATGCTTCAATCCAGGCGTATTGATTTTCGTCGTGGATGCGTAGAACTCAATCATGGCAGTGGGGGGCGAGCAATGACTCAACTGGTTGAACAGCTCTTCCTCAATGCGTTTGATAATCCTTATTTGGCACAACAGAATGATGCGGCTTGTTTTTCTGTCGAGCAAGGTCGAATGGTGATGAGTACGGATGCCCATGTGATTTCACCTTTATTTTTTCCAGGGGGAGATATTGGGAGCCTTTCGGTGCATGGTACCATCAATGACCTTGCCATGTCTGGCGCAACCCCTCTTCATCTATCAGCCAGTTTTATTTTAGAAGAAGGTTTTTCATTACAGGATTTAAAGCGCATTGTGGAATCCATGGCAGAAGCAGCAAAACAAGCTAAGGTAAATATAATTGCTGGCGATACGAAGGTGGTTGAGCGAGGGAAGGGCGATGGAGTCTTTATCACGACGACTGGGGTAGGCGTTGTACCGGAGGGTATTAACCTTTCAGGAGATCAGGCCAAACCTGGAGATAACGTCATCCTGAGTGGTTCGATTGGAGATCATGGCATTGCTGTGATGGCGAATCGTCATCACTTGCAGTTTCAAACCGCCTTACAGTCTGATACTGCGGCTTTGCATGAACTGGTGGCGGATATGGTCGCAGCGGCGCCAACACTTCGTTGTTTGCGTGACCCAACGCGAGGCGGGTTAGCGGCAGTGTTGAATGAATGGGCTCAGCAATCTCAGGTTGGGTTTTTAATTCAGGAAGCACACATTCCCGTGCGGGAGGCGGTTCGAGGGGCTTGTGAGTTGCTGGGCCTGGATCCTTTGTATGTAGCGAATGAGGGGAAATTAGTGGCGATTTGTCCACCCAATGCGACTGAGAAATTATTGAGCGTGATGCGAGCGCATCCTTTGGGACGGGAGTCGGTACTGATCGGGTCAGTGAATGAAGATCCGAGACGATTTGTACAATTGAAGACTCAGCTGGGTGGGAAGCGCATTATCGATTGGCTAACAGGTGAGCAATTGCCGAGGATATGTTGACATGGTTTTTTTGTCTTATCAGGACTTTCAGGGGTTAATAGAAGCACTGCACTCAGCTGCATATGAGTGTGTAGGTCCTCAGGTGCGTGAGGGTGCTATTGTTTATGATGTGCTTCAGAATGTGAAGCAATTACCTTGGGGAATGCGGGATACTCAGGCGCCTGGAGAATATCGTTTAGAAAAGATCGATCAGCAAGCTGCTTTTGCTTTTTCCAATGGTCCGCAAGCGATTAAGCCGCTGCTATTCAAGCCCAGAGAAACGGTTTGGAGGGTGGTCCGTAATGCAGCAGGGCGGCATGAGTTTCAATCGGTGGATTTACCTGAAAAACCAGTGGCGGTGATAGGAGCGCGTGCTTGTGATCTAGCAGCTATGCTCATTCAGGATAAAGTATTTCTTGAGTCAGGCCATACGGACGTACGCTATGCCAAGCGACGTGAAAATGTATTCATTGTTGCGGTCAATTGCACTTATGCATCTCAGAATTGCTTTTGTGTCTCTGCAGGTACCGGGCCTAAAGTGACACAAGCCTATGATATGGTGATGACAGAAATAGAAGGCGGTTTTGTGGTGGATGCTGGTAGTGAAAAAGGTCAGCAGATCATGCAGCAATTGAATGTAATAGCCATTCAACCTGAGCAGGTAACTCAAGCAAAACAGCGAGAAGCTGAAGCCGCTGATAGCCAAACAAAGCGCATGCCCTTAGATAATCAACGAGGCTTGCGGGATCTTTTATTTTCTAATCTTGAACATCCTCAGTGGGATGAAGTCGCTGAGCGTTGTTTGTCTTGCGGTAATTGTACCTCTGTTTGCCCGACTTGTTTTTGTCATAGTGCAGGCGATGTGCCAACTCTGGAGGGTTCAACCTGTGAGCATCAGCGTGAATGGGATTCTTGTTTTACCAAAGGTCATAGTTACATTCATGGAAAGCAAGTGCGAGATGATACGCGGAAGCGTTATCGGCAGTGGTTGACGCATAAAGTAGGGAGCTGGTTTGATCAGTTTGATACCAGTGGTTGTGTTGGGTGTGGGCGCTGTATCAGTTGGTGTCCTGTCGGTATTGATTTGACAGAAGAGCTCAGCGCTATTTCAGGAGAGAGCCATGTTCGAAAAAAATCTACCTGATATCTACTTGCCCCATGAGGCTGAAATTTTAGAGCGGATCCAGGAATCACCCACGATTGTGACATTCCGTTTACGCTTTACAGATTCTCATGTGCAACACCATTTCCAGTTTTTGCCTGGGCAATTTAATATGCTTTATTTATTTGGTGTTGGGGAGGTGGCTATTTCCATTTCTTCTGACCCTGAAGATAAGTCAGCGTTTCAACATACCATTCGTTCGGTAGGAAGAGTGACTCATGCCATTGCAAATCTGAAACCTGGGAATACTATTGGAGTACGAGGGCCTTATGGCAATGGCTGGCCTTTGAGTGAGGCTTTGGAGAAAAATGTAGTGATTGTGACAGGGGGGTTAGGGTGTGCGCCTGTGGTTGGGGTGATTCATTATCTGATGAAACGGCGAGATCAATTTGGTCACGTGAAAATCTTGCAAGGGCTAAAGCACAGTGAGGATTTTATTTATCGTCAACAGTATGCAAAATGGAAAGAAGTACCCAATACAGAGGTTTATATTGCGGCTGATCAGGTGGGGCCAAAATGGCCTTGGTTAACAGGAAGGGTAACCGCTATGATTCAGCAACTGATGTTTGATGGAGCAAATAGTATCGCGATGATGTGTGGGCCTCAACCGATGATGGAGAGTGCAGCACAGGAATTGATTAAAAAAGGAATCGATGAAAAGGATATATACTTAAGTATGGAGCGTAACATGGAATGTGCTGTTGGGCATTGCGGGCATTGTCAGTATGGTGGGTTGTTCATTTGTAAAGATGGACCGATCTTTCCTTATACCCAGATAAAAGCATTGATTAATGAGCCTGGATTTTAAAAGCTTATGCCTGGATTGCCACGTCGATTCGCTCCTCACAATGACGGAAGAATGGAGGGTCGCATGTCATCCAAACCTCGGCTGGCAATACATAAATTCACTTCTTGTGATGGATGTCAGTTAGCTTTTTTAAATGCTGGTGAGGCGCTATTGATGCTTTCACAGCAGGTGGAAATGGTACATTTTGTAGAAGCCGGTGTGATGAATTTAGATCAGCCAGTTGATATAACCTTTGTTGAAGGCAGTGTTTCTACACCGGATGAAGTTGAACGTATTCAAAAAGTACGAGCCAATACCCAATACCTCATTACCATTGGAGCTTGTGCAACGTCTGGGGGAGTACAGGCATTACGGAATTTGGCGAACTATCCTGAATGGCTTTCTAGTGTGTATGCTTCGCCTGAGTATATCCAGTCGTTGTCGACTTCAACCCCGATTTCGCATCATGTGAAAGTGGATTGGGAGCTGTGGGGTTGTCCTGTGAATACGCAGCAAGTGATGGATGCGGTGAAATCATTGTTGTTGGGCGCTGTGCCTAGGATTAAGCGGGATGCAGTTTGTCTTGAGTGTAAGCGAAAGGGGAATGTGTGTGTGTTGGTGACTAAGAACGAGCCTTGTATGGGGCCGGTGACACAGACGGGGTGCAATGCTTTATGTCCAACCTTGTCACGTCCGTGTTACGCTTGTTATGGACCTCAGGAAAATCCGAACCCAGAATCGCTAGGGAAATGGTTTGAGGCCTATGGGGTATCCAAGGAGCAGATTGCACGACAGTTTTTGCATATCAATAATCAGGCGCCTGCCTTTAAAGAAGCAGGGACAAGGTTTAAAGGGATTCCCATTATAAAGCGCTAGTGTACGCTAGATTTAAGCGTTAGTTTTCTACATAAGGATAACCTCATGAACAAAAAGCATGTTCAAATTCCCATCTTAGCTCGTGTCGAAGGGGAGGGCAGTTTAAAGCTGGTGATTCAGAATGATCAAATAGAGCAGTTGGAACTTTGCATTTATGAACCCCCTCGGTTATTCGAAAAATTTTTGGAATCTCGACATTACCATGAAGTGCTTGATTTTGTTGCGCGTATTTGTGGTATTTGCCCAGTTGCTTATCAAATGAGTGCAGCGCATGCGATTGAGCAAATCTTGGGAGTGACTCAAACGCCTTGGGTAAAGGAGATGCGGCGACTGTTTTATTGTGGGGAATGGATGGAAAGCCATAGTTTACATATTCATTTTTTGGCAGCCCCAGATTTTTTAGGGTATGAATCTGGAATGCAGATGGCCAAAGATCATCCGGAGATTGTCCAGCGTGGCATACGCTTACAACGGTTGGGTAATCAGATGATTCAATTGCTGGGAGGCCGATCAGTGCATCCGGTCGGCGCTTGTGTAGGAGGGTTTTATCATGCGCCTACACTGAAGTCAGTGGAAGAACTGTTGGTTCAATTGAAGTCTGGGGTAGAAGATGCTGAAGCATTAATTCGATGGACAGCTTCAATTGATTTCCCTGAAGAAACTCAGGCGTTTACCTGTGTTGCCTTGCGAGATCCTGATGAATATCCCATGAATCAGGGGGATATTGTCTCAGATCATGGATTAGAGATTGCTATTGATCAGTTTGATGCATTTTTTCAGGAAGAACAGGTGCCTTACTCCACAGCGTTACATTGCAAACTCAAGGGAGAAAGTTATCTGGTAGGTCCTTTGTCCCGGGCGAATTTGAATTACATGCATTTACCAACACATATTCGACAGATCATTGCAGAAACACCGGTGTCTTTTCCGAGTAAAAATATGTTTCATAGTATGGTGGCAAGAGCGGTGGAAATTGCTTTTGCTTTGCATGAAGCCATTCGTATTCTTGAGCATTATGTATTACCTGAATCTCCTCGCATTGAAACCTACCCAAAAGCAGGTGTGGGGTTTGGATGTACAGAGGCTCCGCGTGGGTTGTTATGGCATCGATATGAGCTGGATGAACAAGGCTTGGTTCGCAGTTGTCGCATCGTGCCTCCGACCAGTCAAAATCAGGGACGGATTGAAGAAAATTTGCGATGTTCTCTGGAAAGGAGCGGACTTAAGCGTGATGAAAAAATACTGCGCCAACATAGCGAACAAATCATTCGTAATTATGACCCCTGTATTTCTTGTTCCACCCATTTTTTAAATTTGTCGGTTGAGCGTTTATGATTAAGGTGCTAGGGATAGGATCTCCTTTTGGGGATGATAGGGCTGGGTGGGAAACTATTGAGCAGCTTAAGCAGCAGAAAGCACTTGTGCCTTTTATATCCAGGGGCCTTCAACTGACTTGTCATGACCGGCCTGGTATGCATCTGCTTTCTTTGCTTGAGGGAGCGACGGCCGTATACTTGATTGATGCGGTGAAAACTGGTGCTGCAATGCCTGGAAGTATTCATCGTTATGAAGGTCAGGCCATTCAAAAAGCCAGCAGCTCAACTTTGTCGAGTCATGACATCGGCGTGTTAGAGGCACTTGAGTTGGGATTTGTTTTAAATCTTTTACCAAAGACCGTGGTGGTTTATGGTATTGAAATTGGAGAAATTGATTGTTGTAGTGCTGCCTGCTCTTCTGTCGTCCGTGATGCAGCGCATGAAGTATCTGATCAAATTATGAACGAGTTGCGTATTCAACTGCGATAAAAAGGAACTGCATTCTATGAAAAAACTTTATTGGCTTATTTTTATCTATACAGGTTTAGTCGGATTATTCGCATTAATCGTTGCAAAAAACCTGATGCTACTGAATTTCTGTTTACTTGCCTACGTATTGGGGTTGCGGCATGCGCTCGATGCAGACCATGTTGCTGCGATTGATAATTTAACCCGGAAATGGGTACAGGATCAGCAAGACCCGAGTGCCATTGGGTTTTTATTTTCTTTAGGCCATTCCACGGTTGTTTTTATGCTTTGTTGCCTCGTGGCATTGGTGACGCCCTTGATCATGGAGCAGTGGGGGATTTATCAGAAAATAGGTGAGGTGATCGGAGGCGGTGTTTCTATCTTTTTCCTGACGTTATTAGCGGGCTTTAATTTATATTTACTCTACCAAACTTTTTTGAAATTTCATCAGCTTAAGCGAGGGGAAGGTCAGCAGGAAAAACAGGTGCCTGTTCATCCTTTGGTGAATATTTTGCTAAAGGTGACCCGAAAAAAATGGCAGATTTATTTGATTGGTTTTCTTTTTGGGCTGGGGTTTGATACAGCAACTGAGATTGCTTTGTTAAGTATCACAGCGACTCAGGCAGCTCAAGGAATGCCTCTGGTTGCAACATTGGTACTTCCAGCATTGTTTATGGCAGGGATGTGTTTGGTTGATACAACGGTTGGTATGGTCAGTACTTCTATTTGTCGTTCTGTAGTAACACCTCCACATCAACAACGCTTTAATATAGGGTTTACTGCAGCAATTGCACTTTTTGGCCTATGGATTGCAGGTATTCAAGGGTTAGGGATGCTTATGTCCCATTTTCAGTGGAGCTCTGCTTTTTGGCAAGGGATTGAAACGTTAAATGGACATTTTGAATGGATTGGAGGGATTGCGGCTATGATGTTGTTTGTGACCTGGGTATGGGTAAATCGAAAGTATATAGGCCGCAGTGATGCATGAGTTAACGTTGTGTAAAAATATACTGGATATTGTCATCAGCAAACTTCCTGTAGGAGCTGTTTTGAAAGCTATTTACCTGGAAGTGGGGGCTCTGGCTGCGGTGGATGCTCAAGCTTTGCAGTTTGGGTTTGGTTTATGTGCAAAGGGAACCCTTGCAGAAGGGGCTCGTTTAAAGGTGATAGAGGTAGCTGGTAAAGCGCACTGTCAGGATTGTGACTATACTTTTTCTATCGCGCATCGTTATGATGCTTGCGATCAATGTGGAGGTCATGCTTTATTGATCTTGTCAGGTGAGGAGCTTAATGTGAAATCATTGGAGGTAATGTCATGTGCGGAGTCTGTGGGTGTGGAACAGAAGAAGTAGGGCATCATCATCCAGAAGTGCCAGGGAAAATGCTGCCCGTTGAAGAGGCAATCTTGTCTAAAAATCAGGCATTTGCCATGCAAAATCGAAAGTTTTTTAAGAAAAACCAGATGTTGGTGTTGAATATGGTCTCAAGCCCTGGCTCCGGGAAAACAACCTTGTTAGTCAACACGATTCAGCAATTAAAATCACATAGACCCATTGCCGTGATTGAGGGTGATCAGCAAACAACGCTGGATGCTGATCGAATTAGAGAAACGCAAATACCGGTTGTTCAAATTAATACAGGAAAAATGTGTCATTTGGATGCGCATCAGGTTGGACATGCGGTTGAAGATTTAAAAATAGAGCCGCACTCAATCTTAATCATTGAGAATGTGGGTAATTTAATTTGCCCTGCTTTATTTGATCTGGGAGAAACGCATCGGGTTGCCTTGTTGTCTGTAACAGAAGGGGAAGACAAACCGCTGAAATATCCACATATTTTCCAGGATGCTCATGTCATGATTATTAATAAGATAGACTTGCTGCCCTATGTCTCTTTTGATGTGGAAAAATGTATTGGATATGCTCGTCAGATTAATCCAAAGATTGAAGTGCTGATGACCTCAGCAACGACGCAGGAAGGGTTGGATGGGTGGTGTGACTGGATATTAAAACAACATCCATTGAATTAGGGTGTGTCCTCAACATGACTGTAGCGCAAGGGCTTCGTTTAGAAATCAAGGGACAAGTGCAAGGCGTCGGATTTCGTCCCTATGTTTATGGGTTAGCAGAGATGCTGAGCTTAAACGGGTGGGTGAAAAATAGTGGTGCGGGTGTTTTGGTTGAGATTGCAGGCAGTGCTGCTTCCCGATTTTTAGAAGCGTTACATGCCAATTTGCCTCCATTAGCTAGCATTGATGAAGTACAGATTGAAACGCTATTGGAAGAATATGCCCGAACGTTAGGTCGGTTTGAAATTCTGGAAAGTGATTATAAAACCAAGGTTTCTACCTTGGTTAGCCCAGATGTGGCGATTTGTGATGACTGTTTGGCTGAACTTTTTGATCCGGGCAGCCGTTTTTACCTTTATCCCTTTTTAAATTGTACGCATTGTGGTCCACGCCTGACCATCATACAGCAGTTGCCCTATGATCGAGTGCAAACCTCCATGCAGCCTTTCCCTTTTTGTCAGGATTGTGCACAAGATTACACGAACCCAAAAAATCGCCGATACCATGCGCAGCCAACTGCCTGTGCGCAATGCGGGCCAGCATTATCCCAATCGTTTCAAGAGATTGCATCTGCGATTGCAGAAGGAGAAATTGTAGCGGTGAAGAGTTTGGGGGGGTATCAATTGATCTGTGATGCAAAGCATGAGGCTGCGATCAATAAGCTGCGGGCACGGAAGCGTAGAGCAACAAAACCATTCGCAGTGATGATGTTAAATGTGTCCAGTGCAGCATCGGTTGTTGATATTTCAGAGCATGAAAAAAGAGTGTTAACTTCTCGGGCACGGCCTGTTGTGTTGATGAAACGACGTGAGAGAGACGTGAGTTTATTACCCGAAATACTAGCCCCTGGCTTGTCGAGTTTGGGCATCTTGCTGCCTTATACGCCGCTTCATTATCTACTTTTTTATGCTTTGTTAGGTCAACCTAAAGATCTGGATTGGTTAGAGCAACCTCAGAATTTAGCGCTCATTGTAACCAGTGCTAATGAGGGAAGTATGCCGATTATCCACAAAGATGAAGTGGCACAATTGGCATTGAGAGATATTGCAGACAGGGTCGTTTCTTACAATCGTAGCATTGTGACTCGGTCAGATGATTCTGTGGTTAAAATCATCCATCAAAAAAAACATTACATTCGCCGAGCACGAGGAGATGTCCCTCAAAAAATCAAACTGTCTCATCCAATGCCAAGTACCTTGGCATTAGGCGGGCATTTGAAAAATACATTTTGTATCACCCGAGGGGATGAGGCGTTTATTTCACAGTATATTGGAGATATGGATAATGCGGAGACCATTGCATTTTTTGAGGAAACGCTAGATCATTTTCTTCAGCTTTTTCAGTTCAAGCCAGAGCGGGTAGCTTGTGATTTGCATCCCGATTTTTATGTCAGTCGGTTAGCAGAGACTTTTGGCTTGCCAGTTTTTCGAATTCAACATCATCATGCCCATTTGGCTGCGGTTGCCGCTGAGCATCATATCGATGAGCCTGCTTTGGGTTTGGCGCTGGATGGTTATGGCATGGGCGTGAATGGCGATGCTTGGGGTGGTGAGCTATGCTTAATAGATGCGCTTTGTTGTAAGCGCATAGGGCATTTTCATCCCATCCCCTTGGTGGGTGGGGATGCTGTTGTGCGATCACCTTGGCGATCAGCGGCTGGTGTTTTATATGCATTAGGTAAGGAAAGAGAGATCAGCCGACATTTTTCGCAAGAAAAGGATGTGGACTTGCTGTTACAGATGCTGAAAAGTAAGGTAAGGTTAACTCGTACGAGCAGCTGCGGTCGTTTGTTTGATGCTGCCAGTGCCTTGCTGGGGATTCAAACCCAAACTTCTTATGAAGGAGAAGCTGCAATCAAATTAGAGAATTGGGTGTCTCAACCTAAGGTTTTACCAGGGGGTTGGTTTATCGAATCCGAACAGTTGAATATGTTGCCTGTATTCAATGCGCTGTTAGCGTGTGGTCCGGAAGAAGGCGCTAACCTTTTTCATGGGACGTTGATTGAAGGATTGACAGATTGGTTGGTGAAGGCGAGTAGAAAGCAAGGCTGCTCTAAAATTCTCTTCGGAGGAGGGTGTTTTATGAATCAGGTGTTAACGGAAGGTTTAATGAAGAAACTTTCATTACAAGGACTTGAAGTTTATGTTTCAGAACAACTGCCCTCGAATGATGGAGGATTATCATTAGGTCAGGCATGGGTTGCTGGAAATAGCAATTGAATGAAATATATAGAGTTACTAGTAAATAGGAGGTATGAGGAGATATGATGGATTTATCAAAAGATCCCGTTGTGATTGTAAGTGCAGCAAGAACGCCTTTAGGGCATTTTAATGGATATTTTAAGGCGTTTTCTTCTATTCAATTGGGAAGTGCTGCGGTAGAGGTCGCAGTAAAAAGGGCTGGGTTAAAGTCTGAGGAAATTCAGTCTGTGTTGATGGGTTGCGTACTGCCTGCGGGATTAGGGCAGGCACCTGCACGACAGGCTGCCCTTTTAGCAGGGATCCCCGATGCGGTGCATTGTGTGACTCTGAATAAAGTGTGTGGTTCAGGGATGAAATCTGTAATGGTAGCGCATGATGAGCTTGCCTTGGGTCATTGTGCAATTGCAGTTGCAGGGGGAATGGAAAACATGACGCAGGCACCTTATTTGCTGCCCAAGGCCCGGTTTGGATATCGGCTGGGAAAAGGGGAAGTGTTGGATCATATGATGCGTGATGGTCTTGAGAATGCCTATGATGGGAAATCAATGGGAGTCTATGCTGAGGCGTGTGCCAAGCAGTTTGGTGTGTCGCGCGAGGCACAGGATGCGTATGCCATCTCTTCTTACCACCGTGCCAAACAAGCGGTTGAGACGCATCTTTTTGCAGATTATATCGTACCTATCACCATAACGGATAAACATGGGCGGTCGCAAACTTTCACTGTGGATGAAGGCATTTCAGTTGTGAATGTGGAAAAAATTCCGAGCTTACCGCCTGCCTTTGTGAAGGGGGGTACTGTAACTGCTGCAAATTCCAGTCAGATTTCAGATGGCGCTGCTGCGCTGGTTTTAATGCGTCAATCAGAAGCAGAGCAAAGGAATCTGAAACCCATCGCCAGGATATTAGGCCATTTCAGTCACTCACAAGCGCCCGAATGGTTTACAACAGCGCCTGTTGAGGCTATTCAAGGATTGCTGTCTAAAATTCATTTGAATCAAGTCGATATAGATTTATATGAAATTAATGAAGCTTTTGCCGTTGTACCCATTGTAGTCATGAAGGAGTTAAACATTCCTGAGGAAAAAGTGAATGTTTATGGGGGGGCATGTGTGTTAGGGCATCCGATTGGAGCAACGGGAGCAAGGATTATCGTCACGTTGTTGAACGCGTTACATGAAAGAAAATTACAGCGTGGGATAGCCGCCTTATGTATTGGTGGTGGAGAGGCAACAGCCATTGGGGTTGAGATGATGGTTTGATTGCCAATTAGGATGGGTTTGCATTTCATTTTTTTGTTACAAAACGCCAGAGTTTGTCAGTGGCTTTTTTGATGCCAATGCGAGGGGTTGCTTCATAGAGGGGTGAATCTATCCCTTGTGTAACAAAGAAATGATGGCTGGAGGTTAAATCCATACCATTTTGTTGTTTTGTAATACCTAAATGTCGACAGATTTTTCCTGGCCCGTCCAGGTGAATGTTAGGCAATTTTAAACCTCGAATTAACACAGCGCTAGGTTGCCCGGCTGCTTCAGTCACAATATTGAAGCAATGATACATGCCATAAATGAGATAAACATAGCTATAGCCTGGAGGACCAAACATGATTTCAGATCGGGCCGTCATTCCTTTAAACGCGTGGGATGCTTCGTCATCAGCACCTCGATAAGCTTCAGTTTCCGTAATGATCCCTTTGAATGCACCAAAAATGAGCGTTTTCCCTAACAAATTTTTGGCGGCTTCTACACTATGTTGTTGATAAAAAAAGCGATCAAGTCGGCTCATTCGAAATGTATACCTAAAATATGTGTATTGTTTCTCCCTAAGGAAGAGAGAATTTCTCAGAAAGACATGATAAAATCAAACACATGTTTATAATACGTATTAAATGTCTATGCCTATTTACGAATATCAGTGTACACAGTGTGGTCACCAATTAGAAATCATTCAGAAAATAGATGAGCCGCCGTGTTCGGAATGTCCAGAATGTAAGCAGTCAACACTTTTAAAGAAAGTCTCGGCTGCAGGCTTTCAATTAAAGGGGACTGGTTGGTATGTGACAGATTTTAAGGGATCAGGTAGTGGGGGAGCCGAAAAATCGACAGAAGCATCTACCGCTTCACCAGAAAAACCATCAGCGTCTGAAAAAGAACAGGGCGCTCAGACTGGGTCTCAGGACACTTGAGACAGGATTAATTTTAGTTAGAGAAAGTCTTATGTTACGACGATATTTTATTGCAGGATTACTGGTATGGCTGCCTGTTGTGGTTACCGTGTTTATTATTAAGTTTTTAGTCGATTTGATTGATAAGTCTTTATCTCTTTTGCCTGCAGCTTATCGTCCTGATGTTGTGTTTGGTTTCCACATTCCTGGTTTGGGGGTTATTTTTACCCTGATTTGTATTTTTGTCACAGGACTTTTGGTCACCAATTTTCTGGGGGATCGATTGGTGAACTTTGGGGAAAGGTTAGTGAACCGGATTCCTTTGGTGCGCTCAATCTATAATGCGGTTAAGCAGGTTGTCCATACTTTGTTTAATCAGTCAGGTGAATCTTTCCGGAAGGTTTTGTTAATCGAGTATCCAAGAAAAGGTATGTGGACAATAGGGTTTCAGACTGGGTCTGGTATTCCTGAAATAGAAGAAAAAACGGGTGAGGAAATGGTGACGGTGTTTTTGCCGACCACGCCTAACCCAACTTCAGGGTTTATTTTGTTAGTGCCTCGTCGAGATGCAAGAGAGCTGGATGTGAGCATTGATGAAGGGTTAAGAATGGTGATTTCTTTAGGTGTTGTTAGCCCTCAAAACAACCATGAAAATGGAGAGAAAAAACCTATCGATCAAGAGGTTGAAAAAGAAACTTAATTGAATGGCTTAACCACGGCCAATATGATCACAGCAATAAGAATCACAGAGGGGACTTCATTAAACCAGCGGAAGAATCGATGCCCTCGCTGGTTTCTGTCTTTTTTAAAGTCCTGATAATATTGAATGCACAGAAAGTGGTAAATCCATAAGACACCAACCAGCAACAGCTTGATCTGCATCCAGGTTTGATGTAGATAGAAGTCCCAGTTCATTAGGAGTAAGGCAAACCCAAATCCAGTTGCCAGGACGCCGCTGGGATTGGTAATCCAAAAGAGTAATTTACGCTCCATGATTTTAAAGCGTTCAATGCTGAGCGTATCGTTGCTCATGCTATGGTATACATAAAGGCGAGGTAAATAAAATATCCCGCTAAACCAGGTGACGATAAAAATGAGATGGAAAGATTTGAGCCATAACATGAAAGCACCCTACCATTTTAATGCGTTTAACTTAGGGTGTGTTTACATTTCATTTTTTTGATACAAAATGTGGGTAATAGAGGCAAATTTTGAGTAAATTTGAGGAAGCCTATTCATATAGGTGACGAAAATTTGCTTGAAATTTGACCTATTATACGCGTTTTGTAACAAAACAATGAAATGTAAACACACCCTAGTATCTTACCGAGGCTTTATGTCTTTGAAAAGTGGTGAGTCTGCTTAACAGCAATTCCCGCTTCTAAGGGTGGGAATTGCTTCCTTTTTATTTTTTAAGCTCAAAGCGTGTATAATTCAGGATGATGGGTCAAATTCACACAAAATTTGCCGCCATTAACCACATTTTGAACTCAAAAAATAAATTGGGGACACACCCTAAAGACCTGTTATATCGTTATGGCTATAGAAACTTCCTTGCAAAAAAAACTGAATCTATTAATAGAAAGACATCATGCTTTGTCTAATGACCTGTCTAAACCAGAAGTCATACAAGATCAAAACCGTTTTAGAGAGCTTTCTAAAGAATATGCGCAATTGTCTCCAACGGTTGAGGCATTTACAAACTATCAAAAAAATCTCGAAGCCATAAAAGCTGCGAAAGATCTAGAGGAAGAAAAAGATCCTGAAATGCGAGCGCTTGCACAGGAAGAGATTAAAGCACTAAAACAGCAGCAGGAGGATATCGAACAAGAAATCAAGGTACAATTGCTGCCCTGTGATCCTCATGATGAGAACAATGTATACCTGGAAATACGTGCAGGCACGGGTGGGGATGAGTCTGCTATTTTTGCCGGGGATTTATTCAGGATGTACAGCCGATATGCTGAGCAGAAACGGTGGCAGATTGAGGTGGTTTCTGAACACTTTGGTGAGCATGGGGGATTTAAGGAAGTCATTGCTCGCGTGATAGGTCGCGGAGCTTATAGTCAATTAAAATTTGAATCCGGGGTTCACCGGGTGCAAAGAGTGCCTGAAACAGAATCTCAGGGGAGAATTCATACCTCTGCATGTACGGTAGCGATTTTACCCGAGGCTGAAGAAATTGGTGAGGTGGAGATTGATCCTACTGAGCTGCGGATTGATGTGTTTAGAGCCTCTGGTGCGGGTGGGCAGCATGTGAATAAAACAGAATCTGCTGTTCGGATCACTCACTTGCCTACAGGCGTAGTGGTGGAATGCCAGGATGAACGTTCACAACATAAAAATAAAGCCAAGGCGATGGCCTTATTAAAAGCGCGCCTTTTGGCTGAAGAGCAAAGACAACAACGAGAATCTGAGGCACAAACTCGTCGTGATCTGGTGGGAAGTGGAGATCGCTCTGAACGGATTCGTACCTATAATTTTCCTCAAGGTAGGGTGACTGATCATCGAATTGGACTGACACTTTATAAATTAACTGAAATTATGGAAGGCGAATTAAATCAGGTGATTGATCCTTTAATTCGCGAACATCAGGCGGATTTGCTTGCTCGTATTTCAGAATGAACATACATTTAATCATTCAACAGGCAGCCTCCAGATTAGAGCCGCTAACGGAAAATCCTAGATTAGAGGCTGAGCTATTATTGTGTGAGGTCTTAAACGTCAGTCGCGCATATTTGTATACATATCCTGAACAGGCATTAACTCAGGAAGCTCAGGAAGCCTTTGAGCGTTTGCTTTTAAGGCGTATAGAGGGTGAGCCTTCTGCCTATATTTTGGGAAGAAAAGCTTTTTGGTCATTGGATCTTGAGGTGAGTCCGGCAACATTAATTCCTCGTCCTGAAACAGAATTGCTGGTTGAGTTGACTTTGTCGCTTTTGCCTGAGCGGGATCGATTATGGGTGGCTGATTTAGGTACGGGTTCTGGTGCTATTGCCTTGGCGCTCGCCTCAGAACGTCCTCACTGGCAGTTGGTTGCAACGGATATTTCCTCTCAGGCATTAATCGTTGCAAAAAAAAATGCAGCCCGGTTGAAGTGTTCCCAGATACAGTTTTATCAAGGTACATGGTGTCATGCATTGCCTGATCAACGATATCATTTAATTGTCAGCAATCCACCTTATATTGATTGCAATGACCTTGAAGTAGCGCCTTGTGTAATCAAGTATGAACCACACTCTGCTTTATTTTCAGATGGGAAGGGGTTGGCCGATATTCGTGAGATTGTACAACAGGCCCCCAATTACCTAATGCATGAAGGCCTTTTAATGTTAGAACATGGCGCTGATCAGGCAGAGGCAGTCGTCGCTTTGTTTGTGCAAAACCAGTATACTCAGATTGCAACGCATTTAGATTTGGCAGGTAAGCCTAGGGTGACAATGGGACGTTGGTGTAGGCAATAATTGATGACACACCTTAGTCTGACAGCTTTGAAAGAAATTTAATTGAGAACAACTTATGAAACAATATCAAAATCAAAAAGGCATAGCGCTTTTGGAACTCATGTTGGTCATTGCTATCATTGCCATCTTGTTGCTGGGGGCAATTCGATATTATGTGAAAGTCAAAGAGCCTGCTGCTACCCCTCATGAGGTGGCAAAAAACGGAGCGTACGAGGCTTCATCAAATAATGAAGAGCTCGTTGAATAGCATCCTGGGTGTGTCCTCAATTTATGGAATCAAAATCAATGCCAATTGTCATTGCCAGCTGTAATGCAAAAAAAATTGAAGAATTTAAGCTGTTTTATCAGAGCTTACCGATTGAGTTTATTCCACAAGAGGCGCTTAATATTCCTGATGTAGAAGAAACCGGGCTATCTTTTGTTGAGAACGCCATAATAAAAGCGCGTCATGCCTCAAGTTTAAGTCAGTTGCCTGCGGTTGGGGATGACTCAGGTTTGATTGTAGATGCGCTAGGCGGAGCGCCTGGTATTTATTCAGCGCGGTATGCCCCAACCGATGAGGAACGCATTGCAAAATTGCTGGAAGCATTGGCTGAGGTGCCGGAGGAAAAAAGAACAGCGCGGTTTTATTCTACGATTGTTTACCTTGAACATGAGAATGACCCTATGCCATGGATATGTCAGGGGAGTCTGGAAGGCAGAATTTTAACGGCCCCTCGAGGGAAGGTGCGATTTACTTATGAACCTCTCTTTTATTTGCCCTCTCATGGATGTTCTGTTGCAGAGCTGCCATTGGAGGAGAAAAACCGAATCAGTCATCGAGGTGCAGCGATGCTGCAACTCTATCAATTATTGGAAAAAAGGTTACGCTAAATTGCTCACTGACCTGTATTGACCTCTCTCGAGAACCAAGCTACTTTAGTCATGCTTTTAAACCTAATTTAGGTTAAAGAAAAAAGGGTATAAGCATGATGGGATATACGTTATTTGAGACACTGGTGGTGCTTAGTATTTTTTCTATATTAAGCGTGAGCTCCTATGGATTGATGCGAAATTTATTCGATTCGAACCATCAATATGTACAGGCGAATCATTTAATAAGTATATTGCAGTATGCGCGCCTGGAGGCAGTGCGAAGGGGGCTGCCAGTCATTGTTTGTGGCAGCAGTGATTTACAATCTTGTGATGGAGATTGGAGTCGTGGGCAAGTGATCAAGGTTAAGGAGGAAATACTGCGAGTCTTTCCCCAACGCAAGGTTCATGAGTATTGGGCATGGAAAAGCAGTTTTGGGAAAAACCATCAACTTGAGTTTACACCTTTGGGGTTTACAAAGGGGCAACAAGGAAGTTTCTATACGGCGCAAGAAGTTGGGAGAGGATATCGAATCGTCGTGACTCATACCAGTATTCGTTTGGAAAAGGGGGTTTCTTCCTGAATACACTTGCTAAATAGGGCGTGTCAACCATCATGGCTAATTTAATCAGTATCGATAATATATCTCTGGCTTTTGGAGCCGATCTCTTGCTAGACAAAGTCAAGTTGCATATCCGCGAGCATGAGAGGGTTTGTTTAATTGGCCGCAATGGCGCTGGAAAGTCCTCTCTCTTTCAAATTATTGAAGGTACATTAAAACCAGACGCTGGCACTGTATACCGAGATCCCGGTTTCCGTTTAGCGCGTCTCCCACAAGAACTACCACAGCATATCACTGCTACGGTTTATGAGTTTGTGGCAGAAGGCTTGGCTGATCTTGGTCGTCTAATCACCCGATATCATGACCTGATACGTCATTTAGAGGAAAATCCGCAAAAGGCTGATCTTTTAGCGTTAGAGCACTTGCAAAAAGAAATGGATGCTAAAAATGCTTGGTCTTTTGAGCAGCGGATTGAAACGATATTGACCCGCTTCTCTTTGCCTCAAAACAGACCAGTAGCTGAACTGTCTGGCGGCTGGCAAAGACGTGCTGCCCTTGCTAGAGCTTTGGTTGTGGATCCTCAGCTATTGTTATTAGATGAGCCAACCAATCACTTGGACATTGAAATGATACAATGGCTTGAAAATGAGTTGCTCTCCTCAGGTGTCAGCCTCCTCTTTATAACGCATGATCGTGCTTTGTTGCAGCGTTTGGCTACCCGAATCATTGAGCTGGATCGTGGACAGCTCACTTCCTGGCCTGGTGACTATCAAAATTTTCTGCGCCGAAAAAAAGAAATGCTCCATGCTGAAGCTCAACAACAAGCCGAGTTCGATAAAAAATTAGCGCAAGAAGAACAATGGATTCGTCAGGGCATCAAAGCAAGGCGAACGCGCAATGAAGGTCGAGTGCGTGCCTTAAAAAGATTGCGCCTGGAACGAAGCAAACGCCGAGAAGTACAGGCTAAAGCTTCATTTGATATCAATGAAGCGCAGCGTTCAGGACAGTTGGTCATTGAGGCAAAGCATGTCACCCATCATTTTGATGAGATTGCTGTCATAAAAGATTTTTCTTTGCGAATCATGAGGGGTGACCGTATAGGGCTCATTGGACCCAATGGTGCAGGCAAAAGTACTTTATTGAATATTTTGCTTGGCAATCTTAAACCTGACCAAGGCCAAGTCATTCAAGGTACTCATGTAAAAGTGGCATATTTTGATCAGTTACGAAAAACACTGGATCTTGAAAAATCCGTGATGGAAAATGTGATTCAAAGCAGTGATTTTGTAGAGATCAATGGAAAAAAAATACATATCATAGGTTATCTCTCAAACTTTCTTTTTTCTCCGCAAAGAGCCCGGACGCCTGTAAAACTCATTTCTGGCGGGGAATGCAATCGCTTATTACTCGCACGTCTCTTTAGTCAACCTGCTAATTTACTGGTCATGGATGAGCCAACCAATGATTTGGATCTTGAAAGTTTGGAGTTGCTGGAAGAACTCTTGAGCAGTTATAAAGGCACGCTTTTACTCGTCAGTCATGACCGTGCTTTTTTAGATAATGTAGTCACTTCTACCCTTGTTTTTGAAGGTGGAGGCCAGATTAAAGAATTTATTGGCGGATACCAGGACTGGTTAGAGCAATCGCATTCTACGGTTAGCGTTTCTTCAACTAAAAAAGAAAGTGCTCCCAGTAAAAAATCTGGCCTAGAAAAAAAACAGCCTATTAAAAAATTAAGTTATAAAGAACAAAGGGAGTTAGTCGATTTACCTAAGCAAATTGAAAATCTTGAAAAAAAACATAGCGAGTTGCTTCGTTATACGAGTGAAACTGATTTTTATCAACAAGATTCAGAAAAAATTGCTCAATCTATGAAAGCATTAGCGCAATTAGCGCAGGATTTGGAGGAGGCTTATCAACGATGGGAAACACTTGAGAAATGGGCAGAAAAATAGGCAGGATTGATCTGCCTGGTCTGGGAACTTCCGCGACCACAATTAGGCAACCTCTCTGGAGGATTAGGGTGTGTTTACCTTTCATTTTTTTGATACAAAATGTGGGTGATGGAGGCAAATTTTGAGTAAATTTGAGGAAACCTATTCATATGGGTGACGAAAATTTGCTTGAAATTTGACTTATTATACGCGTCTTGTATCAAAAAAATCTCTGCACTGGACAAAACCCGAAAATGTTTTATCAAACAATGATTTGATTTGAAATTTAGAAGAGGATGGAGGTCATTACTGCAGGTAAAGGTAGAAAACTCGTCAAACAAGCGATAAAACATAGAAAACAACCCTGACAAGGAGTTATCTATGAAAGCTGTTGACGAGTTAGTAAGAAGTTTATCGATGGTTTTAGGCTGGGACAAGAGGCGTCTTGAATGTTTGGTTCAAAGCTTGTTTTCATTATTTGCCGTACGAAGCGTCAATCGTCAGGAACTGTCGGTAGGTTTTGGAGGGTTTGCGAAAGTAGAGTCGAACTATAAGCGACTCTATCGATTTTTTGCCTACTTTAAGATTGACATGAGTCAGATTGCCTTATGGATATTTAAGCTGTTTTTTCCGAAGGATACAAAGATTTATTTAACGATGGACAGGACGAATTGGGAGTTTGGGAAAGAGCCTGTCAATGTATTAATGTTGGGGATTGCATATGAGGGGATGTCCATACCTCTATTATGGGATTTGCTCCCTAAGAGAGGTACCTGCAATACAAAGGAAAGAAAAGCATTAGTTAAGCGATTCATCGATCAATTTGGTAAAGAGTGTATAGAAGGGTTGCTCTGTGACAGAGAATTTATAGGGGAAAGCTGGTTTGAATGGTTAATCAGGCAGGAAATTCCTTTTTATATTCGAATTAAGAACAATACGTTAATTCGTGCTGGGAAAAAGAAATTATGGGAAGCAAAGAAAATTTTCCGTTTTGTCAGCCCAGGAAACGCTCAGGTTTTTGGAATGTCGGTAGAGATAGGAAGAAACAAGGTTTACCTGGCGGGATCCCGTTCAGAAAGAGGGGAATTGATGGTCGTTGCAACTAACATAAAATTAAGAGTCAAGCAGGCTATCAGTATCTATCTTCGCAGATGGGAGGTGGAGTGTTTGTTTCAAGGGCTAAAATCCAGAGGTTTTAGATTTGAGGATACCCACATGACAAAGCCAGAACGCATTGAAAAGCTATTAGTTCTGCTAGCCCTAGGTTTTACATGGGCTCATAGGATAGGAGAATTTAAAGCTCAAACCAGGCCTATTGCCTTAAAAAGGCATAAAGATGGACAACTGAGACCTCAAAACAGTTATTTCAGGTATGGGTTTGATTTTATTCGACACACCATCCTAAACCAGGAGAAAAGTTCAGATGAAAACCTTTGGGTGACACTTTTTAACTTGTTGATTTATAAAAAAGAAACCCCTTTGGAGGAAAGTCATGTTTGAGTTTTGTCCAGTGCAGAGCAAAAAAATGAAAGGTAAACACCCCCTAATATTTCTTTAAGTTTTTTATTTTAACCTAGGGCGTGTCAATCATAAATTTTTTAAGTTCAACATGTGGGTAATGGAGGCAAATTTTATACAAATTTGAGGAAGCATATCCAGGTATGTGACGAAAATTTGCATAAAATTTGACCCATTATACGCGTTTTGAACCTAAAAAATTCATGATTGACACGCCCTAAGTGCTTTATAAATAACTTTGAGAAAAAAAGTGAGCTCATCATCTACAATAAAACCAAAAATATATTCGATGAAGGGGGTAACTAATCCTTACTTTGAACATGCTATTTTGAGAGGTTCTTTGCTTTTTCGGTTTATGGAGCCTGCGCAAAAAGCAGTTTATATCGATCGTATGATGAATTATTACCAAAACGCAAAACTGATTAAGGAATTTGAATATCATTTAAGTCTCATCAATGATTATTGTGTAGAAGATAAGCCGCTTCCAAACGAAGACAAAGAAATTTCAATCAAAGAGAAACTTCTATTTAAATTACAGCAAATTTTATTAAAAAAAGTAGATGCTCAGGTCAGAAAACCCATTCTGCCTATAGCTGCTTTCCTGTTGGTCATGGTGAAAATCATACCTTATATCGCTTCTAAGGAAATGCAGAGACTCCTGATTAAGCCAGCAGAAAAACTAACATCACTGACTGGACTGTCTCAGAAAGCATCAGGAAGAATGCAAAAGATAGCAGATAAGGTCGGAAGAGATGAGCGTCATATTAATGGTTTATCTAAGCCTGCCTATGTTTTTTATCAGATATTAGAAGGGATGGGAGAGATAGGGAAAATGGCGACGGATTTTTTTGTACTTTATACACTGACGTTTGCAACCACCTCAACGGTAATAAACTTGATAGCGGGCAGCGCTGTCATGACATCCCCTGTTTCAATAGCTGCATTTGCAAGCATCACACTTGGGATTGGTTTTTTAAGAACAGCGACACCACTAGCAAGATCTTTTCATAAATTTATCAATTTAAGAATGGGTAATGACTTTGGGGATGAGAGACTGAATACAGAGGAGAGGGAGGATAAACTATTTTCAAAAATATTGACACGTCTTTATAAGCACTTAATGGAGCCCTTAAAAAGGGTACCCTTTATAGGAAAGTATGTGAAATATATAAAATTCAATTATAAGGTTTTTGAGCATAAAGTACTTAAAGATTATCTTTTTCCCGGGGTTGAAACAGTACCTGAGCGTGTTCAGGTGACGGAACCAGGTAGTACCTACGTAACTATTCAAGAAATGGTTGATGAAGAAGGAGGCGTGGTGGTGAGTAAGGTAGGGAAAATAGCGCTACAGGAAGCGCTTAAACCACTCAAATCTGTAGAAGAAAGTCATGCAGACTTTTTGAATGAAGAGAGGAAAGTTTTTCAGCTTAATAAGGAAGTGGATAAGGTCGTTACTAACGTGGAAGAAAAAGAGTCCGCATCTCCTATTGATCTTGTCACTTTTTAGTGGACAGATCCCTATGTAACAACGCCTTTCGTCATCAGCTATGTTGTTGGGTAAATTAACCGCCCTCCGTCATTGTGAGGAGCGAAGCAACTTGGCAATCCAGGCCTAAACTTATTAAAGCCACTTAAACTTGATCCTTCGTTAGAGGCTCCTGTCTGGATCAACTATGTTATTGAGCAAATTAACCGCCCTCCGTCATCAACTATGTTGTTCGCTAAACTCTAAAGAGTTAATTTTAGCATTAGCGATGATAATGATTTTACGCATAAGAGCAGTTAGAGCCACCATTTTCTTTTTCCCTTGAGCAATTAGTTTTTCATAGAAGATTTTCAAGTGAGAGTTGCTATTACAGGCAGCCATAGCTGCCATAAATAAAATATTCCGAACATGAACTCTTCCACCACGAGTTCTTCGATAACCTTTATGCTGACCACTTTCACAGGGAAAAGGAGCCAAGCCACAAAGGCTTGCAATTTTTCTTCGATTAAGCTGGCCCAGCTCAGGAAGTAAAGCGATTAAAGCATTGGCAATAATATTGCCTATACCAGGGATAGTTAAAAGCATTTCCTTTTTTTCTTGCAAGAGCTTGTTAGACTCAATGATTAATTGGATTTTTTTATTAAGTTCATCTAGCTGTTTCTGTATATGCTTTATAAGCTCTTTGCAGCTTTTTTTCACAAACTCAGAGACATTTGGACTCTGAGCTCTATTTTTTTCTTGAACAAGCATCTGATTTAAATCTATTCTTCTCTGAGTTAAGGAAGCTAGTTGAGTAGCCTCATGAGAAGGATTTTGATAAACAGAGAGTTTCTGATGTCGTTCAAAAGCGTAGTAAGCTAAACATTTAGCATCAATAGAGTCTGTTTTAGCTTTTTGACCTAGTGATCTAATGAAATGCTTGACCAGTCTGGTATTAGCTCTATGGACAGTAGCATTGATATCAAGAAGTTTTTGAAGAAAGAGTTGCTCATACCCACCTGTAGTTTCAAGAACAATAAAGGGTGAATTGATTTTAGAAAGGAATTGATCCAAGAAAGCTTGAAAACCTGAAGAGGAATTTTCAAAAGAGAAAGAGCTTTTTTGACCGAGAAGGTTAACGACAACCTCGGATTTTCCGATATCGATTCCTACGAAGTTGTGATATATTTTCATGTAAGTCCTCGCATAAAGAAATGGTTTAAGATTGTAAACGGGTGCACTTATGTTGTGTCCCAGACAACTATTCAAACGCGGTGAAGGACTTTGGAGGCGGAGATCTTGATGACGACGGTGATTATTCACCTATTGCGAGACGATCGTCCGACCCCGTTAAGTTCCCCTAACTAGTTAGGGGAACTTAAACTTATCCTTCTTAATTTCTTTTATACCATGTTTTTAACTTACAATTGCGAGCGAAGCGACGCGGGGCAATCCAGCCCCAAGCTTATTAAAGCCACATAAGTTTAGGTTCTGGATAGAGCCTCTTAACAGGATTGCCGCGTCGCTTTGCTCCTCGCAATGACGGGAGGAGTCGTTACATGTGGTGAATAGTTACCAAATTATATCATAAACAGGTGAAGGTGAAATCGAGAAAAATCAGTCTGGTTTAACACGGTATTTTTATAAGCATCGTTGTCTTCGGGTCTCTCGGTAAACAGATAAGCCTTTTATGCAAAAGAAAAAAGCGACGGCCACCATGACAATGGTAGAACCGGTGTTTAAATCAAGCTGGTAAGAAATCAAAAGTCCCCCGATACAAAAAAGAAGGCTCCAAAAGCAGGATTTGATGATCATGCCTTTTAAGGAAGATGAATGCATCTCAGCGAGATAGGCAGGCACTGTGAGTAGCCCAATGACCAAAATTAGCCCTACAACGTTAATTAAAATAACGACAGTCGTTGCTACCATGGCTAGCAATAAAAAATAAAGCGCTGTAACTGGGATACCTCGGGTTTTTGCATAATCTTCTTCAAAAGATAACGCTAGAAAGTCTCGATAAAACAGAGTAATCAATAGGATAATCAGGCCTATTAAAAAAGACATGAGGATAAGATCACTGGTGGGTACGAGCAGGATATTACCAAAAAGATAGCTCATCAGGTTCACGGAATAGCCAGGTTTGAGATTTAATAGTAGAATCCCTGTCGCCATACCGCCGGCCCAAAGCGCTCCAATCACAGCATCAGTTCGAGTTTTGTTACGGTATGTCATGCCACCCAGAAGCACAGAGGAGAATAAGGTAAATGTTAAGGTTACAGGGAGCATGGGCAATCCGGTTACAAATGCGATTCCGAGCCCGCCGTAAGCCATATGTGCAATACCGCCGCTGATAAAAACCAGACGGTTGACTACGACTAATGTGCCGATAATGCCGCAGGCGATACTGGCAAGGAAGGCTGCTGCTAAGGCATGTTGTAGAAATGGGTAAGAGAAACTATCAAGTATCATCAGAGTGCTTTTGTTTGTTTTGGTTGAAAGATTGCATCATCAGGTTTAAAGGATGTTCTGCAGAGCAGTTTGGGTGGTCTGTTCCATACAGGAAGGGCAACATTTCAGAGGTCAGTGTGGGCTTGTCATGATAGATCAATTGTTTGTTGAGGCAGGCAATACGGTTGATATTGGCGGCGGTGATTCCTAAGTCATGTGTGACAATCATCAGCGTTTTGGTCTGAGCCAATAGGTTAAATAAATCAAAAAAACAGGCTGTACCGTAAGGATCTATATTGGCTGTTGGTTCATCAAAGATCAGCAGCTCTGGGTCAGAAATCAGTGCGCGGCTGAGAAAGACGCGCTGACGCTCTCCTCCAGACAGCTGTCCAATTCTTTTTTTGGCAAGGTGAAGCACCTCTGTTTTTTTCATAGCGTCAATGGCCTTTGCTTTTCCTTTATCGGGATAACCTGGATGAACGTGCCAACGTTTAGGGCGTTCTAGCCCCATGAGCACAACATCTTCAACGTTAATCGGAAAATAAGGATCCATCACGCCAAGTTGAGGCACAAAGCCAATTTGTCCAAAAGCTTGTTTGGGGGACTTTCCAAAAACTTGAACTTCGCCGCTAGAAGGGGGCAGTAACCCTAAAATGATTTTTAACAAGGTTGTTTTTCCGCCGCCATTAGGACCTAGAATGGCCAGAAAATCTCCAACTTTAACTGAGAGATGAATATCTTCTAGCACCTGGTTTTTTTGGTAGAAAAAATTTAAATGATTTATTTGGATGAGAGGGGGTTTACAGTTCATTTTTTTTGCTACAAAAGGCATAGAATGGGTCAAATTTTAAGCAAATTTTTGTCACATAGCCAGGGTGTATCTTCAATTTATTTTGTAACTATTTATCCGTCATTGCGAGCGAAGCGCGGCAATCCAGTCAGGAGGCTCTATTCAGGAGCTAAGCTTATGCGGCTTTAATAAGCTTAAGCCCTGGATTGTCGAGTTGCTTCGCTCCTCGCAATGACGAGAGGAGTCACACCCTAGCCTAAAACATATCCGTTTTATTGATGAGGAAAACTATTAAAAATTGCAGAAGCGAGCCGTTTCATATTATCCAGCCACGATTCAGCCAATGGGTCTATGATTTGGGTTCTTCCTCCAATTGCTTTCGCAAAAACACTGGCTTCTCGAGAGGAAAACTCAGGAGAGATAAAAATCGTTTTGATTTGGTTGTGTTTGGCAAATTTTGCGAGTGTATTTAACTGTTTCAAAGTCGGTGACTTGCCTTCTTTTTCAATGGGAATCTGGGTTAAATCATAGGCTTTAGCAAAATATCCTAAAGCAGGGTGAAATATAAAAAAAATGCGCTCTTTTGGGTTCGGTGCTTTTGCAAAAAGTTTGATCAGTGATTGATTGAGGGCTTCAATTTGGTCAGAAAATTTTTGATAGTTGTGGCGGTAAAATGCAGCGTGTTTAGGATCTACCTGAATAAAAGCATCTCGAATATGCTGGGCTTGTATTTGAACCAACTGAGGGGAAAGCCAAATATGAGGGTCTTTAATGATCTGATGAGCATGATGATGGTGGTGGTGCCCATGCGGTGACATTTCTATTTTTTCAATGCCTTGATAGGTTGGTATGATTTTCATATGTGGACTGACTTGCTGAAATTTTTTCAACCACTGCGTTTCGAAGGGGACATCAATCGCAAAATACAGCACTGCATGGGTGAGTGCTTTGAGCTGTTGGGGGCGAGGTTCATAATCTTCAGGTTCAAATCCTTTCGGTACGATGACGGTCACGCTGGCTTTATTTCCTGCAATTTGCTCAACAAAATATTTTTGAGGGGGGATGCTCACTGCCACAAGGATAGGCGTATCAGAGGGCTTGGCAAACAGGGAGGTGACGGAAAGCAACAGTGTACAGAAGATGCAAACAAGATATTTCATGGTACGTTGATAACCTCTTTCAATTTTCGGATGAAAAAGAGTATATCCTAATCGCCAGGGAAGTGATATTGAGGTTTATAAAGTAAGGAGGTTAACCATAATTTAATATCTTTAGGTCGTTCAACCGTAGCCAATCCCTGATCAAATAACATTTCAATGATTTTAGTGGCCGTGTTGACTTCTGTGGATAAAATATTACTTTGAGGCGGAAACATCATGCCTCGATCACGTTCTTCCTGGCTGACTTGTGCTGCAGTCGCATGGGCTGCCTGGATAAACAGTTCGTCTGAAATAAGTTTTGGGCGTGCAGCATAAACGGCCAGGCTTACGGCAGGATAGATGTAAAAGTTATTGGCTTGGCCTGGATAGAATATTTGATGATCAATTTTAACGTTAGGAAACTGTACCCCTGCTGCATAGAGTGCTTTGCCTTGAGACCAGGTATAGGCTTCTTCAGCATTGCATTCAGCTTTATCCGTTGGGTTGGAGAGGGCAAATATAATGGGTCTTTCATTGAGCTTTGTCATGGCTTCAACAATGGATTGATCAAAGGCTTTTCCGCGGGTGCTAACGCCAATCAATATACTGGGCTTAAAATCTTGAATGACTTCCAGGAAATTTTTACAGGGGGGGTGCGAGTGTACATATCGCATTTGAGTAGGGGATAAGTCGTGACGTGAAGATTCAATCAATCCGTTGATATCAAAAAGAGCAATGCGGGATCGAGCTTCTTTTTTCGATAATCCCTCCATTTGCATTGCAGAAACCAGTAGATCTGCAATGCCTAATCCTGCAGAGCCAGCACCTAAGAAAAGGATGCGTTGCGTTGAAAGTTTTTCTTGCTTCACTGATAATGCGGTGGTCAGTCCTGCTAATGTGATGCTTGCAGTTCCTTGAATATCATCATTGTAACAACAGATTTTTTCTCGGTATTTTGCCAGGTATTTTATGGCGTCTGTACCTTTCCAGTCTTCAAAATGGATACAGGCATTTGGAAACACAGTTTGTACCGCTTGTACAAACTCATCAACAAAAGCATCCATCTCATCATCTTTGGGGCGAGATTGGTGTACCCCAAGGTAGAGTGGATCATGGAGCAAAGTTTCATTGTTTGTGCCGCAATCCAGTAAAACAGGGAGTAAACATTCAGGAGGAATGGCTGCGCAGGCCGTATATAACTGTAGCTTCCCAATGGGAATGCCCATGCCGTTTGCCCCTAAATCTCCCAATCCTAAGATGCGCCCACCTGTGCTGACACAGATAAAGCGAATGTCTTGGATGGGCCAATTTCGCAATATTTGTTCAACTCTGCCTTTGTCACGTAAAGAAATGTACATCCCTCTGGGGCGGCGATAGATATGACCAAATTTTAAGCAGGCTTCTCCAACGGTTGGGTCATATAAGATGGGGAGAAAGCGGGCGGGATCTGACATGATCACGTGATAAAATAGGGTTTCGTTCCTATCTAGCAGGCTCGTCAGATAGATGTAACGCTCCAGGTCTGTTGTTTTAGCAGCAAGATGCCCCAAAACTCGCTGGTGCTGTAGATCTATAGAGTCGACTTCAGCAGGGAGTAAACCTGAAATTCCTAACTGTTCGCGCGCCTGGAGCGTGAATGCTGTACCCTGGTTATATCTGGGATCTTCCAGTAGAGCTATGCCTCTAAGATTTTGTTTCTTTTCCATTTTTTTTGACATGAATGAATCTCCTTTTTATGACACGCCCTAAAAATCTAAAGCAAATACACCTTAGGCAACATCCCTAAATAAAGTTTAGTAAACATCAGCAATTTTTGTTTTAAAAGACGTTGGCTGATATATGGATAAAACCATTGAATTCCTCTAGAATCGTTCTTTTGTTGTTGTGATTACTCACCTGTCATTGCGAGCGAAGCGCGGCAATCCAGGCGGGAGTTTGTATTTATGAACTAAAACCGGCGGCTTTAACAAAGTTTGGCCTGGATTGCCGCGTTGCTTTGCTCCTCGCGATGACGGGTGAGCAGTTACCTTTTGTTTTAACAATATGTCCGTTATTTTAGGATGTGCAGCGGTGTGGTCATTCAAACGAAAGTATGACGGACACACCCTAAGAAATATTTGATTTTATGTACATGACGCCTTCTATCGAACTCAACCATTTAAATGAAGCCCAACAAAAGGCGGTGATGGCGCCGCTTGAGCATATGTTGATTATCGCAGGAGCGGGTAGTGGAAAAACCCGTGTGCTTGCTGAAAGAATTGCCTGGTTAATTCAGGAGAAGGGTTTATCTCCACAGAGTCTGTTTGCGGTTACTTTTACCAACAAGGCGGCAGCGGAAATGCGGGGTCGGATTGAGCAGCAGCTCAATTTTCCTGTTCATCATCTTTGGATTGGTACTTTCCATAGTTTGGCGCATCGTTTGCTTCGTTTGCATCATGAAAAAGCGGGCTTACCTTCAACTTTTCAAATTTTGGATGCCGATGATCAGCTTCGATTAATTAAGCGGATTCATAAGACGCTCAATTTGGATGAAGAAAAATGGCCGCCTAAACAGTCTCAATGGTTTATAAAATCCCAGAAAGATGAGGGGCGTCGAAGCAAGGCAGTGGAGTCGGAAGATTTTTTCACCCAAACGTTAGCTAAAGTGTACTCTGCGTATGAAACCCTGTGTCAGCAAAGTGGTCTTGTGGATTTTGATGAGCTGCTTTTATCGGTTTATGAGTTGTTTCATCAGCATCCAGACATATTGGCCCATTACCAAAACCGCTTTCAAATCCTTCTGGTGGATGAGTTTCAGGATACAAATACACTGCAATATCGTTGGCTAAAGATGTTAGCTGGCGCCAAAGGTAAAATCATGGCTGTTGGTGATGATGATCAGTCCATTTACAGTTTTCGTGGCGCTAAAGTGGAAAATATGCATACTTTGATTAAGGATTTTCCGCAGATTCAGGTCATTCGTCTGGAACAAAACTATCGTTCTACAGCCATGATTTTAAAGGCAGCCAATGCAGTGATTGCCAATAACCAAAATCGTCTGGGTAAAACGCTTTGGACGCAAAGTGATGCTGGGGAACCCATCCTGCTTTATACTGCGTTCAATGAGATAGACGAAGCGCGTTATATTGTAGATAGCATTCAATCTTATGCGCAGCAAGGAGTGCGTTATCAGGATATGGCAATTCTTTATCGCTCCAACGCACAATCTCGTGTATTGGAAGAGCAATGTTTAAAGGCAAATCTACCTTATCGTATTTATGGTGGACAAAAGTTTTTTGAACGTAGTGAGGTGAAGGATGCGCTGGCTTATCTTCGTTTAATTGTGAACCGAGATGATGACAGTGCATTTGAGCGGGTTGTTAACACGCCTACGCGTGGAATTGGTCAAACAACGTTAACGTTATTGAGAGAAACCGCTCGAAATCAGCAGCAGTCTCTTTGGAAAAGCGCAGTTTATCTCATTGAAAGTCAAGAAATAGCGGCTCGATCTGCATCAAACTTATTGAATTTTTTAAGGTTAATTGAAGGGCTGTCTGAAAAAACAAAATCAATGACTTTATGGGAGCAAGCAGATCATATTATACAAGCCAGTGGTTTGTTGGCGCATTTCCAAAAAGATCGGACTGAAAAAGGGCAAGCGCGCGTAGAAAATTTAAAAGAGCTTGTTACGGCGATGCAGGAATTCAAGGTAGATGAGCAGATCGCTTCTGAAATGCCTGCTGGTAACCATGCTTTTCCCGAGCTGCAAGGGTTTTTGACTCAAGTGACGTTAGAGTCAAACCCGACAGAATCAGAGGCATTTGTGGACAGTGTTCAGCTTATGACGCTTCATGCTGCCAAGGGGCTTGAGTTTCAGGTTGTTTTTCTCTGTGGGTTGGAAGAGGGACTGTTTCCTCATCAGCTCTCTTTGCAAGAGTTTACTCAGCTGGAAGAAGAGAGGCGCCTTTGTTATGTGGGTATCACTCGCTCCCGAAAAAAATTACATTTAACCCATGCTGAAGCTCGCAGGCTGTACGGTTATGAGAAAATTCAGCGAGCTTCCCGATTTCTGTCAGAGATTCCTTCGGACTGTATCCAGGAAGTGCGGGCGAGTCGGCCTTTTTCTGCATCACCCCAGTCTTTCCAGAAGCGCGCAGGTAAATTAGATAATATTGGTCAATCTCCCTATAAAATCGGGCAAGCTGTCCAGCATGCAAAGTTTGGTTATGGTGTGATCTTGAGCTATGAGGGCAGTGGGGATCATCTGCGTCTTCAGGTGAAATTTAGAAATGGAGAGACCAAATGGCTTGTTGCTCAGATTGCGAAGCTCACGATTGTTTGATTGCTTGAAAAGCACTTGTCATTTTTACACAGATTAATCGACTAACCGACCATCTTGGCCATTTTTAATTTTCATCCTGACCTTTTTTCGCCCCGAGCGACCAAACACATTACATGCAGAAATAATCGTAACATATTAAATATATTCAAAATTTATTGAATCCCTCGAAGGGAAGCTGTATGCTGATGCTTGAGCTGATTTTCAATGAATTCAATAGAAGTAGAAAAATGAAAGAATATAACCAGACTGATCAAAACAAAAATATTAACCTTATATTGGATATTGTGATGAATATCTTTTGGTTTTCAAAATACATCGATGTTAAGCCGCTAATGTTTGTTAATAAATACCTCAATGCATTAGCTGTTCCATTAATTAAAGTAAAAAATGAAACCTTTACTATTGAACGGGTTCTTACAAAAAAAGCTGTTGATTATTTAAAAGATGATTCGGGGGAAGAATTCTTACAATACATAGAAGAGCTTGTTCGTAAGACGTCAAATGGCCTGCGTCATCTAGAGTCGTTGCCAGAGGGTGAGCGTGATTTTTTAAAAGCTCTGGAAAAAAAAGGAGGTATAGAGCCAAGCATACGTATTGATCAGCTTCAAGAGCTCATAAAAACTCGACCTTTTTTGGAAAATATCAGGGTCAAATTCTCAGCTCAATCCTTCCGCTATGGTCGTTACCTCGAGGTATTGGAAGATCTTGAGCATTTAGAAACCCTTAGCCTGGAAGGAGTTGTAGTAGGGGGAGAATTCGCTAGTGATTACGAAAAGATTAGCCAGCTAAAAAACCTAAAAAGCCTCCATATCAGCACACGTGAACCGATATTATCACAGCCTTTTCCAAAGCCAGATGGGTTAAGGGTGTTATCTTTACAGCCTCTTGCAAAGCTAGATAAGTTAAGGGTGTTAAATTTACATTGTGATACTTTGTGTTCAAGTGGTACTGGAGAGATAACAAACACTCTAAAAACATCTTTTCCATGTTTACATACACTGAAATTAGAGTTTGAAAGGGATGAATCAGATGTATTTTCTGCTATTGTCAATGCTCTATCTGAGTTACCCCAAGTCACTACCGTTCATTTGGTTACTCCTGTTATGTGGCGTCTTGCATTAGCTTCATTAAATAACTTAAAACATGTAAAATCGCTTCTTTTAGACTATAGATCACTACTCTCACCAAGAGTTGTCCTAAAGGATCTATCCTGTATAAGTAAACTGGAACAGCTAGAAGAGCTTCAGCTAGGTCTTCATCACATAGTCAATTTAGAACCTTTACTACATTTAACCCGACTGAAAAAATTGGTTTTTCTTTCAGAGATAACGCCAAACATTGAAGCAGCAATGAATGATTCCACCGAGTTTCAAAAGATTTTGGAGAGTTTTCGTTCCAAATTAGATTATTCTCCCCCTCATTCCGCCCCTGATTTTTGGGAGCTAATAAATGAGCGCTTTTTAAAGTTTTTTGGAGGCCAGAATATTTTTGTTGATGATAATGCGCTTCAAATTCTGGCAGAGCTCAAGAAAGAGAATTCTGATCTTGAAATCGCTGGTTTAACTCAGGAGCAGGAAAATACACTGAATGAGCTTTTAGAAAATGACCGGAGTTTCACGGTTTAATGTCTCTCTCGGAACGGCTTGCTTCTTTCAAATAGATCGGTCTTTTCTCTGTGCCGTAACGGGCAAGCTAAAGTACAGAAAAAGATATCCGATCACCATTGATAAAAAAGAACCCGCTATTACGCCCCATCGAACTAGCAGAATGTAGCTGCTTCTATCTACTCCTGTAAAAGCTAAAGCACCAATAAAAAGGCTCATGGTAAAGCCAATTCCGCAAATTAGGGCGATCCCATAGATGTTTGTCCAGGAAGCATTTCTGGGCAGTTGACACAGCTTGAGTTGCACTGCTAAATAGGTTGCAGCAAAAATACCCATTTGTTTGCCAATGAAAAGACCTGCAGCAATACCTAGCGCTAAAGGGCTGACAAGGTCATTTACGGTGATTCCTGAGGTAAATGAAATGCCCGCATTGGCAAATGCAAACAAGGGTAAAATTAAAAAGGCAACCCATAGGTGAAGGCGGTCTGTTAACCGGCTGACGGGAGAGGGCTGCCTGTCTTGCGTGTGAACGGGGATGGCCAGCGCTGTTGCAACCCCTGCCAGCGTAGGATGTATGCCCGCATTCAGGAAGCACACCCATAACAGGAAGCCGATTATTAAATAAGGGGTTATTTTTATGACATAAAAGTGATTTAAGGCAAATAACAGGATCAATAAAAGTCCACCCAGAAAAAGAGGAAGGAGTGCAAGCTGTTGAGTATAAAAGATAGCAATGATAATAATGGCCCCCAGGTCATCAAAAATAGCAATAGCACTGAGGAAAATTTTAAGAGGCAGTGGAACCCTGCGTCCTAACAGGCTCAAAATACCTAAGGAAAAAGCAATGTCAGTCGCGGTAGGGATTGCCCATCCTGCATGAACAGCAGGATTTTTCCAGTTGATTACCATATAAACGAGGGCTGGAATGGTCATTCCACCTATGGCTGCAATGAGTGGAAGCATCATGCTAGAAAGAGAGCTTAGCTCTCCTTTTACCATTTCCCATTTGATTTCAAGTGAAACCATGAAGAAGAAAAAGACCATCAGTGCATCGTTAATCCACCAAGCAAGGTCTTTCTGAAATTGAAAGCCGCCGATAGAGATGCCTATGGGCGCCTCAAACCATTGCTGATAATATTCAGAAAAAGGAGAATTGCTGATAAAAAGTGCCAGTAAGGCAGTGATTAACAGTACAATTCCGCCAGATGATTCTAATTTAATGAATTTGCGAATGGCATTAATGGGCAACTTTCGATATCCTACAGGTTGTGTAATTACTCAATCGTCGTAACGACCCAGGTCATTGCGAGCAGTCATCTTTTTAACTATCTGGTTGAGTCTATAAAGAGCGGACCATGAAAGCAATACCTAAAAAATCCACTTCAATTTATCAACGTATCTTAATCTCTTTAAGACCCTATTTCCCTGTTTTAGTCCTTGGATTGCTTGCTGCCATGCTGGGCGGCCTGGTCGATGCGGGTCTTGCATGGCTGGTTAAACCGATTGTCAACAAAGGGTTTGTTGTGCGGGACATGGCTTTTATTCAATGGATTCCTGTCATTTTAATTGGTGCCATGTTGATTCGTAGTTGCGTGAATTTTACCGCGGATTATTGTATTACACGAGTAGGTAGAAGTTTGACGATGGAGTTTCGACAGAAAATTTTCAATAAACTGCTAGTGATGCCTGTTCGTTACTTTGATCAGCAAACCAGCGGGAAGCTTTTGTCAACCTTAATCTACAATGTTGAACAAATTGCTCAGGCAACCACGAATGCGTTACTTACCGTTGTAAAAGAAGGTTTTTTGTTGGGGGGCATGATTTTTGTCATGCTGATTTTAAGCTGGAAGCTTTTTTTATTCTTCTTGATTACAGCCCCGGTGGTTGCAACCATTTTAAAAATTAATAGCCGCTATTTACGTGCACTAAGCCGGGAAGTTCAAAATTCTGTTGGAGACGTTACTCATATCGCTGAGGAAGCGATTGAGGGTTACAAAGTGATCCGTACTTTTGGGGGAGAACAGTATGAGGCGCAGCGCTTTGATGAAGCTACCCGTACCAACCGGCGCCGTGAAATTAAAGTGGTGGTCGCCAATGCCCTGGGGTCTTCGGCAGTTCAGATTGCCTTGACGATCCCATCTTCTATCATTCTTTACCTGGTGACTTCCTCTCAATACCCTCACTTCAATTTATCAGCAGGTACATTTGCTGCTTTTATGGCTGCCATGCTGGCTGTTGATCGTCCTTTCCGTCGGATTTCAGGGGTGAATACGATGATGCAAAAGGGGATAGCAGCAGCTCAGAGCATCTTTGAGCTACTGGATAAACCTGTTGAAAATGATACCGGCGATTTAGATTTAAAGCGGGCAGATGGGAAAATTGAATATAAAGGGGTTGTTTTTTCTTATGAGAATCATGGCAGTGTAACGAAGGTTTTAAATGGTGTGAGTTTTACTGCAAAACCTGGGGAAACCATTGCGCTGGTGGGAAGGTCTGGAGCAGGAAAATCGACATTGGTCAATTTGTTGCCACGTTTTTATGAGTTAGAATCGGGTGAGATTTTGCTGGATGATGTCAATATTAATCGTTATCATTTATCCGGTTTGCGTTCGCAATTTGCTATGGTTTCTCAGCGTGTCAATTTATTTAATGTCAGTGTGGCAGACAATATTCGTTATGGTCAGTTTGATCAAGTCAGTGACAGGCAAGTGATTGAGGCTGCAAAAGCAGCGCATGCCATGGAGTTTATTGAGTCTTTACCTCAGGGGATTCATACCATTGTGGGTGAAAATGGTGTGTTGCTTTCCGGCGGCCAATGTCAACGTATTGCGATCGCACGGGCCTTGTTAAAGCAAGCGCCTATTTTGATTTTAGATGAAGCGACTTCGTCTTTAGACAGTGAGTCTGAACAGGCGATACAAGCTGCTTTAAAAGCGCTCATGCAGCACTGTACCACATTAGTGATTGCACATCGTTTATCAACCGTAGAGCATGCGGATTGGATTTTGGTATTAGATCAGGGAAATATTGTAGAGCAAGGCAAGCATTCAGAACTCATTGCATTGAATGGGGTGTATGCACAGCTCTATCAGAAGCAATTTAATGAAATGTAAGAACCTGTCTTCGCAGTTCTCAGGCTCTAAAAACGCACTTTAAGAGAGGAATGATGAATACGTTGGTTGCAGGTTGGTATCAGGGAAGTAAACTGCTTTATCTGTTACTCCCATTGTCTTATTTGTATCGTTTTTTGGTGTGGATTCGTCGAAGTCTTTATCGGTTAGGGGTGAAAAAAGTTATTTCATTAAAAGTCCCTGTGGTAGTGGTTGGAAATATTACGGTAGGAGGGACCGGTAAAACGCCTTTGATTATTTATCTCACAAAGTGTTTGATGGAAGAAGGGTGGCGAGTTGGGATTGTCAGTCGTGGCTATAAGGGTACCTATACAGAAAAGTACAAGCAAGTTACTCCTGAAAGCTTGCCTGCTGAAGTAGGGGATGAACCTGTACTACTGGCTAGAAAATTGAACGTTCCCGTGGTAGTCTCCAAAAGTCGGGCTCAAGGTGCATTATTTTTGCAGAATCAACTGAACTGTAATGTCATTTTGAGTGATGATGGATTGCAACATTACGCTTTGGCGCGTGATATTGAAATTTTAGTGATTGATGGTGTTAGACGATATGGAAATGGTTTATGTCTTCCAGCAGGTCCTTTGCGAGAGCCTGTTTCCAGGCATCAGTCGGTGGACTTTTGTGTTGTGAATGGAGAGGGTCAGCCTGGAGAATTTTCTATGTGGTGGGAGTCTGGGGAATGGGTAAATTTAAAAGACCCTTCGCTCAAACTGAAAGTGGAAACAGGTATGAAAATCCATGCGGTGGCTGGTGTTGGAAATCCAGATCGTTTTTTTGATCAGTTAAAGGGGGTAGGGTTTGATGTGATGCCACATCCTTTTCCGGATCATTATGCCTTCCAGAAAACCGATTTTGATTGGGACTTTGATCAGGCTCCTATTTTAATGACTGAGAAAGATGCAGTAAAGTGTTTGAGTTTTGCAGATGAGCAGTACTGGTATTGGAAGGTGGATGCGACGGTTGCGCCGGACTTTAGACAGTTGTTTATCTCAAAACTGAATGGTATAGTCAAAAACTCTCAAAGCCTTTGAAAAAAGAGAATTATTTATGTTTAAGCAATTGCGCGGATTATTTTCTAACGATTTATCAATAGATCTAGGGACTGCCAATACGTTGATCTATGTGCGGGGAAAAGGAATTATCTTAAATGAACCTTCTGTGGTTGCGATCCATAGAGATCAGTACAATGGTCAAACACGTATTGCTGCGGTAGGTCTGGAAGCAAAAAACATGCTGGGGCGTACTCCGGGTAATATGGTTGCCACCCGTCCTTTAAAAGACGGGGTGATTGCAGATTTTCATATTACAGAGAAAATGTTGCAGAACTTTATTAAAAAAGTGCATGAGAATCGTTTTTTACGGCCTAGCCCAAGAGTGCTTGTATGCGTACCTTGTGGTTCCACACAAGTAGAGCGAAGAGCCATTCGGGAATCTGCGCTTGGTGCAGGTGCGAGAGAAGTTTATTTGATTGAAGAGCCAATGGCTGCTGCAATTGGTGCAGGCATGCCTGTGGATGAAGCAACCGGTTCTATGGTGGTAGATATTGGGGGAGGGACGACGGAAGTGGCCATTATTTCACTCAATGGGGTGGTTTGTGGTGGTTCTGTTAAAGTGGGAGGAGATCGCTTTGATGAGTCTATTGTCAATTATGTTAAGCGCAAGACAGGGATTGTTATTGGTGAGCCGACCGCAGAGCGTATTAAACATGAAATTGGAACAGCTTGCCCTGAGAAGGCCTCTTCACAGGAAATTGAAGTGCGGGGTCGGGATTTGGCCAGCGGGGTTCCCCGGAGTATTACCTTAAGCAGCCATGAAGTATATGAAGCCATTCAAGAGCCGCTCTCTAATATCAAAGGCGCTGTTCGTTCTGCATTAGAGCAGGCGCCACCAGAATTAGCCGCGGATATTGGAGAAAAAGGAATGGTGCTGACAGGGGGTGGCGCTTTATTAAGAGACCTGGATCATTTGCTCTCAGATGCAACAGGATTGCCTGTGATTGTTGCAGATGATCCACTGACCTGTGTTGCAAGGGGGGGGGAAGAGCGCTAGAACTGGTTGATATTTGGGGACCTGGATTTTTATCGAGAGACTAACACCAAGACGCTTATGGCTCACCCAAAAAATTTCCATCATCGTCTTTTTATTTCCAGTTTAGGGGTACGAATGTGCCTTCTGTTAGTACTTTCTTTGGTGCTCATGAGCCTGGATCATCGGTTGCGTTCTTTTGACAAGGTTCGACAAGTGTTATTTGTGGGTACCAGCCCTGTTCATTACCTCATTAATCATCCGATTCAAACCGTTCAATATTTATTGGAAAGCTTTGCACTCCAGAAACATTTAAATACAGAAAATCGAGCTTTGAAGCAGAAACAGCTGCTTCTTTCTGAAAAATTACAAAAACTTTCTGTGCTAGAGGCAGAGAATGTTAAATTACGTGCATTACTTCAATCATCAGCGCGTTTAAAAGGCAAAGTGTTGACTGCACAACTCCTATCAGTGGATTTATCGCCTTTTACGCAGCAGGTGCTTTTGAATAAAGGTCAATCTCAAGGTGTGTATGTTGGACAACCTGTGATAGATGAGGCGGGTGTGATGGGGCAAGTGATTGAAGCAGGCCCCTTCACCAGCCGTGTTTTGTTAACAACAGACAAGTTGAGTAGTATCCCAGTGCAGGTGAATCGGAATGGCCTTAGAACTATTGCTGCCGGCACAGGGAGTCCGGAATTGCTTTCTTTGCTTTATTTGCCGGAAACATCAGATATTCAGGTAGGTGATTTATTGGTCACCTCAGGACTAGGAAACGTGTTCCCCTTTGGTTATCCTGTCGGTGTGGTTTCCTTGATTAAACGTAAACCTGGGGAGTATTTTATTCAGGTATTTGCTAAACCCAGTGCGGGAATCAATCGAAGTAGACAAGTGTTGTTACTATGGCCTGATACTGATCGAGCATCTGCTCTAGTGCCCAGGGGTAACTTGTGAGAAGGATTGCAGAGGAAGCTTTAAATTGGTCCAAGGGTTTATGGATCGTGAGCCTGACTTTTTTGGTTTCCATGGGACTTACGATTTTACCTTTGCCTTATTGGGCAATCTGGTTTCGTCCAGATTGGGTTTTATTGGTTGTCATTTATTGGACACTGACTTGTCCGGATGAAGTGGGGGTAGGGATTGCCTGGTTGGTTGGTTTTTTACTGGATATATTATTGGCTTCCATGTTAGGAGAACATGCGTTGGCGTTGTCGTTGGTGGCCTATTTTTGTGCTAAGTTTCATTTGAGAGTAAATCTGCTTTCTTTTTGGAGGAAAGTGACGGTGATCTTCTTACTGATTTTGCTTTATAAAAGTGTCTTGTTTTGGGTGCAAGGCGCTATTGGCCAATTGCCTGATTATCGCATTTACTGGCTTTCTACTTTGACTAGCTTGTTGGCTTGGCCCTGGGCTTTTATCTTGTTGAGGGATTGTTATGGCTCATTTTCATTAATTGCAGTGGAAACCCAGGAATATAGCTAGGGGTGACATTTCATTGTTTTTTGGAAAAAAACAAACACCCTAGGCTGCCTAGGCAACTTTCCTAAAAGAAGCATTGACTTCATGTCTGTGAAAAATTGAGGACACACCCTAACCTAAGAGGAACACAATGAACTTAATTGATAAAACTTACCAGAGCTTGCTTTCACCGCATGATCTTGACGAACGTAAATTACAAAATGTCATTGATCAGATGATGATGCCTGGTGTTGATTATGCTGACATTTATATGCAAAGCACGCAGACAGAATCCTGGGTTTTAGAAAATCAAATGATTCAACGTGCAAGTTTTGATCAGGATGCTGGGGTAGGCTTAAGAGCTATAAACTTCGATAAGACCGGTTTTGCATTTACAAATGATTTAAGTCTTTCAGCACTGGAAAGTGCAGCATCAACAGCGCGTTGTATTACCCAGCAAGGCCAGTCTGGGCATGTGGACTTAAGAAAAAAAGAGTTAGGAAGATTGCTCTATGATCCTCTCAATCCTTTATTGTCTTTACCAGAAGCTGAGAAAATTGAGCTCTTAACAGAACTTGATCAGGCTGCTAGAGCACAAAGCCCTTGGGTAAAAGAGGTGATGATTTCTTTAGCCAGTGAATATGATCTGATATTAATTCTCAACAGTGAAGGTCAGATTGTTTCAGACATTAGGCCATTGGTACGTTTAAGTATTCAAGTGGTAGTAGAAAAGGGGGGGCGCCGGGAAATTGGAGTATCTGGGGGGGGAGGACGATATGGTTATGAGGTTTTTAAAAAAGATCATCTTGGAATGTCATATGTTGAAGAGGCTGTCCGACAAGCGCTTATCAGTTTGGATGCTATCCCTGCGCCGGCTGGCGTGATGCCGGTTGTGTTAGGCCCAGGTTGGCCGGGTGTGTTACTGCATGAAGCAGTTGGACATGGATTGGAGGGAGATTTTAACCGAAAAGGGTCTTCTGCATTTACAGGCAAACTAGGCCAATGTGTTGCTTCTCCGCTTTGTACCGTAGTGGATGATGGCTCTTTACCAGGTCGTCGAGGCTCCTTAAATGTTGACGATGAAGGCACGCCTACACAGACTACGGTTTTGATTGAAAATGGCATTTTAAAAAATTATCTTCAGGATAAATTAAATGCAAGATTGATGGGGATGTCTCCTACTGGAAATGGACGTAGAGAGTCTTATGCTTCATTACCTTTACCCAGAATGACCAATACATTTATGCAAGCAGGTCAGTTAGCACCAGAAGAAATCATTGCTTCTGTAGATAAAGGATTATATGCTGTTAACTTTGATGGAGGCCAGGTAGATATTACCTCAGGCGAATTTGTTTTTTCGACCAATGAAGCTTACTTGATTGAAAAAGGAAAGATTACTCAGCCAGTTAAGGGGGCGACTCTAATAGGCCATGGACCAGAAGTTCTTAAAAAAGTTTCTCAGGTTGGGTCAGATTTAAAACTGGATAGTGGGGTTGGCGTGTGTGGTAAGGAAGGTCAAAGCGTGCCTGTTGGAGTAGGCCAGCCTACCATTTTAATTGATGAGCTGGTAGTAGGAGGAACAAAAACGGTATAAATGCGAAAAATACTTTCTTTTAGAGAGATTTCTTGCTATTTTCTCAGGGTGCAGTAATGCCCGATTAATCAGGTTTACCTTTCATATACTTCGGAGGTTTTTAAGATATGAATAAAACAGAATTAGTTAATTTTATGGCAAAGGAAGCAAAGCTTACAAAAGCAGATGCTGCTCGTGCGCTCACAGCCTGTTTAGATGCTATTGCTAAAGACTTAAAAAAAGGTGAAAACACAACACTCATTGGATTTGGTACTTTTGCTATCACCAAAAGAGCAGCTAGGAAAGGAAGAAACCCTAGAACAGGAAAAGAAATCAACATTCCTGCCAGCAAGGTTGTCAGATTTAGACCTGGTAAAGCTTTAAAGGAAATGGTTCAGTAGTTTAATTCAGTAACTTGATGAAAATAATAAATCTATAGAAATTTTGGATTTATTTTAGTAAGCTTACTGCTTCTTAAGTGAAGAAAACAAAAAAATGGGTGCTTAGCTCAGTTGGGAGAGCATCGCCCTTACAAGGCGAGGGTCGGTGGTTCGAGCCCACCAGCACCCACCATTTTTGATATACTTTTAAGTTCTGTTTAAGCGCTTAAGTGATTTTTGGAGTGGTAGTTCAGTTTGGTTAGAATACCGGCCTGTCACGCCGGGGGTCGCGGGTTCGAGTCCCGTCCACTCCGCCATAATTTTTGTAGGCTTTTTGTACTGCTTGTACAAATAAGAACCTGTCTTCACAGTCCCTAAGCTGAGGAGAAAAGCGTTGATTTTAGAGGGCCGCAGCGCAGCATACATGCAGTATGTGAGCAGTGGACCGCATAAAATCAACGCTTTTTGAGCAGCATAGTAGACTGTGAAGACAGGTTCTAAAGTTTATTTGTGAAAAGTGCACACATTCGAGACGCTTAATTTCGAATGTGCGCGCTTTATCACCCAAATACTGAAAAAATCATGCTTCAAACTTTTAGAGAACGTTTACAAGGTTGGTTAATTACCTTCATTATCGGCCTCATTGTATTAGGGTTAGGTTTATTTGGCCTTCAAAACTATTGGGCGGGTGGAAATTCTGAAGTGATTGCCACCGTTGATCGAAAAAAAATTTATAAGACGCAATTCAACTATGCTTATGAGCAGACCCGTAAGCGTATGATGGAAACTGGTGTTAAGGTCACAGATGCTACACAAGCCTTATTAAAAAAAGAGGTTTTGCGCGCTTTAATTACTCAATATCTTGAATTAAAAGCGGTCACTCAAGTTGGCATGCGAGTTTCGCTAAACCAAATGCAGGCGGCTATTTTTTCGATGCCTTATTTTCAGGAAAATGGATCATTTTCATATGAAAAATTTCAGCAATTCTTAAGAGCAAGCGGAAATACAGAAGCATCTTTTTTATCTAAACTTGAGCAGCAAACTGTGATTGATCAGTTGAAAATGGGCATTGTGGACAGTGCTTTCGTTATGAAACATGAGTTAGAACAACTTGTTGCACTTCAAAAGCAAACGCGCCTGATTGACTACCTAGTGATTCCACAATCTGCTGTTGCCAGTAAAGATGAGCCAAAGCTTGAGGCTATTCAGACCTATTATGCTCAGCATCAGGCAGCATTTAAAACCCCTGAAAAAGTGAAGGTGGATTATCTGCTATTGTCTCCTGACGTGATCAAGCAACGTTTAACCATTAAAGACTCAGCATTAAAACAATACTATGAGGAACATAAGGCAACCTTCAAAGGGAAGTCCTTCAAGGCAGCGCAAGCGCAGATTAGACAAATTTTGATTTCTGAAAAATTGCGATCTGAATTGCCAATGCGATTAGAGCAGTTAGCTGAATTAACCTATACGCACCCAGATAGCTTAAGTGCAGCTGCTAAAGCGCTAGATTTACCCGTTCAGACCAGCGATTTCTTTTCTAAATTGAATCAACAAGGACTTTTTTCAAACCCTGTTGTGATTCGTGCTGCATTTCATCCTGAGGTATTAACTGAAGGACGGAACAGTGATGTGATTCGCTTGAAGGACGGTTCAGCTTTGGTATTACGTATGCATCAATACGAACCTTCAAAAACTTTACCTTTAGATGCCGTGCACTCACAAATTGTGAGTAAACTAAAAGCTGAGATGAACATATCCAAGGTAGCTAGGTTAGGTGCTTCATGGTTAGATACCTTAAATTCAGGTCAGGATATTACGCAGATGCTTAAGCAACATAAACTTGCCTGGAAGCATGTAAAAGTAAATGCATTAACCCCTCCGAAAACGTTAGATCCGGCTATTTGGAAAATGGCCTTTAAAATACCTGGTACAACATCCAGAAAGCCGCTTTGGGTTGGCAAGCGTTTACCCAATGGTAATTATGTGCTGCTACACGTGAAAGCAGTTGAGTTAGGAAATATAAATCAGTTATCTGATGAGGAAAAAGCAGCGCTGATGCAACACCTGGAACAACAGTATGGCCAGTTAGATTATCATTTTTACTTGGAAGGGATTTTGAAGAGAGCGAAGATTAAGGTAAATGAACCTTATTGAAGAAAGAAAGTGCCTTACTAACTGTCGTTCGAGCAATGGCGCATACCCTTATACACAAATAGCAAAAAAACCGTCATTGCGAGCGAAGCGTGGCAATCCAGACAGGAGCTTATATCGAATGGGCAAGCTTATGAGGCTTTAATCAGCTTGGGGCTGGATTGCCGCGTCGCTTCGCTCCTCGCAATGACGGGTAGCTACATGTGGTGAATGGTTACTCTTCAACAAAACTTAATCTAGCTCGATTGCCACGCTTCGCTCGTAATGACGAGAACAGCAGTCGCTACGTAATACTTAACCAGATTGAAGACCTCCCCTAAAGCAATATTTGCCCCAGCGAAACACCAAGCAAAACGACCAGCCAGGGAGGCCATTTTAAAAGACTCAATAGAAGGAGAGCGACTAAGGCAAAACAGAGGTCTTTTAAATTATGAATGGCGTTTGTCCAGACTGGATTGTAAAGCGCAGCAATCAATAGGCCGATAACAGAGGCGTTTAGCCCTAGCATAACGGGATGCATCCAGGAATAGCGTCTAATCCTTCCCCAGAAAGGTAGCAATCCAATAATCAGAAGGAATGAAGGCAAATAAATAGCTAAGAGACATAAGATGCCGCCTAATACGCCATTAGGAGGGATTTTTGAAATGGTACCCAGGTAGGCAGCAAAGGAAACCAGAGGACCTGGGATTGCTTGAGCAATACCATATCCTGCTAAAAAGAGATCATTTGAAACCATGCCACCAGGTACTACGATGGATTGTAAAAGTGGCAGTATGACATGACCACCTCCATAGACCAGTGCTCCTGCCCTAAAAAATCCATCAAAGGCTCGAAAGGCTTGTTGTTGGGTGAGTTGAGCTGCAATTGGAGTAACGAGGAGTAGAATAAAAAACAGCAACAGTGCAGCAAAGGCTGAAGTTCTACTGATGGGGATAGAGAGATGCATGGTGGGGAGCGGTGCATGATTTTTTTTTAAAAAAAGCCACCCTAATAGACCTCCGCTGAGAATAGATCCAACTTGAGCAAAAGGGGAAGGTAACCATAAAGCAATAGCAGCAGCGATTATGATAAAAAACAAGCGTGTTTTATCTGGGTTTAAGGCTTTGCCCATTTTCCAGATGGCATGGGCAACCACGGCAACAGCAATAATTTTGGCACCTTGAGCCCAACCAGCCTGGGAGACGTCACTAAAGTCAGAGAGTGTTAGGCCAAATACGATCATGATAATGGTTGAAGGCAAGGCGAAACCCAGTAAGGCAAGTATGGCACCTAAATACCCTCCTCTTAATAACCCAATACTTAGTGCGATCTGGCTGCTGGCAGGCCCGGGTAATAGTTGGCAAAGTGCAACAAGCTCTGTATAAGTTGATTCATGGAGCCACTGCCGATGGTCAACAAACGCTTCTCTAAAGTAGCCAATGGCTGCAATAGGTCCGCCAAATGAAGTGCAGCCCAGTCGTAAAAACAGAAGGAAAATTTGATAAGGGTGTGTCTTCAATATAAGCATCCTAATTGCTTGAGGATGGGCTTACGTTTCGCACCAGGAGGCCATTCCTACGATATGAAATCCATTATCTACATATAACACTTCTCCCGTAATTCCAGAAGCCAGGTCAGAGCATAAGAAAGCAGCGGCATTGCCGATTTGCTCCATGGTGACATTTTTTCTCATAGGTGTGATTTTTTCACTAATATCTAGAAATTTTTTAAAGTCGGAAATACCAGATGCAGCGAGCGTCTTAATAGGTCCTGCTGAAATAGCATTAACCCGAATACCGTCTGCACCGATGCTACTGGCCAGATAGCGAACATTTGCTTCCAGGCTGGCTTTAGCTACGCCCATGATATTGTAATTGGGAATCACTTGTACGGCTCCGATGTAGGAAAGCGTCAAAACAGAGGCTTGTCGATCTTTCATCATGGGGTAGGCCAGCTTGGTCAGAGCCCCTAAACTATAGCTGCTAATATCATGAGCGATATTAAACCCTTCCCGGTTAATATGCTCAATGTAATTGCCTTCTAGCTGGTCTTTGGGTGCATAAGCGATACAGTGAACCAGGATATCCAGGCTATCCCATTTTTCTTTGAGTATATTGAACGTAGACTCCATTTGTTGCTCATCAGATACATCACAAGGTAATACGATGCTGCTATTCATTTCGCTTGCTGCTTTTTCAACGCGGCTTTGTAACTTTTCACTGTGGTAGGTAAATGCGAGCTCCGCGCCTTCACGGTGTAATGCCTTGGCAATTCCGTATGCTATAGAACGATCATTTGCTACGCCAACAATAAGGGCTCGTTTATTGGTTAAAAATCCCATGAGGTATCTCCTGTGGTTTTTAGTTCGGTGCAGATCAAACTGCCTGAAGTTTATTTTACAGGATTTTTTGACGTTAAGAACCCTATTTAGTCGTTTCTGAAGAATTTGAAAATTGATTACAACTATTCCCCCGTCATTGCGAGCGAAGCGCGGCAATCCAGGCAAGAGCTTGTATCGAAGGATTAAGCTTATGTGGCTTTAATAAGTTTGGGTCTAGATTGCCACGTCGCTTCGGTCGCAAGCTTGGCTTGCGAGCCACACCAATCAAGGGAAGCAATTCCTGTCCGGTAGGACGGGAATTGCTGGATAAATAAGAAAAGCAGCTACATGACGTTAATTGAGTTATAGTTAATAGGTCAGCACAGAATTTTTTGGACACTTGGAGTTGTCTCATGGATGAGTTAAGGGATCATTTAGCACCCATTTTAAAAAATCTGGAAATGCATTATGGCTGGGTTTTTGAAAAGGCAGCCCTGGAATATTTGATGCATTATTTTCACTCTCTGAGTCGTTTTCCTACGCAAGCAGAGGTGATGCTGTGTGGCGTTCGCGCTCAAGAACGTGCTCAGGGGTTAATTCTAATACCAGGGCATAAAATAGATGCGTTTTATGCGCAAGCAACTGTGCTTGAAACAGCCAAGCCCGATTTGTTGGATATACCTGAGATTCCATCCGATGTGAAGCCATCTGATATGTCGTTGCAAGAAAGAATGGTAGACCTTGAAGCCGAAAGGGCACACAACTTGATGGCCAGTAGTAGTCGACTTCCAAGACGGGTGGTTTCAGTGTTGGAAGAGCAGTATTGGCTTGAAAATCATTATACACTCCACCCTGGCTATCATCATTATGAGCATTCTGAAGGGGAGAGCTGTTATGGTTTGACCGTAAATCCTGCTGGTATTCCCGGTGCTTTTTCTTCACGGGGGGTGTTGGCGACGCTATATGGAAGCAGTTTGGATCGTATGGTTTCTGTATCAAGGCAGTGGATTCGACAGCATAATCAGCGAGGTTATCCATTACTTTCAGTTCAATTCAGAGAAAACCAGGAGCCTCAATGTACCTCTACCGGGTTTTCCAATGTATTGCCTTACCCAGGAGAAGAAAGAAAAATAAAGCCAGGGGATCGACTGTTTTTGTTAGGAAAACTTTCAGAAGCGCATAATATTACAGTAGAAAATCAATTTCAAACGGTTATTTTCAATGCCTACGCATTAGGAAACAGCAACCCTGTTTTTCGGGTATTTAACTTGGAGCATCAGAGTTTAGCTTTGGCTGTTTTGAGCATGATAAGCCAATCAACTCCGGGATGTGGGGTTCAGATTTCCTTAGACTTGATTCCTAAGCCTCATGAAGGATGGAATAGGGAAGATTTTTGGACGCAGCCTTTATTCAGTCACTGCCTGGTGGTGGTGCCTGGCTATCAAAAGCATATACTAGAGCCCTTGATTGAGCGAGAGGATTGTCCTTGCATTGAAATCGGAGCAGTAACGGAGCTAGGTGAAGTTGTTTTTTTAAGAGGGCCCCATGAAGATCCTTTAATACGATTAGAATGGACTTTTTTAGAGCATTTTCCAGTAAGATCAATTGAGATGGATACGCCAGTCATTGGGTTATTTCCTGAAGCATCTCCGCTTGAGACTGGGAAACCTTTTTATGAGGAGCTGGTTTCTCTATTGAAGCAACTGACTGTTCTTGATAAAAGTTTTTGGGTGACACAAGTCGATCGTACCTGCACAGGGTTAGTTGCTAGAGATATCATGGTCGGGCCCTGGCAAGTGCCCGTTGCAGATGTAGGCGTTACGTTGACAGAATTTAAGGATTACCGAGGCGAAGCAATGGCGTTGGGTGAGTGTTTATTGTCACCTTCCGTAGACCACGTGCTTGCTGCAAAAACTGCGTTGGGTGAAGCAGTGACGAATTTGGCTGCAGCAGCCATTGAAGATCTTTCAATGGTACACTTTATGATATCAGACAATGAGTGTTCAGTAACAGTGTGTGATACACTTACGCAGTGTATTGAAGGCTGGGAGGCTTCCCTGAATAAACTTTCTGCGTACTTGAATGACAAACAGGTGATGGCATTTGGGGGTGTTTCTATTACTGCATTTGCGCCGGTTGTGGATGTCAGAAAAACGCTTACTCCTCAGTGGGTAACAGATGATGACACGGATTTAATGGCAGTTATTTGGGAAATGCAATCGGTGGAGCATTTACACGCTTTTTTTAAAGCCATACAAACATTAAATCGAGATGATTTCCTATTAGCTTATCATGATCTTTCGGAAGGTGGTCTTGTTCGATGCCTTTTAGAAATGGCATTTTGTTCTCACTGTGGATTTTCAGTGGATTTACCTGGAGAGATTTTGCCCTTTGAAAGATATATGGGCGCCGTGATTCAGATTCGGCATACCAGTCAGTTTGAAGTGACAGACTTTTTAAATCGTTATGGATTTGAAGGCAAGTTATATCACTTGGGAACGCCATTGCTTTCTGATCAGGTTGTTTTTAAAAAGCATGGAGTCACTTTATATGAAGGCAGTTGGATTGATTTGCATCGATTATGGTCGCTTCCTGGTGTTGAGCTGCAAAAACGTGAGAGTGATACCCTTTCTGATGAGTCAGCCCATCAGATGTTACCGAAATCCTCCGATCCAGGCCTGCATGAATCAATGACCTTTGACCCCAATAAAAACATCATTTTACCTTATATTGGGGATGTGAAACCTTCAGTTGCTATTTTAAGGTTTCCGGGTGGATTGGGGCATTTGGAAATGGCAGCTGCATTTGATCGGGTAGGGTTTGAGTGTATTGATGTTTCTATTCTGGATATGATCAGTGGGAAAGAGGATTTGAGTGCCTATTCTGGATTGGCGATAGGGGGAAGTGGGATAGAAAATAAAAGCTTGCCCTTTGCTGAGTCGGTGGTTGCAAATGATCAAGTGAGGGGTGTGTTTGAATCTTTTTTTCAAAAGCCTCATACCTTTACGCTAGGGGTTGGGGAGGGCTGTCAGTGGCTTGCCTCAATTAAAGAGTGGGTGCCAGGCGCGGAGCATTGGCCTTCTTTTCAACGCAATGTATCTAATCGATTTGAGAGTCGCTGGGTTTTGGTTAAAGTGCAATCTGCTCACCCGTTATTTTTTCATGAAATGGAGGGATCCATTATTCCTGTTCCAGTGGCTTGTATGCATGGAAAGTTGTTATTTCCAGACAAAAAGATCCTCCAGAAGCCGGAAAATCAATTGCTTGTGCCTTTGGTTTATGTGGACCATGATGAGCAAATATCAGAACAGTACCCTTTCAATCCGACAGGGAGTCTGATGGGGATTTGTGGATTTAGTAATCAAGCGGGTCGGGTATTGGGTATGATAGGGCATCCAGAGCGTGCTTGTCGATCCTCTCAACAGAGCTGGCGTCATCGCTACTTACAAATGGATGCACCCTGGCTTAGGATATTTCGTAATGCCAGGGCATTTGTAGGCTCTATTCATGGTGCTACGTTTTTTGATCCTGCGCCTTAGAGAGGGTGTCGTCACGAGATTTTTTAGCCATAAACACTTGCTTCCCCTTCTGGCCGAGTGCGAAATCGTTTGTAATACCAGAAAAAAAGATCGGGTTGTTTTAAAATGGCGGCTTCTAATATTTGATTGATGTGTTGCGCATCTTGTTTACCATCGTCAGTGGGGAAGTTTGTTAAGGGAGGCAAAAAGGTGAGGTCATAGTGAACAGGATCTAATTGTCGATAACAAAATACAGGGACAATAGCTGCCTCGGTGCTATTTGCCAGAAATGGCAGAGCTTTAATGGTGGCAGTTTGAACGCCAAAAAAAGGTGCAAAAACACTATGCCGCTTTCCATGATCTTGATCTACAAAGTAAAGTACAGTCTTATTGGGTTGGGACAATGATTCAACCACTTGAGACAGTGCAGGTGAGATGAGTGTCACGTTATGCTTAGCAGCTTCATGAATGAGCAGATCATTAAAGGTACTATCGCGTTGTAAGCGGAAAACACAATCAAACGGGAATTGTTTGGCAATCAGTCGTCCCATCATCACCATGGTGGAGAAGTGAGCAGAGATGAGCAAGACAGGACGACCTGCTTTTATGAGAGGCTCAATATGTTCCAGGCCATGGACCTGGTATGAGGGAAATTGATGTTCAGGTGTAAAGGCAGCCATACAACATTCCAGCAGCCCCATTCCAAAACTTTCAAAATATTGGTTAGCAAGGTGCGTGCGTGCTTCATCACTTTTTTCTGGAAAACAAAGCTTTAAATTGATCGCAACCATCTTTCGATGCTTGGGCAATAATTTTTGCAACCATTGACCGAACTTTTTACCTATATGCAGTAGAGTTTTTGGAGCAAGGCGGGTGAGCATTTTAACGAAGCTGACTGCTAGCCAAATGAGAAAGGGGTTTTTGATTAATGTAGTATGTTTTTTCTTCATGTGACGTTTAGATTTTGAATGTGATTGGATGCAATGGGCTGTATGGTTTCAACTGCCGGATCCAGGTTAAAGGTAGGATTAAGGTAGCTTGATTGGGTGAGTTGGGTCAAGTCTCAGTGTCTTGTACTGGAAACAATTTGTGTAAAAGTAGGGTGTGTCATCCGTTTTTTTTCTGGCCATCCATAGCCAGAATGACAGGTTAATTCAGGTTGTTAGTTCTACTGCCCGAAACCATTAACCATTTGAATTTCTTGCAAGTCTTCCGCTTCCTCGGGTTGCGGTGTTGATGGTACCTTTAAAGCCTCGATGAGATACTCAAGCTCAGGCATAAGTTCACGCCACTGCCCACTATCTTCCTGAAATAAGCCGCCAATAATGGCACAACCGATTAAGGACGGCATATCACTATCATAGTGATATGTATCTTCTATCATTTGAAAAAGCAAAGCTTGTCTGGCTGAAGGGTTGTCACCTAAAATCTCATGACATTGATTGATATCACCATCCATGAGTGCTTGAAGCAGCTCCGGAGAGTGATGATTGACCATGGGTGCATCATGAGTGCTTTTTGATGCGTCGTCATAGAGAGAAAGTAGCTTAGTGTAATCTTCTGCTACGGTATATGATTTCCAGATCTGAATACCTCTGCTGTTGTATTGAATCCGTGCATTGATTTTGTCGTCATTCAAAATTACTTCTAAATACTTTTGACGCTCTGTACTCTTTGGCATAAAGGAGGCAAGGTCATAGATCGCATCTGTGATATTTTTTGGATTTCCATGCGAAATCATCTGATTTATGATTGCTGCATACAGAGGGTCGTCTTCAGGTTGGCGTATCACTTCGTCCAGAATGGCAGCCAAGAGCCAATAGTCATGTTTCGTATAGGAATGACGAGAGACCAGTTTTTGGCCAATCGCATCGATCAATAATGCTCGCTCTGTCCCTGTGGCTTTTCTGATATAGTGATAGACAAAAGAGGGAAGCGGTTCTTCCAGACTGTCAAGGATATGAACGTCCTGGTAGAGATAAAAAAGCGCAGGTGTTGCTTCCTGGTAGTGCGGTGAAAGATCCTTGGCACGGGCAATTTTACCAAGATGCGCTATCATATGCTCTTTTGCTTTCAGGTTTTCTTTTGATAGCTTGAAAGAGTCAATGAATTTTTTAACGTTATTATTCTCTTCGCATAATGCCCTTGCGAGTTGTTTCTTATATTCAAAGCTTAGGTAAGGGTACAACTCAAGCAATTGGAAAAGGATTTTTTCTCCTTTCTCTGTGCCTTTAAGATGGGTCAAATAAAAAGCAGGTGAGTGCTGGTTTAAAAGCAAAGCGAAAAGAGACGCTTGGTGCTTACTAAAAGGGACAGAGGAGTCATCATGATTCATAATAAAATTGCGTATGGATTGCGAATTATTTCCTAAAATATCATGGTGTGCCAATTCAGCGTAAATCGCGGGGTGGAAAGCATTTGCATTTAAAAAATCGTCAAAGGAAGTATTTGAAAAATCCCATTCGTTGAGTTTTTTCGCAAACGTATTGTACTGATCAACCACAAGCCGAGATCCAAAGGTTTTAGGGAGATAATTCAACCTGAATGTTTCAAGTAACCCGTTGTCTGAATGGTTTCCTGGGGTTTGAATACCTATTTTTTCGAGAGATTGTGGGAGGAGAGAGGATGAGTTGTTTACTAAATGATCAATATGTAGATTGCTGTTTGGCACCAGACGGTAAAAATTTATTGCTTTTTCATTTGTTCTAATTGCATAAGCTGCAGCCAGTAAAAAAGGTTTTTTTAGTTTGATTGCTAGATGGATTAATGCTTCTCGGTAAAGTGAGGTGTGCTCATCCTGATCTAGGTTGTAGGCTATAGTGATGGCTTCGTTAATCGCGTCTTTGTTGTTTTGTTGGAAATTTTTCAGTAAAAGAAAATCTTCGTGCGTGTTATAGCAGGCTTTCATTAATGTAACTTCTGCTAATAGTGTTTTAAGTGTATCAGTATCCCCTTCTGCTCTTTCGTCAGTATGGATATTTTCTAAAGTCTGGAGCTCAGATTCCAGCAATTTTTGGATATCATTGAGTAGATTTTCATATTGATAATCATCTGCCTTGCTGAGGATCTCATTGATCACAGTGTTAGACATACCAGGTAGTATAAAGTAGAAGTAGTGATTGTAATTCTTTAGTTGTGCTACGGTTTCTAACCTTTTTTGAAGCAAATCTAGTATTTCTAAAGGTTCCTTATCTTCTTTTAACAGATTCATTTGCTTTGGTGATAAAGCCTCTGAATACAGTTCAAAGAAGAAAATCTTTTCTTTAAGGCTATATTCTTTGTATCGATTCATATAATTGGAAATATGCCGATCTAATTCTGCTTTTACGAGATCTATTCTTTCATCTGAGGTTTCATAGAGTGATTCCATGTCAGATTTAGCAAACAAATAATGCTCCTTATAGAACTGCATCAAATTTTCTGGATGATTTTCTTCAATAAGGGCTTCTAATAATGTGGTTTTAAAGACTTCTAATTGTTCTTCAGATAAATAGATATCTTGGTTGTTGTGCCAGGCTATCTCGTAGAAGCGCATCAGGTTTCTGGAAGACTTTTCGCTCACAAGCACATTGAATAATTGATTTTTAAAATCTGTTACAACTGATTCATCTTCAAAGGAAGATAACAATGAGGTTTCTTTTGTGTGAAACTCATTGTAGAAGTACAATAGCGAATCTGCGGAGCCTATCTGGAGGAGTTTTTCGAATAGTATACTTCGTACATTGATTTTTTGAACTTCATCCAGATTTAATACTTCATCATCCAGTTGGTGATAGAGTGATTCCATTTCTTTTAAAGAAGCGTCATGGGTTTTTTTATAAAATTCACTTTTCTGAGATAGCATAGTTGTAGAACCAAGTACCGATTTTTCTGCTTGTTCAAGCTGTTTCTCAATTGCTTTGATGAGCTTGAAAAGGGGAGGCCTTTCTTGAGGAATTTCTGCATTTAATTGCTCAAAGGGGGCTTCATGCAGCAAGACAGGATCTACTTGTTCGATTATATCATATAAGGAATAAATATCAGATGCCTCTGTAACCGGATGCAAAAGGCTACAATGCTCTGGTGCCATCCAATGTGGTAGATTTAATTGCTTATAGTTAGAATAAGCAGCTTTTTTATTTAATGTTTGAATTTCATGCTTTGATATTGTATAGGTAGATGGGATGATTTCAACTTGACCCGTATTTTCATCGTAAAGGATATGATCAAGATTAAGATTTCTATGAAGTACTCCTTTTGCATGCATATTTTGAAGTGCTGTCAGGGTGGCGCTTAAAAACGTCTTTTTTTGAACTGAAGTGTAGTCATCAAAATTGATCTCGGCGGCAGTTTGTCTTTCGATAAGGTCATTCGGGGTGAACTCAACAAAAGGGGTCAATAAAAAATGAATATGTTTGATGACACTTTTTCGTAAGGTTTCAATAGTGCTGTCTATGCGAATAGGGCAGCCCTGTTCAATGAGGAAGGTTTTTAACGCTAATAAATCAGCTTGCGTGTCTTGCAGCTGCTGTTGTTTTTGATCTTGATCGGTATCAGGATGAAATACAGCTACAAATTCCAATGCAACGTTTTCAACGAACCGATTTAGTTGCTCTTTCAGGTCGGTAATTGCATTTTCTAGTGCTAAGTCATCTTGACTTTCATTAAAAACAGCAGAATAACATTGCTTAAAATCAACAATACATTGTTGTAAAAGAGATAGATCGTTAGTAAATACGCTATTTTCTTTTGCAATAATGGTGTGATTCTGGTGAAGGGGAGTATCAGAAAGCTCGTCATCAACCGAAGAAAAACTCGCAATGGATTGAAATTCGTCTTCAGAGTCATCAATAGAAGATTGAGAGATTGTATATTCATCTTCCTCAAGACCTAGTATAAGGCTTGCTAGATAAGATTGGCTAGAGTCTATCAATTTATCGAAATTAAAGTTTTTTATCAAAGCCGAGCTAAACAAGAAGCTTTCTGCATCTTCCTCTACTTGATTTTTTAATTGGTCAAGCGGAAACAGCTGTCCCCGGATTGCTTTGTTTTTTATTAGATCACCAAAATTCATTAAAAAGTTAACTTCTGATAAAAAGGTTTGGTATTGATGATTGAGTGCTTCAAATTCTGTCGAGTCGCATAAAGAGGAGAGCGTTTTAAAAAGCGCACCAATTTGAGCAGAATGTTCCGTTGAAGGTTGATATAAAGAAGCGACGTCTACCGTTTCAGGAAAAATTTTCTTATCCTTAATTAACTGTTCAATGGTATCCATATGTAAGCTAAGAAAAGCTTGGGCTGCCATTTTTTTTCTTACGTCTTGGCTTTTATGAATTTCATACAGTTGTTCTGTTAGATATTGAATATTTTCTAAAGTTAATTCGTTTTTTGTTTGTATTTCATTTTCAATCAGAAAATTTTCTTCTTTAGGGGAGTATAGATGCTTATAGAGCGGCAATGAAAGGTCTTTGTAAGCTTGGCAAATTTGCTGCATGAGACCTATATTCATGTTTCCGACGTTCATTCCAGCAGAGATGTATGAATGCATTACGTTTGCCTTACGAGATATCTCAAAATCAAACTCAAAAAATTCAGTGAGTTTATTTCGAATTTGAATTAATTTTTGATTTGATATCAGCTGTTCTGTAGAATTTTTCATGGCAGTCAATTGTTAATTAGGATGGGTTCATTTTGTATCAAGCTGATAGATGTGGATCATCAGCAAGCCCTAAAATATTTTTTCATTATCTTTGAAAATTACCAGATAATGATTAAGAAATCCTTAAAGAGCATTTTTCCTCTTTACAGAGGCGGAATGAGGGTTCATTTTCATTGTTAAGTTTTTCTTAATAAAAAAACGGTTAAATAATTCAAATAAAGCAACCTTTGCATTAGAATAATCCAAAGAATAATCAAAAAATCTTTACTAAGAGGTGTGCCATGGCAAGTGTCAAGAAAATTTTGCGTGATACCTATGGTGGTGTGACAGGCTGGTGGTCTAAATATGCTGCTGCGCTTGATCGACTAAGAGATTTGGATGGTATCTTCAAAAGTAGTGCACATACAGCGACTTTTGGACAGTCATCTTCTGATGCATTTAGAGGCAATTCAGATGTAGTACAGACAGGCGCTGCATTTATTAAGGCGCATTCAAAGTACAAGACATTGAAGAATATGAGCAGAGCAGAAAGGGAAGCATGGGAGAAAAAACACAACCTATCTCATCGTGCAGCGTTGGGCTTTAAACTTTTAGATTTACCCATCAATTTCTTACTTTTTGCTTGTTTGTTACCAGGTGCAATGTCTGGTGCAGCTTCTTTTTTATCTACTTATTTTCAGTTTTCAGGCAGCATTATTTCTACACTTACAGGTGAACTCGTTTCGACGATAGCTGGTTACGCGGGGTTAGGTGCGCTCACTTTATTGGGATTAAGCAGTGCAGTGAAAACCTTTCAATCCAGAGCAAAATTTCAGCATGCAGAGCGAGAGATGTTTTTGTGTGAGCTTCAGTTAATCTATGCCCTTCAGGACAAACGTCTTCATGCAAGTCAGATTGACAGCTTTGTAAATGCAGATTCCTTCATAAAAGAAAGAATTAAAAATTATTGGATTCGAGAGGGAATTAATCCGTATGTCATCAAGCAATTTGTGGATGCCAGAACTCGTGCAAATCAGATTAGAACCAAATGGGTTGCTAATGGAACCAATGCTTTTGTTTGGGTGGGGTTAGTGGCTGCTGCGATTGGGTTGATTGGTAGTGGTTCAGGTTTAACCTTTATTTCAACGATGGCTTTTGGCTGGGGGTTAGGCGGCGCTAAAATTTTAACGACTCCTTTCCTTGACTGGGGCTTTAAAAAACGCTACCAAGCAACTCACCGAAATGCTCAAGCTTATGCTTGGAAACATTTTTATACAATAGGAGAAAACCCTGAAGAGGTTCAGAAAAAATATAACGTTGACCTCTACAAGCGTTATGTAGGACAAGGAAAGCAGTGGGTAGCTGAAAAACAGGGGGAGGCCAGTCGAGTTTTAGATGTTCACAGTTTGTTGTCGCCGGAAAAGTTTGGGTCTGAGCGTTTTACTTTTTTAAGTGAAATAGGGGTTGTTTCTTTAAGGACTTTTTCTCGGGTTACCATGTCGTTGCAACTTTTATTGACAGCAACGCAAGGTTGGTTGAAGCACTCTAAACTTAGACATATGGATGCGCAAGAAATGGCGGCGTGGGAGCAGAAACATAATTTAACCAGAAACCAGGCGCTTGGGTTTAAAGGGGTTGATGCTGCTATGATAACGCTTGCCTTTATTATGTATTTTCCTGCGGCTATAGCCAGTGTAACGAGATTGTTGACTGCTCAGTGGGGCATAACAGGCACATTTATTACTTTCTTTGCTAATCCATTACTTGTTACTGTGAGTTCAGCTGCTGCTATTTTCTTAATGTCAGCGGATAGCTTGCTTAAAACATTTCAGTCTAGCGTAAAGCTTTATTCAGCATCAGCGCGTATGGATCATTCCTTTAATGATTTAGTGATGGAATTGTTGCAACATCATATTGACTTGAGAAGGTTAACAGATTTTATTGCTGGGGACCCTTCGGTCAAGGGGCAAATAAAGGATGAGTGGGTTGCTGCGGGTGTAAGTGTAGATACAATTAATCTCTATTTAACGGATCGAGCCAGAGTTAATCAAACTCGCATAAAGTTGGTCAGTAATTTCATAGGAACATTGGTCTATGTGGCTGCATTTGTTAGCGCCGCTGCCTTGACTTCTAATCCAGTGGGGTTGCTTGGAATCAGTGTGTTTACGTTTTCCTGGCGGGTGGGGTTAAATAAGGTTGTACCGAATGTATTGACTTGGGGCTATAAAAATATATCTCAATGGATGAGTCGATCGTATGAGGAGACAGTGCTTCAGGATGATGCTGGGTTGAGGGACGATGCTGCCCCCCCGCAAGCAGAGGTTAACTCATCATATCGGACCGTTGTTCCACCAGCAGGCTTAGAGGAGCAGGATAATACGCCTCCACCTCAAGTTGTTGCGGTTGTTGAGAATGAAGCAGTATTGAGGTCACAGAAAGGAACCACCGTGACTGAGGCTGAGCGTAACAACAGGTTTCAGTTTTCCTTCAAGGATGCTGGTGATAAAGAACAGGAAAAAGAGTTTATTACGTCTGAAACCACGAATGTCCCCGTTTCTTCGGTATGAATAAATAATTTGGGTTTTTCTTATCGCTAGTAACTACTCGCCCGTCATTGCGAGCGAAGCGTGGCAATCCAGATAAGTGCTTTTATCTGTGAGCCAAAGCTAGGTGGCTTTGGCAAACTTCGGTTTGGATTGCCGCGTCGCTTCGCTCCTCGCAATGACGGGCTTTGCTTCGCTCCTCGCAATGATGAGACTTTGCTTCGTTTCTTGCAATGGGGGGTGAGTAGTTACTCTCATCATGACAAATAGCTTTTCATATTAGGCAACGTCCTGGTTGACTTGACGATACCCACTAGATCGCATTACTATCAGCGCAAGTTATTTTGTTTACAACTTTTTAAAGGATCTGATTATGGAAACTAAGATGAATTTGAAAAAAGCTGGTGTAGGGTTAGCTGCAGCGGCAGCATCTGTATTTATCGTCTCTCACCTTTCAGGGTGTGCAACTGAGATGGCTGCTCAAAATTCGACAGCAGCAACAACACAAATACAACATTCCTGCAAAGGGGTGGCAGCGACTGATGCAGAGCCAATACCGCATTATAAAGGCCGTCACCACTCTCACCATCGTCGCGCTGAACAAGAGGAGGTGAAGCATCATGGTTCAACCAAAAAAGCAGCTGCACCTCAGCGTAGATCTAAAGCAAATGCATGTGGTGTAGCAGGTCAGTAAACTTTCTGGCTTCTTGACAGGTGAGCGTTCGTGTGTTTACGTTCATTTTTTGTAACTACTCACCCGTCATTGCGAGGAGCGAAGCGACGCGGCAATCCAGGCCTAAGTTTATTAAAGGCACCTAAGCCTGGCCCAAAGAATACAGGCTTTTATCTGGGTTATCGCGCTTCGCTCTCAATGACGGGTGAGTAGTGGCCATTTTTTTGCAAAGAAATGAACGATAAATACACGTTATGCTTGCCTGTTTTGTCTCTGTCATATGGGGGAGTGCATGAAATCTTTTTCATCTACTTTTTTAGGATATGGATTAGGCTTGCGGTCTGTGCATTATCAGGAAATATTGGATACCAGACCTCCTATTGATTTTTTTGAGGTGATGACGGAAGACTACCTTGAGTTTAATACTTATGCTTCTCAATGTTTAGAACGTATTCGTGAAGCCTACCCTGTGGTGATGCATGGTGTTTCGATGTCGATCGGAAGCTTTGACCCTCTGAACTGGACGTATTTAGAAAAGGTTAAAGCGTTATCTGATCGGATAGAAGCTGCCTGGATTTCTGATCATCTTTGTTGGACTGGGGTTCAAGGGGTTAACTTACATGACTTGCTGCCACTTCCGTATACAGAGGAGATGTTAAATTATCTCGTAGAGCGTATTCTGCAAGTTCAGGAGTATTTTCAGCAGCCTTTGTTACTGGAAAATCCTTCCACCTATCTGAGTTTCAAGCAGAATGAGATGCCAGAGTGGGAGTTCTTAGCTCGCTTGGTTAAAAAGACAGATTGTCGACTTTTGCTGGATGTTAATAATGTGTATGTCAGTGCGTTTAATCATGAATTTGATGCGTTGGACTATCTGGCAGCAATTCCTCAATCATGTGTGCAGCAAATACATATCGCTGGGCATAAAAATTATGGAACCCATATCATAGATACACATGATGAAACCATCATAGAGCCGGTTTGGGATCTGTATGCAGAAGCCATCAACCGTTTTGGGGAAATATCGACTTCCATTGAACGAGATGACCATATTCCCGCTTTAAGCGAGTTAATGGAGGAGGTTCAGCAGGCGAGAAACGTGGGGCAACGTATGAGGGTGGCTGCCTGATGAGCGCTAAACACACGTTAGAGTACTTTCAAAATTATATTTTAGAGTTAGATGAGACCATTACAGATGAAGTGACGGCAAAGACTCGAGAGCGACTGAAAATTTATCGGGATGGGTACTATTTAAGATTATTGGAAGTTTTATCGTTTGATTTTTCAATGTTCAAACGTTATGTGGGCGCATCTGTTTTTGATCGTTTAGGTCGTGAATATATTGATGCGCATCCTTCTGCCAGTGTTTCTATTTTGACATTTGCTTTTGGTTTTCCTGACTTTTTAAAAAAGCAGGCAGGGATTTTAGAAGACCAGCTAGAGTTAGCCCAGTTTGAGCTGGTGTTGGAAAAGGCGCGATCTGTTGCCATTCAGGATCCATTTCCTGTAGAGCAATTAAGATCAATTACACCAGATGCTTGGGCTTCTTTGACGTTTGATTTAAATCCATCAGCAGTACAGTTTGAGTCTTCATACGGAGGTCCTTTTCTTTGGGAAGCCTTGGCAAATGATTTACCACTTCCGGCTAGTGATCAGACAATAGAAAAATGGCTGATTTGGGGGAGGGAAGGGGCTGCGCATTTTTGCGCGCTTACCTCTCCGTTAATTGTTTTTTTTGAAGCTATGGTTTCTGGAAAATGCTTTGGAGAAGTGTGTGAGAGGTTATGTGAGCAGATGCCAGAGGAAGCTGTGGGGGAGTTTGCGGGGCGTTATCTGAATCAGTGGATTCAGGATCAAATTATTGTTAGGTTTAAGGTGCCCTAATGAGTGAAGGCCGGTATGGTCTAATCGAACAAAATAAGGTAAAATGGCGCACTTTGATGAACAGGTATAAGGCTTATGTTTCACGGTAGCATTGTGGCGCTAGTTACTCCGATGAAATCGGATTTAAGCATTGACTTTAACGCGTTCAATGAGTTGATTGAATGGCAGATTAGTCAGGGAACGCAAGGAATTGTTGTTTTAGGCACCACAGGAGAAGCGGCGACTATTTCTCTGGAAGAGCGTACTCAGCTCATTACCCAGGCGGCCAGGCAAATACAAAAGCGTGTTCCCTTGATTGTAGGAACAGGGGCCAATAATACCGCAACAGCAATCAAGCTGACTGTCCAGGCCATGGAGTTGGGTGCCAATGGGGTTTTAGTGGTGGTTCCCTATTATAATAAGCCAACTCAAGAAGGACTGTATCAACATTACAAAGCCATTTCGAAAGCGGCTGCAATTCCTCAAATACTTTACAATGTACCTGCTCGTACAGGGTCTGATTTGTTACCAGAAACGGTTGCACGGTTAGCTGAAATACCGAATATTGTTGCAATTAAGCAGTCTTCAGATTCTCTTTCCCGTTTTACGGAATTACTCATGCGTTGTGAGAAATCTTTAGATATTTTAGCGGGGGATGATGGGGTTGCTGCAATGTGCTTATTGTCAGGTGCAAAAGGGCTGGTTTCAGTGACTGCAAACGTTGCACCAAAAGCAGTTGCTGCACTCTGTGAGGCCGCGTCTTCAGATAACCAGGCGTTAGCGTTTGAGTGGAGTCGAAAACTCATGGGTTTGAACCAGGTGCTTTTTGTTGAACCCAACCCAATACCCACAAAGTGGCTGCTTAAGGATCAGGGAAAAATAGACAGTGGAATTCGTCTGCCACTCACCGAACTGGCAGAACAGTATCACCTAACGGTTCGCCAGACATTTGAACAATTTGAAAAAAATGCATGAGGTACTCCCATGAAAAAAACGATGATCATGTTTTGTTGTGTTTCCGCCATGATGATAGTGGGGTGCTCTAAACAATATGAGTTTAGCCATAAATCTTCTTATATCAATGATCCGCATTTAGAGATTGCGCCAGGTTTGAGTGGAGCAAAGCTAGGGAGAGATCTTTATCCTATTCCTGCAGTTAGAGATGGAGAGGCTGTCGTTAGTAAGCAGCCCGTTTCTTTGCTGCCTCCAGGAAGCCATATTGCAACGTATGGATCCAAAAGAGCCAGGAGATAGTAATTTTTTTGAGGGAGTGGCTTCATGGTTGAAGGGATTAACTGATATTTGATCAGCAATTCCCGTCGGAAAACACTCTAATTTATCAATGGCTTGCAATGCCCCTTCGTTCGCGATGGGGATATTAAGGGGGAGAATCGCGATTCTCCCCCCTTAAAAGCGATCGCAAGCTTGCCTTGCGATCCGCGCTAATCAAGGGAAGCAATTCTTGCCTGATAGGGCGGGAATTGCTGATATCTGATCAACAACAATACTCTGGGTGGAGAACAACATCATGCATAAAAAGAAAGCAAACTGGGTCGTTTTAAGCTTATTCATTTTAGGGTTGATTGCTTGGCAATTTCCGGCACCTTCTGGCTTATCTCTCCAAGGTTGGCACTTGGGCATTGTATTCATATTTACCATACTCGGGATTATATTGAATCCTATTCCTATTAGTGCAATTGCGTTGTTGGGGGCATTGATTTGTGTTTTAACTCAGACGTTGTCTTTAGGAGACGTCTTAAGTGGGTTTTCATCCAGCATCGTTTGGATCGTGATTTTTGCTTTTTTTATAGCGCGTGGTTTTATCAAAACAGGTTTGGCACGTCGTGTAGCCTATCTTTTTATTTCAAAATTTGGCCATACAACGCTAGGTTTAGCTTATAGCCTGGTCTTTACCGAATTTTTATTAGCCCCTATGATCCCCAGTGTTACAGCGCGAAGCGGGGGAATTGTTTACCCAGTGACCAAGGCACTATTAGATGAGTATTCACTGAGTGCTACGCCAGAGGCAACACATAGGACAGGTGGGTTTTTACTTAAAATTTGCTTCCAGGCGAATGTGATTACATGCGCCATGTTTTTAACTGCGATGGCGGGTAATCCTTTGGTTGTGAGCTTGGCAGCTAAAATGGGCATTCATATTTCCTGGTCAACTTGGGCGCTCGGTGCAATTGTACCGGGTATTGCCAGTTTGTTAGCATTACCTTTGATTCTTTACTATATTCATCCACCAGCCATTAAACGTTCTTCTCATGCGCCAGAAATGGCAATTAAAGCATTAAGTGAGATGGGGCCGCTTGCACGGAATGAGCGTTTGATGCTGCTGACGTTTTCAGGTCTGTTAACGTTATGGATCCTGGATGCTCACATTGGATTAAGTGCGACGACGAGTGCATTGATGGGGGTGCTGGTTCTATTGTTAAGTCAGGTTTTAACGTGGGATGAGGTGCTTAATGAAAGGGGGGCCTGGGATACGATGATCTGGTTTGCCATTCTCTTGATGATGTCAGGTTTTTTAGCAAAACTCGGTGTGATGGAGTGGGCTGGGACTGAAATTAAAGGCATGATTGGGGAGGGTGTCCACCCAGGTATTTTAATTGTATTAGCAGTTATCATTTATCTTTACCTACATTACTTCTTTGCCAGTGTGACAGCGCATATTACAGTTTTTTACGCCATCTTTTTAGGGGTGCTCATTCAGTTGGGAGGAATGAATCCTTTAATGGCGGCCCTGCTGTTGGCGTATGTATCCTCTCTATCTGGGGGATTAACACATTATGGTAATGCTTCAGCTCCGATCTTTTATAATGCGGGTTATCTCACCACATTGGAATGGTGGCGAAATGGATTTTTAACCAGTGTGATTAACTTGCTGATTTGGGGTGGGGTTGGTTTTTGTTGGTGGTTTATTTTGGGGTGGATTTAATGTCTGGAACCACTCATCACCACGCAATCTCTTCCCTTTGCTTTAGCCTGATAAAGTGCTGTATCTGCTGCTTTAATTAGAGTTGCTACTTTATCGCCGTCATCCGGAAAGTTAGCAATACCTATAGAAAGTTTGATATTTTCTATTTTGTTGTTGTTGATTTTAAGTTTAAGCCCTTTTACAGTTTTTCTGAGTTCTTCTGCTCGTTTGAAAGCAGCTTCAGGAGAAACATTAGCTAAAATCAGGATAAACTCTTCTCCACCAAAACGGCTGGCAATGTCATATTTTCGGCAACTTTTATATAAGATTTTTCCTACCTGACGTAAGACGACATCTCCTACATCATGGCCAAATGTATTGTTAAAGTCCTTAAAGTGGTCGACATCAATCATAATAATAGCCAGAGAGGATCTGATATGTTTTGATCGATGTAAAATGGCAGTAAACCACTCTTCCAGATAACGTCGGTTGTAAAGGTTGGTGAGTGGATCGTGTGTGGAGCGTAAATGTAAGTTTTCCCGAAGTTTAATATTTGCTAACCCTAGCGCAACTTGTTCTGCAACTGTAATGCTGGATAAATAGAGTTGGTTTATTAGGCTGGTTAACTGACTCTTATTTTTCAGTGAACCCATTTCTACATGAAAAAGCCCGAATGTTTCTCCTTGAGCAGCCAAGGGGACACAAACTGATCGGGATGAATGTTTAGGGTTTGTAATATGTCTGCATGTTAAGCCTGTGAAGGGTCCGTCTGCTTTATAAGCTCGTCCGAGGCGCAATGCCCAACAATCATTCAGAGAGAAAAAATGGTTCGAGTCTGTAGACTTTTTCCCCCAAACAGCAATACTTTCCAAGTGATCATAGGGTTCCTGTAACAAATATATGGTACCCGATGTGTTAGGAAACAATTGACAACAAAAATTGGTTAAGGGTACAAGAGCCTCTTCTATGGATAGGCAAGATTGAAAAATTCGACTCATTTCTGTGAGTAATTGAGATTCCTTTTTGCGTTCCTGTAGTTCTTTGATACTTGATTCCAATTGGTGAGTTATTTGTTTGAGCTTTTTTTTCGATTTATCACGACGTTTGATATCCTGAGCAATCTCTCTTTTGGCTTCAAATAGAGCCATGATAGTTTGACTCAATCGTTTTAAGATTTCTCTTTGTTTTTCAGAGAGTTTTCTGGGTTTATGATCTATTAGGCACAAGGATCCTATCTTGAATCCTTCTGGGCTTGATAGTGGTATATCGGCATAAAATCGAAAATGTTCTTTACCTTTGACCATTGGATTATTTTTAAATCGGATATCTTTTTCAAGATTGGGAATTTCTAAGTAGTTGATTTCAGAAATGTTATATGAACAAAAAGCATGCTCTCTAGGCACTCTTTTAGATGCTGTTGCTCCAACAGCAGACTTAATATATATGGTTTTTCGATCAATTAAATTGATTAACTCACCTTACGCAGAGGCTTTCAAGAGCTGCAGCTCGTTAAACATCATTTGATTAGCCTTGAGGAGCAATTTTTGTTTAATGGCAAAATGATTCAGAGAAGTTTTTACTTTCAAAAGCTCGAGCTTGCAAAAAGCGATCATTGAGGCAAACAGATGATTACATTGGGTGCGAGTGGTTTTGGTAGGAGACTTTGACAAGCTGGCATTTTGTTTAATAGATTTATGAAACTCTTCAATTCGCCACCGTTTTTGGTAGACTTCGTAGATGCGGTCAGCATCAATTGACAAATCATTTGTGACCAGATAAAGCGTCCCAATGGATCCGTCCTCGTTTGTGAAGACTTTTTTGAGAAGCTTAACAGGGAAAAACACATCCCTAAGATAGACAGTGAGACAGTCACCGTCGTTCCAGTCCAGTGAATTAATCTGTTGAAATTGACCGCTTTTAGCATCTTGTCCTGTCAATGCTACGCACCGATTTGACTTGATACCAAAAATAAAATTTTTGTTCAGAGCTTCATGAATGAAAACCATATTTGCTTTTGAGCCAAACCAGTTATCAGCCAGCACGTAATCAAAGAGCACCTGATTATCAATAGCTTGCTGAACGAGAGAGCGAAACATGACATTTTTGCTGATACTGGATTTTCTCTTTCGCCTACGAGTTTCAATATCAGAATAAAGGATATCTTTTTTCACAATGTCATACCCCACAGGAAGCGCTACGTCCCCATAACGAACAAGACATGAAAGAAGATTGATCCCTTTTACATGTCGATGTTTGGCATGCGAGAAATGCCAACAATTGACCTCATTTTCATCCGTATAGCTTTTCTCTGAGATGGTATCATCCAGCAACAGAACACCTCCTCTAGCTTCCTGATGGCGGCGCACCTCAGTCTTGATGTAACTCCAAAGCTCCTTACCACCATAATCTTCTGCCCGCAAAAGCCGACTGACTTGATCGTGACTGATCTCTCCATCCAGCATCGCTGACAAGCCCGTAGCCGTCGCATGATGATTTTGGCTAATCAGATAATCGCTATAAATATCTAATAGTTGTTTGTTCATCGTCCTTTTCCTTTTAAAAACAATGAACAAAATTTAATTAATTTACAGCATTAGTCAATGGGGAGCGCGTAAGGTGAGTGATTAATGAAATGGGGGTGTTGCAAATTTTAGAAGCAACCCAGGTGATGGAGTCAAACACTTCCTCAGTGGCTGTGTCTAATAATTTGTACTCATTTAGAATGGATAATCTTTTTTCTTCATCAGAGGGTGGAAAAGGTTTGGTCATCATGGTTTCCTTACTTTAGCCCAGCATACTAGGACATACCCTAAAAAATTTTTGACTGACAAGATATCTGGTGCTCTATTTATAGTTTAATGAGATGTACCCATTTTTCAAAAAATCTTTTTTTGGAAAATGGGAACTTTAGGGGCGTTGACTAATAAGAGTCTTTCTTCCCATGCAAACGCTAGGTTTTGACTTTTAAAAAAAATTCTTTTAACATTCCTTTGATTTCTTATGCAATTTTGAAGAAATTTTTGCATCAGTGTGAAGCTTAGTATTTATAAAAAAGAAGGAACTTATTTTTCTATGGCTAGTGTTTCTTTTTTAGCAATTAGTCCTACTGCACTTCTTAGTCTGATAGGATTAATTTATGGTCCTGACAAGACCACTCCCACTCCAAAAGAAGATTGGCATAATGCAAAAATTGATGTTTTAATCCCAGCCTATAATACAGAAGAAACGATCCCCTTTACCTTAATTTCTCTTAGTAAGCAAACCCTAAAGCCTAGACGCATTATCATCAAAGATGATGGAAGTAAGGATCATTCTTATGAAGTGACTCGCTTCGTTGCCAACTTACTTAACCTGCCTGTTACTCTCTTGCATTCAGACCGTAATGAGGGAAAAACATCTGCTGTTATACAATTAACCTATGAAAGTGATGCAGATGTTTTGTTCACACTAGATAGCGATACTGCTCTTTTCTCTGAAAACTATATTGAACGTACTGTGCAAGAGCTTTATCAAGGGGTAGGTATAGCTAGCTCTTGTGGGGTAATTACATCTTTACGGGAAAAAAATAAAGATCAATGGATAGCTGCATCCAAAAAAGTTTTTCAGGACTTATATCAAGCCTATCCAGAAACCAAGCACCGTAGAGATGGCTTCTTAAAAAGGTTGGGAAAATTTATTGTTTTCTCTTATCGGGAGCTTTTATATAAATTCCTTGAAAGGTATATTTATCGAGGAGAATCTATTTTTTTAGGTACAATCATTAGCCCACTAGGATGTGCAGTAGCTTATCGTCGCACTTATTTAAGAGAACTCTTTGAGAAATGTACAAAAACATTAGGGCACAATTTAACCACGTCTGAAGATATTTATATTGGATTCGCGCTAGCGACGCAAGGGTATAGGAATATACAAGTGACAGATGTAACGGCACAAACATCAGAGCCTTCCCTTCTTTTTTTGTTTAAGCAGGTTTTTCTTTGGTCTTCTGCCTACCTACAAAGCTGTTATTACTTTAGCAGTATTCTTTGGACTCCTTTTAAAAGCATAAAAAGGTGGTGGCACCATCGCAAGCAAAAAAAATTTGCTCAAGAGATTCAAGAAAAAAGAAAGATCAAAGAGGCCTATCGCCAGGCGTTTGGTGAACAACTTACGCAAAAATATGGTCGGCCTATTGGCTGGTTTATATTTTCTGGGTTACTTGAGAAAGTTGTCTTCCCAAATGTACTGTTGCTGATGATCATTTTCAAATGGTGGGAGCCCTTATTCATTACGCTGGGGATTGAGTTTGTGATTTTTATGAGTATTACAATCTTTGTGTCGAAAGGTGAGCGAGTCAAAACTTTCTTTAAGGGGGTGCTAACCTCACCTCTTCGCTATAGCATTCTTTTTTTTGATTTGTTTGTTGTCTTGTGGTTTTTAATAGAAGTGCTTTTCAGAAGAGAAAAAAAATGGCGTAAGTAAGGAACTTTGATGAGAACGTTAAAAATTTTATTTTTCATTTTACCACTTTTTCTGCCATATCTAGCTTATGGGGAGGAAAAAAAACAAAAACAACCAGCTGCAGTAAAGCCGAAGCAAACGGCTTCTCTCATAGGGCCATACGTTAGATCAAGCAAAGAACAGAAAAGCCAACTTACCAATCCGTCAGCTAATAAAAAAGCGGATTTAATGACTATAGCTCACCGATTAATTAGCGAGCAAAAGTATCAAGAAGCCTCTGAGTACTATAAAGCGTATTTAATTCAGCATCCAAATGATAAAAAAATCAGCATTCATTATATTCAAACACTGCTATGGGCAGGAGACTATTCTACGGCTGAATCGCAGTTAAAAGGATATAAAGGAAAATTTGGAGAAGACGAAGCTTATTGGACGGAGGAGGCTAGGTTATTAGCGCTATCAGGAAAATATCAGGCAGCCATACAGCAGGTGGATCAAATAGGGAAGAAATTTCCGGAAAACCATGAACTATCCATCATAAAAAAATATGTCGAACAACGAGCCCTTCAGTCTCCCAAAGTAGAAACATCTCTACCGCCTAAAAATCCTTTCAAAGAAAGGACGGCCCACTTAGTCGCTGCAGGGCAATATCAAAAAGCAGCTGAAGCTTACCAGGCCTATTTGAAAGATCACCAAGAGGATAAGGAGGCCTGGATCCTTTACGTAAAAACATTGCTATGGGCAGGAGACTACTCTACGGCTGAATCCCAGCTAAAAGCATATAAAGGAAAATTTGGCGAAGACGAAGCTTATTGGACGGAGGAGGCTAGGTTATTAGCCCTATCAGGGAAATATCAGGCGGCCATACAGCAGGTGGATCAAATAGGGAAGAAATTTCCGGAAAACCATGAACTATCCATCATAAAAAAATATGCCGAACAACGAGCTCTTCAGTCTCCCAAAGTAGAAACATCTTCGCAGCCTAAAAATCCTTTCAAAGAAAAGGCGGCCCACTTAGTCGCTTCAGGACAATATCAAAAAGCAGCTGAAGCTTACCAGGCCTATTTGAAAGATCACCAAGAGGATAAGGAGGCCTGGATCCTTTATGTTAAAACATTGTTATGGGCAGGAGACTATTCTACGGCTGAATCGCAGTTAAAAGGATATAAAGGAAAATTTGGAGAAGACGAAGCTTATTGGACGGAGGAGGCCAGGTTATTAGCCCTATCAGGGAAATATCAGGCGGCCATACAGCAGGTGGATCAAATAGGGAAGAAATTTCCGGAAAACCATGAACTATCCATCATAAAAAGATATGCCGAACAACGAGCTCTTCAGTCTCCCAAAGTAGAAACATCTTCGCAGCCTAAAAATCTTCTCAAAGAAAAGGCGGCCCACTTAGTCGCTTCAGGACAATATCAAAAAGCAGCTGAAGCTTACCAGGCCTATTTGAAAGATCACCAAGAGGATAAGGATGCTTGGATCCTTTACGTTAAAACATTGTTATGGGCAGGAGACTATTCTACGGCTGAATCGCAGTTAAAAGGATATAAAGGAAAATTTGGAGAAGACGAAGCTTATTGGACGGAGGAGGCCAGGTTATTAGCCCTATCAGGGAAATATCAGGCGGCCATACAGCAGGTGGATCAAATAGGGAAGAAATTTCCGGAAAACCATGAACTATCCATCATAAAAAAATATGCCGAACAACGAACCCTTCAGTCTCCCAAAGTAGAAACATCTTCGCCGCCTAAAAATCCTTTCAAAGAAAAGGCAGCCCACTTAGTCGCTGCAGGGCAATATCAAAAAGCGGCTGAAGCTTACCAGGCCTATTTGAAAGATCACCAAGAGGATAAAGAAGCTTGGGTTCTTTATACTAAAGCAAATTTATGGGCAGGAAATTTACGCGCTGCTGAAAAGGCACTACAAACTTACCGCAAAAAATTTGGATCAGATCGAAGCTATCAAATAGAAAAAATCAGATTTTTAGCTTTTTCAGGAAAATTCCATGAAGCGCTACAACGACTGAAGCAAATAACAAAAGAAACTAAAAACCACAGAGAAGCTGAAAACTTGCTTGAAATGAAACGTTATATTGAGAATGGTCTTTCATCAAGACAAAGGCTCGCAAAACTTAAGAAAGCAGCCCCTAAAAATATTCAAAAATCACCTTCAGTACGTTATTACGAAGCATCCATAAAATACGCTATGATCAATCAACCAGATCAGGCACTTATGATGATTCAGAAGGCAGTGAAGTTAGACCCTGCCAATATTCAATATTTAAAAAATCAAGCGCTCTATGCAAATTGGGTTAATAATCAATCGCTTGTCTATGAGAGCTACCTTAAGATTTTATCTATCCAACCCAACAACCCAGAAGCCATTTTAGGTTTAGCGCGTTTTTATGCCAGGAAAGGAGCCTACGGCACGGCTATTCAATATTATAAAGCTTATATAACTCTAAAACCTGAAAACCCTGATGGTTTGATAGAATATGCCTATACAGAAACCTGGTGTAGTAATTTTTTAGCCGCTTTAAATATTCTTCATCGTTATAAACGGCTATTTGGAGTAGATTTTAAATATCTAAAAGCAAAAGCCAGGATATTAGCAGAAGCAAACTATCCCATTGCCGCTTTAAAAATAAACACGCCGCTATTAAAAGCCCATCCAAAAGACCCTGGATTACTTACTGCACAAAGTATTGCCCTTTTTCGTAACCGCCAACCTTCCGAAGCCTTTAAAGTTCTAGACAAATTGAATGAACTCCAAAAAATGGATGAAAGTTTAAATAATTTAAACCGTTTCATCCGAACACCCTTCCGCTCGAACTTTGGAGGAGACATTTACCATTCGGAGGATACTGACTCAGTCAGAATTAATAAACTTCCATTTTCGGAAGCATTTTTCTTAACTCCCTATACTCAATTCACTATTGATGGACGACTGGAACACATACAAGCAAATCTAGGTAGTGGTCTAGAGCCCCTACAAGGCGGGATGGGGTTGGATATGTTTAATATAATGGCTGGTTTGCGCCAGCGAATAAACTCCAAAATTGCGTTAGCGGTAAAAGCTGGTGTAACACGACCCACTAATCTTCCTGACACCACCCCAAGCCAAGTATATAACTTCTTGGAAATTCAGGGTCCTTCCAACGCATTTATTCGTACATCCATTCCTGATATATCGGCTTATAATGCAGCAGTTATCCTCAATCCTTTAGATGGTGTATCCATGGTCATTTCTCAAAACAGAGATTATTATGACGTCTCCGCACGAGCTGTTTCTCTTGGTGTTATTCGGAACTTTAGTCACTTTGGATTAGCCTTTACTCCTTTTTTTCTTATTCAGCAAGGTATATTCATGGAAGCAGATTATGGCAGCTACTCAGACACAAACCGCGAGAAAAAATTACTTGCTGCTTATAAGTTAGGCATTATAAGGCGTCCAAGATTTTCACTTGACGTCGGCCTTTTTGGGCTTTGGGATAGATTTGCAAAACGTTTAACGCATGGTTACTATGATCCACTGAAATATTATTACTATGCTGCAACCATAGACGCCTCTATCAATTTTAGTCAGGATATAGCGCTGCTTTTTTCCTTTGGCTTTGGGATGCAAAAAGATGAAACCTTTATACGGGAAGAGCCTGGTGGCGATGCTTCCGTTAAGCTGCTATATGGCATTACAAAAAATGTACAAATTACTGCAACAGTAGGCACTTCAACGCGAGGCAGATCCATTGGTACTAATGCTCTTACCAAGCGGCGCTATCAAGTAAGTGCGGTCGATGTAGGTCTTGTTGTCCGACTCTAAACTACTTACCTCAAAGGGTATAACAAAAGGCGCGCACTCCAATACCTTTTTAATAGATAAAGAGGAAAACCTTATAAATGAGTCAGCATTATCTAGTTACGGGAGGCTGCGGATTTATTGGCTCCCACCTGGTCGCAAAACTGCTCGAGTTGAAGCATACTGTCACTGTTTTAGACAATCTTTCAACAGGCAAAAGAGAAAACATTCCACCTCAAGCTAAACTAGTTGTTGGAGATATTAGGGATCAAGAGCTACTTTATAAACTACTTTTAAAATCGGATGGCTGTTTCCATCTAGCAGCACGTCTTGGAGTTACTCTAAGCCAGGATCAATGGATTTCTGCTAACCAAACCAACTTGCTTGGAACGATTACGCTTTTTGACACAGCCAAACAGCTTCAACCTAAAAAATTTATTCCGATTGTTTATGCTTCTTCTTGTGCTATTTATGGTGATTGCAGCCAAATGCCTTTGTCAGAAAAATACTGCCCATCCCCCATTTCTGCCTATGGTGCAGACAAATTAGGATGTGAATTGCATGCTAAAGTGGCAAGACTGATTCATGAAATACCCAACGTTGGGTTGAGAATATTTAATGTATACGGCCCAAACCAAGATCCAAATTCACCTTATTCTGGTGTTATTACCCGATTTATTCATAGTATCCAACAAACTCAGTCTGTTGAAATTTTTGGGCATGGTGAGCAAACAAGAGACTTTATTTTTGTAAAAGACGTAGTTTCAGCATTTGTCTTTTTCATGCAAAAAATTTATCAGACAGATGGTATCTATAATGTATCTACTGGCCATAGTATTACGATTAATCATTTGGTAGATAAATTATCTGAGACACTACACTTGCCAGTAAAAAAACATTACAAGTCCATTCGCATGGGGGATACCATTTATTCTTGTGGTAACCCAGAAAAAGCAAACCGCTTGGGATGGCATGCCCAACATTCATTAATAGACGGGTTGACTGAGCTATACAAGCAGGCATTTTAGACAACTTATACTAGGGTGTGTTGTCAATTTATTTTTTGAGCTCAAAACGTGTATAATAGGTCAAATTTCATGCAAATTTTCGTCACATATTTTAATATGCTTCCTCAAATTTACACAAAATTTGCCACCATTACCCACATTTTGAGCTCAAGAAATAAATTGACGACACACCCTAGAGCGTGTATTTTCTTCTACAATTAAAGGTATATCAGACAGATCATTTTAAAAGATAGTAAATACAGGTTCTAACTTAAAATATAAAAGACATGGATAGGATATCAGTTATAGGGTTGGGGTATGCTGGGCTACATACAGCTATTGCTTTTGGAAAAAAGAAAAAAGTAATTGGTTTTGATATTGATACTACGCGAGTCAATGAATTATTAGCGCATAAAGACCGTCATCATGAGTTTTCTTCTGAGGAATTAGAACAGGGAGATATCCTTTATACCGATGATGAAACGCAATTACAGCTTGCAAATTTCCATATCATCGTTGTACCTACGCCTATTAATCTTTCGAGGGAGCCTGATTTAACTGCTTTACAAGGCGCTTCTACGCTATTAGCTAAACAACTAAAAAAGAACGATATCGTCGTTTACGAGTCTACTGTTTACCCTGGTGTGACTGAAGAAGTCTGTATTCCCATCCTTGAAGCAATCAGTCAATTAAAGTGTGGGATCGATTTTCATGTGGGATATTCGCCTGAACGCATCAATCCAGGAGATAAAATACATAATTTTTACAACACCATAAAAATTGTTTCGAGTACCCACAAAAAATCCTTAGCGATTATCAAAGAAAAATATCAATCGGTCATACAAGCTAAAGTATTTTGCGTCTCTAGTGTCAAAATAGCTGAGGCTGTTAAAATTATTGAAAATGCACAACGCGATGTCAATATTGCTTTCGCTAATGAATTCGCTCAAATACTGCATTTGCTTGGCTTAGATACTCAAGAAGTTATTGCTGCTGCTAAAACAAAATGGAACTTTTTGGACTTTAAACCTGGGTTAGTGGGGGGGCACTGTATCGCTGTGGATCCTTATTACCTGATCCAAAGATCGGAAGAACTGGGATACTATCCTGATCTTCTGATTTCAGCCAGACGAATTAACAATCGTATGGGATCTTATATTGCTAGGGCGCTTATTAAACGTATGATTCAGGAAGGTATTAATATAACAGATGCTAACGTTGCCATTCTGGGGATAACTTACAAAGAAAACGTATCTGATATAAGAAATACCTTAGTCATAGAAACCGTAAGGGAGCTCGTAGCTCATCAGATTCAGGTAAAAGTTCATGACCCGCTTGCAAATAAAGATGAAGTTGCTAAAACATACAATATTCAACTATGTGAATGGAGTGAAATTCAAAATGTATCAGCGATGATTGTTGCAGTGGCTCATGACCAATTTAAATACTTAACAAAAGATCAATATCTTGAAAAATTTGATAAGAAAGGCATTTTGATGGATATCAAAGGAATTATAAACGCTCGAGAATTTTTAGATTCCGCAATTAAGTTATGGAGATTATGAAAATGGCAGGAAAAAACATTTTGATAACGGGCGGATGCGGTTTTATTGGCTCACATCTGGCTGAGTATCATCTTGATAGAAATGATGCTGTTTGGATAGTTGATGATCTGAGTACAGGTAATGAAAAAAATATCGATCATTTAAAAAAAAAAGAAGGATTCCAGTTTATACAGACTGATCTCTTAACTTGGTCTAAACTACAGGAAACCATTCTGTGGACAGATCAAATCTATCATATGGCGGCTGTAGTAGGTGTTTTCCAGGTTCTAAAAGACCCGTTGCGGGTCCTGTCTGTCAACATCAAATCCTGTGAGCGCATTCTCAATGCTGTCCAAACCTCTGGAAAAAATATCCGCATACTACTAGCTTCCAGCTCTGAAGTCTATGGGCCAGGCATTCATAACCAATTTAGTGAAGATGATAACCTGATCATAGAATCTAAAGCACAAAGCAGATGGGTTTATCCAATTAGTAAGCTATCCAATGAGGCCGAAGGGTTAGCTTACTTTCAAAAATGGAATATGCCAATTACGGTTGTTCGACTTTTTAACACCATAGGTCCTAAACAAACCGGTCGATATGGAATGGTCGTTCCGCGCTTTGTTCAACAAGCAGTAAATCATGAACCTATAACGGTTTTTGGTAACGGAAATCAAACCCGGTCTTTTTGTGATGTCAGAGATGTTGTCGTAATGCTGGATAAATTAGCTAAATGCGAACATGCGATTGGGAAAATTGTCAATGTTGGCAATGATCATGAAATTTCTATTAATGCACTAGCAGAAAAGGTAAAACAACTTGCAAATAGCCATTCTCCTATTCAACATATCTCTTATACTGAAGCCTACGGAGCTGATTATTTAGATATCTTGAGGCGCAGACCCAACTTGAAAAAATTATTTAATCTTATTGATTTTAAACATAAATGGGATATTGAGGACACCATTCGCTATCTGATTCAACAAGTACAGGCCGATGAAATAACAAATTGAAAGCTTGATATTTGTATGCAATATGTTAAATTTTCTGTTTTATGACACTTGCGGGGGGGGATTATGCAAGAAAAAACCTATAACCAGAGTCTAATTTTTAAGGCTTTTCAAATTTTCATAAATTTAAATGAAGCCGTTGGTCTTTGTATTAAGCATGATGAAAATAATAGCCCTATCGATGATTTGTCTATTCAAAAGATTGCTCAATTAATCCATGAGTTTTCTCAGGCATCTCTTTTAGCGGCCCAGGATAGCCGTCATCCCGATAAACCTGTCTCACCAGAGGGTTTCCTTCCAGCAATCATTGAAATACTTAAAAACCTGGAAGAAAAAGAAAAAGTACTTGAGACGTTTAATTCGATAGAAAGCAGGCTTGAGATGGAGCAGCAATATATATGTGTGGTGATTATCTCTGCATTGACTTATCTTCTCAAAGAAGAAGTTGCGCGCGAAAAAATCGTTGCACTTGAAAGCTTCTTAACTAAAGAGCTCGAACTCAATGCAAGTTGTAGTTCAACCAGAGAGCATATTTTTCGACTTTTAGATATTACAAAAGAAAAGGCTGACTATTTTCATCGGTTACAAGCTGTTACAAATGAGATTCAAAAGAATCGCAGTGCCCTTCCTGGAAAAATTTTACAAGGTGTTTTTAACATTTTAGTTGCTGTTATATCTTTTGGAAGTAAGAACCTTTTAAAGGTTAGGAATCCATTTCATAATATTTATGATGAACTCTCCAAACAGCTTGAATCCCTAAGTGAGAAAGAGCTACATAAAGGTGTGAGTCACAAAGCTGATTCTGCCTTTTGGTCCTCTCCCGAATTGGGAGTTAGAGTGCAAGAAGAAAGCAATGATCCAGATGCGCAGACTTCTTCTCAACCTGGCATGGTGTAGGTGAATTGAAGCAGAGTTTCAGGGCTTTAGAAGATCCTGGGTGTTAGTCTTGAGTTTTTTTAAATACCCAATGTGCAGAGTTGAGTAAGGGGGCATAGATGTCTTCTCGGAGGGAAATGCTGACGCTATTTTTTGTTTCAATGGAAGGGGGGGCGGAAGTAAATTGAACTTTCGGGGCATTTTGAATAGTGACCAGAGGGGTTTGTTCTGATCCTTCTCCCATCATCAATACCGCAGCAGCAGCTAACGCATCAGGAAGATTAATTTGAGTTACCTTTAAGGGGGAACCAAAAATATCTGACTTGCCGACGTAGCTGTGTAGAGGGTCAAATCCACACCACCCTAAAGAAATGCCTGTCACACCTCTTCGTAATGGGGTGGTGTGACTGTCTGTTATGAGAATGCCAACCTGGGTGAGTTGATGCGTTTTTTTGAGATGTTCCCAGAGTAGGGCGGCGGTATGCTCAATTGCTGAGGGGTATAGGATATAGAATCCATCTCCATTAGATTCATCAATGCCTGCAGAAGGAATAAGGAGGTTTTGTTTAATGGTTAAGTAAAGATCATAAGGATTCGCCTCTGTTTCTAAAAAGGCGTCTGCTTCCTGCTGAATTAACGTTTTTTTATCTTCAACTACCTGCCTGGAAAGTATTCTGCCCTGACAGAGGCTTACCACTTTTGAGGTAATGGCTACGATTGTTTTTTCTTCCAGGGGAGGTAAGTAGCGATCCAAAAGGCCGGTCAAGGATTCTCCAGCCTTAATGGGGTGAGTTTGAATGGCATTTAGGTTCATTGAGTTGCAACCGTTGCTTCCTGAACGGTTTGCATACCATCCAGAAAGTGCCATAAAAGTTTTGCTCCGGCAATAGCGCCCTCCTGTACATTAGCCTGCTGGGTTTCATCCAGTGCTTCAATGATCTGTGCGCATTCATCAGAATGCCACTGGTCTGCTGTTGCATGGACAGAGAAGAACTCTAGCGCCTCAGGATCAGTGAGATTATAAAACTGGGTCAGGCCTTCAATCTTCGATACCGATACTTCTGGAGTTTGTCTTTCATAGGCATACAAAGCACCGAGACCTGTTGCAAACCCTTGTCGTACTAAATCGAAATAGCCGTCAACCAGTTGGTGTGTTGTGTCTAATTGGGCAGGAGATTGCGCTTCTTTGCGAGAACAGCCTAACCCTTCTGCAAAACGCAGCCATAATTCCGGATGATTTTTTTCACCTTGCTCTTCTTCAATGAGGTTGCCTAATAGTACCTGCCGGTGTGGCAAGGAGTCACAGTAGGAGTGGATAGCGCTGATGTAACGCGGGAATGCGGCTACGTGATGATAATACTCTTTTGCGTAAAGAGAAAGGGCTTCAGGTGTTAATTCGCCTGCATTCCAGGTTTGGTAGAAGGGGTGTTTTAGCAGATGGTATTGATCTAATGTTGTCTTTAAATTTTCTATGAATTTCATTTTGTTGCTCCTTTTTATTAAAGTGGTTTGGTTGATTGTTTGGCTGTCCAGAACTGATGGTGGGCAGCTATTTCATGTACCCGTAAATAATCGACACCACTGGCTAAGAGATTATCGGAAATTGCCAAGGTTTCTATGTCTCTTTCGTTGGGTTTTTTATGTGAAAAGGCCCTCATATAGGACTTCCTGGAATGACCGATCAGTATCGGAAAATGAAATGTTTGTAAGCGCTTTATGCCTTGTAGCAGTTGTAAGTTTTGATAAACAGATTTTCCAAAGCCAATACCTGGATCGAGGATAATACGACTGTCTGTGAAACCGCAAGCTTTTAATTGTATTAAGGTGCTTTCTGTCCAACGTTCTATTTCAGTGAGGTGGGTGATGATGTGTTCTTTAGTGGGAGGCAGGGTGAGAGAGTGCATGGGCACAATGTGGCAGGAATGGGTTGCAATTTCCGAAAGCACTTCAGGGGGAGGCAACGTTTGAAGATTCACCCAGGCAATCGGGTAATGTTTGAGCGCTTTTAGTAGTGTGGTTGGGTGATAGCTGTCCAGGCTTAATTGGATACCCTTGGATTGAATGTGAGGTTTAATGCCGTCTAGAATAGGTTCCAGGCGCTGATATTCTTCGTGGGGAGATATAAAGGCAGCACCAGGACGCGTAGACTGAGCACCAATGTCAATGACAGCAGCACCTTCCTGATGCAATTTTAAAATGTGCTGTATAGCCGGCTCGGGGTGGAGATAAGCGCCCCCATCAGAAAAAGAGTCGGGTGTAATGTTCACAATACCCACCAATTGGGGGGTTAAAACCAGGCTGCGAATAAAAAAAGGTTGAGTTGGCAGCATTCGATGAGCCAAGGCGCCCAAGGTTTCGTTAGGTTGGTTGGGAAGGCATAAATCAGGGGCGAGCATAGCAAGCAAATGTAGCCAAAAAAAGCGATCTAGCAGCGCAGGGTGAGGTATTTTCAATGTTGGCGTATCAATGACTTCTTGATTCCATAGTAAAATATCCAGATCAATGGTTCTTGGAGCCCAGGTTTCATGGCTGTCAGGCCGTCCTAAGGTTTGCTCGATTTGATGTAATTTTTGTAAAAAAGTATGTGGAGGGAGTGTGGTTGTGCCTCGAATGACCAAATTGAGGTAAGGCTTATTCCAGGCCTCAGGGGCATTAGGCTTAAGCATGGCTGGGGTTTCCAGAACAATAGATTCCTCAATAACTGAGAAGCCAATTTTCTTTAAAAGCTGGATGGCTTTCTTTAGATAAGACAGACGATTTCCTTCATTGGACCCCAGGCTTAAGTAGATCATGCGGTAGGTCCTGAGTAGGTAAATGATACACCTCCTAAGACATTGGGAATCGGGGGGAGAGTTTATGAACCGTAATAGCAAGCTGAGTGTTTGAATATTCGGTTTTGGAGAGATGCTGCTGAATTTTTTGATAGATAGTCGCTGCTAAATGCTCAATGAGGTCAAAGGGCTGTTGTACGGCAATTTCTGCTAGCTCTGTCATATGCTTGTAGCAGATCGTTTCTTCCAGATTGTCTGTTTGAGCTCCTTTGGGTGGGGTGAGAAAGGATAATTGAATATCAATGCTCACGGGTTGCACATGGGTTTTTTCTTCGGCACTACAACCCAGGTGAACCCAAAGGCGTAGATCAGAGATATTAAGGTTGCAGGTGTACATGGGCTCGAAAGAAACTCCTATTCTGATGGGTGATGATCAAACACACCCTGATTATCCCGTATGAAATTCTAAAAAACAACAAGTTAGGGTTTGCCAAGCAATTTTCGCCCTATTGGGCAAGAATTGCTTCCCTTGATTAGCGTGGCTCGCAAGCCAAGCTTGCGATCGCTTTTAAGGGGGAGAATCGCGCTTTTCCCCCTTAATATCCCCCATCGCGAATGAGAGGATGTTGCAAGTTATTGATAAATCAGAGTGTTTTGCGGAAGAAATTGCTTTCTTTGATTTAAAAATAGTTATGAGTTGAAGGTCTCAAGGGAGGGGGCGGGGTGTGTTTTAGAAACAGCATCTTGCTACTGCTGGTTCTAGTTAAGCTTTATTCCAGAAGTTTCCTCATTTTCCTGTATTATTTGATCGTACCCTTCTTTTATTTTTGACAAATGCACATGAACAAATGATGCAGCAAAATCTTCCCGATCAGGGTCTCTTCTCGCATAACCCATGATCATGAATCTCAATTGATTGAAAGCTTGAATACTCTTCTCAGGAGAAGCGTCTATTTTTTGAAGTTCATCGACAATCTTAACTAAAGGCTCATAATCCATATCAAGTACTTGAAGCATAAAACCAATCAGTTGAGCAGTATTTTGAGTGGCTTGTTCAAATGTGATTTCCTTCTGGGTAAATGCTTCCCATATGAAATTAAAGCTTGCATTATATACATGAGACCACCCAATGGTTACTGGAATTACATCGTTTGTGTTTTCCTCAACCGAGAGTCTACCCAAACTAAATATGTCTTCGATTAAAGTTGGGAAGCTAGACATATCTATACCTATATCCAGATCTATAACGGATGCTATTTTTTCTTCCGCTTGATAGAATTGATTTGGGGCGATCTCACGTAAAAGGTTATAGCAGGGGTTTCCTGCATCATACAAAATGGGTTTTCCTGCATCATCTACTTTGGAAGCATCCAGTTCATATTCAAAAATTCCGTCCTTTGTGGATTTTAAAAGCCGTTTATGGTCATAATTTTTTGGTTCATGGAAAAAACTTGATCCTAGTGTCCAGGGATTGTAGTAGGATTTTGGTCCACCAAAATCACCAGCCCAAACAGTAGATTGTCTGGCTGTCAACTCTCCATACAGACCTGCTTTATGCATTCTGGTGATAAGCAGACGTCCCGCATTGAGGCCAGAACAGGCTACTAAAGATATCTTAAAGTGGTTTTTTCCATGCTCAGCGTGTATTGTTCGTAAAAGATCAACAATATCCTCCATTGAGGCTACATTCTCACCCAATGAGTTAGACAGACTCATAGACAGCCTATGTCCATGACCCGTAATAATTATTTTCTCTGCGTTTGCAAGTTCAAAAATCTCATGGGGCTCTAAGTTTCTGGTACCATCGCAACTAATAGGTTTTGCTCTCTTATTATTAGGCGTCAAATATTTCTGAAGCTGATACCCCCAAGTTTGTTCGTCACCAGAATAATTAAGTGAAATTAAAAATGCCTCTTTCATGGACCATTCCTCCTCCTTTTTTACTTTCAAATCCATTTTACATTTATGTACTTAAGAGAAGATTAATTGGTATCTACAGCGTAATTTTTTTCGTGTACAAATTTGAGCTGCCCATGTTTTAAGTTTATTTTAAGGTTTTCGGCGCAAGGTATTGTTTTTATTTTTGTTTTCAGGTAATTGGGGTGTTGTATGCAAGATCAAGCAAATCGGGTGGTCATGTTAGATCCTTTTGTAGATAGGGTTGTGAAAGATAAAGCGCTAAACAGTTTGTTTTCAGGTGTTAATCATTTTTTTTATAAAAAAATAGTAAGTCTAAGTTCATGGATGAAACTTAAGCCCAATGTGACTGACGGAGAGATTGTTTGGATGGTTAATCAATTTCCTCAGCTAAAACATGTTGATTTGAGCTGGTGTGAAAATATTACAGATGGAGGCTTTTCTCCCTTATCTGCTCTTTCTCAATTGCAACATATTTGTTTGCGGGGTTGCAAAATCACAGATGAAGGTCTTGTTTTTTAAATGATCTTACTCAACTTGAAAGTGTTGATCTAAGCTACTGTAAAAAAATTACAAATAAAAGCATCCATTGGCTCAACAACAACTTTCCTCATCTGAGCAGAATTAGTATATTCGGTTGCAATGCTATGGATGATGAAAATATACTTTTATCAAAGCAAAAAACAAATTTTTCCATGGAGCGAAGCTTAACTCTTTATCGAATAGGGGCATGATGAGCTATCTCTTTTCCAATAATTTCTACCTTGAAGGCACACCCTAAGTTGATCAAAGTTTTTTCAGGATGGGGAGTAGTTGCAGGACGAGTGTGTAATCAGTAGGATGATAAAGAAAATAGGGTGTGTTTACATGAAGACTAATTAGGGCGTGTCATCAATTAATTTTTTAAGTTCAAAACGCGTATAAAGGGTCAAATTTTATGCAAATTTTTGTCACATATCTGGATATGTTTCCTCAAATTTGCATAAAATTTTGCCTCCATTACCCACATTTTGAACTTAAAAAATTAATTGATGACACGCCCTAACGTATATATATTGGTAATTTCAATGCTTGGACTGGTTTTTGTTTTTATGGTCTGTGCTTACCTGATTGGCTCATTTTCTACGGCCATACTGGTTTCTAGATGGATGCATGTATCAGACCCTCGAGAGTTAGGCTCTAAAAACCCTGGCGCCACGAATATGCTGCGTCTCTCCGGAAAAAAAGCAGCATTTTTTACATTGTTAGGAGATTTTTTGAAGGGTTTTTTGCCTGTTCTAGGGGCGGGTCTTCTGGGCATTTCTGGTTTTTCTCTTGCCCTGGTCGGATTGGCTGCTTTTCTAGGCCACTTATATCCCATCTTTTTTGGGTTTAAAGGAGGAAAGGGCATTGCAACTGCGTTGGGTGTGTTCTGGGGACTTTCTCCAGTGTTGGGGGTTGTTGCTGTCCTGGGGTGGCTGCTTGCTTTTTTGATTTTTCGTTACGCTTCATTGGCATCTTTATTAGCTATGATGGCTGCTTTAATGCTCACACTGTTAATGAAGGTTCATTATTTTTTACCTATGGCTGTTATGGTGGCTTTAGTTATTTGGCGTCACCGGGAAAATATAGAACGCTTAAAAGCAGGAACAGAGCGTAAAACCACTTTTGAAAAAAAATAAACTTACCCAATCTGTCCTGGAAAATTTGCTTATCAGATTTAATTCGATAAAATTAGGCTGCGTTTCAGGAATGCGGCTTAAATTAATCAATCGGTGAGTACAACGACGTGAATGAAATACTTGAAGGTAAAGTGGCTCTGGTGACAGGTGGAGCCCGTGGAATAGGGAAGGCAACTGCTAAGAAGTTAGCTTCAGCGGGGTGTCATGTTGCGATTAACTACTATAACAGCTCAGATAAAGCTGAGGCATTGGTTGCTGAGTTGGAAGCGATAGGAGTTAAAAGCTGTGCAATCCAGGGGAATGTTGCAGACCCTGCTTCCATCAAAGAAATGCTGGGTGAGTTTCAGCAGCATTTTGACCGGTTGGACATTCTGGTGAATAATGCAGCCAGTGGTGTGTTAAAGTCATCCCATGAGATGGGTTTGAAGCATTGGCGTTGGTGTATGGAAACCAATGCGTTTTCATTGTGTGCCTTAACAAAGGAAGCCCGGTCTTTGTTATCAAAAGGGAGTCGTGTTATTGCGCTATCCAGCCTGGGGTCTATTCGTGCTATCCCTAATTATCCATTTATTGGGGCTTCCAAAGCAGCCCTGGAGTCTTTAGTCCGATCACTGAGCCTGGAAATGGCAGAGGCTGGCGTGATTGTGAATGCGGTTTCAGCAGGAGTTGTAGATACTGATGCATTAAGTTATTTTCCTAATCGGGAACAATTGTTGGAAACCTATCGTAATCATTCTCTCGCGGGGCGGGATTTGTCTCCAGAGGATGTTGCCAATGCTGTTTATTTGTTATGCTTGCCTGAATCAGAAATGATTCGTGGACAAACCATTTTTGTGGATGCAGGTTATTCAATCATAGGTTAATCATGTTTAAGTCGGATAGTTTTCAAAATAAAGTCGTCCTGATTACTGGAGGGAGCCGAGGCATTGGTGAAGCAACGGCAGCGTTTTTTGCGCAGGCTGGTGCGCAAGTGATTTTTTGTTATCGAAGCCAAAAAGCAGCTGCTGAAGCAGTAGAATCCCGCCTAAGAGAGCAAGGGCTGAAAGCTCAGGCATATGAGCTGGATGTAACGCAGGCAGATCGTTGTGCTGAGGTTGTACAAACCATCGTAGATCAATATGGACAGATTGATGTATTAGTTAATAATGCAGGCATTGTTTTGGATAATTTGCTGGTTGGACTATCAGAAGAAGATATTCAAAAAGTATTGGAAACGAATGTCAGCGGAACATTGAATGTGACACGTTCCGTTGTACCTTATATGATGGCACAAAAATCAGGAAAAATTATTAATCTCAGTTCTGTTTCTGCAACTAAAGGTGGTCGTGGCCAGGTAAACTATGCTGCCAGTAAAGGAGCAATTGAAGCATTGACCAAAAGTTTGGCAGTAGAGTTGGCTCCAAGGCGAATTCAAGTCAATGCAGTAGCTCCTGGTGTTATTGAGACGGACATGAGTCAAGCGGTGAGAGAGCGGGGAGAGGCAGAAGTTCTCTCAAAAATTTTGATGAAGCGCTATGGACGTCCTGAAGAAGTGGCAGCAGCCATTGCCTTTTTGGCATCAGATTATGCGAGTTACATGACAGGGGTGATACTGCCTGTTGATGGCGGCTTTAAAATGGGGTAAAACCCCTCCCTAAAGAATCATTATTTTAAGAGGAAATTATTATGCTGACAGTTGAAGAAATTTATCCCAAAGTAGCTATTATTCTGGCTGATGTGCTAGATATGGACGAAAGTAAAATTCAATTGAAAAGTTTTTTGATGAATGATCTTAACGCAGAATCTATCGACTATTTAGACATTATGTTTCGTTTAGAGCGTGAATTTAAGGTTAAAATTCCTAGAGGGCAAATAGAAGAAAATGTTCGAGGGACTTTGTCTGAAGATAAATTTGAGCAAAATGGTGTGATCACGCCTGAAGGGCTGGAAGTTTTGAAGTCTTATTTATCAGAAGTGCCAGCGAATGCCTTTAAATCTGATTTGAAGGTTTCTGAAATTCCTACATTATTTACAGTTGAAACGCTGTGTAAACTGGTAGAGAAAGCGCAACAAGAAGGTGCAAAGACTGAATGAACTTTTTATTTGTTGATAGGATATTTGAATTTGAGCCCAAGCGAAGTGCCAAAGGCATTAAGCATGTGACAACATCTGATCTTTATCTCAAAATTGATAGAGAAGGTCGGAGTATTTTATCGTCCTGTATTATTGGAGAGGCATTGGGGCAGCTTACTGCCTGGGTTGTCATGGAGGCTTGTGATTTTTCCAAGCGACCAGTGGCTGGGATTGCAGATGAAGTGAGAATGCATCGTGACGTTTATCTGGGAGAAACGCTTTTATTGCATACTGAAATAGAGGCGATGGATGATCAAAGTGTGCTTTACAATAGTTATGCAACTGTCTGCGGGGAAACGGTTTTTTCCTTAAGGCATGCGGTGGGTCCCTTGTTACCTATGGAAGATTTTATTGATACTGCCCAGGCGCGCGAACAGTTTAATATGATTTTTCGTCCAGGTACGCTATCTCCTAATGTCATTTCTGCGCCGAACTTAATGCTACCCGAGGTTGTGGGTTTTGGGGAAGGGGAGCTAGAGGATGACTGCGATGGAGATAGGAATTTAGAGTATTTGGAAGGTTTGCAGTTTTTAGAGGGCTATGACTTCTATGATCATATCCTGGATCTCAATACACAAAGCATGACGGCCCAAAAAAATATTTCGTTGTTAGCGCCTTATTTTGTGGATCATTTTCCAAGGAAACCCGTGTTACCGCTCTCATTATTACTAGATGGAAATTTGGAATTGACGCATCTTTTCCTTCGAAGAACATTGGGAGAAATGGCAGAGTACTATCGTCTGACCCGTTTGCATAAAATACGGATAAAGCAATTTATTTTGCCTGGGGATAGTATCGTAACTGTGGTTCATTTAAAAGAGAAATCAAAGCAAGGATTTTTATTTAGTTGTAAAACACAAGTGGATGATAAAACAGTTTGTTCATTAGAAGCGGTTTTTGAGCCAAATCCTATGACAGACAGGCATGCACTTGAAGTCAGTCAAAACGCTGAAAAAATATGAAAAAAGTTGTTGTCACTGGGATAGGCATGGTTACACCATTAGGTCATGATACCTCTTCTACCTGGAATGCATTATTAAATCAGGAAAGCGGGATTCGTTGTATTCAATTATTTGATGCCAGTGGTTTTTCGGCAAAAATTGCTGCAGAAGTGAAAAATTTTAATGTTCATCATTTTATTCAAGACAAGAAGTTGCTCAGAAATTCTGTGCGTTTTTCAGACTTTGCCCTAAAGGCATCTCAAGAAGCTTTTGAAGATGCGGGCATTCTGCCTGCTGAGTCTTCTGCGCATCAATGGGGAATAGTGCTGGGAAGCGGCATGATGGCAGCCGATTTTAATTACCTGGCGAACTTCCAGCATTTCTATGCACAGTCTGGCGAAGTAGACTTTTCAGAGATGGGGCAGCTGAATGCGGACTTTTTTAGTTTGTCGGATTTTTGCAGAATTCAGTCTAATACTGGGCTGGGGCTTTTACAGAAATACTATCAAATACGAGGATACTCGACATCCGTTCATACCGCCTGTGCATCAGGTGGGCAAGCACTAGGTCTGGCAATGCAGGCGATTCGTCGTGGAGAGGTTGATTATGTTTTGGCCGGAGGGCTGGACAGTATGATTAATCCTGTAGGGGTTGCCAGCTTTTGTTTATTGGGTGCCTTGTCAACTTACAATGATACGCCTGAAAGTGCGAGTCGACCTTTTGATCTTACACGAAATGGATTCGTGTTGGGGGAAGGGGCAGCTTTTTTAGTGTTAGAAAGCTTAGAGTCTGCCAGGGAACGAGGTGCCAGGATTTATGCGGAATTAGCTGGAGAAGGAAATTCATTGACTTCCTATCGCATTACCGATTCACCTGAATCTGGGGATGGGGCTATTCAGGCAATACAGCAGGCATTAAAGGATGCAAAGGTGAATAAGGAGGATGTGGACTATATCAATGCACATGGAACTTCTACCAAAATGAATGATTTAAGTGAGACAAATGCGATTAAATCGGTTTTTGGTGTTGATGCAAGACACATTCCGGTAAGCTCTACGAAAAGTCAGACAGGGCATTTAATTGCTGCTGCAGGTGCGCTGGAAGGTGCATTTTCTACATTGGCCATCCATCATGGGCATATACCTATGACCGCTAATCTGAAAACGCCAGACCCAGATTGTGATTTGGATTATGTGAGGGAAGGGCCGAGACAAAAAAACATTGAAACTGTACTGTCAAATTCTTTCGGGTTTGGAGGATCTAACAGTTGTCTTTTATTTAGAAAAGTAAAGCCATGAATAATAAAGTATTAGTGACAGGGTATGGTCTCATAACAGCTGCAGGAGAGTCTGCTGAAGAAACCTGGAAATCGATTCAAACAGGTCGCACCGGGATTGGGCCGATCACCCATTGGGACACTTCTGCCTGGACAGATTTGTTAGGCGGAGAAATAAAAGATTATGATCCTAAGCGCTTGTACCCAGATCGAAAATTACTGAAACTACTCTCTCGCCAGGATGTGCTTGGGTTAAATGCGGCTATACAAGGTGTTGAACACAGCCAGCTTATTCCCTGGCGTGACCAGCAGCCTGATACCGAAACAATCAATGAAAAAGTGGGAATATTTGTAGGCTCTCCTGGGAATAAATTTTATCAACAATATGATTATCTACCTTTGCTTGCGCAGGGGGGGGGTAATACAAAAATTTTTGCAGAAAAACTTCAGGAAAATGTGCACCCAATGTGGTTGCTAAAAACATTGCCTAATAATGTATTAGCGTATACGGGTATACGATATGGTTTTAAAGGACCTAACCAGAATATTGCCAATCATGCTGTCAGTGGTGTACAGGCTATTCTTGAAGCATATCATGCGATTCGATCTGGACAGATTGATCGGGCAGTCGTTGTTGCTTATGACTATGGCATTGCAGCTCAGGAGCAAATGTATTATCAAGGCACAGGTCTATTAAGTAAAACACAAGTACATTCTTTTGATGTAAAGCGAGATGGGACTGTTATGGGAGAAGGGGCTGGTGCTTTGGTCTTGGAGGCCTCACATGCAGCAACAGAGCGAGGAGCTGCTATCTATGGAGAGGTGTTGGGAGGGGGGACAGTTTCAGAAGGTGAAGGCATTTTATCTCAAACCCGATCAGGAGAAGGCTTAAAAACCTGCATTTTAAATACACTGAGAAAAGCAGGTTTAACAGAAAAGGATGTGGGGATGATTGCTGCGCATGCCAATGGAACGCGGGTATCAGATGCATCAGAAGCAGCTGCCATTTTAAGCTGTTTTCAGTCCAGTAAAGTGCCCGTAACCGGTTTCAAGTGGGCTACAGGTCACACCTTAACCGCAGCCGGTGTGATAGAGTCCATTTTAATGCTCCTGGCTTTACGGAAAGGAAGTGCGCCTGGTATTCCAACATTGAATCAAAAAGACCCGGAATTTGAGCATTTACCTGCAAGCGCATTAGCACAGCCTGTTACATCATCAGTTGGGTTATTAATCAGCCGGGCATTTTATTCTTTAAATAGTGCCCTGCTTCTTAAGGTACACTCATCATGATAGCAGAAGCGCAAAAGCAAGCGCTAAAAAACTATGTGGCAAAGCTAAGACCAAGTAAGGCAGGGTTATTTTTCTATTACTGCTTGCCTGTTCGGAAAAAGGTAGTTCAGTCTAATATTCAGCGGGTTTTTTCAAATGTGCTATCTCCTTTTGAGATGCAGAAGCTTGTAAAAGCTTTTTATAGTCACGCGGCCCGCTTTTTATGGGAAAATATCCATTTGCGCTTTTTATCAAAAGATCAGATACGCAGCCGGGTTGAAGTCATTGGGACTGAACATTTATTGGAAGCGTATCATCAGAAGCAAGGTGTTGCTCTCTTAACCGGTCATTTCGGCAATTGGGAGTTAGGGGCGATAGGAGGGATGCTAAATTTTCAAGAATTTAGAGGCCACTTTTATGTGATTAGAAAAACTCTGAATATAAAGTGGTTAGAAGATATTTTATTTCGAAGGTTTTTTGAAGCGGGAGTTTCAGTCATTCCTAAGCATAATGCTTTAGGAAGGGCTGTAGATGAGATAGAAGCAAAAAATGCAGTCGTTTTTATCATGGATCAATATGCTAGCTTGCGTTCTAGAGACGGTATCAAGGCAGCATTTTTTGGTGAGGAAGTTGGTACCTATAAAAGTTTAGCAATGATTGCGCAGCATACCAATGCACGGGTCATTCCAATGAAATCCTACCGTATCCGTAAAAATCACCATGTGTTACAGTTTTACCCACCCATGGAATGGATAACCAGTGGGGATGAAAAACAAGATATTTACCTGAATACCCAGCAATATAATGCAAAAATAGAAGAGTTCCTGCTGTCTCACCCTGATCAGTGGCTTTGGTTGCATAAGCGGTGGAAGTCTGAGTAACTCTTATATACAAGTTATAAAAAGCCCGCTATCAACTATATTGTTGGGTAAATTAACTGCCCTCCGTCATTGTCGCTTTTCGCTCGCAATGACGAGTGAAATGAAATGTAAACATACCCTAAAAAGTGATTAAAATGCTTGGTTTTTTTGATAAACAGGCTTTTGGCCAGGCTTGATATGGGCAGTTTATAGTGTATTTTTGTGTGAGACATATCTCAAAGATAAGTAATCTAACCAAGCAAAATTTTAAAGCAATAATTTTTTGTTTTGCTTTAGTCTGTTGATTTTAAAGGGAAAACGGGGGAAACCTAAAAAACTACATTAACTTTTGCGCTTACCCTCCTGTTTTTGCATGGTTGCAAATGCATTTGGGTTTGCTAGACTTACCTTACGTTTAGTCAAACAAACGAAATAATTCTAGGATGAATTATTTAGGCAGGAAGCCTAAGCAAAGATTAAGGATTAATCTTAAGGAATAAATGGAAAAAAAGCAAAGGATTTGTTTTGACAAGGAAGTGAGCATGCAACAGGATGTTGCATGTAAACAAGGATAGTAGTTTTGGAGTGAGTGTCACGGTAAGGATGCCGTTGAATTGACTAGATGTGAGTGAGTGTCGGGGTCTGATAGCAAAGGATTTGCTACGAATGAGAGGAGCAGGATTGCTCCCAGACTTCCTGACTTTCTGCTTTCATTGAATTTTCCCTCAGGGTAATATCCAGTGCTACTTGGTAACGTTACTTATTCTTTTTAGGAGTTGAATATATGGTTAAGAAAATAAGCCTTTTAGTCGCTACGCTGTTTGCAGTTGCCTTAATGGGATGTGAGCAACAGCACAATCAAACTGAGTCTGCCACGAAAACCCAGGCTAACGAAGTGCAAACTAATGGTAGTCAAATGGGGAATGCTGAAGCAGGAGCCATGTCTCCAGGAGATCAATCGCAAGCTCCTGCTCCTGCTCCTGCTCCTGCAGAAGATCAAAGCGCGCAGTAAAATTAAAGCGCATTGCGCTTTCAAAAATTTTTACAAGGCAGCTCTGGATTTCAGAGCTGCTTTTTTTTTTGCTTCGATATCTCTGTTATGCAGGTACCTTCTCCTTAAACCTAAATTCATCAGTTGGTAACTCCGGTAGTGACCAGAGGGGGAGAATCGCGATTCTCCCCCTCTGGTCCCCCCCCATCGCGTAGGGTAACTCTGCCCCAAGAGGCAGAGATTTCTAACTTTAAAAATGGTTGAAGTTCAATCGCTCTAATGATACTCTTTTCTCCTGCTTAGGCACGTAGCTCAGGGGTTAGAGCACCACCTTGACATGGTGGGGGTCGGTGGTTCGATTCCACTCGTGCCTACCAACCTTCTCGCTAAAACCTCTGAGTACGGAAAAATTCATGCCTACCATTACATTTAAAGATGGTGCTCAAAAGCATTTCGATGCGCCATTAACTGTATTTGAGATTGCTTCAAGCATTAGTCCTGGCCTGGCTAAGGCTGCAATAGCAGCTAAAGTTGATGATCAGCTAGTGGATACTTTTTATTTAGTGAATCAGGATGCTCGCCTGGTTTTACTGAAAGACACAGATCCAGAGGGGCTTGAAGTTTTGCGTCATTCAACTGCGCATTTATTAGCCCATGCCGTGAAAGAGCTTTATCCTGAAACTCAAGTTACCATCGGCCCTGTTATTGAGGATGGGTTTTATTATGATTTTGCCAGGGAAACTGCTTTTACGAATGAAGACCTGGAAGTCATTGAAAGTCGAATGTATGAAATTGCTGCTCGTCAATATGAAGTCTCACGTCGTGTCCTGGTTCGGGAAGAAGCGATTCGCCTGTTTGAGCAGATGGGGGAGCACTATAAAGTTCAAATCATTAAAGATTTGCCTGAAAAAGAAGAGATAAGCATTTATGAGGAAGGGGATTTTTTAGATCTTTGTCGGGGGCCTCATGTACCGAATACGGGTCGATTAAAAGCGTTTAGATTAACAAAGCTTTCAGGAGCCTATTGGAGAGGTAATCCTGAAAATGAGATGCTTCAACGGATTTATGGAACTGCCTGGCCTGATAAAAAAACTTTGAATGACTATTTGACCCGGATAGAAGAGGCCGAAAAGCGCGACCATCGTAAACTCGCAAAAAAAATGGATCTGTTTCATACTCAGGAAGAAGCGCCTGGCATGATTTTTTGGCATGCTAATGGATGGGAGCTCTATCGTCAGGTTGAACAGTATATTCGAACACTTTGCTATCAGGACTATTATCACGAAGTGCGTACGCCTCAACTGGTTGACCGAATTTTATGGGAGAAATCAGGGCACTGGTCAAAATTTGGATCTGAACATATGTTTCAGGTGGAATCTGAAGAGCGTCATTATGTAGTGAAGCCTATGAACTGTCCCTGTCATGTTCAAATATTCAAGCAGGACCTGAGAAGTTACCGGGATTTACCGCTACGCCTGGCTGAGTTTGGGTCATGCCATCGCAATGAACCATCAGGTGCCTTGCATGGCTTGATGCGTGTACGTAATTTTAATCAGGATGATGGGCATATTTTTTGTACGCCTGAACAAATTGAAGCTGAAAGCTCGGCTTTTATTAAGCAGCTATTTAAGGTATATGAAGGATTTGGATTCAGTGAAGTGATTGTTCGGTTTTCAACACGTCCAGAGCAACGAGTAGGAGAGGATGTGGTTTGGGATATGGCTGAATCGGCTCTGGAAACCATCCTGGACAAAATGAAGCTGGATTGGGTTTTGCAGCCGGGTGAAGGTGCTTTTTATGGACCTAAGATTGAATTTTCCTTAAAGGATTGTCTGGGTCGGGTTTGGCAATGTGGAACACTTCAACTGGATTTTGTCATGCCTGAACGTTTAGGTGCTTACTATATTGCTGAAGATGGCAGTAAAAAAACACCGGTTATGTTGCATCGGGCGGTTGTGGGTTCTTTAGAGCGATTTATTGGGATTTTAATCGAGCATTACAACGGAAATCTTCCTTTTTGGTTGGCGCCTCAGCAAGTTGCTGTGTTGAATGTGACAGATGAGTCTGCTGAGTATGCTGCCAGTGTTTTATCTGAATTGAAGAAGAAGCATCTAAGAGCTTTTGTAGATGCAAGAAATGAAAAAATTGGGCTTAAAATTCGAGAGCACACTATTTCAAGAATTCCTTACCTGGTGATTGTTGGCAAAAGTGAAATGGAGACGCAAATGGTCTCTGTCCGCTTGCAAACCGGGGAAAGTTTGGGTAATGTAACGTTGGGTAACCTGCTTGATCAGTTAGAGGCTGAAAATCAGCAGCCTTAAGTGTTAAATAAAACTGGAGGATCTGAAAATTAACCAGAAACAGCCAAATGTTAAAGAAAAAGATAGTCATTTGAATGAAAACATTCATGCAAAAAAAATTTTTCTGGTAGGGGAAGCGGGTGAACAGTTAGGAATTGTTTCTCGTTTAGAAGCGTTAAAAGCTGCTGAGGAAAAAGGGTTAGATCTGGTTCAGGTCGCTATGCAAAGTTCAGATGTTGCCGTTTGTCGAATCATGGATTATGGTAAACATCTCTATGAAAAGAAAAAGAAAGTACAGGGACAGCGTAAAAAGCAAAAACAGGTACAGGTTAAAGAAATTAAATTTCGACCGAATACAGATCTAGGAGATTACCAGATTAAAGTAAACAAGATTAAAGGATTCCTGGAAGATGGAGACAAAGTTAAGGTGACCATACAATTCCGTGGACGTGAAATGATGCACAAGGATATGGGGGTAACCTTATTGCATCGGGTAGAAAAGGATCTTCACGAAGTTGCCAGTATTGAGCAGGCTTCTAAGTTAGAAGGGCGGCAAATGTTCATGGTGTTAGCACCTAAGCAGGCAAGTAAAGCTTAAAACCTGTTCTTCAAAACGATATTGTAACTATTCACCACGTGTGAGTGTATTGATTTTTAAGTCAAAAAGCTTGAGAATATGTAGGGTGTGGCTTCAGATCATTATTCGTATATGACACTCAACATATGAATTGAAAACATACCTTAAGTACAGTAGAAGAGTGAGAAAAAAATGCCAAAATTAAAAACAAATCGTGGGACCGTAAAGCGCTTTAAAGTGATTGCAAATGGTCAATTTAAGCATAGACGATCCAATCGAAACCATATTTTGACTAAAAAAGCAGCTAATAGAAAACGTAACTTAAGAGGATTGGCGGTCGTAGATGGTAGTGATGTTAATCGTATCGTCAGATTGCTGAATCGTATTTGTAAGCGACGATAGCCGGGTTGTAACCTGTATTCCCAAATACAGGGGCTATATTGTGTATTCATTTATCAATTATAACTCATAGAGAGGTTGTCCTTTATGGCAAGAGTTAAACGGGGAGTTGTTGCCCGAGCAAGGCATAAAAAAGTATTAGATCAGGCAAAAGGGTACTATGGTGCTAGAAGCCGGATTTATAGAGTCGCTAAGCAAGCGGTGATAAAGGCTGCACAGTATGCCTATCGGGATCGTCGCCAAAGAAAGCGCCAGTTTCGTGCGCTTTGGATTGTCCGTATCAATGCAGGGGCGCGTGAGTTTGGTATTTCATATAGTCATTTAATGCATGGTCTTAGCAAAGCGTCCATTCAGGTTGACCGTAAAGTATTGGCAGATTTAGCTGTTTTTGATAAACCTGCTTTTGGTGTGTTGGTTGATCAGGCTAAAGCAGCCTTAGCTGCGTGAAGCTTTTCTGATAGGACGTTTCTCAGGACTCTAGCGTCAGAAAACACTGCGATTGCTATGAGGATCAATACATTATGCTCAAAACAAAACTAAATGACTTACTTGCTCATGCAAAGCATGCCGTTGAGTCAGCTGATTCTTTAGAGCAACTTGATCAAATTCGTGTTCAGTATCTTGGAAAAAAAGGAGAAGTCACCGAGCTAATGAAGTCGCTCCAAACAGCTTCTGCTGAAGAGCGCCCTGCATTAGGTCAGCAAATTAATCAAATTAAGCAACGATTGCTTGATGTCATTCAAGAAAAAAAACATGTACTTGCTTCTGCTAAAATGACTCAAAGACTCTCTCAAGAGGTGATTGATGTTACTTTGCCGGGGCGTGCTCAGGAAATCGGTTCTTTGCATCCTGTAACTCAAGTACTGATTAGGGCCGAAAAGATATTAGCAAAGATGGGGTTCTCCGTGGTTGAAGGACCTGAGATTGAAGATGACTACCATAATTTTTCTGCGCTCAATATTCCTGAACACCATCCTGCACGGGATATGCATGATACTTTTTATTTTCCTGATGGTACTTTGTTGAGAACCCATACTTCTACTGTTCAAATTCGCGTGATGGAAAATACGCAACCGCCTATTCGTATGATCACACCAGGGCGAGTTTATCGTTGTGATTCTGATCATACACATACACCAATGTTTCACCAATTAGAATGGCTTTGTGTCGATAAGCATTGTTCTTTTACACAGCTGAAGGCCTTAATTGTTGAATTTTTAACCCAATTTTTTGATCAAAACATCAAAATTCGTTTTCGACCTTCTTACTTTCCCTTTACCGAGCCTTCCGCTGAGGTGGATATACAGAGAGGAGAGGGTTGGCTGGAAGTTTTAGGGTGTGGAATGGTACATCCTAATATTTTGAAAAATGTTGGCATAGATACAGAGATTTATTCAGGGTATGCAGTGGGAATGGGGCTTGATAGAATGGCTATGTTGTACTTTGGAATTAATGATCTTCGTTCATTTTTTGAAAATGATTTGAGATTTTTGGGTCAGTTTTAATGATATTTTCCGTGTGACATTATGAAATTTAGCGAACGCTGGTTAAGAGAATGGGTAAGTATCCCATCCCAAAGTACAGAAGGCTTAGCACATCAGTTAACCATGTTGGGGCTCGAGGTTGATGGGTGTGATCCTGTTGCGCCGATATTTGATCAGGTGGTCATTGGAGAAATCATTGAAGTGATGGCACATCCGAATGCGGATCGTTTGAAAGTGTGTCGTGTTCAGGTAGGAAAAGAGAGCCTGTCGACCATTGTTTGTGGTGCGCCAAATGCCAGAGTTGGGATTCGTGTACCTGTTGCATTACCTGGAGCTGAACTGCCTAATCAAATCAAAATAAAACATGCCCGTTTACGCGGTGTCGAGTCTGAAGGTATGATTTGTGCAGCTAGAGAACTGGGATTAACCGAGGAAATGGATGGCATTATGGAGCTTCCTTTAGATGCGCCTGTAGGTATGAATGTAAGGGAGTATTTACAGTTAGATGACAGGATGATCGAAGTAAACATTACGCCAAACCGAGGTGATTGCCTCAGCATTCAGGGGATTGCAAGAGAAATTTCAGCAGGCAGCCAGGTTAGACTGAATCGACCTTCGATAGAGACGCTAACCCCATCTATTCCAGATATTTTTCCCATACAAGTGAAATCACCCAGTGATTGTCCTTGCTATGCGGGTCGTGTCATTAAAAATATTAATCTTGCAGTAGAAACGCCGCTTTGGATGAAAACACGTCTGGATCGCAGCGGGGTACGATGTATTCATCCTGTGGTTGATATTACAAACTATGTGATGTTGGAATTAGGGCAACCCATGCATGCTTTTGATTTAGCTTTATTGAAAGGTGGCATTGTGGTTCGTCAGGCAGAGGAGGGTGAACAAGTTACCTTGTTAGATGGTAAAACCCTTACACTTCGTTCAGACACGCTGCTAATTTCAGATGAAAGAGGTGCTCAGGCGCTTGCAGGGGTTATGGGTGGAAGTCAGGCAATGGTCGGGGAAAAAACGACGGATCTTTTTTTAGAAAGCGCCTATTTTAATCCTTTAGCCATTCGTCAAACTGTGCAGGCTTATGGATTGCATACAGACTCTTCTCAGCGTTTTGAACGAGGTGTTGACAGTCGGCTAGCTGTCATGGCTTTAGAGAGAGCAACACACCTGATACTTTCACTCATGGGTGGAAAGGCTGGGCCTGTCCAGGCGGTTGAATCTACGGAATATTTACCGATGGTGCCTGTTATTCTCTTGAGAAGAAACCAGGTTGAGCGTGTTTTAGGGTTTTCAATCCCGGATGAACAGATTTGGGAGATACTAACGCACCTTGGAATGCAGCTGGAAAAAACAGCTGAAGGTTGGAAAGTGACGCCTCCTACTTATCGTTTTGACATCTCCATTGAGGCGGATTTGATTGAAGAGCTGGTTCGACTTTATGGATATGATGAGGTTCCCATGGAGGAAACCATGACCTATCCTTTATCTTCTTCAGGAGAAGGCGGTGAACAGATTGATCGTATGAAAGCTCGACAAGTGATGGCAGATCAGGGTTATCATGAGGCGATTTGTTATAGCTTTATTTCATCTGTAGATCAACAGATGTTTTCACCGGATCAGGAAACATTAGCGCTTTCTAACCCGATTTCACAAGAGCTCTCCACCATGCGCTCCAGCTTGTGGCCTGGGTTGGTAAAGGCTTTTGTGTATAACCAAAATCGCCAGCAGGAGCGCGTACGTTTGTTTGAAGTCGGTGCTTGTTTTTCAAAAAAATCTCATATGGTTCAACAAGAAGAAAAATTAGCTGGGTTAGCTGCAGGTAGTTTGATGCCAGAACATTGGGGAGAAACCAATCGAGCTGTGGATTTTTATGACATCAAGGGAGACGTTGAAACATTATTTGCAGCCTTGGGCTGTCCGATGCCGACTTTTTCTTCTGATCATTTACCTGCTGCACTTCATCCAGGAAGAGCTGCAACGATCAGCTTGAATGAGCACATTTTAGGGTATGTAGGTGCGTTACATCCTAACTTGGTGAGTACGTTTAAAATAGACACGCCTTTATATTTGTTTGAACTGAACATTGCTTTGATGGAAGCTCAGCGGATAAAAAAAGTATTTGAACCCTTTTCCAAATTCCCAGCAGTACGTCGAGATGTCTCTTTAATTGTGGATCAAGACCTTTCCTGGAATACATTAAATGAAAAGATTACACTTTTTAGCAATAAATACTTGAGTATGATAAAATTATTTGATATTTATGAGGGAAAGCCGATTCAATCAGGCAAGAAAAGTATTTCAATAGCCTTAATTTTTCAGTCGAAAACGCAGACGCTGCTAGAAACGGAGGTTAATCAACAGATGGAGGCTTTTATGGATTTTTTGAAGAAAAATATTAATATGACTTTGAGAGATTAACAATCATGGCTTTAAAACAAGTATTAACAAAAGCAAAATTAGTAGAAAATGTGTATAACATTTTGGGCCTTAGCAAACGTGAGTCGAAAGAAATTGTAGAATGCTTCTTTGAAGAAATTAAAACTTCAGTAGAAGAAGGTTCTAATGTCAAAATTTCTGGCTTCGGTAATTTTGTTGCTCGCTACAAACGAGAAAGACCCGGTAGAAATCCTAAAACAGGGGAAGAAGTACCTGTTTCAGCCCGTCAAGTCATTACATTTAAACCAGGACAAAAACTCAAGGCAAGTATAGAGCTATATGGCGGAGCAAGACTTAAAGAAAAAGAGCAGAACTGAGCAGCTTCCTAATATTCCGGATAAGCGTTACTTTTCTATTGGAGAAGTAGGCGAACTCTGTGCATTAAAACCCTACGTGCTACGGTACTGGGAACAGGAGTTTCCTCAATTGAAACCGTTGAAGCGTCATGGCAATCGGCGCTACTACCAGCGGAATGATGTTTTATTGATTCGACAGATTCGTTGTCTGTTGTATGATAAAGGATTTACAATAGAGGGAGCAAAGACGCAGTTGGCAAACAATAAGAAAGAAACTATTCAGCTGCCAAGGGCTGTGCATTGTTTACAGGAAACGGTGAGTAAACTTGAGCATGTGTTGCTTGGGTTGAAGTCTTACAAAGGAAATGCATCCTAGGATGTGGTTTAGTAGTCTCAGTCTGTTAAATTTTCGGGGCGTGGCGCAGCTTGGTAGCGTGCTTGCATGGGGCGCAAGAGGTCGTCGGTTCAAATCCGGCCGTCCCGACCACTCAACTTTGATCTCTTTATGATAGATAACTTATTACTGGATATGATTGTTTGCCCAATTTGTCTTGGGAAATTAAAACATGAACCTGAAAAACAACAGCTCATTTGTTCATTTAATCAAGTGTCTTTCCCTGTTGAGAATGGGATTCCTATTCTCTTGCCTGACGAAGCTCAACCTTTATAAAACTTGTCTTAGATTACAACATCTGTTCAAATTTAAGCATTTATCTAACTGCTCACCACTTCTAACTGCTCCTGCCTGAATTGCCATGCTTCGCTCGCAATGACGGGGAATAGTTTACAATCAATTTTCGAATTCTTCAGAGGCGACTAATTCATTGCAGTAAGCTGCGGGGAATATGATCCAAAGAGATTCAACTGGGTTAACAACTTGTTTTGCTTACAAGTTTGCATAGATTGGTTTGCTCAAAAAGCAAGCATGACCCTTTTTCACCAGGATTCCAGCCGGAGGTCAATTCATATAAAAAATAATTAACCGCATGTTTTAAAGAGTGTGCACTCAAGCCTGATTTACCAGGATATTTTTCTGCTGGCAGCAGTATTGAGGAAGCGCTTCAAAATGCTAGAGAAGCCATTTAGTGCCATATTGAAGGTTTGTTGCTGGATAATGAACCTATTCCTCAGAAAAGGCTATTGGAAGAGCATTTGAGTAATCCTGATTTTTCAGGTGGAGTTTTGGCGATAGTTGAGATTGATCTGTCAAAAATCTCTGGGAAGATCATGCGCGTTAACATCAGTCTGCCTGAGAATATTTTAAGGCAGATAGACCAATATAGCTTAACACCTATAAATTTGTTACAAATGCCTGCCATTTTTTCCGTCTGTTCACCCATAAAAATCGTTTCATAGCAGCACTATGCAAAGATTTTTATGGGTGAATAGACAAAAAATCTGTTTGGCATTTGTAACAAATTTATAGGTGTTAAGCTATATGCGCAACATCATGGTGGAACCCGCTCTGGTTTTTTGGTTGAAGCTGCCATGAATTATATGGCCGGAGCATTCCTCTTCAAGAGAGGGTAGGGGAGCAACGAGTTAAGTGTATTGATGGCACTGTTGCAAGAAATAGTTCTGGTTAAAATTTTCACGATTAGTCGTTGAGATTTTAGGCAGGAAAGCCAAAGAGTTGGTTGATAAAATTGATTTGATTTCGTTTAGGCTGCAACCAGCCATCGAATTGTCCTTGAAAATGGCGCCATTTTAACGGATCTCCAAAATTTGAAACCATCTCAGTACTCCTTGCAAAGAGAAAAGTCTAACACAGTGGAGTTTTTGCAACGGAACCTATAAAAGCATCGTGCTTTAATAGATTTCAGGTGATAGTTTCGTCTGGCAGGATCACTTTCTTCTTTGCAGAAGCGTGACGTTCGCGTCTTTCTATATCGATATACAGATCTGTAATCGCACTGGAGCTGTGGCCTGCGTCATCGCGTACGTGTTCTCTTGGTCGGTATTTGACATCTTCAGAAATTCCAGTATGCCGCAGCCAATGCACGGTAGCTGACATGAGTTGGTTGGCATCTTCTGTGAATCCGGATTGTATCAGTCGTTCAATGGCATGATTAAAGCAAAATTGAACAATTTTACGGATATGGCGTGTCCCAGAAAGGGGCATAGAACTTTTAAGTTGGCAAATGAGGGGCGTGGATTCTCCTGGTGTGGGCAGAGGAGAAAGCTCGCGGCTTTTTCGATATCGTTTGAGTGTGGTGAGCATCGCATCGCTCACAGAGATATCTCGCTCTTTATTTCCTTTTCCCACGGTTTTAAACCACCAGTTACCTTCTATGTCACGATAAAAATGTCCCATTTGAGGTTGCCATCGTGGGCTGGCTGAGAGTTCTGAAATGCGCAGGTACATGCCGAATAAAGCCTTCATGATGAATAAGGTGCGCTCATGAGTGCTTGGGTTTTCAGCGGCTAATATCTCTGCCGATTCAATAACATAAGACCATTGCAACTCAGAAAGCCTTCGAATTTGGCGTTTCCCCTGATATCTTCGCAAAAAGCGACTTTTTTGTCGAACTTGAGTGATGGGGTTTCGCGTGGCGTAGTCTGCTTGAATCAAATAGTTATAAAAACTACTTAAAATAGAGAAAATCGCTTGTAATGCGCTTTGTGAGAGGGAAAAATCTTTAATTTCGGGTGATTTCCCTGCTGCCCTTGCAGCCTTTGATACGGTTGCAATAAAGGGGCGCCATGCCGGGTTAGGTTTGCGGGTACCGTCCTGGTTAATAAAACGGATTTCTTGAGATAACCCAATCCAGTTTTTAGGCGGGGATTGGCAAAAAACCATAAAAGATTCAATATCGGTTGCTGTTAGTGAGCGAATGGAGGTTTTCTGGACAAGCCAGCTCCAATGCAGTAAACGTTCAACTTCGCGACGATAGGCATTAAAGGTAGCACTGCTGCCTTGGTAGCTGGAAAGAAATGCATGTGCGTGCGCGAAATCACTTTCAGCCTCTGGTAATTTTTCTTTGATGCTCGGATGCACTGACTTTTGTTGAGAGAGAAAAGAAAGGGTGTCGAAAAGTGGGTGAGGTGGTTGCATTATCTACCTCCAGACTGCTATCAGTTGATCGTTGTGATAAATAAGAGGTATCTTGTTTCTTTCCCAGGGGGGGATGCCCCATGCCTGAAAAAGCTTTTTCAAGGATTTTGAGTGTGTATGACCTGGTAATAAGCAACGCTCCCCACCTTGACGAAACCGAATAGTGAGCTTCTCTATGCTGGGCAAGTGAATGCCTTGAGCTGTAAGCGCTTCTTTAGTTAAGGGTTTTGAAGCACCCTCAATTTCAAGATTTTCATTTAAATTCCATTCGTAACATTTTGTTATTTTTGTATTTTGTGCTGAATTTAAGGCGTAGAGCTGTTGCCGATAGCGACGAATTTCCACCCCAGTCCAGGTGACGATTGGGTTGGCATCTGGGTTACAGTTTAATACAGTTTTCTGAATCGACTGTAGTTTTTGCTGGGATGGGAGAGGCAGATTGCGTTGAGTGAGCCAATATCGTATGACATTTTGTTGTCGTTGAGTTGAAAGTTGGCATAAAGCGGGAATCCAAAGGGTTTGATTGGGCTGAATGATCTCTTTTAGATCCTGGGTTGCCAAGGTTTCAAGTAATGTTTGAGCGTTAGCCATATGGCCTGCACTTCTTGACAAGGTTTTATGAATGCCTGGCCATTGTGTTTGAATCAATGGGATAAGTTGCTGGCGCAAGAAATTTCTTTGAAATTGCAGGTTGTTATTGCTGTCATCTTCTATCCAGGCCAGTTGATGGGTTAAGGCATATTGACGAATTGTTGACTGGCTAATGTGTAAAAACGGGCGAAGAAGCACTCCCTGACCAAAGGACATTTTTTCAGCCATAGAAGAAAGCCCTTTTAAACCAGCACCTCGGAATAGTTGTAGTAACAAGGTTTCTGCCTGATCATCTTGATGATGTGCGGTTAGCAAAGCCTCATCTGGACCTATGATCTTTGAAAATACCTCATATCGCTTTTCTCTGGCCAGCGCTTCGATATTTTGATGGGGGGTGGGAAGTTGAATTTTTTCTATGGTTAAAGGAATGTTGAGGGATTTGCAGGTCTGCTGACAATGGGATGCCCACAGATCTGCTTGGGCGTTGAGACCATGATGTACATGAATGGCTCGAACATCCGTAAAATAGGTTGATACGCTATGCAGCAAAACGTGGGAGTCTAGCCCGCCACTGTAAGCAACCCAGAATGTTTTTGCAGTAGGGAGCTGGCTGGGGTGGAGTGGCATGGAAGACTTGATCATAAGAGATTAAGACGTCCCTATGGAGGCCAGCTTTTTATATCTTGATTTTAAGAGCTGAGTAATGTTTTTCTTTTGAAGGGTTTCCAGTGTTTTGGTTAAGGTGTCTTTTATGGTGGCCGCCATCGCTTTCAGATCTCGATGTGCACCTCCCAGGGGTTCTTTAATAATGCCGTCAATCAGATGAAATTTTTTGGCGTGTTGTGCAGTTACTCCCATTGCTTTAGCCGCTTCTTTTGCTTTTTCAGCGCTTTTCCAGAGAATGGATGCACAACCTTCAGGGGAGATGACAGAATAAATGCTGTATTCCAACATAAAGACCTGATCACCAACGCCAATGGCCAATGCTCCTCCTGAACCTCCTTCTCCAATGACTGTACAGATGATAGGGACATTAAGTTCAGACATCACCCAAAGATTTTTGGCAATGGCTTCACTTTGATTTCGTTCTTCTGCACCAATACCAGGGTAAGCACCCGGGGTATCAATAAAGGTTAGAATGGGGAGATTAAATTTTTCAGCAAGTTGCATTAAACGCTTGGCTTTGCGGTAATCTTCCGGTTTAGGCATGCCAAAATTTCTTTGAATTTTCTCTTTTGTAGTGCGTCCTTTTTCATGCCCGATGACCATGACAGGCTGTCCATTTAAGCGAGCAGTACCCCCTACAATCGTAGAGCCTTTATTATACCAGCCATCCCCTTGTTGCTCATCAAAATCTGTGAAGATCAAATCAAGGTAGTCAGTAAAGTGTGGTCGTTGTGGGTGACGTGCAAGTTGGACAATCTGGAAGGTCTTTAATGAAGAAAAAATATGGCGGGTTAATTCCTTGCTTTTTCCTTCCAGACGCTGGATTTCTTCGGTAATGTTAATTTCAGTATCAGAACCCAGTAAGCGTAGTTCTTCAATTTTAGCTTGGAGTTCAGCAATGGGCTGTTCGAATTCTAAAAAATCTAGATTCATACAAAAGAATCCTCTTGAGTGGGGTATTTACCTTTTTTAACCTAAATTCAGTAGTTTCCAGCTAGTGAATTTAGGTGTAAGCATATTATTGATAAAGCAACCAAGCTTTTCAAGCAGTTTTGTCAACATTTTACTTTCAAGAGGAAGCATATTAAGCTCATTCATGCTTAGGATTAATATTAGGATTATAGGTATGAAAAACTCAAAATTAACCATCTGTGATACAGTGATTCATCCGGGGGAGGCTGCAAATTTGGCTTTGCCGTTACCTGAGCAATATTCCTGTGCACCGTTATATATGCCGATTAAGGTGATACACAGTAAAGTAAAAGGACCTTGTCTGGTCGTTTTTTCTGGCATGCAGGGCACTGAGTTGAATGGGTTGGAAATTGCCAACAGAATTACCAAAATGATCAGACCGGAAGATATTCAAGGTACGTTGATCACTATTCCAGTGGTGAATGTTTACGGATTAACGCACTATCCTGCCATATTACCCATTGATCATAATTTGTCAGACTGCTTTCCAGGGAAGGAGCTGGGGAGTTTTGGGGAGCGAATCGCGCACGTGTTTACACATGAAATCTTAAAGCGAGCAGATTACTGCATTGAGCTGGATACAGGGGAAATAAACCACAATATTTTACCTCAAGTATATTGTAATTTTGATAATACGCGCTCAAAGGAATTAGCCAAGGTGTTTCAAACACCTGTGGTTACGGATGTCATTGTTATGGCAAATACTTTAAGACAAACGACAGAAGAACTGCAGGTTCCTTTATTGGTCTATCAGGCAGGAGAGGCGGTGCGCTTTGATGAGGATGCCATTTCCTTGGGGGTGCAAGGGGTTCGAAATGTGATGCGGGCAATTGATATGCTGGAGAAAGCGCCGACCAAGGAGATTCAACCGATTTTCTCAAGGGAAGAAGCCTGGATTGTCGCACATAAAGGCGGCATATTGCATCACAATATTTCATTGGGGCAAACTCTTAGAAAGGGAGAGTTAATTGCAACCATATCAGACCCTTTTGGGACGGATGTTTTGGAACCTATTAAAGCGCCCAGGGAGGGCATTGTTGTGGGGATTAACTCAGCACCCCTTGTGCATGAAGGTCTTCCTATTCTTAAAATGAGTTCTTTTCTGGATTATGAAAAGGCAGAAAGTGTGATAGAGGAGTGGGGTCAAAAGCAGACAGGTACTGAAGGCTAATGAAAGATAACCCACTGTCAAAAAAAGGCTTTCTAGTCTGGATTATTTGTGTCTTATTTTTCATGTATGAATTTCTCTTACGAGTTGTTGTTGGTACGTTTCAACATCCTGTGATGAGCGATTTGCAACTGTCTTCCTTTCAGTTTTCCTTGCTGAGTACCACAACATTTTTAATCATTTATGGGGTGATGCAAATCCCTGTAGGGATCATTGCAGATCATATTGGCTTAAAGAAATCCGTACTGATTGGGGTTATTTTTTGCACGATCTCTGCTGTGGGTTTGGCATATTCCTACTCTTTTCCAGTGGCAGTATTTTTTAGAACGTTAATGGGGTTTGGGGCATCCTTTGGGTTTATTTGCTTGTTGATATCTGTGCATGACTGGATGCCTAATCGTCGTATCGCTTTTTTTATAGGGGTTTCCCAGTTTGTTGCCACGATGGGGCCTATGCTTGCAGCAGGGCCTTTAGATACGTTAGCAAGCACAACGAATGTGAGTTGGCGGTCTGTGTTTCTCAGTTTAAGTGGCGTTGGGGTTGTTTTGAGCTTTTTAGTGAGTTTGTTTGTCGAGAATAATAAAGAGCAAATGGGGCGATATATTATCCTGCATCGACCTGAAAGCATTAAAATCTCTGTCAAACGATTGTTTTCCCGAGCCCAACCTTGGTACATTGCTTTTTTTTCAGCTTTTGTTTATTTTGCGGTTGAATATTTGTCTGAAAATGAAGGCAGGTTTTTTCTAGGGTTAAAGGGATTTAATTTGAGCTTTGCCTCTTATCTGTTGACCATATCTTGGCTTGGATATGCAGTGGGGTGCCCTTTATTAGGATTTTTATCTGATTTTTTGCAGCGCAGAAAGAGTCTGATGGCGGCATCAGCACTTTGCGCCATAGTTTCTATTTTACTGATACTATTGACAGCTCAAACCTACCTTCTAATGCTGGCCTTTTTTCTGCTAGGTATTGGTGCCAGCGGACAAAGCTTGGGATTTGCTACTACAGCAGAACAATTTAAGAAACATTTTGTGGCCATTGGGTTTGGGTTAAATAATGCGATCATCATTTTGGTTTCAGCGATAACAGCCCCTTTTATTGGATGGTTACTGGATATTTCGAAAGGAGGGTTACCTGCGAACTTGAATCACTACGATATGGCTTTTAGTGTCTTAGTGGTTTTTGCTGGGCTAGCTTGGTTAATTTCTGCTTTTTTTATTAAAGAAACTTATTGTAAATCCAGTGTTGATTTTACCTATTTGGAGGTGCGACGAGGGTGAAAGACACTTGTTCACAACATACGCCGATGATTGCCCAGTATTTACGCATTAAGGCGCAATATAACGAAATGCTGCTCTTTTATCGAATGGGGGATTTTTATGAATTGTTCTTTGATGATGCAATTAAAGCAGCCAAGTTGTTGAATATTACCTTAACGGCAAGAGGTCAGTCTGCTGGAGAGCCTATTCCTATGGCGGGTGTGCCTTACCATGCTGCTGAAAACTATTTGGCAAAGCTTGTCAAGTTAGGGGAATCAATTGCAATTTGTGAACAGGTCGGGGACCCGGCACAGAGTAAAGGTCCCGTTGAAAGGGAGGTAACCCGCATCATCACACCGGGTACGGTCAGTGATGAATGTCTTTTAGAGGAGCGGGTAGATAGCTTCCTGGCTGCATTGTATGAGCATAAAGGCCGATTTGGGGTTGCCGCTTTAGAGCTGACCAGTGGAGAATTTTATATTTCAGAGGCAGCAGATTTGAATTTACTGTTAAGTGAATTGAATCGAATTAAACCGACGGAACTGTTGTTGAGTGAGCATTCAACTTTAGAGTTAACCTCTGTTGTACGTTGCATTACTCGAAGGCCAGCCTGGGAATTTGAAAAGGAAAGCGCTGTTCAGGCTTTGTGTCAACAATTTCAAACGTTGGATTTAAAGAGCTTTGGATGCGAGTCTTATCCCAATGCGGTCATTGCTGCCGGTGCATTACTGAAGTATGCAGTCTATACGCAGAAAGCCCCTTTGCCCCATATTCGGACCTTAAAGGTTCAACCGATGGAAGAGGCTGTTATGTTAGATGCCAATACCCGTCGAAACCTGGAAATTGTTTATAATTTGAAGGGTGGACGGGAAGCCACATTAGCATCTGTATTGGATCATACATCTACTCCCATGGGGAGCCGCTTATTTAAACGCTGGTTAAATCAACCTTTAAGAAATATTGCACAATTGACTCGTCGTCAGGAAGCGATTGGTTGCCTGATGCAGCACTCATTACAGGCTTTAAAATCTGGGTTGGATCGCATTGGAGATGTTGAGCGCATTTTGGCAAGGGTTGCACTAAAAACAGCCAGGCCTCGTGATCTGATTCATCTGCGTAATACCTTGGAGCAATTGCCTGAGATAGCACATTTTACCGGTCAATTTGAAGTGCCCTATCTGAAAAAATTACATCAGCAGCTCCATCCCTTCCCAGACTTGTTAAAACGCCTCCAAACGGCGATTGTTGAAAATCCTCCAGCATTGATTCGGGAAGGTGGCGTTGTTGCGCCAGGTTATGACAGTGAATTAGATACACTGCGTCAAATGAGTGAGCATACCTCCCAATATTTAGTGGATCTGGAAGTGCGAGAAAAAGCCCGAACAGGATTGTCTACATTGAAGGTAGGCTATAATCGCGTGCATGGGTACTATATTGAAATTAGCCGCAATCAATCTAACCAATCTATTCCTACGGATTATATTCGACGGCAAACGTTAAAAAATGCAGAACGTTTTATTACACCTGAGTTAAAAACCTTTGAAGATCAAGTGTTGAGTAGTCAGGCCAGGGCGCTTACACGAGAAAAAATGCTGTATGAACAGCTGCTGGATATTTTAATTGAGCATTTGCCTGCGTTGCAGCAGATGGCGATTGGTATTGCAACACTAGATGTGGTTCAGAATTTAGCGGAACGTGCGCTTGCCTTAAATTTAACCTGTCCTGTTTTCAGTGATCAGCGAGGTATTCACATTGAGGGGGGGCGGCATCTAGTGGTCGAAGCGTTGATGAAAGACCCTTTTATTCCCAACGATCTTTGTTTGTCAGATCAGAGCCGAATGTTGATGATTACAGGGCCTAATATGGGAGGAAAATCGACTTATATGCGTCAAACCGCATTAATTGTATTGATGGCCTGTATTGGAAGTTATGTCCCTGCAAAACAGGCAGGGATTGGCCCCATTGACCGAATATTTACCCGGATTGGCGCTTCCGATGACCTGGCGGGCGGTCGTTCTACATTTATGGTGGAAATGACAGAAACAGCGTATATTTTAAAACATGCAACTTCAAAAAGCCTGGTGGTGATGGATGAAATAGGCAGGGGAACCAGCACGTTTGATGGTTTGTCATTAGCCTGGGCGTGTGCAGTGGAGCTTGCTGAGCGAATACAGGCATTGACGCTATTTGCTACCCATTATTTTGAATTAACACATTTGGCAGAACAGCCTGGGGCAGGGATAGAAAATGTTCATCTAGATGCTGTGGAGCAGGGGGATCATATTGTATTCTTGCATACGGTAAAAAAAGGCAGAGCAAATCAAAGTTATGGACTTCAAGTTGCAAAATTGGCAGGGATTCCACAAGGCGTTGTACACCTGGCTAGAAAAAAACTATTAGAACTCGAGACAACAAAAACTCAAGGAGTGAACCAATCTGAGCTCAACTTTTCAGCAGAGACAGAAGTTCAGGAAACTTCGCCTTGTTTGGCATATTTGCAATCCTTGAACCCTGATGACATGACTGCAAGAGAGGCATTAGAAGTGTTGTACCGGTTAAAGGGAATGCTTGAGCCTGTGTGAAAATTTAGGGCATACCAGCAATTCCCGCCCTATCGGGCAAGAATTGCTTCCCTTGATTAGCGCGCTCGCAAGCTAAGCTTGCGAGCGCTTTTAAGGGAGAGGATCGCGATTCTCCCCCTTAATATCCCCCATCGCGAATGAAGGGGTATTGCAAGCCATTGATAAATTGGAGTGTTTTCCGGCGGGAATTGCTGAGGGCATACTCATCCATTTCCATTATAGATTCAAATGGATGAGGTACCTTGAGTATGCCTGGCTCAACAGTTTTACTGGAGTGATGGCAAATCTAATTCTTTTTCTTCTTCTTGTTCCTGAATGAGGTCAGTTGTTCTATTCCAGAATGAACATTTAAGCGATTTAAAAGGATTTTCATCGAGCACATCAGAAATGCGGCGACCATTTAAAATACAGAGAATCACATTTAAAATCCTGGCTCCAAGGCTTGGGCGGTTTTCCTCCACCATTTCCTTGAAATGAGAAATTTTTTTTGATGGACTTTCTTCAGGGTCGTTTAGCACCGTTAAAAGTTCATCAATTTTTTCGCCAAGAGGTTTTGAGCAGGATGTTTTTTCGCTTTCCAAGTGTGTTTGTAAGTTCTTTATGATTTCGTTTTCTTGTGTTTTTTGATCTTCTTTTAAATACTTAAGTTTAGATTTCATTAAACTGAAGAAGCTATGAGATTTCATAGCACTTTCGTCGGTAGCTTTATTTTCTATGACCTTAGCTTCAAAATACTCCATTGCATGGATATATGGAGTGAGTTCATCAGAAGTTTTACCCTTTAAGAAATCGATATCATTGATCATTTGATCTATGTTGATTTTTCTTTCTTCTAAATTTTCCAAAAAAACAGATGAAGCATTGGTAACAATACCTAATGCTTTAGTAGACGCTTTATTGTTTAAAGAACAAGCTACTAGAACGATTCTCTCTAACCAAAATTTTTGGGCATCTATCGTATATTTTTCGGGGTTTATGCTATCATAAACTTTTTCTCTCATCAGTCTTTTCCTAAAAATATGAATTAAACGGTATATAAATATCTTTTAATATTTATTCTTAGTTCATTTTATATGGGTTACCTTAACATAAAGTTAACTTATTCGATTTTCTCTATGGATGCCTCTGAAAAATTTAACTTATATGTTAGAGCCAATTTTTGGGAGCATTATATATACACAGTCTATTTTACAGGCTCGGAAGCTCATTTATCTCGTTAAAGCATTCATTGATATCATCTAGGTGACGTGCTAGGCCATTCAGGTTTTTTTGAGTTTTTTCAAGCATCTCGACCAAGTCATCTCCCATTTTTATTTCACTGATATCTCCACTCAAAGCTTGCTCTAAGATGCTAACTTTGAACTTAAGCGTATTTACCTTTTGGTTCAACGCATCAATATTTTCGGGATTAATTTCTATAAAGTTGATTTCTCCATTTAGCGAAAAGAGCTCAGAATCTACTTGTTGAATGTTTTTGAAAATAGTATTAGCGTCACATTCAGCTGTAAAGAATGAAGCATGACTATCCCACTTAGTTCTGTCTTTCCGCACTTTTGATTTAAATTCATCTGACAGGTATGAAATGGCTGCTTGATAGGTTGTAGAGATACAATTCTTATCGCCGGTTTCAATATTTGTTCCCAAACGCAAGTTAACTTTGCTTTCAAGAAGTTTGTCGACTAATTCTCGCTTGTTAAAATACTCAAAGAAATTAGCTGCTTCAGAGTATAATCCAAATACTTTGTCGAACATATTTACTAAATCCTTTCTATCATGTGCAAGCCATTCTATTTCAAGAATTGAATCAAGCAATAGTTCGCAGAACGAATTTTGGTAATAGTTTGGAAGACGAGATATTAATGGAGCAGACTTTTCCATCAATTCTATATAATCGGCTGAAGGGTTGCTTTTGAGTATATAACGTAATGAGCCATTTTTCTGAATAAAGTGCCCTCTTTCTAACTCAACCCTTTTTTCAACAAAAAAAGCAATTGGTGAGTCTAAATGTTCTGATAATTGATGGTGTAACTTAACATGTGCTTCATTGCCTGTACCATAAGAACCTTGCTCAAATGAAATCTGTGCAAGTAATGCGGATGCGGTAGGGTTATTTTCAGAGAGCTCAATAACTCTGTTTAGTAACTTCTTTGCCTTATTATAATCTTCCTTATACAAGGCATATGCTGCTCTTAATATATCGCGATTAGCAGACTTTTCTGCATTTTGAATTTGGTAGTATTGTGTCTCGTCAATTTGTGAAAGGTGAAATGCTCCCAAATATTTAATCGCTATGTTAAGCTAAATATTTGGAGAAAAAAGATGAGCAGACAACAATACCCTGGGGCTAAAAAATTTCGTGTTGCATTAGAGGCAATTAAGGGAAAAGAAACCCTTGCAAGTCTAAGTGCCAAGCATGGAATAGCTCCGACGATGATATCGAAATGGAAAAGAGAACTACTTGAAAGAGGCAGTGAACTCTTTGAAAAAGGTTACAAACCAGCGGATGTCCGCTTAGAACATGAACGAGATCAATTGCTTAAAAAAGTAGGTGAATTGAGCCTGGAGGTAGACTACCTAAAAAAGGCATACGCGAGCATCTAACGTCAAAAGAACGTCGGTTGCTCGTGAATCCAAATTTAGAGATATCGGTCTCCCGTCAATGTCAGTTGCTGGGTGTAGAGCGGAGTGGTCTTTATTATAAGCCTGTAGCGAGGGTGGATGATACGGTGCTGATGAACCGCATTTATGATATTTGGTATAAGCAACCCCACTTTGGTTATCGTCGGGTTACTAAGGTATTAAAGCGAGAAGGCATGCTGATTAATCGTAAAAAAGTAAAACGGTTGATGGACATGATGGGCTTAAAAGCGATTTATCCAGGCCCTAACACCTCCTTAAAAAAAGAAGAACATGAAGTTTATGATTACCTGCTTGATGGACTCTATATAAACCGCGCTAACCAGGCTTGGCAAGTGGATATCACGTATATCCGGACACGAAAAGGATTTGCGTATTTAACGGCCTTGATAGATGTCTATAGTCGCTATATTGTGGGTTGGTCTTTATCAAATACAATGGATACGGGTTTTTGTTTAGAGGCATTAAGCCGAGGTCTGGAGGAGGGAAAGCCAGAGATCATCAACTCAGATCAAGGCGCTCAGTTTACCTCTGAGTTGTGGACAAATGTCTTAAAAGGCCAGAATATTAAAATCAGTATGACTGGTAAAGGCAGGTGTCTGGATAATGTGTACATTGAACGTTTTTGGCGGTCAATCAAGCATGAAAAGATAAAATTATCTGAATTTGATGACATTCATGAACTTGAACATTTGATTGCTGAATATGTTCAGCATTATAATCATGAGCGACCTCATCAGGCGTTGGGAGAATTAACTCCCCATGAGGCGTTTATTCAGACAAAAATTATTTCTTAATTTAGGACGTTTTTTGTCGGAACCGAAGGGAGCATTTCAAGGTGCTTATCTGTAATTGCCTCCCATAATGCATATTCATCTCCGTTTAACGCCTTTTGAATCGGTGTTCCCATGATAACTCCCTCGCATATTTATTTCTGTTAAATAAATATGTTGACAAAGTTTTATTAAGTAAACTTTAAAGAAATGGGAAAATTTTTATGAAATTCAATAATTTAATTTTGATTTTTTGGGGCTAATTACCAATGAAGATTTGTTTAGAGGCATTAGGCAATGTCTCTAAAGATTTTTTCAAGCGAAAAAGAACGAAATGGGTCAAATTTTATCTAAAAGTACGCTGACTTTATATTTTAAAGCGTGGGCGGCATGCTCGTTAGATGTTTAACTTGGGTGAGTGCAGAAGGTAAGCGCTTGCCTCGCCTTCCTCTTTGTCCGTGGTATTGAGCCAGGTTAGAAGGTTTGAGTACAAAATCGCGTTTTGCGCCATGAAGTTTCAAACTGTCTTGTGGATTGAGAATCACCAAGTCAACCAGTGATTCATTTTCTCCGGTTTTACTGGTAGAAAGTTGAATAATTTTGTTTCCTTTTCCTCTGGGGAGTAAAGGCAGGTCTTCTAAAGGAAATAGCAATAAATAACCGCTGGAGTTGACTGCGGCAACGAGCTGACCTGCAATCTCTTTAAGCGGTTTAGGTTCCAGTAAGTGAGCGCCAGCCGGTAGTGTAACCATCGCCTTGCCTTGACGGTTTTTGGTCAGTAGATCGCCTAATCTTGCAATAAAGCCGTAACCTTGACTCGAAGCAAGTAAATATAAATCTGATTCATTGCCCATAAGAACGGTTTTAAAGAAAGCACCTTCTGAGGGTTTCAATCGGCTGGTAAGGGGTTCGCCTTGGCTTTTAGCTGAAGGCAGTGTGTGTGTGGGTAATGAATAACTTCGTCCAGTACTATCTAGCAGCACGGCTGGTTGGTTTGTTCGACCTCTTGCCTGGGAGAGGAACTGATCGCCAGTTTTGTAACTTAATTGGCTGCCTTCCAGTTCATGACCTTTACCTGCTCGAATCCACCCTTTTTGAGAGAGGATAACGGTGACGGGATCATTGGACAGCGTTTCAGTTTCACTAAAAGCTTTGGCTTCCAGACGTTCGATGAGCGAAGAGCGTCTAGGATCTTCATGTTTTTTTGCGTCTGCCAGAATTTCTTGCCGAATGAGCCCTTTTAGTTTGCTTTCAGAGGATAATATTTTTTCCAGAGTAGATTTCTCTTTTTCTAACTCAGATTGCTCTCCTCGAATTTTCATCTCTTCTAGTTTAGCCAAATGTCTTAGACGAGTTTCCAGGATGGCTTCTGCCTGAATTTCAGACAGTTGAAAGGTTTCCATCAGTTTTTGTTTGGGGTGGTCTTCATTTCGAATGATCCAGATCACTTGATCTAAATTTAAATAAACAATAAGCAAGCCTTCTAAAATATGTAGGCGGTGTCGAATTTTACTTAATCGATGTTCTAAACGGCGACGGACGATTTGTATTCGATAAGTCAGCCATTCAGTTAAAATCGTTAGCAAGCTTTTAACGCTGGGACGTCCATCAAGACCTACAATATTCAGGTTGACGCGATAGCTATGCTCTAAACTTGTGCTTGCAAACAAATGAAGCATCAAGGCTTCTGTATCCACACGGTTAGATCTTAGCGTGATGACGAGGCGAACAGGCTCTTCATGGTCAGATTCATCTCTCAAGCCAACTACCATCGGTAATTTTTTTGCTTGCATTTGCTCTGCAATCTGAGTAAGCACTTTTGCACTTGAAACCTGATAAGGAAGTGCTGTGATGATGATTTCATCTTCTATTTTTTCGTAGATGGCTCGAGCCCTAATGCTCCCAGTCCCTTTTTCATACATATCCAGAATGGTGGAGGCGGGTGTGATGATTTCAGCACGGGTAGGAAAGTCAGGCCCTTTAATGTATTGACAGATGTCTTTTAAAGAAGCATCGGGATGGTCAAGTAGATGAACGCAAGCCATAGCGACTTCAGTGAGATTGTGAGGAGGGATATCCGTCGCCATACCCACTGCAATTCCGGTTGAGCCATTGAGCAGTACATTGGGTAGACGAGCAGGTAAGCGGACAGGTTCTTCAAGTGTGCCATCAAAATTAGGCACCCAATCCACTGTACCATCTTCTAGTTCTTTGAGTAGCAATTCTGCATAGGGCGTGAGTTTAGCTTCAGTATATCGCATGGCTGCGAAGGATTTTGGGTCATCAATAGAGCCCCAGTTGCCCTGGCCCAGGATAAGTGGATATCGGTAAGAAAAAGATTGAGCCATTAATACCATGGCCTCATAACAGGCAACATCTCCATGAGGGTGGAATTTACCCAAGACGTCTCCAACGGTTCTGGCAGACTTTTTAAACTTGGCTGCAGCATTGAGACCTAGCTGAGACATTCCATAAATAATGCGTCTTTGTACTGGCTTCAAACCATCTGAAATATGTGGTAAAGCCCGATCCAAAATAACATACATGGAGTAATTCAAATAGGCTTTTTCAGTAAAAAGATGGAGGGGTTGCTGTTCAGGATGTTCAGCTTGTTTTGGAAAATTTGAAGGCATGAAAAAAGACCATTCAGTTAATATTCATTCGTCATACTGACAAGGAGGCGCCTAAAAATCAAGAGATCAGAGGCTTCTAAAAGCACTTTTGATGAAATGAAAAGAATAATTCTATGATGGGTCTTGTTATTACAGGGTGATATGCTGTTGGCGTAAAAATAATACTAAATTATTGAATTTTAATATTATTTTAATTTTTTTCATTCAAGCTGCTTCGTGATAAATATAAAAAATTCGGAGTTAGAGGTAAGAGAATGAAAGCACAGAAAGAAGGTTTTCAATTTAATTTGAATGCAATGAATAACTTTAATTTACCCCCTGAATATAGTGATTGGAGTAAACAGGCTATAGAAATAGTCAATAAAAGCGTTTTGAGTTCTGAAGATATGGACGCATTTATGTTTTGTTTAAAAGTTTTAGGGGAAGAAGAACGGAAGAATAATATCCAGGGAGAACTGTCTGGAGCACTTGTCAATCTGAGAGATGCATTAGTTCACTATTATAAGGGATCAAATGACTTTACTGAGGGTATGGCATTTCAATTGAAATCTTATTTAAAGAACCTATCCAAAAACGGCTCAAATAATAATTATTATGCGCCCTTTATTAATGGAATAGCAAATTCAGTTAAAGTAAAAGGAAAAAATATTGGTTGGGTGCCTAGTAAGCAAATCAGTTTGATAAAAGATAAAATAGTCGACTTGAAATCCTACACACAGGATGTAGACCTTGATGTTAATTCACTAAATAGCTTAAAGTCGTCAAACCTAACGAAATATTTAGCGATCCAAAATATTGTTGACATTATTTTTAAGAATCTTTCTACCGCTTCTGGTACGGCTGAGTGTTCATTCGCGAGTTCATTTTCAACGATCTTCCCTTCTGAGAGTTTAATTGATGAGTATAATGGTATTAGAGATCATATGATGCATGAATTAGGTAAAATCGAAAGTGATAAATTATCTAAAGCATTGAATTTTATTGTTAGTGAGCTAGAAGGGCATTTGAATTTAGATGTGGTTGCTTTAGCAAAGTTAGATTTTGTGAGTTTTGTGGATAATGCTGATTATCTTCAACAACAAATAATATTTCTTCATAACAAAGTAAATAGACTCAATGGCAATCTTTATGAGAAGGGATTTTATACTGATCAAGGCTTTCTTACACCGAAATTTGATCCTAACACTCAAACATATATATTTGAAAAGTTAGGTAAAGGGGGTAAACCGACAAAGGAGATCAAGAAACTCAAAAATAACAAAAATGTGGTTAATCCCTATGTAAAACACTTTAGTCGACAGGTTAATAAAATAGGCAACGATATCGCTGTAATTGGGCAGGAGGTTTCCTCGTTGAATGAGAAACGTTTTGCGATAGAGCTTCTGATCGATAACCTAAAAACGGATAATAATCTAACTCATGAGAGTCAAAATAGGGTTCTTGAGCTTGAGGAAAGAATTGTTCAATTAGACGAAAGCAGGGTGCAACTGGAAGAACAAAAAGAGGAGCTTTCCAAGCAGATTGAAGTGCTTCAGGAAGCCATAAAAAATTTAGAAACTGAAAATGGCGCATTGATTGTAGATAATGCTCAAAAATCTGAAGAGATTCTTGCATTAGAAACAGAAAAACAATCGTTTGTTCAACGAATTGAAGGTTTTGAATTGACAATAGAAGAGATGAAGTCTGAGAATCAGCTCTTGGTCAAAGAGAATACTCAACAAGCAGCAGATATTTATAGTTTAGGTGAAGAAAAACAATCTTTGACTCAACAAATTAAAGATCTGGGTTTGACAATAGAAGGGATTAAGGCTGATGCGCAGGCGTTAGTGAAGAGTGATTCGAAGAAAGCTGATAAAATTGATGTGCTTAAAGAGCAGCGGTTAATTCTCGAAGAGGATATAAAGCATTTCAATCAAACCATAAATAATCTGAAATCTGAAAATGCAGATTTGCTGGTTTGTAACCTTAAACAAAAGGCTGAAATTGATACCCTTTCAGATAAGCTTGATCTGTCTGAAGTGCAAAAGCTTACGCTCGAAGGAACGGCAGAGAGACTAAAACTTGAAAACCAGGCATTACAGAGCCAATTAAATGATACGACTCAAGATCTGAGTTCTCTTAACAGTGCCTTACAGGAAGAAAATGATGAGCTTAAACGCGCTTTGAATGAAAACGATGAAGAGATTGCTCATCTTAGAATGCTATTAAAGGAAAAAAATGAAGGGAGCAGCTCAGAGGCAGAGACTGAAAGGCAAGAAGTATATTGCACCCTTTTTTAGAGGCAAAAGGGAGGGGATAAACATTGAGCTCTGAGTTCACCCCTCCTTTCACAATTAATATAGTCAATCCAAGATAAAATCGTAGGAAAATTGCCCAGATAATTTTTGTTTTCGAGGCGTAACGTCTGAAGTTTACTTTTTGTAAATGAAGGCGTTACAACGATGAAAACAAAAATTAAGATGGGATAATTTTCCTACGGTTTTATCTTGGATTGACTATACCTATACTCAGGTGTGGATCCTATTTTAATATTGGTTCATTTGAACAGAAGAAGGATAACGAGAATTCACTTCTTCTAATGCTTTATTTCTATCTGCTTCGGTCAAGTCATCTAAAATATCTGTAATAGTTTTGATCGCATTTTCAGAGGATAGGCTATCAGACTCATCAGCGTTGTCTATTTGGATATTTTCAATGGATAGATCTTCATCTTCAGGGCGCTGCTTAAAGAAAAAGTTAGAAGGGTAAAGCCTGTTGAATGTTTCTTCAGAAGCATTTGACAAGGGTAGTATAAGATTTTTTTTCTCATACATACTCCATAGAGTTTGCAAATCTTCTTTCTTGAATATTTTGGTTTTACAGCCTACAAGGGATTCAAGCTGTTTAGAGTATTCATTTAATAATTGTTCGTCAACATCCTGATTTTCAACGGCTAAAGAAAGTGCATAAGGCTTGCATTTTAATCCGTTCTTTTCAAATTTTCTAAAAAAATAAAGGTCTATGTTATTTTCGGCAGCGAAGTGTTGCATGTCTGAAATTTTGCTAAAAATGTCTTTTGTTTCCACTGAAAGCTCCTGAGTTTTTCTTTTTTATTGCTTTGATTATATTGACTTTTTTTGTTACGTCAATAGAGGTTTGATGATTTGCTTGACTTCAAGAGAGGGTAGGAAATAGCATGTTTAGGGACGTTGTCTAATATGTCCTGTTCATCTTTGACTTTTTGGAATTTCTAATTGAATGAATACACGTTTTTATTCCATGGGAGATCAGCTATTGATCCAACTCAATCAACGCCTTCAATATTTATTTGGCAGGCCGCAAAATACTACCCGACCTTCTCCCGGAGATTGTTGTGCAGAGCGTCCCTTGTCGGATCAACAAAAGCATCGTAGCGCTAACTTAATCCGTGTAAATCATGCAGGAGAGGTTTGTGCGCAAGCGCTTTATGAGGGGCAGGCATGGGCAGCCAGAAGCCTTCAGGTAAAGGAGTCCATGGAGCAGGCAGCGGCAGAAGAAGTGGATCATCTGGCCTGGTGTTTTGATCGCCTGGAGCAGCTGGATAGTCATGTGAGTTATTTAAACCCCATTTGGTATTTCGGTGCTTTTTCTCTTGGGATGTTAGCTGGAAGATTGGGAGATCAATGGAGTTTGGGGTTTTTGGCAGAGACTGAGCGGCAGGTTGAGGCGCATATAGAAAGTCATCTCACGAAACTGCCAGTGAATGATCTGAAGAGTCGAGCCATTTTAAAGCAAATGAAAGTAGATGAAGGTGAGCATGCCACAATGGCTGTTCAATATGGGGCAGCCGATCTCCCTGGATGGGTAAAAACAGGGATGAAACTCATGTCTAAAGTGATGACAAAGACGGCTTATTGGGTTTGAAAACTTTTGTTTTCAGCATTTTTTATGATTTTTGTTGAATTGTGCTTCAATCCAGTCCCATAGTTGGGCGCTGATATTTATCCCGAACTGGTTGTCTAGTTCTCTAATGCCTGTTGGGCTGGTGACGTTAATTTCCGTTAGATAGTCTCCAATGACATCCAGTCCCACCCATATCAGGCCGCGTTCTATCAGCAGGGGGGCGACTTTAGCGCAAATTTCCTGGTCACGTGCGCTTAAGGGTACGCCAATGCCGGTTCCACCTGCTGCCAAATTGCCTCTGAAATCCCCTTGAGCAGGGATTCTTGCCAGCGCGTAAGGTACAGGTTTGCCCGCGATAAGCGTGATACGTTTGTCACCTGTTTCCAGAATGTCTGGAATAAAACGTTGTGCCATTATGGAGCGTTTTTCTTCCTGAGTCAGCCAGTCCAGAACGACAGAACAGTTATCACTGGTTTTTTTTATATGAAAAATAGATCGGCCGCCCATTTCATTCAGGGGTTTAAGAATGACATCAGATTGCTCCTGAATGAAAGCATGTAATTTGGCTTTGTTGCTGGTGATTAATGTGGGAGGGATCAGGTTGGGAAACCATTGAGTGAGCATTTTTTCATTCGTATTTCTAAGCCCTTCTGGGCTATTAATGACCCAGGCACCTTGCTTTTCAGCCAGTTCTAATAAGTAGGTTGCATAAAGATATTCCATGTCAAATGGGGGGTCTTTGCGCATTAAGATGATATCTAGCTCGCTTAGGCGTTGAATGGCAGGTTCATGCAAAGAAAACCAGGGGCTGACAGCTTCATCTAATGTGAATTTTTGTGTTTTTGCAAAGACAAAGGTATTTTCGCAAAATAAATCATTCGGCTGCATGTAGAATAGGGTATGGCCTCTGGATTGTGCTTCAAGTAAGGTTGCTACGGTGCTGTCTTTGTAAGGTTTGATTTGAAGCAGGTTGTCCATGATGACGCCGACGTTCATCTACAGACCCTCATGCATTTCTCTGGCAGCAGCTAGCATGGCCAGCTTTGCAACAGTACAGTACGCATAAAATCGAGGTTTATCCATTTCAGACAGGGTTTCAAACCGAGTATAATCAAAATACATACCCGGTGAATTTAAATTTTCATCTGATTGTCGTTCAGAATGTAGACGATAAAATCCGCCGACAGTTTTTTTACCAATCATGTATATGACTGCTTCAGCTGCGCCGGTCGAATCCAACTCAAATTCTGAGGTATAGATTCCTTCCTGAATGAGCACGCGATGAATTTCTACGCCTCCCTTTCCTGAGGCCATTTTTGCTCGCTCTTTTCGGTTCAAGTGATGAATGTTTTCAGGAGATTTCAGTGTCATGACGCCTATCCCATAAGTCCCTGAGTCTGATTTAATCATTAAGAAAGGTGGCTTGGAAATGCCGTGTTGGTCATATTTTTCTTGTATAGTGTCAAAAAGGGATTTTGCTTTGAGTTCTATACAATCTTCGCCTTCATGAGATAAAAGACTCACATCCAGGCAGTATTGAAACAAGGGAAAAATCAGCCAGGGATCTATATTGACCAGTTCAGCAAACTCTTCAGCAACTGCTTGGTAGTGTTGGAAGTGTTGTGATTTGTGGCGGGTTGACCAACCGACTTTTAAAGGGGGGAAGATAGGTTGGTCTAAATTTTCTAGTAAAGCGGGTATGCCACTGGTGAGATCATTATTGAGCAGGATCAGCTCAGGATCAAAAGATCCTGCATAAAGGTGATGATTTTGTTTTTGGAGAGGGTGGAGTGTAATTTCCTGACCAGAGGGTAGAGAGATTTTCTTAGGCGCTTTTATTTCTTCAATGAGTGTGCCTATTCGAACTTCTACACCTGCTTGTTCGATGAGTTCAGCGATGGTTGCGACATTTTCCAGGTAGTGGAGGTTGCGAGTATGGTTTTCTGGAATCAGCAAAATACGCTGAACATCGCAATGAATGGTTTTGAGATACGCCTTGATTGCTTCAGCGCAAAGCGCATGTCGCTCGGGAGATAACAGGTTAAATCCAGCAGGGAAGAGATTGGTATCCACAGGAGATAATTTAGCATTGGAATATCGCAGATCAACAGAACAGTAAAACGGAGGAGGTGTTTTTTCCCATTGGGCATTGAACCAGGTTTCTATGGCCTCTGCCTGTTCGTAAATTTTTACTAAAAATGAAGCATTGGTGGTCATGGGCGTTTTTTAACATTATTCGTTGAGTTACATACAGTGTGGCAAGCTTGAAGCAATGTAAACTTTCCTTGGCTCAGCGTCAAATTTATTTGCAGTGAGCTGATCTGATTATGTTATGCTAACATGCTTGTTCCTCCATCACTCTAAAATTATAGGAGCTCTTTTTATTATGCCCCGTTCGCTTTCATTACGATCTCAGCAAATCAAGCCATCTCCTACACTTGCACTTTCAGCCAGAGCTTCACAATTAAAGGCAGAAGGAAAAAGCATTGTGGACTTAACAGCGGGTGAGCCGGATTTTGATACACCTTTAAGCATAAAAGAAGAAGCCATTAAAGCGATTGAAGATGGATTTACCAAGTATACCCCAGTGGGGGGGATTCTTCCCCTGAAAGAGGCGATTGTTCAGAAGTTTAAAATGGAAAATCACTTGGATTATGGGGTGAAACAAATTTTGGTTTCCTGTGGTGCAAAACACAGCTTATTTAATTTAACGCAGGCCGTTATTAATCCAGGCGATGAGGTGGTTATTCCTGCACCTTATTGGGTGTCTTATGTCGACATGGTGCTTTTAGCAGAGGGGACGCCTGTTGTTGTCGAGGCAAAGCTGGATCGAGGCTTTAAAATTACGCCTGAGCAGTTAGCTGCTGCAATCTCCGACAAGACTAAACTGTTTTTCATTAACAGCCCGTCTAATCCATCTGGTGCAGCCTATACCCTGGAGGAGCTGAAAGGACTCGGAGAGGTGCTTTTGAAACATCCAGAAGTATTAATCGTAACAGACGACATTTATGAACATATCCTTTGGAATAAACCTTTTTTCAATATTTTGAATGCTTGTCCTGAGCTTTATGATCGTACCATCGTTGTTAATGGGCCTTCCAAAGCCTATGCTATGACAGGATGGCGGATTGGTTATGCAGCCGGAAATGAGCAAATCATTGCTACAATGAGTAAAATCCAGTCTCAAAGTACGTCTAATCCAAATAGTATTGCGCAGGTGGCAACACAGTTTGCTTTATTAGGGGATCAATCCTGTGTTAAGGAGATGTGTCAAGCCTATAAAGTCCGATCAAATTTTGTAACCGAAGGGTTAAATGAGATTCCAGGGGTGGAGTGCCTTTTTGCAGATGGCACTTTCTATAATTTCCCGCAAGTTAAAGGCGTTATTGAACGGATGAAAATGCAGGATGATATGGAGTTATCAGAGTATTTGCTTCAAACTGTAGGGGTGGCAGGTGTGCCAGGCACGGCATTTGGGTTGCCAGGCTACATTCGTTTTTCTTGTGCGACGGATATGAAAACATTAGAAGAAGGCTTAACGCGTCTGAAACAGGCGCTCAGGTAAAGAGAGGTGTATTATGTCATTGAAAATAGGTGAAAAAGCACCTGATTTCACGTTATTGTCTGATGAAAATCAACCCGTTTCCCTCAGTGATTTTCTAGGCCAGAAAGTCGTGCTGTATTTTTATCCAAAAGATAATACACCCGGTTGCACCAAAGAGAGTTGCGATTTTAGAGATGAAATCGAGCAATTTCAGAATTTAAATACTGTGGTGTTAGGGGTTTCTAGGGATTCTGTTGAAAGTCATTCACGTTTTAAAGCGAAATATCACTTTCCTTTTACTTTGTTGGCTGATACCGAGACTTCGGTATGTCTTGCCTATAAAGTATTAGTCCAAAAAAGTCTTTTTGGTAAAAAATACCAAGGTATTGAACGAACTACTTTTTTGATTGATGAGCAAGGCCTTATTCAAGGCATTTGGCATAAAGTTAAAGTGCTAAAGCATGTCAAAGCAGTTTTGGACGCGTTAAACCTAAATTAGGGCGTGTCATCAATTAATTTTTTAAGTTCAAAACGCCTATAAAGGGTCAAATTTTATGCAAATTTTCGTCACATATCTGGATATGCTTCCTCAAATGTACAGAAAATTTGCCGCCATTACCCACATTTTGAACTTAAAAAATTAATTGATGACACGCCCTAATCAGTTTTCAACTGATTAATTTAGGTTAAAAGAAGTATAAGGTGGGTATTGAAGATTGAAAACATAAAAAATGCCCTTATATAATAAAAGGTGAGCAATGACTTTAAAAGTAAGCTTAGGAAAAATAAGAGTATGAGCCAAAACCAAGATGATATGTACTGCTCTTTTTGTGGAAAGAGCAGTAGTGAGGTGAATCGATTGATTGCCGGTCAGACGGCCTTTGTCTGTGACACTTGTATTCAGCTATGTGGTGAGCTTCTTGAGGAAGAAGCACACCCTCAGCCAGAAGTGGGAAGTGCAGCAGAAGCAGAACGCTATCTTCCAAAACCTGTTGAAATTAATGAGAAACTTGATGAGTTTGTTATTGGTCAGTCTTTTGCAAAAAAAGTATTGTCCGTTGCGGTTTATAATCACTATAAGCGTCTTTATCACCCAATAGATAAAGAAGCGGGTGTTGAGCTAGGTAAAAGCAATGTTCTTTTAATTGGCCCAACAGGGAGTGGTAAAACTTTGCTGGCAGAAACCTTGGCAAAAATTTTAAATGTGCCTTTTGCCATTGCAGATGCAACTACGTTAACCGAGGCGGGTTATGTGGGTGAGGATGTTGAAAATATCATCCAGAATTTATTGCAGCGCTGTGATTATGACGTAGTAAAAGCACAAGCGGGTATTGTTTACATCGATGAGATTGACAAGATTTCCCGAAAAGCGGATAGCCCCTCCTTAACTCGAGATGTATCGGGTGAAGGTGTTCAGCAGGCTCTGCTAAAATTAATAGAAGGCACTGTTGTGAATATTGCACCTCAAGGGAGACGTAAGCAGGCGCACCAGGATTATATTCAAGTAAATACTTCTAATATATTGTTTATTTGCGGCGGTGCTTTTGTTGGATTGGATAAAATCATCACGCAGCGCTCAGAAAAGGGTGGAATTGGGTTTTCAGCAGAAGTTTCCAGCAAGGATAATCGAAAAGTCATTGCGGAGATTTTGAAGGAAACGGAACCTGAGGATTTAAATAAGTATGGGTTAATTCCTGAGTTTATAGGTCGTTTGCCGGTTATCGTAACACTGCATGAGCTGGATGAAGAGACGTTAGTGCGTATTTTGAAGACGCCTAAAAATGCCTTGATCAAGCAATATCAAACATTATTTAATATGGAAGATGTGTTGCTTGAGTTTGAAGATGGTGCTTTGCATATCATTGCTCAAAAAGCATTGGAAAGAAAAACAGGTGCTCGAGGATTGCGATCAATTTTGGAGAATATACTGTTAGAGACGATGTATGAATTACCTTCCCTTCAAAATGTAGAAAAGGTAGTGGTCAATGCAGACGTTGTGAATGCGTTGCGGCCGCCCTTAATCATTTATGGGGGCGCTTCAAAGTCTAAAACATCAGAAGTGACTCAGGTAAATCGAAAAGAGAAAAAGTCATCTTGATGCTTCATCAGGGTGCAGGGTGTGTCCTCTAAATTTGATCAAGGAATTTTCTTAAGGGGTAAAAAATAAGATGAATCAAATAAATATTGAAATACCTGTATTGCCATTGAGAGATATCGTTGTATACCCTCACATGGTAGTGCCGCTTTATATTGGTAGACTCAAATCCATCACGGCGCTGCATGAAGCTATGGCCATGGACAAACAAGTTTTGCTGGTGGCACAGAAAGACCCAACTTTGGATGATCCTAAAACTAAAGATCTACATAAAACAGGGACGATTGTTACGATTTTACAAATGCTAAAACTTCCTGATGGCACGTTAAAGGCATTGGTGGAAGGTAATCATCGTGCGTATGTTGAGGATTGGGCTGAAAGAAATAATTACATGATGGCAAACGTGGAAATTTTGCCAGAAGATGAAGGGGAGCCTGATTCAGAAGAAGAAGCGTTAATACGAGCGGTTTTTTCTTTATTTGATAATTACAACAAACTGAGCAAAAAAGTACCTGCAGAACTGGTGGCGTCCTTGACAGGGATGAGTCCTGGTCGATTGGCAGACACTATTGCAGCGCATATCTCTACTAAAATGGATGAAAAGCAAAAAATACTGGAAGCAGAGGATACCAATAAAAGACTGCTGCTGGTGTTGAAGTTATTGGAAACTGAGATTGATATTTTAGGGGTTGAAAAGCGGATCAAAGGACGGGTTGATCGGCAAATGAAAAAAACTCAGCGAGAATACTATCTCAATGAGCAAATGAAAGCCATTCAAAAGGAACTTGGGAAGGAGCGTGGTGAGGGGCTCGGGGAGTTTGAAGAGCTGGAAAAGAAAATCAAAACGATTGGCATGTCTAAAGAGGCATTGGAGAAGGCGCTGTCTGAGTTGGGCAAATTAAAGATGATGCCTCCCATGTCTGCTGAGGCAACGGTTTGTCGCAATTATCTGGATGCCTTGCTTGCCTTACCTTGGAATAAAGCCTCCAAGTTAAATTTAGATCTAAAGGTTGCGCAAAAAACGCTGGATACGGATCATTATGGCCTTGAAAAAATCAAGGAGCGTATTTTAGAGTACCTGGCAGTTCAGCAGCGCGTAATAGAAAAGGCAAAAGAGGCTGAAAAACGTTCGAAAGTCAAAAAATCCAAAGAAGAGCGTGAAGCCAGCAAGTTAGCCATAGAGAAGAAGGCGAAAGGGTCGGTTCTTTGTTTTGTTGGTCCTCCAGGTGTTGGGAAAACCTCGCTGGGACACTCTATTGCAAAGGCGACAGGCCGGGAGTTTATTCGGATGTCATTAGGGGGTGTGAGAGATGAAGCAGAAATTAGAGGGCACCGCCGAACTTATATTGGGTCCTTGCCAGGTAAAATTATTCAAAAAATATCCAAAGCAGGTGTATCCAATCCTTTATTTATGCTGGATGAGATTGACAAGATGGCTATGGATTTCCGGGGAGATCCTGCCTCTGCGTTATTAGAGGTCTTGGATCCTGAGCAAAATCATGCATTTGGAGATCATTATTTGGAAGTGGATTTTGACTTGTCCAATGTGATGTTCATTTGTACGGCTAACTCACTGAATATTCCTTATGCCTTGTTGGATCGTATGGAAGTGATTCGGCTCCCAGGCTATACGGAAGATGAAAAGTTACAAATTGCTACTAAATATTTGATTCCTGATAACGTAGAAGAAAATGGACTGTCTGAAAAAGAAGTGCATTTTTCGGAGGGGGCGGTCAGAGATATTATCCGTTACTACACCCGAGAAGCTGGGGTGCGGAATTTAGGACGTGAAATTGCAAAAATTTGTCGGAAGGTTGTCAAAGACCTTTTGATCAGTCTTAAAAAAGCTAAGAAAATAACTAATGTCTCAGCGAAAAATCTTGAAAAATATTTAGGGGTTCGCCGTTTCCATTATGGATTAGCAGATGAAAGTGACCAAATTGGATTAGTCACTGGCCTGGCCTGGACAGAGGTGGGTGGGGAGCTTCTGAAAATTGAAACCGTGGTTCTGCCAGGGAAAGGTCAGCGTCCAGTCTATACCGGGCAGTTAGGGGAGGTGATGCAAGAGTCGATTCAGGCTGCACTAACCGTGGTGAGAAGTCGTTCCAGAATGCTGGGTATTCCAGAAGATTTTCATGAGAAAACAGATATCCATATTCATGTACCGGAAGGTGCAACGCCTAAAGACGGACCAAGTGCCGGTATTGCCATGTGTACAGGTCTGGTTTCCGGTTTGACCCGAATTCCTGTGAAAGCAGATGTGGCAATGACAGGGGAAGTTACCTTACGTGGCCAGGTTTTGGGGATAGGAGGGTTAAAGGAGAAGTTACTCGCTGCGCTCAGGGGAGGGATTAAGACAGTGATTATTCCTAAGGAAAATGAGAAAGATCTTAAGGAAATGCCTAAAAATATATTACAAAACTTGGATATTCGAGTCGTTGAATGGATAGATCAGGTATTTGAGATTGCTTTAAAAGAAGTGCCTAAACCTTTAAGCGAAGTGCCTGCACGTGGGAAAGGAGGAAGAAAAGCATCTCGAAAAGCAGTTGCGATCAAATCATCCATAGACAAAACTGAGATACCTGCTCAAAAATGAAGAAAGCGCCTGAAAGTTTAATGATGCCTGTTGAGACATTTGTTCAACAGGCGCTGGCTTCAAGTCAGGAATTGGGATTGGATAGTGCTGAAGTTTATCTTGGAATAGACCGAGGGTTTTCAGTGAATGTACGTATGGGGAAGTTAGAATCTATTGAGCATCACTTTACCCAATCTGTAACGATCAAAGTTTATCTCAAACAACGCGTGGGAGTGGCTACCACTTCTGAACTCACACATGCATCAATACAGACCACATTAGAAAAAGCGCATCAAATTGCAAAATATACCAGTCAGGATACGTGTGCTGGATTGCCAGACAAATCACTTTTGGCGTTTGACTATCCAGATCTTGATTTATACCATCCTTGGGAGATTTCTGTGTCTGAAGCGACTCAATTAGCTTTGGATGCTGAGGCAGAAGGGTTAGCGTATCATGACTTGATTACGAATTCTGAAGGGGTTGATTTATCTTCTCATCAACATCACGGGTTACATGCGAATACACTAGGGTTTTCGGCACAATATTCGGGGACAACACATAGCTTAAGTTGTTCTTTATTGGCTTCTAACAAGGGAGAAATGCAGCGAGACTATGATTACACGGTTGCTCGAGAAGCTGCTGATCTATGGGATTTTAAAAAGGTTGCTCGTCAAGCAGCTGAAGGTGCCATCAAGCGTTTAAATCCTAAATCACTGCCTTCTGCTCAAATGCCCGTTATCTTTTCTGCTCGAATGGCAAAAAGCTTGTTAGGCAGTTTTATGTCAGCGATCCAGGGTGCACACTTGTATCGAAAATCTTCTTTCTTGTTGGATCATCTTGGAAAAACGGTGTTTCCAGGCTTTGTAGAGATAGATCAAAGGCCGCATTTACCCAAAGCAATGGGGAGTGCACCTTTTGATTCAGATGGCGTTAAAACTGCGCCTTGTTTTTTTGTGAAAAATGGGGTTCTGGAAAATTATTTACTTGGGAATTACTCGGCAAAACGACTTGATCGGGTGACGAATGGATGTGCGGGTGGCCCATTTAACCTGTTCATACGTTCAGGAGAAAAAAATCTGGAAGGGCTTTTAAAGCAAATGGGTAAAGGGCTTTTAGTGACAGACTTGATGGGACATGGTATTAATCTAACCAATGGTGACTATTCAAGAGGGGCCACTGGCTTTTGGGTTGAGAATGGAGAGATTCAGTATCCTGTCTCGGGTATTACGATTGCAGGGAATTTAAAGGATATGTTTCTAAATATCATTGCGATTGGGAATGACGTGGATTCCAGAGGGAATATCAGGACAGGATCCATTTTAGTTGATGGGATGACAATTGCTGGTCAGTGAGTGCACATCATGCTAACTAAAGAAACACAAGCCTTACTTGCCTATAAATCTAAAAAGTTAGGTCTATCAAAAATCAGGCGACATATTTTCTTATGTTGTGACCAGACAAAACCAAAGTGTTGTGACTATGATACTGGCATGGAGGCGTGGCAGTATTTGAAAGACCGATTAGAGAATCTGGGGCTTTCAGGGTCTGGGGATGTTTTTCGTACAAAGGCAAATTGTTTACGTGTGTGTGCCGCTGGCCCAATTTGTGTGGTGTATCCGGAGGGGGTTTGGTACCACAGCTGTACGCCCCAGGTCTTGGAACGAATTATTCAGGAACATTTAATTCAGGGCATACCCGTTGAGCCTTATAGGATTCCAATGAAATCATGAACATATTGTTTGAAGGTTGCTTAACTAAAATGTCCACCCAACTGGATTTGCCTGTTCGTTATCAGTTAGGTGAAATTGCGCTAAATGCGTTGATTGGAAAAAAACTCTTGCTGGAGTTTTTAGATGAGATTTATTGTATCCAATGTCATCAGAAAACCTCAAAAAGTTTTCAGGGAGGATATTGTTTTCCGTGTTTTCGACATTTAAATACATGTGGACTTTGTATGATCCATCCGGAGCGTTGTCGTTATCCTGAAGGAATTTGTGATCCGACTGATTGGGTTCATGCGGGGTGTGGTTTGCCTCATATCATTTATCTTGCAAATACTGTGCATGTGAAAGTAGGCATTACTCGAAAGACCCAGGTGCCCACTCGCTGGATTGACCAGGGAGCAATACAGGCCATGCCCATTTTTGAGACGACAAATCGATATTTAGCAGGACAAATGGAGGTGGCTTTAAAGCGTTATTTTCCAGATAAAACGCCGTGGCAGGCAATGTTGAAAAATCAGGTGCAGCCTCAGGATCTTGCCCAAATTAGAAAAGATTTTTTTGATACAAATCAGCAAGAGATTGATGCGATCATAAACCAGCTTGGAGCATCTGAGATTACCCAGCTGATCGAGGCTCAGGTAACGTTTATTACCTACCCAGTCATAGAGTATCCTAAGGTAATTAAAGCCTTCAACCTTGATCGAACGCCCAAAATAGAAGGATGCTTGATGGGGATAAAAGGACAGTATCTTTTATTGGATACGGGTGTTTTTAATGTTAGGAAGTTTGGGGGGTATCGAGTACAACTTAAGAGCGAAACGGGTTGTTGATGTACCCTCAATTTATTTTTTGAGGACACACCCTAGAGGGTGTCGTCACAAGATTTTTTTAGTTTCTTAGTATAGTTGTTTTCTTAACGTGCGAATCGTTTCTTGATAATTTTTTGACAGAAATAGCGCTGAGCCCACTACAAATTGAGTGGCACCTGCTTGTGCAATAGCTTGAATGTTATCAATTTTAATTCCCCCATCCACCATAAGCGGAATGGAGGCGGAAAGTGCAGCAATGTATTGCTGCACTTTTTTGATTTTATCTAATGCTGAGGGGATAAAAGGTTGCCCGCCGAAGCCAGGGTTAACGGTCATGATCAGGATGAGATCCAGATAGTGCATCACATGTTCTAAATGACTTAAAGGCGTGGCCGGATTTAAGGCGAGCCCTGCTAGACATCCTTCACTTTTGATCAGTTGCAAACTTCGATCTAAATGATCTGTCGTTTCTGGGTGAATGGTAATTGAGGTGGCGCCTGCTTCTGCAAACGCATAAATTAAGCTGTCAACAGGTTTTGCCATCAGATGGACATCAATGGGGGCTGTAATGCCAGATTTTCGTAGTGCAGAACACCCAATAGGGCCCAAGGTAAGGTTAGGGACATAATGATTGTCCATGACATCAAAGTGGATGCCATCTGCACCTGCTTCTAAAGCAGCATTTGCTTCTTCGCCCAAACGAGCAAAATCTGCAGAGAGGATGGAGGCCAAGATTTGGTAAGGGGGCGTATGATGCATTATCGAATTCCTCTTGCTTTACAAATTTGATCATATGCTGATTTAATTTCTTGCGTTTTTTCAGTTGCTATTTTAATCATAGATTCTGGTAAACCCTTTGCAATGAGTTTATCGGGGTGATTTTCACTCATCAGCCGTCGATAGGTTTTTTTAATTTCGGCATCAGTAGCGGTATGAGATAAACCTAAAATTTGATAGGCATTTTGGATGGGTTTGTGAGGTGTGTGTGGTTGCTCTTGATGACTTTGATAGCTTTGGTATCGTTGATGTGCCCTAAAAAACTGATCAAATGCAGAGAAATCAATGGGAGTAAAGCCAACATATTGAGATAAATATCGAAGAATTTTTCGTTTTTCAGAGGAGATTCGGCCTTTTACATTGGCTGCTTGAAATTGAATTTCAATAAAGAGTCGAAGCAAGTCTTTATAAGGATGACAGGTGTTATAGAACGTTTCAAGCGCTGCTTCGAAATTAAAGTGTGGTTGTTTTCCTTGCGTAAAAAATTGAATGGCGTCTCTTTTTTGTTGCCTATTGAGTCCCATCCTGTTCATAATGGCTCTGGCTTGTATAATTTCTTCTTCTGAAACACGTCCATCTGATTTGGCAATATAGCCCATAAATAAAAAGACAGATTTAAAAAAAACATGTTGCGTTTTTTTTTGTTGCTCAGGGGTTTGAGTTAATGCACTAAAAGAAAATCCTTTATCAAAGACATGGCCGATTATGAGCCCCAGGGTAGCAAGGAGAGGGCCGCCGGTGAACCAGCCAATGATGAAACCTAAAATTTTACCTGTCCACTTCATATGATTTTGTGACGGAGTTGTTTTAAAAAGAGATTTTCATTTTAGTGGAAAAAGGTTAAGAATGTATAGGGCGTGTCCTCAATTCATTTTAAACTTAAAAGATGCATTGAAGACACGTTGGAAAAAGGGTGAGTTCAATCATTGAAATGCTTAAGTAACTATTCACCCGTCATTGCGAGCGAAGCGCGGCGATCCAGATAGGAGCTTTTATCAAAGGACCAAGCTTATGTGGCTTTTATAAGCTTAGGTCTGGATTGCCGCGTCGCTTTGCTTCTCGCAATGACGGAAGGAATAGTTACATGTTTGATTTATCAGAGGTCCGAGTTAATGCATAAGCTTTTTCAATTGGTTTCTAACTTTAAGCCAAAAGGAGATCAACCCCAGGCGATTAAAAAGATCGTATCAGGTTTACAGGATGGTTTGGCTGGACAGGTTTTGCTGGGCGTTACGGGTTCAGGCAAAACATTCACGGTAGCCCATGTGATTCAGGAGGTGCAACGTCCAGCATTGATTTTAGCGCCAAATAAAACATTAGCGGCACAATTATATAGCGAGATGCGCAGTTTTTTTCCAAACAATGCTGTAGAGTATTTTGTCTCTTATTATGATTATTATCAGCCAGAGGCTTATGTGCCTTCTTCTGATACCTATATCGAAAAAGATGCTTCAATTAACGATCAAATTGAGCAAATGCGATTGGCTGCAACGAAGTCTTTGTTGGAAAGACCCGATAGTATTATTGTTGCTACGGTATCTGCAATTTATGGTTTAGGAGATCCAGCACTCTATTTGAAGATGGTGCTGCCTATTCGATGTCAGGAAAAGATTGATCGAACTGTGTTTTTACGGCGTTTGGCAGAGTTGCAATACACCAGAAATGATGTTGAGCTACGCCGTGGTACTTATCGTGTTCGGGGGGACGTCATTGATCTGTTTCCAGCAGAGTCAGAGCGCGAAGCCATTCGGGTTGAGCTGTTTGATGAGGAAGTTGAGCGCTTAAGTTATTTTGACCCTCTAACCGGCGAGGTATTAAGAGAAACCCCTCGTTTAACGATTTTTCCTAAAACGCACTATGTCACACCACGGCAGACTTTACTGGATGCAGTAGATCAAATTAAAGCAGAGTTGGTAGATCGGGTGAAGGTGCTGGAAGCAGCGAATAAATTGGTAGAAGCACAGCGGCTTTCTCAACGAACACTATATGATATCGAAATGATTTTAGAGCTAGGTTATTGCTCTGGGATAGAGAATTATTCTCGCTTTTTATCGGGCAGAAAACCGGGGGAACCGCCGCCAACTTTAGTTGATTATTTACCAGCTGATGCGTTGCTGTTTATTGATGAATCTCATGTAACGATTCCACAGTTAGGCGCGATGTATAATGGAGATCGTTCTAGAAAAGAAAATCTGGTGAATTATGGATTCCGACTGCCTTCAGCACTGGATAACCGTCCATTGAAATTTGAAGAATTTGAGCGCCTGGCGCCTCAGACAGTCTATGTGTCTGCCACGCCAGGCCCATATGAAAAATCACATGCTGATGCACAAATAGATTTAGTCGTTCGTCCAACGGGTTTATTAGATCCTGCCATTGAAGTAAGGCCTGTCAAAACGCAGGTGGAAGATTTGTTATCAGAAATTCATAAACGGGTTGCTCGGCAGGAGCGGGTTTTAGTGACGACCTTAACTAAGCGTCTTGCAGAGAATTTAACGGAATATCTCTCAGACCATCAAGTGAAAGTGCGTTACTTGCATTCAGATGTGGATACGGTGGAGCGTGTTGAGATATTAAGAGATTTACGGCTTGGAGTATTTGATGTATTGGTTGGCATTAACTTATTGCGGGAAGGTCTTGATTTGCCTGAGGTTTCTTTGGTTGCGATCTTGGATGCGGATAAGGAAGGCTTTTTACGATCAGATCGTTCTCTAATCCAAACCATCGGTCGAGCTGCCAGAAATTTACAGGGCTTGGCTATTATGTACGCAGACACGATCACAGGATCGATGCAGCGTGCAATCGATGAAACTGAGCGTAGGCGACATCGTCAGGCGGAGTATAATCAGCGTCATGGTATCACCCCCCAAGGCATCAAAAAGGCAATTCATAATATTTTAGATACGCCTCAAAAACCTGCTGGAAAGGCAGCTAAGATAAAGGTTGCTGAAGTATTAGCGCCTTATCATAAAATGTCAGCTCAAGCGCTTTCTCGTCAATTGAAACAGCTTGAAAAACAGATGTATGAACATGCTAAACGTTTGGAGTTTGAAGAGGCAGCTCAGATTCGAGATCAAATTGAAAGCATTCGAGCGGAAGTATTTGAGCCTCCTTCTGCGGATTAGGGGGTGTTTATATTTCATTTTTTATTACAAAATGTTACAAAACGCGTATGATGGATCGAATTTCAAGCAAATTTTTGTCATCTATAAATAGGCTTCCTCAAATTTGCTCAAAATTTGCCTCCATTACCCACATTTTGTAACAAAAAAATGAAATGCAAACATCCCCTAATCCCTTTTTTCTAATGACAAGCTAAAGGAAATCAAACATGAACCAATCGAATGAGCATCTAAATCTCGACGATAATTCTATCAATTTACTTGAGCAAATGCTCAACATTAACTCCAACGCTAATGCTAACTTGCTACACCAGATGACAAAACTGCCTGAGTCAGCAATACAAGCCTATTTGGACGAACGATCCTCACTTAATTACTCCCCATTGCGGCGGCGCGTGAACATTCCTGATCATTATTGCTGTCCAATCACGTTACAAGTCATGCGAGAACCTGTATTGGCTGATGATGGGTATAGCTACGAAAAAGAGGCGATTGAATCGTGGGTTACTAAAAGCAGTGGTTCAAGCCCTATTACGCGCCAAAAGATTGGATTGGACACTTTGCGAATCAATCGTGTACTCAAGCAGGAAATCGATAATTTTGTAGAAAAGCACATAGATTTGCTACTTGATGAAAAGGGTGATGAATTTTATCTGCCGGAGGCGTGGAAGCAAGATTGCCGGGATGCTATCGTCTCAGGAGACACTTCAACGTTTCAATCATATTTACGAAAGGATCCTAGGTTGGGGCTTGTAGTGATTGCCTATGAGCCGGAGGAAACATTAACGGCCTTCGAACGGCCCTTGCCTGTAGATACATCCACAGCCAATCGAATTCGTGAAAAAATAGGAGGGTATACTGATGACCTTGATGAAGCTAGACAAGACGTTTCTCCCATCATACGAGAGGGCACGCAACGCACGGCTTTTCATCTGTTGTGTGAGTCGGGCACATTTGAGCAGATGAGTGCGCATGTAAAGTGGCTGTGTGATACCTTGAATCTGGATGAAACTGAGCTTATGACCTTAGACGCACATTTTTGCCCGATTGCTCATTTTCCGGAAGATTTTAATCCAGAAGGGCTAAATGAAGCGATGAAGATCCTGTCTCAAGATAGCATGACAAACATTGAGGATTTGGAGCGGTGTTATCGCTGGGGAGTTGACCTTTACACTCGTGACCCAGATGGCAACACTTTACTTCATCTTTCCGTAGCGCAAGGCGCGTTACCTGTAATACGTCAGCTGTATGAGATGCGACCTGATCTTTTAGCTGTCTTTAATGCGCAAGGAGAAACCCCTTTGCATGTTTTATTCCGAGTTGCTCGTTTTGAGGTATTACCGTATTTTGCGGAGATACTGGGTTCGGATGGACTGGAAGCGCTTAAAAATGAAGCAGGCGATCCTATATTGAGTTGTGCCTTATCGCTGGGTGCATCTGCTGATAGTTTAAATTACTTACTCACAGCTAGTCCCGTGTTGATAGAGCAACCCAATAAAAATGGCATCTTACCGCTAAACCAAGTGATTGATGGAATGGAACGGGGAGAAAATAGTTTAGATCAGTTGAATGTACTACTTGAACACAATGCGTTAAGTCTGTATTTGCAATCCTCAGAGTTAAATGGGGCTTATAGCCCGTATCGATCACCAGCCCACCAGGCGATTGAGTATGGTAATACGGAGGTGTTATTAGCATTACTAACAACAGAGCATCGAGCAATTGATGTAGACCATCGAGATCATCGCCAGCCTGAGTCTTATACACTACTACAATGGGCGACGTTTCTGGGGCAGGCAGCGTGTGTACAAGTGCTATTGGAGAATGGTGCGCAACTCGATTTGACAGATTCTAATCATCGTACGGCATTGCAGCTGGCAAGAGCTCAGCAAGGTGAAGGGAAGCATGATGAGATAATTGAACTGTTATTATCTCAACTTAACCCAACTGAACGGCATTTTGACCTACTGGAAAATAGTTTAAAGGATGCACAGCAGGTCATCGGTGAACAACAAGAGCAATTATCAAAACAAGGAGAGATAATTGATGAGTTAAAAAGATTAATGGCAGAGCAAGAAGCAGCAATTGGTAAATTAATTAGAATCATGGATGAACAAGTTCACGAGTTAGGACGACAGCAAGCTCTGCTAGAGAACCAGGGTGCACAATTAGATCACCAACGTGATCTCAAGCAGAACCTTGTTAAGCATTTGCAATTTTTTGAACCAGTAATAGAGTCGGTCGACGAGTCTGTTCCTTTCCGTACCTTGGATACCTCCAAATTAAATAAGGATTGGTTTAGTGGTACGAGAAGTTTTGCCGTTTCATCCGATGGAGTGATTGCTGTTACAGGGCTTCGTGGAAAAACAGATGGAGAGGTAGCCGTTTGGAATCTGCAAACGGGACAGCTGATCAAAAAGCTAGGCGTAAAGAGTTCTGGTGACGTCTTTGATTTCAATGTCAAAAGTGTGGCCATCAGCCACAATGGGTTGATAGCAATCAGTGCAAACAATGCAAGTAGGAACACAGTTTGCAAGGTTTGGGATATTCCAACCGGACAGTGTTTAAAAACGTTAACAGGACATGATGGCTATATTGTTGATGTTGCACTTACGTCTGACGGAACGATTGCATTTGCTGCTGCAACTGATGGTATCAAGGTTTGGGATGTCCAGTCAGGTGAATGCTTAAAAAGCTTGCCGTGCTCTGGGTACTTCTGCATTACGCCTGATGGATCAACCGTAGCCGTGGCAGTCAATAAGGGTCAAGAGGGACATTTTCTTCAAGTATGGGATGTTGATTCGGCACAATGTCGAACGGTTTTGTTTATTTCAGATTATGTTAATGGTATATACGGCTCCATCATCGAGGAATTTGCCATTACAGCCGATGGATCAACCGTAGTTATTGGTCTATATAACATGCTGCAAGTCTGGGATATTCAAACGGGACAGTGCGTAAGAACCTTAATGGGACACACGAGTTACATTACGAACATTGCACTCACACCCGATGGGATGACCGCGGTTAGCGGATCACAGGAAGACAGCGTTGTAAATATCTGGGATCTCTGCACTGGAAAGTGCATAAGGTCCTTAGACCATCCTTATTTTACTTCCAAAACTTATTCCAAAACTTATTTTAAAGGTCCTACTCGGGTTGCTATTAGCCCTGATGGTTCAGTCGTAACCACATTCTCGGGAGACAATACATTTAGATCCTGGCAGATCGCTTCTCACAGTCATGATCTAACCATGCAAATTTCTAAAGAGGGGTTAGATGAGCTGAGGGAGGCTGGGCACTGTACTATTAGTTAATTTTTTCGGTATCGTGGTGGATTGCCGCGTTGCCTAGTTAGTTACGTTGTAACTGTTCACCCGTCATTGCGAGCGAAGCGCGGCAATCCAGGCAGGAGCTTGTATCAAAGGGCCAAGCTTAAGTGGCTTTAATAAGCTTGGGTCTGGATTGCCGCGTCGCTTCGCTCCTCGCGATGACGGGGGGCGATTAATTGTTAACACGCTCTAGTAAAAAGGATAGATGTAGTAGTAGCCATAAGGATTCGGATATCGATTAGGTACTCTCTGTTGATTATTGAAAGAAAAGTCTTGCGCATTCGTATTAAAATTGAATCTGGGATAAGCATTATTTGAGGGGGGTGGTGGTTCTTCTTCTTTTTGAGGTATGGTTAAGTTGAATGTTTTCTGCAAGTTCCTTTGTTTTTCAGCGTCTAAATATTTGTCCCAAAACGCATAGTCTACCAATAGATCAACATAAGCTTGTTGATGGGGTTGATCCAGGCTATACAGATGTTTTGTGATCACAGCTTGAACATGCGTTTCTTTTTGTAAAGGCAAGTGGTCTAATTGTTCTGCCCACTGAGTGACAAGTGTTTTTAACGTCTCTGCCCAATGAAAACCTTCCAGTTGGTATTTGATGGCACGTAAAACCAGAGTTGGGTTTTCTTGAAGCTGTTCAATGGTAGGGTTAATCATACGCAACGTTTTATCTTGTAAGTCTTGGGTCGCATTCAAAAAATCGTAAACGATGCCATCTGGACTTACCATCAAAGAGTCTATGGTAAAGGCTTGTAAGGCAACATTGTTTTCTAGTTGAGTTTCAATCGATTGATTGGGATCAAAGGGGATGTAAAAAACCTTAATTATCTGTTCTTTACCTTCTGAGGAAGCTATTTTTTTTGTGTAAAGTCCAGGTTGCTTTTGACTTTTCCAAAACTGGTTGCTTAACAGGAGCTCATCTTGAAAGGGAGGCGCGATAAAAATGACAAAATTCCAGTCATAAGGAGAGGGAGAAATAGGGTCTTTTAATAACAGACGTACCTGATCGCCTTTCAAGTAAACCTGATCATTGTTGAGTATTTGAGTAAGATGATGAAAGATTTCAATGACATGGTCTGGAAGCGCAAGCTTTTCCTTAAGTTGATCTTTATTTTCTTCATTTTCGAGTATCTGGATAGGACTTTCAATGATTTGAGGCATTGATTCTGGTATTTCTTTTTGATGGTAGGAGGAAATGATATCCTGGTAGCGATCTAAGTCTTCAGAATCTTTAATATGGTTGGATAAAGCCTGATAAAACGCAATCAATTTGTTTAAATGTGTTTTTTTATCTAAGGGTTTTTCAGAGAGCCTATCTATCATCTCGATGAGGATTTGATAAAGTAAACTGTTGGATTCGATCAGGATTTCAGGGTTTAAATTGTCCAAAAATTTTTGGATTTCTTGATGAAGCTGTGGGTTTGTGACGGCTAGTTGTACGATGGCTTCGATTTCAGAGTTATCCAAATCTTCTGTGTTTTTATGAAGATCCCGAGAGAGACGGAGCATGTTTAGGCAACATTCTGAGCGTTTTTTCTTGTTTTTGGTATTTTTGATACCCTGTGAAATGGCTTTTTGATAGTGGTCAAAGGCGGTTTCCAAGTGATTTTTTTCAGAAAGATATTCAGCCAGTTCATAGTAAAGCTGAGCAGAGTGAGGACAGTCTGGGATAGAAATTTGAAGAAAACGTTCATAATCTGAATCTATTAACCCTTTGAAACGTTGGGTTACCTTTTGAGTTTTTCCAAAAGCAAATAAAAGCTGCGTCGTTCTTTCATACAATACGATCTCATTGGGATATTGAAACAGGACAGTATCACAGAGGGTTGACATTTGCGCTTTTTGATCCCTGGAAAGTGTGTATTTTGGTAGAGATGACAGTAGATCGAGCCAGGTTTTCAGATTTAATACGATGTTATTTTTAAGGAGCTCATCACATAACAGACATAAGGGTTTTGGATCTTTCTGCTTCAAGAGAAAAAGGGTTAAGTCATCATAGGGTAATGATTCATTTTGCGCATAAACTTGAGCAGTTGATAGCAATCGCACAATTTTTTGGGTGACAGGTTGTGCTAGATTTTTCTCTTTATCAAGTTCTTGAGAGAGCGAGATAATGTTTAGAGAGCAATCCAAGAGTTTTTTATGGGCTTTCGTGTTTTTAATACCATATAAAATTGCATTTTGATAGAAGTCAAAGGCGATTTCAGAATAATTTTGTTCAGAAAGGTGTTTAGCCAGGTTGTGGTGAAGTTCAGGGGCGTTAGGCATAGAGATTTGGAGGAAAAACTCAAGGTTTGAGTCAATTAGAGACTGCAATGGCTGAAGTGCATTAGAAAGCTTTCCAGCGGCTAATAAGAGCTCAGTAGCTTTTGTGTACAAGGCTGTGCTGTTAGTAGGATAAGCCGACAAAGCTGAGTTACAGAGGTTGACAATCAGTTGTTTTCTGTTCTTTTTAACAGGTGGCTGATGCGTGACTTCTAGTAGAGATGAGAATAGGGCAAGATAACTATTCAGACTTAACAGGATGTTCTCTTGATCAATTTTATGACACAGTAAATATACATGTTCGGGATCCGTTGATTTCAAGAAAAAAGGAATCAAATCATCCTGATCATAGAGCGTGTTTGATGCGTCTGCATATTTTATAAGGGGTAAATACAATAAAGCTTTATTTAAAAAGGGTTGATTATCCATTAAATTTTCTTCTAGTAGCGCTGTCAGTTGTTTATGAACGCGTTGTTCAAATTCTTTTTGGTAGCTTGAGTTAAAGTTGGCAGAACCTATAGATTTTAGGGTTTCTAACAGATTGATTGTTGAATGCATTAAATAATAAATCCCTAAGTATTGGTAAAGCTCAGGATCCTTCGAAGTCCCGAGGATTCGAAAACCGAGCATTTTAAATGCTGCTGCTTTGGCTAGAAATCCGTAGGAGAGATTGTTTGGGTTAGAACATCCCTTTATTAATTCATGAGAAAAGTAGATTGTTAGTAGAGGTTGCTGGTTTTTTTGTGCTGCAATCATCATTCCTCGCTTTTCTTCATCATTGAATTTAAGGGGTTCAGATGAATAGATTTGATGGTTGATCAGTTCTTCCTGGCTGGATTTAGGAAATCTTATTTTAAATTCTTTATGTGCATCAGGAGTTGGTTCGAGTGGATGACAGTAGGCATGTAAGAGAAACGGAATTTCAAATATAGAAAAAGCAGGAACTTCTAGCTGATAACCTTGATTTTCCTGGGAAACAGATAGAAATAAATTTTGAGCTTCATAATAGGTTGGGCAGCAAGTGAGCAAATTGTCAGATTCATAAAATTCGCCATCCTCTGTCAATTTCCAGCCGATCTCATCTAATTCTTTTAGGACCTTAAGCTCTGGAGAGTCTTCATGATAGGGGGTTCCAGACAAGGAAAGCTGACCGAGCGATTGGTAGGAAATATATGGAAATATACTGACTTTTTCTTTCATGATAATAATCCTTGTAGTTAGATTTGTTTGAGATTATCCCGATACAGGAGGAGAATTCAGGGGGGTATCTTCAATGTATTTTTTAGGACATTGTGAGCTAAAAAGCTGTACGATTCCAGCTTTCACTGGAATGACGGTGCCTCATTTGTCTTGAAATATCTACAGTGTGCAATTGTCGAATCTCTGTAAATTGCTGATTTTTCATGTGATTTTAACGTTCCCTTAATGCTTTTCCGATATCATTTAACAGTAACTTAAATAAGTTGATTGAACAGTGGTGGAGAGGGAGAAGCTGATGAAGAGAGAAGAAGAATTTAAATACATTGTTTTATGGGATTTTGATGGTCCTGTTAATCATAGCCATTCTTCTGGTAAAGAATCCAGTCAATTTACCTGGGCATACTCAAATCCAAACTGGACAGACGAGGAGCGCCAAACAGCAGAGATGAAAAGAGAATATGGGTTCGCTCCTTATGATATTACAATAGAAGATCCTGAATTAATGGGTTTGACGCTTAGAGTGTTAGAACACATGAATATACACTCCGTATTGGGTTCTCAGCGTATTACTTACCCCAATGAAACCCCTGAATGGATTGCAATGCATGCAGCTTTAAATGCATGTTTTGGTGAAGAAAGAGCGTATTTAACAAAGGAAGAAGCTGCAATCATAGCGAATGATGTCGATCCAGACAGTACGGGTGCATCAAAAAATGGCTTTCTTGATAATTCAATCTATATCGAAGGGGCGCAAACACTACTTTCAGAAAATCGTATATTGATAGATGATAATAAAAATTACCGTGATTTTGCGATCCAGAATGGAAATACATTTATCTATGCGCCCAGGGATGAAAAAGATGATTTTTTCGATACCCAACACTTAGCTCAAGTTTTGCTAACAGTGAGTAGAGAAGACGGGGTTGAAAATTTACGTGATTCAATATGGAATGACCCTATTGTCGATGATCTAATTAAAGAAAAGTTACTGCAAGTCATCGATAAAGAGATGGCATTTCGTGAAAGTTTAAGTGGTCAGCAGGAAAACTTTAAATCTATTTTAGAAATCTGTTACGGTACATTAGGAAAAGGCGCTTCTGATTTTGAGAGACGTACTCTTCAAACCATTGAGGCAATAGAAAAGATACGTCTTCTTTATAAGACAAATCATAATATCCATGGCAGTGAAATAATAAGTGCCTTTGCAAAAATTCACCGGTTTTTTCAGGAATGTCATGACAATCACATCACTGTCTCACCAGAAGCGCTTAAAGCATTTGAGGAGCTGACGCTCTCATTTGGAAGTATTTCAGAAAAACTTCAATCATATATTGCTAAAGCTATGATGCCATATTCAGATGGTGAGTCGTTTGGTTTTTTAAAAAATCCTCAGGTGATTGAGGTGTTTTTCCAAAATATTTCAGAAAGTGTTTGTGCTTATCAATCAGAAAAAGCCCATCGTCAGAGTGCACAGGAAGAACTGAGTAAAGAGATATCTCTCTTGGGAGAAAATACTGAACTGCCTTTGGAAGAAAGGCTAAAAGCGATGCTTGTTCTTCTTCGAGAAACTTATCAAGATGTCTGGAGCAAAAGAGGATTTCTTGAAACGGGCGTAAAAAGCAGTGGTGTGCTCAAAAGTATTCGACATCTTTTAAAAGAAACGAATTGTTTTAGGGCGGGCACTCATGAATGGCTTACAAATCATCAGAGTGATGAAGAGATAGCACGTATAGGGGAGAAGCTATTGGTGTCTGCTGAAAGTTATAGTCTTGATCATGGTAGCGAGAATGAGACTTCTCTGAGTGAAGGCTGGACTATGGTATGACACGCCTTAAGTTTCAGTTATCAAATCAGTGTCACCGCCGGAGTTTGAAACTCCGGCGGTGACCAGAGGGGGAGAATCGCGATTCTCCCCCTCTGGACTTCCCCCATCGCGTAGGGTAACTCCGCCCCAAGGGGCAGAGATTTCTAACTTTAAAAGTAATGCTTTCTTTGGTTTGGATTAGCTCGCAAGCTAGCTTTTCAACCGATTTTAGAGCGTTGCTTATTCAGTTTTAGGTGAATTAAGCAGGTTAGCCATTTTTTCTTTCGCCGATGATTTTCCTATTTGAATGAGCATGTCTTCATCTTTTTGAGAGACATTGAGGAGCCCAAATTGAGATAAGTTTGGGCTGATTAAGAGGTCGGCTTGTTGGCTGTTCATTTCTTGTTTAAAAGCAGACCCTGCTAACAAGGCGTTTAGAAAAACTTCGATGAAGGAGGGAATTTCGTATTTTTTGTCAGAAAGCCCTAGTTTGCTTGCCCAGTTTTCCCAGGAAGAAAGATCAGATGGAAAGTGATATTTTTTAGTGTCTTGATGATAGCGAGTAAGCTCAACAGCAATGATTTTTCCATGAGCACCGAGTTGTTTTCTCATGATATCCACAGGCAAGTTATTGAGTATGCCGCCATCCACATGCAGCTCTCCCTGAACAGCCAGGGGTGGAAAAATTGCCGGTACAGCAGTACTACTAGTAATAGCTTCCCATAAAGAGCCATTTTGATGGATAACTTCAGTATTCTTTGAAAGATTACAGGAAACAAAGAAACAAGGTAAAGGCAGGTCTTCGATACGAATGTCTTTAAAAAGCGTTTTTTGTTTTTCTACATACTCATGGGTTTTAAAGAGCGAAAGTGTTGGCCAGGTCAGGTTTTTAAAAGAAATGATTTTTCGAGTAATTTCAGAAAGCTCTCGAAGTCCTTTTTGATGGATTTTGTTTATCCCGTGCAAAATATAATGGGCGGCGACAATAGCACCCGCGCTGGTGCCGCCAATCATATCAATTGGGATGCCAGCTTCCAGTATGGCTTCAAGTGCTCCAATATGCGCCCAGCTTCGTAGGCCGCCACCCCCTAAAACAACACCATTAGCCGACCCTGTTAAAAATCTAGAGAGTCTTTGAAAATCTTGCTTCTCAGCAATCTTAACATGGTGATGCAAATTGAACTTGGCCAGCTTCATCCATTGATTGGTATTAGAGAAAAAAGGTGCAGATTCTTGTAATAAAATTAGATGAAGCGGGCCTTTGTGGTTCAGTATGTTTTCTTGGAGTGTTTGATGAAGATCAGGTTTATTGCAGGCTTTCCCAATTAAATAAAGACAGCTTACTTTTTTCATAATCAATTGAGCAAGCGGTGTTTCATGAGATTCTAATAGATAGATGGTTGTATCGCTTTCTTGCTCTAATTGAGTAATACGCTTTTCTAATTGATCGAGTTTGGAATATTGACTACGGAGCTCAGGGTCGTAGTCAGAAATGAGTGTAATATGTTTTAAATGCTGGATTGCAGAGAATAACTGTTTATGAAAGTTTTCCAGGTCTAAGGAGGGAGTTGCCGGTATCAAGACAGCGTTTTTACCTTCAGGATTTTTTGGAGGAAATAACTCAAGGATTGTTGAAGAACGATTGGCTAAGGAATGAAACGTATTTAGAGCAGTGTTAGTATGCTCCTGACATAGATCCCGGAATGTTTTTCCTGGCATCATAAGTAAAATAGAGTGCTCTTTGGCCCTGGCACTGATAGAGCGAGGTTCTCCTGAAATTGCACTCAACTCTCCAAAACTTTCTCCTTTTTGAACCAGCTTAATAGGGATTTCGACTTGGTCCTCTTTTGTTAGATAAAGATCAATATTTCCTGTAACGAGCAGGTACAGGTTGTGGTTCAAATCTCCCTGTCGAAATAAGATTTCACCCGGAGATAGATGGATTTTTTTAAATTTATCTAATAATCTTCTCAATGAGGGGTCATCTAGAGAAGAGAAAAGAGTACATTTTTTTAATGATGCTAAAATATCAATTTTCATAAAACGCCAATTTTTGAAAAGTTTGAGCCTTACTTAAGAATAGTTGATCCAGATAAAATTGACTCTATATTTAGGGTGCGTCCTAGGACACACCCTAAGGTAAATAAAACATGAAAACTTCTTCTAGCAATACGGTAGTGCATACCAGCATGAGACAAAAGGTGCTTTCGTTAGCAATACCTATGGGCGTTACCCAATTAATTACAGTTCTGAGTACCTTCTTAAGTATGATTATGCTTTCCCGGTTAGGGCATGAAGTATTAGCAGCCAGTGCCTTGATATACTCTACTCAGCTTCCTGTTATGGTGACGGGTGCTTCCATCCTGTTTTCATTGAGCATTCTGATTGGTAGAGCTTATGGGGAGAAAAATATGAAAGGAGTTGGTCATCTGGTTCAGCAAGGCTGGATATTAGGAGGGGTGCTCAGTATTCCGTTGATTATCATTTTTTGGAACATGGACGTTTTGTTGCTTTGGTTTGGGCAATCAAAAGAAATTGCACAAACTGTCGGAAAAGTTTTCTCTATTTATGTGTGGGCTGTTCCAGCCACTCTAGGTGTAATTTGTAATCAGCAACTCTGTTTTTCTATTCATCAGCAAAAATTAGTTGCGATTCAAAATGTATTCAGTCTGTTGGTTCAGTTAACTACCGCCTATGTTTTGATTTTCGGAAAATGGGGGGCGCCCTCTCTGGGTGTTGTTGGGTTTGGTTACTCAATGGTTGCTTCTGCCTGGTTTTCATTTGTTTTTATGATGCTTTGTTTTAATTTTATTAAAGTTTTTCGTATATTTGAGCTGTTTGTTTTCAGAGCACATAGGGATTGGCGTTATCTGATGCAGATTTTAAAGGTGGGGGGGCATATTAGTTTACAGGTGGGTGGAGAAATGTTCTCATTGATGGTGTTGGCTGCAATGGTAGGTTGGGTAGGAAAAAATGCATTGGCTGCGTACCAGGTTGTGACACAATATTTCTTTTTGGTGATGATTCCAATATTTGTCATTTCTCAGGCTGCAGGCGTTTTAGTCGGGCAGGCTTGTGGCCAAAATGAACCAGATAAGGTGAGCCCAATTGGTCGTGAGTGTATTCGGCTTGCCTTGATTATTTCTGGTGTAACCGCATTAGTCTTTTGGCTTTTCCCTAAACGCTTATCTTCTATTTATTTTGATGTGAACGCTTCCGTCAATGCAGAGACATTTCACCTGGTTTATTGGATGTTTATCGTAGCTGGATTTTCTTTTATTTTCAGTACAATTAAAAATGTTTTAACGGGTGCTTTGCGAGGACTGTTAGATAGTTTCTTCCCAATGGTGGTGGGATTAGGCGTTATATGGTTTCTTGGAATTCCTTTAAGCTATATATTGGCTTTTGTTTTTAATTGGGGTGCAGTTGGTATTTTATTAGGTTCTACCATCGCATTTTTAATAGATGCGATTGTCATAGGGATACGTTGGGAGCTTTTGATCAAGAGGTACTATACTTTTACTGGAAGGTAACTCATAACTATGAATAAATGAATGATCGGAGATTCTCATGCGTCAATGGATTTATGTTTTTATAACGTCCCTGCTTTTCATCTTCAACACCTCTTCTTTTGCTGCTTCAACCCAGCTCAACAACATAGATAAAAACACACCCTATATCAAGTTGTTTTTAGGGATGAATGCCGTGCCTATGGTTGTTTGGACTGATAAAGGAGAAGTTATTTCTGCGAATAATGCATACCTTAAAATGTTGGGATATACGCTTGAAGATATGCAGGGTGGAAAAGTCGACTGGAAAGCTGCTACCCCCAGCGAATATATCTCTTTAGATCAGCATTGTGTTCAACAGCTGAAAAACCAGCCTTACTGCACGCCTTATGTTAAGGAATATGTGCGCAAAGATGGGAAGCGGATTTCTGTTAAGTTGTGGAACGCACGTGATGAAGTTAAAGGTGGGCAAAATATTGCTATTATTTTACCCCTGGAAAGTGATCTTAATTAGTCGCCTCTGAAGAATACGAAAAGCCTTGAAAAAATTAGCCTGCAAGAGGAAAAAGGGTTAAATTTTTTGCAAGGCTCCATGGATTAACCATTAAAAAGCTTGCAAAACGAAGGTGCTTCCAAAGAAGATTTCCAGCATGTTCACCCCATGTAACAGCCAGCTATGTTGTTGGGTAATATTAACTACTCTCCGTCATTGCGAGGAGCGAAGCGACGCGGCAATCCAGGCTCAAGCTGATTAAAGTCACATAAGCTTGAGCCTTCGATACAAGATTCTGACTGGATTGCCGCGCTTCGCTCGCAATGACGAGGGAATGGTTATAATCAATTTTCGAATTCTTCAGATGCGACTAATTAGGGTGTGTCCTAAGAATGGTCAGACGTGTCTGGTTTGAAAAAAAGCAGACCCAAAAACAAAAGTAAGCAACCTACTCAGAAATTTACTATAATAACCTTGAATTAGAATGCAAGGAGGAAAGAAATATGAACGCATCTTTTTGGACGATTATCTCGTTATGTGGCAGTGTCTTGTTCTGCGGTCAAGCGTTAGCGCAACCTGATCAGAAAGGCACAAATCAACCCATACCCATTTCATATCATATCCATAACAAATCTTCTGAGTTTATAACCAACCTACATTGTGCAATAGATGGCTTTGAGGGAAGAACACGTTTCAATACTGGAGTTTTTCCTAAGCACAATATTGCGGTTGCTTTACCTGCTGTTAGACCTAAAGCAGGAGAGGAGCAGTGTACCGTAAGATGCACATTTCGTATAGACAAAAGTGAAACCACAGCGCGCAGGGGGGCTAGCATGCCTGTTCACTTTTCGTGTAAGAAAGCAGAAAAAAGAGGTGTGTTAAACGTAAGAGTAGTCATCGAGGAAAACTTGAGAATGACAGCAGAGCCTTTTAGCCGTTAAGCGCGCTAAGCAAATCTTTGCAACAGGATCAAATAAACAACTCTGCCAAAAACCGCAGGATATCATTTCTGGAAACCCATTTTTATGGTTACTCCAATACTATAGTTTAATGTGGTGAACAGTTAGCTGGAAATTAAAAATTTAGTCAAAAAACCAATAGGGGGGGATGACTATGAAAACAATCATTGATCTGGTTGGAATCCTGCTGGTTTTTTTTGGTGTTATATCTTTTGGATATCAAGAGCTTACCTATAAAAAGCAGGAAAAAGTTGCTGAAATAAAGACAGAGGTCGGAAACTTCAAGTTAACCGCTGATAAAAAACAACAAAAGGCGGCTATCCCCCCTGCTGTTAGCGGTTTGTCTGTTTTAGCTGGAATCGTGCTTGTTTTAGCCAATAGGGTTGGCAGGCGCAAATAGGGTTAGTCGCCTCTGAAGAATTCGAAAATTGATTGTAAGCTATTCCCGTCATTGCGAGCGAAGCGTGGCAATCCAGGCAGGTGTTTGTATCGAAGAATCAAGCTAATAAGCTTGGGGCTGGATTGCCGCGTCGCTTCGCTCCTCGCAATGACGGAGGGTGGATAATTTTACCCAACAACATAACTGATGACGGGAGACGATGTTAAATGTGATGAATACGGTAGAAATTTTCATTGGCAGCACCTTCGTTTCGCAAGCTTTTTAATGGTTAATCAACAGACCCTTGCAAAAAATTTATCCCTTTTTCCTCTTGCTGGCTAATTGTTTCAAGGCTTTTCCAATTCTTCAGAAGCGACTACATAGCTTATGTTTTTGATTGTGACAGTCATGCCATGAAAAAAACAGTCAATTTTTTGCAACAGTGCTGTTTTATTTTACTGTTCTTTTCTTTGAAAAGTTTGAGGCTGTAATTTTTCTTCAATAGCACAGCATGAATTATAAAAGTCTATTAGGTCTTTTGATAAAACACTATTTTCTCCTTGAAATTCGTGAGAAGTCAATAGGTTGGATAGGTTAGATAATTTAATGAGAATTTCATTTTTCAGAACTAGGTCTTCCTGATTGGATTGGTGCAAGTTTGTCTTTATTGTCCAAAAGTTACTCCTTTTATTTTTATCATTTTCAACCAAATCTTGAGAAATAATGTTAGAGATGTTGCTATCAGGCTTCAAATCTTTTGCTGACTTTTTAAAATGACCGACTAAATTTAAATCTGCTCCTTGATCGATTAAAAAGGATACAATCTCATCTTTTTTTTCTTGAATCGCTATTATAATGGGTAGGTCTAAAGGCTTTGGCTGACTCATTGTTCCAAATATTGAATCATATCCTTCTTTAGACACCCAAGAGAGTGAGTTATTAGAAAATAGCCAACTTTTTGAGTTAACATCAGCACCATGATCTGAAATTAAAATTCTCAAAACATCTATAAGCTCATGACGTACTGCCCATTCTAATGCACCGGGATGTTGAGAGATATTAAAGTTTTTCTCACAAGAAAGCAAAAGAGGAATTAATGATAGCTCTTGATGAAATATAGCTGCAGTTAGCGCCGTTCCATGAAGATAGCTTTGAGCATGCAGATCAATATCTTCATGGGTTAATAGCAACCTTACAATTTTTTCATGACCGCAGCAAACGGCTACAATAAGAGCCGTTTCATTAAATTCATCTTGTTCATTAATGTTTGTTTCATTTGAGAATAAGAGAGACTTAACCTTAACAACATCGCCGCCTCTGGCAGCCTCTAATAATAGATTTTCTTCCACTATAACCTCCACAGATTTAACCAAGAATATATAATCCTAAATTAATCAGTTGAAAACTACTGCGAAGGTCTAATACACTGAATCTGCAAAAGATTTTTTATCTTTTCGGGCTCACCGTAGAGGTGACTACGCCTTCGCCCAAAAAGATAAAAAATCTTTCACATCTTCAGCACCTTAGTCCTTCTCGCTATGTTTTCAACTGATTAATTTAGGATAATAAATTATGAAAAGCACTAATGTCTAATATCCAAACGTTTTGTCTCCTCGGACAGAAAATCATCTAGTTTTATAAATTCATCTTTTTGAAGGAAAAAAGCAATATCTCCATTTATAAAATAAGTTTGCTGATCAGGGCATTTAAAATCATCGTTATCCCTTATGAGTCCAGCTAAATTATTTAAGCCATCCTCCCCAATATCATTGTTTATAAAGAAAATAGAGGCAATAGAGTTGTTTTCGCTATCAGAAATAACCACATTATGTAGAAAATAAGATTCATTTTCTGGACCCACTTCACTTATGTATTGTCGAGCCAAGTGCTCAATGCCTGTTTTAGGTAGATTAGACAGCAAGAGGTTTAAACTTCTTATAAATTCAGACAAGTTATCTGGTCCCAGGTTCTCAAGACGATCTGTTTCATTATAATTATCAAATACATTAGGTTTATGCAAAACCCCAAACTCATCACCGGCTAGAATATAATACCCCCCTTTACAAAGCAATGCGATATTGAATAATCTTTCTTTCATCTCACCAGAATAATCTATACCTTCATAGTAATTGGCATCCTCAGGTTTTATACCCTTTATTATGTTGCCAATTGTAACCCACTTCCCTCTTCTTTTCTCTCTATGAGAATCTTTATAATTTTTGCCATTGCAGACTATTTTTCTATCCACATGTAATATAGTCCTTGATTTCAGTGTCCCCGTGTCATGATTTCCTAAACATCCAATCGCTCCACCTGTCGGAGCAATTTTTTCTAGTTCATCTGTCTGTTGATAGAGCCAATGATCTTCACCACTTTTAAGACGCTCTTCTTGATCAAAAAAATTCCAGTAAAAAGAAGCGGGTGCTATAATATGAGTAAATCCTAATTCTTCTAGGTCTGGAACATAATCGACAGGGTTATACACCATCAATTCCCCTACGATAACAGCTCTGGTTCCATGAAATTCATTGCAATACTCATTGACTATTTCAAAAATTCGCCTCTGAAGCTCATAATTAACATCCGTTATCGCGTCAACTCTAACACCTCCAAAACCATATTCGCCTATATATTTACGGATGAAAGGACGCCATAAATTTTCAACTAAATAATCTATATTTTGAGGTAAATCATAATTAAATTTTACTACATCACCCCAATGATGCCTTTCTCCAAAGTTTAGATATTCTGAATATTGGTCAGATAACTCTGAATCACGAGCAACGTGTCTTAAAACAATATCAAAAATTGGAATGAGGCCGTTATTACGAGCTGTGTGCACGTAGTTTATAATTTTTTCATCATTATCAATTTTAAAAAAAAAATCTGGATTGAAAAATTGATCACTTGCCATAGCATAAAGGCTATTCTTCAATTTTCCTTTTGAACCCCCAGCTTGCTGTATGGGATTAATCCAAACAACATTGAAACCAAGATTTGCTATGCGAGGTAAATCATCAGTCATCTTATCTATCACAGATTTATTCTGGGTAAGTTGTATCTCAACATCTTTCCTTTTCCGCCGATATCTACTTTTACCCTTTTGAGGTTGATGAGATTGAATTCCTCCTTGACCTTCTCCATATAAATTCACAATGGGAGAGGGTTCGTTATATTGATATCTTCTTGGGAATTGGTTGTATAGTCTAATTATCCCATTTTCAGGAAACTTTAAAAAATCAGACTCTTCATTTATATTCACAATCTTCTCCAAAAAGCAATATAAAACAACACGTTGTGTTATAAATTATAGTAAAAAACATTAAGGTTTCAATAAAGATTATTAATTCTTTGAATCTAAAGAATTTGACAAATATGAGAACGATCAGGTCTTCTAAACCTGAAATTCAATGCTTCAAAAGCTGTTGTTTTGTAAAATTTTTCTTTATAGGAGAGTCAGTAAAAAACCCTGCTATAAGCCGTAAGGGGTCACTTTCGGAAGCTTATTTAACAATAAACTATACGAATTAATGGCTTGTTCCAGGGGGAGTGGAGATGTAAACCTAAATTCATCTTTTTATTTCATTAGAATGATAGACCAGGCTTTACCAAATAGATGCTACCTCCACAAACCAGAATAATGCATAGAAGCAAGGAAGTGTAAAAGGCGAATCGGAAAGGGGTGAGTACCCATAATAATAAAAATTTTGAGACAAAGCTGGCGAGAATAGCAATGTAAATGACAAAGCTGGCATCATAAAGTTTCAGATAGTTTTCAATGTATAGCAAGGCAGTTGCCAGTGAAATACCATGAATTTCAAACAGTCCCGTCAAGAAAGAAACTAACATCATTCCTTCAGTTCCTGCGTAGCTTTTTGAGAGGGTCACAAGTATCAAGGTCAACCCCATAAATAAGGAGGTATTGATAATCGATGGAATACTTATAGGTTTTTTTAAACTGGGTGTCAGCGCTAAAGCCGGTTTTTCACGATGTATTAGAAAGCCGACCAATAGTAGGCTAATGATAATCATCCCAACTAAAGGCCACAGAATAAACAGTAATAAAGTCGGAGAGGCAACAAAAACAATCATCACAATTTCAAACAGCATGGAAACCGTTGCTAAAAGACCAGATGCAATAATACTGTAAAAATATTTGGGGTGACTTTTCAGGGTATGTCTTAAATTGGCAAATACAGCAGTACTGGAAATGAGCCCACCTAACAAGCCAGATAGAGCAATACCTAAACGTTCGCCAAATAGTCGAACAGCTACGTAGCCTCCAAACTGCAGGCTGGCAATGGTTGCAATAAGAATTCCAAATTTTTGAGGGTTAAACAGGTTCCATGGGTCAATAGTCTTAGCTGGTAAAATAGGAACAATCCCAAGTAAAAAGATAATGAGGATAATGGCGGCTTCCATTTCCTGCGGACTAAAGGTTTTTTGTGCAAGTTTGTGTAACCGTTTCCTTTCAATGAGTACGAGAAGAACAATAGCGCTGATGATTACGGCGGATAATGGAGATTTTGGGGTGATGTAGCCTAAACAGAAGACAATCGCAGCAGAAACCTCTGTTACAATACCAATATTTAAGGATTTCCTTACCTGTAGGGTTGTACGGAAGTAGCTAAGTAAAATAAGAACAAAAGCAAAAATACTGGTCGTTAAAGTGAAAATTGGTTGAGCTAAAAGAGCGGTTGTTGTGCCTAAAAGTGAGAGTAATATAAGGGTTCTTACACCAATAGGCCCTGCATGTGCCTGATGACTACGCTCCCTTTCAATCCCAATGAGTAGACCGATAAGAAGGGAGATAGATAAAGAAATTAAGTTTTCTAGCATCTTTATGGTCTTCCTGATAAAGGGTATTTGCTCAGGATAAAGAACATGGGTTGCTGAATCAATATTTAAAGTTAGAAATCTCCGCCCCCTGGGATGGAGTTGCTCTACGCGATGGGGGAGTCTAGATATTCACCATATGTAACTATAGTTATCGTTTTCCTTAGGGCGTGTCATCCATTAATTTTCCTGTGACATGAGATATTGAGTAGCTGCCTTTAACAATTCATCCGTGCACTCAAAGCATCCGCCTCGAGGGGGCATGCCATTGAGTCCGTCAATTACGGACTGGGTCATTTCATCTAATGACTTTTTTCGATGTATCCAGTCTACTGGGGTCCCTATTCTGGGGGCTCCCAAGGGGATTTGAGGATCCTGATCATGACAAACGGCACAAAATTCAGCATAGATTTTTTTGCCAGGTTGAGGGGCATTTTTAAGAGATTGAATCAGTTTTTCTGGATGATGTGAGGTTGCAGTTTGAATTGCGGATGTGGTTTGAAAAAAGGAAAATAATAGGATAGACAGGGTTATTAAAAAAATTGTTTTTTTCATGTCAGTATTGATGGATCGATCAGTCGTACGGGGGCTATGCGGCCATCTGGGAGGGTTTTTCCGGTGCCTAGAAATTCACCCGTGTGCTTTAAATGTAAATATAAAGTTTCTTCAGTTGAGGAAAGTGACCAAGGGTAGACAATGGGTTGTCCCTTGAATAAATAATAAGCTGCTGCATTGGAAACCCAGGTTTTTTGAGTATCAGGTATGAGTTGATTTAAAGATAATATGAAAGAGGAAGGTTGCTTTTTTTGTTGAAGCTCAAAAAGACTATGAGCTTGAGAGAGCGGGTAGTCTCCAATGGCTGTTCGCTTTAATTGAAAGCAATGGGCGCCACATCCTAACGCGCGTCCAATATCTTCTACCAAGGTTCTAACATAGGTGCCCTTGCTGCACCGCAATCTTAACTTCAGATGATTTTTTTCTAGGGAGAGGAGTTCAAGGTAATCTACCTGAATGGATCTTTCTTTAATGGGAACTGAGAGGTTTTTTCGGGCAAACTCATATAGAGGTCTTCCCTGGTATTTGAGTGCAGAGTAAATAGGTGGGCGTTGTTTCGAGCTCCCTTCAAACGTTTGAAGGGTTTCAATCACCTGGGGAAGCGTAAGCTCAGGAACAGATTTTTCCTCGATCACATCACCTTCTATATCTCCGGTGGTCGTTGTGATACCCAGTTTTGCAGTCACTTCATAGATTTTGCTTTGATTAAGCAGAAGGTTAGAGAATTTTGTTGCCTGTCCAAAAAGAATAAGTAGTAGTCCACTGGCTAAAGGATCCAGGCTGCCGGCATGCCCTGCTTTTTTTGCACCCAGGTAGTGTTTGGTCATTTGCATGGCATCGTTGGATGAAATGCCTAAAGGTTTATTGAGTAGGAAAAAACCGTGTAGATTGTTTAAAGGCAGATGACTCATGAGAGATTAAAATGTTCGTCAACCATATTGCCAGAAGCATAAATAAACTCAAGTTTAGGAATACTGCGAAATGAGGCTGAGTGGGCAAGCTCATAACGAAGAAACCCCATCGCTTTTTTTAAGGCAGATTGTGTCGTGCTGAGATCTTTTTCGTTTAACAGGGAAAAGAAGATTTTCGCATAAGCAAAGTCAGGAGAAAGCTGAACTTGTATCAAGGTAATCTGATGAAGACGGCTATCATTGGCTTTTTTTAAGATTTGCGCCAACTCATGGCGAATCATATCTGCGGTGCGTTGTAATCGGTAAAGCCGGTGAGCGGGGATAGGAGGTTGAGTTGTCATGCGACTTTCCTAGCAACTTCCACCATTTCAAATGCTTCAATTTGGTCTCCTGGCTTGATGTCCTGGTAATCTTTGATGCCGATACCACACTCTGTTCCGTTACGAGCTTCATTCACTTCATCTTTATAATGTCGTAGAGAGCTGATTTGTCCCTTAAAAATGACCACGTTATTCCTCAGAAGACGAATGGAAGCACTTTTTCGAATTGAGCCTTCTATGACAAGACAACCTGCAATCGAACCAACCTTGGAGGCTTTAAATACTTCACGAATTTCAGCTAATCCTATAATTTTTTCTTCAAATTTTGGTGCTAACATGCCGTGTAATGCGGCTTTGACTTCATCAATGAGGTCGTAAATAACGCTGTAGTAACGTAAATCAACGCCTTCTTGCTCAACAAGACGACGCGCAGTCGCATCTGCTCGTACATTAAAGCCAATAACAATAGCCTGAGAAGCAAGAGCCAGTGTGACATCAGATTCGGTAATGCCTCCAACGCCTTTAGAAATCACTTGTACTTGCACCTCTTCATCAGACAGTTTGCTGAGTGATTCATGAATTGCTTCAAGTGAGCCTTGAACATCAGCCTTTAAGACGATGTTTAATGTAGATATTTCACCTTCATTCATGCGGCCAAAAATGTTTTCAAGTCGTGCTGCTTGTTGTTTAGCAAATTTGACCTCGCGATATTTTCCTTGACGGAATAATGCAATTTCACGTGCTTTCTTTTCACTTTCAACGACAATGGCTTCATCTCCAGCGTTGGGAACGCCTGATAATCCAACAATTTCAACAGGCATAGAAGGGTAGGCTTCAGTAATTTGGCTGCCATCGTCACTGACCATGACACGAATACGACCAAATTCATTACCAGCTAATAGAATATCCCCCTTATTCAAGGTGCCTTGTTGAATTAGAATGGTAGCAACAGGACCGCGACCTTTGTCCAAACGTGACTCAATAACAGTGCCTTGTGCGCGGCCGGTTTGAATAGCCTTTAACTCAAGCACTTCTGCCTGAACTAAAATACTATCTAATAAATCATCAATGCCAGCTCCTGTTTTTGCTGAGATATTTTGAAAAATGACATCCCCCCCCCAATCTTCTGAAATCACTTCGTGGTGACTCAGCTCTGTTTTCACTTTTTCAGGATCAGCCCCTGGTTTATCAATTTTGTTCACTCCGACAATGATTGGTACATTGGCTGCTTTTGCATGTGCGATGGCTTCCAAAGTTTGAGGTTTAACGCCATCATCGGCCGCGACAATTAATACCACAATATCTGTCAACTTAGCACCTCTTGCACGCATAGCGGTGAAGGCTTCGTGTCCTGGTGTATCCAGGAAGGTGATTTTTCCCTTGCTTGTAGTGACTGAGTAAGCACCAATGTGTTGTGTGATGCCGCCAGATTCGCTGGCGGTTACCTTGGTTCTTCGGATGTAATCTAACAGAGAAGTTTTTCCATGATCGACATGTCCCATAATAGTAACTACAGGTGCTCGAGGTAATTCTTCGCCTGTTATCACTTCTTCTTTCAGAAGATCTTCTGCCGTATTTTCTTTTAGTAATACGGGGCGATGTCCTAATTCTTCAACTGCGATGGCTGCGGTCTCTTGATCGATGACTTGATTAATGGTAACCATCGCGCCCAATTTCATCATGGTTTTAATGACTTCAGTTGCCTTTATGGACATTTTTTTTGCTAAATCTGCAATGGTGATGGTTTCAGGAATCGTCACGTCATAGATCATCGGGGCAACAGGTCGCTTAAATGCCTGAAGAGAAGATGCCTGAGATGTTTTCTGAGACAGTACCTTTCCTTTAGTTGATGACGTTGGTTTGGTTGGAGTTTCAAAAAGAGTAGTTCCTTCTTCTTCCAGATCAAAGTCATCAAACTGATCAATGTCGTTCAGATAATTTCTTTTCTTTTTGGTTGCTTTTTTAAGCTCAGCTTTTTTATTGGGAGAGGGTTGCTCTGAGGGCAAGGTTTTTTTCCCAGACCCTTTCTCCTTTTTTTCTTTCTCCAGAGTTATCGTTTCTTGAGATTCTGGAGGGAGCTCTGTAGAAGGAGGTGTTTCTTCTTCTATGATTGAGACAGAAATTTCAGGTTCTTCAGGTTTCTCAGGTTCTTGAACTGGGGGCGGGGTTAGCTCTTCTGCCTTCTCAATACTAGGTTTATCATAACTTCGTTTGATTTTAACCTTCACTGAGCTAGCAGCAGAACCTAATGAAAGTTTTTTCCCGCCAGTACCCAGACCTAATGTCAATTTACCTCGGCTAGGCGCCATCTCTTTTAAAAGAAGTTGTTTTTGCTCTTCTGTAATATAACCATCAACGCCGTCTTTAATTTGAACGCCACAGCCTTCTAGCTTTTGAAGCAGTTGTTGAGGAGACATCCCAACTTTTTGCGCTAAGTCTTTAATCGTTTGTTCTTTATGAGTTTTTTTTGTCATATGCCAGCCTGGTTGTGCAATCGTAAACTGTGGGGTTGTTTTTTGGGTTTATTCACTTTCAAACCATGGAGCTCGAGCCTCCATAATGATTTTTGCTGCAAGTTTTTCATCGATGTTATGGATGTCACAGAGTTCTAATACGGAAAGCTCTGCCAGATCCTCTCGTGTTTTAATCTCGGCATCAATTAAGGCTTGTGCCAGTTCAGGCGTCATACCTTCCAGAACCACTAACTCCTCAGGGATGCCTTCAAATTTTTCTTTACTGAGCTCTTTTGTTAGCAGCGCATCTTTTGCCCGGCTTTTTAGTTCTTCAACAATTTCTTCTGACATGCCGGCAATAGCTAACATTTCTTGTCTAGGAACATAAGCAATGTCTTTAATCGTCGAAAATCCTTCCTGAATGAGAAAAGCAGCCAAATCTTCATCAATACCCAATGAGTCAACGAAGAGCTGCATGGTTTTCTGATTTTCTTCTTCATCTTTTTTGATGGCTTCTGATTCTGCCAAAATATTAAGTTTCCAGCCAGTAAGTTCACTGGCGAGTTTAACATTTTGGCCGCTACGACCAATTGCTTGCGAAAGCTGATTTTCATCAACGATAACATCCATTGACTCATGATCTTCATCTACGGTGATGGAATGCACTTCAGCAGGTGCCATTGCATTAATGACAAACTGGGCAGGATTTGGGTCCCATAAAATGATATCAACTCTTTCGCCGTTAAGCTCGTTAGAGGCAGCTTGAACACGAGCGCCTCTCATGCCCACGCAGGATCCAATGGGATCAATTCTTCCATCATTAGTTTTTACAGCAATTTTAGCTCGAGATCCAGGGTCTCTGGCTGCAGACTTAATTTCAATGACTTGCTCGCCAATTTCAGGTACTTCAATTTCGAATAGTCGAATGAGCATGTCAGGATGGGTGCGACTGAGTAAAAGCTGAGGGCCTTTTGCTTCTTTATTGATATCATATAGATAGGCGCGAACCCGGTCTCCGAGTCGAAAGTTTTCTCTTGGGATGAGTTGATCTTTCATGATAATGCCTGATGCCTGATCTCCCAGGTCTAAAATAATACCGTCTCGGATGACTTTTTTGACAACACCGGTTACCAGCTCACCAATTCGACCAACATAGTTTCTGATGACTTTGTTCCGTTCTTCTTTTTGGATTTCCTGAGCCAAAATATGTTTGGCATACTGTGCTTCAATGCGCCCAGATTCGACCCATTCAATGGGTTCTTCAACATCTACGCCGACTTCCAGCTCAGGCAGCTCTGGGTGCAGGGATTTTGCTTCTGTTATTGAGATGAACTTTTCAGGTTGATTTTCAAGCTCAGGATCTTGATCTTCTAACACAGTCCAGCTGCGAAAAGCTTCATAGTTACCCGTTTCAGGGTCAATTTCCACTCGAACAGAAACTTCTTTTTTATCATAAAATTTTTTGGCGGTTGCTGCTGCCAATGCATTTTCAATCATACCAATAACAATTTGACGAGGCAGTCCTTTTTCATTGGCTATCGCATCAATAATGTAATTAATTTCTGCTCTCATGGTTAAACCTCAATCATTCAGCGTGAGCTGGTTAGCCTAGCCCTGCGCTTTGCAAAAAAACCTCAAAAACAAAAAAAGGGCGCAAGGCCCCAATTTTTCGAGATAAGACCATATTTAATATTGGTCTGGCAGTATTTGGTAGCGGGGGCAGGATTTGAACCTGCGGCCTTCGGGTTATGAGCCCGACGAGCTACCAAGCTGCTCCACCCCGCGACATCGTTTAAAGTTAGGATTATATAGCAAATGTGAAGCTTATTTCAATACTTTCTAACGGAAGCTTTTTTAAAATAAGTTTAATTGCGGCTGTATTTGATAAGAAATTGCCTTAATCGTTTGATTTGTAGTTTGTTTAATTTATAGGGATTTGGCTAGGGCGTGTCAATAATTCATTTTTTAGCTTTAAAACGCGTATAATGGATCAAATTTTATGCAAATTTTCGTCACATATCTGGATATGCTTCCTCAAATTTGCATAAAATTTGCCTCCATTACCCACATTTTGAAGCTAAAAAATGAATTGATGACACGCCCTATATATTTGGTGAGTAAGATTGAAAGACGATATTGATAAAAATTGTTTCATGTGCGACTTTTATGCGAAGCAACTTTTTGTTGGTAACGATAACAAGGCAGGATGTGAAAACAGGTAAGCACGTCCCAGGAAATAATGAGGTAAATTGAAATGAGCAATAAAACGAGAATAGAGAAAGACAGTATTGGGGAAATTGAGGTTCCTGCTCAAGCTTATTGGGGTGCTCAAACTCAGCGCTCTTTACATTATTTTCATATTGGAGCTGAGACGGATAATATGCCCCCTGAAGTCATCAAGGCGTTTGGCATAATGAAAAAAGCAGCGGCATTATCGAATCACCATTTAGGCTTTTTATCTAAAGAGAAAACAGATTTGATTGTTCAGGCTGCTGAAGATGTCATTGCTGGGCAGCTTTCGGATCAATTCCCTTTAAGGGTTTGGCAAACTGGGAGTGGCACTCAATCTAACATGAATGTGAACGAGGTGATCGCAAATCGTGCGATTGAGCTGGCGGGGGGAGAGTTGGGCAGCAAAAAGCCTGTTCACCCGAATGACGACGTGAATCGTTCACAATCTTCTAATGATACGTTCCCTACAGCGATGCATATGGCAGCAGCAGATAAAATTCTGAATGACCTGCTGCCTTCTCTTGAGCAGCTGATTGAGGCGCTTAAAGAGAAGCAAAAGGCATTTGCTTCCATCGTAAAAATTGGTCGGACTCACCTTCAGGATGCTGTGCCTTTGACGTTAGGTCAAGAGTTTTCAGGATATGTGGCGCAACTGGAAGAGGCATTGCATTGGATAAAAGAAGCAACCAACAGTCTTTATGGGTTGGCATTGGGTGGAACAGCAGTTGGTACTGGTATTAATGCACACCCTGATTTTGCCCCTTATGCCATTAAATTAATTGCAGAAATGACAGGTCTACCTTTTGTTCCAGGGAAAAACAAGTTTGCATTGCTGGCGGCACATGATGCCATGGTTTATGTAAGTGGTACGCTGAAAACATTGGCTTGCTCACTGGTCAAAATTGCCAATGACATTCGATGGTTGTCCTCAGGTCCGCGATGTGGTTTAGGTGAGCTGATTTTACCTGCAAATGAGCCAGGCTCTTCTATTATGCCTGGAAAAGTCAACCCTACTCAGTGTGAAGCTATGACAATGGTGTGTGCCCAAGTTATTGGGAATGATGCTGCTATTACTTTTTCTGGAACACAAGGCAATTTTGAGTTAAATGTTTATAAGCCTGTGATGATATACAATTTGCTACACTCGATGCGTATTTTGACTGATACTTGCCGACAGTTTCGTTTGTATGCCATTGAGGGTCTACAGGTGAATCAGGATAAAATTCAATATTATCTGGATCATTCGTTGATGTTGGTTACGGCGTTAACCCCAGTGATTGGTTATGATCAATCTGCAACCATTGCTAAAAAAGCATATGAGGATGGGATTAGTTTAAGAGAAGCAAACCAAAAATTAGGATTTTTATCTGATGAACAGTTTGATCAACTCGTTGAGCCGCTAAAAACAGGGAAGGCAGACTAAAAAATCTCGTGATGACACTCTCTAAGGGCGTGTTCAGACTTTTCTTTATTAATTTTATTGAAGGATGAGAAGAGATTTAAAGCTTGCTATGTTAAACTAGGGTGTGTCATCAATTAATTTTTTAAGTTCAAAACACGTATAAAGAGTCAAATTTTGAACTTAAAAAATTAATTGATGACACGCCCTAGTATGTAAGGTGTGTTTACATTGATTAAGGTGGAAAAAATGAGCATAGAAAAAGGCATTTTTGAAAAGGTTAAGGCATATTCAGAGCTTAATGCTGAGAGTAAGTGTGAGTTAATGGATGGTATTTTGGGAAGATTTGATAAGGAGTCCAATAGTTATGCGTTTTACAAGCAAAATCAGAGTCAAGGGGTAGACGCTGTGGTTTATGTGACTCAGGGGTATTTTCAAAGTCATGGCGATGTGAGTGCTTTGGAGGACGAGGTTTTGAACTATCTGAATCAAAAAAAAGGCATGCAGGCAACGTTTAAAACTTCAGGTGTGGATGAGTTACCACTAATTAAAAAAGAATCTGATGCATGGTAGTTTCGGAAGCAAGGTTCATGATGTCCTCCTTAATTTGTGCTAGCTGTTATTGATAATGGTAATTTTTGTTGATTCCCTTCTACATTAATAGTAATGGTTTGAGCTCTGATTTTAAGTGTGGAACAAGAAAATATAATTTTAGTGCGATATATAAATTTATATTCAGCTTGTCCAGTGATCATGCAAACACCTCCTCCGGGAGGTCTTTGAGACCTTGGGCGACTACAAAATTCGCTTACATCCAAATTGTTGGTCAGTATTTTTTGCGCAGTTCCTTTAGTCGCATCCAATTTTTTCGGTAAAAAAACTTTTTGATCTCCAACTTCACACCATATAGAGAAGGGTGGGGTACTCTTACTGTTAACCTGTATTATTATAGGGTGTATCCCCTGGTTTTTAGCAAATGTTGTTGCACCTAAAGAAATGAATAGGCACCCTAAAAGCAGTTTTTTCACAAGGTTCCTTTTCATGCTTCCTCCTTTTTTGCTTGTAATGATACTAGGGGTGTTTACCTTTCTTTTTTGGTCACAAAAATGAAAGGTAAACATACCCTAATTATAGTCTAAAAGTTAGGGTGTGTTTACCTTTCATTTTTTTGTTGCAAAACGCGTATAATGGGTTAAATTTCAAGCAAATTTTCGTCACCTATATAAATAGGCTTCCTCAAATTTGCTCAAAATTTGCTCAAAATTTGCCTCCATTATCCACTTTTTGTAACAAAAAATGAAAGGTAAACACATCCTAACTGAATCTGCGAAATATTTTTTACCTTTTTTGTCTCACTGTAGAGGTGACTATGCTTTCGTCAAAAAAGGTGGAAAATATTTCACATCTTCAGCTCATTAGCCCTTCTCGCTACGTTTCCAACTGCCGAATTTAGGTTTAAGCATGTCCATATAGAGAACCAGATTTTGGTTGATATGCGCTTTATTTGCTTCCAAAATTACATTATGATGATCCAGGGTGTGTTTACTTTTTTCTAACAAAAAAAGTAAACACACCCATAAATTACTTATGGCAGAACAACCAACTTGAGTTGGTTTTTTTGTTTCTTCACGGAGTTGATGAACCGCAAGCGCCTTATTTTCTCTAACAGGTGTCTCTTTAGGATTAAGACAGACGGGCAGAAAATTGTTTTTGCCAAAATCAGGATTATTTGAAAATCGGATGTCTTTCCAAACATGATAATAAGAACAGGTTTCTTTTTTATTGCACAGTGCACATTAGTTGGTTTTTGGTTGTTCGGTATGAACGCTTACGTTTATGCTGCACAAAAGCCTAGTGAAGAAGCATTGGCTGAGAAATTACAGGAAATCAGCAAGCAAGCTGAGTTGCTTCAGAAACAGATGACAGCCCTTAAGGCAGAGCTGGATCAGTTAAAGCAGGAGAAGAAAGCCGAGGAGAGGAAGATTGTTGTTCAGGCTGAGACACAAAAAAAGCAAATGGCCTCAGTTAAGGCTGGGACACCTCAAAAAAAACCTATGCTTAAAAAGCTTAGTCTTCCTGTCACTGTGACGACTTCTCCTTACATTGGTTTAAGAAGTGCATTTGATGCTTCAGATCTTTTAATTAACATTCCCACCATGAATGAAGATTTGCGATTGCTGAGGCAGCGGGCAGTCCTCAAACAGAAGCTGGGAGAACAACTACCTTATCTGGATCGTCCAATCATCGTACTTTCTGGAAGATTGGAAGCATTTGCTTATAATCGCAGTGAGTATGAGGGTGGGACAGAAAACGATATTGATTTAAATACCATGGAGCTGGACCTTTTAGTTCATGCGAGTAGTTGGGCGCTTGGATTTATTTCGATTGATTATGATAACTCATTTTTTGATACCTCATTGGCCACGCCATTAATCGGAAGCAGAGTAGCCAACTCGAGACTTTTTTTGAAAAGGGGCTTTATTACTTTAGGAGATATAGACCGATTTCCTTTTTATTTGAGTGTAGGTCAGATGTATCTCGATTTTGGTAGTTATGGCTCTTCATTAGTGACTCCCCCCTTAACATTATTATTAGGCCAGGCTAACGAACGGCAAGTACAAGTTGGGTATGGACAAGCGGATGGGTTTAATTTTTCTGCTTATGCGTTTAGAGGGGAAACTCATACGGGAACGAAAACCAACAGAATTAATGAAGGGGGGTTAAATTTTTCTTACAACAAGGAGCTCACCAAAGATTTTTCTTTGGGTTTTGGAGCTGGGCTGCTTACAAATATTGCAGATGCTGATGCGCTTCAAATTACAAACCTTGAATATCCAAGGCAAGGTTTTTCATCCGTGAGTCAGGTCATTAACTTGCCTAATGAGCAAATTGATCACAGAGCACCAGCGATGAATTTACATGCTGAGTTTGCCTTTGGGTCTTGGACATTCATAAGTGAATACGTGAGAACGCTAAGAGCATTTTCTCCTCGAAATTTTAATTATAACGGTAGAGGGGCTGCACCTAAGGCTTTTCATTCAGAAATTAACCGTAAGTTTTTAGTGTTTAATAAACCTGCTAATGCAAGCCTTGCATACGGGCAATCCTGGCAAGCTTTAGGGATGGGGTTGCCAAGGAATAAATACGCTGCCGTATTTAATATATCTTTTTTTAAAAATACCATTGTAAGTATTGAATTTTCCCGATTTAGAAATTATCGCTTTGGGACAACTGCTTTTCTTAAAGGTTCAGATTTGGAGCTTGTTGTTCCGCCTGGCCCATTCGTTTCTCCCGGTGGATACAGTAATATGATTCTTGCCCAGTTGGGACTTTATTTCTAATTTGAAAACCTGTATTCAGTAAAAAAGCGTGTACTTGATAGAAAATTTTGGTATTCTCCGATGAATTATTTTTTCTAGGGTGTGTGATCAAATCAGCATCATCTCATGTAGTGTAACTCCGCTCCAAGGGGCAGAGATTTCTAACTTTAAATTATAAAAAGGGGGAGTGTGTGAGCTTTATGAAGTCTAAATGCAGAATGCTTGTTTCTATTATGAGTGGTATTTGTTTGCTTGGGGTGATGTCGTTCTCAGTGGCAGCTCCTGAAAGTTATAGCCCTGAAGATGTAAAAAAGCTGATTGATAGACTGGAAAAAGTGACCCAGGAGTCTCAGGAGATGCGAAAAGAAATGGTGGCACTTAAATCTGAGCTGCATCAATTGAAACAACAAGTTGAAAAAAACCAGACTCAGGTTGTATTGGCTAAATCTTCAGGTCCAACGGAAATAGGTCCAGAGGGTCAAGTTATCACGCCAAAGGCCAAAAATGAGAAGGAGCGCTCTTTATTAGCTCGAATGACCAGTTTACCCACAGTAACTACCTCACCTTATGTCGGTTTGCAACCCACTTATGATGGATCAGATTTGATTGTCAATGTATCCAGCATGAATGAAGACCTTCGTTTATTAAGACAGCGACAAGTATTGGCGAGAAAACTGGGAGGAGATTTAGCTGTCTTAGAGCAACGTCCGGTGATTTTAATCTCTGGAAAATTGGAGCCTACGATCTCAACTAATCAAGTGACAAGCGATCGACTTCGTCAGAGTGATATTAACCTAGAAAGCACAGAGCTTGATTTTCTTGCAGAAGTGGGCAGTAATGCATTTGGTTTCGTTTCGATAGGGTATGATGACCAGGCCTACGATGCTCAGCTGGCTGGTTTTCCCGTGGGAAGAAGGGTTGCAAATTCTAGAATTTTCTTAAAACGTGGATTTATTACACTCGGTAATCTGGATAAAACGCCCTTTTATTTCAGTGCAGGGCAGATGTTTACAGATTTTGGCCGGTATTCTTCTAATATGATCAGTGGAACATTACCTTCAAAACTAGGCCGAATTAATGCAAGACAGTTGAATTTGGGTTATGTTTTTCCAATGGGTTTAAGTGCCTCCGCTTACATATTTAGAGGTGATACTGCAATTGGAGAGCGGGATGTCATACAACGAAGATTTGTTCCTAATACCAATCAGATAGTCAGATTTTTTCAACGAAGAGCAAGAAGTAGTGAAATTAACGAGGGAGGGGTTAATCTGCGTTATAAAAAGGCATTTGCCAATGGCTCAATGGAAGTTGGCGCTGGATACATTAGTAACATAGCAGATGCCGATTCATCTCAAGTTACTGGTGCAGGTTTTCCAAGACGAGGATTTGCTTTTACTAATGAAGTTTTGGTTCAGAGAGTACCAGGGTTTAATACTTATGGGCAGCTGAGTTTAGGAAGCTGGAATTTTAAGGGTGAGTATACGGGTGCTACACGAGCTTATTCCATTATTAATATGGACTTCAATGATCAACCCGCAAAACCAAGAGCTTTACAGTTAGAGCTTGCTCGTAGGTTTGATTTGTTCAACAAGCCCAGTTTGGTTGGGTTTTCTTATAACCGTTCATGGCAGTCTTTAGCTTTAGCGCTGCCTGAAGACTATTATGCTGTTATCTTTAGTACCTCGCCTCTTAAAAATGTCCGGTTTTCACTGGAATATCGTTACAGCAATGAGTATAAAGCAGGTACGACAGCTTATATGGCTGCAAACCCTTTCAACATCACACCAACAAACTTAATTTTCCGTCCGCCATCTGACGTTATTTTCCGTTCAACAGGTGGGCACACAAATAGTGTGATTGCGCAGCTAGGTTTGTATTTCTAATCTCAATAAAACCTGTCATTCTGGCTATGGAAGGCCAACAATTCCTGCCCTACCGGGCAAGAATTGCTTCCCTTGATTGGCGACGCCTCGCAAGCCAAGCTTGTGATCGCTTTTAAGGGGGAGAATCGCGATCCTCCCCCCTTATCATCCCCCATCGCGAATGGAAAAAGACGGTTGTTACTTTTCTATTTAATAATCGTTACTTCAGGCGCTAAAGTGATTCCAAATACATGTAACACTTCCTGTTTAAGCTGGTTTGAAAATTCGATAATGGATTGGCCTGAACCTTTCCCTTCATGATTGATAATCACTAATGCTTGTTTATGATAAGTGCCTACATGTTGATGCGTTTTACCTTTCCAGCCAACTTTTTCAATGAGCCAACCCGCTGGAATTTTCACTTGGGTTTCATCAATCGGATAGTGTGGTATGTCGGCATATACCGCTTTTAATTGATTGAACTGTTCTATTGGAATATAAGGATTTTTAAAAAAACTACCGACATTCGGGAAGTGAGAAGGGTCTGGTAATTTATTTTTTCGGATATGTGTAATGGCCTCACTAATCGTATGTGGTTTCGGTTCTGTAATACCAAACTCTGTGAGTGTTTTTTGGATATCTCCATATTGAATATTAAATGAATGCTTTTTATTCAGTTTTAACGTAATAGAACAAATCATATATTGATTTTTTAAACGTTCCTTAAATACGCTATGACGATAGCCAAATTCACAAGCATCTTTATTAAATACAACCCGTTTGCCTTCTATTAAGTGAAAGGCTTCTAATGTTTCGAATGTATCTTTTAACTCAACGCCATAAGCACCAATGTTTTGAATCGGTGCTGCACCTGCTGTGCCAGGAATATAAGATAAGTTTTCAATGCCTGAGTACCCCTGTTTAATACAATATTGGACAAGTGAGTGCCAGTTCACACCACTGCCGGCTTGAATCCAGGCATGCTCGTCATCTTCTTTAATACAGGTAATGCCAGGGATGTTGACTTTAACCACAAGCCCTGGGAAATGGGTGTTTGCGAATAGAATATTGCTGCCTGAACCTAAAAATAACTTTTTTTCAGTTTTCCAGGCAGGATGGTGGTAAAGTGCTACAAGCTGATCAAAAGAGTGAATTTCGACAAAAGCATGCGCATTAACCGGCAATTTAAAGGTATTGTAGTGCGTTAAATCCGCATTTGAATGTAATGTAAAGGGCGTTTTTTTGGGGCTCATGATGATTTCAATAAAAGTACTAATGTACCAATAAATACAATCAGTATAATCGCTAAAATGCCCAGGGTAAAAAAACTGTTTTGTAAATTACTGGATGAAAACCATTCTGGATGCCCTCGAACGGTTCGGTAAAGTAGAAATGCGATCCCAATCCCCCCAATCACAAATAATAGTTTTCCCCAATCCATTTTATTTATGCTCCAAATGGTGAATAGATGATGAATGTATTTTTTGTAAAAAATAACGGTGAATACGGGTATCTGAAGTGAGTTCTGGGTGAAATGTGGCTGCCAGATGCAGTCCTTCTTCTACCAATACTGGGTATTTTTCATGAGTTGCTAGCGTGTTCACATGTTCACCCGTTGCAACGATTTTAGGCGCACGAATAAAAACAGCCTGCATTTCATCATCTTCAGATGAAGGGCTCAATGAGCTTTCAAGTTTGATTTTAGCAATATGGCTGTCAATTTGGCGTCCGTAAGCATTACGTGCAATTGTGATATCCATCCATCCAAAGCTAAATTGTTGGGAAGATTCAATGTGAGCAGCCATCAGAATAGCACCTGCACAGGTTCCAAAAATGGGTTTCTTTTGTCCAAATTCAAGCAGGGTGGTTTTTAAGTCTTCATAGTCCAGTAATTTTAGCATGGTGGTGCTCTCACCACCTGGAATAATCAAACCGTCTATGGCTTCAAACTGGGCCTTTTCAGTGACTAAAAGTGGGGTGGCACCTATTTCCTTCAGAACACGTGCATGTGCTGCAAAATCGCCCTGTAAGGCAAGAACACCGACTTTTTGCATAACTATTCAGGCCCTCGATCCTGGAGTCGCTCAGAGGGATGTATTTTGTGAATGTCCAGTCCAGTCATGGGTTTTCCAACATCACGGCTAATTTTTAACAATGCATCAGGTGACTGGTAGTTTTTAACCGCTAATACAATGGCTTTAGCAAGTGCTTCTGGATTGGAGGATTTAAAAATACCGGAGCCAACGAAGACAGCTTCAGCACCTAGCTGCATGACAAGTGCACAATCAGCAGGTGTTGCGATACCACCGGCAGAAAAGTTAGGCACCGGAAGCTTACCATGTTCTGCTACCCATTCAATCAATTCTAGAGGCGCTTGCATTTCTTTGGATTTATTTGGAAGTTCAGCTTTGCTCAGTACAGTCAGCTGTTTGATTTCTTGTGTGATTGTACGGATATGGCGGACAGCTTCAACAATATTGCCAGATCCTGCCTCACCTTTAGTTCGAATCATGGCAGCACCTTCTGCAATTCTCCTGAGCGCTTCTCCCAGATTTTTTGCACCGCAGACAAAGGGCGCCTTGAAAGGGTGTTTATCAATATGAAAGTGCTCATCAGCAGGGGTTAAGACTTCACTTTCATCAATAAAATCTACGCCAAGTGCTTCGAGGACACGGGCTTCCATAAAGTGACCAATTCTGACTTTCGCCATCACAGGAATAGTAACGGCCTTCATGATTTCTTCAATCAGGCGAATATTAGACATCCGTGAAACACCGCCTTCTTTACGAATATCAGCAGGTATTCGTTCCAGGGCCATAACAGCACAGGCGCCTGCTGCTTCTGCAATTTTGGCTTGTTCTGCATTAACCACATCCATAATAACGCCGCCTTTTTGCATTTCTGCAAGGGCAACTTTTACCTTAAAGGGTTCATGAGAGAGATGCATCATAATGTTTTTCTTATTAGTTAAAATGCACCCATTATACACGTTTTGAGCTCAAAAAAACCTGTTAAGTTTTTGCTGGAATGTGCTGGGATGATTCATTGGCAACTTAGGGACGCTGCCTATGTAGCAATATCTCCCACTTTTAAAATTTCCATCAAATTAGTACGTCCATGAACCCCTAAATAATCTCCTTTTGTGAGAATAACCAAATCATCTTTTTGAATGAATCCAGTCTTTTCTAAAAGACAGATGGCTTCTTTTTCTATAATTTCAGGTTTCATTTTTGTGACATCAAATGGGATGGGATATACATCTCGATATAATGTCACACGTTGGCGAGTCGCTTGATGACGGCTGAATGCATAAATAGGAATGCCTGTTCGTATGCGAGACATGAGAAGTGGTGTAGAACCAGATTCTGTTAAGCAAATAATACCTTTGATATTCAGGTGATTAGCTGTGTAGACCGTTGCCATCGCTATTGCCTCATCTGCGCGGTGAAATACACCATGATTTTTTGTGTATGTCTGGGGTTGTGCTTGAGGATGTTGCTCTATGGTTTCACAGATCCTGGCCATGGTACTGACCACTTGTTCTGGGTATGCGCCTGTTGCTGTTTCTGCTGATAGCATAACTGCATCAGTTCCATCCAGCACAGCATTTGCAACATCAGAAACCTCTGCTCTGGTAGGGACCGGGTTGGTAATCATAGACTCCATCATCTGGGTGGCAGTGATCACAGGGCAATTGGCCAATTTAGCACGCTGAATAATTTCTTTTTGTAGAGCAGGGACTTTTGCTTCTCCCACCTCAATTGCCAGGTCTCCTCTGGCAATCATAATGCCATCGGATACAGCAATAATTTCATCTAGATCTTCAATGGCTTCAGATCGTTCGATTTTAGCAATGATTCCCGCAGAATTATTTTTTTCTGCCTGGAGTAGTTTCCTGGCAGCCTGGATATCCTGGGCGTTTCTAGGGAAGGAAATGGCAATATAGTCGACACCCATCTCAACGGCCTTGATTAAATCAGCCTTATCCTTTTCTGTGATAGCAGGTGCTGAAAGTCCTCCACCTAATCGATTGATGCCTTTGTTGTTAGAAAGTTGGCCCCCGACTTTAACGCTGCAAATCACCTGATGCTTTTGGACTTTTTTGACCTCTAATACCAGGCGTCCATCATCCAGGAGAAGCGTATCACCCGTTGAGACATCTTTAGGTAAATTTTTATAGTTCAGGCCAACTCTATCGCTTGTACCTTCTTCCTCTGGAAGTTGAGTATCTAATATAAAAGTTTGTCCTGGTTTTAGAAGTACAACGCCTTCTTTAAAGCGAGCAATGCGTATTTTAGGGCCTTGTAAATCTGCCAGAATGCCAATAATTTGATGGTTTTTGGCTGCCAGTTTTCTGACAAGATGTGCACGCTTTTCATGTGCTTCATGGTGACCATGAGAGAAGTTTAATCGAACCAAATTCACGCCTCGCAGAAAAAGGGTTTCCAGTAATTCAGGATCGTCTGTTGAAGGTCCTAATGTAGCAATAATTTTGGTTCTTTTAAGATTGTTCACATCATTTCCTCTGTTTTTTTAATGCTTCCATGGCTGGTAGGGTCCTTTCTTCAAGATAACTTAGAAAGGCGCCTCCGCCCGTAGAAATATAATTTATCTGGGTTGCAACGCCATACTTTTCAATGGCTGCTAATGTATCTCCTCCGCCGGCAACAGAATATCCAGGACTTTCTGCAATGGCTTTTGCCAGCCCTGCTGTGCCTTTGGAAAAAGCGTCCCACTCAAAAACACCTAAGGGACCATTCCAAAGTATAGTACCTGCCTGTTTTAGTAGCTGGTTAATCTCATGGATTGTTTGAGGGCCTACATCTAGAATGTTATCATCAGGTTCAACGGCTGTTAGAGATTTTTCAGTGCCAAGCGCCTCTTTTTTAAAGATTTTTGAGGTGATGACATCCTTAGGAAAGATGATTTTATCAGCAGCTTCTTTTAATAATGCTTGAGTTTCTGGCATTAAATCAGGTTCATAAAGTGAGGTGCCAATGGAGAAGCCTTTAGCCGCAATAAAGTTATTTGCAATGCCGCCACCCAGAATTAAATAATCAACCTGATGAATAAGCGAGTTGAGTAAAGCAAGCTTGGTGGAAATTTTAGAACCACCGACGATGGCGACTAACGGTTGTTTAGGTGCATGTGTAATTTTTTCAAGTGCCTGAATTTCAGAGCTCAAAAGCGGGCCGGCACAAGCAGTTTTTGCAAACTCAATAGCACCATAGGTGGATGCTTGTTTTCGGTGAGCCGTAGCAAAAGCATCCATCACATAAATATCGCAAAGGGATGCGATTTTTTGAGCGAGATGCCTATCATTCTTTTTTTCTCCAGGATTAAATCGAACATTCTCACAAAGTACCACTTCTCCTGGTGATACAGGGAAAGGTTCATTTAGCCAATTTTCAATGAGTGGAACGGGTTGCTGGAGCAATTCGCTCAATCTTTGAGCGACAGGTTTAAGAGACAAGGCTGGGTCTGATTTTTCTTCTTTGGGTTGTCCTAGATGAGAGAGGAGAATCACACAGGCATTTTCTGAGAGGGCTGTTTGAATGGTGGGTAGAGCAGCTTGGATCCGGACATCGCTGGTAATATGTCCTGTTGTATCAAGCGGCACATTGAAATCTTCACGGATCATAACGCGTTTTTGGTTGAGGGAAAGATCAGAAAGTTTCAGATAGTCCATAAGGTATTCCTCATATCATTTTCGAAGAGGTACTTTACCTGATTTGTCAATGCAAAAATAGCCTGAGGGCCTTAACTGTATATGTGATGCTTGCTTGATTTTTATAGAATTCGTTCCATACTTTTATTAGGGCGTGTCATCCATTAATGTTTTAGCTTCAAAACGCGTATAATGGGTCAAATTTTATGCAAATTTTCGTCACATATCTGGATATGCTTCCTCAAATTTGCATAAAATTTGCCTCCATTACCCACATTTTGAAGCTAAAACATTAATGGATGACACGCCCTTTATGGAAAATTCACAAACAAAGAGGGAATGTCATGGGTCGTCAAAAAAAAGAGAAAACGGGTAAAAGTACGCCTACAAAAGAAACCGCTACCAAAAAAGAGACTGCTAGCAAGTCTGCCAGCAGTATAGCTGAAGAGCGTTTTGAAGAGGGGAAAAAGAAGATTTCTGAACTTGAGACTGAAATTCAGGTTTGTGCGAATAAGCTGGTCAGAAAGGTTCAGAGGCGCCCTTTAAGTGCATTGTTAATTGCTGGAGGTGTGGGGTTTATACTTTCATCTCTTTTGAGGAAGTGATGCATTTTATTGAGCACCTGCAAGACTATATTGAAAGCAAAATAGGAGTCATTCAAGGACTTTTTACTTTAATTAAGCTGGAAGCCAAGCTTGCCAGCTTAAGTTTTTATTACCTGCTGATTACCTTGTGTATTATTCCTATATTAGCGGTGACGAGTTGGCTTGCTGCCATGTGCTTGATTGGGTATCTAATACAATGGAGTATAGGAGGCTCTATCCTGCCTGCCATTGGGGGGGTCCTGCTGTTCAATTTTGTCTTATTGGTCTGTGCCTTTAAAAGCTTGTTGGTTCGAGTGAAGCGGATGAGCTTTGAGAAAACAAGAGCTTGTTTTGCAAACCAACTATCAGGAAAATCGTATGAACTCCGAACGGAAACTTCTAAAAGCCATCGCCAGCGTAGAGAAAGAAATTCAAAAAAAGCAGCGTAAAGCGGCTTATCATCAACAATATTTTCATCAAATGATTCATCAACATGTGATTCTCTTGACAGTCTTACTGGTACCCACTTTTCTCATTGGTTGGAAAAAAGGGAAAAAAAGCAGTATTGGTATACGCATTAAGAAACTTATTGGGTGGGCGCTCGTGAGTGGGTTAACCTATGTCCGTAATATGGTATGGAACAGTTTGGTGAAAGATATCCAACGTAGGGTAGAACTCAATTATCGTTAAATCGCATGGTTGAAAGGGGGGCATTGCTGAAGGGGGTGAATGGTTAGGGTGCCATCAATTCATTGATAGCACGCCCTAGTTTGTTTTTTATGATTTTTTCATTAGACTCATTATGAAAGCTTCTTACATTGGAAGGGAAGCGCAATCATTTTATATACCGGTGAAAATAATGAAAAGATCAGTTGATACTATTTTATTCACGTTATGTCTGTTAGGTCTGTTGATCCTTTCAGGGTGTGGTCAATCAGGTCCGCTTTATTTGCCTGATGCTCCAACTCAGAAAAAAAAATTGTATTTTTATGAATAAAGCCATTGCTCTTAAAGAGTTTCCGTTTACCAAAATGCAGAGTTTGGGAAATGACTTTGTCATTTTTGATGCCATAGAGACCCCTTTTGACTGGTCGCCCAGTCAAATTCAAACCATTGGGAATCGGCATTTTGGTATTGGGTTTGATCAGTTGATGGTGCTGGATGCGCCTCAAAGTCAGACCGTAGATTTTAGTTATCGTATTTTTAATGCAGATGGTAGTGAGGTAGAACAGTGTGGTAACGGGCTGCGTTGTTTGGTGCGTTTTATTCAGCGTAATTATATGCCAGATCAACAAGTCTTCACATTGGCAACGAAAAATCGATCTGTAAAAGCGTTTGTTGAAAGAGACAAGGTTCGGGTTCAAATGGGAAAACCAGAGCTTGATACAGAAAAAATTCAAATTCAATCATTGTGTTGCGAGGAGTCTTGTGATATTTTAGCTGCCCTGGAGGTTGACTCGCTGAGTGTTTTATCCATGGGGAATCCTCATGCGGTTATGACGGTTTCTTCTGTGGATGCAATGGATGTAAGTACCATAGGTCACGCTATTTCCACTCACCCCAGGTTTCCCAATCAAACCAATGTTGAATTTATGGAAGTGATGGATCGCTCTCACGTCCGTTTGAGGGTGTACGAACGAGGAGTAGGGGAAACATTAGCCTGCGGTAGTGGAGCTTGTGCAGCAGTTGTTGCGGGTTATTTGCAAGGAAGCCTGGATCGCCAGGTTGAAGTCGCTTTGCCTGGTGGATGTTTAAATGTTGGCTGGGCCTCTCCAGAGGCAACTGTTGAATTAACAGGTTCTGCTGAGTTTGTATTTACAGGATTTTTCAGCGCGGCTATCTGAGTATTGAAGAGGTGCAGTTTAATGCAAGAACAATTACACGACTTTCCTGTTGGGCAGAAAATGCTTGAATTACCGAATGAACTTTGGGAGTACATTTTATACAAAATGTCCAGAGAGGATAGAGAGCATTTTGTTTGGGCTTTTCTTCAACTAAACCATGCGTTTCATGATAATGGGATTAAGCGAAACTTCGTAGGAAAAATTTTAGTCGAAAGTTTTTTTCTGAGGAACTACAGTGAATATATAGATAAATTTTACCATGCGCTCTTCCAGGCAGAGGATGAACAACAGATAATAGAAGATAATGATTTTGATGTCAGTGATGAACTCAATCAAGTAATGCTATCTATTCTGACCTACCCTAGGGGAAGCAATTTCTTTAAAACGATTTTTGGAAAGATATACAAAGACAGTGCTGACATATTTGAAATACTTATTAACAGCCCTACCAGTAAAAGGTGGAGAGACCTGATACCTCAAGAGGCACAGGATGAAAAAAGCGAAAGACTATTGTCAACATTAGTAAATATTGACCCCTGTTTTATGATTTTCTGCATTTCATCCTTGTGTTTTGCAGAAAAATCAGAACTAGAGTTAAAGACACTGGTGAGGATGATAGGCAAGTATCTTTATCACCTTTTGAGGGATTATCTTTCATCGATGAACGAGGACGAAACCCCAAGGTTCATGCTTGAGATTTTTTTTGGCCGCCCTATGGTATCGAACCTTGATTTATATCTAGAGAAGTTAGAAACAGAGCTTTTTAATTACACTTCTCCTAATGCGCCTATGATGAGTCAGCCATGCAGTGAATTTGTTCATACCTTGAAGAAAGTAAAAGAAAAAATGAACACGGAGAACGTGGAGCCATATACACTTGTTATAGGTTTTCTGTTACATCTTTCTCTTTTAAGAGAAGACCCAGATTTAACGAGAGAAACTTTTCTTCAGGAAGCATTACAGGTCAAGCCTGTAATGAACCATTTTGAACAAGGATTTATTCTATACCTGGGGTACTGTGCTATTTATGGGCTTTATAGGATTTTCATACAGGATGGTGCTGCCGACATGTTCTTAAATATTGCTTTTCTATCAATATCTTCCTTTGCGTTATACATGGCCCATCAGAAGATAGATAAGCGAAAGATAGCGAGAGAAACTGGCCGAAAGATGGCAGAAAAAATAGAAGAAATGATACCGACGGACTTAATAACTTCCGAATCGGGTGTTAGGATTGAGGTACCACGCCTTTCATTTTTTAATCAGGAGCGTAATAGGGAGTATGGAAAAGTGGTTGAGATAGAAGAAAGGGAAGACATTTTTTACTCCTTGTCAAGCTCTAGTGAGTCTGGTGATTAGTGCTTTTTCTACAACAAACTAAATAATTGACATCCACATTGGATGATAAAGCATACGTTTTCGACAAGGGATGATACGTCATCCCTTGAATGTTTGTGATGGATAAGCCCGCTTTTTTGGCCATTTTTTGCAATTCTGAAGGTCGGATAAACTGAGCATAATCATGCGTGCCTTTAGGAATCAGCCCTAAGACGTATTCTGCACCGACAATGGCAAACAGAAAAGATTTTAGATTCCGATTCAGGGTAGAGAAAAAGAGTAACCCGTCGGGTTTAGCAAGACGGGCGCAAGCAGAAATGACAGACAGTGGATTTGGAACATGTTCCAAAAGCTCCATGCAAACGACGATATCAAAGGGGGTTGGGGTGAGAAATTGTTCAACTGTCGATTGAACGTAGTCTATGTTGAGCTCGCTTTGTTTGGCATGTTGGGATGCGGCCTGAATAGCACCTGAACTGGCATCGATTCCCGTTGCATTTGCACCTGCTTTAGCAAGGCCTTCTGTTAGTATTCCTCCGCCGCAACCCACATCCAGGACGTTTTTATGCTGCAGTGAGTTAACGTCCAATGCGTCCAGAATGAACTGAATTCTCAGGGGGTTAATATCGTGGAGCGGCTTGAAGGGTCCTTCTGGATTCCACCATTCAGAGGCAATTTGATCAAATTTTTGAACTTCAGATGGGGTAAGGTTTTCCATGCAGTTATACCAGGTCTTGTTCAGAAGCTTTTTGACGGAAGCTCATAAATAAGCGGTCGATGACTGCATGTGTTAGCGTGCCTATTTTTTCCGTTAGAGATTTTTTGACCACATAATTAAGTTCATACAGGTCTGCTTCGTTCAGTTGGCTGAGTAAGTAACTTTCAGTGGTGATCAGCTGATCGACCAGCTTAAATTCGATGGCTTTTTCAGCAGGCCAGTGTTCCCCTGTGGCAACTTTTTCTATATCAACCTGAGGTCGATTGGTCTGTACAAACGTTTTAAAGAGGTCATGGATTTCGTTCACCTCTTCCTGGAATTTTTTTCGGGCTGCTGTGGTATTTTTACCTAAAATTGTTAGCGTTCTTTTATATTGGCCTGCGGTAATTTGTTCATAATCAATATCATGCTTTTCCATGAGACGGTGAAAATTAGGTAATTGAGCGATCACGCCGATAGAGCCTAAAACAGCAAAAGGTGCCGCTAAAATTTTATCGGCCACACAGGCCATCATATAACCCCCGCTGGCTGCCACCTTATCAACTGAAGCGGTAAGTGGAATACCTGCTTCCCGAATTCGATGAAGTTGGGAAGCTGCCAGCCCATAGGCGTGAACCATGCCACCATGGCTTTCAAGGCGTACAAGCACTTCGTCTTTAGGAGTAGCAATACTGAGTACTGCATTAATCATTTCAGTCAATGCAGGTGTATCGCTGGCTTTAATGTCTCCATCAAATTTCAGGACAAACAGTTTTTTTCGGGCTTCTGAAGCAGCTTTTTCTTCTTTCTTATGTGACTGTTTTTGAGATTTCAGGAACTTTTTAAAGGCATCTTTAGGTAAAACCGCTTGTTTAAGCAGATTTAAGGTTTCTTCATATTTCTCATTCAGATGGGTAATTTCCAGCTTGCCTTTTCCTTGTTTTTCTTTCTGCGCAAAGATGAGAAGGGGTAATAGTATGGCCAGAAAAGCAAGCACTATGGTGAGTGTTTTAAGAAAGAAAAGCCCATAATTTGCTAGAAAGTTCATGAAGATGCTCCTGGTTGTGGGGAGGAAGAAGGGAAGTTTTCCTCTCCTGTGTTTGATTGTTTGGTATGTGTCCCTGAAAGCAGGATATAAACAGCCGGCACGACAAATAATGTAAATAATGTACCAATCAGCATGCCGCTGCTAATCACCAAGCCAATGCTAAAGCGGCTTGCTGCACCAGCACCGCCTGCAAATACTAAAGGAGAAACCCCTAGTATGGTTGCTCCAGTCGTCATTAAGATAGCACGAAGTCGAATAGCGGCAGCTTTCTCAATGGCCTCTTGGGCAGATAAACCTTCGCTTTCTCTCAACTTATTGGCAAATTCAACCATTAAAATACCATGCTTGCTGATCAATCCAATTAGGGTGATCAAGCCAACCTGTGTATAAATATTAATAGTAGCTAATCCTAAATTGAGTGGAATCAATGCGCCGCAAATAGACATTGGTACGCTGACCAGAATGATGATCGGGTCTTTAAAGCTTTCAAATTGTGCTGATAGAACCAGGTAAATGACAATTAAAGCAAAGAAAAAGGTTAAAATTAAAGCACTTCCTTCTTGAATGAACTCTCTTGATGCGCCGCCAAAATCATAAGACATTTCCCTTGGCAGGAGTGCATGGGCATTTTCTTTGAGAAAATCCAGAGCCTGTCCTATTGTGACACCTGGCATCATAAGCCCTTGTAGCGTTGCTGAGTTGAGTTGCTGAAATTGGCTTAAATTATTAGGTTGTATGGTTTGTTTGATGGTAGTGATGGTTGAAATAGGAATCAAGCTTCCAGAAGCAGTGGTAACATAAATATCTCTGATTTGGTCCGGGTTGAAACGAAATTGCCTTAAAAGTTGAGGTATCACATCGTAACTTCTACCTAACATGCTGAATTGATTTACATAATTTCCGCCCAAAGAGGAGGAGAGTGCGCGACCGATTGAGTCCATGGTAATGCCCATAACGGCAGCTTTTTTACGATTGATAGAGAGCTCCAGTTCAGGTCGGTCAAATTTTAGGGTATTTGACACGAAGAGAAACAAACCACTTTTTTGTGCCTTATTTTTTAATTCTTCTGCGACAGTGTAAATAAGTGGGTAGTCAAGTACAGAGGTCACTACAAATTCTATAGGAAGTCCACTTGCGGAAGTGGGTAATGATGGGAGTGGAAAGACGGCGGTTTGTAAGCCTGCAACCTTATCTAATTTGCCTTTTAGTATGGGGTTGATGGCGGCTTGAGAAAGCTTTCTCTGTCCCCAGGGTTTTAAAATCCAGCCAGAGATTACATCATTTACATTTCCTGAGCCATTGATTACAAAATAATCCTGTATTTCTGAAATTTCGCGAAAGGGGTTTTCAAATGCTTTAGTGAATTTTTCTACATAATCAATGTTGGCATATTTGGGGGCTGTAGAAGACGCAAACAGCACACTTTGGTCTTCATCGGGTGCTAATTCTTTCGACGTATGGGTGTAGAGAAATGCACAACTGATCAGCACAACCGTGGCAAATAGAAGGACAACAGGCCGGATGGTAAGTAGGTAATGTAGCTTGCTTTGATAATAATCTTTTAACTGATCAAAGTGATGGTCGATCCAAAGTGCAAAACGCCCTTCAGATTTCATGGAAGGGAGAAGTCTGGAGCACATCATAGGGGATAAGGTCAGTGCGACAACGCCGGAGATGATGACGCTAGAAGCCAGAGTAAAGGCAAATTCTTTGAATAGGGCGCCAGTTAAGCCGCCCATAAAGCCAATAGGCATATAAACTGCAGCGAGTGTGATTGTCATGGATATGACCGGCAGTGCTATTTCTCTTGCGCCTAAAATCGCGGCTTGCATTCGGGAATAACCTTCTTCTATATGCCGATGGATATTTTCAAGGACAACAATGGCATCGTCCACAACAAGGCCAATGGATAAAACCATAGCCAGTAAGGTTAACAGGTTGATAGAGTAACCCAGCATCCACATAAACGTGCAGACACCTACCAGAGAGAGTGGGATCGTTACAACCGGGATGATCACAGAGCGAATGGAACCCAGAAAGAGGAAAATGACAAGAATGACAATGAGGGTAGCTTCTATAATGGTGCGTAGTACTTCTTTAATCGACTCATCAATGTATTTCGTTGCATCATAAACAATTTTACTGGTGAGCGTTGGGGGATAGTTTGCTTCCAGTGTTGGCATATAATTTCGGACTTCTTTAATCACTGTTAATGGGTTTGCCGCTGGGGTTGTAAAGATGCCAATAAAAACTGCTTTTTTCCCGTTGAAAGTAACGGATGAGTCATAGGTTTTTGATCCCAGCTCAACCTGAGCAACATTTTCAAGGTAAACCACTTCATTTGCTTCTTGTTTAAGAATGAGTTTTTTAAAGTTCTCTGGAGAGTGAATGTCTGTTTCAGCGCTGACTGTAAAAGCAACATACTCTCCTTTGGTTTCTCCTGCGGCAGTTTGGAAGTTATTTCGAGCGAGTGCTGCAGCAACATCTGTTGAGGTTAGGCCCACTGCCGCCATTTTTTTAGGGTTCAGCCAGATTCTCATGGCAAACAGTTTTTCCCCATACGTGGGCACTTTGGCAATGCCGTGGATGGTTTCCAATTTGGGTTGTATGACGCGGCTGATATAATCCGTAATTTGTTCAGAAGTCATTCTGTCGCTGTTGAAGCTAATGTACATAGAGGCCATTTTAGACCCCGTTTCTTTGACAATGACGGGTGCCCGGCTTTCCGTTGGGAGCGTTCCCTGAACAGCAGCGACCTTACTCATGATTTCTGTAAAGGCTTCATTTGGGTCTTTACCGAGCTTAATATAAGCGTTTATGGTGCTTAGGCCTTGTGCGCTGGTAGCTTTGAGATAATCTATGCCCTCCGCGCTGGCAATAGATTTTTGAATGGGGGTCGTAATAAATCCTTGTACCAAGTCTGCATTTGCGCCTGGATAGGTCGTGGTGACCGTAATGAGAGTGTTTTCCATCTTGGGAAATTGTCGAAGCGAGAGTTTGCTAATAGATTGCAAACCAAATAAAAAGATAAGCAAACTGACAACAGTTGCAAGTACAGGCCGCTTTATATAAAGGTCAGTAAACATAGCTCCTCTTACAAAGCAACCGCATTATTAATCTCAATTTGGCTGCCATTCTGAAGTTTAAGTTGGCCTGAGGTGACAACAGTTTCTCCCGCCTTAATGCCCTTTCTAATGACCACCTTACTATCAAAGCGAGGTCCAACAGTAACATATTTTTGAACAACTTCAAGCACCGGCTTTTTCTTTTTATCTTTCTTTTTGCTGACGACTACAAAAACAGAATCTCCATAAAGGCTATAAGTCACAGCAGTTTGAGGGACAATGACGACTTTCTCCTGGACTGGCAGCATGACTTTTATATCAGCAAATAATCCGGGGTAAAGCTTTGCATCCTGATTGGGGATGGTTGCCTGAACTAGGATATTGTGGGTTTTGAGGCTAGAGGTAGAGTCAATGGCTGTGATTTTTCCAGAAAAAACAGCATTTGGGTGGGTCTCTACGGAAAGTTTGACTGCCTGCCCTGGATGAAGTTGTTGTAAGTGCTGCTCGGGCAAAGAAAAGTTTAAAAAGAGCGGGTTCATAGACTCTAGTGCAACAAGTTTATCTCCAGCAGAGACATATTGACCAAGATTTACTGTGCGGATACCTAGTTTTCCGGAAAAAGGTGCTTTGATTAGTTTATGACCAATTAACGCCTTGGTTTTTTCGACCTGAGCCAATGATTGCTTTAGCTTTGCTTGCGCTTGGTCCACTTCAGATTGAGAGGCTGCTTTCCTTTTAATTAATGTGCGAAGCCTTTCATTGGTGAGTTTTGCTAATTCCAGTTCTGCTTCTAAATTTTTTAGTTCTTGTTGTTCTACTTTATCATTGAGCTGAATAAGAGGATCTCCTATTGATACGGTTTGCCCTGATTTAAAAAAGATATGAGTCACTAAGCCTGAAACTTGAGGAGAAACATCGACAGAGTTAACGGCTTTTAATACCCCGATGGTCGGTAAATAATCTTGCCAGTTTTTAGAAACTGCCTGGATTGCTGAGACAGTAACAGGAGGAGGCTGAAAATTGGCAAAAAACCGTTTAATAAAAAAAGCCCGTATTAAATTCCAGGCCAAGAGGCCGCCAAATAACACGGCAATGATAATCAGAGTAATAATAAGCGGTTTTTTTAAGTGGGGCTTTTGAAGCGAGTTAATGACATTCATAGTTACAGCTAATGTTTTTTACCTGGAAGATCGTGCTGGTGAGTGAAACCTATAAACGGATATCCATGTTATATTAGAGAGCGAGCTTAGAGCAAGCGAAAAATTTGGTAACTATTTATCCGTCATTGCGAGCGAAGCGCGGCAATCCAGGCAGGAGACTCTATCCAGGACCTCGGTTTGCGTGGCTTTAACAGCTGGAGCCTGGATTGCTGCGTCGCTATGCTCCTCGCAATGACGAGAAGCGTAGTTACATGGGGTGAACAGTTACAAATATTGTAACTATTCACTCGTCAAATTGAGGGATGCCCTAGTCTCAAGTGATATCGATTATTAAGAGGAAGTCCCTCAAAGTTTATGAAAACCAGTTTTTATACCCACGAAGTTCAATCTGTTGCTGCTTTGGCCTTAATTTTTGCGTTTCGCATGTTAGGGCTTTTTATGATTTTACCTGTTTTTTCCATTTCAGCTGTTCACCTAGCAGGGGCAACGCCAGAGCTGATTGGGCTGGGTTTGGGAATTTATGGTTTAACACAGGCATTGTGCCAAATCCCTCTGGGAATGCTTTCTGATCGAATTGGACGCAAGCTTGTCATCGCAGGCGGATTGGTTTTGTTTCTTTTGGGGAGTGTGCTCGCTGCTTGCGCTTCCTCTATTATCGGAATCATTGTAGGCAGGGCTGTGCAAGGCGCGGGGGCGGTGGGAAGTGTGGTACTTGCGTTGTTGTCGGATGTAACTAAAATAGAAAATCGGACCCGGGCGATGGCAGTGATTGGCGCTTCGATTGGTTTTGCTTTTATGCTGTCGATGATAGTTGGGCCTATAATATATGAGTTCTTTGCCTTATCAGGATTGTTTTGGGCCACCGCATTGATGGCACTCATCGGTTTGTGGATTTTATATATTGGCGTAAAGATACCCAATAAGGCCGTTTTCCAACCTGTCACTCAAGGTTCTACACATTTTTTTAAACGCGTTATGTTGCAGCCTGAATTATGGCGCCTCAATCTGGGAATTTTTATTCAACATGCTGTTTTAACAGCCAGCTTCATCGTGATTCCTAAACTGCTCTCCGATCAGTTGCACTTGCCTGTGACACAATATTGGAAGTTTTATTTACCTGTCTTTACGGTGGCGCTGATAGGCGCCTTTCCATTGATTTTTCTTTCAGAGAAACGGCGCTTTGTGAGAGGGGCAGTCTTAAGCTGCGTCGCAATCATGGGCTTGAGCCAAATGTTATTAGCCTATTTTGAACTTTTATCCGTTTGGGTGATCACGGTATTGTCGGTTTTCTTTATTGCTTTTACTCTATTAGAAGCTTTCTTACCTTCCCTGGTTTCTAAAATAGCTCCGATAAAGAGCAAAGGGGCTGCAATGGGCATTTATTCAACAGCTCAATTTTTAGGTATTTTTTTAGGAGGAAGCTTAGGCGGAGTTGTGTTTTTCTATTTTGGTTTACATGGGGTATTTGGGTTTAATGCAATCCTTGTTATACTGTGGCTGCTTGTGGCAATTCCGATGAAATCTCCGCCTTACCTTGTGACAAAAATCTTTAATGTAGGTCGTTTGACAGCGCAGGAAGCCAATACATTAGGTCAGGCGTTTTTGTCGGTAGGAGGGGTGTCAGAAGCAGTGGTGATTCCAGATGAAAAGGCGGCCTACCTTAAAGTTGATCTTTGTCGGTGGGATGAGACCCTTTTACAAAAGATAATAAAGCAATTGAACGTGGAGAAAAGTAATGGCAAGAGGTGTGAATAAAGTCATATTAATTGGAAATCTGGGAGCAGATCCAGAGGTTCGTTATAGTCAATCTGGCGCTGCTATGACAAGTGTAAGCCTAGCAACGACAGATTCTTGGAAAGATAAACAGACAGGAGAGCAGCAGGATCGTACAGAATGGCATCGTTTGGTTGTGTTTAATCGTTTAGCAGAAATTATGGGCGAGTACTTACGCAAAGGCTCCAAAATTTATGTAGAGGGAAGTTTAAGAACTCGGAAGTGGCAGGACAAGAGTGGCGTTGAACGATATACGACAGAAGTTTTAGTGAATGAAATGCAGATGCTAGATGGTCGAGGTTCAGGTGGAGCAGCAGGGAAAGGCTTTGATCAGGTGCCAGAACATGAAACAGCTGATGAGCAAGGTAAGTTTTCTGCGACACAAGATTCATCAGATAAAGATTTTGAGGATGATATTCCTTTTTAGGGATTAGAGTGTGTCTTCAAAATGTAGGTAGTGGAGACAAATTTAGATAAAATTTGCCTCCACTACCCCTTTTTTTGTCCGAAAAAATCTTTAGGAACGTTGCCTAAATAAAATATGTGACAAAAATTTGGCCATTAAACACGTTTTGACCTCAAAAAATAAATTGAGGGTAAGCTCTAGTGTGCGCTGGTTAAAATCTGTACTTTCTTTCTAAACTCGATCGGGGAAGGGATATTAGGAAAGGGATCCTGAGTCCCGCCAATACCTACTACAACCACAGAACCATAGTTAAGCATACGTCCCAAAGGAGATTGAATAACCTGTATCCCTTCTATTTTACGAGCCATGGTTTCTGTTGTTTTTCGGTGAACCATGCCGGATTTTACGAGTACGCGCCGAGTGGTTACGATATATCGTGTAAATTCTCTCTGAATATAAGCAGAAATGGCGTAAAATGCAGCTGCCAGGAAACAGAGGCTGGCAATCACTTTATAAAGCGCAGGGAAACCAGGAAGTAGGTGGAGGTGTCCAATTGAATTTAAACTGCTGCCAAAAATTAAGACAAACAAGGTGATTAATAACCAGAAAATAGCAGGAGAGAAAAGAACCCAGTGGGGTTTTGTCTGGTAAATTAATTTTTCATTGTCGAGGAGTTCTTTAGTTATGTTCATACGATTGTTTCCATTCTGGATATGTGACAGAAATTTGCTTAAAATTTGATTTATTATACGTGGTTTGTAACAAAAAAATGAAATATAAACACACCTTAGAGAGTGTCGTCACGAGATTTTTTAGCCACAAGCTGTGGGTAGTGTCGGCAAATTTTAAGCAAGTTTGAGGAAGCATATCAAGCATATGTGACGAAAACTTGCTTAAAATTTGCCACATTATACGCAGTTTGTAGCTAAAAAATCTCGTGACGACACTCTCTAGGATGTGTCTTCAATTTATACCCTAATTTTAGAGGATTTTCATGCAGAGTCCTGCGCCTATTACTGCTATTAAAGAAGAAGTAACAGCATTGCGTGCATTACTTCGAGAGCATAATTACCGTTATTATGTATTGGATCAGCCGGAAATCCCTGATAGTGAGTATGATCGAATATTTCGGCGATTACAAACATTAGAGTCACAGCATCCTGAGTTGATTACTACAGATTCTCCGACACAGCGAGTTGGTGATAAACCCTTGTCTGCTTTTTCGGAGGTAGTGCATGACCCTAAAAACCCTATGGTGTCCTTGCAGAACGTGTTTAATGAAGAAGAATTACGAGCTTTTCATGAAAGGGTTTGCAGAGGACTCGGTTTATCCAGAGTGGAATATATTTGTGAACCCAAGCTTGATGGGGTGGCAGTTAGCTTGATATATAGAGATGGACGTTTATGGCAAGCCTCAACACGAGGCGATGGTTATGTGGGAGAAGATGTCACCTTGAATGTTCGAACCATTCGAAATATTCCTTTGGTGCTCAGGGGAGAAGACTATCCTAAAGAATCGTTTGAGGTGCGAGGCGAAATCTATATGCCCATCAAGCAGTTTGAAGTATTGAATGAAACAGCGGTGGCCCAGGGGAAAAAGTTATTTATGAATCCACGGAATGCAGCTGCAGGGAGTTTGCGTCAACTGGATCCCAAGATTGCTGCGACCAGGGGATTGCGCTTTTTTTGTTATGGATTTGCGGATGAAGAAGGTCGATTTTTCACGAGGGGGGCGCATCGATCAGAGCGCTTTGAAATGCTTTCTTCCTGGGGCTTTAGTGTAGTCCCTGGTTGGAAAGTGGTTTCTGATATTCAAGGCTGTGCAGCGTATTATGAGGAGATGGTAAGCAAACGTGCGCAGTTGCCCTTCGAAGTGGATGGGGTGGTGTTTAAGGTGAATAGCATTGAGCAAATCAGGCAATTAGGAACCTTGTCTCGTCATCCTCGCTGGGCGATTGCTTATAAATTTCCAGCCAGAGAAGAAATGACGCAGATTCAGCAGGTAGAGTTTCAAGTGGGTCGTACCGGAGCTGTGACTCCAGTTGCGCGTCTGGAGCCTGTATTTGTAGGCGGGGTAACCATTCGTAATGTGAGCTTACATAATATGGATTTTGTGGAACAGTTGGGGGTTCGCATCAAAGATTTTGTCGTGGTGAGAAGGGCGGGCGATGTTATCCCTCAGGTAGTTTCAGTTGTATTCAGTAAACGGCCTGAAAAAACAGAGCCGATTTTATTGCCTTTGCAGTGTCCTGTATGCGGTTCTGAAGTCATTAAGCCAGAAGGAGAAGCCATTGCGCGTTGTACTGGTGGTCTATATTGTCGTGCCCAGTTAAAAGAAAGTACGCGTCACTTTGCTTCTCGTCGAGCAATGGATATTAATGGCTTGGGCGATAAACTGATAGAAGCGCTGGTAGATGAAAAAATGATTCAGGAAGTAGCTGATATTTATGTGCTGGATAAGTCGAAACTTGTTGGGCTAGAGCGTATGGGTGAAAAATCAGCCGATAATTTATTGCGAGAAATTGAGAAAAGTAAAAAAACCACGCTGCCCCGTTTTATTTATGCGTTGGGTATTCGAGGTGTAGGGGAGGTGACAGCTTTCAATCTCGCGCAACATTTTAAGTCCCTTGAACATTTGATGAAGGCTGATGAGTTACTATTAGAGGGGGTTTCAGATATTGGCCCAGTCACTGCTGAGCAAATTACAGGATTTTTTCGTCAGCAACATAATATAGCGTTGATTGATCGCCTGAAAGCGCTGGGTGTGCGCTGGGAGTCCATCAAGGCTGCTCCTAAGACTGCTAGTCCGTTGCTTGGAAAAGTCTTTGTGTTAACGGGTACGCTATCCTCCATGACTCGAGAGGCGGCTAAAGAAAAACTTCAGGTCTTAGGAGCAAAGGTGAGTGAGAGTGTTTCACAGAAAACAGATTATATCGTGGCAGGGGAGTCGCCTGGCTCCAAGTTAGAAAAAGCTGTAAAAATGGAGATTTGTGTATTGAATGAGAAGGAATTTTTGTCGATTTTGTCTGAGGGTTAATAGGATGGAATCTCTGTAATTGCTTATTTTCACAATCCTAAATTTGACAGTTGGAAATTGCGCTTCGATATACAGAGGTATTATAACTGCTGCCCTCGTCATTGCGAGCAAGCGCAGCAATCCAGCAAGATTAGCCTTGTTGAAGATAGCCTCTGCACTGGACAAAACTCAAACATGACTTTCCTCCAAAGGGGTTTCTTTTTTATAAATCAACAAGTTAAAAAGTGTCACCCAAAGGTTTTCATCTGAACTTTTCTCCTGGTTTAGGATGGTGTGTCGAATAAAATCAAACCCATACCTGAAATAACTGTTTTGAGGTCTCAGTTGTCCATCTTTATGCCTTTTTAAGGCAATAGGCCTGGTTTGAGCTTTAAATTCTCCTATCCTATGAGCCCATGTAAAACCTAGGGCTAGCAGAACTAATAGCTTTTCAATGTGTTCTGGCTTTGTCATGTGGGTATCCTCAAATCTAAAACCTCTGGATTTTAGCCCTTGAAACAAACACTCCACCTCCCATCTGCGAAGATAGATACTGATAGCCTGCTTGACTCTTAATTTTATGTTAGTTGCAACGACCATCAATTCCCCTCTTTCTGAACGGGATCCCGCCAGGTAAACCTTGTTTCTTCCTATCTCTACCGACATTCCAAAAACCTGAGCGTTTCCTGGGCTGACAAAACGGAAAATTTTCTTTGCTTCCCATAATTTCTTTTTCCCAGCACGAATTAACGTATTGTTCTTAATTCGAATATAAAAAGGAATTTCCTGCCTGATTAACCATTCAAACCAGCTTTCCCCTATAAATTCTCTGTCACAGAGCAACCCTTCTATACACTCTTTACCAAATTGATCGATGAATCGCTTAACTAATGCTTTTCTTTCCTTTGTATTGCAGGTACCTCTCTTAGGGAGCAAATCCCATAATAGAGGTATGGACATCCCCTCATATGCAATCCCCAACATTAATACATTGACAGGCTCTTTCCCAAACTCCCAATTCGTCCTGTCCATCGTTAAATAAATCTTTGTATCCTTCGGAAAAAACAGCTTAAATATCCATAAGGCAATCTGACTCATGTCAATCTTAAAGTAGGCAAAAAATCGATAGAGTCGCTTATAGTTCGACTCTACTTTCGCAAACCCTCCAAAACCTACCGACAGTTCCTGACGATTGACGCTTCGTACGGCAAATAATGAAAACAAGCTTTGAACCAAACATTCAAGACGCCTCTTGTCCCAGCCTAAAACCATCGATAAACTTCTTACTAACTCGTCAACAGCTTTCATAGATAACTCCTTGTCAGGGTTGTTTTCTATGTTTTATCGCTTGTTTGACGAGTTTTCTACCTTTACCTGCAGTAATGACCTCCATCCTCTTCTAACTTCCAAATCAAGTCATTGTTTGATAAAACATTTTCGGGTTTTGTCCAGTGCAGAGGAAGATAGCAAAAAATAGTTTCCCCTTAAGGATATCTTAATCTTTATCTTATATGTTTTATATTCCAATGCTCTTCATCACATGTTTAAAAAAGAGAACCCACATGCAAATACAAATCGAGAAAATCAAGGGTAGCAGAAAGAATCATTCTTTATTTATTTCTTCAGAAACCATCACATCTTCAAAAGAGATCCTAACGCTTACAAACTTCCTTAAATCAGAAGACTGCCCCTCTGACCTTGAACTTTCTTTCTCTTTTAACAACATCAGTGAAGACGTTATAAGCCCCTTGCACGAAGGTCTTGCAAAATGTTTTTTTAATAAGCTTCCTAATGCACTACGTATAAACTTTAAAGATTCTGGAAATGAAGGTGCTATAAAAGAAATGCTTAAAAAGATCATAAAATACAGTGATAAGAAGCACTTCACTTTCCCAGAAAAATTTCTACTTCGATTAACTGAAATTGTGATTGATACTGAGATGGGCAACTTGCTTACACATATTATTTCAAATGCCCCAACAAACTTTACACTGAATTTATGTCGCTGCGATATTGATCTTGACGCTCAGGTAATACTGGGAAACTCTACCCATCAAGCAAAAGAAGGTTTTACGCTAAAATTTGTGGGAGCTATGAATAAAGAGTATGCACTAACGTTTGCAAAAATTATAAGAAATGCTCCTAACTATTTTACGCTTGATTTGAATATTGATATTAAGAAGCATGAGCTTTTAAACAACGTAGCGACCATCCTTGTAAACGCAGTTCAAAACGCCCAAAAAGGCTTTACACTCAGAGTAGATGATTCTACGACTAACCGCACAGTTTTTTCAATATTAGACACTTTGAAGGACATCATACCATTTGCCCCAGAGGATTTTGGGTTTACCTGTAATGTGCCGTTCAAAGGCTATATCAAAGGCTTTGTTGATAACCGTAATGCGCTTGTTTATAACGATGATTCCCGGTATTATGTAAACTTTCTTACCACAGCCATTCAGAGAGGTCCAGAAGGTCTTCGTATCCAATTTAATAACCTAGATAATAATAACTTGATAGCCAACAGATTCTCTAATCAAATTATAGAGTTGATCGGACCTGGCAATGGCGATTACCCAAAACGATTCCAGATAAAGTGTTTTGGCAAAATAACTGAATCTCTACTGGACTCAACCAACCAAGTTAATCTAGCCTCAGAGACCATCAATGCACTTTTAGATTCAACCTTTGACCCAAACAATATACAATTAATTAAAGATGATTTCATGAAGATTCAAAGGAATGGACATTCTGCACTCACAGAAGCCAGCCAATGCTTTTTAAGATGCCTTGAACAGCTAGAAGCTTACTATGAGACTCCATCGATGCTCCCCATCAAGCTGCTGATGGAAGAAAACCCAGACTATGCAGGCCCTTTTTTATTTCATATCTTCCAATCCATGTTTACCCCCCGGACCAATCATCCCTCAAGCGCCACTCATCATGAGCCGTTAGAAACAGATGAGACTGCTTCTCTTTACCCAAAAATCACATCCGATGGAGAAATATCAACAGAAACCCCTGATGAATATACACTACAACAAATAGTTTCCTTTAACACACTGGTCAGTATGCTGGACAAGATTAGAGAGAGATATCCAAAAATAGCAAACGCCCACTTGGCGAATCTCTTCTTTTCATCATTCACTCAGTACTCACAATCCGTCAATCCAAACCCTGATCTCGTCTCTATCAACAAACAAAAGGACCAATTCATTCTCGCATTGACAAAAGAATTTACCGAAAAAGAGCTTAAGGATCAGGCTGAACTTCTCTGCGTAGAGTCTATTATTCATCACTCTATAACAGATTCTTATTTTACCTCATCTTCTTCTCATACTAACGTTCCCAACATACTTTGGCCTCTGGAAACATTCAAAGAAATGAGCACAAGTATACTTAGAGCTTGTCGCCTGATTCTATTAGAAGGTGATACTCTCATTGCTGCCCTTGCATTACGCATGCTGATTGAAGAAAAACCTCAATCACCAGGATATTATGGATATTTGACTCAGTTATTAAAGGTTTTGCTAGCTAATGAGACAGTCCTCTTAAATTGCCAGTCTTTAGACAAGGTTCGAAAGTTTCAAGACCATTTGATTTTACCGCATGAATTGGTAACAGATTATGATCGTGCAACTGTGTCGAGGGTGTTGGGTACATACCTTTCTCAAGATGCTTCACTAGATTCATTAATTGATACTTACACACTCGAAAGATCTGAACAAGAAACAACCAAACCTAGCGATGATGTTCACCTTGAATCCTTTATCGAACAGTGTAAATCATTAGGTCTATGCTATATGAATATGATAGCCATGGAAGAAAGGTCATCGACAACCTCTGACCCACGGAAATTGGCCTTGGCCATTGAACTGCAGGATCAACTCAAGATCTGGGACAAACAAGTTAAAGATTTAAAAGACAATCATCACATTTTAGCATCTCTTTTCGAGGAAAAAGTAAACACTTTAAGAGAGACCTTAAGCACTTTAGAAACGGACGTTAATTCGAGCGATATAACTGCATTATATAAAGTACTAGAGGCCATTTCCAGTGAAGCCAAAACGTTTTTTGAGGGACAAAAGCATAATGCCTCTGACGCTTTATCTGCATTCATAGAGGAGATCAATGACCTTATAGGCTCTTCTGCAAATACTCAAGAAACAAATGCGTTGCTTGAGACAACTCTGTCGATCTTTAAAACAAGCTATCAAAGTATCATCCTTAACTGTCAACCAAAAAACACCTCTCTCTTGAGTAGTATTTCAAGCCTGTGGTCCCAACCAAAGAAAGAAAATCCTGCTCTGCAGAAACTTGAAGCGCTGTTAAAAGATCATCTAGGGATCCCGAATCCAAAGGCCTTCCTAAGTGATGAAAACAGTACGGTAACAGAGGATTTATTGAATCAGATGAAAGAAGTGCTACAAAGCTCTAACTCATGCGATCAAACAAAAGACTCAGCAACCTCAACCAATAGCTTTCCAAGCCAATAAGGTCAACCTCAAAAAGAGAATACAAAAATGCAACAACAAATCAGTAAACTCGCTAAAAATAAAGCTCTACATCAAAAATTAATCATTTCTTCAAACTCAATACAAAGTACAGAAGACATACACTTGTGTCTAGATTTCCTTGCGTCAAAAGACTGCCCAACCTGGCTTAAACTGGATTTTAATTTAGAGAATATGTTAGAGAATATGGAAGACCCGCTTCTGGAGCACATTGAAACTGCCTTCACGAATGTCTTTATTCTACAAAAAGTGCCTCAAGGACTCAGAATGAATTTTAACAATTCGGCATTTGAATTAAACTCTCGTGAAAACAGCATTGTAAAAAATCTCATTCTTAAACTGAGTCAGCTGATCTCTTCAATCAAATCCTCAGGGTACCAACCCTTACCAAAAAATTTCACACTTGATTTAAGAAGCTGCACAATCAATCAGGAAACAGCAGAAGCACTCGGAAACATTCTTCTATCAGCACCAGTAAATTTTGCACTGATTTTAAACCCTGCCTTGATGGATACGAATGCATCACAATACATTGCAGAATGCATTGAACAGGCACCAGAAAGCATTCAACTTCTCCTAACGAATAAAGCATCTCTTACAGAGGAAAAAGAAACTTTACAGCTTGATGAAAAAATAAATGCTTTTATACACGCCATTCCAACCGCTTCAAAAAATTTCTCTTTGCGTTTTATAGAACTGAATATAAACCAGGCAAACATGCTTGCTGACATCATAACACAAGCGCCACAAGACTTTAGGCTGCAATTAGAATGCTATTCCTCTATAGATTCATTAAAAACGCTTATAAATGCTGTTCCATCTGCCCCAAAAGGCTTCGGACTCAGTCTATTCCTTGATCATAAGAATGTTTCCACACTAACAACCATGGCAAAAATCATACCTTCTGTTCCAGAAAATTTTTCGTTTCGATGCAATATTAACATCAGATACAATAAGCAACTTAAGTATTACACTGATCTTCTCAAAGCCATCCAATCTGACAGCCCAGCAGGCCTTAAGATCCAGTTTGATTTTAGAAATCAAACCATCCGTATGGATTCAGTCCTGGAAATATTTTGCAACGCAATCATAAATTTGATTGAATCAGGAAATTACCCAAATGGCTTCAGTATTGATTGCATCAATTGCAACAATGAAAAACTGGTTAGCCTTTGTGAGCAAGTTAACTTCGTTTCAGAGCAAACCAAGATAATGTTCTCAAAAGATTCTACAAAAACTCAAAAATACTGGACATTTAAAAGTAAAAACTATATAGAGTCCTACCTTACCAGCGCAAGCCAATCCTTCCTAAATAGTTATGAATTATGGAAAACTTATCAAAAAACGAAGTCACTCTCCCTCATACAACCACTGATGGAAGAAAACTTACGGTTTTCGAGCCCCTATTTATTCGATATATTCCAATCCATCGAGCATCAGTTGCATAATAATCTTAATGATAATGATTCAAACGCTTACATCCTGAACTTTAACACCGCTGTAACCCTATTAGCCTTCGTGAGAGAAGCATACCCAGAAATTGCAAATTCCCACCTGATTCACTTCTTTCATAACCATTTAGAGCATTACTGGACATATCTAAACCAAGCACCAAATTCCAACCTTGTAGCACTTCAAAAAAACCAAATTATTGCAAGACTTTTAGAGCATTCCAATGCAAAACTCCTCTCTGAGTTATCTGATTTCAACCCCCAGGACTCTGAATCGATAAACAACGTTGAAAACATAGTTTTTTGGCCTTTGGAAAACCTGAAAAACATGGTTCATACTGTATTAGATACTTGTTCCCTAATCGATCTCGATGACCAAAGCTTTAAAATATACCTCCAGCTTCAAGATTTGAATGAGAAACCATTGAATTCAGATGAAAGCTATGGATATTTACTGGCTTTATTAAAGCAATTGCTGACTCATGACGCCGTGTTTAAGGCGTGCGCTCAAGCTAATCCAGCGGTTAAAATTTTTAAAAATAACACCATTCTTCCGGCTGAGTGGGTCTCTATACATGACCAAGCCACTACAAATAAGATACTCGAGATGAGTCAAGCTCAAAACCTGAAAACGGTAAAGAATGCATACAAAAATGCAATAAAAAACAACGAGACTTCTCTTGAAACTCACATAGACCATGAAGGTTTTATAGTGCGTTGCATGAACTTTACAACCCTATATCTTAAAATACTCACCTTAAAAGAAACCTTAGCTGACTCAAGCTCAGGGAATTATACTGTTTTTTTCACACCCTCTGAAAAGCTCAATGAAGCGACGCTTTCTGAGCAGAAATACTCGAATCAGTTAAGTCGCTTGAAAGAGGAAATTCAACTTTTAAATACACCAGGAGAAATTGCCGCTTTAAATGCAGAGGTGGCCACCCTGGAAGCCCGAGTAGAGGAAAAAGCAGATTTGAAAAAGACTCTGTGTTCGGAAAAGAAAGACATGTTAACTAAGGTGTTAACAAACCTTATTGAAGGAATTCATACACTCTCAGAAGAGGATAGTGCTAAACATGAGTCAATAACCACACTTTCCGGTAACTTAGAGTTATTAAAAGGACTCGTCGTAGGCAATAACTCAGCCGGGGTGATTACCCAGATTTTATCTTTTTTCATTCAGGCATATGAGGCTATTTCAAGCGTTAACAGCGTTGATGATGTGGATACTACCCTATCCTCTTCTTCTCTGTTTGGCAGTATTAGAAGCAGTGTTTCCGGGTACTGGCATAAAAAGGAAGTCCAAGAAAATGAAAGTTGTCCTCAAGATGAGGCTCTAAATGCGTCTGAGGCAACACTTTTAAATGGACTTGGAGATCTTTTAAAGACACATCTCGGCATCAGTGATCCTCAGCAAGCCATCTTTGATCAAAGTAATCTTATTAAAGCTGGAAGTCAAAAGCAGCTCTCTGAGGAAATTGCAATATACCTGGGAATTTCCCAGCAATTCCCGACGGAAAATACACTGATTTATCAATAGGTTGCAATATTCTCTCGTTCGCGATGGGGATATTTTGATTTGTCATCCTGGCTAGGGGAAGGCATACTTTTACACATAAGTATTACGTAGTCATTGCCCTTGTTATTGCGGCGAGGAGCGAAGCGACGTGGCAACCTAGATCTAAGAAAAGCCACATAAGCTTGGTCCTTTGATAAAGCTCCTGACTAGATTGTTACGCTTCGCTCGCAATGACGAGTCAATGGTTACAAAAAAAACAATACTTAAAAATATAGATGATCCAGGCAGGAGCCTCGTTAAGCCAGGCGAGATTCAATCGACTGCCCAATATGTTCTCTAAAGTACTCTTTAAGCGCATTGAGTTCTGATGAAGACTGAATCGTTTGCGAATCCGATGAATGAAAAAAATTGGCATTAGGTTTTCTGGAGGTTAAGAGTGATTCTCCTTGTTCGATTAAAACCAGGGCTTTGGCCATTCCATTTACATCATTAATATCTTTAATATCTTTTATAGAATCTATAATGTGAGAAAGAATTTTTGCTTCTGCTTGTGCTGTTGGAGTCTTTTCTTGATCAAGTAGAATGGATCTTTCTAAAACCTGTTTTACTTCTTCAGTATGCATTACTGAACTGTCGAAAGATTGAGAATGTATTTCTGCTTGGAAGTGATTGGTCATGATGCCCCCTGATTGAATATCAAAATATACTTGACCTTATTTAAATATTTTATAGAACAAAACTTAAAAGAATGTTAAAAACTGGAGCTAGGGTGTGTCGTCAATTTATTTTTTGAGCTCAAAACGTGTATAATGGGTCAAATTTCATGCAAATTTTCGTCACATATTTTAATATGCTTCCTCAAATTTACACAAAATTTGCCACCATTACCCACATTTTGAGCTCAAAAAATAAATTGACGACACACCCTAGGACGTGTTCTACATTAAACGAAAGCAAAGAGGTACAAAATGAGCAGGCAATTAAATGTAGCTGTTGTCGGCGCCACAGGTGCAGTGGGAGAAATTATGCTGGAAATTCTTGCGCAGCGTGCTTTTCCTGTCGAAAAGGTTTATGCGCTTGCCAGTGAAAAATCGGTTGGCAATGAAGTATTGTTTGGGAATAAGAAGTTGTCAGTAGAAGCTTTGGAAACATTTGATTTTTCGAAAGTAGACATTGCTTTATTTGCTGCTGGAGGGGCGGTTTCCAAGGAGTATGCACCTAAAGCAGCAGAACAAAATTGCATTGTCATTGATAATAGTTCTGAGTTTCGTTATGACCCAGATGTGCCGTTAGTCATACCTGAAGTAAATCCTGGAAGTATCGTGGATGCGCCTGAGCGAGGCATCATTGCTAATCCAAACTGTTCAACGATTCAGATGCTCGTTGCATTAAAACCTATTTATGATGCTGTGGGTATTAGTCGCATTACGGTTTCGACTTATCAGTCTGTTTCCGGTGCAGGTCGGCGTGGAATCACCGAGTTGGCTAACCAGACTTCAGAGTTACTGAGCGCACGTTCTGTTCAGTCTGAAGTGTTTCCGAAACAGATTGCGTTTAATGTAATCCCTCAAGTTGATGTTTTTCAGGAAAATGGAGCAACGCGAGAAGAAATGAAAATGATTTGGGAAACTCAAAAAATTTTAGGAAATCCAGACATTAAGGTAAACCCGACAGCTGTTCGGGTTCCGGTATTTTATGGACATTCAGAATCTATTAGCATCGAGACTCGAGATTTTATTTCAGTGGAGGATGCGAAGAACGAACTGAGAAATGCGCCAGGGGTCCTGTTGATGGAAGATGATTATCCGACGCCCGTTGAAAGTGCGACCTATCAGGATGCTGTTTTTGTAGGTCGGGTTCGTCAAGATCTTTCCTCTGAAGAAGGGTATGGGCTTAATCTGTGGGTGGTATCAGATAATTTAAGAAAAGGGGCTGCTTTAAATGCTGTGCAAATTGCAGAGTTATTGCTGCCTCAGTATGGGTGGGAGGCATGAGGCGTACCTTATTCTTTTTTGCATGGATTGCTCTCCTGTTTGTTGGAGCAGGGAGCGTGACCTATGCCGCTCCTTCTGGCTCAGGGCAGGTCATGTTAGAGAAAGTGGCATCGCAGGAGGAAATGCGTCGACGCATTTTAACCACAGTAGATTCTGCCAAGCAATATCAGGATATGATGGATAAGCAGGTCACATCGCTTAAACATGAAAACAAAGATTTGCATGAAAAACTCATGAAATTGAAAGCGCAGTTTGAAGCCGCTTTAAATTCTGCGGACCAAAGAAGATCTTCTGAGGTGCCTGCCGGGGCTGCTTCATCTCAAAATACATCCGTAGAGAGCTCCCCATCTGAGGCTGCAAGAGAAGAATCTTCTCAGATTTCACCCATAACAGCATCTGATCAAAAATCTTTACAGAACCAGGCCGATACAACCACTGAGGTTACGTCTGCTGAACCTTTGCTTTCTCAGGAAAACCATCGTGTTTCTTTTAGCCTCATTACAGATAAGCTCCTGGTTGTTTTTGCAAATTTGGAATTGACAGCTGGCTTGCTTTTTCTGGTTTTTTTAATTGTACTTTGGTTTGTTTGGGGCAGGCGTGCAGGGCACGTTGAAATGCCGGACAAGGATGTTGGAGAAACGAAAGTGCGTTATCCAAAGGGCGGCCAGTCAATGCATGGGGCAGGTGTGGCAGCAGAGCTGGTTGTGCCTATTCAACAGATGATGATTCCTCTGGTCTCAGCCAATGAGGAAGGGGAGTATGACTATATTGGCAGTTCAGAAGGCATTCCTGCCAGGCTGGATTTAGCCAGGATGTATCGGGATATGGGGGATATAGCCCAGGCAGAGTTAGTGTTAAAAAGCATTCTGGCGCAAGGGGATGAAAAGCAATCTCAAGAAGCGAACAAGCTTTTAGCAGAATTTAAAAAATAATTGATGGGTTCATGAGAATAGCATTAGGGGTTGAATATGAGGGAACGCATTACCACGGTTTTCAACGACAAAGTCATTTAACGACCATACAGGGTGCGCTGGAAGCAGCGTTATCTTTTGTTGCAAATCACCCTGTTCATCTGGTTTGTGCTGGTCGTACGGATGCGGGTGTTCATGCGCTTGGCCAGGTGGTACATTTTGATGCTCGGGTGGTTAGATCAGAGCGAGCCTGGGTGTTAGGAAGCAACGCCCAGTTATCCCCAGATATTCGTATTCAATGGGCTAAAGTGGTCGACGCAGAGTTTAGCGCCCGATTTTCAGCCTTATCTCGCACATATCGCTATACCATTGAAAATCGGCCCGTTCGATCGGCGCTTCAGCGACGTTTTGTTACCTGGTATCCTGCCCCTTTAGATGAAGGGGCTATGCAAGCAGCAGCTCATTTTTTGCTGGGAGAGCATGACTTTAGTGCCTTTCGTAGTAGTTTGTGTCAATCAAAAACCCCATTTCGCCGTTTAGATAAGCTGGCTATCAAAAGACAGGGGCATCAGATATGGATTGATATTCAAGCGAATGCTTTTTTACACCATATGGTTAGAAATATTGTGGGGGTGCTGGTTGAAATTGGAGCTGGAAAAAGGGCGCCTGATTGGTGCAAAACCGTGTTGAACTCACGCCGTCGAGCATTGGCTGGTGTCAAAATGCCTGCTTCAGGTCTGTGTTTAATGCGGGTGGAATATCCTGCTGAGCATTATGATTTTTCAGAGCTTTCAGGTTCTTTCTGAGTCGGCATCCTTGCTTTTTTTGTAAGCGGTTATGCGATATTCACGGCGCTTTTGGGCTTCCTGATGCCGTCTTTTTTCAATTTCTGTTTCAGGGGCGAATGCAGGAATTTGGATGGGTTTTCCTGATTTGTCGACAGCAACCATGGTGAAGTAACAGGTGTTGGTGTGTCGGCACTGTTTTGTTTCCAAATTTTCAGCTTCAACCCGAATCCCAACCTCTAGAGAGGTATTGCCTACATGATTCACAGAGGCTTTAAACGTGACCAAATCATTCACATAAATTGGTTCTTTAAAAAAGATATGATCCACTGAAAGGGTGACCATATCGATAGAAGCATACCGTACGGCACAAGCGTAAGCTACTTTGTCCAGGAGGTACATCAGCTGGCCTCCATGTATATTCCCTGAGAAATTGGCCATGTTGGGCGTCATCATTTCTGCCATGATGATCGATTTTTGCTGTTTTGTGTTAAAGTGCATAGACATGAGTTATTTCCTTTTTGTTGAAATGTAACTATGACAAGTATTCGCTTTTTTTATGTTTTCGTCAAAAACGGGCAAATGATGTATACACCTTTTAAATTATAGTCATGGTAAATTCAGATTCCGGATTAAAAGCAGTTGATTTGGCATATACCTACCAGGCTCCATTGTTTAGGGGGCTTGGGTTTGAAGTTTTGCCGGGTGAAGCTTTGCAAGTTTTAGGAGAGAATGGCCAGGGAAAAACTACGTTGTTGCGTATGCTGGCAGGGCTGCTTGAGCCTGAATCAGGGCAACTTTTTTGGCGGGGAGTAGAGGTTAGAAAGTGTCCAGATACCTACCAGAAAGATTTGATTTACTTAGGACATCAATTGGCGCTTAAATCCTATTTAACCGTACAGGAAAACCTCCTCTTATCCGTGCGGCTGAGAGGCTATGGGGTGGAAGCTTCTCAGTTATCGGCGATCGTATCCCAATTGGGTTTGGAGGCACACCATGATCAGTTTGCTTATCAGTTGTCCGCAGGACAGCGCCAGCGATTAGCGCTTGCCCGGTTGCTGGCAGCGCCTGGTCATTTATGGATATTAGATGAACCATTTAGTGTACTTTCACAGCAAGGTCAGCGATGGCTCAGTGATTTAATGGGCAGTCATCTAAGGCAAGGAGGGATCGTCATTTTCACTTCACATCACCCTGTGGATTTGAGGGGGATTTCACCGAGCATGTTAACGTTATGAAATGGTTTTCAATTTTTTTCTATGTGTTGTCGTATGATATTCGATTGGCTTATCGTCATCGCAGTGAAATCAGCGTCCCTTTATTGTTTTTCGTGATCGTAGTCAGTTTATTTCCATTAGTCATTCAGCCTGAACCCATAGTTTTACAAAAATTAGCACCTGCTGTGATCTGGATTGCTGCTTTACTTGGGACGTTGCTAGGCTTAAATAGCTTATTTTATGCAGATTTTTTGGATGGCAGCTTAGAGCAATTGTTGCTGAGCCCTTATTCATTATCCTGGCTGGTACTGGCAAAGGTAACGGCTCATTGGTTAACGATGGGTTTGCCTTTGATTGTGGTGACCCCGTTATTGGCATTTTCTTATGGGTTGTCGGCAGATGCTATGCTCTGGTTGAGTCTAAGCCTTTTCATTGGAACCCCAACGTTAAGTCTCATTGGCGCTATGGGACTTTCCTTGACATTAGGGCTTAGAAATGGCGGGGTTCTTTTGACGTTACTGGTCTTGCCCCTGTATATTCCTATTTTAATTTTTGGTGTGGGTGCAGCGGGTGGTACGGAAACTTTGGTTACCATTCAAATGGCTTGGCTAGGAGCTTTTTTGCTGTTAGGAATTGCTTTATGTCCCTGGGTGACAGCCAGAGCATTAACCATGAGTATATTATGAAGTTTATGATTCATTTGGCATCGCCAAAACATTTTGATCGATGGGCTGGACGCTTAATTCCTTGGCTTTGGGTTTTGTTTGCTTTAAGTTTTGGATATAGCTTGATTGCTGGGTTATATTGGGCGCCGAGTGATTATCAGCAAGGGGATGCGTTTCGTATTATTTATGTGCATGTACCCAGTGCAGCGCTTTCATTAGGAGTTTATGCTGGAATGGCAGTCTTTTCTGCACTTTATTTAATTTGGCATATTAAATTAGCGGACTTATTGGCGAAAGCCAGTGCGCCGATTGGCGCTGCCTTTACACTCATTGCACTGATCACCGGTGCACTTTGGGGGAAGCCGATGTGGGGTACTGCATGGATTTGGGATGCGCGCTTAACATCAGAGTTAATTTTATTGTTCTTATATGGCGGAGTCATTGTTTTGCGCGCCAGTATTCCGCTTTCGCAGCGGGCAGCTAAGGCTTGTAGCCTCTTATCTTTGATCGGGGTAATCAACTTGCCAGTGATTCACTATTCCGTTTATTGGTGGAACACATTGCATCAAAAATCCACATTGCTCAAGTTCTCCAAACCTGACATTGCCCCTGAAATGCTATATCCCTTACTGGGAGGGTTGCTTGCTTTTCTGGTGTACTATATAGCACTTTTATTAATGAAAACCCGTTTTGAATTGAAAGTGATAAAAGGAGGCTTTGCTCATGTCTGACTTTTTAACCATGGGAGGATATGGTTTTTATGTATGGACTGCATATGGCATTACAGTGCTTTTGTTAGCCATTCCACTCATTAAAATCAGCTACTTGATTAGAAAACACAAAAAGAAGTCTCATGCATCTGCGATATAAAAATCGAATGTTTCTGATGGTGGCCGCTTTGATTGCAATCGCAGCAGCATTGGGCCTCATACTCTATGCATTACGTCAAAATATTGATTTATATTATACCCCTTCACAATTAAGAGAAAGCCAGGTTTCTCCGAATCAGTCTATTAAATTGGGGGGGCTGGTGAAGCCAGGCAGCTTCCATCGAAGCGATGCAGATCGCTTAAATACGAGGTTTATCTTGATCGATGACCAAAACGCCGTTCAGATCACTTACCAGGGGGTTTTGCCTGCATTATTTCGGGAGGGTCAAGGGATTGTCGTGCAAGGAAATTTCAAGCAAAATGGCGTGTTTGTTGCAAGCGAAGTATTTGCTAAGCATGATGAAAAATATGAGCCGCCTGGGGTGAGGGCAAATAAGAAGTAAGCTTTAATGTATAAGAATTATAACTGTTCACCCTATGTAACAGCTCCTCCCATCATTACGAGGAGCGAAGCAAAGCCCGTCATTGCGAGCGAAGCGTGGCAATCCAGGCAAGAGCTTGTACGAAGTATCAAGTTTATGTGGCTTTAATAAGTTTGGGTCTGGATTGCCGCGTCGCTTTGCTCCTCGCAATGACGGGTAGCTGCGTGTGGTGAATGGTTGCTCTTCAACAAAACTTAATCTAGCTGGGTCGTTGCGGTTCGCTTGCAATGACGGGAGGTAGTTAATTTACCTGACAACATAGTTGATGAAGGGTGAATGGTTACTAAGAACTTTCAGCAGGAATTGCTATTATGATTCCAGAAATTGGTTATTTTGCCTTGGTTTTAGGGTTATGCTTGTCTGTCTTGCAGATTATTTTTCCTATAATCGGAGCACAAACGCACCGGGTTCGCTGGATGGAGAGCGCGCGTCCCCTCGCATTCGGACAATTTTTATTGGTGTCCATTGCCTTTGCTTGCCTGGTCTATGCCTTCCTTCAGCATGATTTTTCTGTCCGGTACGTGGCAGCCAACTCAAATGTACTTTTGCCCACCCTCTATCGATTTTGCGCTGTCTGGGGCGCTCATGAAGGTTCAATGTTGTTATGGCTGTTTTTCTTGACGGGTTGGATGGCATTTACTTTACTGTACTGGAAGCGATATCCATTGCCTTTTATAGCCACTGCGCTAGGTATTCTGGGGGTCATCAGTACAGGGTTTTTGATTTTTTTGTTATGGACATCAGATCCTTTTGAAAGACTGTTTTTATTCATTCCTCAAGAGGGAAGGGATTTAAATCCACTCTTACAAGATCCGGGTTTAGTGAGTCATCCCCCGATGTTGTATGCAGGTTATGTGGGGTTTGCTGTGCCTTTTGCTTTTGCCATTGCAGCCTTAATGGGAGATCGTATAGAAAAGCATTGGGCGCGTTTTGCTCGCCCTTACACGTTATTGGCTTGGTGCTTTTTAACAATAGGTATTGTGTTGGGAAGCTGGTGGGCCTATCGTCAGCTGGGCTGGGGAGGGTGGTGGTTTTGGGACCCTGTTGAAAATGCTTCTTTTATGCCTTGGTTAGCAGGCGTTATTTTATTACATACTTTGATTGTGATTGAGAAAAGAGCCGCTTTTAATGCCTGGGGCATGCTCATGGCCATCACGGCTTTTGCATTGAGTTTACTTGGCACCTTTATTGTGCGATCGGGTGTGCTCATTTCTGTGCATGCCTTTGCTGTAGATCCTGCGCGAGGGTTATTTATTTTAGCGTTTTTGGGGGTGGTAGTAGGGGGGGCTTTAGGGGTTTATGCCTGGCATGCCAAAAAAATTCAGGCAGGCGAATCCTTTGGTTTTTTTTCTAAGGAAACATTTTTGTTGCTGAATAATGTTGGCCTATTTGCAGCATTGATGACGATATTCATCGGAACCCTCTATCCTTTATTGGTTCAAGTCTTAGGTTTAGGTCAGTTATCCGTTGGGGCGCCTTACTTTAATAAAACATTCGGGTTGCTTATGCTGCCGATTTTGTTTATCATGGGTCTGGCACCTTTGGTGCATTGGAGGCAGGATCAGCTTTCTCGTCTAAAACGACGTTTTATTGGGATGTTAATCGTCAGTCTGATGGCTGGATTTTTGCTGCCTTACTGGATGGTAGGAAATGTCCCAGGATTGGTATTTATTGCTGTTAGCCTGGCTGTTTGGATCGGACTGGGTTTATTGCAAGTGCATTATCGAGGCGCTCGATTTCTAGGGATGCTATGTGCTCATGGCGGCATGGCTATTTCTTTATTGGGTGTTATTTTGAGTACCGTTTATGCGCAATCAGAAGATGTTCACCTCTCACCTGGAGATACTTTTGAGATGGCGGGTTATCGCTTTAAAATGCTCAACGTATATACACTGAGTGGGCCAAATTATAAGGGAGAGGAAGCCAATATTGCTGTGTATAAATCCTCTGGGGTGTTTTTGGAGCATCTGAAACCTCAAATTCGAATTTATACTACCCAACAGATGGCGCTGCCAAAAGCAGCGATAGAAGCCAATGTGTTTAGAGATATCTATATTACGCTATCTGAACCCGTTGGGAAGGATGCGTGGGGAGTGCGGTTTTCTTATAAACCCTTTGTGCGCTGGATTTGGATGGGAGGGCTTTTTATGGCTTTAGGAGGGATGATTTCAGCTTTTCAGCGCCAGATAGACCGCAAAATGTATCGCGGCTCGCCCGTCATTGCGAGCGAAGCGCGGCAATCCAGGCGTCGGTCTGGATTGCCGCGTCGCTTTGCTCCTCGCAATGACGGGTGAGCAGTAACAAAAGTGTTGTTTCAAGCTAGGTTAATTGTTAACTAAAAAGTCGATGTTTTATGCAGGAAAAAAAGATATTAAACAACCAGTCATTCAATGAAGAGAGGGCACTGGTTATTGCTAAGAATGTGGAAATCTTTTGCATAGAGAGAGAGCGTCTATATGTTGATATATCAGACGTAACTTTATTAGATGATGAGCTTATCAGATCCACTGATGAATGGAAAAAATTCTATCAGGTTTGTAGCCAACGTCAATTTCTCTCTATGATAGAAGAGGGAGCGTTGGAATCTTTAAAAGCTTCAAATTTCCTGACGTATTACTTGGAGGAAAATCAGGGGGGAGAGCATCCCTTGACCCTTGCAGCACAGTATAGACGATGGGATGTTTTAAAATGGCTAGTGGAAAAAGGTTCTGATATAGATCTGGCGGAAGGTGCCTGGGATTTGGTTTTTTGTACAGGGGAGGTGGCACTGGCTAAATATTTGGTTGAAGATTCTTGTATTGATTTTAATAAGAAAACAAGCCGGGGAAACTTTCCTTTATTCCTAGCTATAAGGAATCCTCAAGCAGAAATGTTGATTTGGTTGCTGAAAGAGGAGCAGGCGAATATTCAGGTAGTAAATGATATAGGTAGATCATTGCTTCATGAGGTGATTGATCAGGAGAGCAAAAAGAGAGAGGAGAATAGTCTTTACTATGTAGATTTGTTGGTTCAGCATGGCATTGATATAGATACAGTAGACAACGCCCAAGAAAGTGCTTTAATTAGAGCGAGTAATAAGGGGAGAAAGGATATAGTCGTTTACCTGCTTAAGCAAGGTGCCATCATTTGTCCGTACACAGAATATTTGCCAGCACTCTTAGAGAGTATATCTGATTTGTTTTTATGCCTGATAAAAGATGGAGATTTGCAAGCGCTAAAGTCTCTAAACTGCTTTGATTATTATAATGCCTTCTATTATAAAGCATATAAAGCATATAAAGTATTTCAAGATAATCTCCCATTTTATCTACGCAATGATTTTTCTATAAACCCATATAAGCATCCCATAGTTATGGCAATAGAGCACTCTCAAGGGGAGATTTTGAACTGGTTGCTAGCTGAGAAAACCAGCGAATATGAGCTGGAAGCTCTTTGGAAGCCGATTTTTTTTGAAGGGGATGTAGAGAAGGCTAAGCAGTTAATGCAGTATGCACCTGTTAATATAAAACAAAACAGCTTTCCTTTATATCTAGCTGTCTGCAATTGCCAGGAAGAGATGTTAGATTGGTTGCTAAAGGAACAGAAGGCAGATATCCAGATAATCAATGAAATGGGATCTTTACTTCATAGATTGATCTATCAGTATAGTCATGATGACCAAGAGGGTTGTCTGAAACGTATGCGCTTGTTGGTTGAGCGTGGCATTAATATAGATGCCCTGGATATCACCAGAGTAAGTCCTTTATTTGCTGCATATTCTAGAGAGATGAGTGATGTCGTAGCCTACCTGATTAATCTTGGTGCAAGGATTTATGCTGATAGCTGGTTGAGCTTGGATGACGGGGAAGATAAACTTTTTGGCTTGTTGAACGATTTAAAAGTGGTCACCCTAGAATTAGGAGAAGATAGCTTCCTTCATAAATTTATTGATGATTATATAACGATTGATACCAGCCCGACTGATTTAAATTTGCATCTTAAGTTTGACTGGACTGAAGACCAGAAAGATTTATTCCTAAATGCCATTAAGAATAATACAACGTTGTTGAATTTTTCTGTCACTGTGGAAGGTCGTGATGAAACTGCGCCATTTGTTCTTTATATCAAGCGAAATCAGATCAATTATCAGAACTCAATATTCGAACCTTACCATCATTATCTTGATGAGATAGATCTTGCTTTTCGACGAAGTATTACACTGGAAAGGATAGGAAATGGAGAGATTTCTACGTTTCTGGCAGAGCAAATTCAATGGATCATTCTTTCGCCTCAATATGAAGTGATGTCGAAGGAAGAGCGCGACTCTTATAAAAAAGCAAGTTATGAGTGGGTTATTTACTTGTTAAGCGGTGCTGCTGAGGTGGCAGAAGAATATAAGGACAATTTACTGAAGCTTGCGTTTACCTATTTGTTAGATAAAAGAAATGGTTTTTTTTCTGATGATGAGTTGGATATTTTAATTCAAAACAAAGAACTCTGGGTTTGGAAAGAGTTTCTTTTTACATCAATTTATATTTTTTTTCAGGAGATGTTTCCTTCTAGAATTCCTGAAATACCAGAAGATCTCATGATTGATCGAGATAGCTATCAAAAGTTCCTTGATGAGGTGGCTGATATACTCAAAAAGAATGTGCAGAATGATGCTTTTAATGAGCAGTTAAAGGAAGCATTTCCATATTATGATTTTTATGAGTTGGTTCCTAGTTATAAGGATAAATTTCCTAAAGATCAACCCTTTTTTGTAACCCTTCAACACTTCATTGAAGCTTTAAAAACGTTATCAGATATTGGCTTTAAGCCGCTTGATCGTAGAAAAAAGAGAGAAAATGCTGACATCGTATTTAATGATTTTTTACAAGCACATCGCCGCTCTGAATATCGAAGAAAAATCTCTCATGAAGCGTTTTCAGAAGGGTTTTTGTGTTTTGGAACCCACGTATTAATGGAAGACCCTGTTTCTGTGAGAGATGAAGCAGAGTTTTTTGAGGGTGAGTCCACAACGAACCACAGGTTTTTTGAGCGTGTCTGGATAGAAAGTAAGTTGCCAGAAGGCATGAATTCTGAAGATCTCCTGATTTCTGAAACAGAACTAAAAAACAAAATAACAGCATTTCAAAAGATACATCATTTTGTGTCTCTCAGGAAGTTTTTGCTGGTATTTAAGCGTGATGGATGGAAAGCCTTAAACAATCTGAATTATATGCATCATTATTTGACATGCACAGATCATGAGGGTAACACCCCGATGCATATGGCGGCTAATCAGGGAGACTCTGATTTAATTCATTTTCTACAGAAGCAAGCATGTGACTTGAAGGCTGAAAATCTAGCGGGATTAACGCCATTACACTTTGCATTAAGAGCTGGGCATGAAGTTCTATTTTTCCATTTATTGGATAATCGGGAAAGATGGGCTGAAGCTTACACCAACAGTTTGTTTTTTTGCGCACTTGAGGGAGGATGCATGGATGCGCTGCTTTGGATCGTTGAAAATTTTGGGCTTTCATTAGATAGTAGAGATATGTGGAATTCAGCGCTTTATATTGCTCTAGATAAAAAGCATGAAGAAGTAGCGCAATGGCTAATAGAAAATTGGTCAACAGCAATTCAGGATGAAATAGAAACCCATGTGTTACTCAAAGCAGTGCAAGCAGGTTTTCCAGCATCTGTTTCTCTATTGATTGAGCGTGGTTACTCTTTTGATATTGAAACAGAAGAGGGTCTTACTCCTTTAATCCTTGCGTTAGATGATATTCATCAACGTCAACATCGAGAAGTGATTGCCCAATTGATCGAATCAGGTTGTAATCTGGAAGCTCAGAACAAGGCAGGGTTAACGGTTTTACAGTACATAAAGAATTATTGTCAGATGTTTCAGGACCCTATTTTTTGGCATCTTCCAATTATTCATGGGGCCAGGCATGAGCCATTACGTGAACGCGACTTGATGATTATTTTACACACTGTCTCAACAGCCAGGCTTCTCATTGTCGACGTCGAGGAGTTTAAGATATTTGCCCAGCTTTTAAAGGAAAACTCTTTGCCGGACCTAACCTCCTTAGAGTTAAGGTTGGATGGTGATGCCTTTAATCCGAAGGTTTTGTTGGAAGTTTTAAAAGATAATCGGTCTTTAGAGCAGTTTACCCTTTTTCTAAATGGACAGGATTATTCTGAACTCTTTAAAAAATTTACAGATAGAAATCGTTGGATTGCACGTTTTAAGCCCTATGAAGCTTATATGCCTTTGTTGGGTATCTTTTCATTTGAATATGAGGTGTTAGCAGATAAAGCGGTTTTATCTCAGCCGGTTGGAAAGATCATTATTGAGTTTCTGTATCACATCATTTTCCAATTACCTGTAGATCAATTTAGTGAGCAGGATGGTTTACTTTTTTATGAGTGGATGGGTAGGTTATTGGAGAAAGAATGCTTTGCAGAACCCCTTTTTCGAGCGCTTTATGAGGAAATTCTGAGTCGAATACCAGAACAGTCTTTAAATGATATTATGACGGATGAAGAAATACCATCAGATGAAGTCGCTTTGGGTTTAAAGGTGCTGCAAAGTGAAAGCATGGTGAAATATCATGCCTGTCTTCGTTTAAAGGAGGTTCGAGCAGAGGGAATGGGTGCATTTAAGCAAATTGGGCAGCATCTGGTTTTAAACTATCAACCTCCATTTTTTGCTCAACCACTTAAAGATCAGATGGCGATGGTTTCACAGGAAGACGTTAGAGCTTATCTTGTTGCTGCGATTTTATCTTCTACCTCCTACTGGGCAGCTAGAAATAAAGGAAAGATCAGTCAGGAAATATTAGCGCTGCAAGCAATCTGCAAAAATAATGCATTTAAGGATACAGGATGTAGGGAATTTTTACTGGCTATTGGAGAGGAGGCGATACGATTTAAAACAAGCATTCCTTATAGTAATCTCACAGAGGAAAAATTTTTAGCGTGTTTGAGTCAGTTATCAGATGCTGATCTGTCTGTAGATTTACAGCTTGACAGAGTATGGATGCGAGTTTGTCAATGGAGGCAATATCAGAAAAAGGAAAAAACAGCAATCAATGTATTGAATGTAAGATCAACTACTTTAGGTAGGCTGGAAGCATGGGGAGAAGGTCATCATGACGTACTCCATTTTAATGAACCTCTGAATGAGGAAGCATTAATGGAAATCCTGAACAAGGTGGTTCAGGTTACCCGGGTTAAGCTCAGAATTGCTCACTTCAAATCCTTTGAAAAGTTAGCTGAACTTTTAATTAAAAATCAGTTGCCTACACTTAGACGTTTGCATTTAAACTTCATTGGAAATGACTTAATCGAGGACGATTTGCTTGAGGTAATACGCATCAATCGTTCTTTAACCTATTTTTCCTTTTCTTATAACGGGAATGATTATTCGAATAAAGGCTTTAAAAATTATACGGATAGAAATTATTGGATTGCACATTTTGAGCCGTATAAAATCTATTTAACTCGATTAGGCATTCTCCCGCTTGAAGAAATGCTGACAGATGAGGCGCTTCTAGAGCGGTCGACAATAGAGGTGATCGCTGATTTCCTTAATCAAGTAACTTCTCAATTGCCATTAGCGTGTTTTGATGAACAAGATCGTCGTTCTGTTTATCAATGGATTTATCGTTTGTTGATGAATAAAACGCCTGATTCTGATACTCAATGCTATCGACTGATTGAAAAGGCAGTGAAGGAAGGAGGGCGAGTCGAACTTCAGGACTTAACAGCAAGCGGACATGATTTTGATTGGTTGGCGCTAACCAGTCATAGTATGACAAATTATTATCATGTAGTGCGATTAACTCAGATACGTAAGGAGGGGCTGGGAGAGTTCAGGGCAATGATGCAGCACTTGGTTCTGAACTATCAACCTGACTTTTTTAATCAGTCTATGACAGAACAGATGAATGCGGTTTCACCGGAACATGTACAGGCTTACAAAATCGGTGCGATTTTATCTTGTACACATTATTGGAAGACTGCTGGAGGTGGAAAGTTGACTGAGGTCATACAGGCTCTGCGAACGGTTTGTAAAACATTTAAAGATTGTTCCGCTTTTCTGGAAGCTATTCAGGCGGAAGCTTTAAAGCAGTTAGATGAAAACTCAACAAGACTATTTCCTTTTTTTGCTATTCAACAAAAAAATCCTGTTGAGCAAGATCTGTTGAAGATTTTGAGTGAAATTTCTGAGAGGCCTATAGATTTACCCAAATTAGATAAGCTTTGGGAGGAGCTGCATCGATGGAAGCTTGAGCAACAGGTGGTGAAAAATACAGAAAAAGTGAACAGTTTTTTCCCTATGTTTTAGGGTGTGTCATCAATGAATTTTGAAAGTAACTGTTCACCACATGTAACGACTCCTCCCGTCATTACCATGAACCGTCATCAACTGTGTTGTTGGGTAAATTAACCGCCCTCCGTCATTGCGAGGAACGAAGCGACGCGGCAATCCAGGCCTAAGCTTATAAAAGCTTAAGCTTGCTCCTTCTTCGATGCAAGGTCCTGTCTGGATTGCCACGCTTCGCTCGCAATTGTAAGTTAAAAACATGGTATAAAAGAAATTAAGAAGGATAAGTTTAAGTTCCCCTAACTAGTTAGGGGAACTTAACGGGGTCGGACGATCGTCTCGCAATAGGTGAATAATCACCGTCGTCATCAAGATCTCCGCCTCCAAAGTCCTTCACCGCGTTTGAATAGTTGTCTGGGACACAACATAAGTGCACCCGTTTACAATCTTAAACCATTTCTTTATGCGAGGACTTACATGAAAATATATCACAACTTCGTAGGAATCGATATCGGAAAATCCGAGGTTGTCGTTAACCTTCTCGGTCAAAAAAGCTCTTTCTCTTTTGAAAATTCCTCTTCAGGTTTTCAAGCTTTCTTGGATCAATTCCTTTCTAAAATCAATTCACCCTTTATTGTTCTTGAAACTACAGGTGGGTATGAGCAACTCTTTCTTCAAAAACTTCTTGATATCAATGCTACTGTCCATAGAGCTAATACCAGACTGGTCAAGCATTTCATTAGATCACTAGGTCAAAAAGCTAAAACAGACTCTATTGATGCTAAATGTTTAGCTTACTACGCTTTTGAACGACATCAGAAACTCTCTGTTTATCAAAATCCTTCTCATGAGGCTACTCAACTAGCTTCCTTAACTCAGAGAAGAATAGATTTAAATCAGATGCTTGTTCAAGAAAAAAATAGAGTTCAGAGTCCAAATGTCTCTGAGTTTGTGAAAAAAAGCTGCAAAGAGCTTATAAAGCATATACAGAAACAGCTAGATGAACTTAATAAAAAAATCCAATTAATCATTGAGTCTAACAAGCTCTTGCAAGAAAAAAAGGAAATGCTTTTAACTATCCCTGGTATAGGCAATATTATTGCCAATGCTTTAATCGCTTTACTTCCTGAGCTGGGCCAGCTTAATCGAAGAAAAATTGCAAGCCTTTGTGGCTTGGCTCCTTTTCCCTGTGAAAGTGGTCAGCATAAAGGTTATCGAAGAACTCGTGGTGGAAGAGTTCATGTTCGGAATATTTTATTTATGGCAGCTATGGCTGCCTGTAATAGCAACTCTCACTTGAAAATCTTCTATGAAAAACTAATTGCTCAAGGGAAAAAGAAAATGGTGGCTCTAACTGCTCTTATGCGTAAAATCATTATCATCGCTAATGCTAAAATTAACTCTTTAGAGTTTAGCGAACAACATAGTTGATGACGGGTGAATAAAAGCGAAAATGACTATGACCTGAATGCTGTTCTATACATCATTCAAATAAAGATTTATAAAAATAAACCAAATCTGCTATTATACCTATGTAAAGCAGCGGTCCTGGAGAGAAATATGATACAGCAGCATGAAATTCCACTTGCAGAATTAAATGAACAGCGAGTGCAAGATTATTTGCGTGACTATAAAGCTCAAGTTGAGAGAGCAGTTGAAGCGTATGAGAATTTAAGCGCATATCATGACTTGATACGTGCACTTTTAATAGGGTCGAACTGGGTATTTAAAATTTCATCTGCTTTAGTTGTATTGCTCTCCATGGGTTTTATAGCTGTTTTTATGGAGTTTTTAATTTTTGGTTTAACTTTCGCGTTATTATCAATAATTGAGCTTTCATTCCTTATGCTCATGACAGGATTGCTTCTCTTGAGTGTTGGAGTTGTAGGTTTAGGGTTTTCCATAGGTTTAATAAAACTCATGGAGTGGTGTTTTAATAGATTGGATGATCGCTTGTTCCCTCGCACCCGAGAACAGATAGCAGAAAGATTAAGGGTGCTCATAGAAGAAAATCTTTTTATCCAAATAAAAAATAATAATCATTATTCACAGCAGTTTGAGCAAGCCTTGATGGAACAGTTCTTTTCTGAGTCACTGGGAGAAGATAGCCGATCACTCCTTCCCCGGATACTGGGCGCTTATTTGATTTCTGTTCGACTGGACCGTCAGATTACTCAAGCAAACCCAGTTGCTATTCCAGGGAATCAGCAAAGAGCACATCGTTTAATTTTAAGTGCAGTAGCTGCCTGTATCAATACATCGGAAGCGGGCTCAAAAAAACATCTGGATCAACTGGGTCGGTTATTGGATTTTACGTTGCAATATCCTTATGTGGATAAAACAGTTAGGCGCGAACTGGCGGTCTCTTATCTGTCAGCCATTTCGCTGACAGTTAAGGAAGCACATAGAGCTCAATTTATGTGTGGTCTCTTTCGTAGAATGGAACATTTTTCTTTACTCTTGCCTCTTTTAAGAGACCAAACTACCCCAAACGGCTGGAATTATTTTGAACAGGGTGATTTTAAAGCGTTTAGTGCAGAAATTTTACTTTCGGTTTCGGATCGGCTTTCTCATAAAGGGATCACAAGGCAATTAAATGGAAAGTCAGTTAAGCCCCTTTCTCAGAAAATGTTTAAAGCGGGGGCGCCCCTATTTGGGGTCGTGTTGAAAAGCCTGGAGGCTCTTGATCATCGACAAGCAAAAGATGAGACACTTTTTAGTTATATTTATTCAGTACTCGTATCAAATAGAGAGATGAATATTAACTCAGTGCTTGAAGCTTGTGAGACTTTTAGTGATGAATTTAGGGGAACACAAGGTTTTATGGCAGATTGTCTGGAATACATAAGGATGCAACAATTTCCAGAACTTTATCATCAGTGCCTTGAAACGCCTGCAGGCAAGCGTTGTTTAGAGAATCAACCATTACATCGAGAAGTGATTGGGCTTGGAACCTTTGCTCGGCAGGATTTAGTTCAGCTGAATCGCGAAGCCTTTTTGCTGAAGAATCATGACGTAAATTTTTCCCTAAAAGAAAAACTGGCTGAACTAGATCAGAAGTTTCCTGTGGGCACCGAGTTAGAAGCCGGGTTTGATCAAACTTTATCTAAAGTATTTCAAAAATCTGACAACCCAGAAAGCCTGGATCCTGATGAAATCGGCCGATTTTTATCAAGCATGCTAAACTCCAATCATCAGTCCTATTTTTTTAGAAAATTGAGCATTGAAGATCAAACCTTATTGAAGCGTTCAGTTTCTGTTGTTTTGCAGTGGGCAAAGCAGTGGGCCTGGGAAAAACAAGGACTGCGTAGTGAAGAAGAAATCAGTGCCTCAGTGCAAGAATTTTTCAAGGAAATACATATTAAGGTTGAGCAGCAAACTTATGATCAGAGACCTCTGAAAACCGTATATAAGCAGTTAGGCATTGAGTTGGATGAGCTTGAGGTAGATTTTCGATTTCAACCGTGTGAAGTGCTGGCACAATAAAGGGTCAATCTTTAAAAGCAGAATTCAGATCGAAGTTTATTAAAGCTTCCTGAACCTGACCCCAAACCATACATACTTTTGTGTGGATTGCCGCGCTTTGCTCGCAATGACGGAAGAAAACATATGAGGATAAGCTTGGGAGTCTTTCTGGATAAACATTGCAAAATAAGGAGTTTTTATGTCTATTTTTGATGTATTTGCTCGGTCTCCTTTAGGGCCGTTGCAACATCATATGGAAACAGTGAATGAGACGGTTCAGCGTTTAGATCCTTTTTTTAATGCTATTTTGCAAGGAAATTGGCAAGAAGCAGAAATTCTACAGAATGAAATCAGTGAGCTAGAGCGAAGAGCAGATAAGATTAAAAAGGATATCCGCCTGAATCTTCCGAACAGCCTTTTCCTGCCAGTTTCTCGAACAGATTTGTTGGAGTTATTGATAGAACAAGATCGGATTGCGAATAAATCTAAAGATATTGCGGGGATTGTTTATGGTAGACGAATCCTAATTCCCGAAGCGCTTGCATTACAGTTTCGAGAGTATTTGATTTGTGCATTGGCTGCTACAAGCCAGGCCAATAATGCGATCCATGAGCTTGATAAGCTTTTGGAGAGCGGATTCCGTGGGACAGAAGCTTCCTTTGTCGAACATATGATTCATGAGTTGGATGAAATTGAACATCAAAGCGATGAGTTGCAAATCCGAGTGCGGAGGAGGTTATTTGAATTAGAAACAGATTTGCAGCCCGTGGATGTGATGTTCTTATACAAGGTGATTCAATGGGTCGGTGAGTTAGCGGATGTAGCTCAGAATGTGGGAGAGCGCTTACAGGTTTTATTGGCGCGGTAAGTTGGCATCGCAAGGTGTTTCCTTTCACCGATGATGATCGAATGAGTTATTAAGATACCTTGTTACTATGCAGAATAAACAAGAAAGAATTGCTTTTGCCAATACCTTACGAGGGTTTGCTGCGCTTGCTGTGGTAATAGCCCATTATTATGGTGTCTTTTGGTTGGCGAGTGATACAGCAGCCGCATTGACACATACGCCTGTCTTGTCGATAGAAAATGATACCACTTCTCAGTATTTCACATGGATTCATGCTTTTCCTTGGTTCAACTGGGGGGCTTATGGTGTAGCATTATTTTTTCTCATCAGTGGTTTTGTCATTCCCTTTTCTCTCACCAGAACAACCTGGATAGGTTTTGCAGTCAATCGACTATTTAGAATTCTACCCACTTATTTCGTTGGATTTAGCATTTCCTTATTAGCCATTTGGCTGGGCGGGAAATATTTTTCTTTGGATTGGCCTTTTACGTTAAAAGAAGTGTTGGTTCATTATCTGCCAGGCTTGAGAGGAATTCTTGGTTCGCGAAGTATTGATGGCATTGTTTGGACACTTGAGATTGAAGTGCAGTTTTATGTGATTTGTATGTTCATCATTTTTTGGTTTCAACGAGGCTCGCTCAATGTGTTTTTCATTCCAATTTTATTATTTTTAGTATCTGTAGGGTTGAGCAGTCAGTCTGCCTATTTGACGACGCATTATTCTGTTTATTACGCGAAAGCAGCTGCTTTTTTAGTTTTTTCTCCTTATGTAATTTTTATGTTTATTGGGGTTGTATTTCATTATTTACATCAAGGTTTACTTAAGAAAACAAAAGCAATCATATCGATCATTACCTTGTTTATGTTTTTTGTTTTTCTTCGATATATTGGCCCGCGTCAGGCTGAATTTATGGTCGTTTGGAGCTATGCGTTTGCGCTCATTACGTTTACCCTTGCATTTATTTACCCTCATTTTTTCAAAGGCAATAAGATATTCGATTTTTTAGCAGATATCAGTTATCCGCTGTATGTTGTTCATAATATTGCAGGGTTTATGGCTTTACGCATTTTATTAGATAAAGGGGTAGGGGTTGGATTTTCTTTAATTATCGTTACGTTTGCAGCTATTGGTTTGGCCTGGATCATCCATCATGTCATTGAGCGGCCTATGCAGGTAACCGGCAAACGATTTTTGAATTTATCCTCCATTAGTCTCTATCGGGTTCCACAAAATTGATTATCGGTTGTATCACTCCTTTTTTTGAAAAGGGGTGTGTCGCTGCCTATAATTTAATTTTACTGAATGAAGGGGGTAACATGAATCCTTCGAGATTTAAAAACTGGCGGAGAGAGAGGGATTCGAACCCTCGATACGGACTTTCGAACCGTATAACGGTTTAGCAAACCGCCGCCTTCAGCCGCTCGGCCATCTCTCCATTTAAAAAGAATATTATCTATTGAGAAATGAATGATAAACTGATGTTTCGATTGGATCAACCCAAATAAGGAGATATTTTTTTCATGCGAAGATTTTCCTCTCTTTCTTTTCGCTTAAAATTTTCGCTTATTGTTTTTTTATCTTTGCTTTTGGTTAGTTGTCCGCCCAAAAGCTACCGTGCTCAAGGTTATATAGATGTACGTTATACCTATGTTTCAAGTAATGTGAGCGGGCGTATACAGAAGCTATTGGTAAGTCGTGGAGATACCGTTAAAAAGGATCAACTTTTATTTATATTGGAAGCTGAACCAGAGAAAAGTCAGCTAGATCAGGCGAAGTTTCAAGTTATGCAAGCGCGTGACCAATTACAAACTGCAGTCGCAGAGCTTGCGCTGGCTAAGATTACTTTAGATCGACAAGTCAAATTAGAAAAAAAAGAGGCGATTGATATTCAGACAGTGGATCAAACTAGAACGCGCCATAAGCAAGCTGTTGCCAACCAGGAGCGGGCTATAAATAATCTTCAGGCCCAGGAAGCTGTCTTAGAGCGGGCAAAATGGTTTTATAGCGAAAAAAAGATTCAATCTGTTAAAGATGGGAGAGTGTTTGACACATTTTATTTGCCTGGTGAGTTGGTGCCCCCTGATACTCCGATACTAGCGCTGATTTCAAAAAAAAATATTTATGCCATTTTTTATGTCAATGGATTGATGCTGAATCGTCTGGCGATCAATCAAAAGGTAATGATTTATAAAGGGGATAGTAATCCTATCCCAGCAAGAATCACCTTTATATCACCTGTGGCAGAGTATACACCGCCTGTTATTTATAGTAATCAAACAAACCATAAATTGGTTTTTCGGGTAGAAGTGACACCTTTGATTCCTACGTTTGCACTTCATCCTGGAGAGCCTGTTGAAACTCAATTTTAGTGTTATGAAAAACCAGTATGTTATTGATGTTAAAGGATTGACAAAGTTATTTGATGGGAAGCCTGCTGTGAATGGTATTGATTTAAATGTCAAGCGTGGTGAAATATTTGGCTTTTTGGGCCCGAATGGTAGCGGGAAAACAACAACAATACGCATGCTGTGTGGTTTGTTAACACCAGACGCAGGGGAAGGGCATTGTTTTGGCTATGATGTCTTGACACAATCGTATGATATTAAACTACATGTTGGTTATATGTCTCAACAATTTACGTTATATGACGATTTAACCATCCGAGAAAATATTGAATTCATCGGCAGTTTATATCAAATTGCAGACCGGAAACAAAAAATAGAGAAATGCATTGCTCAGTTAGGCTTGGAGGATCGACAAAATCAGTTGTCAGGTACGCTTTCAGGCGGGTGGAAGCAACGTTTGGCTTTGGCAGTTGCATTATTGCATACTCCAAAACTGTTACTTTTAGATGAGCCAACAGCAGGGGTGGATCCAAAAGCAAGACGAGATTTTTGGCAGCAAATCCATCAGTTGGCTCATGAAGGGATTACCGTTTTGGTGAGTACGCATTACATGGATGAAGCAGAGCGATGTCATCGACTGGCCTATATCCTGGACGGAAATTTACTGATAACGGGTACGATGCAGGAGATCATTAAACATGCTGGACTGAAAACCTGGCTGATTTCTGGACCTGATTTAGGGTATATATCGCAACAGCTTGAAAAAAAACCAGGCATAGAACAAATAGCCGCTTTTGGAAATGCACTACATATCAGCGGACAGAATGAAGAGGCGTTACTTGCTGCTTTAACACCCTGGATAACCAACAAGCAATATCAGTGCAGGCAAATTGAACCTGGTCTGGAAGATGCATTTATCAGCTTGGGCGCAGGTGGAAAATGCTTATGAAAAAACGATTTTCATGGAATCGATTGTGGGCAATGGTGACCAAAGAATTTGTCCAGATGAGACGTGATCGGGCAACTTTTTCCATAATTATTGGTATTCCTTTGATACAGCTGATTTTGTTTGGTTATGCCATTAACATGGACCCAAAACATTTGCCCACAGTTGTGGTAACAAGTGATTATAGTTCATTTACACGCAGTATTATTGCTGGAATGAGAAATAGTCAATATTTTGATATTCAAAAAACCTTATCTTCAGAAGAGGAAGCGCAGGAGTATTTAAAAAAAGGTAAAGCGCAGTTTGTCCTAAATATTCCGCCTGGTTTTTCTAGAAAACTGATTAGGGGAGAGCGGCCACGTATCTTGCTTCAGGTTGATGCCACTGATCCTGCAACCACTGACATTGCTATAGGGGCAGCGCGTGTTCTAAGTCAAACGGTTTTAGACTGGAACTTGGTGGGGCCATTAGCCCGATTTTCAACTCTGCGCTCAGAACCAAACAATCCACCTGTTAGGTTGCAACCAGGCTTAAAACCGCCTGGTCCTTTTGATTTAATAGTCCATGCAATGTATAACCCTACGAAAAATACACAATACAATATTGTTCCAGGTTTAATTGGTGTTATTTTAATGATGACGTTGGTTATGATTACTTCTATGGCATTGGTACGTGAACGTGAGCGGGGTACGATTGAAAATTTATTGGCCACCCCCATACAGCCGCTTGAAATTATTATTGGAAAAATTTTGCCCTTTATCATCGTAGGCTATATTCAGATGCTGCTGGTGATTGTATTAGCAAAAGGATTATTTAATGTGCCCATTCATGGCAGTGTTTTATTATTACTAGTTGCGGTACTCCCATTCATTGCTGCTAATTTATCAGTAGGACTTATGCTTTCAACCATTGCTGCTAACCAGCTACAGGCGGTTCAGATGGGTTTGTTTTTCTTTTTACCCTCTATATTATTGTCAGGATTTATTTTTCCTTTCCGTGGCATGCCAGCCTGGGCTCAAGCTATTGGAGAATGTTTACCCCTAACACATTTTTTAAGGATTGATAGAGGTATTTTATTGAAGGGCAATGGATTGATAGAAATTTGGCCTTCCTTATGGCCTATCTTTTTATTTATTCTGGCGACTATTTTTATAGGGGTAACCCGGTTTAGGAGGACCCTGGATTAGAAAAACATAAAGGTTCTTTTGCTGGATTGCCGCGTCGCTATGCTCCTCGCAATGACGGGAGCAGTTGTTATATTTGAAGACACACCTTACAAAAATTAATGGATGACAGGCCCTAATGAAATATGATTTTCTTCTACCTCTTTTGTCTTTTTTTCATCTAATTCAATAAATTTCTGTGTAAAAGTTTTAGCACTTTTATAAAGATCATAACTTTGAGGCTTGTCCAAAGACTTAATACCTAGTTTATACAATAAATGGTTAATTTTGGCTGCAATCCTGGTTAGGAATGTATCCATTGTGCCTTTCCCTAATGTAAGTGATTCTTTAAAGGCAAAGATCCGTTCTTGCTCAGTATTCTTTTGAGCAGCTTTCTCAAAAGCATCCGCTATTTTATATTTTTTAAACGCGGTGTGGATATGAGATTGTACATCTGAACTTAATGCCATACTGATAAAATGATTGTTAACAGGATCTTTATGTTGATTAATCCAGTGATCAAATAGTTGAGGAATACTATTTATGGTTTCTGGTTTATTTGATAGTGGATTATAGTCTGCCTGGAAAAGGGCTTGAAGTTGCGCTTTTTCCTTTTCAGAAAATTGATCTGCGATTTTAGCTTTGTACGTTTGTGCGTCTTTTAGAATTTCATCCAATTTTGCTTTTTTATCAATTGCGATGCCTAAGGCAACCATAAAAAAGGTTGAGAAGTTTCCAGCAATTTTACAATCTATTTTAGGATTCAGACCTTTTTCTTCCATTTTATTTAAGTATTGAAGCAGATGCGTACTATAATCATGAAATGCTTCAATGAGCGGATGATCAGCTGGTAGGGGATCTAGAATTGTTTGTAGCTTAAAAATAAGTTTTTCTCTAAGTTCAGGCATTTTATTGATATCACGACCTTCTTCTGGATAGGCTGTTCTTAAGAGCTCTAAATAAGCATCAAGCTTTTCAAGAAAAGGATGTATGACTGGTCCAGGGATGATTACTTTTTCAGTTGCAATGACTTTACGCCCCGATGCATCTGTTATGTCATTGCCTAACTCATCTTTTTCATACAACCAATCTCCTTCAGGGGTGGACTGTTTAATTTCCATAACTTGATTTGCTGTTGTTGGAAAAACTTTTTCGTTTTTTAGATCATTCAGGAAGGCGGGGAAAGCCTCTAAAAGGCTTGGTGCTTTTAGTTTTAGTTCTTTTTTAGCTTTAATGCATTCTAGCTCTTCTACAAAAAGTTGCATGGTTTTTTCCTGAGAAAGGTAATTATTAAGGCGTTTCAACAATGAAATGTAAACACACTCTAGTATTCAGATTTTATCTTAAGAAAAACTTAAAAAACTTATAATAATCCTAACTGTAATTTTGCGGCATCAGACATTTTATCCTGTGTCCAAGGTGGATCAAATACCATCTCTATGTCTACAATATTAACGGTGGGAATATTCAGTAGCTTATGTTTAATGTTTGTAATCAGAGTAGGACCCATGCCACAACCGGGGGCGGTGAGTGTCATTTGAATGGTAATGTGATAGGGCGGCTGGCTGGCGTCTAGATCTTCAGGTTGTATTTGGCAGTCATAAATCAGACCTAAATCCACGATGTTTACGGGAATTTCAGGATCGTAACAGGTTTTTAATTGTCCCCAAACAATTTCGTCAATCGGGGTGTTTTCCAAGTCTATTCCTGTGAGGGTATCTATGGGTGTTTTTCCAAGTGCATCTGCATCTTTTCCGTCAATGGTTGCCAGGTTTCCATATACATTGACTGTATAATCTCCGCCTAAATCCTGAGTAATAGAAACTTCTGTACCTTCGGGTAATTCAACGAGTGCTCCAGAAGGGATGAGACGGGCTTTTATGTTTCGACTTAGGGTGATGATTTCTTTATTTTTCATGAAATTATGGTCAATTATTAATTTTAAACATTAAAACTGTCTCCGCATCCGCAGGCTTGTTTTATATTTGGGTTTTGGTATCGCAGTTGAGATTGTCCCATCTCTTTTTTTTCAAACTCTAATCGGGTGCCGTTGATCATGTCGACAGTTTTGGCTTCAATAAATACTGAAAAGCCTGCTGGATCAACCCAATGAAGATCCGTTTCATCTGGCGTTTTAACCAGGTCTGGTACATAGGTGAATCCGGTACATCCTCCTTTTTTTACAGAAAGTCTGAATCCTTTGCAATCAGGCGTTTGTTGGATGAGTTGTCGGATGTGTTCAGCGGCTGTTTGGCTAAATGTAATGATGGGATCTGACATGTTACACCTCTTCTTCTAAAGCAGATTTTGCTGTGTGCCAGGCAAGTGTTGCACATTTAACGCGCATGGGAAACTCAACAATTCCGGAGAGTATATTGAGCTTTTTTAAATCTGGCTGTTCATCGCCTTGGGTCACCAACTGAATAAACTGATCGAATAAGAGATGAAATTCAGACGTTGTTTTTCCTGTCAGTGCTTCAGTCATTAAAGAAGCAGAGGCTATAGATATGGCGCAGCCACATCCCTGAAATGTGATTTTCTCAATTTTTTGGTCTTTTTCTTTAATATAAATAGTCACTTTATCACCACAAAGTGGGTTGTAACCTTCTTTCATATGGTTGGCGTGATCCAATATTGAAAAATGACGGGGATTTTTATTGTGATCCAGAATGACTTGCTGGTATAACTCATTGAGATTCATGGGGTTAATATTCCTCTTGCTTTTTCAAGTGATTGTATTAAAAGATCAATATCTTCTGGTGTATTATACACGCCAAATGAAACACGTAGGGTAGCCGGGATATTAAATCGCTCAATCAAAGGCATGGCACAATGATGGCCTGCGCGTACGGCAATTCCATCCTGGTCTAAAATAGTGGCTGCATCATGTGGATGAACACCCTCTAAAGTAAAAGAAATAACGCTAGACTTTTCAGCCGCCTGGCCAATGATCCGAAGTTCCGGAATTTGGGTTAACAGGTTAGTTGCTTTAGCCAGCAATGTTTGCTCAAGGAGATCAATGTTGTTAAGTCCCAGTTTTTCCAGGTAAAGTGCAGCTGCTTCTAATCCAGCCGCACCTGCAATGTGCGGTGTGCCTGCTTCAAACTTTGCAGGCAGGGGTGCATAAGATGTTTTATCAAGGGTCACCCGTTCGATCATGCCTCCGCCCTTTTGATAAGGAGGCATGGATGCTAATAATTCAGATTTGCCATATAGCACACCGATGCCAGTTGGACCATACATTTTATGGCCTGAAAATACATAAAAATCACAATTCAAATGTTGAACATCCACAGGGAAATGTGCAACTGTCTGTGCACCATCGACGAGTACATGGGCACCATAACGATGTGCCATTTCCGTGATGGTATGAACAGGGTTAACCGTACCTAGAAGATTAGAGAGGTGAGATAAGGCAACCAAACGGGTGCGGGAAGAAAGGAGCTGCTCGTAAACGTCAAGGTCTAACTCACCTTGATCGTTGACAGGGATTACTTTAAGTTCTGCACCCATTTGCTGACAAATATACTGCCAGGGAATCAAGTTAGCATGATGTTCCATTTCAGTAATAATGATGTGGTCGCCTGGTTTTAAGTGAGATCGGCCGTAACTTTCGGCAACCAAATTAATCGCTTCTGTGGTGCCTTTAACAAAAATAATTTCATGGGAATAAGCGGCATTAATCAGTTTTTGAAGTGTTTGTCGGGCATGTTCATATAGAGCGCTAGACTCTTCACTGAGTTTGTAGATTCCCCGGTGAATATTAGCGTACGTTTCTGAGTAGAATTGCACAATGGCATCAATCACGCATTGTGGTTTTTGGGTGCTGGCTGCATTATCTAGAAAAACTAACGGCTTGCCATGAATCGTTTTCTTGAAGATGGGAAATTCTTTTTTAATCAAATAAGGGTCTAACATAGCGGTTTATGCTTCATGAGTGGTTAGGGCATTTAATTTTTGAGCAACTTCTGGGAACGGAATTGACAGAATGAGTTCGTTAAAAAATGCCTCAATTAACAGTTGGGTCGCCTGTGCTTTATTCATGCCTCGAGATTGCAAATAAAATATAGCTTCTTGAGACAGAGGCCCCACGGTTGCGCCGTGAGAGCATTTCACATCATCATTGTAAATTTCGAGCTCTGGTTTTGTGTCTATTTCTGCCGTCGCAGACAGTAGAATATTTTGATTGGTTTGATGGGCAACAGTTTTATGGGCATTTGAATGTACAACAACCTTTCCATTAAAGATGCCTCTGGACTGGTCTTTTAAAATACCTTTATAGTGTTGCTGGCTGTATGTATGTTCTGCTAAATGTTCAGCTGTAATATGATGATCCATACATTGATGTTTCTGAGGCATGTAAAATCCTTTAAGGCGGCAAGCGGCTTCTTTTCCTTCCAGTTGAATATGGATATCATCTCGGGAGAGTTTTCCTCCCAGGGTTGCATGAAACGTATTGAGTTGACTGTTTGCCTTTTGTGTAATCTGTATATTGGCAATATGATGCGCTTTTAGACTTTCCTGCTGAATTTTATAGTAGTTCAAATGGCTTGCAAGACCGAGTTCGGCTTGCGTTACTGTATTTTCAAAATACAGGGCGTCTGAATTTCCCTGAAAATGTTCGATAAAGTTTGCTTGGGCACCTTCCCTTAATATTAAGATATTTCGAGTGTGCCACATCCCTTCAGCCTGGTTAAGATGAATACAATGAATGGGTTTTTTCAGGTGTACATGCGGCGGAAGGTAGAGGAAGACACCGTCAGAAAAAAATGCGGTGTTCAAGGTTGCAAAAGGGTGTGTTGTGGGGTTGTTTGTTTCAAAAAAAGGCTGAATTAAGCCGGTGTATGTTTTTAAGGCTTTGGATACAGGCAGTAGTATGGCTTCTTTAGGTAAACCAGTTAAGTGAGAAGCTTCGGGTTGAAAGCATCCATTTAAAAAAATAAATGTTGGGTCAGTGCTTGGGCTTTCTATCTTAGGTGGATTAGAGTGGGTTGATTGCGGTAACAAATTAAAAGCAGTTTTAGTCAGGGAAGCACAGTCGATATATTTCCAGGATTCTTCTTGCCTGGTAGGAAAACCTCTGTCTAGAAAAGCTTGTAGCTGTTGCGTACGAACTTTGTTTAACCAGTCTGGGTTGGCTGGAAAGGGCGCTGTTTTTAAGGTATCTAAATTAAACATCATTTTTTCGTCTTTAAATCTCATATCGAATCCCTAGCTCAATCACTTTATCTTCAGGTATCTTGTAGAAATCATAAGCAGGTATGGCATTATGGCAGAGGAAAATATAAAACCTTTTCCCAAATCCTTTGATCTTTCTTTTTTCTTCTGTCACAGGAACACCGCGACTAAAGAAAAAAGAGACATTTTCTGTTGAGTCTTCAATCAAACCTTGCTGATTAGCCCACTCCAAGATTTTATTTAGATTTGGCACCTCTTTAAAGCCATACCAGGCTGTAATCGCAAAAGTTTTGGCATCAAGTTTAGAATACGCATATTTGTCGTGCATGGGGACTCTTGGAAAACTGGCTGTGCAGATAGACAGAAAAATCACGCGATGATGCAATAAATGATTGTGTTGTAAATGGATTACTAAAGCGTTAGGCACTTTCTCTGTTGACCGTGTCATAAAGATACCTGTGCCGGGTATCTTATGGGGGTAGTCTTTCTTATGAGTTTTCAGGTATTCAGTTAATGCTTGATCAGGAGCAAATTTTTGACGGTTAAGCACTTTATTACCTTGTAACCATACCTTAAAGGTATAAGCTGCCATGAAAGTTAACAAAAGTGTAAACCAGGCGCCTTCAATCAGTTTAACAAGATTGGCAGTTAAGAAAATAATATCTAGTACCAATAGCGGAATGAATAGGAGTAATAAATAAAACAGCGGCCACTTCCAACGATAATAAGCAAATAAACCAACCAGAATCGTGGTGATCAACATTAAGCCTGCAATGCTAAGCCCATAAGCTGAAGCCAGATTGTCTGAAGACTGAAATAGGAGTATGGAGATGATAGCAAGTATACAAAGTAAGTAGTTAATCACAGGGACATAAACTTGTCCTTCCTGTTCGGTAGAAGTATGAATGACATGTAAGCGGGGAAGGTAATTTAACATAATGGCTTGCCATGCCACTGAAAATACGCCAGAAATGACGGCTTGAGATGCAATAATCGTCGCTGCTGCTGCCAGGATAATCAAAGGGTAGAGGATGAAGTTGGGCGCCATGAGATAAAAAGGGTTGGTAATGGCTTCTGGTGTTTGAAGTAATAGGGCGCCTTGTCCTAAATAGTTCAAGAGTAAGCTTGGAAAAATAAATAAATGCCAGGTGAGCTTAATGGGTTTTGCGCCAAAATGCCCCATATCTGCATAGAGTGCTTCTGCGCCAGTGACCACCAGAATTGTACCCCCTAAAACAATGAGACCCATCCATCCATTTTCATAGAAAAAATGGATGGCATAGTAGGGGGTGAGTGCCTTTATAATACTTGGCATTTGCAGAATTTGATATAACCCTAAAACTGCAATGGTGATGAACCAAAGAATCATAATGGGTCCAAAGTATTGCCCAATTTTAGCGCTACCTCGTTTTTGAAGAAGAAATAGAGCCAGTATTGTGAGAATGGAAAGCGGCATGACATATTCAGATAAGTGTGGAGAGATAATGTGCAATCCCTCAAAGGCGCTTAATATAGAAATGGCCGGTGTAATGACGCCATCTCCGAAAAATAGGGAAGCTCCAAGGATGCCAAGTAAAAGAGGGAGCGTTTTAGAAATCATTTTCTTTTGTTTGAGTGTTGTACACAAGGAAGAAAGTGCCAGGATACCGCCTTCTCCTCGATAATTTACTCGCATGACAATCGCAACATATTTAACGGTAACAACTAGAAAGAGTGTCCATGCAAAGAGGCTGACAAGGCCAAACACGTTGGTTGAATCAAGTGGCAGTCCAGAGAGCGAAAAGCAACTTTTGAGTGCATATAAGGGGCTGGTTCCGATATCTCCATAGACTACGCCAATCGTAGCAATGGACATGGTGATTAATGAACGTTTCTGGTTTTTTGTCATGGTAACCATCTGAATGCCTTATAGAAAAGCAGAAAATCCTTCTGATTCCAGTTGCTCAGCTAATGCTTTGCTACCTGATTTTACAAGTTTACCTTTTGCTAGGATATGCACATAATCAGGTTCAATATGATTCAGTAAGCGCTGATAATGCGTGATGATGATAATGGCTTTATCTGTAGAGGTCTCGCGGGTTTTGTTAATGACTTTTGAAATTAATTGCAAAGCATCGATGTCCAAGCCTGAATCAATTTCATCCAAAATAATTAGGGTTGGATCTAATACTAACATTTGTAAAATTTCATTCCGCTTTTTTTCTCCACCAGAAAATCCTTCATTTAAAGATCGTTGTAAAAATTCATCGGGTATTTCTAAACGCTTAGCCTTGTCTTTAACAAAAGAAAGAAATTCAAAAGCATCAAACTCTTCTTTTCCCTGATGTTTTCTTAAATTGTTGAGCGCAGTTTTTAAAAAAGATAAATTTGTCACGCCTGGAATTTCAACGGGATACTGGAAAGCTAGAAATAAACCTTCAGCTGCCCGTTCTTCAGGAGAGAGGCTTAGAAGATCTTGATTTTTAAATTGAATATCTCCATAAGATATCTCATAATCCTCGCGTCCAACGAGGATGTTAGCTAAGGTGCTTTTGCCTGATCCATTCGGGCCCATAATGACATGAACCTCACCGGGTTTGATTTCAAGGGATATGCCTTGAAGAATGGGTTGCCCCCCCTGGGCATTGACTTTGAGATTTTTGATGTTAAGCATTAGAACACCTTGTTAATTATTGATAAATGGATGACACGCCCTATTCTAGCCGACTGACCCTTCCAGACTGACTTCCATGAGCTTCTGTGCTTCTACTGCAAACTCTAGAGGAAGCATTTTAAAAACAGACTTACAAAAGCCATTTACGATCATTGAAACCGCATTCTCTTCATTAATGCCTCGTTGTTGGCAATAAAACAACTGTTCTTCTCCTATTTTTGAAGCACTGGCTTCGTGCTCAATCTGAGCGGTTGGGTTTTTTACTTCGATATAGGGAAATGTATTGGCTGTACACTGTTTCCCTAATAATAATGAATCGCATTGCGTATAATTTCTAGCATTTTGAGCCGTTGGCGTAACCCTGACCAGCCCTCGGTAGGTGTTTTGACCATGGCCTGCAGAAATGCCTTTAGAGATAATAGTACTGCGTGTATTTTTTCCAATATGAATCATTTTAGTTCCCGTATCGGCTTGTTGGTAATGGTGGGTTAAAGCAACGGAATAAAACTCTCCAACAGAACGATCGCCTTGCAATACGACACTGGGGTATTTCCAGGTGATTCTGGATCCTGTTTCAATTTGAGTCCAGGATATTTTGGATTCTATACCACGACAGAGTCCCCGCTTGGTTACAAAGTTATAGATGCCGCCGATACCTTGCTCATCCCCAGGATACCAGTTTTGGACGGTTGAATACTTCACTTCAGCATGATCTAACGCAATGATTTCCACCACAGCTGCATGTAGCTGGTTTTCATCACGAATAGGGGCAGTACAACCTTCGAGGTAACTGACATAGCTATTTTCTTCAGCAATAATTAATGTGCGTTCAAATTGACCCGTATTGGCTGCATTAATCCGAAAATAGGTGGATAGTTCCATAGGGCAACGAACACCCTTAGGAATAAATACAAAAGAACCATCACTAAAAACTGCGGAGTTTAGAGCCGCAAAAAAATTATCTTGATAGGGGACCACTGTTCCTAAATATTGCTTGACCAGATCAGGGTATTGTTTTACAGCTTCTGAAAAGGAACAAAAAATAACACCGGCTTCCTGAAGCTTTTCCTTAAAAGTCGTAGCAACAGAAACGCTATCAAACACCGCATCGACGGCAACCCCTGCCAGCTTTGCTCGTTCGTGTAATGGGATTCCTAATTTTTCGTAAGTTTCCAGAAGCTTTGGATCGACTTCATCCAAACTTTTAGGCGCATCTTTCTTCGATTTTGGAGCGGAATAGTAAACGATGTCCTGATAATTAATGTCCGGCAGATCAAATTGTGACCAATGAGGAGGAGAAAGTGTGAGCCAATGTCGAAAAGCTTTTAAACGCCACTCCAATAGAAACTCTGGTTCTTCTTTTTTTTGCGAAATCCATCGCACAACAGACTCATCCAGGCCAGGCGGAAGCGTTTCACTGTCAATATCCGTAATAAACCCAAAAGTATATTTTTTTTGCAGTAGTTCGTTCAGTTCGGGATTAGATGGAGGCATAGTATTTCTGTAGTGTTTGAATTAAGGGGTGTTGTCTCAAATTATTTTTGATGTCTTGTAACGTAAATTGTTCTAGTGCCTGGTAGAGCACTTGGTGAATCAGCTGCCAGTTATTTTGAGTTTGGCAAACCGTATGTTTCACGCAGTATTTTCCAATACAACAGTCTGTAATTCCAGATTTTCCATCAATGGCTGTAATGATTTCAGTAAGCTTAATCTGATCTGGGGTTCTAGCCAGTTGATAACCTCCATGGATGCCGCGTTCAGAAAAAATCAAGCCAGACTTAAGCAGGTGTTTCAGTAGTTTGCTGACCGTGGTTTTTGTCATTTGGAGTGATGTTGCAACCAGGTTTGCACTATAGAGCTTATTTCTATCTTCTGAAAGAAAACTCATGATAAGTGTGGCATAGTCCGCTAGTTTGCTGATGTGGAGCATAGGTGTTTGATGAAGGATCGATTAACAGCTTGAAAATAGAGTACTAAATTAGTGCTATTTTGGCAATAAAAAAGGGTACGAAATTGTATTATAGTCGCTTTGTTCTTCGTAACGAAGAATAAGCAGTTACATCGTACCCTTTTGGTTGGATAGATTAAGGTGTGTCTTCAATTTATTTTTTGAGTTCAAAGCGCGTATAATGGGTCAAATTTTATGCAAATTTTCGTCACCTATTTTAATAGGCTTCCTTAAATTTACACAAAATTTGCCTCCATTACCCACATTTTGAACTCAAAAAATAAATTGAAGACACACCCTGGGCAACGTCCTTGCCTATTGGATTTTAACTTTTTTATGAACTTCTTTTTTTCCTTTTGCATGTTTAGGGATCTTAATTTCCAGAATACCATCTTTGCAGGTGGCAGAAATTTTTGCATGATTGGCTGTTTCGGGCAATGTAAATTGTCTATAAAACTCGCCTTCAAAACGCTCAGAACGAATGAGGTTTTTCTTCTCTGTTTTTTTCTCAAAGGTACGAGCACCTTGAATGGTTAAAACATGGTTATCCATTCTGACATCAATATTTTCTTTTGCCATCCCGGGCACATCGGCTCTTACCAAAAACTCTTTCGCCGTTTCTTGAATGTCAACAGCTGGCATCCAGGTGTGCTTTGCCAGGCTTAAAGCCCCTTCTTCAACATCTAATAATTGATCAAGATCCATTAAGGAGCGCCCCAGCAAAGGACGATAGTGCATTAGCTGATTTAATCTCATGATTGATCCCTCCATATGTAAGACTAAATAGTGTAACCACTCATCCGTCATTGCGAGTGAAGCGCGGCTACTAAAAATCTTATAAAACTATAGGAGTAATCTAGGAAAAATCAACCTGACTGATTGTTTTTCAGTTGCTTAAGAATATCCAGTAAGGTGTTATTGATTTGGAAAAAAAGAATCAATATTTCACAGGAAATCCGGATTGCAATGGTGCCTATAATGATAAGTATCAATCCAAGCAAAACCTTGGATTGAAAAAAATCAATGATGGCAACTGTCCAGCAAGCTATAAGCGCTACCCAGAAAATGATTTTCACAAGGGAGGGAGTGAACATTCGGCGAAAACCAAGCACTTCTTTGATTGTTAGATTCATAATAAAACCTCTTTCATGTAGAGTATAGGATGTGTCTTTAGGGTGTGTTTACATTTCATTGTTTTGTAACAAAACAATGAAATGTAAACACACCCTAATTTGTGAGAAAACTTTATCAGTTTGTGTATGTACCTATATTACTTATATATCGCTTTGTTGTATCTGTTATTTCCTATTTTTCTAGTTCGGATGTGCTTTCGTCAACATTTTTATGCGCGAAATACCTCAGTAAAGCTCACCGGACGGGTGAAAGAGCGTTTGGTACTTTTTAACGCACCAAAACTGATAAACCCCATTTGGATTCATGCGGTTTCCTATGGGGAAGCTGTATTAGCAGAACAACTCGTGAAAGCACTGAAACATAAAATCCCCCTGTGTGATGTAGTCGTCACTACAACGACATTAACAGGTTCAGAGCGCATTCAAAAAACATTAGGAAATCAGGTATTTCATGTGTTTTTACCTTATGATTTACCTATATTTGTTCGACGTTTTCTTCGAAAGATAAAACCCAGTTTGCTGGTTATTTTAGAGACTGAGCTTTGGCCTGGATTATTATATCAATCACGGCAGGCTGGAATTCCTGTATTTTTGGCCAATGCACGGTTATCTGAAAAATCTGCCAGGGGGTATGGTTATATTTTGCCTTTAGTTCATTTTATGTTAAAGCAGTTGACTCAGGTTGGGGCTCAAACTGAGCAAGATGCCCAGCGCTTTCTTCAGTTAGGGTTAAGCCCTGAAAAAGTGAGTGTGATGGGATGCATCAAATATGATCTCCAGATTCCAGAGTCCGTGTTGAAACAAGGGAGAGGTTTGCGAGAAGCGATTGGGAAAGATCGATTGGTTTGGGTTGCGGGAAGTACACATGAAGGGGAAGAGGCTCTGATTTTAATGGCATTTGAATCGATAAAAAAAGTATATCCAGACGCTGTTTTAATATTAGTGCCAAGGCATCCAGAACGTTTTGAGGGGGTGGCACAATTATGTAAAGAAAAAAAATACCATTTGGTGCAGCGAAGTAAGGCAGAAGCACCATTAGCCTCGACTGACGTATTGCTGGGAGATACTTTAGGAGAGTTGTTAATTTTCTATGCAGCTTCAGACATTGCTTTTGTGGGTGGGAGTTTTGTGCCTGTGGGTGGGCATAATGTATTAGAGGCCGTTGCGCTCAATGTCCCTGTCTTTATCGGCCCCTATTTTCATAATTTTACAAATATGATTGATCAGCTAAAGGCGCGTCAAGCAATTCAAATTGTAGACTCTCCAGTGACATTGGCAGAAGAATTGATTGCGCTTATGCAAAATATTGAGCTGCTATCTTTACAGCAGGAACAGGCGCAGTATGTTCTAAAAGAAAATCAGGGGGCATTGGCTAAATATTCAAATCAAATATTGACTTACCTGGAGTGCATCAAACGCTTCTAAGATGCAAGATAATCTCACTGGACGTTTCTTCAATCGCTTTATTAGAGACACTTAATACCTTGCATTTTAATGCCTGAAAAACCTTTCGAGCATACTGAATCTCTTCCTGGATTTTTTGAGGATCGGCATAATCAGAATGGCCTGGCATACCCAAAAATTGTGCACGATTAGATCGAATATCTTGTAATAAATGTGGATCAATGCCCAATGCAATAATTTTTCTATGATCAATTTCAAATAAGGTGGGAGGCGGAGAAACCCCAAATACAATAGGAATGTTTGCGCATTTTAAACCATAATGCTGAGCCAGATACATGCAGTTAGGCGTTTTACTGGTTCTTGAAACGCCGATGAGAACCACGTCTGCTTCTCTTAAACTTTCCGGGTTTTTTCCATCATCAAATCGAATGGAAAACTCAATAGCAGCCATCCGTTTAAAATATTTTTCATCTAACAAATGTAGACGACCTGGTTCACTGAGAGGTAAAGAACCGGTTAGCTCGGTTAACCGAGTAATCAGCGGGCCTAGTAAATCAATGGTTGGTAGTTTGGCTTGAACAGCAATGGATTCCAGTGTTTCTTTATATTCAGGTAATACTAGCGTGTAGGCGATGATCCCTTTTCTTTGCATCGCAGCTACCTGATGAATGACTTCAATGATTTGTTCATTATTTCGAACTTGAGGCAAGCGATGAATAAAAACACGATCAGAAGGGAATTGAACCAGGCAAGCTTTAGCGATAGACTCAGCCGTTTCTCCAGATGAATCTGAAAGAATAAAAATAGTCAGTTGATTATTCGATGAGGTCATACAAAAACTTTAGCCTGAAAAAGATGTAGGGTGTATCTTCAATTTATAGGGGGGCTGCCTACACCAACTTAATATACTCCAGTGCAGGTAATTTACCAAGAGAAAGCCCTGATAAAGAAAGTATTTTGAAATCAAATAAAACGCTTCTATTGAAATTCGGCAAGTTTGCCCCCATAGTAATGGAGGTAGTACAAAATGTTTGTAATACATAAAATGGTACATATTAACTGAATAGCGTAATTAATCTATGGATCAATATAGAGGCACAACTATTCTATCTGTTCGACGCAATGGTCAGGTAGTGATTGGGGGAGACGGGCAAGTGACTATGGGTAATAGCGTCGTGATGAAAGGAAATGCACGGAAAGTACGTCGACTCTATAACGACCAGGTCATTGCTGGGTTTGCAGGAGGGACAGCTGATGCATTTACTTTGTTTGAATTATTTGAAGCAAAGCTGGAGAGACATCAGGGGCATCTAACGCGCTCTGCTGTTGAGCTTGCAAAGGACTGGAGAACTGACAAGATTTTACGTCGTTTGGAAGCACTTTTAGCCGTTGCGGACCATACCGCTTCCTTAATTATTACCGGAAATGGAGACGTCATTGAACCCGAACAAGGTATTATGGCAATCGGTTCTGGTGGAGCGTATGCGCAGTCAGCCGCGAAAGCTTTATTAGAAAATACCAAAATGAGCGCAAAAGAAATTGTAAAGAAAGGGCTAACGATAGCAGCAGATATTTGTGTATTTACCAACCATAACTTTGTAATTGAAGCACTATAAATTAATAAAATCATGAGTTTACCTTTAGAATTTAATGAAAATCCAAGTGAAATGGATTTTAATCAAACGCCAGACCAAATTGTAAAAGAGTTGGACCTTTATATTATTGGACAACCTGAAGCAAAAAGGGCGGTTGCCATCGCTTTAAGAAATCGCTGGCGGCGGATGCGAGTACCCGAAGAATTACGAAAGGAAATTACACCCAAAAATATTTTAATGATTGGTCCGACCGGTGTGGGTAAAACTGAAATTGCCAGACGTTTAGCGAGCCTGGTTAGAGCCCCTTTTGTAAAAATTGAAGCCACCAAGTTTACAGAAGTAGGTTATGTAGGGCGTGATGTGGATTCTATTGTTCGAGACTTAATTGAAATATCCATTAAAATGGTCCGGGAAGAGGAAAAGCAAAAAGTCAGAGAGAGAGCTGGATCGTTAGCGCTTGAGCGTGTGTTGGATGTCTTATTGCCTGCTTCAGAAGAACAATCAGAAATAGCAGAGGAAAAAGAGCAGAATGCTGCTGAGCTCAATGTCGCCCGCGAAGTGTTTCGTCGAAAACTACTGGAAGGTAAGTTGGATGAGAAAGAAATTGAAATACAAGTTTCATCTAGCTCTTTTGGTGTAGAAATTGTTGCGCCTCCTGGTATGGAAGAAATGACCAGCCAACTACAAGAAATTTTTCAGGGTCTTAAAGATCGAGGTAATGGGAAGTCGCGTAAGATGCGTATTAAAGATGCGCTAAGACACCTGGAGGAAGAAGAAGCAGCCAAAATGGTTGATGAAGAGTTAATTCGTAGAAAAGCAGTTGAGCGAGCAGAGCAGTTTGGCATTGTATTTATTGATGAGTTTGACAAAATTGTTCGAAGAGGTGTGCAGGGTGCAGATGTTTCACGAGAAGGGGTACAAAGAGATTTATTGCCGCTTGTTGAAGGAAGCACGGTTTCAACCCGGTATGGCCCAGTAAAAACAGATCATGTATTATTTATTGCTTCAGGTGCTTTTCAGCTGGCTAAACCTTCTGATCTGGTGCCTGAACTTCAAGGCCGTTTTCCTATTCGCGTGGAGCTTAAAGCATTAACAGCAGAAGACTTTGAACGTATTTTAAAAGAACCTACAGCATCTTTAACCCGACAATATATGGCGTTGATGGAAACAGAAGGGCTCAAAATAAGCTTTTCTAAAGATGGGATACGTACATTAGCGGAACTGGCTTATTTAGCAAATGAAAAAATGGAAAATATTGGAGCCAGAAGATTATATACCATGATGGAGCGCTTGTTGGAAACTCTTTCTTTTGATGCTTCTACATTGGGCAAACAAGGCAAGAAAGTCAATATTAATAAAGCTTATGTTACAAAACAGATTGGGCATTTAGTTAAAGATCAAGATTTAAGTCGATATATTTTATAATTGAGGAGCATCTTTGTGAGTGAAAATACATTATCTGTTGTTGATGGTACCTTTGATAATGAAGTTTTAAAGTCAGAACTTCCTGTTTTAGTTGATTTTTGGGCAAGTTGGTGTGGTCCTTGTCGTGCAATTGCTCCTATTGTTGAGGAAATTGCAAAAGATTATGCAGGTCGTTTGAAAGTTGCCAAGGTAGATGTAGATGCTAATGCAGAAACCACTGCAAATTATGGCGTCCGAGGAATTCCTACACTCATTTTATTTAAACAAGGAGAGGTGGTGAATTCACATGTTGGGATGATTACAAAAACACAATTAGAAGCGCTTTTGAAAGAGCATTTATAGACACTGCAGTTGTTAATTTTGAAGGATTTATTTTAATAAAATGTAACTGCTCACCCTTCATTGCGAACAAAGCGTGGCAATCCAGGCAGAAGCTTTTATCCGTGAAAGACTGAGTGGCTTCAATAAGATTCAGTCTGGATTGCCACGTCGCCTCGCTCCTCGCAATGACGAGACTTTTGCTTTCCCCAGCTGGGTTCTTCGATGCAAGCGCCTGCCTGGATTGTTGTCGCGCTTTATGTATAAGAGTATGACGCGGCTCAGAAGGGGAAAATCACGATTCTGGTCACCGCCGGAATTTCAAACTCCAGCGGTAATTCTGATTTGATAGGTTGAACCTTCATGCGAAAAATTTTACTTTACCGTAAAATCCCTCGAGTAGAAGACTGTAAGCTATCAATAAACAGCTGTATTTCTGGACAGTCTTCCACCATTATCTTCAGCTCTCCGAGCGCTTTTTGTGTCGTTAAACCTTGGCGTAAGATCACGTTTTGAGCGCGCTTTAGCTCAGTAATGGCTTCCTTGGTATAACCCCGTCGCTTTAGTCCCTCTAGATTGATGCCATAGTTAGAAGGAGGGTTGCCTGCAACCATAGAATAGGCTAATACATCTTTAGTAATCGCTGCACAGTGGCTGATAATGCTATGAGAACCTATTTCACAAAACTGATGAACACAAACAAAGCAACCAATATAGGCATAATCACCGACACGTACATGACCTCCTAGCGTGGCATTATTTACAAAGGTTGTATGGTTACCTACAGAACAGTCGTGCGCAATATGGCTATAGGCTAGAAAAAAGTTATGATCTCCTATTCTGGTCACACCATCCCCTTGAGTCGTACCGCGATTGATAGTACAAAATTCTCGAATGGTATTATTATTTCCAATAATTAATCGGGTATTTTCTCCACGATATTGTATAGATTGAGGTTCTGAACCAATAGACACAAAAGAAGAAATTTGGTTGTTAGCACCGATGACCGTTGGACCTTTAATGACAGTGCTTGAACCTACGATAGTGCCCGGTCCAATCTCTACTGACTCACCTATAATAGTCCAAGGGCCAATTTCTACATTTTCTGAAATTTTGGCTTTTGGATGGATAATTGCTGTTTCATGAATCATGCGGTAGAATCCTCTGTGTTTTGAGTTTCTTGAGCATCAAAATATCCGATGATATCTGCTGTGCAGGCTATTTTGTCTTCCACTCGAGCTGTTGCTTTATACCTCCAGTAAGAGCCTTTATGACGATCTAGTTCTATATGGAGTATCAATTGATCACCTGGAATTACGGTATGTTTAAAACGAACATTATCAACACCTGCCAGATAAAAAATTTCTGTTTCTTCCAGCTGACTCTTTCCTAAAAGGTTAAAGCTCAAAATACTGGCAGTTTGGGCAAGTGCTTCAATCATCAAAACACCGGGCATAACAGGTTTTTCAGGAAAATGTCCATTAAAAAATGGTTCGTTGATGGTGACATTTTTCACAGCGGTTAAAGACTTTCCTGCTTCAATATGGATGACTCGATCAATCATTAAAAAGGGGTATCTTTGTGGTAAAAGATGACAAATGTCTTCAATATCTAATTTATTTTTCATACACATCTTTCTCCAGTTTAAATAAACGTTTTACTAACTCATCTAGCTGTTGAAAGCGAATGAGATTTTTTTTCCATTTAAAGTGGGGGAGTGAATCAAAGGCAGATAAGTAGAAACCTGGTTCTTTAAGCGTTTTTCCAACATTTGAAGCACCTGCAATTATTGTGTTGTCTGTAATTTTAATATGTCCTAAAATATTAACCCCTCCACCGATCATACAATGCTTTCCAATATGTGCACTGCCGGCAATTCCAGTGCAGGCAGCAATTGCAGTATGATCACCAATATGCACATTGTGTGCAATTTGAATCTGATTGTCTAGCTTAACCCCATGGCCAATAACTGTATCTTCAATCGCACCTCGATCAATCGTAGTATTAGCACCAATTTCTACATCATCCCCAATAACAACACTTCCAATTTGAGGAACTTTAACCCAGGTATTATCTTTTTGTACATTACCAAAGCCATCACTTCCAATGATGGCCCCACTGTGAATGATAACCCGGTTCCCGATCTTTACGTCATGATATAGAACCACTTTAGGCCAAAAAATAGCATAACTTCCTATGCTCGCTCGCTCACCAATGACACAGGCTGGATGAAGCACTGTATTTTCACCGATGCAAACTTCATCTCCAATGACACAATGTGCTCCAATCGTAACAGAGGGGTGAATATGACAATCTTTGCCAATCAGGGCAGTTGGGTGAATAGACGGAAGAGAGGGTTTTACCTGAAAAAATAACTCAGCAAGTTTCGTATAGCTCCAAAGTGGGTTTTCATGGCACAAGACATTGGTCGGACATTCATCGGCAAATTTAGGTGCGAGAATAACTGCAGAAGCTTTTGTTTGATGCAAGTCATTTAAGTAGGCTGGATTGCTGAGAAAACTAATATCCCCTGCTTGTGCTGTTTTTAGAGGAGCAATTCGTTGAATTTCACATTGAGGGTCGCCTTGCAGTGAGGATTCAGTGACCTCAGCCAAATAGGCAAGCGTGTAAATTTTTGATTTTTGGCGTACTTCTTGAGTATTCATAGTTTAAATCAAGTTAGCCAATGCAGAGTGCGTACCAAATTGATATCAATCAGCAATGGCTAGGGTTTGTCTTTAAAATATACATCGAGGACAAACCCTAGTTAAATCTTTTAATTACTTAAGGGCTTTAATAACCTTTTGAGTAATGTCTGGACCTGTTGTATAAAGAACAGCATCTTTCGTTAAAGCCATATCTAACTTTTCGGCTTTAGCAACTTTAGCAATTTTTGCTTTTAATTTAGTCACCAATTCTTGAAATGCTTTTTCTTGTGCAGCAAGAGATTCTTTTTGAAAAGCAGCTTCCATTAACTGAATTTCTTGTTGCTTTTTAATAATCTTTTCTTGCAATTTTTTCTTATCAGCTTCTTTCATCACTGCATCATTTTTGCGAAGATCTTCAAGATCTTTTTGAAATTCTTTTTGGCTTGCCATGAGTTTCTTTTGCTTGGGAGCTAGCTGCTTTTCCAGTTTAGACTTCAATGCTTCATAATCAGGAGAATTTTGTACTACTTCCTGAAAGTTAACGATACCAATTTTGCTAGCATCTGCTGCTAGAGCAACATTGGCTACTGATGCTGATAAGGCAATAAAACTGACGAATAAAAATTTTTTCATTAAAACGCTCCTTTAATTTTATATTAAAAACCATATTAGGGTGTGTTTACCCTAAACTTCTTTCTACACTACTACCTTTTATTTTAAGTTATAGTCATCCAATCTCGATTGGTAAAGCAAACCTAGATAATTTAGAAACTCGTTCCAAAACCAAACTGTATTGATTCAAGCTGGTCACACAGGTTGAGAGCTCTTTTTTCTGGAGTGCATTTTTTGTGGAATGCTTTAGCAAACGATAGTTGAACCAATCCTACGATTGGTAACTGAGCTTCCAAACGGATACCTGCAGAATACCTAAGCTCATTAAAGTGTACCTTTTTTTGAAAAACATTACCGCCATGACCAAAAATAGTCATACGGAAGTTTTCGCTAAACCATTGGGGCAAAATAATCCCAACGTGACCCACAGTTAAAATATTACCTCCAATAGGAGATGTGTAAGGGACTAGCACTCTAGGGCAGAATGGTTGATTTTTGGGACACCGAATGGGGTTTGGTAACAGTGTGCTATCACGGGGACCTAACGTGTTTTGTCGATAGCCCGCAACTGAGTCAATACCACCTGCATAGTAGTTTAGGAAGAAAGGGAGAGTTTCAAAAGAGCCATAACCATTCCCTGCACCTAAACCAGTACCTGCAGTAAAGATAAAATCAGAAACGATTGGTTGATAAAGCGTTAAATTATAACGACCTTTATAGTAACGTAAATCATGCTTAAAAAGAGGAATCCCTGCTTCACCAATTAAACTTTGGTAGACCCCTTTGGTTGGAAAAGGGACTTTATCAAGATGGGTATAAGTCCAAATGACAGATAACTTTGTATTATTAAATGCTTCTCCATGCTTTCGAATAAAAGAAGTAATTTGATTTGTGGTTAACAGTTGGCCGGTAATATCATCTCTAAGTGGATGCAGTTTAATATTTTCATACGACGCAACAAAGTTCAAACGTGCATAGTCGTTTGTAACAGGAATCCCAAAATTAACGCTTGCACCATATTTATCCATGGTATAAGTGGAATCAATATTTAACTTTTTAGGATTAAGTTTGTCATAAAAAATTCCAAACCCTTGACTGATTCCATCTGAAGTGAAATATGGGTTCACATAATTAATATAATAATGTTGAGTAGCTTCTGAATTGTCTAAACCGACCGCAAAGGTTCTTCCTGTTCCCATGAAATTAGGTCCGCTAAAACCCACCCCATAAATAAACTGGTTGCCGCCATAACCAATTTGCGCCTTAATATTTTCTGAGGGTACTTCTTTTACCTTTACGTTCAAATCCATTTGCCTGGAAGAACGATCTCCTACTAAACTTTGTTCCACCTCAACATTCCCAACATAGGGAAGGTTCATAAGGCGGCGTTTAGATTCTTGCAATTTAGAAGTTGAAAAGGGGCCTGCTTCAAAAAGACGCATTTCCTGGCGATAAACTAAATTTTGAGTTTTATTGTTTCCAATGAAATGAATGCGGCGGACATAAAATTGCTCCCCAGGTTTAACAATAAATTTCAAGAAGACGGCATGATCTGCTTCATTTGGCAGAGGCTCAATTTGAGTAGTAGCAAAGGCATAACCTTCATTTGAATAGAGCTGGTCAATTTCTTTTTTAGCCTGTAAAACTTGACTTCTGGAAAAATATTCTCCTGATTTTATTTTGGCAGCTAAAATTTTCTGAAGTGCAGCTTCCTGACCCAACAAACGCCCCGTGACTTCGTAACCTGAAATCTTGTAACGATCACCTTCTGTAATCTGGATCTTGATGTAAGCTTTTCGAGTCTGGGTGTTGACATCCACATCAGCTGAATTAATTTGAAATTTCAGGTAGCCCTGGTCTAAATAAAAACTCGTCAGTTTTTCTAAATCCCGATCTAATCTTTCGCGTGTGTATCGATCACTTTTAGTAAACCAGGAGAGCAGGGTAGGGGTAGTTAAATCAAATTGTTTTAGAAGCGCTTTCTTTGTATATGCATGATTTCCTTCGATCTGGATAGAAGCGACTCTTATCACTTCTCCTTCGTTGATATCTATCTGAACATTCACTCGATTGTCAGTCGTTGGCGTCGTTCTAACAACGACACCAGGCTGATATTGACCAATTTGCACATATTGCTGTTCAATGGCTTGCTCCACTGCCTTTAACATGAAAGCGTTAAAAATTTGTCCCTCTGTAATTTTGGATTTTTTTAGTCCTTCTAATAATTTTTTAGTTTTAAGTTCTTTATTGCCCGTAATTGTGATGCGTGCGATCGTAGGACGTTCAGAAACAGTAATAACCAGATTATTTCCTTTTCTTGTAACATCTACATTTTCAAAAAAACCGGTATTATAAAGTGCTTCCAGGATGTTATCTGAATCGCTCGGAGAAAGTCTTTGTCCTGCATGCACGGGAACATAGTTCAGTACAGTTTGGCGAGTGATACGCTTTAAACCTTCCACCTGAATATTTTGTACCACAAAATTTTCTTGTGCCAGAGTCGCCTCAGCGAAGAGTAAAAAAATTAAGGTAAGGAAAAGGAATTTTTTTAAGGGTTTCATGTTTATCCTTATCAAAATCAAAAACAGTGTCGAAGTATACAGGATAGAAAGAAGGAACGAAATAGATTTTTAATATGAAATTCTAAAGCAAGGTAACGTGACAATAATAGGAGGGTTACCCGTTTAAAAACAATTCTTTTTCTTCATGACGTAAGGTCAATACTAAAGCGCCAGTTTCGGTGACTAATATCGTATGTTCCCACTGTGCTGAAAGTTTTCTATCTTTGGTGATGACTGTCCAATGATCTGGCAATAACGTAATATCTGGGCGACCAACATTAATCATAGGTTCAATAGTAAAGGTCATGCCAGGTTTCATTACAGGGCCAGTTCCTGCCTTTCCATAATGCAGCACCTGAGGTTCCTCATGGAAAGATTTACCTATCCCATGGCCACAATAGTCTCGAACCACAGAAAAATGATTGGACTCTGCATGTTTCTGAATCACCGCACCAATATCACCTAGATGTTTGCCAGGTTGTACTTCTTGAATACCCAAATAAAGGCATTCTTGAGTAACACTCACCAATTTTTTAGCCAATATGGAAGGCTCTCCTACAAAAAACATTTTGCTGGTATCGCCATAATAATCATCCTTAATCAGCGCAACATCCAAGTTGATAATATCCCCCTTTTTTAACTGCTTATCTCCGGGGATGCCATGACAAACAACATGATTGATGGAGGTGCAAATAGACTTTGGGAAACCTCTATAGTTTAATGCTGCAGGAATAGTACCTTGTTGATTAACCATATAATCATGACAAATGTCATTTATTTCTCCTGTAGTGACACCCGCTTTTACATGTGGCTCAATCATTTCAAGCACTTCTGCAGCAAGCCGGCCTGCCACTTTCATTTTTTCTATTTCTTTTGATGTTTTAATATGTATCATGATCTTTCCAGTATATGTGAAGTATCCCCTCGTCTTAGACTTTGTTTCTTTGTTTGAAAAATCAAGGAACAATGGAGCCTTAGGTGGATTGTTAAGGAAAACTATGGTATAAGATCACACTCAATTAATCAAATACACACATTTGCCGACACATTACCTTCGGGTGCTTATATTAGGGAGCATCATTCATGAATGATACTTCCTGGGTAGGATGAGGTGGTGGGGCAAGTGGAGGTTTAACCCTACGGAGACTATTATGCTAAATGTTTCAATGAAAAATATGTTAGAAGCTGGGGTCCACTTTGGACACCAAACCCGTTTCTGGAACCCTAAAATGGCACCTTACATTTATGGTGTCCATGATAAGGTTCATATCATCAACTTGGAAAAAACATTATATGCATTCAATCATGCATTAAATTTTGTTTATCAAATCATTTCCAAACGAGGAAAAGTGCTTTTCCTTTCCACTAAACCTGCTGCTCAAGCCATTATTAAAGAAGAAGCTGAGCGTTGTGGTATGCCATTTGTTAATCACCGCTGGTTGGGCGGCATGTTAACTAACTATAAAACTATCCGAAAATCGATTAAACGTCTTGAAAATCTGGATGCTTTATTGAATAGCCCTAAGCTACAAAGCTTGACGAAAAAAGAAGCTTTAAACGTCATGCGTGAGAGAGAAAAATTAAATCTTACATTGGGTGGAATAAAAAACATGGGAGGTTTGCCTGATAGTTTATTTATCATCGATGTAAAACAAGAAAGAATTGCCATTAAAGAAGCCAATCGCTTGCATATTCCAGTGATTGGCATTGTGGATACTAATTGTAATCCTGACGGTATTAACTATGTCATTCCTGGAAATGATGACTCAACCCATGCCATACGCCTTTATGCCAGAATTTTAAGCGATGCTGTGATTCTGGTCCGCAATGAGTTGCAACAAAAAGAAGGGGAGGCTAAAAAACCTGAGGTGGAAGTAAAATCAGGGAGCACTGCTAAACGCAAGGTGGTCAGTAAAGCGAAATCGGACATCAAACCATCTGGGGAACCTGCAAAAGTTGAAACTACTGAAACAGAAAAAACCAAAAAAGCAGCAACAACCACTGCTGATAAAAAAAGAAAAGAAACTAAAGATGATGCTGTAAGTAGCACTCCTAAAAAAGCGGAAGTGAAAGGAAGTAAAAAAACAGAGCCTGCTCCAAAATCAAAATCCACATCAAAATCTGCGGTCACTGCAGAACAAGTAAAATTATTAAGAGAGCGCACACAGGCAGGGATGTTAGAGTGTAAAAAAGCCTTAGAAGCAGCGGGGGGTGATATTGATCTTGCCGTTGAAGAAATGCGAAAATCCGGGGTTGCTAAAGCAGCAAAAAAAGCAGGAAGAATTGCTGCAGAAGGGTTAATTTCCATTCAAAAAAATAAAGCTTCTAATGCAGCTGTCATGGTGGAAGTCAATTGCGAAACTGACTTTGTTGGACGGGATGAGCATTTTAAAAACTTTGTAGATGTCATTGCAAGTCGTGCTTTAAAAGAAAAAGTAAGCGATGTGGAAGCTCTATTAGCGCTTAAAATAGATCCTAAAAAAGATAAAACGATAGAAGAAGCTAGAAAAGAGCTGGTGGCTAAAATTGGTGAAAATATCCAAGTTCGCCGAGTTATTTTTATGGAATCTGCACATAAAATTAGTGCTTATCAACATGGGCATCGTATTGGCGTATTGCTTGATACATCTGCGACAGATGAAATAGGTAAAGATATTGCGATGCATATTGCTGCTGCAAACCCTCAAGCACTCAAAGCTTCTGACGTCCCTTCAGATTTGGTTGAAAAAGAAAAATCAATTTTTTCTGCTCAAGCTGAAGCCAGCGGAAAGCCAAAAGAAATTATTGAAAAAATGATTCATAATCGAATTGAAAAATTCTTGTCTGAAATTAGCTTGTTAAGTCAGCCATTTGTTAAAGATCCTAGCAAAACCATTGAGGCGCTATTAAAGGATCACAAGGCAGAAGTACTTTCATTTAAGCGGTTTGAGCTCGGAGAGGGTATTGAGAAAAAGCAGGAAGATTTTGCCAAAGAAGTTATGGATCAATTAAAAGGATCTGAGTAATGCTTATGCAAGATAAGCCTGCTTATCGACGAATATTACTTAAATTGAGCGGAGAAGCTTTTGTAAAAAAAGTATGCTCTGATGAAGCGTATGCACAGCAAGGCTTTGGGATTGACCCTGAATTGATCAGTCGTGTAACCAATGAAATTTTAGAAGTTGCTTCACTGGGGGTTGAGATTGCTATTGTTGTTGGCGGTGGAAACCTTTTTCGTGGCAGGGCGCTAACGCCCATGGGTCTGGATCCTGTTACCAGTGATCAAATGGGTATTTTAAGCACCATTATTAATGCATTGGCGCTTAAAGATGCAATCAGAAAATTTGATCAAGGGTGCCAGGTTCTTTCGGCTATTCCTGTTGGAGGCTTTGCTGAGAACTATAGCCGAGACAGGGCGATGCAGCTATTGGAACAAAGGCAAATCGTCTTATTCGCTGGAGGAACAGGAAATCCTCTGGTGACAACAGATTCTGCTGCCAGTTTACGCAGCATTGAAATCGGGGCAGATATACTTTTAAAAGGAACACATGTGGATGGGGTCTACTCTAAAGACCCTCTACAACATCCTGATGCAGAGCTTTATACCCACATTACTTTTGATCAAGCGATCACTCAAGAATTGGCTGTGATGGATTTACCTGCTTTTTATCAATGCCGCACATATAAGCTACCTATTCGGGTCTTTAACATAAATAAGCCGGGAACTTTGCTACGTGCAATTTTAGGAGAGCAGGAAGGCACTTTGGTTTCAGTTTAGTAGTATTGCGAACTAAGCGCGGCAATACAGCTAGTTGTCTCTGAAGCATTCAAAAATTGATTGTAACTATTCCCCCGTCATTGCGAGCGAAGCGTGGCAATCCAGGCAGGAGCTTGTATCGAAGGATCAAGCTGACGAGCTTTTTGCAGTTTGTCCAATAGGGGGGCATTGGAGCAAAACCCTCTCTATTGCGCCCCCATTTTTCAGACTTTACTTTTTAATACCAAGCAGCTCTACTTTAAAAATCAATACTTCATTAGGTCCAATCACAGGGGGGGCACCATGCTCTCCATAGGCAAGTTTAGCTGGGATAAAGAGTTCCCAGGTTGAACCCACTTTCATTAGTTGTAAGGCCTCAGTCCAACCAGGGATAACGCCAGAAACAGGGAATGTTGCTGGTTCATTACGTTTGTAAGAGCTGTCAAACTCTTTCCCATTAATTAATTTTCCAGCATAGTGTACTGTAACCATGTCATTTTTTTTCGGTTTTTCGCCATGACCTTCAGTTAATACTTTATATTGAAGGCCGCTTGATGTGGTGGTAACTCCCTCTGCTTTTTGATTTTCCATTAAAAATTTTTCACCAGCCGATAAATTTGGGTTTTCAGTGGAAGATTTCATTTGAGCTAGATTCTCCTGAGTTGATTTGTTTTGAGCTAATTTTTGATGTTTTTCACTGGCATAAACATTTACACATAGTGTTGTGCTGATTCCAGTGATAAGATAGAAAAAAAACGTGGACTTTTTCATCCTTTACCTCTTCAGTAAATTGATTGTCATTACGATCTTTTTATTTGAACAGAGGAATTATATACTTTTGTTGCCTGAGTTAACCAGAGGAAATATCAATATGATTGAGATCAATAAAGAAGCAAATGAAAGAATGTCAAAAAGTATCCAAAACCTGAAAACTGGATTGGGCAAGTTACGAACCGGAAGAGCCCATCCTAGCTTGCTGGATACCATTAATGTTTCCTATTACGGAACAGATACACCGCTTTCACAGATTGCAAGCATTACCGTTGAAGGCCCTCAAACATTAACCATTACTCCTTGGGAAAAGCAAATTTCAGCTGATATTGATAAAGCAATTCGCCAATCAGATCTGGGGTTAAATCCTGTCGTTGCTGGAGGAGTGATTCGGGTTCCACTTCCTGCATTAACAGAAGAACGTCGAAAACAACTGGTTAAGGTCGTCAAAGATGAAGGTGAACAAGGCAAGGTTGCTATTCGAAATATTCGACGAGATGCCAATGCTGCAATTAAAGAACTCCTTAAAAACAAAGAAATCTCAGAAGATGAAGCGCGCTCTGCTGAAACAGATATGCAAAAGTTAACGGACAAATATATCAAAGAAGTGGATGAACTATTGAAAACAAAAGAGCAGGAGCTGATGGAAGTCTAAGACATTGATGCATTTACCTAAACATGTTGCCATTATCATGGATGGTAATGGGCGATGGGCAAAATTAAGACACCTTCCAAGAGCATCTGGGCATAAGGCTGGGATGAAGGTTGCGCGCGAGATTACGATTGCTTGTGTGCAAAAAGGCATCCGTACCCTTTCATTATTCGCATTTGGATATGAGAATTGGCAAAGACCTGAAGGGGAAGTGCATTTTTTAATGAACTTGTTTGTTGAAGGCTTAACACAGGAGCTAGAAGAGCTGAAAAAAAATAATATCCGACTAAGAATCGTAGGTGATCATGACCGCCTAAGTAATCGTGTAAAGCTTCAAATAAAAAATGCAGAAAATGCAACTTCACAAAATACAGGTTTAGAGTTAGTCATTGCATGGAATTATAGCGGACGTTGGGATATTTTACAGGGCGTTAAAAAATTGATAGATCGAGTTCAACAAAGAGATATAAAATTAGAAGATCTTGATGAATCTTTATTTTCAAGTTATCTAAGTACGGCTAATTTACCCGACCCAGATTTACTGATTAGAACAAGCGGAGAGCTGCGCATCAGTAATTTTATGTTATGGCAGTGTGCTTATACAGAATTTTATTTTACACAAGTGCTATGGCCCGATTTTGATTTAAAAATATTTGAAGAAGCACTTTCTGTTTTTGCCACTCGAGAAAGACGGTTTGGAAAGATCGAAGATAAACCCTAGTAGGCTATAAAAATTATGTTGAAATATAGAGCACTTACATGGACTTTATTGATTGTTTTTGTACTTTGGGGTATTTATTCGCTCCCACTGATGGGGTTTGCAGTCATTATGACGGGGTTTTGGGGGCTTGCTGCCTGGGAATGGATGGGGTTGCTTAAAATAGAGTCTTATTTTGAGCGAGCTTGGTTTATTCTTTTTACTTTATTGTTCAGCATCATCGCTTACTTTTATTTTCCAGGGCCTATTTTATGGCTAGGCGCATTGGGTTGGTTAGGCGCCATTTATTTTATCTTTCAGTTTCCTGATACACTAAAATTTTCTGAGCAAAGGAAAGGGTTTAAGTTTGGATTAACTTTACTTTATCTTGCGCCTTGTTGGCTCGGATTAACCCTGATTCGTGCGGACGAACGTGGATTAATTTATATTTTATTTATGTTCTCATTAATATGGTTGATGGATACTTTGGGGTATCTAGTTGGAAAACCCTGGGGCAAACATAAATTACTTCCGAAATTAAGTCCTGGAAAATCCATTGAAGGGGTATTAGGTGGCATTATATTTACTTTGCTATTGTCTGGCATGCTTATTTACTCTTCAAAATCTCCTTTTAAACCCAACACAATGACTTTATGTTTGATATTATTTATTGCCTGCTTTTCTGTTGTTGGAGATTTATTTGAAAGTTTGCTTAAACGTCAGGCTGGTGTTAAAGATAGTGGTAAATTATTGCCTGGCCATGGAGGAATATTAGATCGGATGGATAGTACCTTTTCAGTTGTGCCCTGGTTTGCTTTAATTTTACCTTGGATACAATAGGGTGTGTTTGAGGACATACTCTAAGAACCTGTCTTCACAGTCGCTAAGCTGAGGCGAAAAGCGTTGATTTTAGAGGACCGCAGCGCAGCATACATGCAGTATGTGAGCAGCGGACTGCATAAAATCAACGCTTTTCGCCTCAGCATAGTAGACTGTGAAGACAGGTTCTAAGCCCTATCTGAAATGCTCCCTTCGGTTCCGACAAAAAACGTCCTAAATTAAGAAATAATTTTTGTCTGAATAAACGCCTCATGGGGAGTTAATTCTCCCAACGCCTGATGAGGTCGCTCATGATTATAATGCTGAACATATTCAGCAATCAAATGTTCAAGTTCATGAATGTCATCAAATTCAGATAATTTTATCTTTTCATGCTTGATTGACCGCCAAAAACGTTCAATGTACACATTATCCAGACACCTGCCTTTACCAGTCATACTGATTTTAATATTCTGGCCTTTTAAGACATTTGTCCACAACTCAGAGGTAAACTGAGCGCCTTGATCTGAGTTGATGATCTCTGGCTTTCCCTCCTCCAGACCTCGGCTTAATGCCTCTAAACAAAAACCCGTATCCATTGTATTTGATAAAGACCAACCCACAATATAGCGACTATAGACATCTATCAAGGCCGTTAAATACGCAAATCCTTTTCGTGTCCGGATATACGTGATATCCACTTGCCAAGCCTGGTTAGCGCGGTTTATATAGAGTCCATCAAGCAGGTAATCATAAACTTCATGTTCTTCTTTTTTTAAGGAGGTGTTAGGGCCTGGATAAATCGCTTTTAAGCCCATCATGTCCATCAACCGTTTTACTTTTTTACGATTAATCAGCATGCCTTCTCGCTTTAATACCTTAGTAACCCGACGATAACCAAAGTGGGGTTGCTTATACCAAATATCATAAATGCGGTTCATCAGCACCGTATCATCCACCCTCGCTACAGGCTTATAATAAAGACCACTCCGCTCTACACCCAGCAACTGACATTGACGGGAGACCGATATCTCTAAATTTGGATTCACGAGCAACCGACGTTCTTTTGACGTTAGATGCTCGCGTATGCCTTTTTTAGGTAGTCTACCTCCAGGCTCAATTCACCTACTTTTTTAAGCAATTGATCTCGTTCATGTTCTAAGCGGACATCCGCTGGTTTGTAACCTTTTTCAAAGAGTTCACTGCCTCTTTCAAGTAGTTCTCTTTTCCATTTCGATATCATCGTCGGAGCTATTCCATGCTTGGCACTTAGACTTGCAAGGGTTTCTTTTCCCTTAATTGCCTCTAATGCAACACGAAATTTTTTAGCCCCAGGGTATTGTTGTCTGCTCATCTTTTTTCTCCAAATATTTAGCTTAACATAGCGATTAAATATTTGGGAGCATTTCAATCATCACCCTGCGCGACTACACAAGTTAGCACTCCCTTTGCCAATTTTATTTGAATTTCATCACCTGGGCTTGTTGCTGCAGGGTCTGTTAAAATCTGACCTGCTTTTAAAGCAATGGCATACCCTCTGTTCAGTGTATTAAGTGGGCTGATGGAAGCAAGTGCTTGATTTAAACCGGACAATTTTTGTGTTTTCATTGCAAGCTGATGTTGTGTTTGCTGTATTAGACGCTTTTGCAAAGTAAAGCATTCCTGTTTTAAAAGGGATATTTGGTTGAGAGGCGAAGATTGCTCCCATTTCTTATGAGCTTGCTTAAAAATGGTTTGTTGAGTGAATAACTGGTATTGCATCGCTTTAAATAGACGCTGTTTTAAACCATGTAGTTTTTCTGACTGTGTTTCCAAGCGATCTTTGGGGTGTTGCAGTCTTTTTTTTAAATGTAAAAGATTTTGATGTGTCTGCCTCAATTGAGAACACATTGCCTGGTTCATTCGATCATAGGATTGCCAAATGCCTCCAAGTACTGTCTGCACATCCTGCACCAATAATTCAGCAGCGCCGGAGGGAGTTGGCGCTCTGACATCCGCAACAAAATCAGCAATGGTAAAATCAACTTCATGTCCAATTCCTGTAATTACGGGAAGTTGACTGTTAAATATTGCCTTAGCAACGCTTTCTTCATTAAATGCCCACAAGTCTTCAATGGATCCACCGCCCCGGCAAAGTAAAAGCACAGTAACCTCCTGTCGTTCATTTGCTAATTTTATGGCTTCTGAAATTTGAGAGGCTGCACGTTGCCCCTGAACTAACGTCGGATAAATTATGATAGGAATAGCAGCAAATCTTCGCTTTAATACCACTAAAACATCTCGAATAGCGGCTCCAGAATCAGAAGTAATGATCCCAATTTTCTGAGGAAATTTGGGCAGTAGTTTTTTATGTATTGGGTCAAATATACCTTCTTGTTGAAGTTTGCGCTTTAGCCATTCAAAGGCTTGGCGTAATTTCCCTTCACCGGCAAGCTCAATATGTTGCACAATAAGCTGAAAATCTCCTCTCGCCTGATAAATGCTGACAGTAGCACGCAATAACACCTGCATCCCTTCTTTTAAATTTAAATTAGATTTCTGGTAATAATGATTAAATAAGGCGCAGCGAATTTGGCTTTTTTCATCCTTAAGTGAAAAATAGAGATGCCCAGATTTGGGGAAGCTTAGGTTTGAAATTTCTCCAGTGACCCAAATAATGGAAAAGTGCTGACCCAGCAATAATCCTGCTTCAGAAACAAGCTGAGAGACTTCATAAATATCAGGGGTAACGTTTGGAGATAACATTGTCTTATTACCTATAGGGGTGTATCTTCAGTTTTTTGTGCCCACATATCCGATTGAAATAAAAAAGCTTTTTGACTTTTGTTTTTTTTCAACTATAATCGATGCTAGGGGTGAGAAGTAGAGTGACCAGAAGCACCGGTTTTCTCGGAGTTTTTTGGATGCGTTGCTTTTTACACTTGTTGGTGGGCAACACATCAAATAATATAATATTATTTCCTCGCGATAGCATTTAAAACCAATAGATAGAATATCCGAGCTGTGTTGCCTAGCCAACTCTATCTTAATATATTCTTTTAAATTTTCCATAGCTTTAGGGCGCCTACTCATGTTGATCAATATGAATGAACTGCAGCAAGGTCATGATATGAAATGGATGCAGTATGCACTAAAGCTGGCTCAGAAAGCAGAATGCTCTGGGGAAGTGCCTGTTGGTGCTGTGATTCTTCAAAATGACCAAATTATAGGGGAGGGCTGGAATCAACCCATTGCTGCTTCAGACCCTACCGCCCATGCTGAAATGATTGCTTTACGTCAGGCTGGACAGAATCAAAATAACTATCGATTATTAAATACTACGCTATATGTAACTTTAGAGCCTTGCGTGATGTGTTTGGGGGCCATGGTTCATGCGCGTATTCAGCGTGTAGTGTTTGGTGCTAAAGACCCTAAAGCGGGGAGTCTTTGCAGTGCTTTTTGCCTGTTAGAGCACGGAGTATTTAATCATGAAATTCAATGGGATCATTTGATTGAAATGGAACCTGATTGCAGTCATATTTTAAAAACTTTCTTTCTGGCTCGCCGTAAAGGGTGCCAAGCGCGTTTAGATAAAAATATTTCTACTCGCGAAATGCTCTAATTAGCCTATTAGATGAAAAATTTCTAAGCAGATCTTGCTTACTCTGGCAGCCTGTCTTATTTCTAATATTTTCAAGGTAAGCTTCAGCAGTGCGCTGTGACACATTGATTTTGCTGGCGATTTCTTTGGTTGTCTTATTGTTTAACAAGAAAAAAATACAGTTCAGTTCTTGTGTAGATAGCTTTGCGCTGGGTAGATTGGGTTGTTCTACTTGATATTGATGTACGGGCGTTTTTTTAAAAAAATTTCTTTTTAAAACATCCATTTGAGATTTACTTTCTTTATAAAGAAAATATTCTATTTTAGCATTGTCAACCCATTTTTGAGTGCAAGGTAGCTTGATTGCATTTTGATGTGCTTTTGCAAAGAGTGCTTTCCCTTTGTCTTTTAGGTACAAAATAAAATGATAAAGAATTTCCCTATGAGCATTGAGATAATGGATAGCAGCAATGTTATCTGGGCTTGTAGAAAACATATAGAACTCACACCCATCTATAGTAGGCTCAATAATTGAAATGCTATGTGTGAAGTTATAATACTCTCTGGAATGACAATAAACCTCCAAATCGACCTCATCACTACCAATGAGAAGATCAAAAGAGGCTTGGTATTCATTCATAGGATTTTCAAAAAGACTACTTTTATAAAGGTCTAAATTATAATACTCAGATAACCACTTTGGTATTGTAGATAAGCCAATTCGCTGTTCAGTGGTAAGGTGTTTGAAATAGCTGAAATGTGTAATCCCGAAATCAGTTAATGGGTGGCAAAGCTCTGAAAGCTGGCTAGAAAGATCTAGAAAAGGGTGTGTTGAACTTAATAACATCTATCTAAGTACATAAAAAATATTAAACCTAAATTAATCCGTTGAAAACGACTGCGAAGGACTAATGCACTGAATCTGCAAAAGATTTTTTATTTTTTTGAGCTCACAGTAGAGGTGACTACGCTTTCACCCAAAAAGATAAAAAATCTTTCACATCTTCAGCACCTTTGTCCTTCTCGCTACGTTTTCAACGGATTAATTTAGGTCAAAAAAGTTTATCATATCTTTAACTTAGAAAAAATACTGTAAATTTTACGGTAATTATAATTTTTTTGATTTGCTAAATTTTCTACCAATAAGGAGATAGTTTAAATAATAATTCTAAATAGAGTAGAGGTAGAAAATGATGAAATTTTTTAAGAAGAAAAAGGGGGATATTCATTCTGATCAAATTCAATTTGCATTGAATGTAATCGATAAAAAACTTAACCAGCCACTTAATTTATTGAATGTAGATGAGATCAAGAATATCTCTAGTTCAAAAGAAAGCAAGCGACTTTATGGAACTAAAAAATTTCTAGAAAGTCTTAACGAATTTAATCAATTTATATTTACTGAATGTAAGGAAGAGCCAAATAATTTAATGTTGTGGATAGAGGTTGCAGAGCTATTAAAAAATAAGGGTAATTTTAATGCTGCACATCAAATAGTAGGCGCATTATGTGATCCAGAGCTACAGCCCGCTTTTTCAAAAATCAATAAAAAATATTGCCATAAGCTTGAAGCGCTAAGAGAGATTTTTACGCCTGCAGTGAGTTTTAAAAATTTAAGAGCTTTGACCACACAATATAAAGAGGATGGGTTGCCTTTTAGACCTTCAATAGAAATGTTTTCACAGTTACTTTTTCGTAAAATTGAGTTTTTAAGTGGATTAAAACAGGAGCTGGATGAAGTGACACTTGAAATTAATCATAAAAAAGAAAAACGTGTCAATTCTAAAGAAAAATATCAATTAAGACTCCTTTCCAAGGACAAACATGAGATTGAAACGTTGATAGAAAGTCATGAAAAAGAAATGGATCTTTCTATTATTGCATTTCAAAAAGACTGTATTAAATATGATAGATATGAAAATCAAGAAGCTGAAAACTTATTTGTAATCAACATATAAAGGTATAGATGCTCCCACTTTTTAAATTTAAATTCAGCAGTTAGAAATGACTGAATTTGGGTTTAAAAAGTGGGAGCATTATGAAATGCTCCCTTCGGTTCCGACAAAAAACGTCCTAAATTAAGAAATAATTTTTGTCTGAATAAACGCCTCATGGGGAGTTAATTCTCCCAACGCCTGATGAGGTCGCTCATGATTATAATGCTGAACATATTCAGCAATCAAATGTTCAAGTTCATGAATGTCATCAAATTCAGATAATTTTATCTTTTCATGCTTGATTGACCGCCAAAAACGTTCAATGTACACATTATCCAGACACCTGCCTTTACCAGTCATACTGATTTTAATATTCTGGCCTTTTAAGACATTTGTCCACAACTCAGAGGTAAACTGAGCGCCTTGATCTGAGTTGATGATCTCTGGCTTTCCCTCCTCCAGACCTCGGCTTAATGCCTCTAAACAAAAACCCGTATCCATTGTATTTGATAAAGACCAACCCACAATATAGCGACTATAGACATCTATCAAGGCCGTTAAATACGCAAATCCTTTTCGTGTCCGGATATACGTGATATCCACTTGCCAAGCCTGGTTAGCGCGGTTTATATAGAGTCCATCAAGCAGGTAATCATAAACTTCATGTTCTTCTTTTTTTAAGGAGGTGTTAGGGCCTGGATAAATCGCTTTTAAGCCCATCATGTCCATCAACCGTTTTACTTTTTTACGATTAATCAGCATGCCTTCTCGCTTTAATACCTTAGTAACCCGACGATAACCAAAGTGGGGTTGCTTATACCAAATATCATAAATGCGGTTCATCAGCACCGTATCATCCACCCTCGCTACAGGCTTATAATAAAGACCACTCCGCTCTACACCCAGCAACTGACATTGACGGGAGACCGATATCTCTAAATTTGGATTCACGAGCAACCGACGTTCTTTTGACGTTAGATGCTCGCGTATGCCTTTTTTAGGTAGTCTACCTCCAGGCTCAATTCACCTACTTTTTTAAGCAATTGATCTCGTTCATGTTCTAAGCGGACATCCGCTGGTTTGTAACCTTTTTCAAAGAGTTCACTGCCTCTTTCAAGTAGTTCTCTTTTCCATTTCGATATCATCGTCGGAGCTATTCCATGCTTGGCACTTAGACTTGCAAGGGTTTCTTTTCCCTTAATTGCCTCTAATGCAACACGAAATTTTTTAGCCCCAGGGTATTGTTGTCTGCTCATCTTTTTTCTCCAAATATTTAGCTTAACATAGCGATTAAATATTTGGGAGCATTTCATTAAAAGTATCCCTAATGATCAACATTTTTTCCTAGATCTTCAATGAGTTGCTGTTTTTTCAGATAAATCCTTTTTAAGGATTTACCATTTAAATCAAACGAATTCAAGCTTACCATCTCTACATTTTGATTCTCATACGTTTTGATATAGTAGATCAGATTTTTAGGATCTTTAACGGTTGTAAACATTGTGTAATCCATATGAGTCGTTCCATTGCTTGAGGATCTGACTGATCCTAATGGAATATCAAATTGATTGAGTAAATGAAACATTTGAAAAACTGTGTCTTTAGCTGTGTCAGAGGTTACTGCGGCACTACTAAAAAATGTAGCTCTTACAAAGCGAGAAGGTGGCGTAAAATCACCTGGAATACCTCTCATTCCAGAACCTTCGCCAAATGGCTTTAATGTAAGCTCTTTGAGGGTGGTTTGGGAAACATTATCAGGAGAAAGGTTCAGGTAGTTTCTTAAATTCGCCATATGCCAGCTGAACTCAGGTGAGTTTGTCATAACACCTAAAGGATTTTCATAAACAATGAGTTTTCCATTCAGTGGTTCAATGGCAATGCTTTTTCCAGTTTTGTCATAGACAACATAATGAAACGGAGGCACCAGGTTCCATGCTTTGAAGAGCGTAGGAGCAATCACTATTTTTTGATCTTTTAAGGCTGCTTTGACTTCTTCAACGGTTGCAAATTGAGTCAGCAACCAGTTGGGGAATTCAAGTGGGGATAGGGCGTATGACTGGTTTTTCTGGTTGATTTCGGGATATTGTGCATACCCAGGAAAATAAAAAGCACCCACAGACAATCCAGCTTCATTCAAACCATCTACAAGGACCTCCTGGTTTTCCATATAGCCGCCAATCGCTGCATATTTACTTTTGTAAACAAGGCCTGAAGCACTACCATCTGGTAACGTACCTCTAAATTCATAATTTTTTGGAATGACCAAAATATTCAGTTGAATTTTTGTCGCAAATTCTACCGTTCGCCCATTAATAAAAGCACCATCTTTTGATTTTAATTGTATTCCAGTGCAAGCCAGTGTTGAAGTAGAAAAACATAAGAGACTAATGAGAAAAGTAAAAAGTTTTAGTTTCATTAGAAATTCCTATTAAAAAAGTAACGCCTTCATTATAGTCAGTGAGTTTGAAAGTTTGAAAGTTTGAACGAATTGCCCTTTTTTTTAACATATGCATGGCTTCAACACCTTTGAGTGTGGCAAAAGCTGTTTTCATAGACTGTAACATTAACTTTTAATTCGGACAATGAAATAGAACCGAAGGTAATTGAAAATAGCTTCTCTATGTAAGCTTTCTAAATTTGGCTTTAATTAATTGCTAAATTTATGCTTTGAGGCGATTGCACTTGCAAGTTGAATTCGCGCGTAAACCGTAAAATTTATGGCCGATAATTTTTCTTATCGGCCATGGTGAAAATGCTGGATAGTCTCACGCGAAGTGCATTTATATTTCGGCTAAGTGTTTGATTTGCTCTCCCCGATTATCCACATCTGTGGGTAACTTGTCAAAAGCAACTAGTGAATCGTTTTTACTTCTGAACCTCACGTGATGTCCAGTGCCCATAAATATACCGATAAATGGTTTCGTGCGTGATATTTGCTAAACCCGGTTCGTGGTACTTAAGTTGCCACTCGATTTGCCAAGGTGACCAAGCAATGGCATTCGGTTAAGCTAAAACTGCATGATACACTGATTCTCTATTGTTAGATATGCTCACTTTGGAGAAACATTCATGGATTTTTGGAGTCCTTATCAAGAAATCATCCAGGGAATTTGCTTAAATTTTGATGGCAGATGGAAAATTCGGAATCGGGTAATAGACACTCAATTTTTAGTTTTATTTATTTTCAAGTTGGTTTTGAGCAAAAATCAACAGGGATATAAAAGTTTACTGAATGAACTGTGGGAGGGCTCAGAAATAAACGCTTTTCAAAAGCGACCGGTTTCAGCTTCTTCACTTTGCGAAGCCAGGCAAAAATTACCCGAAGAAATTTTTATCGAACTCAATAGAGCGATTTTATTAAATCAAGAAAAATCTAATCCGCTTCCAATGTGGTGTGGGCACCGTGTTTTTGCAGCGGATGGCTCAAGAATTAATTTACCGCATGAGCTTTTACTCAAAGGATACAAGGCTCCAAATAAGGGTCAATACTATCCGCAAGGGTTAATGACAACTCTATACCATTTAGGCAGTGGCTTTATTTATGATTGTTTACTCAGTGCGGCAGGTAAAAGTGAGCGTACTTGTCTCCTAAGTCAAATGGATACCTTGTCTGAGGGAGATATACTAGTGCTTGATCGAGGCTACTTTAGTTATTTAGTGCTCTACGAAGCCATGCGAAAAGGCATTCATCTTATTTGTCGCCTGCAGTCTGGAAGCATGAATGAAACCATCAAGTTATTTTGGGAAAGTGATTTAACCGATACCATTATTGATTATAATCCCTCTTCCTCAGTCAAATCAGAAATAAAAAAGCAAGGATATTCTTTAAATTATAAGACAATCCCATTGCGTCTTATTAAATATAAAATTAATGATGAAACCTATGTTTGCGCAACAACACTGATGGGTGAATGCTATCCATTAGATGATTTTCCCCGCGTTTATCATGGCCGATGGGGAATAGAAGAGTTGTATAAAATATCCAAAATGTTTATTGATATTGAAGATTTTCACAGTAAAACTGAACGAGGAGTCAAGCAGGAGTTGTACGCTCACGTCTTATTGATAAATATTGCTCGTATATTTGAATCTGAGGTTAACAGGAAACCGCCACCTCCTTCAGCGGGCGATGATCAAACTGAAAAAAACAGTGAAATGAAAAAAAGTTATTGGCAGGAGTTTTGTGGGAAAGTGCAGGAACTCAAGATAAATTTTAAAAATTGCTTGCTTGTTATTGGGCGATTTATAGAAAAATTACTTCTATCCTTGTTACCAGAAGAAAAAGAAAACTGGTTAACAAAGATGCTTAACAGTATTTCACGTGTACGACAAAAAATACGCCCGGGGCGCCATTTCCCTAGGCGATCGAGAAAACCTCGAGGTAAATGGCAGAGCAGTTACTCTTTTAGAACTGTAAATGCTTAACCGAATGCCATTGGGTGACCAAGACCCCCGTAATTTACTGCAAACAAATGCCCGTAGTTCATGATTTTCCTCTAGCTTTGAGGCTCTCTGACGGCGTTTCAAATACTTCTTCTCAGCACGATATGGGCAGTAATATGTTACGCTTTTAAAGCGCTGCTCATCCCTGCAGGAGTTTCGTTTAAGTTCTCGATAGATTGTAGAAACGTCTACTCCCAGATGTTTTGCAATGGCAGGTTTCTTTACTCTCTGATCAAGCATCCTACTCAAAATCCCTCGTTGTATCTCAGTTAAATGACTATAACATTTTCCCATATCTATTTGACTCCTTATATTAAGAAGCCGAACTATAACTTATTTTGCACTTCGGGTGAGACTCTGCCATGCGGCGGGCGCGAATTCAACTTGCAAGTGCAATCCGCAATCTAGCAGCGAACAGGCGCTCACACGCTAGCCGGAACGCCTGCACAATTAATTATAAAGCTGTTAGTTGTTGTTGCCAAAACCTAAATTATTACTATTACTGCTAGTTTCATTGTCTCCTCCTTCATTTTCATCATCCAACATAAGCTGATTAAGTATATTACTTAAGTTGCTTAAACCCTCCCTCATCTCAGACAAGCCCTCTTGCATCCTATTAAGAGCTTCTTTAGTTCGATAGTTCACTTGCGCTAATGAAAAGCGCTCCTCGTAGCCAGGTGCAAGAATAGTATATTGCCCATTCTCACCTTCAACTGTACAATCCAACTCTATCAGTTGCTCAAGACGACAGTTTATGTTTTTTAAGTAGAAGTCTCTTAACTTCTGGCTTTTTTTCTTACTATCGTCATTTAGTTTATAAATGTATGGTATTAGAGCCTCCACTATTGCTTGCATTTCTGCAGTAAACCCATTTTCCTCAGTAAAGGTATGTTGCATTTCTTGTGTAATGCGCTCTTCTATAGAAAGAGGTCTTTCCTGATAAAACAGAGGCGTCTTTTTTGTTTTTCTATAACTTGTTATCTCTTTTCTTGATTTTGACATATATTTTCTATTCCAAAATATTTAAGTAAAAAGATCCTTAAGCCCAACAACACTAATAGCAAGCATTGTTCTTCCATTCATTAAACACTTCATCAGGCATTGCATAGCCTAGCGATTCACTTAGAGAAATTTCTGTAAAACTGCTCTTCTTGGGAAGATATTGCCTAATTAGCCCGTTTGTATTTTCATTTAAGCCCCGCTCCCAAGAGGAGTACGGTACGGGTGGGCAAAATAAAATGTGGCTTCAAGCGCCTCTGTTATCTTTTCATGATACCTAAATTCAAAGCCGTTATCCGAGATAATCGTTAATACATGCGGCTTTAACGGCAATAGTAAATCAATAATTTCATTCGCAACATGGTTCGCTTTCTTATCAGAAACTTTACTAAGTAATACTTTTTTAGACAACCGTTCTACTAAGATAATGATTACATCTCGGCGCCCTTTACCAACAATCATATCAATTTCCCAGTCACCTATTCATTCATGACTTATCTGAAATAAACCATGCCGCTTTCCATAACCACTAATTTGTTCCGGGCTCCACTCCAACTTCAGCTTTTCAGTAACGATACGACGTAAATCTTCAGTAAAAAACTTTGGCTTCTTTGAGTCCTTTCTTCTGGTCTTATAAAAAGCATCGGCCTGGTCTGGACATAAAGTCTGTTGAATATTTCGGCAACACTTCCTTTTGCCTTGCTAAATCTACCAACCAATGATTTTTAACAGCATTTGTTGTCAAACATACAGTCAATCCCTCTGGGAACTCACTACTTATTTGCTCATTTTCTTCATCATAAGCAATGCAAACATTAACTCCCCAGCGTCTGCCCAGTACTTTTAACTCATCAACGCTAAGCTGAACCTCATTGTTTTCATCTACAACATAATTGATGTAATTTTTATAGATACTATCCCAATTTGATTGAATTTTAGAGGTTAAAATTAAGCTGAAAGCTCTATTAAAGGCATTTTCTTTCGTTGCTTGAAATAACTGAGATACAGACTTATCATTGAAATTGCTATAAGGTGCACAGGAAGGTACAGCAAGAAATATAAACTTCATTACCTCATCAAGCCATTCTCCTTTATGAGTTATTTCCTCATAAGTTTGATGTACCAACCCAATAAACTCGCGTCTCCTCTCTATAGATGCGTATTCTTCATTGATATACTCCCATGCCCAGAAGATATGAATGCATTCATACAGAACCTCATCATAATCTTGAAATTGATTCCATCGTGTCCGTAGATGACTTTCTACCTCTTGTATTTCTTTATTGAGAATGCTTTTGATAAATTGGAAACTTTCCTCTGCACGTTGACTGTTTGCCAATTTTTTTTCGTTTAAAATACTCGCAAAAACATGATTAATTTGGTCGGGAAGGCTCTGTTTAAGTTTATCTACCTCGGCACGAATGTAACTCAAAATTTCTTTATTTCCTTTAAACCAGGCCTCCATATCAATGGAATATTCTCCTGTTTCAAAATAATTGTATGCGAGTGTAACAAAGCTCTCTACCCTGCTTAACTTATAGATTTCATCTGAGTAAAGCGCTTCTTTTAGCTCCATACGCAATTTCTTTCCAACCGAGTCTTGATCCCCAAAGTATAAGAAATGATTTTCAAGGTAATGCTTTAAAATAGTATCGTTTATTTTCTCCAAACAACTGGAATATGTCATCGTTAACCCCAAATTTTGCTGAAACTCAATCGCTTTTTTACAAGAAAGCGCTAAAGCATATAAACCACAGTTATTCTTATATCCACTCACATTAAGTATCTCTTTTGAGTTATTTACTGTATCCAACTCATGAAAAAATAGGTTGTTATTAGAACCGTAGACAAGATTTTCTGTCGCTGGTTTTTGATGATTTTCAACAGAATGATCGTTTTCAGACACGTATTTGGTATGATTAACTTTATCCTGATATATCTGATTCATGATTTCCATATAGCTCATGTTTACTTCGTTTACAGCTTCATTAGAAACAGCACGAAAAACATCAGATACATCTTTTTTTAATCTCATATATTTTATGTTTTTAGAATGATTTTTTGCAGCAGGAGCTAGTGTTACAATTCTACCAAGTTGATATTTATCTCTTGCCAGCTCCTCAAGTTTAAGGCAACTTGTTGTTAGAAGAACCCTTATCCCGGAAGATAAAAATATATGAATGATTCTTTTTACTTTTATCTGATGAAGTGCACTATTATTGGTAATATCAATAATGACAGACTTAAGGTTTTCATAGTTGCCGATGCTCCTAACGATGTCTTCAAAAGACGAGTTATCCAAATAAGTCACATCAACAAAAAAGATACTGGCCTGAAACAAATTTTTGGTTAACACACATTTTTCTTTTTCAGTTCCATTAAAATACTCCCTTACTTTTTCAAAAAAGGATTCAAGCTCATAATAACTTCGGTCAAAAATATATACATTTTGTACTTCAGTTCTCGTTTTTTTAGATTCAGATAGTTCATGAGAGTGTTGTATATCCATCTGTAAGATACTTAACACATTCGCTTGTTGCCCAGAATCTGCATAAAAAACGCTTACTCTATCACGGTCGATATCTACACACCGAGAAAAGTGTTCAATATCAGTTGTCCTGATTGATTCAATCACCGATGATGGATATTTATCATTGAACATATTATTCATGGTTTTAAAAACCATAGAATATTCGAGTAAATTTTCTAACAGGTTACAAGCTTTTGCATAAAGGTGGGTAACATTATGCTGTTGTTCGTTAAGATTGGATAGCAAGCTGTCCGTCTTAACGATATTTTTGTATAGTTTCCAAATCACATGATGAAAAGTTCGTTTCAGTATTCTTTTGGGGTTTTTAGAATCTATTGAAAAACCAGACAATAACTCAGTCGTGTGTAGTGCTGTATTGCTGAGCAACTCAAAGAGTACTTTTTCATCAGAAGAGATCCCTTGCCCTTGGGTTGGACGATAAAAATTCTCCGAACGCCCAGGAACTCTATAACCAGAGTATTTTATATTCTTAATTTCTGTTGTAAGTTGACCTTCCCTTATCTTTGTTTGATATGGTTGCCCAAGAACAAATTCTTCCAGATACTCAATGAGTGCATCATTTAAATACCCCATACTCTTTGAGTTTTGAACATTTTTATGGTGTTTTTCCAAAGCAGCAGAGGCTATCCAAACAGCAGCCCACTCATTTTTATTGCATCGTGTTGAAGTTTTTAAATAACATGCCCCTCTTGTTTTTGTGCTTTTACCTTTCTCAATGCTCTCAAAACAGGCTTTCACCAATGGGTCCTGCTTATTAGTAAAATTAAAAATCTGCAGCAATCGGTTAAATAACATTAAGGAGTAAGTTATAGTACTAGAGAAAATATTTGGCTCCATTCCAAGGGATAAACGGATATTCATTACACTCAAATCTGTTAAAGTAGGCCCTACAAAACCAAAACTAGGTCTTCTCTGAGCAACCACATGATAACCACCAAGACTTGCAAAATGGTTAATGAGGCCGCCTAGGAAACCAATCATTACTTTAGTTAACCCCTTAAGATTAGATTGATTGCTATTTTCGCTTTTATAAACTTCTTTGTCTGATAAGCCAGGATAGAGTCGAATAACAATAAAAGTAGAAAGAGGATAGTGTGTGACTGAAATAGCTGGAATTTTTGAAATATAATGATCAGCTTTTACATAAGACTCAACATCTTTTGCAATTCCGGCTGCTTTCTGGGAACGCCAGTCCATCATCTTTGAAAAAAGATATGGATGATAAGACAGTTTATTATTGATTGACAGCGTGTTTAAGCTATCTAAGATAGTATTTATTTGCCTTTTGAATGAAGCTCGTGGGTATCTTTCATCATCTAGCGCTTTATAAAGACGACGATATTGCTCAGAAAGACTTTCATTAAAATGATGGTTTATTGCCTTTAAAACTTCATTGAATGAAGATTTGATTTGTTTACTGTCTATGTCATACTCCAAAGAAGCAAACGCCAACTTAAAACAGACAATATTGTTGGCTCTGGCACCTGTATATCCCAGACTAGGTCCAAAATTGTTATTAAAGCGATTATTTATTTTTTTTTCTTTCTTACCATAAAAACTGAGTGTATCTAAAGCATCATCAAAATCTCTGTTGTCTCTCCAACTTAGGCGTTTGATATAAATCATATTTCTAGGTAAATAATCACTACCCCCGCTCACAATCTGGTTGAAAACCTTCTTTAAAGGGTTGTCTGTTTGCGAACGAAAATAAAACACCATGTTTTCACATTCTATCTGTTGAGCTTTGCCATAACCTTGCGGTGGATAGTGAGATGAATTATGTAGATATAAACTGCGTATGACAGTTAATACATCAAGAAAAGGTTCATAATGACTATCAGCCAATCTGAGATAACGTGCTTCGCTTTCAATAATATCTAAGTCTTTTAATAACCAAACCAACATTTCCTGAAAATTTTCTTCGCCTAGTTTCTGTTTACGTTCCACAGAACGATGGAGATAGCTCCCTTTTCTTTCTTCAAAAGAAAATAGGCTATTTTCGAAGTCTATAAGCTTCCTGATTTTCCGGCTGTCAAGCTTTCTCTCTTCAAGAAAAAGGTTCGAGATAGTTTCCGTTACTAACTGATTTGAAATTTGCTTTCCCTGGTTTAAAAAATAATCAGGAGGTGGATTATTAAGATGTTTATTGCCATTTAGATGACATTGAATCTTTCCATCACTGTCCTGCCCTTTTGTTTTAATTCCTGGAAGGTTATCGATTGAGCTGTTTTGCAAAAGGTAATGCTTTCCTGTGTCTGTAAGACGCAAAGATTTGTTAAAAACAGAGAGTTTTTTTAACTTGTTAAATGCGCAAAGATAATTTAATGACTCTTCTGTAATATCATTATCATATAGGGTTAACTGAACAACCTTAGGATGCTTTTGGATGAATTCAGCGATTTCGCAAACCCCTTGGTCAGTAATGTTATTCTTTTTAAGATTAAGGTGGGTTATCTCTTCTTTAGATAAAAGAATATTTAATATATATCCAAGGTGGCTATCTTCTATTTCACAATTCGATAAATCAGCATCTTTTTTCTTATGCTCTTTAATTTTAAGTAATTTGTTAGACAATTCTTGAGATATTTCCATGCTTGATGACTCTATTTAATTATTAAAAACTTCTCATGATCATATTTTTATACATGTCTTGAGCGTTTGATCCAATTTCATTTATTTAAATGCTTTTAAACATTTTAGAGAAAATCATGAGTAGAGAATAATATTCTGGGGCTAAAAAAAAACACCTTCAATATCCCGGACTTATCGACCACTTGATCCAGCTTCTTTCGATGAGAATGATTGATCGTTATGGTTATGAGCTTTCAACTCATTAACGGTTGTTTCTGGCGCTAAATGAACTCCACTTAAATAAGCAGCCCTCCCAATCAAATGATAAGCTACTGGTGTCGTGACGAAAATGAAAAAAAGTGTAAGTAAAGCTTCCAGGGTTAAACTGAATTGATGGTAATGCACAGACACCCCAAGTAGAATGAGAGCAACCCCTAAAGTGCCAGCTTTGGTAGTTGCATGCATTCGAACAAATAAGTCAGGCATACGAAGCAAACCTACTGATGCGATGAAAATAAAAATAGAGCCGATTAACACCAGCAAAGAGGCAATAAGTTCAATCATGATGGGCGTCTTCCTTCATTTTGTTTAGAGATTGTTTTTTTAAATAAGTTTGTCGTTCAATGAGCTGAGCAAAAGCAACTGTTCCTAAAAAAATAATCAGCGCCAATGCGATCACAACGTCCATGTAAATCGGTTGTTCTGCAGTAATGCTATATATTGCAATAAAAGAAATGATCATATTAACGCTGAGATCTAAGGCAACAACTCGATCGGGCAAAGAGGGTCCCAAACTCATTCTGACAAAACTAGTGATCAAGCTTAGGATGACTAATCCGATAGAAAATTTATATATCCAAACACTCAGCACCGTCATCGTTGTACTCATTCTAAAAACTCCAAAATAGGTGTCTCAAATTTGGTTTTAATTTCTGTTTTTAGTTTTTCTGGATTGCAGATACAAATCGTATGTATATATAAATATTTTCGATCAGGTGATACATCCAGGGTGAGAGTTCCTGGCGTTAAAGAAATAAGATTCGCTAGCAATGTAATTTCAATATCATTTTTGCAAGAAAGAGGAACCCCAATAATTCCAGGTTTTAAATAACGAATGGGACTTATTACTGCTAAAGCCACCTTTAGATTTGCCATAATTATTTCTAATATTAAAAAACCTGCAAACCGAAGAATTAACAAACTTTTTTGACCATAGGTTTTAAATTTATGTTTCATCTAAGTCCCTTAGATACCGCTTCTATATACCCCGCCTGATTCAGTAACTGCTTTGATGCTTTGTCAGTGGCATCAAATAGAATAGCAGGCATAAAACTCACTATAAGAATCAGTATAGTCAACAAAAAAACAGAGCATAGGGAAAAGCTTTTTTCTTTAAGCGTCATGATATGATGATGCGTTTCTTGTTGATGATCACTTTTCCAAAAAGCCAGGTTCCAGATTTTTGTCATGGAATACAAAGTTAAAAAGCTAACAACCAATGCAATGACTGCAATAGTGATATGTGTGTTGACAAAAGCTTCCTTAATTAATAGCAGCTTACCCCAGAACCCCGATAAAGGTGGAAATCCAGCCAACGAAAAAGCAGAAATAAAAAATAGCAAACTTAAAATGGGAGCACTCCGGTAGAGCCCTCCTAAGTGATTAAGATCAAAATACCCTCTCATTCGATGAATGATGCCACTAATCAAGAATAAATTGGTTTTCACAAGGCTATGATGTGCTATAAAAAAGATCGCAGCAGCTATTGCCAAGGGGGTGAAAATTGCCAACCCCATTATGATATAGCCAATTTGGCTAATGCTGTGAAATGCAAGAATGCGGCGAAATTGATGCTGGGAAGCAGCGCCTAGCACGCCCGTTAACATGGTAAGTGCTGCACAGCCCATCAAAAGCGGATGTAAAAAATAACTTTCTTGAATAAACAGTAATGTAAAAACACGCACCAAAGCATAAACGCCTACTTTAGTCATCATGCCGGCAAAAATAGCAGAGGCAGAAACGCTGGTAGTATGATACGAGGCAGGCAACCAAAAAAATAATGGAAATACAGCGGCTTTAATTCCGAAAGCAAGAGATAACAAGGCTGCAATTGCTGTAATCACGCCAGAAATAGGCATTTGAGAAATTTTAACAGACATCTCAGCAAGATTAAGCGTACCTGTAATACCATATAACAATCCAATAGCAGATAACATTAAGATCGTAGAAATTAAATTCAAAGCCAGATATTTTAACGTGCCATCCAATTGGATCTTATGACCTCCTAATGCCATGAGAACAAAAGATGAAATTAACATCACCTCAAACCAAACATAGAGATTGAATAAATCCCCTGTTGAAAATGCCCCACAGATACCAGCCATCAACATCCAATAAACGGGATAGAAAGATTTTGCATACTGCGTTGCACCCTCATCAATGAGAGAATAAATCGCCACAACCAACCCAAGTCCTGCGGCAAGCAGCAGCATAATGGCGCTAAAATGATCAATGATAAAAGTGATTCCAAACGGAAAAGGGATATTGCTTGCCTGCATGACAAGATATTCTTCATGCCAGACTCCTTGAAATACCGCAACAACAACTCCTAATAAAAAGACTCCGCTTAAGATATGCAATACTTTTCTGATGATAGGAAACGACCAAAACAAACACTGCAAAACGCTTGCAATTAAGCAGGTAAGCAAAGGTAATACAGGTAAAGCAATCATGAGTGCGTATGCTCCCCTGGGTGAGGCACAGATTCAACAGGTTCTGCTAATCGAATCTCATCACTGTCCAACGTTTGGAAGTGATGCCAAATTTTTCTGACCAGGGCCAGCATAAAAGTTAACAAGCCAAAGCTAATGACAATGGCAGTGAGGATAAGCGCCTGGGTTATAGAGCTAGAAATATCTTGCACCGATAATTGCTGATTTAAATAAACAAAAGGCGGGTAATTTCCGATTACTCTTCCCGCTGCAAAAACCAGTAAATTAGCTGTGACACTCAAGATCACAACACCAAATAACCACTGCATGAGTTGGCGGCTCAACATAAGATAGACGCTAATAGAAAATAAGACACCAACCACCCAACTTAATAAAATAGTCATGCACCCCCCTCTTCTAATGCAACAACCATAATCAGTATTCCCCCTGTGACGACTAAATAAACCCCCAAATCGAACAAGAGTGGCGTACCGAGAAAAAGGCTGCCAAAAGGTACCCAACAAGCCGTTAAAAAGGGTAATTTTTTTAACCAGGCAGTCATACTGCTCAGTAAGGCACAAATTAAACCCGTGCATAACAAAGCTGAAAGCTCAAACACCAACATTTCTCTCAGTTTTTGGGTGCCTTGCGCAATAACATACAATGAAAATGCACTGCTGGTAATTAACCCAGCAATAAAACCACCTCCAGGTGCGTTATGTCCTCGAATTAACACCCAAACTGAAAAAACCAGCATTAAGATAAACAAAAACCTTGAGGTGGTTTTTAAAATGATAGACTGCATCGTTACTCCCCTCCCCTGGTAAATTTACTTTGTAATAAACCATAAATACCTAATGCAGCAACGCCAATGACTAAAATCTCCCCTAATGTGTCTAATGATCTGAAATTCACTAGAATTGCATTCACAACATTGCTTCCCTTTCCAAAGGATAAGCTATTTTGAAGATAGTACTGATTAACCGATAAATCTAATGGGATTTGCAGCACGTTTAGTAAAAGTATCGTTATAGCCATTCCGGACAAGATCGCGATGGATGCTCTTACCAGCCCAACACTTAATACATCTCTTTCAAAATTCGGAACAAGCGGTTGTTTATAAAAATTTAATGCAACAATAACGACGACCAACGTTTCTACCAAAACTTGAGTCATAGCAACATCAGGTGCTGCGGATGTTAAAAATATAAGTGCATTCATCATGCCCAAAAGCCCTAGGAAAACGAGTCCTGAAAAATAACTACGAACAGCTAAGGTTGAGAAAGCACAAACGATTAAAGATAGCGCCAAAAATGCAGAAATCCAGTTAACTTCAGGGATTGTCATCACAGGCCATCCGCCTGGATAGAAAAAAGAAGCAAACAAAAGCACCACAGCAACCGTTAAGAAAGTAATACCCAAATATACACGTAACAGACCGCATTGAATCCAACGGGTTTGCCAGTGCGCCAGAAGCGCGATGCCTTCCATGAATCGATAGTAAAGGTAATCAGGACCATAATGAGAAAAAAGTGCATTCAGAGCAGTGGATGCTTGCCTTACCCAATTTCTGGAAAGGTACAAAATAATAGCACCAAAGAATGTAATAATACTCAAAGCAAATGAGGGCGTTAGGGCGGGTGAAAATGATATTTCATGCATCTTTACATGAATATGTGTTGGCATAATGGTACTCAGGGCAGGCTCAATAAGTACCTGATACAAAAGCAAAGGAACAAAGCTGAGTATGACAGTCATTAATGCAAGCAAAACGCCTCCTAACAACATTTGAGGATCTGCTTCTTTAATCAGGTCATCTGGATCTTTACCAAAAAAAGGTTTTATGATGAGTAAGAGTCCAAGCATTGCCAGCATCATATTAGAAAGCAAAACGGTTCCGATCAGAATTTGTGAAGCGATCGGAGCCGCCAGGTTCGCCTCATAAACTAACTCTTTTACATAATATCCTAGTAAAGGAGGTAATCCAGACATGGATGCCGCTGTAATTAAAACAATGATAAAAGTCACTGGCATAACCTTGCGCAACCCATGTAAATGCCTTAAATTACGCGTTTGGGTGCGCATTTGAATATCTCCAACAGCCATAAATAGCCCAGCTTTATACAAAGCATGGGAAAGCAAAAATACAATGGCAGCCTTAATACTATTTTCTTCATGGGAACCTAATAAAAAGACTAAAGACCCTAACGCCATGATGGTGGTATAAGCCAATAAAGACTTCATATCTGTTTGTCTAATTCCTTGTACAGCCCCTAGCAACATAGTCACCCCACCTACCGATGAAAGTATGACAAAATAGGCAACGGTTTCTGATAGTAACGGGTGCATTCTGGCAAGCAGATAAATCCCTGCTTTTACCATGGTGGCAGAGTGTAGATATGCACTAATCGGAGTGGGTGCTTCCATCGCTTTAGGCAGCCATATGTGAAAAGGGAATTGAGCAGATTTTGTAAAAGCACCGATCAAAATCAGGAATAAAACCGTGAGATAATGGGGGTTTTGACGTAAGACATCTTGTTGTGCCAACAGAACGTCAAGCTCAAAGGTATCTGTAAGCACCCAAATAAGAATAAAGCCAGCCAGCAATGCTAAACCACCCACAACTGTAATAAAGAGTGCTTGAAAAGCTGCTTTCCGGGCACTGGTTTTTTCATGTTGAAACCCAATGAGTAGAAAGGAGGTTAAGGAGGTGAGCTCCCAAAAAACGAACAATGTGATTAAATTATTGGATAGCACCAATCCAAGCATAGAAGCCATGAAAATGAATAAATAGCTATAAAGCCGTTCAATTTCAGATTGAGCATCAAAATATGCTCCAGAATAAATGACAATTAAAGTACCAATGCCTGTAATTAATAGCGCGAACAACCAGCTCAAACCATCCAGACAAAAAGATAGATTAACACCTGCTGCATTAAACCATGGAAAACGAAAGTAAAGTTTCTCTCCTTGTATCATTTCAGGTAAAAATGAAAGGAAATAAACAAAGAGTACAAAAGGCAAAATGGATAAAACCCAGCTCCAAAAGCGATTTTGATTTGGCTTAACAAACCAGGGAATTAAACAGCTTAATACGAACCCTGAACAAACAGCGGCCAGCATAAGCTTACCTAACAACCCATAATGAGCAAGGTACATGTCTCAACACTTTTGCTGCTGTACTACCCATTAAAATATGACGAAGAGGATCTTTCCCTTTTGCGCCGATAATAATTAAACTGATATCAAGATCTTCAGCCATCCCTAAAATCACATCAGCAGGCCTCCCCCATTGATAATGCTTTTTTACTTTAATATCAGAAGCATCAATTTTGTTAAGTAACACCTCTATGTCTTGCGTCTGTTTTTCTTTAAAAGTTTCTTCCGCTTCTTTCTTTTGATATTGACTCAGGCCAATCGGATTAAAGTCAATTTGAGGAAACACAAACACCAGCTCCAGAGGTGCCTTAAAACGACGAGCAAGATCAATTGCTTTTTCTAAAGCTTTCATAGAGTTTTTTGACCCATCCACACCACAAAGCAAATGAGTAATATGAGCTGACTGTGTCACCCAAACAGACTGTTGAGCATGCCTAACAACACTGTCAACTGTATGATGTGTTTTATATCGAGCAGAATCTTTTTCCTTATGAAATGCCATCAGAACAAGATGGATTTTTAATTCTCGAGCCAGCGAAATAATAGAATCGGCAGGATTTCCTTGTTTAATATGCAATTTTTGATGATCATTTTCATTTAGGAAGAGGGTTTGCCAGCTTGCTAGACGTTCCATCGCTTCTTTTTGATAAGCTCCGGAAGAAATCCAGTCTTTCCAGAATGATGAAACCACGTGTATTAAATGGATTTCAACAGAAAAAACCGATTTCAGCTGTTTTAAAGTCTCCAGTGCCTCTTTAGAACAAGGCGAAAAATCCGTTGCAAAGAGTATTTTGAGCTTGCCTTTCATGAGCAGTCCTTTCGCTTGGTAAATAAGGTCCTTTGAAGTATAGTGAATAAATTATGAGCATTCCTTATTTTTTAATAGTTACGAAAATTTAATGAAAGATACGCCACACCACATAAAACAAAAATGTAGCCGCCAACAACCAGCCAAGCCACTCAATATAGCGTAACAAAACACGCTCCATAGATCTCCCTCCCCACCGCATTACTGCAGATACCAGATAGAATCGGCTGCCACGACCTGCCAGGGAGCCTAAAATAAAGGGAAGTAGCGGCATACCGCTCGCACCGGCAGCAATGGTAAAAATCTTATACGGAACCGGCGTAAAACCAGCCAATAAAATAGCCCAGAATCCCCAAACTACAAACCACGCTTGAACCCGTAAGTAAGAAGCCTCATAACCAAAAGTTTGAACCCAGCCTTCAATCAGAGAAAAAAGGAGAGCACCTAAAAGATAGCCAACCAGCCCCCCTAGTACTGAAAAAAAGGTGGTTAAGCCTGCATATCGCCAGGCATTTTGAGGTTTAGACAAAACCATAGGGGCCAGGATGATATCGGGAGGAAAAGGAAGAAGGGTTGCTTCAACAACACTTAATCCAGCAAGATAGTAAGAAGCTTTTGGATGTAGGGATAACGCAATAATTTTATGATACAGATTAGAAAATACATTCATGCAAAGTAAAACCACAAATCATCCATCAGATAACCTTTCAACCCATTTGGATAATTGATCGAATGTTGAATAGCGGGTTAAATCTACCCTCAATGGGGTAATAGAAACTTTTTTCATTTCAATCGCATGAAAGTCCGTGCCAGGACCTGCATCAGCTGCTGCGCCAACGGGCCCAACCCAATATATCGTATGACCTCTAGGATCCAACTCTTCTTTCATTGGCTCTGAACGATGTCGCTTCCCTAAACGCGTGACTTCAAATCCTTTTAATGCCTCAACTGGAACATCCGGCACATTAACATTCAGAATGGTATCTGCCGGAAGACGATCACTCATCAGTTGCTTTACAAGTTTTCCAGCCACATAAGCTGCTGTCTCATAATGCTGATTAGGATTGGCTAATGAGATAGCAATCGAGGGCAGACCTAAAAATCTTCCTTCCATAGCAGCCGCAACTGTACCTGAGTACCAAACATCATCACTGAGATTTAACCCTTCATTGATGCCAGAAACCACAATATCAGGAAGCTCTTTCAGCAATCCTGCCAATGCGAAGTGAACACAGTCTGTTGGGGTGCCCTCTACACTCACTCTATCTTCAGACAGCTTTTTCATTCGCAACGGGGAATCCAAGGTCAGTGAGTTGCTGGCACCGCTTCGATTTCTATCTGGTGCGACAATTATCACTTCACCCAGTGTACTTAAATGTTGAGCAAGTACAGAAATTCCTGGTGCATAGACACCATCATCATTACTGATTAAAATCTTCATATCAATCTATCACCTGATAAAAAACTTCGTCTTCTTTAATCATTCCGAGTTTTAAACGAGCCTTACTTTCAATTTCTTCCTCTTTATGCTTTAAGTCAGAAATTTCATAAGCTAACTGAGCATTTTGCTGATTAATATTCGCTAGCTTCTTTTCCTGCTTTTTAATCATGCTATTCACCACCTGCACACGTTTAATGCCAGTAGGTGAAAACCAAAGCTGATACTGTAGTATTCCAACTAATGCAAGAAGTGCAAATGTAAAAAATTTTGCCATGATAGATGGTTTCCTTAAACAATAACCCAGAATTTCAGTCTTCCGTAAATGTTCGTTTTTCTCAAAACGTTTACGGAAGTATAAGCAAAAAGATAGCAATAAAACAATACACTGTATTCGGTAGCAAGAGAATATTCTCATTGAGTTTTTAATCACAATTCGATACGATGATGCCTCATCAAATTAAACAAACAAAATATTAAAGAATTTATGCAATTCATTGATTTAAAGTCACAATATGAAAAAATCAAAAAGGATGTTGATCGGCGCATTATGAATGTCCTTTCTCACCAACGCCATGTGCTAGGGCCTGAAGTTGTAGAGCTCGAGAATCGCCTGGCAGAATATGTTGGAGTGAATCATTGTATTACGGTATCCAATGGTTCAGATGCCTTGATTTTAACAATGATGGCGCTGGGAATAGGAAGAGACGATGAAGTCATTACAACGCCGTTTACTTTTATTGCAACCGTTGGGGGTCTTGAATTAATCGGGGCAAAAGCTATTTTTGTTGATATTACACCTGGCACTTATAATATTGACCCCACCTTGATAGAAGCAGCAATAACAAAGAAAACAAAAGCCATTCTAGCCGTTAATCTATATGGGCAATGCGCTGATTATCAAGCAATCCAGGCCATTGCTAAAAAACATAATCTTTACGTTATAGAAGATGCTGCACAGAGTTTTGGAGCGCTTCAACAAGGTCAAAAATCTTGTAGCTTTGGTACCATAGCATGCACCAGTTTTTTTCCATCCAAGCCTTTAGGATGTTATGGCGAAGGGGGCGCTTGCTTTACTCAGGATCCCGAGCTTGCCGAGCGCTTAACCCAGCTTAGAGTGCATGGACAAAGTGCTCGTTATCAACACATACGCACAGGAATGAATGCACGCCTGGAAACCTTGCAAGCAGCAATTTTATTAAGCAAATTAGAGATTTTTGATGAAGAGCTAAAAAGTCGTGAGCGCCTTGCCAGGCTCTACACAGAAAAGCTAACAGACCGACTAATAAAACCATGGATTCTAAAAGGGAATACGCATGTTTTTGCTCAATACACCATTGCTTCTCATCATCGTGCAGTGATCCAGGAACATTTAACTGAAAAGAAAATTCCGTATGCAGTCCACTACCCTATCCCAATTCACTTACAACCTGCTTTTCGTCATCTTAATACAGGTACCCCATTAAAGCACTCTGAGATAGCTGCAAAACAGGTGCTTTCTTTACCTTTTCATCCATACCTGAATGACGATACGATTGAATTTATTGCTAATACAGTAAACCATGCTGTTATGGAAGCAGAAGCTCAATGCGTCACTACTGACGAAGCATACTAAGGTGTGGTGATAGACAGCCACCCCGTTTTTTTCTTTAACCTTGAAAAGGCGATGCTAACTCATGTTCATTGTCACTTTACTGATTACTTTCTGCTTATCTTTCTTTCTAAGCTTTTTAATTTATCGCCATGCTGAAAAAGCAGGGCTGATTGATTTTCCTAATGCACGCAGCCTTCATACTCGACCTACGCCAAGAGGTGGGGGGCTGGCTTTTATTTCCAGTTTTCTTTTAGGCGCATTTTTCCTGGTGCAGCAAGGATTGTTACCTGCGCTTATATTTAAGGCTTTTTTAGTGGGAGGAGTTCCTGTCGCCATCATTGGGTTGCTAGATGATCTTTTCCACTCTCCTATTTTAATCCGGTTCATTGTTCATACATTTTCTGCTACCGCTGTTCTATGGCTACTAGGCGGCATGCCAATTCTAGACTTCGGTTTTGGAGTTTGGCACTGGGGTAAATTAGGATGGCTCGTTGGAATTTTAGGATTGGTGTGGATGACCAATTTTTATAATTTCATGGATGGAATGGATGGTTTATCTACCTCTCAGGGTATTTTTACCTCTCTGGCAGTCATTGCATTGTTGTATTTCCAGGGCCATACAGAACTTGCTCCCTCTCTCCTTCTCTTATGCGTTTGTATTGCAGGTTTTGCTTCCTGGAACTTCCCTCCTGCAAAATTATTTATGGGAGATTGTGGCAGTGGATTTTTAGGATTTATATTTGGAGTTTTCCTGTTAGCAACGACAAACCAGCACATCTTAACCCCTTGGCAATGGTTAATTGTGTTTGGTGCATTTTGGGTGGATGCAACCATAACTTTATTACGTAGAACACTTCAAGGAGAAAAATGGTATCAAGCCCATGCAAACCATGCATTTCAACACGCTATTCAATATTGGGGTACACATAAAGTGCTATTAGGATTCTGGTTAATCAACCTGTGCTGGTTGCTTCCGATGAGCTTTTTGAGTTTGCTGTATCCTCAGTTTGAAGTGCTGGTTATGGCAATTGCTATTTTTCCTTTAATGCTGCTGACCCTGAAACTTAAGGCTGGAAGAAAACTAACTTAAGGTGCGTTATACTACCCATCTCTCCAATAACACGCATTTTAGCTCCAATTGCGACATCAAAAATTGAGTAAAATCTCTCATTTTTGTCTTCTGTTGCTCTAAAAAAGCTTATAACTTAAGAAAAGTACGCTTGTTTTCAGCTTCTATAAACGAGGAGCCAGAGTAGCAATCTTGAAGGTAGGAATAGTCGAGACCAATATGATCATTAGACTGCGCTACATTTTGCAAATCCAATCTGAACTCGTCTTTTATGAGAAAATCTTTAGGATAATTAAATGATATACCCCTAAAATAATCAATAAATAAACGAAAAACACCTGATGATTCTGTTCTTTCTAGTGTTGGAATAGCTGCATCTTCATAAAGCTCAGATATAATTCTCCCTGTCATATCCATTAATGCCTCTTTTCCCTCTACATAAGCTTCTGCATAGGTTACTTGTAGTTTGTCAAGAAGATCAGAGGATTTTACCATTTCCTCGTTTTCTGAAGCAGAAATAATTTCGTACAAAGCGTAGACTATGTCATCTTTTGCTTCAATATCGTCAATATCTATCTCAGTGATGCTTGTTACATTAAGGAGGATTCCAAGAATTTTGTTCCAATTGTAGGAAGGACCATCAAAGTTTTGAGTCGGAGCAAAATCATAGGGGGCAATCTCTTCTATAATGTTGTTAACTATGATATTAAGCTCATTTTCTAACTGAGAATAATCTATTCCTTCATTTGTATTCGCCTGGAGTTTCTCGCTGAAAACACACAACTCTCTTTTATTTAGATATTCTTTTAACTGACGAACATCCCTCTCTTTAACCCTTACTTTTTTCCAATCGCCTGATACTAATTCAATGCCTTGAATTTTTTCATATAACTCCATGCTCAACTCATTAAGCGCTTCATATTCAACCCGAATTTTGGTTCTTAAATCACTATTCTCTCTGTCCATCTCTATATTCGCAGACCTTCTTAGCGAACTAAGCTCTCCTTTAGCAAGACGACCATTATCTTGACAAAGGGTTATGCGTCTGGCCGTTGATTTTTTCAGAAAATCTATCTCATTCTCGGAAAAATTAACAAGTGCTAAACTTCTGTTCCAAAGAAAATCTAAAGCAGAAATGTTTTCACCTAATAGCTTGCTGAGAGGAACATCTCTTTTAGTCCACATCTCATTATCTTCTGAAAGCAATCCTCTGATTGTCTTTTCTAAAAGATCTAAAAGAAAAGGAGTCTCTGGATCCTCAAAGTCCTCTTCATTTAAATCACTTAGAAGCGTAAGGATAAACTGGAATTTTTTCTTATTTATTTCAAAAATTTCCTGCCCTGAATTGAGAAAGCTAAGATAACTTTCTCCTTCACGAAAAAGCAAATGGGCTAGATCAACAATAGCCTTGGGATATTTTTTTCTAATTGCAAACAAAGCAGCAAAAGCCAACTCAAGCTGATTCATTTCTGCCAAATGACGACCAATATTGATTAAAAAAGGACATGCAATCTCAGGAGCTTCTTTTGCAACACAGAATAAAGTTTTTAGCGCATCTTTCCCCTTTAGGCATAAATCTTCTTGATTTTTATAAAAATTCTCAAGTGATTTAAGGCATTCACTCATCAGGTAAGTTACGCGATCTTCATACTCATCTACTAAAACATAAAAATCTGATATAAGCCTCTCTATTTTTTTAGCATCTGATATCACGAGAACTTCTTTTAAAAAAGGATCTATATTAATGGTAGTATCTTTTTTAGACATTCTTTTTAAAAGCTTTAAAGGGACAGTCTTTTTACAAAGAACCAAGACATGCTTTCCATCTTCAAACTCTTCTTTTTTAACCCGAAAATACTTCCTAAGCTTCTCTGGAAAATGGTTTTGTAAATAGACAAGGTACTTTTCTACAGAAGTTGCGTATTGATCACCAGGCTCCATAAAAAACATATTACGATCCCTTGTCGACTCCTTCCATTCAATACTACGATTAAGTTTCGCTTTCCTCTCTGCGTTCCTCACCATAGCATTTGCGATATTTCGTGTTTTATCATTCGACACCATAAATGAAATAACGCTTGGGTCTATATCATTCATTGTAGCTAAAGATGGGGCATGATATGACCTGAAAATCTTGTTTAACAAGGAAACTTTCTCTTCCGTATTTTGGAAAATTATAGGTGTATAGTGCTGCGTATTTTGACTTATTTTTTGCTTCATTCTAGTGTCTCTCTTATGCTGGGGAACTCTCATTGGAGCGAATTGCCGCAACAGATAGTAACGCATTGATTTTATAAAGAAAAGACCCCCCCCCCCATTTTCCAAGAAGCCTTTATGGTGTTTAATCGTACTCTGTCGCATTTAGAATAGAATGCACCTAAGAAATCTTATACTATAATTTAAGTCAGTATTATTGTGAGGAGATATACAAATGAAAAAATTAGGAAAAAACGCTTCAATTTTGTTTTCAATTATCTTATTTTCTAACGTCTTAGTCGCATGCAACACTACTAAAGGTTTTGGCAAGGATGTACAGGTAAGCGGCGAAGCAATCGAAAGAGCTGCAAGTTAAGCATTTTTCTATCGCTTTTTTAAAGCGCTATCAGAATGATTTAGTACTGAATAAATAGTCGCGTCTGAAGAATTCAAAAATTGAAGACACACCCTATAACTATTCACCCGTCATTGCGAGCAAAGCGCGGCAATCCAATCAGGATGTTCTATCCAGAACCTGAGCTTGTGCGACTTTAATAAGTTTGGGGCTGGATTGCCGCGTCGCTTCGCTCCTCGCAATGACGGTGGTCGACCCAAAGCGATTACATCCGATATGACAAAAATGATGAATACGTTTAGAAAAGCTGACGATATGTCCGTATTTGAAAGATGCTACAATAGCTGAGATAAACTTTGCTAATAACCTCTAAGGAGATCTGAAAGTGTCAAAACAACATACTGTCATTGTCGTACTTGAAGCAAAATCCGGCAAGGAAATTGAGTTAGAATCTGCCTTAAAAACAGTTGCTGAACTCAGCCGATTAGAAAATGCAAATGTAGAGTATCGACTTCATAAAAGTATTAATGACCCAAAACAATTTATTTTATATGAGAACTGGGCAAGCAAAGAAGAGCACCTGAAGCAATTTGAAAAACCCTATATAAAGAAACTTGGAAACATTCTCGAATCTCTTTTAGTAAAGCCCTATGCAGCCTATATTGCTGAAGAAATTTAAGATCAAGCTGATCACCTTACTGAGCAGGGGGTTTCATCCATTAATTTTTTAGCTTCTAATGGGTCACACAACCTGTGACTCATTGAAGAGTAAGTTAATTAGCGGTACAATAGCGCTTATTCAATAGATTTCCTTCAAAATACCCGCTTTTGGTTTAACGCATTTCATAAAAACTATGCAAAAAACTTACGACCCTTCTTTAGTAGAAAAATCCTGTTACCAAACCTGGGAAGAAAAAGGATACTTTAAGCCTTCCTATCAAGGCGACCCATTTTGCATTATGATTCCTCCCCCCAATGTGACAGGCAGCTTGCATATGGGACACGCTTTCCAGCAAACTTTAATGGATATTTTAATTCGATATCATCGAATGATGGGGGATAATACATTATGGCAAGTCGGAACAGATCATGCCGGTATTGCGACTCAGTTAGTGGTAGAAGCCAAATTACAAAAAGAAGGAACGGATAAACACGAATTAGGTCGAGATACTTTTGTTGAAGAAATTTGGAAATGGAAAGCGCACTCGGGCGGTAGAATTGTTGAGCAACTTCGGCGCATTGGTTCTTCAGTAGACTGGTCTTCAGAACGTTTCACTCTGGATGAAACCATTTCTAAAGCCGTTCGACAAGTCTTTGAAACCTTATATGATGAAGGCTTTATTTACCGGGGGAAGCGCCTCGTTAACTGGGATCCCAAATTATTAACAGCGGTTTCTGATCTCGAAGTAGATTTCAAAGAAAAGGAGGGACACCTTTGGCACATTGCCTATCCTGTGGCTGAGGGGGATGAATCTATTATTGTCGCCACCACTCGGCCTGAAACCTTGTTAGGAGATGTTGCCGTCGCAGTTCACCCCAATGACACCCGATATCAACACCTCATTGGAAAAATGGTGCGTTTACCACTTGCCAATCGTTTAATTCCGGTGATTGCTGATGAGCATGTAGACCCTAAATTCGGGACAGGTTGTGTAAAAATCACACCGGCCCATGATTTTAATGATTACGAAATGGGGAAGCGGCACGACCTTCCAATGATTAATATCATGACGCCCGATGCCAAAATGAATCCCAATGTTCCAAAACCCTATCAACAATTAGATCGTTTTGAGGCAAGAGATCAAGTCTTAGCAGATTTAGTAGATTTAGGATTATTGATCAAATCAGAACCCCATGTTTCACAAGTACCCTTTAGTGGTCGATCAGGCGCTATTATTGAGCCTTACCTAACAGAACAATGGTTTGTAAAAATGACAGCGTTGGCGGAGCCAGCCATTGAAGTTGTCAAATCTGGGGAAGTACAATTTGTGCCTAAAAATTGGGAAAATACGTATTTCCAATGGCTAGAAAATATTCAAGATTGGTGTATTAGCCGCCAACTTTGGTGGGGACATCGTATTCCTGCCTGGTACGATGATTCAGGAAAGATTTATGTGGGTGATAACGAGGCAGCCGTTCGCAAAAAGTATAACCTCCCCTCAGATTTACCTTTGCAACAAGATGAAGATGTTTTAGATACCTGGTTTTCTTCCGCATTGTGGCCATTTGCAACATTGGGATGGCCGGAAAATACAGAGGCATTTAAGGCATTCTACCCTACCCAGGTATTAATTACTGGGTTTGATATCATCTTTTTCTGGGTTGCCCGCATGGTGATAATGGGGTTAAAATTTACTGGAAAGTCTCCCTTCCATACTGTTTACATTCATGGATTAATCCGAGATGAATTTGGGAAGAAAATGTCAAAATCTCAAGGAAATGTCATTGATCCCATTGATCTTGTAGATGGTATTACCCTAAAAAACCTCTTAAAGAAACGAACTGAAGGATTATTACAACCTAAAAAAGCAGATCTTATCGCAAAGAACACTGAAAAAGCGTTTCCTCAAGGCATTCCCGCTTATGGAACAGATGCATTACGCTTTACTTATTGCGCAATTGCTTCTACAAGTCGAGATATTCAATTTCATTTAAAACGTCTTGAAGGTTATCGAAATTTTTGCAATAAAATCTGGAATGCAGCACGCTATGTGATGATGCAGCTAGAACAGCAAGACAAAGCACTACTACAGGAAAAAGCAGTCATTCACTCTCTTCCCGATCGTTGGATAAAAGATCAGTTACAACAAACCATTCAGAAATCACATGCGGCATTAAAAGAATACCGTTTTGATCAGTTTGCTCAAATACTTTATGAGCTTCTCTGGAACGAATACTGTGATTGGTTCCTGGAACTCTCAAAGGTGATTTTAAATCATCCTGAAAGTTCAAGAGCAGAAAAAGCAGGGACTTGCCAGACTCTCATTCACGTTTTAGATCAATGTCTACGCCTCTTACATCCCATCATGCCTTTTATTACAGAAAACATCTGGCAGGCACTCCCACTGACTCAGGAAAAAACGCATGACACCATCATGCTTCAACCCTACCCCGTTTTTGATCAAACTCAATTAGATCCTATTGCCAGCACGCAAGTTCAAACATTAAAGCACCTACTTTTAGCTATTCGAAATCTTCGAGGAGAGATGAATATTGCCCCAGGTCAAATGCTGACACTCTGGATTTACCCAAACTCCAAAGAAAATCAACATATTGTAGAGCCCATACAGCTGCTATTAATGAAAATTGGAAAGATTGAAGAGATCTCTTGGGCTGAAAAGAAAGAAGAGATCCCTGGTTTTTCTGCTACAGCTGTTTGTGATGATCTAGAGCTGTATGTACCCTTAGAAAATTTAATTGACAGAAAAACAGAAATTCAACGCCTGGAAAAAGAAATCCAAAAAAATCGTCAGGAAATCCATCGTTCTAATACTAAGCTAACCAATCCTTCCTACCTTGAGAAGGCTCCAGAAGCGGTAGTACTCAAAGAACGAGAAAAAATTCAACGATATGAAATGACGTTAAAAACACTGGAACAGCAATTGGAAAAAGTCGGAAGCTATGGACGAAATTCACATTAGGAGCAAAAACTTATGAACACACATTCTGAAATTGACTTACAGGATACACAAGCTCAAAAAAGTAACTCCCAGAAAAAAGTGCTCCTCTTTTCAGAAGGCGCTTCCTATTTTAATCATAACCGTATACTGATGCGAGCTCAGCTAGGAGGAAAAGGTGCAGGACTCGCTGAGATGACATACGCTCAAATTAATGTTCCACCAGGATTTACCATTACAACACCTGTATGTCAGGAATACTACAATCAAAATACGACTTTTCCAGATCAGTTAATGGATGAAGTCATGACTGCACTCAAAGCAATTGAGCAGCAGCTTGGATCTTCTTTAGGTCATCCAGAAAAACCATTATTACTTTCTGTGCGCTCCGGCGCCAAGTTCTCCATGCCAGGCATGATGGATACTATTTTAAATTTGGGACTAAATGACAAAACAGTAGAAGCACTCTCTCAACGGACCCAAAACCCTCGCTTCGCCTGGGATAGCTACCGACGCTTTATTCAAATGTTTAGCAGCGTAGTCTTTGATATCCGAAAAGATAAATTTGAGCAGATTATTCATGACCATAAATTACAATGTGGATTAGAACACGATACCCAATTTACAGACAAGCATTGGAGATCTGTGGTAGATAGCTTTAAAACATTGATTAAAAAATTACAAGGGCGTGAGTTTCCTCAATCTCCAGAAGAACAGTTAAAGCAGGCTATTGAGGCCGTTTTTAAATCTTGGAATAATCCTCGAGCCATCTACTATCGTAATTTAAACAAAATTGACCATCAATTAGGCACTGCCGTCAATATTCAGTCCATGGTCTTTGGAAATTTAGGAGACCACTCTGCAACAGGCGTCTGTTTCACGCGAAACCCCTCAACTGGAGACCCTAAAGTTTATGGAGAATACCTAATCAATGCGCAGGGAGAAGATGTTGTTGCTGGCATTAGAACGCCCAAACCCATTGAAGAATTGGCTTCAGAAATGCCAGAGGCTTATACTCAGCTTAAGAATACCCTGGAACACCTTGAAAAGCACTATCAGGATATGCAGGATGTTGAGTTTACCATTCAGGAAGGTAAGCTTTTTATCTTACAAACCAGAAATGGTAAGCGTACTGCAATTGCTGCTGTCAAAATTGGCGTTGAAATGGTAGCTGAAAATTTGATTACGAAACAAGATGCTGTAAACAGAATTGAGCCAACCCAACTTTTTCAGCTCTTACTGCCCAGTTTTGAAACTGAAAGTAAAGAAAATGCAATGAAAGCCGGAAAACGCCTGGCCATTGGTCTAAATGCTTCTCCTGGTGCAGCTCAGGGTGAAGTGGTCTTTGATCCTGACGAAGCGGAACAGCTCGCTCGACAAGGTTGTAAAGTCATTTTAGTTCGTGTGGAAACCTGCCCTGATGATATTCATGGTATTGTTCCAGCTCAAGGCGTATTAACTAGCCGGGGAGGTATGACGAGTCATGCTGCTGTTGTGGCACGAGGCATGGGGAAACCTTGTGTCGTTGGCTGTGAAACATTAAAGGTGGAAGTAGAAAATAATCAAATGTTGACGGGAGATCAAGTTGTTCGAAAAGGAGACTGGATTTCCATTGATGGAACGACTGGAGAAGTATTTTTGGGAGAAATTGCCACACATCATCCACATACTATTGAAGAATTTCAGCAACTACTCTCGTGGGCTGATTCATTTCGACAACTCTCTGTTCGTACTAATGCTGATACACCTGCTGATGCTGCACTTGCTCGCCAAATGGGTGCGGAAGGCATTGGATTGTGTCGAACTGAGCATATGTTCATAAGCCAAGATCGTCTTCCAATTGTTCAAGCGATGATTTTGGCAGAAACCCAGGAAGATCGTCAATCTGCATTAGATCAACTGTTGCCTATGCAGCGTGAAGATTTTATAGGCATTTTTAAAGCGATGCATGCATTACCTGTAACCATTCGTTTGTTAGACCCTCCTTTCCATGAATTTCTGCCTAATTTAGAAGCTTTGTTAATAGAAGTCACTCAAATGAAAGCAAAAGGGGAAGCCAATGCAGCGTTTTGGAAAAAAGAAGCATTGCTGGAAAAAGTAAAAGCATTGCATGAAGCAAACCCCATGATGGGTCTTAGGGGTTGCCGTCTAGGATTACTCCACCCTGAAATCACCCAAATGCAAGTACGAGCAATCTTTGAAGCAGCTTGTCTTTTAACAAAAGAAGGTATTCAAGTATTCCCTGAAGTAATGATTCCCCTTATTGGACATGCCAACGAACTCAAGCTTACTAAACTTCAATTAGAAAGTGTTGCACAAGAAGTGATGAAGACCCATCAGGTAAACGTGCAATATCAATTTGGTACGATGATTGAAATTCCCAGAGCTTGTATGGTTGCAGATGAGTTAGCAGAATCTGCACAATTTTTCAGCTTTGGCACGAATGATCTTACACAAATGACATTTGGTTATAGTCGAGATGATGCTGAAAGTAAATTTCTCCAAAAGTATATCGAAGGATTAGAGTGGAAGGGAGAGACTCATAAGATACTCAAATATAACCCTTTTGAGGTGTTGGACCAGGATGGGGTCGGTAAACTCATGAAGTTGGCCGTCAAACAAGGCCGCTCAACACGACCTGATTTAAAAACTGGCATCTGTGGAGAGCATGGAGGAGACCCCTCCTCTATTGGGTTTGCCAATGAAATTGGACTGAATTATGTCAGCTGCTCACCATATCGAGTACCAGTTGCTCGGTTAGCTGCTGCACAGGCTTGCTTGTCATTAGCAGCAAAGAATTTTTCTGATGCTTGAAAAACTGATAAAAACGTGCAAACCCTTATATATAGTCAATCCAAGATAAGTGTAACTATTCCCTCATCATTGCGAAGGCACGCTTTCAATTTTCAACAAATTTTAGAATAACCTCATCTTATCGACTGACAGACAGGTTTTCTCGATGGTATAGTTGGGGTGTGACAATCATTGGAACGAAAAGGTACTCTAAGCGGAAATTGCTAGACTCGTTTGTTACTTCCAAAAGCCTGTCAACAATCATAAGTTTTCTTCAATAGACCTATTGTATTTTCTTTTTTTTAGCAATTGCTCGGTAAACAGAAGTGCGCCCAATTCCTAATTGTCGTGATATTTCGGTAGGGCACCGTCAAGTTAACGTTTTGAGTCTAAAAATGACCCATTTCCCAAAATTTAGACGCAAAAAACCTGGCTAGCTGCGGAATTCCAAATTTCTTTAGCTTCCTGAAATCTCGCACGTTGTTCTTGAGCTGTATTTTTATAGCGTTCAACCCACTTTTGGATTGAGGAGTGGTCCACCTGAACATTGCGTTCTGCCATCATTTCTTCGATGTTACGATAACTCAATGGATAAGCCAGCTTCCAACGAACAGCCATCAATATGATATCTTTCGGGAAATGACGACCTTTAAAACTAACCATAAAACATAACTCCCAGTTATTCTTAACCAAAAGTCTAACATCCATAGTTTATGCTGAATATATTTTCGACAGAACCAAGTCTGTTGCCAATCGTGCTCAACTTACCCAGAGCATCACACCTCATATATTAAGGCATACGTTCGCAACACTGGCTTTGCAAAAGGGAATTTCGCTTGCCTCTGTTCAAAAGGCCCTTGGACATGATCGGCTGGCTACTACCGCTATCTATCTCAATTTCACCGATGCTCACGTCATCGAAGAATTTAGTCAGAAATGGTGAACCTTAAAAAAGACCTTTCAGGCATCAACAGCAAATTTTTTGCAACAGAGCCCTTGAAAGTAATCAGCGAAATTTTAGTTCATGATCTTGACGTGATAAATCATTGCTATGACACAGGCTCCATAAAGCCTATTCATTTTGCAGTCCAAAACAATAATATTCCAGCCATCGAAATGCTACTTTTATCAGGTGCCAACCCTTACGATAAAACTGCTTGCGGGCACACAGCTATCGATTTAGCAAAGCTTATCAACAACCAAAAAACAGTAGATTTCTTAAGCAACTATATGGTGTACTAAAAAACGCAGCAACCTCCTGTTGCTAACCTTTCTTAATCAACAGTCAGTAAAATACAGATTAAATCAAAAAGAGGAAAATTTATGACAAAAAAAGAATTTATAGACGGAGTTGCAAACCTTGCAGGCTTGAGCAAAAAGGACAGTGAATCAGCCGTTAATGCTGTCATCGATCAGTTGCAAACACTTCTTACTAAAGGTGACTCTGTCACATTCCCAGGCTTTGGAAGCTTCAGTGTCAAAACAAGAGCTGAACGCAATGGTAGAAATCCTGCAACAGGTAAGCCAATCAAAATTCCTGCTAGCAAAGTGGCTAGCTTCAAAGCTGGAACAAAACTCAAAGAAGCTGTCAACAAATAAAAAGGACTTATCTTGTGAAAGAGGAAATAAAACACATTGATCCAGAACAATTAAGCTTGATTGTTTACGAGATAGAAATATCAAACGAAATGCTTTTGGACCTCTATGAGGAAGTCAAAACACATGAAATATCTAAATTAAATATCGGAGATACTCAAAAGTCTATCATCGAGTCTGTTACAGAATCCTTCGGTAGAGAGCTAGAGGAATTGGACAGATTTATTAGGAATATCTTCCTCATCAGTAACTTGAAGATTTTTCGTTCTTTCTACTATGGCTTTTTAGCCTCAGCTAAATTCATGGAAAACTTAAATTGGGCAATAGATAAATTAAACAAAAATATTTCAATGCCTTCTTCCACCTCAATACAACGCATTTATAACCGAATTCTTGTTGCCTGTAGAATCTTTCGCGACAAAGTAATTGATGAAGAACTACAGCTGATCAGGGTTTGAATTTAACCAATAACCAACGTTCAAACCTTGAAAGCCCTGCGGTTCAGTCAGCGATAGAAAATGATCTTCTTACCTTTGATCAGGGTTTGAATTTAACCTATATCCAACGTTTTAACCTTAAAAGAATTTTCGAACAAGAAAAAAATCCGGTTAGCATGCTTAATCAGTTAACTCAAGATGGGGTTGAAGCAATAATTCCTTCCTTGCAAACTATTTGTGCTTTCTTTGTTAGAAGAGAGAATGTGATTCAGAAGAAGGAAATTGGTAATTTACCAGAAGCACTTGCTGATATTGTTAATAGCACAAGGATTTAAAAGGATAATTGCTAACGTTTGTCCAAATTAGACACTACTTTATTTGGGACAGCCTGCCGGCACGCTAAAATGCGGGTTGGCAGGCTGTTTTTTTAGATAGTTTTAATTGGAACACGCAACAGCTCTTTATTTTTTGACTTGGTTTAAAGGCATAAAACTTGCCGTAAACCGTTTTCTAATGCGTGAAGATCCTTAGTTGATAATTGACCAGCAGGCTTAACTAATCTGCTTTTATCAGCCGTTCTGATTTGATCGCAAATAGGACTTGCGAGGGCAACTCTCTACGCTTATGTAAATAGTGATGGTTCCTAACGGGTACTGGTTGAGTGATCCGGTCGGTCTACTCAACCAGTACCCGATTAACCAACTCTTTGGCTTGGCTGGATAAAAAATAGACAATCAAGCAAAGGAAATTTTACCCGCTGAAATTTTTGCAACGGAGCCGAAAAAAATGTAGTCTTGCCCCTGATCTTACATTACACAGCAGAGAGCGCTTTCCTTGATGTTGATTGGCCAATAACGCATAACATTACCACTTAATTCTTTTGCCTCTTCCTGATCAATGATTTCATATTCAAGCAACAGCTCGATAGCCCACTGCATACAATTCAACGTTTTAGCTTTTTGCTCTTCCTCACTTAATAACTGTGCTGACACTTGTTGACTTGAGGTGATCAGGCTGCTTGTTCCCGTACTGCCGTAACGATAATGACTACGCTCATGTTCTTCCTCAATACGATTAAGCAACGCTTTTATCCGTTCTTTCGGCTGATGAGGATAAACACGTGCCAGGATTTTCCCTTTTAATAAACCCTCTTTAAAGCGATGTGGACAAAAATCTGCATGAATATTGACCTGGGTTGTACGATTATCATTGGTGGTTAAGTCTGCACATAGAAAAAATGCCTGACCAAAATGATACATCCCTTCAATTATTAACCAGCCATGCCCTCCTGTTACACTGTTTAGACAACACAAAGCAACATGTCGCACTGTGTTATCAATCAAGCTTAATCCTTCCCACCTAGGCAGCACTGAAAACACGCTATCCATCGGCTTACTTTCTGACCAAAAACCGTGATGCAATGCAAGGTACTTTGGTTGCGTGCGTCGCTTATTATAAAACACTGAAACCCCGTTTTGTATGATGGAAATCAGGCGGTTTAATAAATCCTTGGCATCAAAATCTTCCTCATAAACCAGCGCGTGATACTCTTGTTTCCCATCCCAATACAGAAAAAGTGGATTGCTTGATAGATGCTCCCATTTCCTGGAGATCACTGGCGTTTGGTCTGAAGAAAAGACCACTAAAGGTACTTTTAAAAAATGACTCACGAACGTTAATGTTGAAGGTAAATGCCATTTCCCTGAGGCAAGCGCTTTAAGATATCCTTCAATCCAATCTTCTTGGTCTAAATCACTTTGCTTTGTGTTAGCACGCTCTAAAACAAAAGCTTTAAATGCCTCTTTCAATTCATCTGCATCCTGGTTTAAACAATGACCAATTGCTTGAAACAAACTATTCTCAACACAGGGTGTTCTTACAAAATGTAATCCTTCAAAAAAATGGTTAAGCGGATCGTGTTTTAATGCGCCATCATCAGGTGCTAACTTTTGGAAAAAATGACATAGAGCCTTGGAAGTTTTTTCTTTGTCATCATTTTCTTTCCCGCGCATATAACAAGATACATAGTTAGCTGACAAATCAATGACAAGATCCCTTCGTTCATTAAATATCGAGAGAAGCTTCGGATAATCCCTTTGATCTAAAGTAATCTGCGTGTAGGATAAATCTAAATAACGCAACTGTGTATTTCCCTTTAGCTGACGCAAGTGATTAAACACACTGTTTCGGGTAATCATTTTTTGAGTCTTGGGCCTATTCCATTTTTTTAACATGATTGGGTTATGAGATAAATCCAAAAACTCGATCGGTGGGTTCGTACTTAAATAATTCAACAAATCAATAAAATCTTCACCCGATAAACCATTGTAAGACAATGAAAGTTTAGGGACAAAGCCTAACGTGTTCATAAGAGTTTTTACCCCAACCGCTAACGCCTCAGTTAGTGTTAAATAAGGCTCATAACCTTCTCGATCCACTCTCTGAATTTCTTCATCAAGTTCTGTCAATACATAAGGGCAGTCAAGCACATGGAACGTATTCCCAAATAAAGGCAAGCAAAATCCAAGCTTGCTCATCCACACTGTGTCTTCCACCTCATCCATTTTAAAAAACACACGCAAAAAAGGCAGGTCATTTAAGTAACACCAGGGAAAAAATAAACCCGTATAAGGCGCTTTTTCTGAATTACCTCGCAAGGCTTTAAGCAGGGATGAAATACGCTTGACGCTTTCCTGGGGTAGGGAATTCTCTGGAAGGTGAAGGGCCTGAAGATCAAAGCCCAGTAATGTGAGTTCGTTTTCTGCAAATTCACGTTTTTCTCTGTTAAGGTTCGCTGTTTTACTCAAAAGATAGGCAAGGATTTTATTTTGATTTAAGAGGAGATTGATGTTTTTAAGGGATTTTTCACCCTTTTTGTCCATCTGATAAGACCAAAGCTCAAGCGAGGTTAAGGTGATGTTGGACGTAAGGGCGACGGATAATGCCTCTGCACCTGCATCGCCTATCCGATTAAGCCCAAGATTAAGGGAGGTTAAGGTGGTGTTGGACGCAAGAGCGATGGATAATGCCTCTGCACCTGCATCGCCTATCCGATCAAGCCCAAGATAAAGCGAGGTTAAGGTGGTGTTGGACGCAAGAGCGACGGATAATGCCTCTGCACCTGCATCACCTATCCCATTAGCAAAAAGATAAAGCGAGGTTAAGGTGGTGTTGGACGCAAGAGCGACGGATAATGCCTCTGCACCTGCATCGCCTATCCGATTCCCCACAAGATAAAGCGAGGTTAAGGTGGTGTTGGACGCAAGAGCGATGGATAATGCCTCTGCACCTGCATCGCCTATCTGATTCCCCACAAGATCAGGCGAGGTTAAGGTGGTGTTGGACGCAAGAGCGATGGATAATGCCTCTGCATATGCATCGCCTATCTCTTTACCCAAAAAATTAAGCGAGGTTAAGGTAGGATCATTATTTTGCAATCGCTCAATTGCCTTTTCCAGCCTAGATTTCATCGTTTCTTCCTCAAAATGAACAAAGATGGTGGTTCGACCCATGGTTTTCATACAATCCAGTTTCTCGATTGTATCAGAAACTCCTCGCCTACCTAAAAACCTGTTTTTTAAGCAAGGATTTTCTTTAGGTATTGGTAAAGCGTTTCACGGCTGATGTTAAGGTCATTGGCAATGGCTTTTTTGGTATCGCCCTTTTCTATACGCTGTTTCATGATATTCATCTTCTCCTCATCCAGCTTAGGTTTTCTCCCTTTGAACTTCCCTTTTTTTCTAGCAAGTGCAATACCTTCACGGGAAATTTTACCCGCTGAAATTTTTGCAACGGAGCCGAAAAAAATGTAGTCTTGCCCCTGATCTTACATTACACAGCAGAGAGCGCTTTCCTTGATGTTGATTGGCCAATAACGCATAACATTACCGCTTAATTCGTCTGCCTCTTCCTGATCAATCATTTCATATTCAAGCAACAGCTCGATAGCCCACTGCATACAATTCAACGTTTTAGCTTTTTGCTCTTCCTCACTTAATAGCTGTGCTGACACTTGTTGACTTGATGTGATCAGGCTGCTTGTTCCCGTACTGCCGTAACGATAATGACTACGCTCATGCTCTTCCTCAATACGATTAAGCAACGCTTTTATCCGTTCTTTTGGCTGATGAGGATAAACACGTGCCAGGATTTTCCCTTTTAATAAACCTTCTTTAAAGCGATGCGGACAAAAATCTGCATGAATATTGATCTGGGTTGTACGATTATCATTGGTGGTTAAGTCTGCACACAGAAAAAATGCCTGACCAAAATGATACATCCCCTCAATTATTAACCAGCCATGACCTCCCGTGATGCTACTCTGACAACACAGAGCCACATGTCTCTGTGTGTGGTCATTCAAGGTTAATCCCTCGTATTTGGGTAGCACTGAAAAAACACTGGGCAAAGGTTTCCTTTCTGACCAGAAGCCATGATTTAGCTCAAGATATTCTGGCTGTGTGCGCCGTTCGTCATAAAATACCGAAACGCCCAGTTTTCCTACGGAAATCACACGGCTTAACAAGTCCTGTGCATCAAATCCCTCTTCATAAATCAACGCATTATACTGCTGCTCTTCACCCCTATACAGAAAAATCGGGTTTGCTGACAAGCTTTCCCATTGTTCTGAAATCACTGGTATTTGATCTGAAGAAAAAATCACTAAAGGGGCATTTAAAAAACAGCTCATAAAAATCAATGTTAAAGATAAACTGTATGTCCCTGATTCAAGCTGCTTGAGGTATCCCTCAATTGAAACCTCTTTATTTAAATTGATTGGCCATGTATTGCCATATTCTAAAACAGCAGCTTTAAATGTTTCCCTCAGATCATGTGCATCCTCCTTCAAGCAATGGGCAACTGCTTGGAAAAAACTATCCTCAATCCAGGGTGATCGCACAAAAGTTAATCCATTAAAAAAATTGTTTAATGGATGATTCTCCAACCCAATATCCTCAGGCGGTAATCCCTGGAAAAATCGACAGAGCGCTTTCGAGGTTTTTTCCTTGTCACCATTAGGTTTCCAGCGCATATAACTGGATACATAGTTACCTGATAAATCAACAACTGATTTGGTTGCTCATTAAATATCGGAAGAAGTTTTGGGTAATCCTCCTGGTCCAGGGTGATTTGCGTGTGAGCTAAATCTAAATAACGCAACCAAACATTTCCCGTTAGCTGACGCAAGCAATTAAATAGTCGCCTCTGAAGAATTAAAAAATCGATGTTTCAAATTTTCATAAAGCCAAACATGTTGTTCTGAATTGAAAAAATAAGAACCATAAAAAAGCCTGATGTGATTCAAGATCAGGCGTAGATTATGTCCAACTCCGCATAAGAGGGCGTTGATTTTATCACCAAGCACTCCTTTTAGATGGTTGTGTCTGAGCTTACCCTCTGATTTCATGTGGCCGATATGTGGTTCAATGGCTGAACGGCGCTTGAGTTGCTTTTTTAAGGTTTTCGTGAGTCCTCGTCTTTGTCCAGAAATGTAAACTTCACAGTGCTCAACCCCATGCCCTTTGTAACCCTTGTCCACAAAGGCTCGCTTGATACCTTGACCTGTTAATTTCTCTGCCTGAGCCAGGTTAGCTTCAAGCGTGTGACCATCATAAACAGCTGATTCAAAGGCTTTTGAAGAAAGCACTAGCCCTTGTTTATGGGTCACAACTAATCCAACCTTACAGCCAAATTCATAACTCGTTCTCGCTTTACCCTTGGCTATGCAATAAACCTCGGGGGCATGCACACTGTAGACCTTGTTCTTGCTATGCTTGTCTTGACTCAATAATTGTTTACCCAACGATAGAAGTTCTGTAAAGGATTCCATCTGCTCAGGCACTTGTGAAACTTTGCGCTCAATGTCTCTGATCACCCGACCCAGATAGGTTTTTAACTTCTTTACACCTTGTGATAACCGCTTAAACTGCTTCGATCTTCCGTACCAGTTGAGCTCCCACCCGGGTATAGCTTTGACGTAAGGTTAATCCTTGCTTCTTTGCCAGATCTACCAACCTTTCTCGAATCTTGTTTAATAACGCACTATCGGTGGGATAGGCAATATCCTTTTCCATCACAGTGGTATCTGCTATCACTCGCTCTAAATCTTTTGTCTTGACAACTTCTGCTTCAACTGCCGTTTGGATGGTACAACTCAAAATCTTCTCCATCCCTTCCTCGCCCAGGCGCTTACGCCAACGAGTCATAGAGCTGTCATCAACGGGTAACTCCCATTGCAAATAATCATATCCACAAAACGCTTGCCAGTAAGGATTCTCTACCCATTTAGTCACAACCTGAACATCTGATAATCCCTCCATGTGTTGCAACATCAAAAGCCCCACCATCAATCGAATCGGTTTGGGTGGTTGCCCTGGACCTTCTTTGAAATGCTTGCCAAACGAATCTTCAAAACTCTCCCACGGAATAATTTGCGATAGCTGCAGTAAGGGATGTTTAGGGTTAAGCTGATTGGATAATCGGTTCTGAAATAGTTCTGTTTGTTCGGTCGATATTTGCGTTGGTTTCATCTTCTTTTTGCAAGCTTTTGATTGGTTTATCGGATATTCCTTGCAAAAATTTTAACTCCTTTTACCCTTCAAAACCAATAGTTTCAGTGGTTGCAGAATTCTTCAAGAGCGACTAAATACACTGTTTCGGGTAATCACTTTTTGAGTCTTGGACTTATTCCACTCTTTTAACATGATTGGGTTATGGGATAAATCCAAATGCTCAATGGGAGGATCTGTAGCAAGGTAGGTTAACAAATCTCGTAAATCGTTACTTTTCAAACCACTGTACTGAAATGATAGATGCGGCAAAAAGCCTAATCTCTCAATAAGGCTTTCTAAAGCATAAGACAGGCGGTTAACCCAATCCTGATCAGGTTCTATTTCTGATTCTGGATCAAAGAAGATATTCCTTTCTGGACATAGATAAGGGCGCTCCATTGTCTTGTGGTCAATGTTTCCGGTCAATGAAAAATAAAACCCTTCTTTACTAAGCCACAAGGTGTCATCGGATGAGCTAACTAAGAAAAAAAGTCGTAATAAGTCAATCTCCATAGCATAGCTGAACGGAAGGACTATCGACGTGTATGCGTTTTGGGAAGAAGCCTGAGTTAAATCTGTCAGCAGCGTATGAAAAAATGGGTGCTTTTCTGAAGGCAAAGGTTCATCCGGCAAACGAGTTGCACCTAAACCTAAAGCATCAAGCGCTTCTTTTGCGTGGGTAATTTCTCCATACTTTAAATAAGAGAGGTGACCCATCATATAGTGGATCACTATATTTTCACATAATTTTCCTGCAATGGTTGCCAGGCTTTTTTTACCACGCTTGCCAATCATATTGTCAGATAAATCAAGTCTGATCAAGGCATGGTTTATTATGGCTCTTGATAACACTCGCGCACCCTCATCGCCGATTCCGTTCATCCAAAGAGCCAGCGAAGTTAAGGTGTTATTCTGCATCAAAACCTCACATAACACTCGTGCACCCTCATCGCCGATTTTGTTCCAGTTAAGCTTCAGAGAGGTTAAGGTGTTATTCTGCGTCAAACCCTCACCTAACACTCGTACCCCTTTATCGCCGATGTAGCTCATAGTAAGATCCAGCGAGGTTAAACTTGGATCTTTCGCTTTCAACCTTTTGATTAACTTTTCATTCATATATTCTCCTGTCACTGACTCTGTTACAAAAGTAGGAAGTTGACAATACAGGCGCCTTAACTCAGTTGCAAAAAATGAAATGAACACAACATAGGGTATTTTTTGAAAACAAATTGGTGCTAGATATTGTGGCTTAAAAACTTTTTGCAACTGAACCGTTGATAGTAACGTCTACATGTCTGGGATTTTTCTTAGTGTCAGTTATGTATCGATATATGGTTTGTCGAGTGATATTAAATTTTTCCGCTATCTTCGTTTTGGGTACACCTTGATCCAATAACTGATTGAGTACCTGTATTTCTTCTTCAGATAATTTGGGTTGACTTCCCTTGTAGGCACCTTTTTTCTTTGCCAACTCAATTCCCTCTCGCTGACGTTCTTTAATGAGCGCACGCTCAAATTCAGCAAAAGCTCCCATGACAGAAAGCAAAAGGTTAGACATGGGCGAATCTTCACCAGTGAAGGTTAATCCTTCTTTCACAAACTCAATACGGATATCATTTTGCACAAACTGTTTAACGAGCTTACGAAGATCGTCCAGATTACGAGCCAACCTATCCATGCTGTGTACAATAATAGTATCCCCTTCTCTGGCATAGTCGAGTAACGCCTTCAGTTTTGGACGGCTTGCATCTTTACCGGAGACTTTATCAACAAAAATTTTATCAACCTTTATTCCTTCAATTTGACGATCAGGATTTTGATCGAATGAACTCACACGCACATAGCCAATTTTTTTTCCGCTCATGCGATTTTGCCTCTAAATGTAAAATTGAATTCTATGAGGTTTGATCATAAGCGTCAAATTGATAAAATTAGGGCTTCAGTTTTACACATAAAGCCCTTTGTTTATGCGGACCTGAATTTTCGTCTAAAATGTAATACTGAGGTATACCCAAATTTGACAGCTAGAGCCAACTTCAGTGACGCCTGTTATTCTCCTGAACTTTTTTTCCAAGCCCCTCTGCTAATAAAGTTGCAGCTAGCATATTGAGGCTCACACCTTCTGCTTTCGCTCTTAGCGCCAAATCAGCGTGGAGGCTTTTAGGAATACGCAAGCGCCATTGACCACTGTATCTGCTAGAAATACTTGGCTCAGGAATAGAATCACCAAATTCCCTGGCTGTTGCCAACCAGGACTCTAAAGCATCTTCCGCCTCCTCTATAGCAGACTCTACCGTTTCACCATCCGCCATACAACCAGGTAAGTCAGGAAATTCAACCAGATAACCACTCCCCTCCCCTTCAAGCAAGGGTCTTATCGTCATTGGATATTTAACATCAAGCATTTTTATTCACCTCTCCAAGTCCATCTATCATTTCAATGAACTTCTTCACATAAATAGCTTTAACAGGCTTATGCGCAGGTACCGTCAATTTTACTCCATTGGAAGCTCTAAACGTTACATGACTTGTCCCTGGTTGCCTATGAGGAATACCAAAACGATCTGCCAGAGCTTTAATCTCTTCTATAGACCACCCTTGCTGGTGATTCCTCATCTTTGCTAATAATATTTCTAATTTACTCATATTGCAATGGTATCATATAAGGTATCAACTTCAAGTTTTTCCCCAAATTCGATAAATACCCAAAAAGCAGAATTGGATCGCAATGAATGTTATAAAAATATTCGTGTTCTTCTTTGTATATTTTAGCGCCTAAAACGATCGTTTTTGTCGAATCGATGAACTCAAAAAGTTCACAGATAGAATCATTTAATGTGAGAACAAAATGTCCGATTAAAGCGAGCAGCTACAATTAGGTATCAAATTCAAGCTTTCCTTTGAAACAATGTCATGGAAATGTAAGGGTTTCCTGATTAACTTAATAGGCGTGTTAATAGTACCCGCCATTTTTAAAGGCTCGATTGCAGAATCCAAATCAAAAGAATCGTCTATCGTTTTAGTAGTAGTATTTATATAACTAGGGTCGTGACAATTATTGGAGTCGGATAAGTGGAGACCATTACTGGCCGCCACTTATCCGACTCCAATGATTGTCACGCCCCATGTTGAAGACAAAACGGTTCATTAGGAGAAAAAGCTATCCATTTTCTCTCCGGTGTTAAGGATAAACATGAGTGGTACGCTTTAGATTCTCCTGGAGAGATGTTTGTAAATAGAGAACCATTGATGTTAAAGAGTTTAGTTTTTTTAGCATGTAAAGCCTTCAATTCATCCAAAGTACAAATATTTGTACTAGAGATTTCACCCGCTTGGTTTTGACAATTTATATGAACTGAATTTCTATCTGTGGAACACTTGCAAAGCGCAACTGTGTTTTTCAGAATCATAGTACAAATATTCCATAAATATTTTAGACAACGTCCCTAAAGTTTGAGAGAAGCCGCTACATGTGGTGAGTAATTACAGATAAGCAAGATATAACCGCTGAGAATTTAAGTCACAGTCAAAATGAAATGGGGGTAAGTTGTATTTTCACACAAAGATAGCTCTGGCATCCTAACTCCGCTCCAAGAGGCGGAGATTTCTAACTTTAAAGACCTTCAGCACTACGCCGCTCAACAATAGAGTCGACCAAACCATACTTCAATGCATTTTTAGCCGTCATAAAATAATCTCGATCCGTATCTTTTTTAACCTTTCCAACAGATTGTCCAGTATGCCTGGACAAAATCTCATGCAGTAAGCTGTTGATTCGTAAGGTTTCTTTGGCATGAATTTCAATATCAGACCCTTGCCCTCTATATCCTCCAAGCACCTGATGAATCATTACCGTAGAGTGTGGCAAACAATGACGCTTTCCTACAGCACCACTAGCCAATAAAAGGGCACCGGCGCTTGCTGCTTGTCCAATACACAGCGTACTCACATCAGGCTTAATAAACTGCATGGTATCGTAAATTGCAAGTGCAGCAGAGACTGCCCCACCAGGGGAATTAATATATATAGAGATGTCTTTATCTGGATTTTCAGATTCCAGATAAAGCAACTGGGCAACCACCAGATTTGCCATGTGTTGCTCAATTTCCCCTACTAAAAAAATAACACGTTCTTTTAATAAGCGCGAATAGATATCATAAGCCCGCTCCCCACGAGCAGTTTGTTCAACTACCATGGGAACTAATTGATTCATGACCATAATATTAAGATCCTCTCTTTATTTAGTTTTCTCTTCAGATTTTTTCCATTCTACTGCATCATGATAATGAGTGACTTTTTCTTTAACTTGCGCTTCCTCTAAAATTTTATCAATGACCTGTTCTTCTAAAACAGCAAACATCAATTGTTGTTTCGCATTTTCATTATCAGCCAGCCACTTCATCATGGCATCAGCATTTCCAGGATAATGGGCTGTCATTGTTTCTATTTTTTTCTGAAGACGCTCTTGATCCGGTTTCAGTTCATATTTTTTCACTAACTCTGAAAATATTAGGCTAACAGCGACCTTCTTGCCAGCTTGCTCTTCAAAATGTTCTCTAGGTAGTTCAGGAAATGAGCCTCCTTTCATCATATGAGCAAACTGTTGTTTCACTTGTGCCTGCATTGCCTTAATTTCATTCTCTACCAAGGCTTTAGGTGGTTCAATCGGATATTTTTTAAACAACTGTTCTACAACTTGATGCCTTAGATTTTCCTGGATGACCTGTTTGAGGTCTTCTTCCATGTGTTCTTTCAATTTTTGCTTTAACGCATCAAGCCCGCCTTGCACATCCAGTTTTTTAGCAAAGTTGTCATCTAGTTCAGGTAATTCACTGACAGATACTTCATGGACTTTAACTTTAAAATGCGCTTTTTTTCCTTCTAATTCTTTGATGCCATAATCTTTAGGAAACTTCACATCAAATGAAAGATCATCTCCTGCTTTTGCTCCCACCAGCTTATCTTCAAATCCTGCAATCAAGGTTTCCTTTCCTATTTCTACTGAAACACCTTGATTAGAACCACCAGGAAAACTTTTTCCATCCACTTCTCCTTCATAATCTACCTTCACTCGATCTCCCTTTTTTGCTGCTTCTTGAGTAGGCAGCCAGGAAGCGTTTTGCGCTCTGAGCGCTTTTAACTTTTGATTAATGTCTGCTTCTGTGATATCCACTTTAAACTTCTCAACTTGAAGCTCAGCCATATCCCCCAGTTTAATCTCAGGAATCACTTCGAATGTGGCTTCAATTTTTAGAGGTTTCCCAAGCTCTGCTTCCAGGGTATCAATTTGTATACCACCCGCAGGCTGTAATGCATTGTCTTTAATAGCATTGGATAAACTTTCGTCGACCAATTTTCGAATGACTTCATCATGGACAGATTTACCATAAAACTTTTTTAGCATGGGCATCGGGACCTTCCCTTTTCGGTATCCCTTTACTTGAGCATGCTGTGCAAGCTTCCGAAATTCTTCTGCCTGTTTTTCCTCAATGTGACTGACAGGTACTATAATCGTGAGCTTTCTTTCCAGATTGGATAATGAGTCAATCTTGACATCAACTGCTTCAGAAGCTGTTTTAGCAACGGTTTTTTTGGACATGAAACCCTCTGTTGGTACTAAAAATGGTGCGAGAGGAGAGACTCGAACTCTCACAGGTTTCCCCGCTGGAACCTAAATCCAGTGCGTCTACCAATTCCGCCACTCTCGCATAGGAATCTAAATATTTGGCTATTTTAGCTGATCAAGATCAAAAATCCCAGAATAAAATCTATTTTGATGAAAAACTTTTGTAACTGTTCAACAGATGCAACGACTCCTCCTGTCATTGCCGCGCTTTGCTCCTCGTAATGACAAAGCCGATTCAAATAATAACTGCAACATGCTCTTTAAAAAAATATAAGTCCATTTGCTTTAACCATAGAAGCAGCATAATTTTCAGCTTCATTTGCCTTATTCTCTTCAATCCAAGTGTTTGGGTAAATAATACCGTCAACTTTGCTAAAAGAGAAACTTTCTTCTCCTGTATAAAGATTATAAATTTTCACAAAATCACTTTTAGCAAAACCCGCAATTTTATTAAAATTCAAAGGGTTGAAGAGATTTACTTCTTGGTTTAAAATAAGTTGCCAGTGAGCCCTTAAAGCCTTGCCGATAACAACCATTCCAATTTCCAATGCCACTTCTAATGGTTCTTTACTTTGTGAAATGCTCAAATCCAAGACCTCTTTACTTTGACGAAGTGTATTTAAAAATGCAGGTATATACGTGGGCGTTGGAAAATTTGTCTGGGTCTGGTAATCCATAAGTATTTGTATTGCATCATTAAAAGATTCATTATCCATTAGACTTTTTATGCTGAATCTTATATTTTCAGCTGATTGAGCGTCATAGATTCTAAACATGCAAAGTAATCTAGCTAAAAGGTAGAGTTCTTGTGGAAGAGGTAAATTTTCTGGTACTTCTATGTCACAGAGTATAAGTCTGTTCCTTAAATAAAGATGATATATTTCTTCTGCATTGGCTGTTGGCAAACTTTCCAGCAAAGGAAGCATATCGTTGAAATAGGAATTAAAAATTTGCTGATTTAGTAATATCTTACCCTGGTTTTGAGCAGCCGCACCTGACACATCAAAAACTTGAACAAGAAAATGCTTGTATAAATAATCTACACCTCGTTCCAGAAGAATATCTTTTAATTTTTCTAGCTCTCGATGAGTACATTCCGTATGGAAAAAATGACCGTAGTGGAATTGAGTATTGATTCGTTTAAATTCTTCAAACTCTTCAAGAGAAATTAAATTTAAAGAAGGAAAAATAACTTTTAACTCACTATAACACTGTTCTAGCAAAGCTGTCATAAAGTGGTCAGGATCTTGATGCTTGATAGAAAACTGTTGACTCAAAATGTCACGTAAAGGTCTGATTTTTCCAAAGTCACCATAAACTAGTTCCAGCTCTAAAAACTTTAAAGTCTCTGGTGAAAACTGGGTGCTAAAAAGCGAACTTAGTTTAAAAAACTGCTCTTGTGATATCGTCTGGCCATTTAAAACAGGATTTAGTAAGAAAAATTCATAATTATCTTCAATAACTGCTTTCATAGTTAACAAACATAGGAAGGTTCGTTCTAGCTCAATACTCCTCTTTTCAGTCTTTTTCGTTGTAAATGTATACAGAGGAGATGCTTTGAATTCATCAGAAGGATCGGCATTTTTTGCAGCCTGATACATTTCTAGCATCCAAGGAGCCATCTGAGTCACGTCATAATCTTGAGTAGCATCAACGCCGTCAGAAAGAAAACAAAGCAGTTCTGGGAATTTTTCAAAAATAGATTGAAAGTAACTTTGCAGATGAGTGTTCTTATCATTTTTAAAGAGGGTTAATTCTTTGGACATATATTCTCTTATCTTTAATGCGCTACAATGTACCATAGGAAAATATCTCGCAGGGCGTTAAATAACGCCAAAGTTTTCCTAGGTCTATTTGGGTAAAAAAAAGTAACTAACAAAAGAGAGGTACACCATCAAAAAATAACGCAATTCAGGTTGAAAGACCAGACTCATCTTGTGTTAGATAAGTATACTAAAAATGAAGACACAAACATGTGTGAATTTATACCAGTACCAGTACCTCCTATCGGTTGTAATGGCATTGAATTTTTTTCTAGGGATCTTTTTTATAGGGCTAATTTTCATATACCCTATTTCATACCGCAAGAACAAAGAAGAGAAGCCCCAGTCAATCAGAAAAAAAATTCTTCATCTGAGGAAGAAATTATAAATTCTTTCAATTTATCAAATAACGACTAGGATAGATTGGACCAGCGGGGGGCATTTGCACAGAAAATCCTGGCCTTTCTGGCCGGAATGAAGGGGTGAGTAGTTACCATTAAAGATATCTTTTCAACCAGCACAATGCGCCAAATATTTTCTGATGAGGCCCACCTTTAATATTATTTAGAAGCTGCATAAGTCTAGGCCCTAATTAAAGGCTCTCGCCTGGATTGCCGCGCTTCGCTCGCAATGACGGGTGAACTGTTACAAACTTTTTACCTTTTTATCATTCTATAATAGTCTTCTAAACTTGGATATACTGATATACTTGTTTCCTTACGTAAACTTAGATCCTAAATACAAGTAAGCAATTACAATGATAATAAAACCATTCATGAGAAATTTCTAACTATGATTCAAAACATTAGAAACATTGCCATTATCGCCCATGTTGATCACGGCAAAACGACTTTAGTTGATAAACTGCTTGAACAAACAGGCACTTTAGACGCACGTGCAGGCCAGGCTGAGCGGGTAATGGATTCCAATGCATTAGAGCGGGAGCGTGGTATTACCATATTAGCAAAAAATACATCCATACAATGGAATGATTACACAATTAATATTGTCGACACCCCTGGTCACGCAGATTTTGGAGGAGAAGTTGAACGTATTTTATCTATGGTCGATTCTGTGCTTTTACTGGTTGATGCTGTGGATGGGCCTATGCCTCAAACACGCTTTGTAACCCAAAAAGCTTTTGCTCAAGGGTTAAATCCTATCCTGGTGGTGAATAAAATCGATCGACCCGGCGCAAGACCTGACTGGGTGGTGAATCAAGTATTTGATCTTTTTGCGCAACTGGATGCAACAGAAGCGCAACTAGACTTTCCTGTTATTTATGCTTCTGCGTTAGAAGGCTACGCAAAGCAGACATTGTCAGATAGCAGCCAGGATATGAGCCCACTACTCAAAACGATTATTGAAAAAGTGCCCGCTCCTTCAGTGGATCCCGAAGGACCTTTTCAAATGCAGATTTCTTCCCTGGATTACTCTAGCTATGTTGGAACCATTGGGATTGGTCGCATTACTCGAGGTCGAATTCAACCTAAAACTGCTGTCACCATTGTTGACCACGAAGGAAAGCAACGCTCCGGTAGAATTTTACAGCTCTTAGGCTTTAAAGGGCTTGAGCGCGTTGAGATAGACAGCGCACAAGCAGGTGATATTATTGCCATCAGCGGCGTGAGTGAACTTTATATTTCTGACACGCTGTGTGCCCCAGAGCACCCAGAAGCGTTGCACCCCTTAACCGTAGACGAACCCACCATTAGTATGATTTTTCAGGTAAACGACTCTCCATTCGCCGGTCGTGATGGAAAATATGTCACCAGTCGTAAAGTACGCGAACGATTAGACACAGAATTACTGCATAATGTTGCACTACGGGTAGAGGACACAACAGACCCTGATAAATTCAGAGTATCTGGACGAGGCGAACTTCATCTCGGTATATTGGTTGAAAATATGCGCCGAGAAGGATATGAGCTAGCAATTTCACGTCCCATGGTTATTGTGAAAGAAGTCGACGGTGTTTTGAGTGAACCCTTTGAAACGTTAACCATAGACATTGAGGAAACCCATCAGGGAGGAATCATGGAAAAACTGGGTCAACGAAAAGCCGAACTCAAAGACATGATGCCCGATGGAAAAGGACGGGTTCGATTGGACTATATGATTCCAACCCGTGGACTCATTGGTTTTCATACTGAGTTTTTGATGGCAACAGGAGGAACCGGCCTGATGTATCATGTATTTGATCATTATGCACCACAAATTTCAGGCGCAATCAGCCAGAGAAGTCGAGGTGTCTTGATTGCCAATGCGCCTGGCAAAGCAACAGCGTATTCATTGTTTAGTTTGCAGGATCGAGGGCAGCTCTTTATTGAGCCACAAACAGAAGTCTATGAAGGAATGATTGTTGGACTTCATACCCGGTCTAACGATTTGGTTGTGAATGTCATTCGTGAGAAACAATTGACCAACATTCGAGCAGCTGGATCGGATGAAAACATCATACTGACCCCACCCATTCGTTTAACGCTAGAACAAGCAATGGAGTTTATTAATGATGATGAATTAGTCGAAGTGACGCCTCAACATATTCGTTTGCGTAAACGATACTTAAAAGAGCATGAGCGGAAAAAGGAAGCGCGAGGTGCCCATTAAAATTTGCCTCCATTACACATTTTGAAGCTAAAAATTAAAGAGGTATTTTTAGTCTCAAAACATTAAACCTAAATTAATCCGTTGGAAACGTAGCGAGAAGGACTAAGGTCTGAAGATGTGAAAGATTTTTTATCTTTTTGAGCGTAAGCGCAGTCACCTCTACGGCGAGCCCGAAAAGATAAAAAATCTTTCACATCTTCAGTGTATTAGTCCTTCGCAGTAGTTTTCAACTGATTAATTTAGGTTAAACTAACGGCGCTTGTACATACGTTAGCAGTGGATCTATTTCTTCATGGATACGCTTATTAACGCACGATAAGTTGCTTAGGGTGGTATAATCAGAAAATTGGTAACGATTTACTATTTTGGCCAATTTTTCTTCTTCTTCTGTTATCGGGTTGTTTTTAATCCTTTGTATTTTCTGCTCATATTCGACCAACTTGTTAAGTTGCATTTCATCAATTATTTGACCACTCATGGTAAAATATTTTGGTTGTTGATTTGCTTCCTTCCAGTACTCCTTCCCATAATCAAAGCCTATTTGCTCCCCTTTCCTTATATAATGGCGACTAATAAATAGCGTTACTGGAAGTTGTAATGTTTCATCAAATACATCAACAACTCTCACATTTTGTTTTGCGATGATCGAATGAGAGGAAGTATCTGGTAAATGTTGAAAAAATCTTGAAACATTCCCTTTTTGTTTCGATGAAATAAAACAAATATGGGGCCATTGATTCTCAGAAACTAAACTTCCACCAGCCCCCTCTATAATGCGTCCTAAAGCTTTCAGTATTTCTCTTCCTCTGGATACTTCCTCTTTTTCAAAAGAATCAAGTGGCTTTTCTTTTAGGGAAGTTATCAGAGCGAGAGTATAATCATCTTCACACTGATCATTTGATAGTTCGCCTGCATAAATGCAGATACAAGTATTTTTTGGAATATCTTGACGCGCAAAAACACCATGACCAACCGTTTTATCTATAAAAACTATCACCAACCATTCATTAATATTTTCAGGTATGATACAGAGTTGTTCTTCATTCGATCGAAAGGGTGTTTTGATTGTAGCAAACTCATTGTATTCTACTGGCCTAAACTGAGTAGAAGGTTCCACAGTATTTATGTAACAAAAGCCTAAACGGCTCTCCAATTTTTCTTTCGTTATTTTTTCTTCATTTTCTTTAATAGGACGCCTTTTGGCATAAAAAAAACTTTGTTGCATAAATTTTCTCCCCCTCAGCTTTATGTTGGTAACTACTCACCCGTTATTGAAATGTCCCCCTTCGGTTCCGACAAAAAACGTCCTAGGGGAGTTACCCCAATGCTTGATGAGGTCGATCATGATTATAATATGGAACATATTTAGCAATCAAATCTTCAAGCCCATGAATATCATGCTTGAGCCATCTTAAAAGAAGTCGACGGTGTTTTGAGTGAACCCTTTGAAACGTTAACCATAGACATTGAGGAAACCCATCAGGGAGGAATCATGGAAAAACTGGGTCAACGAAAAGCCGAACTCAAAGACATGATGCCCGATGGAAAAGGACGGGTTCGATTGGACTATATGATTCCAACCCGTGGACTCATTGGTTTTCATACTGAGTTTTTGATGGCAACAGGAGGAACCGGCCTGATGTATCATGTGTTTGATCATTATGCACCACAAATTTCAGGCGCAATTAGCCAGAGAAGTCGAGGTGTCTTGATTGCCAATGCGCCTGGCAAAGCAACAGCGTATTCATTGTTTAGTTTGCAGGATCGAGGGCAGCTCTTTATTGGCCACAAACAGAAGTCTATGAAGGGATGATTGTTGAACTTCATATTCGTTTGCGTAAACGATACTTAAAAGAGCATGAGGGGAAAAAGGAAGCGCGAGGTGCCCATTAAAATGAAATGTAAAAACACCCTTATATTCCTCTGAGAATAGTTACAATATGAAACTAAGGTGATTGGTCAGTAGCCTGCTGACCACTTTGAACATGGATCTGTCAACAAAACTGTTTACATAGATACTATTATGTCTTACTCTAATCAACATCTCACACGAGGAAGGGCAAATGCAAACAAGATTAGAAACAACGATCGAACAATTACTATCTGGATAATGCCCGCAAAGCTCTCAGATTGATTTGTCTCATAATTCGCTTGGTGATAAAGAAACCATTGCCATTGCTCATGCAATTTCGTCTGGGAAATGCCCGCGGGATCTTCTGATTGACTTATCTGACAACCAAATTACTGATAAAGGTGCACAGGCCTTAGCCCAAATCCCGATTTAGAAAAAATCATTCTGAAAATTAAATGATTAGCGAGATCAAAAGAAGAGGGATTTCTGTAAAAAGTGATTGATGAGATTGATTTGTTGGAAATAAAAGATGGTTTATCAAAAAAATCTCGATAAAAATTCCAGAGGTGTTCAAATTTTATCCAAAACAGGATTTTGAGGATAAAGGAATCTCTTGCTGTGTTTCTGGCAGCTTGTTTTTATGAGTTGCAAAGAGTAAATCCAGGGGTGATTAAGGTGCTTGTGCCAGGCGGTGAAGGGGGAGAAGAATTTCATTCAATAAAGCACAATGAGATTCTTCGAGTTTTAAATAAATTCTTCTACCGTGACGAACTACTTTTGCAGCCAGGGCATAAATTCGATGGCGAATGGTTTTTGCGCGGCAAGCCTCAAACTGGACGGGTAAATACATGCGCAGCAAGGCAAAAAGGTTAAATGCCAATGCGCATAACGAAAAATATAACGCGTTGGCTTCAAAATTTTGGCAAGGCATACGATCTGCGGAAAAATCCTCTTTTAACTCCTTAATCCGGTTTTCTGAAGTTTCACCTCTTTGATTGTACCAATGTACCCAGTCACTTTGGCTCATGCTGGGGTTACGGCTCACGGCAATCGCACGATAGAGGTATTGACCACATTGAAGCAGCTCTTCTCCTTCATTGCCTTCACTTTCAAGATCAAGTTCTAAAGTGGTTTGCCCCTTGATCATCCGACGCTGTACGATCACATCAAAGGCATGGCGACTTTTTTCCATTGTGTGCACAAGATGTGTTGTAAATTCGCCATTCAGAGGCTTTCCTTCTCGATGTAAAGACTCCCATTGGGACTCTTTTTGAGCTTGAATGAGTTTTTTAAGAGAGGGGCTCATTTTTGCCCGAATCGCAAATTTAAGTTGTCGCTCTATGCAATCATCAATGATATCGCCTTGATAACCCGCTGCATCAATACGTAGGGCAAATAACGTTACCCCTTCAGGCAAAGCGGCTTCACATTGATGAATAAATTCGAGATTTTTCGCAGAAGGAGGCACGTTTCCTTCGCGAAAATCCGTTGCCAACACTTGGCCTGTCTCTGCGATGTGGCCTACCATGGGCATATAGCCTGTACATTTCTTATAAGTCCATTTTGCCGATTTGTTTTTTGATGCAGATAAAGTAGCATCAATATCCAGGGTGATTTTCTTTACATGATGCAAGGTATGTTTAAGCAAAAGACGATTAACTTCAGTCACAGCCAGCATGCCTTTCTTTCCATGACGGCGTAGCCAGTCTCCCATTGAATCAGATCCAGGTACTTGGGTTAAAGCTAACAAAGTACGTAAAGCATCGTCTTCACGAATATACCGTAAATCATCCAAACAACGGCCACCTTCATGCAACATGAGGATCAGTGAGTTCACAAACACCGAAGGGTTATACCCGCGATTGCTTTTAGGCGCTGGAAAATATTGGTCTACCCAATTTGAAAAATTCAGCGATTGCATCAGTTGGGCAATACAGACTAGTCCCGCACGAGATGTTAAAAAATCTTTGGTTGTTGAGAGGTGAAAGGGTAATATGTTCATAAGCCTTGTTTGCCTGTTTAGGTCATAATGTTGTTTTGGTAAAATCATTATACTAGCAAGGCTTCCTTTACGTTAGCCTCCTCAAGGAAAAAGCTGATCAATGCACCCATTGGGTGATCATGATTTCTTTGTCTGAACCGTTACACGGGAAAGGTTTCTTTTATTTCAGTGATTTTCTAAATCGGGATTCGGGCTTAGTGAATGCGTTGCAATCATGAAATTTCCCAGAGGATTTGACACTTACATTGTCTCACACCGGAATTAGTGATGTGGGCGCAAGAGCTATCGCAAATGCTCTAAAATCAGGAAAATGTCCTCAAAAGCCATTGCTGATACATTGCAATCAGGGGAATATCCTCAGGGAAAACTTATGGTTGATGGAAATAAGGAGGCCATAAAGCTTGGGGGTGTACTTGAATCCTCGGAAGTTTAAAAAACTCTAAATAAATTTGTTTTGGGCTACCAATCCTTATTAGGCATAGAACTTTTATTATGTAATAACCAGAGTAAATTATAAAAATGAAGCAAAAAGAAGAAACCAAGAGTTGTTTTATCAGAAATTTCGAAGGTTCACCAATATTTCGTGCAGCTAAAGATGGTGAAATTGAAAGTGTAACTCGATTAATCGAGGGGGGTGTAAACATTCACAAGACTGATAGTTTACGCAGAACTCCTTTATATGTAGCAGGTTTGAATGGTCATTTTGATATTGTTTCGCTACTAATTAAACATGGCGCAGATATCAACGCCACTAATTTTGAGGGCAGAGCTCTAATACATAATGCAGCTGACGATGGGAATGTTGATCATATAAAAAAGTTGTATGAACTTGGTGCAGACATCAACAAGACCAATCAGTTAAGCTTCTACCATAAAACCCCAATGGATTGCGCGCTTGAGAAGGGTCATTTTGAGTGTGTAACACTTTTACTTAAACTGGGTGCTAACAACAGTAAATATGTGTTGGCTGAATTAGCTAAGCAAGGTCAAGCTGAAAATATAAGGACATTAATAAATGAGCTAGGTATAGATATTGCACTCTTCGGTAAAGATGCAATGTCTCAAGCAGTTCAGCATGGTCAAATTGAATGTATAAAAGTATTAGATGAACTAGGCGTTGATGTTCTCTTTGGTAAAGCTGAAATGTTTAAAACAGCAATATATGGCCGTATTGAATCGGTAAGGGTTTTATATGAGCTAGGCCTAGATATCCACAACTTGGTTAATCAACATGATAGAAGTTTAATACATTGTTTAGCTTACAGCGGTGGAGTTGAATCAATAACCACAGTGCATGAGTTTGGTGCAGACATCAACAACTCGTTTGATTTTGTTGGTAATACTTTAATACATTCAGCAGTTGAATTTGGAAAAACTGAAAATGTAAAAGCATTGATTGAGCTGGGCGCAGATATCAACTGGATTGATAAGAAAGGCAAAACACCTCTACATACTGCAGCTTACTTTAATGAAGTTGAGATTGCATTACTTATTGCAAGTGCTGGTGCAGTAGAAAGTGAAAATTTTGAATTTAACAATGAGGAATACTGGTCAAAAAGAGCACTTTTAAGCGATATTGAGGAACAAACCCAATCTTTATTTATTAAAATTACAACGGATGAGTTGAATGAAAGAGAGTTGTTCGTACAAAATTTAAAAGAGATAGAAAATCAAATTAATGACTTAGGTAAAAACTATCCTATTCTTTCTCAACAACTTAAGGAGAGATTTTACATTAAATTTATCGTGGCTTTTGCTGAAATAGGTGATGTAAAAGAAGCTATGAGCATTTATCTCAACCACTATCCTAGATTAACCAGAATGGGCAAAGATGAAATTCTGAAGATAGCTTCCTGTTTTTATGATGCTTCTAATATAATAGATATACCGTGTGAAATTAGTTATCATGCGTCCCTATCTGTATTGAGACAGGAGATAGAGGATCCAGATCATCAATTATTAATGAGAGAAATTTTGATCAAGTTAACTCATTCAACGTATGATAAAAAAACTGATATTCTCATGACACATACTAAATTTGTTAGCTATTTAAGAGAGATTCTTAATAAAAATCAAGACGTTAGCAAGGAGCTAAAACAGCAGCTGCGAAAATTCATAGTGAATCCAGATAGGTTTAATCGAAATGTTATCCAAGCGCTTTTGGTTTTAATAGAAGAGACGTTGGAAGATTGCAAATTGACATCAAATGTTGTGACCTATGAATGTCTTTTGGAAGAAAATTTGTGGGATATCAATTTTATCCGACAACAGGCAGACGAATATCTAGCATCTCAAACGGATAAAGGTTTTGCTCTAAAATGAAATTCATGATTTTCTAAATCGGAATTTGTGCTCAGTAAGTATTTTTTTATCCTTTTAAAATGAGTCTTTATCCATTTCACGTAGGGTTAATTCATGAAGTTACACTTATACTTTCTGAACATGGGTTTTATGCAGAGAATAGCAATGAAAGTCAACCTCCAAACAAGACAAGACTTTAGTATTTGAGGCGGCTACGTTAGGGTGTCAAGAAAGTATCCCTCACAGGTTTAATAATCCTAGGTTCGGCAGTTGAAAACGTAGCGAGAAGCGTTATGAGGTCGACTATGATAATAATATTGAACATATTCAGTAATCAAATATTCAAACTCATAAATAGTCGCCTCTGAAGAATACGAAAAGTGATTGTAACGATTCCTCCGTCATTGCGAGCGAAGCGCGGCAATCCAGGCAAGAGCTTGCATTGAAGGCTCAAGCTTATGTGGGTTTAATCAGTTTGAGCCTGAATTGCCGCGTCGCTTCGCTCCTCGCAATGACGGAGGGCGGTTAATTTACCCAACACCATAGCTGATGACGGGAGGCACTGTTACATGGGGTGAACATGGTGGAAATCTTCCTTGGCAGCACCTTCGTTTTGCAAGCTTTTTAATGGTTAATCAACGGATCCTTGCAAAAAATTTAATTCTTTTTCTCTTGCAGGCTAATTGTTTCAAGGCTTTTCGAATTCTTCAGAGGCAACTAAATATCATGCCTGAGCCATCTTAACAGCCTCTTCTATATTGACAGAGACAATTCGTGAAACACCTGGTTCACGCATGGTGACACCGACCAATTGTTTAGCCATGGTGAGCGTCACTTTGCTATGACTGATAAAAATAAACTGCAACGTTTGTGACATCTCTTCTACCAATTTGCAGAAACGACTGATGTTATGATCGTCTAAAGGCGCATCGACTTCATCTAAAATACAGAAAGGAGCGGGGTTAAGCTGGAAAAACGAAAAAACCAAAGCAATGGCGGTCAAGGCTTTTTCTCCACCTGAAAGCAAATGAATAGTGGTATTCCGCTTTCCTTTGGGTTGTGCTTTCACCACGATGCCCGTCGACAGCCAATCATCCTGAGTTAACTCCAAATAAGCTTGCCCGCCTTCAAATATTTTTGAAAATAACGCTTTAAAGTGCGTGTTAACTTGCTCAAAGGTATGTTTAAGTTGCAAGCAAGTTTCCTGATCAATCTTTCGAATAGCTGCTTCCAGGGTATCCAGGCCAGCCTGAAGATCAAGAGATTGGGCCTCTAAATAAGTTTGCCGTTTCAATAAGGCCTCATACTCGGCTGTTGCTGCTAGATTAATATCGCCAAGCCCTTGTATGGATTCTTGTAAATGCTCCTGCTCTTCAATATAGCGGGTTTTCCTAGCATCTTTAGGGAGCTGCTCAATGATCTCGTTAAGCTCAAACCCAAGTTTCTGAAATTGCGCCTGATGATGCTTCAGTTGAACCTGTGCAGTTTCATAGTCAATACGAAGACGTTCTAAATTTTTCCTTAACTGATCCTGAGTAGATTTTTCTTCATCTTGATGCTTTTTCAGTTGCTTCAGGGTCTCTTCCGTTTGTTGATGAGCAACTTTTATCGTTGCTAGACGTGCTTCACTATGCTGTTGCTTTTCTTTATAGGTTGCCCACTCAGTTTCTTGTCTTGGCAATATACTTTGAGCCTCTTTTTCCTGAGAGTGCACCCAGGAGATTTGTTGATCAAGGCTTTGTTTTTGTTCCTGAGTTCTTACAATCTGCTGCTCGAGATACTGGATTTGCTTTTGAGTAGAGTCTTGCAAGGACTTTAAGTGAGTCACTTGATCTTCATGATTTTTAAGTGCAGTCTTTGCCGCTTCAAATGTCTGATTCAAGTTCTGTTTATCTGTTTGGAGACGTTTTTCTGTTTCCTGATCTTTCTCCAAGGCTATTTGTAGTATGGCTAACGCTTTTTCTATCTCTTGATACTCTACTTCCTGTTCTTGAATTTGTGTGACGAGCGTCGTTATTTCTTCCTCTATCCGTTTAGAGCGCCCTTCGATTTGAGCTAGATAACTCTTCTTCGCCTTTATATTTGCGGTCAATTGAGTTTTTTGATCTTCTTGTTGGCGCTTTTCTTGTTGAAGGTGCTTGATATCAGAAGTGAATATCTCTAATTGCTTACCTAATGTTTTTTGTTGTTGATCAAGCTTAGAAAACATCGATTGATTTTGGGCAATCTCTATTGCCAAGGTCTCCATTCTTTGTTGCCGCGCAAGCATACCTGAACGTTCTGCTTGGGGGTCAAGCGTCTTTAACCAGGAGCACCCTAGCCAAACCCCTTCTGGTGTAATTACAGACTCATGCGGCTTTAGGCAAGCAATAAGTTGAAGCGCCTCCTCTAGAGAACTGGCTGTATAAATATCAGCAAGCCATGCTGGCAATGTTGCCTGGTGTGAAGTAATTTTATTGATCAATCTCTCGCGAGCAGGTGCGCTTAATGCATCAGAGGTTTCTTGGCTAAACTTTTTTTGTTCAATCAATCGCAAGCCATTGGCTAAAGGTAATGATTGAGCAAGATAGGGAATGTTTTCCACGCAAATAGCATTGAGTATATCTTTTAATACAAATTCAAGCGCTTTTTCCCAGCCAGGGGTAACTTGCAGGGTTTCAGCAAAATAAGTCAAGGTTATATGACCTTGCTCTGTTAACCAGTCTGCCACTTGTTTTCTATGCTTCCCCTCTCCTAGCGCAAGCTGTTGTAAAGCCTTTAAAGAAGCTTGCTCTGCTTCAAGCGCCTGGAGCTTGCCTTGATTTGCATGGATTTGAGTTGCAACGCGTTGAGCTTCTGCTTCCACAATCTGCATTTTTTCTTCCACAGTCCGTATTTGATTCTGCAGCAGTTCAATGCGACTGGAGAACGCATCTGCTTCTGTTTCCCAACCCACTATTTCTTGGGTACAAGGCTCCTGATGGATTTCTGTCTGCTCCTGGTGAAGACGATGACTTTGTTGTTTTAATGAATCTAGTAGACGTTGAAGTTGTTGCAACTGGTGACGCTTAACCTCCATTGATTGCTGGGTTTGCATATACGACTTGTTAAATGCCTCCCATTCGTGCTGCCAGGCACGCCAAGCGCCCTGCGTCTCTGAAAGATCATTTTGACTGGCGGTCAACCGGGTTGTTCCTAGCGTCAGTAGAGGTTCATTTTCAACAAATTGACGTTGGAGGATTTCAAGTTGACTTTGGTCTTGGGTCAATTGCTGATTCAAATGTTCCTGATTACGTTCGAATTGAGTGAGTGTTTCTGCTAAACGGTGGGTTTGTGCTTTTGCATCTTTAATTGACTGCTCTAAGCGTGAAATTTCAATGCTAATTCGATAATACTCATCCTGTTCTTTGGATAGCGCCTCTGATTCCTGTTCATACTGTATGGTCAGACGCACTTGCTTCTGATCAATCTCAGTTTCTTTGTGATGCAAGTCTGCCAAAGCAGCTTCCTTTTCTTCTATGGCAGATTCATTCTGCTTAAGTTTTTTTTGAAGTCCTTTCATTTCTAGCGCTTCTAGCTGAGCACTGACTTTTTGTAAAGCGGCTTTTTGGGTTTTAAAAATCTGAGCCGTTTCAGCCTGGACTTTTACTTTCTCCAGTTGTGCTTCAACTTCCACAGACAAGTCATTAATTCTATGAATATTTTCTCTCGTGTTTGCGATGCGATTTTCAGCCTCCTTGCGCTTTTCCTTGTACTTTGAAACCATAGCAGCTTCTTCCAGGTACCCTCTAAGCTCTTCTGGCGTTGCCGCAATAAGATGAGAAATCATTCCTTGCTCAATAACCGCATAACTTCTGGGCCCTAATCCTGTGCCTAAAAGCACATCTAGAATATCTCTTCTACGACAGGGTGTTTGATTTAAAAAATATGTTGAACCGTTTTCTCTGGTGATTTCTCGTTTAATTGAAATTTCGTGATACTCAGCAAAACGCCCGCCAAATCGCTGCGCACTGTTATCAAAAAGCAACTCTACCTGTGCTTTTCCGACAGGTTTTCGACTGGTTGAACCCGCAAAGATTACATCAGATAAACTTTCACCTCTGAGTTGCTTTGCTGAACTTTCCCCTATCACCCAGCGGATGGCATCGACAACATTAGACTTGCCGCAACCATTGGGTCCAACAATCCCGGTTAATGGGGTGTCAAACAACAGTGTGGTTGGCTCTAAAAAAGATTTAAAGCCGGAAAGTTTGATTTTATTAAGTCGCATAAAGGTTCATGCTGATCAGAGTAGTTAAGCTAGGGCGTGTCATCGTTGCATTGAACAGGTCCTGTTTGAATGAGTACAAGATTAGGCTCAATATGCTGCCGAAATATTGTACTGCATTGGTTCAGATCTATTTCATCCACATTATAAGGAAGATCAGACTCTTCAAAATCTTCATCTATGTGTGCTTGGACAGCAACTTGAATTGCACCCGCCTTATCACGATCATCTATCATATCAAATCGAAAAGCTTCAAACTGTGCTTGTGCCTTTAATAAGTTTTCAATATAAATAGATTCATGCATTACGCGTCCTATTGGTATGCATATATAGATGATAAAAAAGTCAAAAAATCCGTAACTATTCATCGTCATTGCGAGCAAAGCGCGGCAATCCAGGGAGAAGGCTCCATCGAAGATCTCAGTTTGGGTAGCTTTAACAAGCTAGGGTCTGGATTGCCGCGTCGCTATGCTCCTCGCAATGACGGGAAGCGTATTTGCATGCGGTGAACAGTTGCAAAAATCCTATCTTAAAATTGCTTAAAAAGCTATAGGCATCTAAAACCCCCACTTTATTTAAGCAATTAAGTTACTATGATGCAGCTTGTACAGAGCAGCTATGGTATATTAGGCGCAATGACTTCAAACCTAGAGAATACACAGATCCAGCCATTAAACCATGAAGAATCAAACCGCTCAAATTCCCATGAAACGTATAGGTCCCGTAAAATTAGCAGGGGCTTTGAACGAAGAAGTTTATATCCCTCTCGCTACCTTTGAGACCCCATTATGGCCGTCTACTGAACGAGGCGCCCGGGTATCCCGGATGACTGACGGTATTCAGATTGCTTTGATGCAGGAAGGTATGACCCGCTCTATTTTGCTTGAGGCTGACTCTGTTAACCAGCTCCAACATATGCTTTTAGACTTACCCAATCAAATATCGGCTTTGCAGGCCGCGGTTGAAAAAACCAGTCGATTTGCAAAACTCATACAATGGCACCCTGAAGTCGTAGGGCGATTGCTTTATCTTAGATTAACCTTTTTTACAGGTGATGCTGCAGGGCACAACATGACGACAAAAGCTGCTGAAGCAGTGATGAGCGCTTTGCTTTCTCTCTACCCTCCCCTGCGGTATGTTTCAATTTCAGCCAACCTCTGCACAGATAAAAAAGTTTCTGCCATTAATGGCATTTTGGGGAGAGGGAAATCTGTCACTGCAGAGATTGTCATTCCGAATCAAATCTGCAAAAAAATATTACGATCCTCACCAGAGGCCATAGTTCAACTTAACCTGAAAAAAAACTTGATTGGCAGCACATTGGCAGGCAGTTTACGCAGCAGTAACGCACATTTTGCAAACATCCTGCTCGCCTTTTATTTAGCAACAGGTCAAGATGCAGCCAATATTGTAGAAGGGTCCCAGGGGATCACTTATGCTGATATGCAAGGTGAAGATCTTTATTTTTCAGTTTCTTTACCCAATTTAATACTCGGCACTGTTGGAAACGGAAAAGGGTTGGATTTTGTCAAAGACAACCTAGAACGTATGGGATGTCTTCCTCAACAAAACAACCCAGGGCAAAGCGCAAGAAGATTAGCGATGATATGTGCAGCAGGCGTTCTGTGTGGTGAAATATCTTTACTGGCCGCCCAGGCAAATCAGGGAGAATTGGTGGAAAGCCATATGCGGCTTGAACGATTTTAGAAGATCATCTGGAAGCTGATTGCTGGGCAGATTAACCAATTGATAATTAAGCAAATTATGGACATTCAATCCTTAATATGATTAACTTAGAGTAACACCAGGGATTCCTGAATAATGATAAAAGTCGACATTCCGCGAGTATTCCATATTTTATTCACAAGTTGTAAAACACCCGCCATTTAACTAAAAACACAATATAGGACTTAACATGAAAGTAGGTATTGATCGTTTAAGCTTTTATACCCCTGCTTTTTACTTAAATTTATCTGAACTTGCCAAAGTACAGAACAAACCAGAAGAAAGCTACCTCCATGCAACAGGTCAGCATAAAATGGCTGTACCAGCGCCCAATGAAGATATTGTAACCATGGCCGCCAATGCCGCAGAGCGTGTGCTGGAAGGAGAGGATAGAGAGCAAATCACTCTGCTTTTGTTTGCCACTGAAAGCGGCATTGACCAATCCAAATCAGCCGGCATGTATATTCATCATTTACTGGGCTTATCTTCACGCTGTCGTGTGGTTGAATTAAAACAGGCATGTTATGGCGCAACTGTTGGACTTCAAATGGCAATGGCTTATTTAAAGACCCAGCCAGCTCACCAAAAAGTACTCCTCATTGCATCAGATATTGCTCGCTATGACACAAATACCCCCCCAGAATCTTCACAAGGAGCTGGCAGTGCAGCCATGTTGCTCACTCAAAACCCTCGCATTTTAGCAATTGAAGAAGCAGCTGGTTATTTTGCTTTAGATGCAATGGACTTTTGGCGTCCGAACTATCGTCGCGAAGCGTTTGTTAATGGCAAGCTCTCCTGCGATTTATATTTAAGAGGATTAAAAGAATCCTGGTTGCACTATCAGGCACAATCTGGTTTTCATTTTAATGACCATGCGGGTTTTTGCTATCACGTACCCGTACCCAGGCTAGCAGAAAAAGCACATCAACGTTTGGCCAGAATGGCCGGCATTAAACTGTCTAATGAAACAACCTCCCTGCAAATGCACCCCGCTTTACGCTATTCGAAAGAAATAGGCAACACCTACACGGCATCGCTTTATATTAGCCTGGCTTCCTGGTTAAGTTCTGTCGAAAAAGAACCTGTTCATCAACGCGTAGGATTGTACAGCTATGGTTCAGGTTGTACAGCAGAATATTTTAGCGGAATCATTCAACCTGAATACAAAATACAATTAACAGTCATGGATCATGAAGCATTACTCCAACAACGCAAAGCATTGTCGTACGAAGCATATCAATCTTTTTTTACGTTCGCTTTTCCAAACGATGGTAGTCGACTAGACTGCCCTCAATATGCTTCAGGAAATTTTACGCTTGTCGCAATAGATCAACACCAACGAATTTACCAAAAAACTGGCAAATGAACACATTAACCGCTCAGAAAATTCAAACCTCTGCACCAGCTAAATTAATTCTCTCAGGGGAACATGCCATTCTCTATGGCGCATCTGCTTTGGGCATGGCCTTTCATGACTATCATACAACGACAACACTTTTATCAAACCAAGGTGAGCAAACCCGAATTAAACTAGAAAATTTTAAAACGGAACATGTGTTTGATGACCTATCTCTACAATCGCTCAAGCAAGAAGCAGATGCACGTTTCACCGCTGCCTTAGAAGGAAAGCTTTCGGTTTCAAAGGTCTTGCCTGCTCAGGCACTAGTCCCTTATATACTTGCCTGTTATGCTGAACAATATGAAACATCCTGTGAGGGACTCTCTATCACTGTCAGTTCTACAGTTCCAGTAGGCTCTGGCTTAGGCTCTTCAGCGGCTTGTATTGTCAGCGTATTACGTGCGTTGTCTATGGGGTTTGAAAACAACTTATCTGATTCTGATTTTATTTCCCTGGCTCAGCAAATTGAACACCTGGTGCATGGAAAAAGCAGCGGCCTGGATATTCAACTCGTTTTTCAAGAAGCCTGCCTTTACTATAACTGTGGGAAATATCATACCTACCCTCTCCCCACTTTTCCTTTTCAGATGGCATACACCGGAAAACCAGAATCGGACACAGCTGCCTGCATTCAAACAGCTGCTGTTTCATTTCAAGCTTCTGATACGTTACCCTCTGAATTTGATGCAGTGACTCAAGGGGTATTGAAAGGGATAACCCAGAAAAACCTGTCAGAAATTATGAAAAATATTGCAATCAATCATCGTTTACTTTGCGATATTGGGGTCGTACCTGATAAAGTAAAAGTCTGTATTACCCAAATAGAGGAAAGAGGAAATGCGGCAAAAATCTGTGGTGCAGGCACCTGTCAAGGCGAACAGGCAGGGGTGCTTTTCATTGTGGGAGAAAATCCGGTAGCTGATATTTTGGCGCAATATGATTATTTCAGATTAGGGCATGCCATCAATCGAGGAGAATTTCATGACTGAACAGAGTTATCAGGCTTCAGCTCCTGGCAGCTTAATGCTGCTTGGAGAACATGCTGTTTTAAACGGTTACCCTGCTTTAGTCTGCGCCATCAATAAAAGAATTTATGTCACGTTAAGACCTCGAGTAGATGAAAAATTCACCCTCCGGTCTGATCGCTCCGGTTATTATGAGTCCTCGATTTCAACATTAACCTCTGACCCTCGCTTTGAACCAATTTCCAGCATATTGATTCACTATCAAAGCTATCTAACCACCGGATTTGATTTAGAAATAACTTCTGACTTCCCATCCATAGGTTTAGGCTCTTCAGGCGCACTGACGGTTAGCCTTTTAACGGTTTTTCAGCAATGGTTGTTTGGACAATTATTACCCGATGATAAATTTTTAGTATTAGCAGCACATGTCATTAATCAAGCTCAGGGAACAGGCTCTGGAGCAGATGCTGCAGCAAGTTTATTGGGGGGCATTGTCTACTACCACTATCAACCTCTCCTGTTTAAACGTTTAAAAGAGACACTACCTGTTTCTGTCATCTATTCTGGTCTTAAGAAATCAACCTCTGAAGTCGTTCAAGCTGTCAAGACGCTTGAAGCTAAACACGCCTCTCTCTTTGAGCTACTCTATCAATCTATTGGAGAGTGCACACATTTAGGCTGCACAGCCATTGAAGCAAATGACTGGAACACTTTAGGGGAAATTTTCAATATACAACAAAGCTTGATGGATGCTTTGGGAGTTAACAATGCTGCACTTCAAACACTGGTTAACCATTTAAAACAAGACACAGGTATTTTAGGTGCTAAAATCTCGGGAGCCGGGCTGGGAGACTGTGTCATTGGGCTTGGGAATTTTAAAGGAGAAAAGCAGTCCTCTGTTCACTGTGAATGGATTCCACTAGAAATAACAGAAGAAGGTGTATTATATGGATAGGATGACTTTAGTTAAAACATTGTTACCAACAACTTATCATTGTAATGCCCGAAATCAGGGAGAAGCATTTGCACCCAGCAATATCGCGCTCTGTAAATACTGGGGAAAGCGAGATCTCGTCTTAAATTTACCTATGACCTCGAGCCTTTCCATTAGTTTAGGTACCAAGGGAGCGAATTGTCTGATTCGTGAACAATCTACCCAGCATGCGGTTACAGTCAATCAGAAAAAATTACCTGAGACGCATGAATTTGTTCGTAAATTAACAGAATACTTAACCCTCTTTCAACCCTCCCCTCGCATCTTCTATGATATTCACTTTCAATTTAATATTCCCATTGCTGCAGGCGTTGCTTCTTCTGCCTGCAGCTTTGCATCCCTGATTTTGGCGTTAGACCATCTTTACCAATGGCAATTAGAGAAGTCTACGTTATCTATTTTATCCAGGCTTGGTAGTGGAAGCGCTTGCCGTTCACTTTGGCACGGATTTGTAAAATGGGAATGCGGTCAATTAAAAACTGGAATGGATAGCCATGGGTATCCTATTCAACAAAATTGGCCAGAGCTGCGTGTTGGCCTGCATATTATCACAAGAGATAAAAAACCGATTTCTTCTCGAGAAGCCATGATACGCACGGCAAGCACTTCCGAACTTTATAAGGCATGGCCCGAGCAGATTGCCAAAGACTTAACCTCTATTGAGGGGGCTATCCAACATTTAGATTTTGAACAATTGGGTTCTGCAACCGAGTCAAATGCTTTGGCTTTGCACGCCATGATGATGAGCAGCTTTCCTCCCATTATCTACACACAACCCGAAACACTTGAGTCCATTTATCGTGTTTGGGCTTTACGAAAATCGGGCCATCCTGTTTACTTTACACAAGATGCAGGGGCTAATTTGAAGCTTTTATTTTTAGAGCAAGCCCAAAGTGCTGTAAAAGAAGCTTTTCCTGACATAGAAATTATTCAACCTTTTGCAGGGGCGTAATGAAAGAAAAAATTGTGCTCGTTAATGAGCAGGACAAAATCATCGGAGAGGCGGAAAAATTAACAGCGCATCAAGAAGGCTTATTACATCGCGCCTTTTCTGTGTTTGTTTATCGCTTAAACTCAGAGTGCAAACTAGAGTTATTGTTACAGAAACGTCAAATGAGTAAGTATCATTCCGGCGGTCTCTGGACCAATACATGTTGTAGTCACCCGATGCCGGGCGAACCGCTTAATGAAGCAGCTTTGCGTCGTCTGCAACAGGAAATGGGACTCTCTCTGCCTTTTTTAACGCTCCTTGGGAAGTTTTATTATCACATTCAGTTTGAAAATGGGTTAAGTGAGCATGAGTGGGACTATGTATTTATAGGTCAATGGCAAGGTGAAATGATTTCAGTAAACCCTGAAGAAGCTCAGGATTTCCGTTGGGAAACTCTGGAACAGATTGTTCAGGATTTGAAGGTATATCCAGAACGGTATACCTTCTGGTTTGAGCAGGCTCTTGATTTTGTGGTAAAAAACCAAAGGGATATACCTCAAGCAGCAATTCCCGTCCTACCGGGCAAGAATTGCTTCCCTTAATATCCCTCATCGCGAATGGAAAAATGCTGCAAGCCATTGATAAATAGAAATAATAAAACCGTCTTAAGAGTATCCATTTATGAAAAAACTTAAAACTGCTGTCATCGGTGTGGGACATTTAGGAAAATTTCACGCAGAAAAATATCAGCAATTAGAAACCACTGAATTAATTGCTGTTTGTGATATCGATAAACCCACCTGTGATAAAATCGCTCATCAGCTTCAGGTTTCTCCTGTTTACGATTTCCGGTATTTGTTAGATCAGGTAGATGCCGTAAGCATTGTCACTCCAACAATGACGCACTATACGATCGCCAAATTTTTTCTAGAGGCAGGTGTCCATATATTGCTTGAAAAACCTGTTTCTCAAACGCTTAATGAGGTAGAAGATTTAATAAAGGCAGCCTCTCAGAAGCAAGTTATCTTCCAGGTTGGGCATATTGAATGCTTTAATCCCGCGGTGACAACGCTTAACTCTCTGGTATACCAACCAAAACTGATTGAAGCCACTCGAGTAGGTCCCTTTCAACCCAGAAACCTGGATATTTCCATTGTCCTGGATTTAATGATCCATGATATTGATATTATACATGCCATACATCCTGTACCAATTAAACAGATTGAAGCGATAGGTTTGCCAATGATGTCTGACTTTCATGATATGGCAAATGTCAGATTATTATTTGAAGATGGTTGTGTTGCTTGCTTGACAGCAAGCCGAATTGCACAAGAAAAAAAGAGAAGTATGACCGTTTATCAGGAAAACACTCAAATTCTGGCAGACTTTCAAGCACAGTCCGTCACTGCTTTCCATAAAGGAGGGCTTATGCAGTGGAATACGGTTGAACATCCTACTCAAAGAATAGATACGCTTCTGACACAAATCAACGCATTTATCGAGAGTATCCGACTCAAGCAACCTCCGAAAGTGGGTGGAGAACAAGCCAAAAAAGCATTAAAAACTGCTCTGGCAATTAGTTCATCAATGGTTGAGCGTGAAAAAAGCTGGGCTTAAGGAGAAAAAAGCATGTCAAAAAAAGTGCTGCTGGTCACGGGAGAAACCTCTGGCGATCAACATGCAGCCAGGTTAGTTGAAGCAATGCGCACGCTAGACCCTGCTCTCACGTTTATAGGAATGGGGGGGCCAGCAATGAAGGCTGCTGGCGTAGAAATTGTCGTTGATACAAAGCACCTGGATGTAGTTGGAATCGTAGAAGTTATTACCGCATTTCCTCGTATTTTTAAAGCTTTTCGGAAATTGAAACAGTGTTTGCTCACTGAGAAACCAGATTTGGTGATTTTAATAGATTATCCAGGGTTTAATTTTCGCTTTGCAAGAACAGCAAAACAGGCTGGTTTTCAAGTGATGTATTATATCGCGCCTCAAATTTGGGCATGGGGTGCAAGCCGAATTCGCTGGATGTCACGTTATGTAGATCAGGTTTGTGTTATTTTTCCTTTTGAAGTGAGCTTCTATCAACAACGCGGTGTCAAGGCTTATTTTGTTGGACATCCATTGACCCAAGTTGCACATCCCAGTCTATCGAAAACAGACGCTTTGGCATGGTTTAACATTCAGCCCCATCATCCCATCATCGGTTTACTGCCAGGCAGTCGAAAGAGTGAGGTTAAACGCCTGTTACCTATCATGTTATCTGTTGCTGTTGAGCTAAAACAACGTTATCCGCACGCTCAATTTATCATGCCAGCCGCCCCTTCTGTTAGACAAAATTTAGCAGAACAAATAATGGTTTATCCAGAGCTAGCGATTACTTTAACGCAGGATCATTTTTATGATGCTTTATCGCTTTGTGATATGGCCATTGCCGCTTCTGGCACAGTTACATTAGAGTGTGGTTTGTTAAGAATTCCTACTGTGCTGCTCTATAAGATGAACCCTGTCACCGCATGGATCGCAAGAAAAATAACCCCTCAGCGTACCCTCGGTATTTGCAATATTATGACTGAGAAAAATCTGATGAAAGAGTTTTTTCAGGAAGCTGCCACTGCAAAAAATATCTCTCAGGAAATTCAAAGGATGATAGAAGATCCCATATACCTTGAAGAAATCAAAAACCAGCTAAAGTGTGTACGCCTGGTTTTGAATGTTTCTGAGGAAGAAACTGCAGCTACTTGTGCCCTAAAGCTTTTAGCTTAAAACAATTGCGCTAGAGGGTGTCGTCAAAAATATCGGGGTTGTTGGGTTTCATTTTTTCCTTCTAGCAAGCTAATAATCTCCTCAGAACGATTGCTTTCTTTAGCCAGATCAAAAGGCGTCTTTCCTTGATGATTATATACATTTATATCAGCATCATACTCTAACAGTAATCTGACAAAATCAGCGTGCTTCTGCTGAGCAGCGAAATGAAGCGGTGTGTTTCCTTCATGATTCGGCAAATTCAAGACCTCAATACCCTCTCCTGTATCTAACAACATCCGGATAAATGAGAAAGCTTCTTCCTGCTTTTTAGTATAATTTTCCATAGAAGTTACTTGCATAAAGAAATAAGGAAGGCTTTTAACGCAGTAATGAAGAAATGAAAAATTTAGGGGGGTACAACGTCTGATATCAGCACCTGCTTCGAATAAATATCTTGCTATGTTCAACTTTCCTGATTGAATTGCCAGAAGAAAAGGGGTAACCCCTTTTTCATTGGCAGCATTAATGATAGCTTCTCCTTTTTCTATCAGGTTTTTGATCACTTTTTCCGTTGTATCTGTATCCTCATTAAGTGAAAAAATAACCTGATGTAAAATGGTGTATCCTTCTTTTAAAGGCTGCTCTACGTCTGCCCCATTAGCGAGGAGAAAGTTGATGATTTCAGGGTTTCCATTGAAGTTATCTATGGCTAACGAAATCGAAGCTCTGTTCTCAACATTATGCCAGCACAAATCTCTATAAGTATTCACCTCATTGACATTCGCTTGTTTTTCTTCTATCAGATATTTGATCACTTCAAACTGATTCCATAATACAGCTAAACCAAGCAGTTGGATACCCTTCATACTATCCTCCTTTGCATGCAACAGATTCAGGTCGACTTTATGATCCTCTAGCAGATATTTAATAACACGTAGTTGCTTTTTCGGGGGGGCTTTAAGAAATTTGCTCAAATCATGGAGGCCCAGCTCAAAATTAAAAAAAGTATGGACATCGACAGATTTTTTTTCTACCAGATACTGAATAGCCTCAACTACCTCATCTTGAGAACTCTGTTTAAAAATTGATATAAAGGCTTGACGCAATAATGCATTCAAATCTTTGAACGATCCCTGATCTAACAAATATTTAATAACCTCAATATTCCCAGCATAAACAGCCAACTGAATTGGAGATATCATTTGAGTTCCTTGTTGGTGATGACTTTGAACTGTTTGCAAAACATTGATATCTGCGCCATTCTCTACCAGACATTTGACAATTTCAACATCTCCTCCATAAGCAGCCCAATACATAGCGGAACCATCCCATGCAAATGGATTCAGACCAATCTGTTGTTGATTTTCCAGAAAATATTTGACGATCAAGCGCTGCCCATACTCAATCGCTAAAAAGAAAACATTTGAAGTGTCTTCCATATGGGGAGACTTAAGATAAGGAGCCCTCAATGACTCATACAGGTCAACAGGCACCGGTAACGCTTTCGTCTCTATTAGATACTTAAGCATTTCAAACTGTCCATGTTTAACAGCAGTTCCCATTATCGTCATTACCTGCTGAGTGATTCTCCCCTGTGGGAGAAAGCCAACATGATCAACCAGCAAATAAAAAACACCCAGACTTCCAAATTCAATTGCCAATTTAAGCACCTTGCAGCAATCATTCACATTCCCTTTTAGATGTTTCAAAAGAGCATCGCTTGACTCTTTATGTGCGATATTTATTTCCTCATCTTCACTGATTTCCTTTTTGATTAAAATTTTCTCTAAATTCAACACCGGCGTGTAATAGATAGAACGAAATTCATTTAAAGAAAAATGTTTTGAAAAAAAATCAAAGATGAGTTCTCCTATTTTGATTGAAAACTGGTTATATGCTATAGCTGACTCTATCTGTTCATAAAAATAGGGGGAAATACTCGCTCTTTCTTCTACCTCGAAAAACGCCTCCATCCCCTTGCTCGTTTTAAAAAACTGAGGCAATGAACAATCAGTAGGTTCAGGACTTGTATAAGGCGCAAGACATTCTAGAAGTATAGGAAGTGCAGCAGGAAGTTCTTTCATTGGTCTATTATTCCCCCCAGAAAATAATGTTAAAATTTATTTTAATTTCAACATAATAAATAAAAAATTCAAAATCATCAAGCACTTAATGGATAGAAAAGGATATAACCTTAAGCACGCTTGTAACTATTCACCACATGTAGCCTCTCTTCTCATCATAAACTATGTTGTTAGGTAAATTAACCACTCTCCGTCATTGCGAGGAGCGAAGCGAGGCGGCCAAACTTATTAAAATCACATAAGCTTGATTCTTAGATACAAGCTCCTGCCTGGATTGCCACGCTTCGCTCGCAATGACGAGGAATAGTTATGCAAGTTTTTCAGGCGAAGGAAACCATGCGATCATTCTGGATTATCGAATAATATCTATCCCCTTAGGCGGAACAAATTCAAAAAGCGTAGGTGGCAACGCAATATTTTCCCGGATTTTCTCAAAATAAATGCGCACCTTTTGCCCCAGCGCATCCTCAAAAAGCAGTTGATGCAATTGCTTTTTTTGAAAAACAAGCTGCATGGCCTGCAAAGCAATTTTTTTATTCTTAGGGATGAGGCGAAAGATCGTTTCTTGGTCTTTCTTAATCATTTGAATATGAAAATAGTGACTAAACTCTCTCGCAGAACCACTTAAAAACTCAATGGGAGATTTTTGAAAGCTTGGTTGAATAGGCTTTCTGATTGCTTGTTTTAACTTAGGTTGATAAAGCCAAATTTCTCGACCATTTGAAATAATTTTCTGTTGGGTGGGTTGTATCACTTCCCAAACAAAACAATTGGGCTTTTTTAATAAAAACTTCCCAGAGATCTTTTGTTTAACCTTGCCTTCTGAAGATAAAATGCTTTGTTGATATTGCGCTTCAAACGTGTGAATCCTGGAAAGATATTGGTGTAGTAATGCCGAACTACTGGCTGCTAGCGTTATATCAGCCCATATCCCTGACAGGAGTAATAAAAAACCGATTCGTTTTTTCATGAAACATGCTCCGGTTGAGCTGGCACCAGCACTTCCCGAGTTCCGTTACTATTCATCGGGCTGACAAGGCCAGCTGCTTCCATCGTTTCTACCAACCTGGCCGCCCGGTTATAACCAATTTTGAGGCGTCGCTGCACGTTGGAAACCGATGCTTTTCTGGATTGTATGACAATCTGAACTGCTTGATCATATAAGGCATCTTTCTCTCCAGGATTTTCAAGTTCAAACCCTGAATCATCAAAGGTTCCCGACCCTGAACCCCCTTCTTCACCAGATAGTATGGCATCAATATATTCAGGGGCACCTTGTGTTTTCAGCTCACTGGTCACCCGGTGTACTTCATTATCATCGACAAAGGCACCATGGACGCGAATGGGCTGCCCTTTGCCTGGCGCAAGATACAGCATATCACCATGCCCCAATAATTGTTCGGCACCAGATTGATCCAGAATGGTGCGCGAGTCAATTTTTGACGAGACCTGAAATGCGATACGCGAAGGCACATTGGCTTTAATCAGTCCTGTAATCACATCCACAGAGGGTCTTTGAGTCGCCAAAATCAAGTGAATGCCAGCAGCACGGGCTTTTTGAGCAATACGAGTGATGAGTTCTTCTACTTTTTTACCTACAACCATGATCATATCAGCAAATTCATCCGCTACTACGACAATGTAGGGCAATGGTTTAAGCGATTCTGGAGTGGATTCAATGCCTTGAGGATCCCAAAATGGATCAGGAATGGGTTCATTTTTTGCCATGGCCTGACTGACTTTCTGGTTAAAGCCGCTTAAATTTCTAACACCCAATTTTGCCATGAGCTTATATCGTCGCTCCATTTCCATCACACACCAGCGAAGCGCGCGTGCTGCATCTTTCATGTCTGTAACAACCGGTGCCAACAAATGAGGGATGCCATCATAGATGGAAAGTTCTAACATTTTAGGGTCAATCAGAATCAAGCGGAGTTGATCCGGAGAAGATTTATAGAGCAAACTTAACAGCATTGCATTGACACCTACCGATTTTCCAGACCCCGTTGTACCTGCCACCAACAAGTGCGGCATCTTCGCTAAATTTGCAGTAACAGGATGCCCTGCAATATCCTTGCCCAACGCTAGTGTTAAAGGTGCTTCTGCATGCTGATAGATGCTAGAGGATAAAATATCATGCAATCGAACCATTTCTCGCTCTTTGTTGGGCAGTTCAAGCCCGATCACAGATTTTCCTTCGATCACTTCTACCACCCTGACACTGATCACCGACATGGAACGTGCCAAATCTTTCGCTAAATTACTGACTTTACTGGCTTTGGTTCCTGGCGCAAGTTGCAATTCAAAGCGCGTGATCACAGGGCCTGGATGCACTGCAACCACTTGTACAGTCACATTAAAATCCTTAAGTTTTAATTCAACCAGTGAAGATAAATGTCTCAGCTCTTTTTGTGTATACCCTTTTTTATGCGTGGGGGTTGAAATGTCTAACAGATCTAATGAGAGATGCGTTTTTATAGGTGACAGGTTCTTTCTCTCTGGCGCTTTAGGCACGACAATGGAAGGCATCGCAAGCTTTGGTTCTGGGGGCGGCGGAGGTGTAGAGGGTTCTCGTACATTTGGAGCAGCGGAAAAGACAGGTTGTTTGTTTTCAGGAGCAGGCGTTGTCTTTTTCGAAAAATACGTTTCAGCCTCAGCTAAAGGTCGCTTATCCTTGAAATAAGTTAACAGCTGAACAGCAATCTTCCTCACATAATGAAGCCAAGAAAAACCGGTTAAAAACGTGATCGCAGTAACCATCAAGGTAAGCATGACCAAAGAGGCACCCATGGGGTTAAACAGTCGAACAAACTGATGACTGATACCATACCCAACAATCCCCCCAACCAGGTCACCAGGAGGAGACGCCAGATAAGCAGAAAATACAGCGCACCCTGTCAGGAATAGAAGGGTCAATGATAAACATTTAATGGTCAGTAAAATATAATGCGGCAAGGTTTCAGCAGGATCGGGTTGCCTTAAAAAGAAAAGCCAGCCCAAATAAACCATGGGAAACGGGAAGATATATGCCATATACCCAAAAAGATAAAACAGAAAATCAGCTAAATAGGCTCCCACATGACCAGCAGCATTGGAGATTTCCATTTGCGTTCCCGTATGTCTCCACCCAGGATCAGAATCTTGATAGGTAAAAAGTGCCAACATGAGAAATAATGAAAAGGCAGCTATCGCAATAAAACTCCCCTCCTTTAAGCGGCGGTAAACTACCATTTTTAGGATCGATGGAATCGAACTGGATGCAGCAGGTTTATGTATTTTTGGGGTTTTATTTTTAGGTTTCCGTTTCATAACAGGATGCGTCTTCAATTCAGGTTTTGAGTTTAAAATGGTAACTACCCAGTTGTCATTGCAAGCGAAGCGTGATAGTTCGGACCGAGGCCTGTTTCTGTAAATCAAGGCCACGTGACTGTAACAAAATTTGATGTAGATTGCCACGTCGCTTCGCTCCTCGCAATTGTAAGTTAAAAACATGGTATAAAAGAAATTAAGAAGGATAAGTTTAAGTTCCCCTAACTAGTTAGGGGAACTTAACGGGGTCGGACGATCGTCTCGCAATAGGTGAATAATCACCGTCGTCATCAAGATCTCCGCCTCCAAAGTCCTTCACCGCGTTTGAATAGTTGTCTGGGACACAACATAAGTGCACCCGTTTACAATCTTAAACCATTTCTTTATGCGAGGACTTACATGAAAATATATCACAACTTCGTAGGAATCGATATCGGAAAATCCGAGGTTGTCGTTAACCTTCTCGGTCAAAAAAGCTCTTTCTCTTTTGAAAATTCCTCTTCAGGTTTTCAAGCTTTCTTGGATCAATTCCTTTCTAAAATCAATTCACCCTTTATTGTTCTTGAAACTACAGGTGGGTATGAGCAACTCTTTCTTCAAAAACTTCTTGATATCAATGCTACTGTCCATAGAGCTAATACCAGACTGGTCAAGCATTTCATTAGATCACTAGGTCAAAAAGCTAAAACAGACTCTATTGATGCTAAATGTTTAGCTTACTACGCTTTTGAACGACATCAGAAACTCTCTGTTTATCAAAATCCTTCTCATGAGGCTACTCAACTAGCTTCCTTAACTCAGAGAAGAATAGATTTAAATCAGATGCTTGTTCAAGAAAAAAATAGAGCTCAGAGTCCAAATGTCTCTGAGTTTGTGAAAAAAAGCTGCAAAGAGCTTATAAAGCATATACAGAAACAGCTAGATGAACTTAATAAAAAAATCCAATTAATCATTGAGTCTAACAAGCTCTTGCAAGAAAAAAAGGAAATGCTTTTAACTATCCCTGGTATAGGCAATATTATTGCCAATGCTTTAATCGCTTTACTTCCTGAGCTGGGCCAGCTTAATCGAAGAAAAATTGCAAGCCTTTGTGGCTTGGCTCCTTTTCCCTGTGAAAGTGGTCAGCATAAAGGTTATCGAAGAACTCGTGGTGGAAGAGTTCATGTTCGGAATATTTTATTTATGGCAGCTATGGCTGCCTGTAATAGCAACTCTCACTTGAAAATCTTCTATGAAAAACTAATTGCTCAAGGGAAAAAGAAAATGGTGGCTCTAACTGCTCTTATGCGTAAAATCATTATCATCGCTAATGCTAAAATTAACTCTTTAGAGTTTAGCGAACAACATAGTTGATGACGGGTGAGCAATTACTCAAAATGCGCATATGGATCAAGCGTTGTGGTGTGTCCTAAGCAAATTTTCGTCACATATCTGGATATGCTTCCTCAAATTTGTATAAAACTTGCCTCCTTTACCCACATTTTGAACCTAAAAAATTAATTGTTGACACGCCCTAGCTATGTGATAAAAATTTGCTTAAAATTTGAGCTATTATACGTAAAAAGTGAATGGATGACACGTCCTTAATGTAGGTAATATAAAAATATGTCTCAACCGCAACATCATCGTTTAATTATTTTGGGTTCTGGACCAGCAGGTTATACCGCAGCTATTTATGCTGCACGCGCTAATCTTAACCCTGTCTTGATCACTGGTATGGAACCGGGTGGACAATTGATGAAAACAACGGATGTTGATAACTGGCCCGGAGGAAAGGAAGGCTTGCAAGGTCCTGAATTAATGCAAGATCTTTTAGCGCATACACAACGCGTCAATGCTCAGGTTGTGCATGATCATATCCATACCGCTCAACTCAAAAACAAGCCATTCTCCCTGAAGGGAGATGCAGGTGAATATACGTGTGATGCTCTGATTATTGCAACTGGAGCCCAGGCGAAATACTTGGGACTTCCTTCAGAAGAAGCCTTTATGGGTAAAGGTGTTTCTGCTTGCGCGACTTGTGATGGTTTTTTTTATAAACAACAATCTGTTGCTGTAGTTGGCGGAGGGAATACAGCGGTAGAAGAAGCACTCTATCTTTCTAATATTGCGGCAAAAGTCACACTCATTCATCGACGGAATCAACTCAGAGCTGAAAAAATGCTCACCGATCGTTTGTTAGAAAAATATCAAAATGGGAATGTAGAAATCATCTGGGATCATGTCCTGGAAGAAGTATTAGGAGATCAGAAAGGGGTTAATGGGATTCGAATAAAAGATGTCAATACCGGCGAAGAAACCCAGCGATCAGTGACTGGAGTTTTTATTGCTATTGGTCATACGCCAAATACTGACATCTTTAAAGAACAATTAGAAATGGAAAATGGTTATTTATTCGTAAAAAGTGGTGTTAAGGGCTGTGCGACCCAAACGAGCGTCCCAGGCGTTTTTGCTGCAGGCGATGTCAGTGATTCCATTTATCGGCAAGCCATTACTTCAGCAGGCACAGGATGCATGGCTGCATTAGATGCAGAGAAATATCTGGACGGATTGTTTCATTAAGGCGTATCATCCATTTTTATTAGGGCATATTCCATGCAAAAACATTATCATCCTCAATCTATTGAAAAATCCATACAAACCCGCTGGGAAACCCAAAAAAAAGCTGAGGTAGTTCATGATCCCAGCAAACCCAAGTTTTATTGTTTATCTATGCTCCCCTACCCTAGCGGCGAAATGCATATGGGCCATGTGCGTAATTATACCATTGGTGATGTCATTGCACGCTACCAACGCATGTTAGGAAAGAATGTACTCCAACCAATGGGTTGGGATGCGTTTGGTCTGCCTGCTGAAAATGCAGCCATCCAAAATAAAATAGCACCGGCTACATGGACTTATCAGAATATTGAAACCCTAAAAGGACAATTGAAGCGATTAGGATTTGCACTTGATTGGTCACGCGAGCTAGCAACCTGCAAACCAGACTATTACCACTGGGAGCAATGGCTGTTTATTCAACTCTATCGCAAAGGACTGGTTTATCGAAAGCACTCAAAAGTAAATTGGGATCCTGTCGATCAAACCGTATTAGCCAATGAGCAGGTAATTAATGGTAGAGGTTGGCGTTCAGGCGCCATCGTGGAACAACGGGAAATTCCACAATGGTTTTTTAAAATTACTGCCTATGCCGATGAATTACTAGATTGCCTGGATCAGCTTGAGTGGCCGGAACAAGTCAAAACCATGCAACGAAACTGGATTGGTCGCTCGGAAGGCATCGAAATTGAGTTTGAAGTCTTGGGACATGAGACCCCTTTAAAGATCTTTACAACGTGTCCTCATACCGTAATGGGTATTAATTTTCTAGCCATTGCACCAGAGCACCCACTTGCCATTCAGTTAGCTGAACAGTCTTCTGAAATTCAGCAGTTTTTACATGACTGTCATATGGGTGGAGTTTCTGAAGCAGCATTAGCTGCCCTGGAAAAAAAAGGAATCCCAACCCCTCTCCAGGCATTACACCCCATTACTGGAGAAAAAATTCCAATCTGGATTGCCAACTATGTCTTGATGGATTATGGCACAGGTGCCGTCATGAGTGTGGCAGCGCATGATGAACGAGATTTTGAATTCAGTCAGACATTTCATATACCTTTCACCCCGGTTATCTCACCTGATGAAGGAACATGGGATTTTTCTAAACATGCCTACACCGGCGAAGGCACTTTGATCAATTCAGGAACGTTTAATGGCCTATCTTCAAGCAAAGCAATAGAAGAAATAACTAACCTTTTGATTGATAACCAAAAAGGCAATAAGGTTGTGCAATTCAGACTAAGGGATTGGGGCATTTCGCGACAACGATATTGGGGAGCACCTATCCCTATGATTCACTGTTCTTGTTGTGGTGAAGTACCCGTGCCTGAAGAAGATTTACCCGTGGTTTTACCAGAAGAATTGGTCCCCAATGGCACCCATTCTTTACTAGAAGATACACCTGAATTTTACAAAGTGCCGTGCCCAACGTGTGGACAACCCGCTCGGCGTGAGACAGAAACATTTGATACCTTTTTAGAATCTTCCTGGTATTATGCGCGTTACACCTGCCCAACCTTAAAAACGGCTATGTTAGATGCCAGCGCCAATTATTGGCTCCCTGTAGATCAATACGTAGGAGGTATCGAACATGCTGTCATGCATCTGTTATATGCACGATTTATCCATAAAACCATACGGGATCTTGGTTTGGTGACTTCTGACGAACCTTTTACCCGCTTACTCACACAAGGGATGGTGTTGAAAGACGGGGCAAAAATGTCAAAATCCAAAGGAAATACGGTATCTCCCCAAGAACTCATTGATCAATACGGTGCAGATACGGTTCGACTCTTCAGTATTTTTGCAGCCCCACCGGAACAATCCCTGGAGTGGTCTGATTCTGGGGTAGAAGGTGCTTTTCGATTTTTAAAGCGTCTTTGGATATTAGCCGAGCAACACCAGGACACCTTAAAACGCTATCATACAACCCCTTCTCAGCCACCATCAACGGCCACCTCTGAGGATAAATCATACCGACATGCACTTTATCAAATATTAAAGCAAGCCGACTATGATATGCAGCGCCAGCAATTTAATACCGTAGTATCCGCCGGGATGAAAATGATGAATTTAATGGCTCAGCAAGGCGGCTTCCAAAATAACCCAGCTTCATTAGAAGAAAGCATGAGCTTATTGTTGCGTATGTTATATCCCATTGTCCCACATATCACAGAGCACTTATGGGAAGCGCTGGATTACCATGGAGAGATTGAAAGCGCACAATGGCCCATCATTGATGAAACGGCATTAAAAGCAGAGGTTTTCAACCTGGTGATTCAGGTCAACGGGAAACGTCGAGGAGAAATTTCTGTGCCTGCTGATGCTGAACCAGAAGCCATCAAATCTATCGTACTTGCCAATGAAAAACTAAATACATGGACAAATCATCAGCCTGTTCAGAAAGTGATTGTAGTGCCTAAAAAATTAGTAAGCATCGTGGTTTAAGCAGGAAGGTCGTCATTGTAAATAAAGAGAAATACATTATGTTAAGACATCCGTTAAAATGGCTTTTTATTCCTACTGTCATAACGCTTTGCTGCTTACTTTCTCACTGTGGCTTCAGGCTTAAGCACCAAAATCAACTCCCTCCAAACCTCCGTTGCTTATATGTATCCTCCAATCAGCCTTATGATAGATTCACAACCCTGTTGAACCAAAATTTACTGCAAAGGAAAGTAAAGTTGACTAAAACTGCAAAAGAAGCGCCTGTCATACTAAAAATAGAACATGCTGATCTGGTTTATTCTCTTCCAGATATTACAACCAGTGATAAAGCAAGAAGCTATACCCTTACCTATCAAGTTCGCTTTCTTTTGTTAAAATCTGATGGAGCGCCTCTGCTACCCACTCAAAGTATTACTGTGCAAAAGCCGCTCACTTTAAATCCGGGCCAAACACTTTACTCTAATAATGAGCTGGCTTTAGTCAAACGAGAAATGCAGAAAGAAGCCATCACTTTACTGCTTTACCGCCTGGAAGCTCAAAAGGTTCGAGATGCCCTTCAATGAAAGTTTATGCGAATCAACTCAATTCACATCTCAAAAAAGGACTCACTTCTAGCTATCTGATCGCAGGAGAAATCCCTGTATTGCTACAAGAAGCTATTGAGTCCATAGAAAAAGAAGCTCAAAAACAAGAATTTTCAACAACCTTGCGCTACCATATTGATCAAGAGTTTGATTGGTCTGCGTTGAAAAACACCTTAAATCACAGCTCACTTTTCCAGGAAAAACAATGTATTTTATTACTGGCAACAACGCTGCACTGGGGAGCACAAGGAGACCAAGTGCTCACTCACTTTATTGAAAATCCTCAACCCGATAAACTTCTCATTTTAGTGACACCTAAGCTAGATGCGAAAATCCAAAAGGCAGGTTGGGTAAAAAAAATCACGTCTAAGGGTACGTATGTGCCTGTCTGGCCTTTAGATTTTTCCAGATATGTTCAATGGCTTCAGGCAAAATTTCAAGAAAAAGCTTGTTCAATTGAAATGGATGCCATCCGCTTATTGGCTGAACATACAGAAGGAAACTATGCATCAGCCATGCAATCTGTAGAAAAACTCGCTCTAGCCTACCCTAAAAACAGGATAAACGCTGATCAAGTTGTATCTTTCATCCTCCCTGCTCGCCAATTTAGTGGATTTGACTGGATCGATGAATGTCTGAAAGGAAATATCCGTCGAATGATGATGATTTTTCATTCCTTGAAAGAAGAAGCTGTAGAGCCAGCATTAATGCTATGGTCAATAACCCAGGAGCTTCGTAAGCTAATACAGGTTTACATTGCCATGAATCTTCACTCAGTCAGCAGGTCAGAAGCATTTAAGCAACAAGGTATTTGGGAGAAAAAGCAGCCCTGGTTCCAAAAAGCTTTGGACCGGCATAACATAGAAAGTTTGGAAGCATTACTAGAATGCGCCTATGAAGCAGATAAAATCCTCAAAGGCGCAAAGCAGGGGAATATCTGGGATGCTTTAATCAGCATGGGACTCCAGCTTACAAATGCCAAATCCATGGCTAAGTATTGAACCTGTCATTCCAGCATGAGTATTGAATCTTTGATGAAATAGCTCATGGTTAATTCAGCCTCATCCATTAAAAAAATGCCCTCAAACTACTTGAAATAGATCGAGCTTCTTCTGCGATTTTTTTAACCTCAGGTACTATCGTGCTAAAAAATTGTCTTTTATTCTCTAAAGATTCCAAAAAATTAGGACGCTCTGGAAGCGCTAAACACGCTTCAAATTGACGCGCGACTGTTTCAACTAATGAGGCACGCTCAATACGACGATTTTCATAATCACCTAGATCTAACGTTGAGCATCCAAAATTACACCGGTGCAAAGTCGAATCACTACCTGTAACTTCAATAAATTTTTGGTATGCTGAAATCACAGCACTTTGATCTCGTGAATGGCTCCCTTTTCCATGAATAATCATTAAGTCTGATAAATCATAAGCATAATACAAATACAAAAGCGTAAGTAATGTGGTTGTGTGGTTTTCACCATGAAAATCGAATACTTTTTGCTTTGTTTCTAAAATATCTTCACGCTGAATCTCAAGTCTGATAATAAAGGCATCGATTAAATTATACCGCTCACTTTCTAATAAGCTCTGATTATGAGCTAATAAAATATCAACATTCACATCTAAAAATATTTTATCAGCACAATTTAAATCTTGAGCCCAATCAAAGCCTTTTGTAACCTCTTTAAATTTACCAGCATTTTTGGCTGCAATGATATAATTGGTAAGCACTATAGGTACTTCGATCAATTTAATTTGCTTTAATACATTTTCAAAATGATGCTGAAATAAATGAAAGTATCTTTCCCCATATAACTTCATTAACTCGCACCATAAATAGTCGCCTCTGAAGAATTAAAAAATCGATGTTTCAAATTTTCATAAAGCCAAGCTTGTTCTTCTGAATTGAAAAAATAAGAACCAAAATAAGAACCATAAAAAAGCCATAAAAAGCCTGATGTGATTCAAGATCAGGCGTAGATTATGTCCAACTCCGCATAAGAGGGCGCTGATTTTATCCCCAAGCACTCCTTTTAGATGGTTGCGTCTGAGCTTACCCTCTGATTTCATGTGGCCGATATGTGGTTCAATGGCTGAACGGCGCTTGAGTTGCTTTTTTAAGGTTTTCGTGAGTCCTCGTCTTTGTCCAGAAATGTAAACTTCACAGTGCTCAACCCCATGCCCTTTGTAACCCTTGTCCACAAAGGCTCGCTTGATACCTTGACCTGTTAATTTCTCTGCCTGAGCCAGGTTAGCTTCAAGCGTGTGACCATCATAAACAGCTGATTCAAAGGCTTTTGAAGAAAGCACTAGCCCTTGTTTATGGGTCACAACTAATCCAACCTTACAGCCAAATTCATAACTCGTTCTCGCTTTACCCTTGGCTATGCAATAAACCTCGGGGGCATGCACACTGTAGACCTTGTTCTTGCTATGCTTGTCTTGACTCAATAATTGTTTACCCAACGATAGAAGTTCTGTAAAGGATTCCATCTGCTCAGGCACTTGTGAAACTTTGCGCTCAATGTCTCTGATCACCCGACCCAGATAGGTTTTTAACTTCTTTACACCTTGTGATAACCGCTTAAACTGCTTCGATCTTCCGTACCAGTTGAGCTCCCACCCGGGTATAGCTTTGACGTAAGGTTAATCCTTGCTTCTTTGCCAGATCTACCAACCTTTCTCGAATCTTGTTTAATAACGCACTATCGGTGGGATAGGCAATATCCTTTTCCATCACAGTGGTATCTGCTATCACTCGCTCTAAATCTTTTGTCTTGACAACTTCTGCTTCAACTGCCGTTTGGATGGTACAACTCAAAATCTTCTCCATCCCTTCCTCGCCCAGGCGCTTACGCCAACGAGTCATAGAGCTGTCATCAACGGGTAACTCCCATTGCAAATAATCATATCCACAAAACGCTTGCCAGTAAGGATTCTCTACCCATTTAGTCACAACCTGAACATCTGATAATCCCTCCATGTGTTGCAACATCAAAAGCCCCACCATCAATCGAATCGGTTTGGGTGGTTGCCCTGGACCTTCTTTGAAATGCTTGCCAAACGAATCTTCAAAACTCTCCCACGGAATAATTTGCGATAGCTGCAGTAAGGGATGTTTAGGGTTAAGCTGATTGGATAATCGGTTCTGAAATAGTTCTGTTTGTTCGGTCGATATTTGCGTTGGTTTCATCTTCTTTTTGCAAGCTTTTGATTGGTTTATCGGATATTCCTTGCAAAAATTTTAACTCCTTTTACCCTTCAAAACCAATAGTTTCAGTGGTTGCAGAATTCTTCAAGAGCGACTAAATAGGCTGAATCACAATGCTTTAACCTATCCCTAATAAACTCGTGCTTTTTTTGTTTTTTATCACTAAAAATAAAAACTGATTGATTCTTTTGCTTTTCATTTATTTTTTGTTTCATTTCTCACTACCCGTAAAAATCGATTATTAATCAATAGATTAAAGTTTTTATTTTTGAGCTGCGATTATTCCACAAAAAGATTAAGGTAAAATTAAGCAATAGACGGGTGAATAGTTACAAAAAATTAAACATTTTCTGAGTTCTACAATGACATCAATAAGGAAAAAAGATATAAATCAAAAACAAAATGATCCAGGCAAATAAACCCGCAACAATATCATCCAATACAATGCCAAAGCCACCTTGGACTTTTTCTTGTATGATGGAAATAGGCCAGGGTTTCCAAATATCAAATAACCGGAATAATAAAAACCCAAGTATGATCCAAGGGAAAGTTGCAGGGAAGGATGCCATCGCAACCCAATAGCCAACCATTTCATCTAGCACAATGCCTTTATAATCATGTACACCTAAGTCTCTGCTGGTTACCCCACATATCCAACAGGCAATTGCACTCAGAATGAAAACTATCAAAAGATAATAAGGTAATGATAGATAAGATAAAAGCAAAAAAAATGGGATAGCCATCAAGGTACCAAAAGTACCAGGCGCCTTAGGAAAAAGACCCGCGCCAAACCCAAATGCCAATATGTGAATTGGGTTTCTCCAAATTCGGGTACTAAGATAAGCGTATTTAGCCAAGTGGTGGTACCTCCCTTTTGAAAACGGCTTTGGTAAACTCAAAAAATGATATTAAATACACGCCCTAGCAATAAATATTCTGCGACCTTAAGTTTAGCTTAAACTAGGGCATGTCATCAATGATTTTTTTAGTGTTGTATAAGTTCAGGTATTTTGAGAGAAAGAACAGGCTCCGAGATTTAATTTTTGAATATACTCTAAAGGGGTTAATCCTCCAAGAGCAAAATGAGGTCTACATTCATTATGTTTTTTGACAGACGCTTTTAATTCACTTCAAAAGGACCGAGAGAATCAGCCAGTGTGGGTTGATAATAAAACTCTTCTCTTGATGTTTTGTTAGTCCGCTCCACGCCACCATTGTGGGGGGGGACCAATCAGCTCTAAATCAAGCTCTTTACAAGCTCGCTCAAACTCTCCCATAAATTCCGAACCTTCATCCACTTGAATAGAAAGGATGGGAAAAGGAGTTTTCTCTAACAGTTCAATGAGGAATCGTTTTGCAAAAGAACCTTAATTATTGGACGTGACACAGTTGAGAAGACACTCTCAAACTATTACTTGTATCCAATTCTTCTTCATGTAAGGGCTGAAGACTATCTAACCATACTGAAAGGTCGTTTCCTTGAAGCTTTTTAGTTCTGGATAGTGTCACAATCTCGAGAGTTTTGTACCCTGCCAAAAATGAGAAATCTGTGATTTGGTCACACTCGCTTAAGTTAATGCTTTGCAGCTCATTAAAATTTGCCAGAAATGAGATATCTGTGATTTGGCGACACCCGCTTAAGTTAATGCTTTGCAGCTCATTAAAATTTGCCAGAAATGAGATATCTGTGATTTGGCGACACCCGCTTAAGTTAATGCTTTGCAGCTTATTGAGATTTGCCAGAAATGAGATATCTGTGATTTGGTAACACCCGCTTAAGTTAATGCTTTGCAGCTCATTAAAATTTGCCAGAAATGAGATATCTGTGATTTGGCGACACCCGTTTAAGTTAATGCTTTGCAGCTTATTGAGATTTGCCAGGAATGAGATATCTGTGATTTGGCGACACCAGTTTAAGTTAATGCTTTGCAGCTCATTAAAATTTGCCAGAAATGAGATATTTGTGATTTGCTCACACCCGCTTAAGTTAATGCTTTGTAGCTCATTAAAATTTGCCAGAAATGAGATATCTGTGATTTGGCGACACCCGTTTAAGTTAATGCTTTGCAGCTTATTGAGATTTGCCAGAAATGAGATATCTGTGATTTGGTTACACCCGCTTAAGTTAATGCTTTGCAGCTTATTAAGATTTGCCAGAAATGAGATATCTGTGATTTGGTAACACCCGCTTAAATCAATGCTTTGCAGCTCATTAAGATTAGCCAGAAATGAGAAATCTGTGATTTGGTTACACCAGCTTAAGTCAATGCTTAATAAGCTTGGATATTTTTCTATTATTTTTTCTAATTCATCATCAGTGATACCTTTTTTAAACTTCAAATGCGTGATGACCTTGGTTGCTTTTTCATAAAAAAATCTATTAAGACCTGATAAAACATTTAGAAATTTTTCCTTTTTAGCTTTTTCTATGATCGGATCTGATGCTAATGCATCTTTTAGAAGCTCCTGTTCGCTTTGCATAAATATTTCTCCTCTCTTCTACTTTTAGATTGGGCCAGTAAACAACCACACCTTACTGGTACAAGTATTACGCATAAGATAAAATAAATCAAAGGGATATATAAGTTTGTAGCAACTCCCGCCCTACTGAGAAGGAATTGCTGTAAATAGATCCTCATGTTTTACTTTTTTCTGACGGCAATGCTTCTTTTCTTACTTTTTTTGCAACCTTATCCAGGACACCATTTACATACTTAAATCCTTCAATAGAGCCAAAAGATTTAGACAGCTCAAGGGCCTCATTAATGATAACCCGATAAGGAATGTCCGGGAGATAAAGCAACTCATAGGTTGCGATTCTTAATATGGCCAGTTCTACCCTTTCTAACTGTTCGATAGGACGATCTAAAAATGGCGTGAAAGTTTGGTCTAAATCTGTTTTATGCAAAGGGACATTGGAAAGCACTTCTCTTAAGTAACTTAGGTCTAAGCGCTTAGAGGAGTAGTTTTCAATTAACCAATGCTCTATCTCATCTTGTGGTGCTTGCGTCATATCCCATTGATAAATACCTTGCAAAGCTAATCGTCGTGCTTTTTTTCTAGCAAAAATACTGGTGTGTTTGGGAATAGGAATCGTCACTTAAACTTTCTCTTTTTTAGTAGATAATAGGCGTCTGATTTCTTGTCGAAAAGCATCCACATCTTCAAAACTACGATAAACAGAAGCAAATCGAATATAGGCTACTTTATCCATCTTTAACAGTGCTTCCATAACTTCGTCACCTAACATATATGAGTGCACCTCAGCCTCTCCCATTTCTCTCAGTTTTCGCATGATAGATTTTAGAGCGTTTTCTACTGCTTCCATACTCACTGGCCTTTTTTCAAGTGCTTTTAGCATACCCTCTTTTAATTTTCGGGCTTCAAAAAGCACTCTGGCACCATTACTTTTAATCACTCGAGGCATAGCAAGCTCTGCGATTTCATAACTGGTAAAACGTTCACCGCATTCCAGACATTCCCGACGACGACGAACCTGATTATCAGGCTCTACGAGCCGAGAATCAATCACTTTCGTATCTTGAGCTGGGCAAAATGGACAATGCATACTGATTATTTCTCATAAACTGGATATTGATGACACAACTTTAAAACTTTTTGCTTTACTTGCTTACTGACTTGTTCGTCTTGCATGTCATCCAATATATCGCATATCCAGCCTGCTGTAAGCTTAGACTCCTCTACGCCAAAACCTCGTGTTGTAATTGAGGGCGTTCCAAGCCTTAATCCGCTTGTAACAAAGGGAGACTGTGGGTCACCAGGCACCGCATTTTTATTGAGGATAATATGTGCAGCTTCCAGTTTGGCTTCCGCCTCTTTTCCAGTAATGCCCTTATGAATCAGACTCACTAAAAAAAGATGGTTATCCGTTCCACCAGAGACCACCTCATAACCTCGATCAGTCATTGTTTCAGCCATGGCTTGTGCATTTTGGATGACTTGAGTCTGGTATGCTTTAAAAGCAGGATCCATGGCTTCTTTAAAGGCAACGGCTTTGGCTGCAATCGCATGGAGTAAAGGCCCTCCTTGAATGCCAGGGAAAACTGCCTTATTGAGTTTTTGCTCAATTTCTGGATTTGCTTTCGCCAGGATTAATCCACCTCTTGCACCTCTGAGTGTTTTATGGGTGGTGGAGGTAACCACATCCGCTACCGAAACAGGAGAAGGGTAAAGCCCTGCTGCAACCAAACCTGCAACATGCGCCATATCCACTATAAGATATGCGCCTACTCGGTCTGCAATTTCCCTAAATTTTCCCCAATCTACCTTGCGAGAATAAGCAGAGAAACCTGCTACAATTAACTTGGGACTTAGCTGCTCTGCCAAACATGCTATCTGTTCAAAATTAATTAAACCTGTATCAGGGTGAATACCATATTGTGCAACCTGGTAAATTTTTCCTGAAAAATTAACCTTGCTACCGTGCGTTAAATGCCCCCCTTCATTTAAACTCATTCCGAGTACGACATCTCCAGGTTCAATTAATGCAGCATAAGCCGCAGCATTTGCTTGAGAACCTGAATGAGGTTGAACATTCGCATAATCTGCCCCAAACAACGTCTTTGCACGATCAATTGCTAATTGCTCAATCTGATCAACATAAAGACAACCTCCATAATATCGCTTCCCAGGATACCCTTCGGCATATTTGTTTGTCAGGAATGACCCCTGTGCTTCAAGCACCGCTGGACTCGCGTAATTTTCAGAAGCAATAAGACCGATATAAGTTTCCTGGCGCTGCCCTTCCGCCTCAATAAACTGGTATAGCTCAGCATCCATCGATGCGATGGTCTGATTTTTATTAAACATAACACCTCTCTTTTTAACGCCGTATACGCCCCAAGTTCATACGTCGTAACTGTTCTCCCATCATTGCTGGATTGCCACGTCGCTTCGCTTCTCGCAATGACGGGGGAGTAATTACCATATTCCTTCTAACACCTGAGTTAAAGAGTCTACCTCAATAACCTCCATTTGTTTCAACCCTGTTTTTTTTATTTTATTTGCTTTAGGCACAATTGCCTTTTTAAAACCGTGCTTTCCAGCTTCCAACAGCCGTTCTTGACCATTTTGTACCGGACGAATTTCACCCGCTAATCCAACCTCTCCAAAAACGATGGTCTGAGCGTGAAGCGTCTCATTTTTCCAGCTAGAATGTACCGCTAATAATAACGCTAAGTCTACCGCTGTTTCAGATACTCGCATACCCCCAACCACATTTAAAAAAACATCCTGGTTATAAATAGAGACTCGGCCATGTCTTTGCAAAACAGCCAACAGCATAGAAAGCCGGTTTTGCTCAAGCCCTACCGCTAATCGCCGAGGATTTCCGAATGGGTTTTCATTGACCAAAGCTTGCACCTCTATTAACAATGGACGGCTCCCCTCCCATACTACGGTGATCGCGTTTCCGGGCACCGAGTGTTGATAGTGAGATAAAAATAAAGCAGAAGGATTGTTGACCTGACGTAAACCCTCTTCCATCATTGCAAACACTCCGAGTTCATTCACTGCTCCAAAACGATTTTTCACAGCCCTCAATAAACGAAAACGATCTGTCCGCTCACCTTCAAAATATAATACGGTATCCACCATATGTTCTAACACGCGCGGACCTGCCAAAGCACCTTCTTTGGTTACATGCCCAACCAAAAAAAGTGCAGTATGTGTTTGCTTCGCAAATTGTACCAGTTGCGCCGCACTTTCTCGAACCTGACCTACACCTCCTGGGGCTGAGGGCAGCCATTGCGTATGAATGGTTTGAATAGAGTCAATCACAATGACTTTAGGACGCAAAGGTTCAGCCGCATGAATAATGCGTTCAACGGAAGTTTCTGATAACAGGTGAAGGGGGTTCTCCTGTAAATTTAAACGCTGCGCCCTAAGTTTAACTTGTTGTAATGATTCTTCTCCTGTCACATAGAGGCAAGGTTGTTTTGCACCAAGATGGCAAAGCGTTTGTAGAAGCAACGTAGATTTCCCAATACCAGGATCACCGCCCATTAAAACCACAGACCCAGCAACAAGCCCACCCCCCAAAACACGATCAAGCTCTGTAAGACCTGTTGAAAAGCGAGGATATTCACTGGCCTGAATGTCAGGCAAACGGATTACCCCCTCTTCATCCGGTTTAATAAACCTTCTGGTTTGAGCCGAAGCAGCATTTTTAGGGGTTGATGGCTGTATTTGTTCAACCAGCGTATTCCACTCTTGACAACCACTACATTGCCCCATCCATTTTGGGAAAGAAGAACCACACGCCTGGCATGCATAGATAATCGCTGGTTTAGCCATGAAATTCCCCAAATGTTGACTATAATCAATATAAACGACGCTCGATTTTCTCGTTATTTCAGACTCTACTCTGGATTACAGAGATTACCGTTGCTACTGTCTTCGGCAGAGATAATGAGCAAGAACTGTGGTATGCCTTGAAAAACAGGCAGGTCCCATCTTGTTAAAAGGTCGAGCGCCGCTCCATCATTCATAGTTTAAGAACGAATACGTCTAGCCGCTTCTTTTGCGTAGTACGTTAAAATAAAATCAGCCCCTGCCCGCTTAATACTTAATAATACTTCCATCATTACCGCGGATTCATCTATCCACCCTTTTGCCCCAGCCGCTTTGATCAAAGCATACTCTCCACTAACGTGGTAAGCCGCCAAGGGAATCTCAGGATAAGCCTGTTTAATTCGAAAAATAATATCCAGGTAAGTATGTGCTGGTTTTACCATCATCATATCAGCACCTTCCATGACATCCAGGCTTGCCTCTCTCAAACTTTCTACTGAATTCGCAGGATCCATTTGATAGGTTTTGCGATCTCCAAATTGAGGTGCACCTTGGGCTGCCTCTCGAAAGGGAGCATACAAACTGGATGCATATTTCACAGCATAACTTAAAATCGGGATATCTGAATACCCTGCTTGATCCAGTTGAGTACGAACCGCTGCAACCATGCCATCCATCATACCGCTAGGCGCAATGACATCTGCGCCTGCTTTTGCATGGCTCACAGCTTGCTCACCCAGCAATAACAAGGTTTGATCATTATCAATCTCTCGTTGATCTGTTCTTTGGGATAAAACACCACAATGTCCGTGGTCTGTATATTCACAAAAGCAAAGGTCTGTCATCACCAGCAAATTCGGCGCTGTATCTTTGATGATCTTTATAGCCGACTGAATTAAGCCATCTGACTGGATAGCAGAGGTTCCTTGATGATCTTTGGTTTCAGGAATTCCAAAAAGAATGACACCCGGAATGCCTAACTGCTCTACCTCAGCCACTTCGTCTGCCAGGGAATCTAAACTGATTTGAAATTGTCCTGGCATAGAAGCAATCGGATTTTTGACTTGAACGCCATGATGAATAAATAAAGGAAAAATGAAATCATTGACTGAAAGACACGTTTCTCGAACTAAATCACGAAGCGCTGGATATTTTCTTAATCTTCTAAGTCTTAACTGGGGATGGGTAATCGTTTTATTCATCTTTTTTGATCCATACCGACATTCTACGATCAAAACGTAGAATGTCGGGCAATTTATATAACAGACAGTCTTGTTATTAAGAAATAATTTCCCATCTGCCACCTTTAACCTTACATGCTTTACCATAAGCACTCTGTGGTTCTCCGTCAATCCAGATTACAGATTTATAACGTCGACATTTTTCTCCCCTGTAATCATCATAGTAAGTCCGCTCAGGAATAACTTTCCCTCGATACGACTCACTTCGCCATTGAGTCGGTTCACCCGTATAAAACGCTCTTCGCTCTGCTTGCATTGCTTTTCTACGAGATGCTTCATCAAGTGATTTTCCCCACTGACTTCCAGCCCATGCGCCCACCAATGTGCCTGCAATCGTAGCTGCAGCACGTCCTGTTCCTTGACCAAACTGATTTCCAACAATCCCGCCAATCACGCCTCCCGCCAATGCACCTCCTTGTTCGTTGGTTGTCAAGCAACCTGATAAACCTAAACTCATACATACCATGATGAGTATAATGAATGATTTTTTCATAGAGGTATCCTCTTGTTTTTATACTAAAATTATTAAAGTACTATAATTTAAATCAAATTTGTAGCTGGTCATTCATATGACCCATTCAAATCATACAAAACGAACAAACAAGGATGATAACACAATGAAAAATAAAATTTTTTTATCTTGCCTCGCTTTTTTGTCAACTAGTTTGATATTTTCAAATGTTTATGCTGGAAAAAAGTGGGGATATGAAGGGAATGTAGGTCCTGCCTATTGGGGTACCCTTTCTTCCAAATACAAGCTCTGTAGCACAGGAAAAGAACAATCACCCATTAACATCGGTGTTTTAACCAAACCAGCGAAAGCTCAGCTTCAGTTTCATTATGAAAATATACCGCTGGATTTGGTTTTGACGCGCAATAACTTGTATATAAACACACACGGAACCCCCAATGAATATCTTGTTTTTGATGGGCAACCATACTACTTACAGCAAATGCATTTCCATACACCTTCAGAGCACACCCTACATGGGAAACATTATCCATTAGAAGCTCATTTGGTACATAAAAACACTGCTGGACAATTATTAGTTGTCGGCATGTTTGTCAAACCAGGCCGTAAGAACTCAATTCTAGAAAAAATGTTGAGCGTTCCTTTACCCGCTGAAGGACGTGAAAAAAGCTATAAGACCATTCAGATAAATCCTAGGGATCTATTACCTAAACACGGTCGCTACTACCTTTATGCCGGGTCTTTAACGACGCCGCCATGCAGCGAAGGTGTGACTTGGATCGTAATGAAAACGCCTATACAAGCGTCAGCCAGTCAAATCAAGCAATTTCAATCTATCGAGCCATTTAATGCAAGACCAGTTCAACCATTAAATGAACGAACGCTATACCGCGCTCAAACTCACCAATAGATCTTATCAAACCGCTCGTATCATCGCCGGGACTTGAATCACCGGCGGTGAAAAGCGGTCATTCTGGTGTTTGGCGCCTGACCAGGGTGAGTGACTGTCACCTTTATCCCTTTTTTTCTTATGAACATCTAAATACATAGAGCATCTTGACGATAATTATGGTAGTGTCTACTTTGTTAAAGCTATTTTAGCCTGGTTAAGATTTAACCTACTGATCACAGAGTTTAAGGACAAGTTATGTCAAAAAGCCTTGTCAAAAAAATTATTTACCTGGCAACGCCTACTTTTATAAGTCAGCAACTCATCAGTGCTAACACCATCATTGATACAGTGATGCTTGGGCATCTTTCTAATACCCAGCTGGCCTCCCTTGGCATCGGCATGAATATTTATATTACCCTTTATCTCCCCTGTATGGGTATTTTATTAGCACTCATTCCCTTAATTTCAGCTGCAAACCTGAAGCAAGATTACAACAGGGTTGCCTCTCTTTTAGCTCAAGGAGTATGGTTATCTATTTTTCTTGCAGCTGCTACCATTCTGGTACTTTTGTTCCCTGGATTTCTATTAAAAATCACACATGCTTCCGAAGGATTTTCTCAAATGGTTCGCCAATACCTCATGGCAATTGCCATCGGAATGCCTGCAATTTTGCTTTTTCAAGTTTGTTTTGCGTTTTTTTCCTGCATGCTGAAACCTAAAATTGTTATGTATATCAACACAGTTGCGATCGTTTTTAAACTCAGCTTGAACGTGATCTTGATTTATGGATTTTTGCCTAAAACCATGAGTGCATTGGGCTGTGCAATTGCAACATCAATCGTTAACTGGATTATGGTTTTTATTGCGTACGGTGTCATTCGAAAGCACCCAGACTTTACCGCCTATTTTTTAGCACTTCGAAAAAATATCGGGTTGCGCCTTAAAACCCAATGGGACATTCTAAAAATAGGAATACCTGTCGGCCTCAATTTTTCTATTGACTGTGTTTTCTTTACTTTAATTGAACTGTTAATTGCCCGATTTGGGGAAGCGCATGCAGCAATCAATCAAATTGCTGCCAATCTGAGTTATTTCACCTACTTGATCCCTTTTTCTATCGGTACGGTGAGCACAGTGCTCATTGCACAACAACTAGAAGGGAGAGACGAAGTTATGGCTCGCAAAATTGGAAAGACAGCCCTTAAACTAGGTCTTCTCTTCCAATTGGGCATCACTGGATTTTTAATTGTCTTTCATCACCTGGTTGCATTGTTTTATACAACCAATGCCAGTTTACTTCCGTTAACTTCTACCTTAGTGATTCTTGTAGGCTGCTACCGATTCTTTGATTCTTTGTTAAGTATGCTTGCTGGCATATTAAGAGGCTACTGTAAAACTGCCATGCATACCACAATTTATGCGGGCACATTATGGCCTATTGGGTTCGGCTTAGGATATTATCTGGCATTCCATTCAAACTATCCCTTTTTCAAGGGGGCAATAGGCTTCTGGTTTGCCCTGATTTTTTCAGCAGGCATAGGGTCTCTACTCGCGTTTATCTATTATGAGCATATATCACTTAAACGACGTTACCAGCAATTACCTGAGTTAGTGACTAATTAGGGTGTGTCTTCCAGGCCTTTTTAATCTGTCATTCCGGCTTTCGAAAAAATGAAATGTAAACACACATTGGTAGCTAATGCTCTCGTCATTGCGCAAGCTTATGTGACTTTAATAAGCTTGGAGCTGGATTGCCGCGTCGCTTCGCTCCTCGCAATGACGGAGGCCAGTTAACTTACCCAACAACATAGTTGATGACGGACTTTCCTTCCCCCCTTGCAATGACAAATGAGTAGCCGCTCTTTTGAGGTCTATTTTTTTTTCTGATTTTCTTTAGATTTAGAAACAAATTTTGGCGCAATAATTTGCTGTACGTTAATCCCCGCTTTGGCTTTATTCTTAGTTTTTTGATAAAGCCCCAGCAAGTATTTTTCCATTGGAATATCTGAAACCGTTTTCTTGGTTAAAGAGGCTGCACGGAACATTAAACCTTTTTCCGTCTTAATTGCAAAGCCCATATGAAATACCACCAGATTAGTCCCTAATTTACTTTTCATATTACGCCCAAGATCAACCATTTCAATGATGGCGCCTGAAGGAATTTTTTCCAATATTGTCTGGTTAAGCTTAAGCTTCCCTTTATCATTTCGGAACAATACCGTATAGGGAATATAGTTTAGATTTGACTTCGTGGGTTTCAAATAATCTGAATCTGCATGAAGCATATTCAATAAACTCGCAGGCGCCAGATGCTCAGCTGGATTCATTAAAGCAATTCGATCAGTCGACAAACGTCTAAACCAGGCTGGCCTATCAATTAACGTCGTTGCAACTTTGTAGTGTTTTGTCAGTTGAGCAGTAATATCCTTAATATATCCGTTAGCCTGATTCACCGGATTCCAATCCACGCTAATAAAATGATTACGGTTAATGAAAGCAAGCCGCCTGTTTTTATAATTCACTTTGAGTATTGCTTTTCTAAACTGCTTAAGCCGGTTAGATTCAACAAGCGCCAGCACCGTGCTCACATAAGTTGTGCAGTCAAAGGCATCTGTACGATATAAGGGTTTTTGATCAAAATCACCCTTTGGGCCCTCTCCAAGTGCCCCTAACACATAAGGCTCCCCCAAAAAATAAGCAGAAGCGGCTTCTACACGCTTTGAAACATTGTTAGGTGGAATTCTGGCTAGGGTTCTACGATAAAGCTCTTTAATATCTTGATCATAACTCCACATATGGTAGCGGGAAACTCGCATAATGCCGTTTCTGTCGTATTTCAGTAATACATCTGCGGCACCATTTTGCTCTCCCTGAAAAAGAGGATCTCTAAATCCTAAAGCATCCACACTCAAAAAAATAGCCAGGCAAATCCATCCTGTAAAAAATCCAAAACGACTCATAAGGGCCTCAAAAATAGAAAATATTTAAAATCAACGCTTTTCGTCTCAGCTTAGCGACTGTGAAGAAAAATTGTTAATACAATTTACTTCGTTGTCGAACCGCTTCAAAAAGACAAACCCCTGTCGATACAGATACATTCAAACTTGAGACAGAGCCTGCCATTGGAATGTATACAAGTATATCACATTCTTTCTTAGTCAACCGACGAAGCCCCTTTCCCTCATTGCCAACAACAAAAGCAAGCGGTATGGACAAATCCGTATCATACAAGCATTGGCTCGCCTCCCCAGCCGCTCCAATCACCCAAATATTTCTTTTCTTTAAATACTTTAATGTACTGGCCAGATTGGTAACCTGTATGAATGGCATAGTATCACAAGCCCCGCTTGCAGCCTTGTAAGCAACTGGCGTCATACTTGCTGAACGATCTTTAGGCGCCAACACCATATGAACACCTGCCGCATTAGCTGAGCGTAGACAGGCCCCTAAATTATGGGGATCCTCAATACAATCCAGAATCAACAAAAATGGAAGGTCTGTCAGGTTATCTAAAAGATAAGGCAAGTCATTCTCAGTATATGTTTTCGGAGAAATGCAGATGGCTGCCACGCCTTGATGAATGCCATTCTGACTTAATTGATCCAGTTTATCTTTTGAGACAAACTGTATTGAAATGCGGTGTTTCCTCGCAATATCAACCAGGCCCTGCTGCCTGGAACTAGACTTATCCTTCTGAAAATAAACAAATTTTACTTGATCCGGATTTTTCTGTATAATGGCCGCTGTTGTGTGCAGACCGTACACGATCATTTCTTTCATAAGATGGAACTTCTACTGTGGAAGTTGAGTATACGCTTTATTCAATCCACCTAAAAGCAAGATGCTTATTTTGTTAACTACTTTAGGGGTGGAACATTGATTAAAGTACATCTTGAAATGGGAAAGCTTAAAGCCCTAGGTTATTGTTTAGTTTGCTTTATTTTTTTAAGTTTATCTGCTTGTACTTCTTCCAGCAACAATCGTCTCCCACAATACAAGGGAGGCCCCACAAAACGAGATGCTGCACCACGCGAATATGCTGATGTTTCGCGTATCCCTAATGCAGTCCCCAAAGTCGAGCCTCGCAGCCGATATGGGAATCCAAAATCTTACAAGATTAAAGGGAAGCGATATCGCGTATTAAAAAGTGCCAAAGGTTATGATCGTGTCGGTTATGCCTCTTGGTATGGCACTCGCTTTCATGGCAAACTGACTTCTTCTCGGGAACCTTATAACTTATATGCCATGACAGCAGCAAGCCCTCACCTCCCCCTTCCTACCTATCTGAAAGTAACAAATCTCTCAAACGGACGTAGTGTTATCGTCAAAGTGAATGATAGAGGGCCTTTTAAACGTGGACGTATCCTGGACTTATCTTATGCTGCAGCCAGAAAGCTGAATTATGCACACAAAGGTGTTGCAAAGGTGAGAATCACGGCAATAGACCCTGTCAAATGGGCTAAAGAAAATCGTCGTTATCAGCAACGTCAGTACGCAGCTTATAAAAGCGTGAGTAAGCAACAATTTGCCCGTAATCATCAAAGAATAACTCAAAAAATAGCTAAGTATAAGAAGGATCTGGTCCATCTACAGGTAGGCGCTTTTAGTAATCGAGGCAATGCTGAGCAAATGAAAAAACGTGTCTTGCGCTTGGTACAGACTAGGCAACACCCTGTTAAAGTAAACCGGGACAAGCAAAAACTATATCGGGTTCAAATCACCTCAACGCATGAAGATTCGGCTCGCTTACAAAGACTGCTTCATCAGGACGGACTTAAAACAATGACAACCGTAAGAGGTTAGGCTGTCGATCACTTTAAAAATTGACTTTTGCGAGCCTTAAAAAAGTGTGTCATATTAAGCTACATCCCTAAAAATTTTTTTGGCTATAAAAAGAGTGAAATGAGTCAAATTTTATCTAAATTTTCGTCACATATACTCAATATGCTTCCTCAAGTTTAAATAAAATTTGCCTCCATTATTTCTTTTTTCGCTCAAAAAAATCTTTATAGGGGTTGCCTAAAAAAATAGTGGTAACTGTTCACCCTTCATTGCGAGCCAAGCGCCGCAATCCAGTCAAGAGCGTCTATCTAGGACCTAAGCTTATGCGGGTTCAATAAACTCGCAACTGCATTTACAATTAAAACCTTTCCTTGCGTTTGATCCCATATTACAATAACAACTTGATATACAATTGTTTTTTGAGGGTGAGATGAAAACACTGTTTGAAACGCCAAATACCAAAGAAATACTATTTTCTGACAAACCACTCCCTTTATCAGAAGAGATAGTCAAAGTTCCAGTAGAAGAATTTCAGAAGTTTATAGCAACGAGAAGAGGGATAGATTCTTTCCTTTATACAGAATCTTTACAGGTTCCTGATTGGGTCGAGGTGGATTCCTCCCATTTTTTAAAATTTCAAAATTTGAACCCATCAGAAAAATTAGTCGTTTGTGATATGGGTGAAACGGGGTTAGGTCTTTTTACAAAGGATCGTATTGAGGAAGGAGAGATTGTTGCGATTTATGCTGGAAGTGTGGATATTGAAGATAAGCAGGACCCCTATGCTATGACCTGCTTTTCGCCTCAATACTATCGAGGCAGACTAAATGAAATCATGGAAAAGCCCATAGATCAGCGTGATGGGATAATAAACCTAATCTACAGTGCAAATAAAGTAGGCGGCCTGGCTTCATTTATGCAAAGCTTACCCTCTCCACAGAGGTTGATGGATCATGATGGAATTTTCTGTGAGTCAATAGCAGCAGCCAATCTGAATCAAGAGACTGAATTCTACTTCTTAGATAATGAAAAAAAATAGGGGTTGTGATACTTACGGCAGGAAGAGCAATTGAACCAGGAGAGCAGGTTGGATTTGACTACGGAGAAGCGTATTTTGAGCTTTTTAATAGAGAAGAGTTATTTTTTGATAGTAAGACCGGTTATGCTTACCCGAAACCAATGGTTTGCTTCCCTAGAGAAATTTATAATACGCTTCTACAATCTCTTTTTCAAAAAAATTTAGTAGCTGTTAGGGATTTACTCCATGCTTTTCATCCTGATATTTTACCTATTTTAAAAGAATTCTATAGGTACACAGATTCACCTTATGCTGATTCACTACAGACCCTGATAAATGAATCCTTAAATGAGGTAAGAACTCTAAATGATGATGGAATAACAGATAAAACTATAAGTGACTTATATGGCAAATATCAGCATCTATCCGCTTGGAGAGCTTTAAAATCACCTGAATTCGGTGTTATAAAAGTTTGTTTAAAAGAAAATTCTTTGCCTGTTGCAATCAAAAATATTTCTAACTACTATTTAGGGGGGAGTTCTTCCTTTTTTAAGGTACAAGCACAGGAGATAGCAGATGAATTTGCAGCTATTCAAGAGATAATTGAATATAAAGAAGTGCCCCAATATTAAAGCAATTATTTGGAGATTAAGAGCTTAAGATTAAATGAGCATCCCCCATCATGTAGCGCAGCTCCGCGCCAAGGGGGGGGATTTCCAACTTTAAACACCACTGCATACTTTTCCAGTTGAGCAAGACACCAAATAAGCACTATACTTACCCCACTTAGGTTCAAATTTTGTTTGAAAAACATGATCCACTTTTATTCAGAAGGCGATACGATGAGATATTCTATTAAGATTTTTTTGTCATTTTTATTATTACTGATTGTAGCTCCCCTTTATGCAGAAGCACCCGTTCCTAGCGCTGCACCTACTCCAAGAACACCCAAGCTAGTACCATCTGCTCCAAAAATTGATGCAAAAGCCTATCTATTAATGGATGCAGGTACTGGAAACATTCTGACAAAAAAAGACATGAATGAAAGGCTGCCGATTGCCAGTTTAACGAAGTTGATGTCTTTATATCTGATTTCTTCTGCTTTAAAAGAAAACCAGGTGAAGGGAGATGACAAAGTTGTTATTTCAGAAAAAGCCTGGCGAACAGAAGGCTCTCGTATGTTTGCAAAGGTAAATAGCCAGCTACCGTTTATGGATCTGGTAAAAGGGGTCATTATTGCTTCAGGGAATGATGCAACCGTTGCGTTGGCTGAACATTTGGGCGGCACAGAAGAACGATTTACAGATATGATGAATCAGCAAGCTAAATTACTGAAGATGGAAAACACCTATTTCCTCGACTCAACCGGCTTGTCAGATGAAGGCCAGTACTCTAGCGCTTACGATTTAGCAATATTAGCACGCGCACTGATTCAACATTTTCCAAACGATTATCGTTGGTATAAAGATAAATGGATTGAGTTTAATAAAATCAGACAACCTAACCGAAACCGTTTGTTATGGCGCGATCCTTCTGTTGATGGCTTAAAAACAGGTCACACAAGTGCCGCAGGGTATTGCCTGGTTGCTTCAGCAGAACGGAATGGGATGCGTTTGATTTCAGTCGTATTAGGCGCACCCAGTGATACGATCCGAACCAATGACAGCGCTGCGCTTTTAAACTATGGATTCCGATTTTTCAGGACCTATAAAATTTATAGCAAAGACCAACCTATTGTGGATGCTAAAACCTGGTTTGGTAAACAAAAATTTACAAAGCTTGGTGTTAAAAACGATTTTTACATCACCATTCCAACGTATAAAGACCAAAAAGACCTCAAAGTTGAGGTGCGCGTGAATGATCCCATTAAAGCCCCCATTGAAGCAGGCAAAGCTTACGGAACATTAACCGTTTTTCTGGAAGGTAAAAAGATAGACCATAAACCTTTGGTCGCTTTGTCCAAAAACCCTAGGGGTAACGTATTTTCAAGGATGCTGAGCCAGGTTCAATTTTGGGCTTCTGGAAAGAAATCTCCCAAAATATCAGAACTCCCTATAGAGAAAAAATAATGTATTATGCAGCAACCCTTCATTAAGAGACTTGGATTACAGTCTTATACCAAAACCTGGGAAACCATGCGCAATATAACGCTGCAACGCCAAAAGTCGATGCAGGATGAAATTTGGGTTGTAGAACATCCTCCTGTTTTTACCCAGGGAAAAGCAGGTAAAGCTGAACATATTCGGGATGCGCAAGGTATCCCGATCATATGGAGTGACCGCGGCGGCCAAATCACCTATCATGCACCAGGCCAAATTGTCATTTATCTGCTTCTTGATCTACACCGCTTAAAGTTGGGTGTTCGCTCTTTGGTCACCAAGCTGGAAGACAGTATCATTCAAACATTAGCCAACTTGTCTATTATAGCTCAGGCGCGGCTTGATGCTCCTGGCGTTTATGTAAATCAAGCAAAAATTGCTTCGATGGGTCTCAGAGTTCGCAAGGGTTTCACTTATCATGGATTATCTTTTAATTTCAAGATGGATCTAACCCCATTTTCTTACATCAACCCATGTGGTTATCCAGATTTACCCATCACTCAGCTTTATGACTTACTAGGTGATCAAACACCCCCTCAAGAAACCGTTGAAAATCAGATCCTGACTGCCTTGATTGCAAAACTCTACCCCTCTTAAGCTTTCTTTCTATCTTGCTATCTTGGTCATTCTATAACGATAGCTATAGGAAAAACTTTCCAACAGAATTGAATTGACTTCCGGTGCTATCGCCGCTTTCTTTTATATCCCTATACTGGTTAAGATTATCAATTGCAGAAATACCATAACAGTTTTGGATATATTCATCAGCACCATAACTTTTTAATATCTCATATTGAATGCGAATCCAGAGCTAAATTGGCTTGAAGAGGATCAAGCATGCGGCAGCGATTTTTCCAAAGACATGTACCATTAACCCCTTGTATGAGCGAACTTTACTTGCAATTTGAATGCCTGTTTTTTCATTAATCCAGTTAAAGAAAGATTCAATAGGCTGCCTAACACTTGCAATAGCAGTTGTTAATAGGGCGTCTGTAGCATCCTTTAAAATTTGCCCTTTTTCCTTTTTTGGTGGGGTATACAAAGTGTAATGCTCAGACTCAAGTAAAGGCGTATTACCTATTTGATAAGCTTTATCAGCGAAAACTTTTGACTGAACCTCAGGTTCAATCTGTTCATAAGCCTTACGATCATGCACGCCTGCATGGGTTAGACCTATTTGATTAGGTAAAGGTAATTTTCCTGCTCTTCTGGTCCCTACAACATGAAGCTTAACCCCGTAATAATGCATTTTTTTGGTAGCGCAGTAGCCATTGGCGCTAGCAATCTCTGGAGCTACCTTTGCTTGAAACCGTCGTCCTCTCTGAGCCATGATAATTGGCATAGAGTCTGTGATATTAATTTTTTCAGATGGCAGTTCACAGAGGGCTTCCCGTTGTATCAATTCTATCACCGGAACAAATACGTCGTACAGTTGGTTGATCCGTGCATCATAGGCCTTATAGCCAGAGAGCTTTGGAAAAAATTCTCGTAGGTGCTGATCTGCATAGCTATGAATCTCTTTGATGCTTCTTCTACCAGCTAATACGCCAAACAGGTAGACAGTTAACACTTCCTCATCTGTAAAGCTCAGATCAGCATAGTTGCTATGGCGCATGCAATAACCATGCAATTTTGGAAAATGCTTGCATACAAAAAGATACAGTGATATCAGTCTTAATTGCCAGTCCATCTAGGCCTCCGTTAAGATTAGCTTTGGTAAAAAAACTATCCTAACTAATCCTGGGTGGACTTGCAGTTTATGAAGTTAGCTCTGGATTCGCATTTGACTAAAAAACAAAGCCTCTTGCTTTTCTGTAATCAAATCTCGCGCTGTTAAATTCTTTCGTTGCACTGGATTGGCACGCTTCGCTTGCAATGACGAGTTAGGGAATAACCTTTCTTGAAGACAAAAAAATCCACAGCATGATATACTGATGCAAATTTATTTGGGTATCTCTAACCATGATTCATAGCCAACCTGCCAATAAGATGCAAAAAGAAAAAGGGGCTGCCAAGTTAGCTCGCATTCCTGTTAAAATTCAATCAGGACAACCCACGCTCACCAAGCCTGACTGGATTAGGGTGAAACTGCCTTCTGAAAGTCAGGCAAGCAAAATTAAAGCTCTATTAAATCAGCATCGTTTATATACCGTTTGTGAAGAAGCTTCTTGTCCTAATTTACCAGAGTGCTTTGGGAGTGGAACGGCGACTTTTATGATTATGGGAGATAAGTGTACACGTCGTTGCAGTTTTTGCGATGTTGCCCATGGCCGCCCTGATCCATTAGACCTTAATGAACCCGCCAACCTGGCCTCCGCAGTAAAAACAATGCAGCTAAACTATGTTGTTATCACTTCGGTTGATCGGGATGATTTACGAGATGGAGGCGCTGAACATTTTATACACTGTATTGAGGCCGTTCGAGCTGCTAACCCAACCATCAAGATAGAAATTTTAGTACCAGACTTTAGAGGGCGATTAGACAAAGCGCTGGAGATATTAGCTAAATCTCCAGCGGATGTGTTTAACCATAACATTGAAACTGCTTTGCGCTTGTATAAGCAAGCAAGGCCAGGTTCTGACTACCAGCATTCATTAAAACTGCTACAAGCTCACAAACATCGCTTACCCAACATTCCAACCAAATCCGGTATGATGTTAGGGTTAGGAGAAACGGATGAAGAAGTAGAACAAGTTTTGTTAGATTTACGAGCTCATGATGTAGATATGCTGACCTTAGGCCAATATTTACAGCCCAGCTCTCACCACTTGCCGGTAGACCGATATGTAACGCCACAGCAATTTGAACACTTCAAAGTCTTCGCTAAAAATATTGGATTCTCTCAAGTCGCCAGTGGTCCACTGGTCCGATCCAGTTATCATGCTGATAAACAGGCACTGGGAGAAGCGGTCTCATAATAACGCTAAGGAAATCATCCTATGTTCTCTGAATATATTCACATCATTGGTGAACATTTGGCGCACCACCCTATGATAGGGCTGGTATTTACATTTTTGATCGCAATGGTAGAGTCCATTGCAGTTCTAGGCACCCTTGTGCCTGGCATTGTCACTATGACAATTATTGGCACCTTAATCGGCTCTGGCATTATGCCATTGGGTGCGACATTATCTGTTTCTATTTTAGGCGCATTAACAGGAGATTTTTTGAGTTACTGGTTTGGCCTGCATTATCGAGACCGAATCTATCAAATGTGGCCTTTTAACAAGTACCAAAAGCTGATGGCGCTAGGCGAAAGATTTTTTGCAAAACATGGCGGAAAAAGTGTGGTCATCGGGCGATTTGTCGGCCCTGTTAGAAGCATGGTGCCCCTCATCGCAGGCTTACTTCAAATGCGCGTACTCCCCTTCTTTATCGCGGCTTTCATTTCAGCAACCGCCTGGTCTATTGTTTATTTATTCCCCGGTTTTTTCTTAGGCGCCCTTTCGATGGAGCTACCCAAAGCAACTGCTGGCAAGTTTTTAGCTTATACATTACTCTGGATTTTTATCCTTTGGGCAAGCATCTGGCTTTTTCAATATTTAATTCGAAAAAGTTGGAAATATATTGATGCTTTTTTAGGGGGTTGTTGGCGATATTTAAAAGCCCACCCCAAGATGGGTTACCCACTTCAATTTATTGTAAATCCTAAAAACCCACACGACCATCGCCAATTCACCCTGCTAACCTTGGGACTGCTTTCTATGCTATTTTTTTTCTGGGTAGTTGAAAGCGTTTATTTCCATGGCTTTATAACAGAATTAGATGTTCCACTGTTTAATTTATTCCAGAGCTTCCGCACAAACAGCCTGGATCACTTCATGGTAGTTGTCAGTTTTTTTGGGGAATATAAGCCTTTGGCTATCGCATCTGCACTCATTTTTGCTTTATTTTTATATCGACGTGCTTTTTGGATTGCAGCACATTGGGCCGGCGTGGTGGGATTTATTTATATTGCCATTAAAGTACTCAAATGGCTGGTACACGCCAAGCGTCCAGACCTCTACCATGAAACAGATATTTTTTCTTCATTTCCTAGCGGACATGTCAGTTTAAGTTTTGCATTATTTGGTTTTTCCGCAGTACTCATTGCCAGTGAGCTGACAAATCAATGGAGACGTGTGCCTTACTGGATCGTCACTGCGCTAGTTACGTTAATTGCTATTTCACGCCTCTATTTAGGGCAACATTGGCTTAGCGACGTAGTGGGTTCGCTCCTTTTAAGTCTCTCATGTGTGCTCCTGTTTACTGTTTCTTATCGAAGGCGCTTAAATCACTTACTTTCAGCCCGCTTCTTCCTTTATTTACTACCTACCTTACTTTTGAGCAGCTGCATTATTTATGGAGTGATGCATCGAATCAATATGATTAAAAGCGATCGACTGGAATTTCCGGTAAAAACCATTTTAAAACAAGATTGGTGGGAAAATAATGCACATCTACCTTTGTATCGAAATAATCGTTTTGGAAAGCCCATCGAGCCGCTGAATATTTCCTGGTTAGGTCAGATAAGCGACATTCAGAAAATACTACTTCAAAAAGGATGGGTTAATGAACTGAAAAATTCAGAAGACTTAAAAACCCGAGTGCTTAAAAATTTAATCAAACCTGAAGAAGACTATAAGTTACCCTGGTTACCCACACTGTATCACGACCGTTCCCCAGCCTTGGTTATGACTCGACGATTCAATTCAGAATGGTTGATATTAGAACTATGGCCATCCGATATTAACATCGCAAATATGCCCAAAGCTCCGCTCTGGATTGGTGCAATCTATACATTAGGGCACCACCCCCATAAATGGTTTGATATTTATAGAAAGAAACCGCCATTTCAAAATGCTATCCATCCGCTTCTCTCTGACATCAAAGGAACCACAGAGTCAAAAGTTACCGAGATACCTGTTTTAAAACTCCCTAAAAAATTAAAAAGTTTAATACAGGGAGAAAAAAACTTTTTGATACTTAAGCTTCAGTCGTAACTGCTCACACGTTATTGTGAGGAGCGAAGCAACGTGGCAAGCCAGCTGGGAACCTTTATTTTTGGTTGCCGAAACCTCTTTACATCTCCTAATGTTGAACATTACTCCCCCAGAACCCTCAAAATTGCTTCTTAAACCTAAATTCATCAGTTGAAAATAAAGCCTTTAGATGGAAAGGATCAGGGGTTGCTTTTTCAGGGTGTTGCGGCCAAGGATGGTGATAGCGCCAAGGGCAGGAGCCCGTCCCTGAAAAAGCAACCTCAGATCCTTCAGCAAAAGACCTCTTTTATCCATCATCCCAACATCATTGAGGAATGACTATTTTGTCCAAAGTCAAAAATAAAGGTTCCCAGTTGGATTGCCGCGTTTCGCTCGCAATGACGGGCAAGTAGTTATCTTTTCTCCTGGATTTTACCCTCCAGCTAGAACAATCCGTTGATATTAACTGCGCTATATTCGAAAAAATCATTGCAATTTTCCTCAAAAAACGGTGTAATACGGACTTCAAGATGAAAGGATATTTAACACCATGAGGCTGAGTGGCAGAGTGGTTATGCAGCGGCCTGCAAAGCCGTGGACGCCGGTTCGATTCCGACCTCAGCCTTCACAAGTGAGATTCAAAAAGCCCAGGTGGCGGAATAGGTAGACGCAAGGGACTTAAAATCCCTCGGGAGCAATCCCGTGCCGGTTCGACTCCGGCCCTGGGCACCAAAAATCAGCAAGTCAATCTTTGTCATTCCAACGTTAAATCTGTGCTTGATGAACCTTCTCTACATCATTCTCAGTGTTATTAGCCGCTTCCCCTGAAGAAAGGTGGTCATCATTTTCTTTTTTTTCCATGACTTCTACCGCTTTCCATAGGAATGACAGCGAAATTGGGAAGGTATTAGGGGGCTCAATCGCTTCCATTGTTGGAGAAATCTCTTCTTTTTCCTCTCTTCTAGCTTTTTTTATAAAGGGAAAATAAACCTCATCTTCATTCTCCGTATTCCTCTTTCTCTTTTTAAGGTTCTCATACTTCTTATGAATGCTTTCCACGCTTTTCTGATATTTATTTTTCTCTTCATTGTAACAGTTATCTATTATTTCTTGATCGCTTTTAATCTGTTGTAACTCTTTTTCAAGGGCAGCTATTTGTTTATTAAGTTTGGCTTCTCTCTGATTTAGGTTTTTCTTTTTATTAAAATGGCTGCTTTCAAACTCTTTAAATGCAAATGTTGCTCTCTCAATTTCCATACTCTTTTTTTCCTGAGTTTGAGTCATGGTAATTATTGCAGTAGACCGTTCTAGCTCTGCTTCTAACTCTTCTCTTTGATCAATACTAATACTTGCCACACCTAGTATTTTTTTTAAAATTTTCATTTTTAGCTCATGAAATGGAGAAGATTGATTAGCATCTAAATTTTCCAGGGAACGATTTATTTTTAAAAGCGCAGTATCATAATTTTTTTGCAGCCACAGGCATAATACATAAAGATGAGAAACTTCAAAGTTCCCCGGCATTTCCTCTATGCATTTTTTTAATTGGATACCAACCATTTCCAGATTATGATCATCGTCTAAATTCAAATCTATCATCCTGAAAGTAATCTCATAATACTTTTTCAAAAAAATAGCCCGGTCTAACTTTGCTTCTAATACTTCTCTTTGATCAACACTTTCTACAGTTAGCATTTTTCTTAAAATTTTTATCTGTAGCTCACGGAGTGGCAAGTATTGATTAGAACCTAAATATTCCAGGGAACGATTTATTTCTAAAAGCGCGGCATCATAATTATTTTTTTGCAACGCCAAACACAATTCATAAAGGTGAGAAGCTTCAAGATCCTTTGACATTTCCTTAAGATGAGAAGTTTCAAAATCTTGCATTTCCTTCGAATGAGAAGATTCAAAATCCCTCAGCACTTTCTTAAGAGAAGCTTCAAAGTCTTTTTGCATTTCCTCTAAATATTCTTTTAAGTAGCTCTCAATTATTTTCAGCTCATGATCATCGTCTAAACTCAAAGCTGTAATTAAAGTAATCTTTGCATAATGTTTTTTCAAAAAAACACATGAAGGATGCTTCTGAATCACCTGATTTATATAAGCTTTTAGGCTATAAGGGTCTGCCTTATTTTCCCTCATTATTTTTAAAAGCTGCAAACAAGATATATTAATCCCAAGCGCTTCTTTTGACTTTTTTTCTTCCTTAGAAACTGGATAAACTTTCTCCAAGTTTATTTTAGATAGACGTATAAAAAACAGATCATGTTCATCTTCATCTTCATCTTCATCTTCATCTTTTTTGATCAAACATTTACTTAACCCTAAAAGGCAACGCAAACTTATAGGATTTGCATCAAGCCCTCGCTTAAAATGCTGGATTGCACCATTAAAATTAAGAATCGACAGAGACTCACTACCTTTTTTAAAACAGGTCTTCTCTATATCTATGTTTGTATCATGAGGAATATAGGCAGGTCTGGCAGTGACTGATATTCCTGGCATAACACCCATATGATGATTCCTCTGAGTAGATCCTCGTATAAGCATACTCCCATTAGGCCGCTGCTCTAAGTTTGAAGGCACTGAAGTATCTATTCCTAATATAGTAGGTCTGAAATAGGCTGGCATTCCTGGCATAACACCCATATGATTAGATCCTCGTATAAACATATTCCCATTTTGAGAGTTTTTGATAGTAAAAGGAAAGGGGGTTGGAGACGATTTACCTAGCGAGGAATGCTGAGTTATGTCTGGATTTTTTGGTTTTTCTTTCATTTATTTTTATTCCTCCATCTAGGGCGTGTCATCAATTAATTTTTTAAGTTCAAAAAGCGTATAAAGGGTCAAATTTTATGAAAATTTTCGTCACATATCTGGATATGCTTCCTCAAATTTGCATAAAATTTGCCCCCATTACCCACATTTTGAACTTAAAAAATTAATTGATGACACGCCCTAATAATATAAGTATGTGTTATACATCATATCATTCTGAAAAAAAATATTTTTATACAGGAGTAGATTTTTCCCCTTGTAAGAAATAAACCTTTATCAAATCCACATAAGTTGGAGATGTTGCCTACATAACTTTTTTTAAAAATTTTAATGGGGAAAGAAGCCGCCATTTTAATTTCTTTTTATACTCAGCTATTTTTTTCTTCACCAATGGCCCTTTAGGTCTCAGTTGATTCACTAAGCGCATTAAATCTAGTGCTTTTTCTATATCGCTATTTTCAAGTGCTAACGCAGCGTCTCGAATTAAATTGATGTCTTTTTGACTCAAGGGCGTTTGTTGAGGTTTGTTTAAGTCTGAATGTGCTGCTATTTTAAGCAACCCTTCTAATACGCTCATTTCACTTTCAGAAAACTCCGGTTTAAAGCCCTCATATTTGCTTTCATCAAAATCAAACAGAACTTCTCTTTCAGGGAAATAGCGTTTACGTACTTCCTCATTAGATGCTTCAAATTGAGACTGAAGTGTTTTAGCTATCGTTTTTTCAGGTAATACACCCTTCCCTGAGCAATGAGTAATCACTAACCGATGTATTTGAGCGCTCAATTGATTGAATCCTTTTTGATCCACAAAGCGCGGAATATGCTTGTTGCATAAAGATAAAACTCTTTGTCCAAAGGGTGTAACCGATTCATTTTTTTTAGGGGGTAAAACAGCGTCAGTGGCATCAAAGCCTAACAGTGAAGAAATATCTTTGAGTAAGTCCCCTTCTTTAAAAAAAGCACGTTCAAAAATTCTGACACTCATATTTTCTTTTTTAAATACACTTTCCCACAACGCAAGAAATTGATCATAATCATAGTATCTATTTTTTTGACAGTGTGTAAGCAAGAAATTTTCCAACCCCTCATCACCAATACCTGATTTAAGTGCTGTTGAATAGAGCGATATGGCTGTTTCAATTTGCGGCCTAATGTAGGCAATAATCTTAATGGAATCAAAATAAGGAGAAAGGAGTGATTGAAGCTTTTCCAGCTCATCTTTGTAAATCAACCTGGAATGAAAATGCTCACTGGAGGCAATCACTGTGTGTATGCCCTCTGGAAGATTTTTGATTTCTTCAATGAATGCTTGTACTACCTGTTTTTCAAATTTTAATTTGGCTTTCCTTGTCTTAATAAAATGCGTGTGATGATAATCATCAAATCGATCTGGCCGAAGCAAAGCAGCCGGTAATTTTCTATTATTTTTATTACCTGGGGACTGCAAAAAATAAAATCCCTGACTCATTAATAAAATATGATTCAGATTTAAAAATTCTTGTATTGACGTTGTGCCTGTTTTTTCAGTGCCTATATGTAAAACTATCTTCATTTGGTTCCCCATGCCTTCTCTGTTAAATCCCCTTGCTCTTCAGCATATCCTAGCAGGACAGACTTTAATCTTTCTACATTTTCTGCCCAGGTACTCCATTTCATCTGTGTTGACCTGGGCACTTTGTCCTGATGGTAGGCCTCTAGCCATAACTTGATTGCATCAGCAAGCGCATGTGCGCTTGATCCTTGAAAATAAGTGGCGTGGTCTTGCGCCACTTCTCGAAATACCGGTAAATCTCGAGCAATAATAGGTAATTTATGGTGAGCAGCTTCAATTAAAGGTAAACCAAATCCTTCTCCTTCACTCGGCACTAGTAAACAAGTCGATGCCGCATACAACGCTTCCAGATATTCATCGCTTGCATTTTTTATCCAAAAGAGCTGTTTATTCTTTTCAGGATGATTCTTGAGCTTCGTTATTATGCCAGGAATGGTGCGACGTTTATTTTCTGGCACGTTTTTCCAACCTTCTTTTCCAACAATGACGAGCTTAACTGCTACTCCGTTTTTCCAGAGAATTTCCATGGCTTCTAAAGCAAGCAAATGACCCTTTCTAGGCTCAATGGTACCTACCATTAAAAAGGTAACCGCATGCTGCAATTCCTTTAGAACCGCTTTAGCTTTCTTTGGAAGACCAGCGCTTGGTCCAGAAGCGGCAATATCGGCTCCATGTAAGACGGCAGTTACTTTTAGCGGATAAGTCAAGACAAGATTTTGTGTGCTTAACCAGTGACAAAACATTTGAGCCACAGAAGATGAAACGCCAATTACCCGATCAGCATACTGAGCCATCGCTAATAACCAGTCTGCGTGTATTTTATCCGAACCTTCTACAAAAAACTGAGGATGAGAAACCGGTAAAAGATCGTGCACGAGTATATTGATTTGTACGCCAAGTGCACGCCAACGCAAATATAAGCCTGATTTCGCCGCGGCAGTCACGGCATGAGGTGCATAGTCAGGTGCATAAAAAATATCGCCAGAGTTAACATCTACTGGCATCTCTTCCAATTTTGGCGGCAGCTCATCCATTAAGAACATTGAAAAGGCAAAGTTTTGAGCATATCGATAGCGCCACTCTCCTGCTTCACAACTCAAATAAATGGGTTCAACACGAAAGCCAGCAGGCGGATGTTTCATCAGTGCCAGTAATTGAGCACGAACCACTCGTTCAATGCCACCTTTTAAATCATTGTTTGAAATCGCTGTAACATCTACCAAAAGCTGCTTTTGTATTATTTTAGGTCTGAATGAGACAGCAATAGATTGAGCAAGTTGTTGGAGCATTGTCATTGAAAAGTCATTGGGGATGATTGCAGCTATTTTTTTAACCAATGCACCTATATCCATCGCTGTGTTTTGACTAAAGGTTTCAATTGCTTCTTTATAAAGGGAAGCACACGCTTTGGGATGGTGATGAGAGACAATATGTGCATATGCATTTTTTCCAAGCAATGCACGTTTTTCAGGATTTTCCCAAAGGACTTCTAATGCAGTTTGTAATGCATCCTCTGTAAATGCATCCGGAAGCGCCCAGACAGAATTCACTGGTAACTCTGCCATAGAGCCATTCATATTGAGGATAACAGGCAATCCATAACTCATACAATCCAGTACAGCTTTTGACGTTTCACCTCGTGAATGGCTTCTCAGCTGAACTGCCAGATCAGCGGCTTGTAAGTATTGTTGATAAACGCGATCAGAACACCACCCTGTCACCCTTATCTTATGCGTAACACTCAGTTCTGATAACCTCGAAATATCATTTTCAGGCGGATTATTCCCCACAAAAACCAGCTCACAATGACGCTCTTTGCTTAATTTGGAAGCCAACCAGGCATTCACTAATGGATCAATACACTTCGATGGATGAATGAGTCCAAACGTACAAACGACAAAAGCCTCTTCTGAAATACCCAGCGCAGTCCTTGCAGCAAAACGGTCGATACTGGCAGGTGCGTTGGACAGCAAAGGTATCACAGCCCAGTCCTCTCCCACTTCTCTTCCATACCAGTGTTCAGCTAAAAGACGTGCTGCTTGAGATTGTACAATGATTCCTTTAGCGTTCTGAAGTACCTCCCAATTACAAGGATAAAGACTCATCAATTGCTCGACAGTTTCCTTGCTAGTTAATTTCAAATACGATTGCGCAATAAAGTAACCATGAGAAGATAGCAAGGCTTTTAACCAAATATAAGATCTGTTTTTGCATAAATCTTCATGGGCAAGCATATGACTTAGAAAAAAGTCATGTAAAACCACCACACCAGGATATAGCTTAAGTAAATCATACATATGCGTATGAAAAGGACTATTACCCATATGATAGAGCACCTGTTCATAAGAAGCGCCATTCGCTTCAAACCAGGCAATCGAACGTTGTTTTAGATTAAAAGCGTGCAAAGACTCTATTAAGGGGTGATCGGAGATGACATCAATATCAAAGTCATGTGACAACTCCGGCAGCAAGGTTGCACTATAACTTGCAATCCCAGTCTGGTCGGGCGGCATGGGTGAAACATAGGCCAGGCGAGGCTTGTCTGAAATGTTTTTGGTTGAGGAAACCGTTTTTTTAGGACGCTCCTGAGCACTGAGCAGCTTTTTAGTTAACGTTTCCCATGAAAACATTGCTTCCTTGTTAAAAGCGATCGTTATATTTTCAAGTGACAGGTTGAGACGAGGCACTACCCGAGTTTGTATTTCAAAAGGATTGATGAGCAGCAGCATGTCAGGATGTAACTTTTGAATAAAGTGCTCATAGATTGCTTCAAGTGCGGATTTATATTGGGGATTATCAAAAAAAGGCGTTTCTTTTTCAAAAAAAAGTTCTAATACCTGAATTTGCGTTTGCGGCACGAAAGGTTCAATTGCTTTCCGTATGATGAAAGTGCTTTCTGGAAAAGCAGCATTTAATACGACCATCACCTCCTGAGAGTTCATTTTTTTTAGTAAGACAAGCAAACCATCTCGTTCTGTCTGGGAAAAATTCGCCTGTATACCTTGCAAATCAATCACTATTCGCATCTATTATGCCCTTCTTTTTTCATGGCTTTGGATAGCATATTCAAAACAGCTGTAGCGCGAGGAGAACAAGCAGGTAAAGGACGTTTTTTTTGTGAAATTTTCTCCCATACCATTAATATTTTTTTTGTCGTTCTTTTCCCTAAAGCAATTCGCATCAGCTTTAGAATCAAACGCCTGGCAATTGAAGTGCTCAATACGCTTGGATAATAAAAAATAATTAAAAATAGGCGAGTCAGGGTGTTATACCAGGCGGATTTCTTGGTTGTGGAAAAATCAGTTTTCATGAATAACGCTCTAATAAAACCAGGGCAGCATTTCTATGCTACTGATCATCATACAAAAAAACAATTCATAAAACCATTGTTGACACGCCCTAGGTTGAATAACGTCCAGTGATTTCCTGAATGTGAGTAATTCCTTTTTCACAAAATAACGCGTTTAACTCCTTTAAAATACGGCTAATGATTGCTGGCCCCTGGTAAACAAACGCTGTATAAATTTGAAGTAAGTGTGCACCCGCCAATAATTTTTCAAAAGCATCCTGACCTGAAGCAATACCACCACAACCAATCAATGGGATTTTCCCTTCTGTGATGAGATGGACACGCTTCAACATCTCTGTCGATTTAGCTTTCAATGGCTCCCCAGATAATCCCCCTTGCTCTACAAATAAGCTGTTGCTCACAATTATCCCTCCTATGCCTTGCTCCACTAAAAATTCAACCAGGCGACGCTCTTCCTGAAGCGGCATATCGGGTGAAAGCTTGACTAAAAGAGGAATATTACGTTTTTTTTGCCTTAAAATGCGATTCACCTCCTTGAGAAGAGGCTGAAGTATGAGAGGGTTTTGCAAATCTCTTAGCCCTGGGGTATTCGGTGAAGAAATATTGAGTGTCAAGTAGTCGGCCTGATCTCCTAACATGTTAACACCTAATATAAAATCATCAATATCATGGATGGTTTGCTTATTTTTTCCCAAGTTAATTCCAGTGATACATGTCCGTTTCAATGTAGTTAACTTGTTCAGCATATAATTCAGGCCTTTTGAGTTAAACCCATAACGGTTGATAATAGCCTGCTGTTCCGGCAGGCGAAATAAACGGGGCCTTGGATTTCCTGCCTGTGGTTTTGGCGTTACTGAACCAATTTCTAAAAATGAAAACCCCAGTTGACCAAGCTTATGAAATACATCTCCTTGCTTATCAAACCCAGCAGCAAGTCCAATAGGATGTGGAAAGTGTATCCCCATTCTATCTTGAGAAAATGGGTGAAGATCCAAATCTGCAATCTGATTCTTTACAGGAAAATATCGCAGCAACTGAATAGCAACATTATGCGCTAGCTCTGGTGGAAGCCAATGCAAAAAGTGGGATATTAAGTGGTATTTGTCTATCATTTAAATGCACAACGATCAAGATAAGCTTTCCAACCCAAAGTACGGAATGTTTGGGCTGCTAAAAGCGGATTTTCAGCCGAATAAATACCTCTTCCCACGATTAACACATCACTCCCCTGTTCAAAGATAACCTGATAGGGATCAGAATAACGTTGACCTAATGTATCTCCTGGGCTAGACAATTGTATTCCAGGGGTCATATAGATAAAGTCAGGTGCTTCCAATAAACGTTGCTGAGCGATAAACCCAAAAATAAAATCTCGATGCGCCTGAGCCATTTGGATAGAAGCCTCAATATAATCAGGGGTACATAAATTACCCGCCGAACTCATTTGGGCTAACAATAAACAGCCGCGATTCAATGGCAATCCTACTTTTTTGAGACCTTCAATCAATCCTGCACCAGGAAGCAGATGTGCATTCACCATATGCGCCCAATCTGCAATACGATACATTCCATCCTGATATTGATGCAACACCGTCTGACCAATATCTGCAAATTTTCGATCTTCAAAAATAAGAAACTGATGTTTCTGAGCTAGCGCCTTAAGAGTCTGAATTAAACTTACATCAAAATTTTGAAGAATATCAATATGCGTTTTTAAAATACAAATTTCAGGCCCAATAAGATCAGCTAATTGAATTAATGCTTCCGCATTCAATACATCGGCAGACAACGCCAAATTAGTTTCTTTGGTTTCCATAAGCTGTAATAGCTGTTGTGCCAAAGGATGTTGATGGAAAACAATCCGCTCATCGTAGGATAATATGGCAGTCATGCAAGCAGCTCACTTAGAGTAAAAAGACTGGTAAAAGTATAACCACGCTCTGCTAAATTTTGAGCACCTCCAGCTTCTCTATCCAAAACAGCAATCACATATTTCACCTGTAATTTTTCAGACTCTAAATCCTGAATAGTCTCCATGATGCTGCTGCCTGTCGTTACAACATCCTCAAGTACCAGACAAGATTGACCAGCCTGATATACACCTTCTATCATTTTTTTTGTACCGTAGCTCTTCGCTTCCTTACGACGTAATACCATGGGTTTTTCATAAGTTAAGGACAGTGCAGTAGCAAGCGGTAGAGCTGTATAAGGCACTCCACAAACCAAATCCCACTTCAGTTGAGCAACTTGCTCCCAAAATAATTCAGTCATAATACGCAGCAGAATTGGATATGAGACCATTCGTCTTAAATCAATATAAATGGGAGAAGCGGCCCCATTTTTAAGTATAAATTGCCCGTATTGGATAACTCCAATACGGTGCAATTCCTGAATAACAGTCGCTTTATTCACGCAGACAATCCCTCCTCTACAGCTGTAATATTTTGCTCCTCTAATAAGCCCTTACATATCATTGCGCGCGCCAGGCGAGTTACCCCAATTCCTGCGCCAAATCTTGGAAAAAAGGATAATGCTAAAAACGCATCCAACTCTGCCATGACCCGCTCTTTTCCGAAAGCATCAAATAATAACTGCGCATATTTGCCCTCTGAGATCGTAAAAAAAGTCTCCCGCATCTCTTCCGGATTACATGAGCGCTCCGCTGAACCGATGGTTTCCATACCCGCCAAAATGACATCAATTTTATGATAAAGTCCATCACCCCCATATTTCATATTCCAAAACGGATGCGTTCTCTTAGGGAATTTTTCCAGACTAATGACATCACCAAACTCTGTCTGCATTTTTATTTCAATCTCTGCTGAAATTTCACTTACCTGATAGTGCTTACACAATGTTTCATAATCCAGGGATATGGGGCTATCAAATCCCAGATGTCTCAATAAATTAGCTTCTAACAAGCGCAAATCATCCATATTCCCATGAGACTCAAATTCAAACATGGGGAATATACGTTCATGCCTCCCAGGAACAGGGTTAGGTTCATTACGATAACTGGTGGTAACACAAAACACACCAGGTACATCAGGATTTTTCAGCAGCTCTTCTTCCAACCACATTTGGCCTGTTTGAGGTAAGGGGTAAGTTGTTTGATTCACTTGAAAAGGAGTTATGGTTGCTGGATCTTCGCAAGCAGCAAGAATAGAAAGACGGGATTGGGAAGGCACTTCGATGTAACCCAGTTGATCTTGAAAAAATTGTCGAAGTTTTTTGATGATTGCGTTGTATAAAAAAATATTCTGCATAATTATTAACCTCTTAACTCTTAATATGATAAAAACAGCAATCTTCAAACCTTGATGGCCAGAAGCTTTCTGCCTGCGTTAATAATTTGCGCGCAAACCTGTTAATCATCACATAGTTTTTTTCTCAACGCAACCTTTTTTTTGAACTCTCAGAAATTCCCGCCCTACGGGACAAAAAATTGCTTCCCTTGATTGGCGTCTATAAAAAATTTTTGCTTTTTTAAGAATATCTTAAGGTTAAATTCCTATCATGTGGATCTTTTAATTCCCAACATAGATAAAAACCATGTACGAAAAAAATTTTGTTATTATAACCAGCTCAACTACGGAAAAAATAGATATTTCCTTATTTATTTGTGATGAGATTGAAATGGCTAATATACTCGCTAAATCTGATAAAAACGTTGTTATAAACAGTACACAATATAACTCACTTACAATCCGACAGTTTTTTGTAAACCACCTTTTTCCTAAAGAATACTCATTCTTAATGAACAGATTTTCAGATGATATCTGTAATTTTAATGAATACCCAGATACTTACTTCTCTTTTCAGCTTAGAAAGCTTCCCGCTAACATAAACTTAAATCAGCCACTTTCCGATTTTTGTGATTATTCAGATGATAAAATTTACAGCATCAACATGAGGCAAGTAAACTCTCAAAGAATAATAAATGACGATTCTCAAATTTCAATTAGAGAGTTATTAGGCGTTAATAACAATCGTCCTTCCAAACTACAGAAAAATACTGATTTTTTTAATGCTGAAAATAATAGTGCATTAGACATATCAGAAGGAAAGGAACCATTCCAGGAAGCGGATAGCTCTTCTCACTGCAATATTTTATAAAAAATAAGTCTTAGTCTTACGAGCAGCTCAAGTAACATCTCCTTTGAGTTGCTCAATGGGGGGGGCTTGTATCGCTTCTTTAGAAAGCACTGTCCCTGGTTTAATGAAAAAATTTCGTTTAATTCCATAAATGAAAGCAAATGCACAAATCGCGATGACGATCATTAAATAAGCCATGGGTACAAGGTAAGCATTAAAACCGGTGTTAATCAGCGCAGTCACAATAATCGGCGCTATCCCGCCAAATAAAGTGAAGCTCAAGTTGTAAGAGAGCGCAACACCTGTTAAACGAATTTTTGCAGGAAACAGATAGGTAATCAATAATGGAACAATCATGGCGGCCCCCCCTTCTAAAACACCTAACATAATCAGTCCCCCTAATAAACCCAGATCATAAGCAATCAAATAAAAGCTAAGGGGTACCAATACTGCACTAAAACCTAATACGCCCCATAAGACAAATTGCGGCCCCAGTTTATTAACCAGTTTTCCAGTAAAAAAAATGGCAATGACATTTAATAGCACAACAATGAGCATGTTATGGCTAATGAGCTTATGATCCAAATGCATGATTTCATGCAAATAGGTCGGCATGAAAATAATTGCAACGAGCACCAGGCCAGACATGATAGCTGTAATTGCAGCCCCTACCACCAGCTGTGGAAAATAATTTTTGATCAGGTACATCAAGGGAAATTCAGGTTTATTGTGCATTTTTTCGAATATGCGCGTTTCATGAAGGGTCTTACGAATTAAATAACTAATTAAGCATAAAGCACCACCCAATATAAAAGGGATACGCCAACCATAATGAATGAGTTGCTGCTTCGTTAAAAGTGTATTAAGCAGGTGATTAATGAAAATACCCAACAAAAGTCCTGAGTTAACCCCTGTCATGGTGATTCCAAAGCCCGTGCCATGCTTTTGAGGCAGCGATTCACTGATATATACATAGGTGCTTGGCAACTCCCCACCTAAAGCCAAACCTTGCATTAATCGTAAGATCAGTAAGGTAATAGGTGCTAGCACCCCAATTTGACTATAGGTAGGCAATAATCCAATCCCTAAAGAAGCCGCCCCCATTAGTAAGATCGTTAAGATAAGCGCTTTTTTTCTCCCATACTCATCGCCAATATGGCTAAAAAATATACCACCCAAGGGTCTCGCAATATAACCTAAGATAAAAACAACATAGCTTTGAATGACAGAAAGTAAGGCATTATCAGAAGGAAAAAATTGGGCAGCAAAATAAACGGAGAAAATTCCGTAAATGATAAAGTCATAAAACTCAAGCATCCCCCCCAAAGCCGCTAAAGTAACAATTTTACTTTCTTCTTTCGTCAGGTTAAGAGGGCTCTTGATGGCCATACTTTATCTCCTTTTGTCATGGAAGAAGGTCATTCTTGAATAAATTCACAGGAAGTTCAAGTTTTTTCATTTTTGTTGATGTAAAATCAAATATAGTTTATGTGTCATTGTTATTCTAGCTAAAACTTTGAATAATCCCCCTTCGTCATTGCGAGGAGCGAAGCGACGCGGCAATCCAGCCCCAAACTTATTAAAGTTGCATAAGTTTAGGTTCTGGATAGAGCATCCCGACTGGATTGCCACGCTTCGTTTGCAATGACGAGAGTAATTACCATGTAATACTTATTATGTCTTCATTCACCCCTCCATTTTGGTTAAGAAACCCACATCTGTTAACGATTGCCTCAGCCACTTTTCCACTCGGAAGAATGCTAGATCAGACCGCTTGTATACCTGATTTTGTGAACGTATCTCATCATGCCCACATTGTAGTTTATTGTCATTTACAGCCCGACTATAAGACAAGGCCCACCTTTATCTTAGTGCATGGTCTAGAAGGATCCGCTCACTCTTTCTATATAACAGGGCTAACCCAGCAGGCATTCGCGACCAAAAATAATGTGGTAAGAGTCAATTTGCGCAGTTGTGGGGAGGGGCTACTTTTATCTCCGGGCCTTTACCATGCTGGACAAAGCGAAGATCTTTTAAAATTATTGGCTTTCTTAACGCATGAAAAACAGCTGGGTCAATTTTTCTTGATAGGCTTTTCTCTAGGCGGAAATATGGTTTTAAAGGCAGCTACAGAGTTAAACCCCAAAGAATCCGATCTACGAGGGGTATGCGCAGTAGCGCCATCTATTGACTTATCACGTTGTGTCAATGCACTGGATACTGGCTTGAATCAGCTCTATGCAAAACGCTTCTTAAGAAGTATGAAACGGAAAATTCTTTTAAAGTCAAGGCACTTTGATACCTCACACTTATCCAGGATTCGTTTTATCCGACAGTTTGACGACTTCTACACTGCCAAAGACGCAGGATATCTGGACGCTTCACACTACTACGCAGAAGCCAGCGCCCTATCCAAAATAAGAAACATTACTGTCCCAACCCAAATCATTGCATCAGAAGATGATCCTTTTGTGCCTTTCGAACAATTTAGCGGAATAGAGACTGAATCTGTTCAACTACATGCTACAAAATATGGGGGGCATGTAGGGTTTATTCCAGAATTAACTCCGCTTTTAAAGCCAAAAAAACCGCTCTCCTGTTGGTTAAGTAAGCGTATACTAAGGTTTGCGAACGACCACACGATAAGCCTGTAAATCATTCACCATCATGCTGTGACAACACCCCCAGAGATAAAGGTGAAATTTCCGGTAAAGTGTCTTCCCCCATTTCTGGATAATGACATCCTGTTGTTTTTCCAGATTTTCAGCCCACTTTTTCAGTGATAAATAATAGTTATGCCGATCATTGTGTACAGAAATCAGTTCAAATGGACTTTTCCTGATTTCTTCCAGAAAATGGTAAATATCAAGACACTTGTGGTTTCCAGGAAAAATATGGCGCGTAATGAAGTAACTATTAATGACCTTTGAACGAAGGCTGGCAGCAGCATCATAATAAGCATACCCCCCTTTATTTAGGAGTGCATAAGATTTTTCCAGCACTGCCTTGTAGTTAGGAAGATGCTCTAATGAACCTAAGCTGACAATCGCATCATACGTTTTATTTTGAGGAGGTACATATTCAAGGAAATCTTTTTCAAAAACCTGACATTGAGAGAGCTCAGGATTTTGGTTAATTAAGTTTGATATAAAAGCTGCAGATTCTTTTGAAATCGTAATGGCATCCACTTGCACTCCATGCTTCCCTAAAAACTCGGTTGCACTTCCCCACCCAGCCCCTAAGTCTAACACTGATTTTCCTGGTGTTAAGTGACAGCTATTCATGGCAAATTCCAGTTTTCGAGTAGCACCTTGCTCTAAAGGTTCGTCATCATTCAGAAATATACCATGCGAATACACCCGGGTTTTATCTAAAAAAGATAAATAAAATGCTGGATCAAAATCATAATGCTTTGCGATATTTCTTTTATTGGCAGCAACCTGGTTTCCTAGAAAGGAAGCCACTTTAATCCACCCGGCAATAATCGGGTGTTTCTTAGAAAAAAACCATTTAATATTCAGCAAATTAAGCATATCCACCCGGCCAATAAGATCAATATCCTCATATAAATAGGCCTCAGCCATTTTTAGCTCATCCCCTGATTTTAAAGCTTTCAATCCTTCTGGCGTATTAATGGCTAATTGAAACAATGGTTTTTCATTTTGATTACCAAACTGAAGCTCTTGAGCATCTGGCAGCTTAATAGAAAAAGGAAGGTTGTATTGTTGACTAAAGCTTTTCAGCAAAGTAGATGGCATAAGGTAAGCTCCTTGTGTATTCCTATTTTTACCCCCTCCAATGGAGGGAAAGATTATCACAACTTTATCAGTCATCACAAGGCCACATATCCTAGACAATGTAACTCCTTTCGTCATTGCGAGGAGCGAAGCGACGTGGCAATCCAGGCAAGAACTTATATCAAAGGATCAAGCTGACGAGAGGCGCGGCTACTTGTGGTGATGTTTTACAAAAATAGATGCGTATGTTTAGCTATCATGTATTCTTCATTGGTTGGAATAACTCCAACAAAAATTTGACTATCTGGCGCACTGATTTTCTTAGCATTCTGCTGATTAAGCGTTTGATCTAACTTGACACCTAAACATTTCAATAATTCACAGATTTTTCTCCTGACAGTACTTGAGTTTTCTCCAATTCCTGCTGTAAAAATGAGTGTATCACAACCTTTTAGGGCAATACACAGCGCCCCTATTTCTCGCGCTGCCTTGTAACAAAAAAGATCCACCGCTTCCACTGCCCTTGGATTCGTATTATCTTGAAGGGCTCTCATATCACTACTGATTCCAGAAACGCCTAACAAGCCTGACTTTTGATATAGTAAATGCGTCAGCTGCTCAACCGTTAATTTTTTTTCTTCCAACAAATAAAGCAGCACACCTGGGTCAATTTCTCCACAACGAGACCCCATCATTAATCCCTCTAAAGCAGTAAATCCCATAGAGGTCGCAACACTTTTACGATTTTTCATTGCACATAGGCTAGCACCGTTCCCCAGGTGTGCAACGATCGTTTTTCCATCTGCTTTTTCTCCTAGATAATCAGGCAGTATAGAAGCAATATACTCATAAGAAATGCCATGAAATCCATATCGAATAATCCCTTCATCTGTTAACACCCTGGGAATCGCAAAAAGTTTTGCTAATGGATGTTGTGTACGATGGAAGGTGGTATCAAAACAGGCAACCTGAGGTAACTTAGGATAAAGCTGAGCAATAATCTGAATTGCTTTCAGGTTATGAGGTTGATGTAGCGGCGCTAATGGGCTTAAAGCAGCTATTTTCTGGATGACCTCATCCGTTATCAACGTGGGCCCTACAAACTCTGTTCCCCCATGCACGACCCGATGACCTATGCCTTTAAGCTCAATCGTGTCAGACAAACTTTCTAGCCATTGAAAAAATGTATTAAGTGCTGCTTCGTGACCAATAGAAGCCGGAGATTTTGTGGGTATCCGCTGGTCTTCTGCATCTAAAATAGTAAATCGAGGCGCATGCATAAGATTTTCTATTTCCCCGCGATACTTTAAATTCAATTCAGAATCACATGAAAAAATAGAAAATTTGATGCTGGAGGAACCCGCATTAATCACAAGAATAACTGCTTTCAACTTACTTCACCTTGAGTTTATTTCGATTCCTACAATAAAGCAGCGCCATAGCACAAGAAGCTTTACGAGATGCTTCACCACTTCCACGGCTAGTGAGCATAATAGGCACCGTAGCTCCCAAAACCACACCAGCTGCTTCAACTCGTGATAAGTAAGTCATTTGCTTATAAAGCATGTTACCTGACTCAACATCAGGCACGACTAAAATATCAGCATCTCCCGCAACAGGAGAATAGATACCTTTCACTTGAGCAGATTCAGCAGAAATTGCGTTATCAAATGCCAGAGGGCCATCCAGAACGCCCCCTGAAATTTGACCTCGATCCGCCATTTTGCAAAGTGCTGCAGCATCCAGGGTGGAAGGTATTTTTTCATTGACTGTTTCAACAGCAGAGATAATAGCCACTTTTGGAGTCCCCAAGCCTAATCCGGTGAAAAGATCAATCGCATTTTGTATGATATCGTGCTTGTCTTCAAGGCTCGGGAAAATATTGATGGCTGCATCGGTTAAAAAAATGGGTTTAAAATAGTTGGGAGCTTCCATAGAGAAAACATGACTCATTCGTCGCCCAGTCCGTAAGCCATTGGCCTTGTCAAGCACTGCTTTCATCAGCTCATCCGTATGCAATTTTCCTTTCATTAAAGCCTCAACTTTCTGTGTTTTAGCCATTTTCACAGCCACTTCTGCCGCTTCCGTGCTATGTTGAACCCCAACAATCTCATAACCTGAAAGATCAAGATTCGCCTCTTTAGCAGCCTCCCTGATTTTTTCTTCAGGACCAACCAGTAGCGGAAGAATTAAGCCAGCTTCTGCTGACGCTATTGCTCCCCTCAAAGAAAGTTCATCCACTGGATGTACCACTGCAGTTTTTAGCGGCGGGAACCCTTTGGTTTGTTCAATTAATCTATGATACCAGTGATCCTTACCCACCTGAATTTCTACTTTAGGAAGCGTTATCCGCTTTCTCTTCACTTTAACTGTAGGGGCAATTACTGTGGCTACACCTTGAATAACAACTTCTTTTGACTGATTCACGCACTGACAGTCTAATTCCAGAGTATGATTTTCTGGCTTCTTACTTATCACCGTTAAGGTAACCGTAATGGTATCACCTAAGGCAACCGGTTGCTTAAATTGAAGGGTTTGACCTAAATAAATAGTCCCTGGCCCTGGGAGCTCAGTTCCCAAAACAGTAGATAATAAGGATCCTCCCCACATACCATGCGCAATAATTTTATGAAATAAATCATCCTTAGCATAAGCAGCATCGACATGAGCAGGATTGACGTCTCCTGAGACAATCGCAAACAAATCTATATCTCTTTGCGTTAACGTGCGTTTAAGGGTTGCCGAGTCCCCTACTTCGATTTCATCAAATGTTCGGTTCTCAATATAATCCATACCAATCTCCTCAATTTATTTTGGATATGCCTCTCAATTTTAACCTAATTTGTTAAAATGCCCCCTCTAGCATTTAGAAAAAAAAATTCGTACAATGCTTTTTTCCAAGCTTTAGGATGATGTTATGCTTGATACTGTACTTCTTTCTCGTATTCAGTTTGGCTTTACGGTAGGCTTCCATATTCTTTTCCCTACTTTAAATATAGGACTTGCCCTTTTTATTGCCATTCTGGAAGGCATCTGGCTTAAAACCCGAAATCCTTTTTATCTGAACCTTGCAAAATTCTGGACTAAAGTTTTTGCGCTGACTTTTGGGATGGGCGTCGTTTCTGGCGTTGTACTTTCTTATGAATTTGGCACCAACTTTGGTCCTTTTATTGAAAAAGCAGGCGGTGTCCTTGGGCCATTGTTTTCATATGAAGTACTCAGTGCTTTCTTCCTAGAGGCAGGTTTCCTGGGCGTGATGCTTTTTGGATGGAAACGTGTTCCTCCAAGATTACATTTTTTAGCGACATTATTTGTCACCATCGGCACTTTTATTTCTGCATTTTGGATTTTAGCAGCCAACTCATGGATGCAAACCCCAGCAGGGTTTGACTTAATCGAAGGCAAGTATCTGGTGAAAAACTGGTGGGATGTTATTTTTAATCCCTCATTTTTACCGCGCTTTTTTCATATGGTGGTCGCATCTTACTTAACCTCTTCATTTGTAATAGCTGGTATTTCAGCCTGGTATTTATTAAAGGGCATCGCTTCTACTCAAGCTAAATTTTGTTTTTCGCATGCACTGCTCGTTGGTTTTTTTATTGCTATTCTTCAAATTTGGTTAGGGGATACCGTAGGGCTTCGCGTTCATACATATCAACCCTTAAAAACTGCAGCCATGGAAGGCGTGTGGGAAACTCAAAAAGGCGCCCCTTTTCTTATTTTTGCCATCCCAGATTCTAAAAAAGAAAAGAACCTTTTCTCCGTCGGCATCCCTAAAGTAGCAAGCTTGCTAAACACGCATCACTGGAATGGTGAGCTGGTGGGACTTAAAAGTGTTCCACCTTCAGACAGACCTTTAGTCGCTCAAGTATTTTGGAGCTTCAGAATTATGGTTGGGATTGGTTTTTTCCTGCTAGGCATTGGTGCTTTAAGCTTATTTCTCAGATGGAAAAAACAACTGCATAGTCATGCCTGGTTTTATAAGCTCTGCATCTTTGCCGCCCCCTTAGGATTTATTGCAACCATTTCCGGTTGGCTTACCGCTGAAATGGGCCGCCAGCCCTGGGTGATTTATGGGCATATGCGCACCAGTGAAGGCGCTTCTGTCATTCCCTCATATCATGTTTTAACCTCCTCCACCCTGCTGTTGACTGTTTATGCGATTGTATTTGCATTTTATCTGATTTATCTCACGAAACTCATTCAGAAAGGTCCAGAACCTGTCGAACCCACTGAAGATTCACAGAAATTAACACCTTTTAAATATTTAGGATTCTAACTGCAAGGAGAACATACACATGATGACACTGGCTTTCATTTCAGCAGTTATTCTTTCTATAGGCATTATTATGTATGTGCTGCTAGACGGATTTGATTTAGGCGTTGGTATTTTATTTTTAGGCGTACACGATGCACATGAAAGAAATTTGATGGTCAGTACCGTAGCACCTGTCTGGGATGGAAATGAAACCTGGTTAGTCTTTGGCGCCGCTGTACTATATGGTGCATTTCCTCTGGCGTATGGCATTTTACTCTCTACTTTATATATGCCTATTTTTATCATGCTAACCGCATTAATCTTCCGAGGCGTTGCATTTGAATTTCGTTTTAAAGCCAAAAAAGCAAAATGGTTTTGGGATGCTGCTTTTTCTGGAGGTTCTATTATTGCAGCCTTTATGCAAGGCATTTTATTAGGTACCTTTGTTCTAGGGTATGGTCAAGGCTTACCCACTTCTGATCTTCCTTTTCGCTGGATCAGCAAGTTTAGTTTGATGACAGGGGTGGCAGTTGTATGTGGTTATGCTCTTTTAGGTGCCAATTGGCTGATTATTAAAACGCAAAATAAGCTGCAGCAGAAAATGTATTTATTTTCTAAAATTTTGTTAGGGGTTACCGTTGTTTTTTTAGTGGCTGTTAGTCTGTGGACACCTTTCGCAGACCCTTATATCCTTAATCGCTGGTTTTCTCTGCCTAATCTTTTTTATTTATCCCCTCTCCCTTTGATGACCGCTTTGTTTATCGGATATGAATTCTATTCGCTTGAAAAGGGTTATGAGAAACGTCCTTTTATGCTGACTATTGCTCTTTTTTTATGCGCCTATATTGGCTTCTGTATTAGCAGTTGGCCTTATATTATCCCTCACTCCATCCCTTTTTGGAAAGCCGCTTCTAACCCTATTTCGCTCAAATTTCTATTGATCGGAGTCGCGATCTTATTGCCCCTTTTGTTTGCTTATACCGCTTATGCTTATCGGGTATTTTCTGGGAAGGTGGTTGAGTCTCATGAATATTAGGATGTGTCGTCCATTTATTTTTTGAGTTCAAAGTGTGGGTCATGCAGCAAATTTATAGGGATTTAGCTATAGTTATATGAGTGCTGCTCACCCTTCATATACCAACTGACGTCTTAGCAACCCAGAATAATCAGAGCTTCTCAACCTTTCCCTGGATTGCCATGTCGCTTTGCTCCTCGCAATGACGGGTGAATAGTTACATGAGAATTAGAAATAATAAAAAGGGAGTTTTTATGAAAGATCGTATTGCATTGGTGACTGGTGGAATTGGGGATATTGGAACGGAAATTTGTCGAATCTTTCATGAGATGGGTGCAAAAACCATTATTGCTGCTGATTATGCCCAGGATCAAGCAACTGCCTGGAAAGCTAAGCAACAGGAAGCCGGTTATTCATTTGAAATTGATCATGTGGATGTTACTGATTTTCAAAGCTGTCAGGCAATGGCAAACCGGGTTGAACAGCAATTTGGGCCTGTCGATATTTTAGTCAATGCTGCGGGAACCATTCAGGATGCTACTTTTCGTAAAATGACCCCTGAACAATGGGACAAAGTGGTTCATACAGATTTGGATAGCATGTTCAATATCACTCGACAGTTTATCAATGGCATGATTGAGCGTAGCTATGGCCGAATTATCAATATTTCTTCTGTCAATGGGGAAAAGGGACAATTTGGACAAACAAATTACTCAGCAGCAAAGTCTGGTATCTATGGCTTTACAAAAAGCCTGGCTCAGGAAGTAGCCTCTCATGGTATTACTGTCAATTCTGTTTCACCTGGCTATGTAAAAAGCCGAATGGTCACCTCGGTGCCTAAAGACATTCAAGAAAAAATCATTGCTCAAATACCAATCGGACGTTTAGCCCTGCCAGAAGAAATTGCATGGGCTATTGGCTTTTTAGCATCCGAAAGGAGTGCCTTCATTACAGGAATTAACCTGCCTGTTAATGGAGGTTTGCATATGTATTAAAGCTGAATTTGGGATAATGACGGGCTTTGCTTCCGCTCCTCGCGAGAACAGACGAAATGTAGAAAATAAAACGTCCCTGAACAAGTGATTGTTTAGAGACGTTTTGTTTTTTCTACTATCCTACTGATGATGTAATAGGCGCCACCACCGAGTTATCACCCCTGACTTCAGACTGCTCCTCCTCTTCAGGAGGAATAATAGACTCAACAGATCGTGTGATCTCAGGCATCCGATCTACTGATTGCTCGTTTCTATTATTGTCATTAGCAGGAGGCGGTGTATTATCACCCGTTTTAACCTCGACCTCTCCACCCATCTTCTCAATGATTTTCTGAGTGGTAGCACTTCTTTGCGGACGAACCAGCTCTGGATAAGTCTCACCATTTAAATAACGAGAAACTGAATACATTCTCGTATTCAAATCTGAAAACCAGGCAGCTAACCAGGGAGCAAAGCGCTCTAACAAGCGTCCAATAAAATTGGTTTGGCTATGAGAGTTAGTATAGATCACCCTCACAATGTTTTCCGGCGTTCTTTCCCTTTCTGGCATCGCAGTCAAAGCATCAGCGCATGCCTGGAGCTCTTCAGAAGATTGAGCAAAATTCAATACAGTCTCATACAGCGTGTCCTTAGGTTCTATCTTGATATAAGCTGGCAAATGTACCTTTTGTTTCATTTGAGCAACAAAAGCAACTTGCTCCTTTCTCGTATTTTCAAGCTGTGCATTTTCTGCTTGCGCTTTTTTCAACGCAGCTAACTCCTGCTTTGCATTGAGTAATTCTATGCGAATCGATTGAACTCGATATTCAAATGCTTCAAGCACGTCAGGATCACCAGGCTTATCTTTTAAAGAAGGCGGAAGTTGAAAGCGGCCTGCTTCAAGGATTGATCGACTCTTACAGGCTTGTGCATCTTTCAATATGGTTTCAATATGTGCAATTTTTGCCTCGGCCTGTTCAATTTTGTGATCACCTTTCACCTGAGGCACACCGATCGCATCCTGTATGCTTTCCAATGCAACATAAACTGTATCTAAATAATATTCCCACGAGTCTGTTTTCAAAGAAAGTTCAGTCGAAACCTCAACCATTTTATTGCCCGTATTCTTGATTTTATCTTTCAATAAGTTAACGGCGTCTCCAACCTGGTCCAGAATCATTTGATATTCAGAAGCTGAAGCTGAGTGACCCAGCATCAATCCTCCTCCTAACATTTGGAAAATTCCATCCAGATGTCTTACGACATTCAGCGACGAATAGTTTACAGCACCACCCACGATACCTTGAAGACCATGTAATCCATTAATTAACTGTACCCAGTTAGTCAAGTTAGGATCAATATTAACCGTACCATCAGCACGAACAACGGTATATTCTCCGCTATCAGTCATCCTGATTTGATCAGGATATTGAGTGGATACATAATCCACACAATGATCAATCGCTAATTGTATGGGAGAAAAATCTCCCAACGTTCGAGTTGGAGGGGCTGACGCTTCTGTTTCAAGCACACTCAATGCATCAATGGCAGGCGTTAAATCCATATTGATGATCCCCCCAAGCCCTGTTTGCGAAAAACCAGTTTCTAATTGTTTTATTAATGGGAAATACGCTTGAAAATAATCCATCCAGGGCTCGGCTAATCCAGGCACTTCTGCTTTCAATAAGCTGTATGCTTCTGCTCCATAATACCCTAAATCGGCTAAAGTGGCAGATAAATCACGAATCAGGCAGGCAATATCATGAAAATCGCCTTGCAAAACAAAATCTTTAAGCGTTGACATCCCTCCCTTTTCACCATAGTCATCCATAAGCTTGTTAAGTACTTCTCCTAATTCCTGAGTCATTGACAGAATATTTTTTATTGATTTCACGCTACCTATCAAGGCTGTTTCAGATCCGTGAATTGGGAATCGCCCACGATCATCTGGAATGATCGCATAATACTCACTTTCAATTAAATAAGCTTTACATAGATCATCTAATCTTTTTTCCATTGAAATGAGTGAGGAAATTGGAAGAAAAGCATTCAACCTTTCATTTTTTAAGCGGTCTTCTAATTCCAATGATGTTTCATGACCATCTGGGGTATTAGCTCCATAGCTAATGGGCCTTTCCTCAGGTTTCTGACGTTTATTTGATAAGATCAAAGCATCACTGATCAGTGATGTTTTGATTGCATCAAGTTTATTTTTCTCTTCAGGAGAGAGGACGACCTCTAACTCTAAGTTTGATAATTGTGCTTCTAAAACAGATATCTCTCCTTCTAAAGTTTCTTTCCTCTCATTAAGCTGTCCCCTGGTTTCAATACCACCCAATTCCAAATCACTGGTCACAGTTTTTACGCGCTCAACAAGCGGGTTTTCCCAAAGTAGGCTACTGCCAGTTCTCCAGTCCTGAGAAGCTGCATGTAAATCCTTAACCTCTTCAACTAAAAGACCTAGGTTGTTTGCAATAGCTTTATAAGTCCTGTCTCCCAAGGTATTGTTCCTGTTTTTTTTCAAAGTATCCAAGTATCTTTTTAGGATTTTAGACTTTTTACCAGGATCAATGTCAAGAGCAGTATTTATCTGGGCAAGTTCAGCTTCTTTATCTTGATAAGCACGAGCAAGATCATCTCGCTGAGCCTGATAGGTTAGCTCTGCTCTTTCAATGATCTTTTGCACCTGATTTAAATAAGCAGTTTTCTGTTCACTCGCAGGCAAGCCCTTCAGGGCCTGTGATACTTTTTCCTTGATGATATTAATTTGCTCCTCAGGAGAATACTCCTCGACCTCTGGTGGTAAAATTTCTAATTTTGTATTCAAATCAGATATCTCTGATTCCAACCTCTTTTTTCTTTGATTAAGCTGTTTCTTGGTTTCACCCCCCCCCAAATTCAAATCACTGATCACAGCTTCCACTTTTTTGTCAAGCGAGTTGCTCCAAATCCAGCTACTACCAAATTTCCTCTCCTGAGAAGCTGCATGTAAACTCTCAAGCTCTTTAACTGAAAGATCAAGAAGGGCTGCAGCTTTACCCAACGCTTCCCCCTCCAAAGGGTTGTTCTGATTATTTTTCAAGGATATTAAGCATGCACGCTTTTCAGTCACATTAAAATCAAGTGCAGCTGTTACTTGAGCAAGCTCATTAAGTTTATCCTCACGCTTATTTTCAAGCACAGATCGCTTCGGCAGATAGATCGCTTCCATTGAATTGACTAAATCAATGTGCTCTTTTATTTCTTTTTCAGGGTTCAAATCTGCCAATACTTGACTGATCTTTCCAATCACTTTCTGCTGATTTTCCAACAATCGGTTCAGTTCAGCTTTAGCGTCCTCAACAGCGCTAATATCCTTAGGAGTCGACACCATGCTAGCCAGCTCCCCCGACTGAATAGAACGTGTATTTTCATCATAATGACAAGATCGACCCGCCTCTACTGATTGCTTCAAACTGGAGTAGACCTCATAAAGCTCCTGCAATCGAACAATATTGACCTCTTTCTCATGCCCATTATCTACGAACGGGCTAGCAATGGCTTTTTCAAGCGCTCTAATTTCTTGCCTTAAGCATTCCCTGCCTGTTTTTTCATCAATTATTTTGCGTATCGATGCTTCCAAACTACCATCTGATCCCCAATAGTTTTGCAAAGGCACATCGTCTGGACCAGTTTGCGTTGTACGAACAGAACAGACAGGCAAGTTGTTTACCTTGAAATATAAAGCCCATAATTCTTTGACAGAAAGGTTGTTCAAATCCTCTGTGCTTTCTAGGTCTGCCAACAAACTCTGCCATTCCCCCTGATCACGAACCGCTTCTTCCAATAATGTGTAATGTGTGTAGCTAACAACATCCTCAAAGGCATCATCTTGAATATCTAAATGTCCAGCCAATATTTGATGCTGTTCATATATCGCTTTCAAGTGATCCAAAGACACAGGCACACCCAAGATGTAAGGCACTTTAATGGCTTGATCAATGGCTTTTTGCAACATCTCCTCTGTGCTCAATACCATGCCTTTAAAACCTTCTAAAAGACCTGCTGCACCAACTTGAGATATGGCTGAAATATCAACCCTTTGGAACTCCTTCACCGCCCTACCAATCTTTCTGAACGCCTCAGGGCCTTCAACCACCCAGTTAACCAAAGGATCATGTTGTAAAGCATTGAAGTGCGCAACTGAAACATGTAGATTATCAATCGTCAAAGCAACCTTGTCTATTGCATTTTTATGAGTCTCAGACCAATCTCCTTGATATTCTATTTGTAAAACATTTAATTTTGATTTCAATTCATATAGATAGGCTTCCATTGCTTTAAAGTAATTAGCACCCTGAGACGTTTCTTTAACGTCTTCCTGAGCAACATCAGCCTGTTCAGATACCTCAGGATCATCCCGAGAAATCAAACTTGAATAAGCCTTGATCGGCGCTATAGCGTTTGTAACTTGCTCATTAAAAAGAGAGAAGGCATTAATAGCTTCATCTTTCATAGAAAGGTTGCTGACTTCTTTTTTAAAAGCATCGGCATAGAAGGCAAACCGATAATAGCGTTGCTTTAACTCATCAAATCCTTTGTAAGCATCATAAAGCCCGTTACCATAACTTTTACCATAGCCTGTATACGTGGAAAATTTGTTTGCAATATTTCTTCCTCCTTCTTTTCCAGCAAGTCCAGCAAGCGATTTTTTAGTCACCTCTTTTTCATCAGCGTAACCAAGAAGTGTATTCCCAGCATTCTGAAAAGAAGGTTTTGCAACCTCATAAGCATGCATAACATTACGCATTGCCTTTAAGTTTTTGATCAACAGGGAATCCGTTGCATAAATAAGATGAAAACCTTGCTCATCTTTATCATAACTTAACGACAAATCCTCCCATTCTTTTTTTAAGAATCCAGGAATATGTTGCTCAATTTGAGATGATAAATACTCCCACTCTTTTTTAAAGAACTCAGGGGTGTTCTGTTCAACTTGAGATAACATATTTCTCCTCTCTTCTAGTCGATGTCAAATAGGAAAACTTGGTTTTTTATTGCATCACATAAATCTTAACGAAATCTTAACAAATATTAAGCGTTTTTGCCATTTCTAGAAAAAGCTCAAAAAAACATTTGTGTCGCACCTCGCCTAACATCTCACAGCTTGACCCATACTTTCTCCTGCGTCCCATGAGCAGCTCGCGCTGGCCTTAATGTTTACTTATTTTTTGCCTATTATAGAACATCAACTTTATAACGTCGTATATTTGTAGAAATTTATAAAAAAAAGCGTATTAAGCAGGAATCAACTCCCTTTCCTGGATTAATTTGTCATAAATTTGCCTTACCGCTTTTTCTATAGAAGTACTCTTACCTTCTATAATGACCTCTGGATTTTCTGGCGCTTCATAAGGACTACCAATCCCTGATAGATTTGGCAGCTCACCCGAGCGGGCTTTTTTATAGAGTCCTTTAGGATCTCGACTTTCGCATATTTCCAGAGGCGTATTCACATATACCTCAATAAAATGTTCTGCACCAATCAACGTTCTGGCCATTTCGCGCTCTTGCCTAAATGGTGAAATTAAAGATGTTATCACCAAAAGACCAGCCTCCATCATGAGTTTTGCCACTTCTGCCGTGCGACGAATATTTTCGACACGATCTGCATCCGTAAACCCTAAATCCTTATTTAAACCTTGACGTATATTATCACCATCCAGCAGATAAGTTCGATAACCTTCTGCATGAAGCATCGCTTCTAACCCATTGGCAATGGTTGATTTTCCAGACCCAGAATATCCAGTAAACCAAACCACCTTACCTGGATGACCATTTAACCATTCCCGATTTTTACGAGTCACTGATAACGCTTGTCGATGTACATTTTGTGCACGCCGCAAACTATGATGTATTAACCCTGCAGCAACCGTAGCATTGGAAAAACGATCCACCAGTATAAAAGCCCCCAAAGCACTGGAATGACTAAAAGCATCAAATGTAACGGGTTTGCTGGTAGACAAAGTACACACACAAATATCATTTAACGCCAGCTGCTTATGCGCCTCATGTGCCAACGTATTGACATCAATTCGATACTTGATTGAAGTGAGTGAGGCTGACGCCCATTGAGTTGCAAGCTTTAGATCATAGTTACGACCGATCAACCCCTTTTCTTCTGACATCCAAATCACGGTTGCTTCAAACTGATCCGTCATTTCTAACGGAGATTGCGCCAGACTGATGACATCACCTCTTGATATATCTAGCTCTTGATCTAAGGTCAATGTGATCGCTTGTCCTCGCTTTGCATTGGCATAAGCACCCTCCATTGCTAAAATCTCAGAAACCCTGGCAGTTTGTCCTGATTGAGTGACTCGAATCTCATCACCCACTTTAATCTCCCCCTCTACAATGCTCCCAGAAAACCCTCGAAAATCAGAATGAGGCCGGTTGACCCACTGGACTGGAAAAACAAAACGATCAGAGAAAGGCAGCTTTACATTGACTGTTTCCAGGCAACCTAACAAGGTAGGCCCTGAATACCATCGTGTATGAACAGAATGCTGGGTCACATTAGCGCCCTTTTGCGCAGAAAGCGGAATCGCTGTGATATTTTTAAAATTCAAGGTTTTAGAAAATTGTAAAAAATCCCTGTGAATGCTTTCAAACACAGTCTGCTGATACTCCACCAGATCCATTTTGTTCACAGCCAATACAACCTGCTGAATCCCCATCAAGGAAACCAAATACGCATGGCGTCGTGTTTGAGTTAAAATTCCCTTGCGCGCATCCACCAAAATAACCGCAGCTTCTGCAGCAGAAGCTGCGGTTACCATATTACGGGTATATTGCTCGTGACCTGGTGTATCAGCCATGATGAATTTACGTCGCTCCGTTGAGAAAAAACGATAGGCAACATCAATGGTAATGCCTTGCTCACGCTCTGCAGTCAGCCCATCAACTAATAATGCAAAATCTATGCCTTCTCCCTGCGTCCCGTATTTTCGGGAATCTGCTTCCAAAGCAGCCAACTGATCCTCAAAAACCTGGCGAGACTCCCATAGCAGCCTACCAATCAACGTACTTTTTCCATCATCCACACTGCCACAAGTCATAAAGCGTAACAGGTCAACTGACTTTTGTTGTGTCATATAAGCCTCAATTTCGGCTTGAGCCTGATCGGGCGTTAGATGTGCTTGTCCCGAAAGTTTTATTTTTTGATAGGTTTGAGCTTGTAATGTCATTAAAAATATCCTTCTTGTTTTTTACGCTCCATTGAACCAGACGCATCCAAATCAATGGCTCTGCCTTGACGTTCAGACGTGCGCGTTTGCAATAACTCCAAAATGATTTCAGGTAAAGTTTCCGCTGTAGACTCAATGGCGCCGGTTAATGGATAACAGCCTAATGTCCGAAAACGTACTTTAAGACGCTGAATTTGATCTTCTGGCCTTAAAGGCGTGCGTGCATCATCCACCATCAAAAGCATTCCATCCCGGCGAATAACAGGCCGTTCCCTTGCAAAGTAAAGAGGGACAATTGGAATCTGTTCACGATAGATATACTGCCAAACATCCAGTTCTGTCCAATTTGAAAGCGGGAAAACCCGAATGTTTTCGCCCTTACGCTTACGGGCATTATAAAGATTCCACAATTCAGGACGCTGGTTTTTAGGATCCCAGCGATGCGTTTGAGATCGAAAAGAAAAAATACGTTCTTTAGCCCGGGATTTCTCCTCGTCTCGCCGAGCTCCCCCAAATACCAAATCAAATTGATATTTGTCCAGCGCTTGCTTTAAACCTTCCGTTTTTGTGATGTCAGTATGCAATGCAGACCCATGATCAAATGGATTAATATTTTTTTCGATTGCCTCAGGGTTAATATGAACCAATAAATCCATCCCTGCCTCTTTTGCCATATAATCACGAAAGGCATACATTTCCTGAAATTTCCAGCGGGTATCCACATGTAAGAGTGGAAATGGCGGCGATGATGGAAAAAAAGCTTTCCGAGCCAGATGCAACATAACAGCGCTATCTTTCCCAATGGAGTACAGCATGGCAGGGTTTTCTGTTTCAGCAACTGCTTCTCGTAAAATCAAAATACTTTCCGCTTCTAATTGATCCAGATGTGAAGCATAGGTTGGCTTCAAAATATCTGCTTCCTTTTTAGGCTTTTTCTGCATTTGAGGAGATAGATCCAAAACAGGCAAATAACCTAGCAAACCAAAACTGACAGCAGGCACAGAAGATGGCATCTTTCTACAATTCGTAGTCAATGCATCGTGGGGAAAGATGACCAGCGGCTTGCCTATGTGGGCCTGCAACTTAAGCAGCGCAACAATGACTTGATGCGGGCCAGCGCTATTATTTTCCAAAGGAACCCAGTAGCGAACGTCCTGGGAATCATTGGCATATAAACAAGGCGTACCGGTGGGCAAATGAGAAAGTTCCGCAAATAAAACTGTCTTACGTAAAGCTCTGGCCTCCTGTATTTCCCAATTCAATACGGCAGGGGTCGGCGGACGCCCTAATTCATCACACAAATTATCAGCATTGCGTGGGAGTGGCAGCACTTTCCACTCATGTAACCTTCGTTCAGCAGCGTGCCTGGTTTCCGCCAGCCCCAAGCGCTTAAGATGCTCAAACGCTAGACTGATATCCCAAACTTGAGGACTTTCCAGTCCAAAGATCTCATTTACAGATGTAGACACAAGATATTGCTCCTTGTCACAATGGAATGGAGAGCGTGTCAACCATGCATTTTTAGGTCAAAAATCCATTGTTGATACGCCCCAATTAATGTTATGATGCTATTTTTAGCGAATGATAGCATTTTTTACAAAAAAAACAGAGGAAATTGCAAGTTGCGACAGGATTTCATTACGCCAGATTTAGCTGAGAAAATTTTGGAAATTGCCCAGGCAGCAGGCCATGCGATTATGGATGTCTATACAGCACAACACACGCCTGAACATACAAATGCCGCCATTAGCTTTACCTTAAAATCAGATGAAAGCCCTCTCACTCAGGCAGATATGCTATCCCATCAAATTATTTTAAAGGCGCTTACTCAGCTAACCCCCGATATCCCTGTCGTTTCTGAAGAAGACTCTGCTTCCTGGGTGCATCGAAATCCTCATACCACCTTCTGGTTAATTGATCCGCTAGATGGCACAAAAGAATTTATTGCTAAAAATGGTGAGTTCACTGTGAACATTGCCCTTATTCAGGAAGGCACCTCAATTTTTGGTGTCGTCGGCGCACCGGCTTTAGACTTGATTTACTGGGGCGGCTTAGGGCTCGGCGCTTTTCGCAACCAAAGTGGTATGATCAGTGCCATTCAAACAAACAAAACCTTATCTCAACCCATCCATATTGTTGCCAGCAAAAGCCATTTAAATCCAGAAACCCTGGAATTTATAGAGCAATTTCCTGCTCATCAACTAGTACAGGCAGGTAGCTCTCTCAAATTTTGCCGTATTGCAGAAGGAACAGCGGATTGCTACCCACGCCTGGCTCCTACCTGCGAGTGGGATACAGCAGCAGCACAAGCCATTGTTGAAGCAGCTGGCGGATATGTTTGCACAGTAGATGGCAAGACGCTTTGTTATGGAAAACCCGATGTACTAAACCCTGCTTTTGTTGCGACAGCTATCCCTCTAAACAATCTTAGGAACTTAAAATGATTGATATCAGTTATTCTGTTGCAGGCGCGCTCACAGGATTTATAGTAGGCCTCACAGGCGTCGGCGGAGGCGCATTGATGACCCCTATCCTACTGTTGTTTTTTGGCGTAGCTCCTACCACAGCGATTGCAACTGACCTATGGTTTGCAGCCATCACCAAAATTGCGGCTGCCAAGATTCATGGCGGTGCAAAACAAGTCGACTGGACCATCGTTAAACGTTTGTGGTGGGGTAGTTTACCGATGGCATTACTGACTGTGATTGTTGTGAGCTTCGGAACCCGCCTACACAAAATTGACTGGTTAACTCAGGCCATCGGCGCTGCTTTGTTACTGACTGGACTTGGCCTGATTTTTGCCCCCAGGCTATTACGCTCAGCCCAAGAAAAGCGACTGAATATACCGGCTCGTTTCAAGGCAGCTCAACCTGCAATGACCATTATTGCAGGTATGACACTCGGGCTCTGTGTCGCACTGACCTCCATTGGAGCTGGCGCACTGGGTAGCGTCATGTTGCTTTATCTCTATCCCTTGAGAATGACACCACACCGCCTGGTTGCAACCGATATTGTCCACGCCATTCCATTAGCCATCATTGCGGGCACTGGTTATCTATTCTCTGGAATGGTCAACTGGAACATGCTGTTCAGCTTACTGTCAGGCTCTATTCCTGCCGTTATTCTGGGCAGCTTTCTAGCTCAAAAATTTTCAGCTCGCTGGATACAATTAGGATTAGCGCTGGTTTTAATGATGGCAGCCACTAAGGTTGTTCTGTAGCACATTCCAGGCAACGTCCCTAAAGATTTTTTCGAAACCCTAAAGCAGCCTTACATAGCTCACCAAAGCTGATATTTGATTTTACGTGAGTCGTAAAGTTCAGCAGCATCGAAAGAAAGGCTGAGACCATTTCATCTTCCTGAGAGGGCACCTCTGTCGCACAGTCATACCCCTCGAAACTATCCTGAAACACGATCCCGAATGCTTTTTCTAAAAATTCACATTGAGCTTGAGAGGATGCTTTAACTTCTTCAAACTGAGATTGCGTCAGCTTGATCTTTCCACCAGGAATGGCACACAGAAATCGTCCATAAGTCTTAAAAAATGCTTTTTGTGGTAATGTTTTCCCCTCCTTTTTCTCAGCTTTAAGATGATCAATCAATAAATCCCCCAGCTTAAGCCCTGCTGATGTTAAACTTTGATTTGCAAACTGCAAACGGGGTAACTGGGCAACCAACGCCTCCGGCAACCCTATCACATCACAAAAATCTTCTACGACATTTTGGTTTTTTAACGATGCTGAAGCATAAACTCTTAAAATCACAGCATCCTTACCAAATACAGAAACACATTTTTGGGTATTTCGTTGATAAGGCCAATGCGTATATTTTCCCCAAGACTTTCTACCCGTTTTGACTTTTTGACTCATTGCACTTACCGCGTAAGAAAGCGGAGAACGTAAATACAGGACGACTTTAACATCATCTGTCAGTGTGTAGCAAAAATCCCGCATTTTTTGCATAGCAACCGGATCCATTGAAGGGAATCCTTCAAAAGAAAACAACAGCGTGTCACAAGGCGGAGTTTTGTCAGCCCAGTCCATAAACCGGTTAATATATAGCTGATCTCGTGCTTGCAGGACTTTTCGATCTGAAATTCCTGCTGCAATATTGGGATTATAGTTCTCGGGATCCTCATAAAAAAAAGAGCCAAACTGCACATGATTACGAGCAGGCGCATAAGCTAACTGCCCTTTTTCCATTAATAATTGTCGTGACTCATGGAAGGTATGTTGAATTGACGTCGTACCCGTTTTATCTGCTCCAAAGTGAAGCCATACCCGCTTATATTTTTTTTTCATTTAGCTATATTCCAATTAAGAACCTGTCTTCACAGTCGCTAAGCTGAGGCAAAAAGCGTTGATTTTAGGGGACTGCAGCGCAGCATACATGCAATACATGAGCAGCCGACCGCATAAAATCAACGCTTTCCGATCAGCATAGTAGACTGTGAAGACAGGTTCGGTTCTAAAGCTTTTCAGTTGATTCATTCGTAACCCATCTCACCATGAGGAGGCAAGCTAACAATATTAAGCCAAAAATGCTCAATTTGCTTCATGAGTTTAATAAATTTTTCAAGCTCAGCAGGCTTGGTAATGTAGCAATTGGCATGAAGATTATAACTTTTAAGAATGTCAGTCTCCGTATCTGAAGCTGTGAGCACAATGACAGGAATGTTTTGTAGTTTTGGGTCAGATTTGACTTCAGACAATACTTCACGCCCATCTTTCCTGGGCATATTTAAGGCCAACAAGATAAGGTCTGGACGAGGTGCTTCCTCATATTCTCCTTCTTTATGCAAGAAATCCATTGCTTCAACCCCATCATTCACAACATAAAGAAAATTCGTCAAATGCGTTGCCTTAAAAGCTTCTTGCATAAGATAAGCATCTTCCGGATTGTTTTCAACGAGCAGCACATTAATTGACTTTTGATTAGACATGACACCTCCTTTTTTTGGTCTGTTTATCGTCATTATTCAAACTTACCATTTGCCACCATTACCCACATTTTGAGCTCAAAAAATAAATTGACAACACCTCCTAGGTTACATGCTCTAAAGCATATAAAAAATCCTTGTACGTTCTATAATAGTCAGTTTCATCATAAAAATCTGAAGCCAACACCAGGCAAATGGTTCCTGGCTGAAAATCATAAAGAGTTGTCCAAATCATCGAAGGGATATACACCCCTCTCCAAGGATCAGACAATTGAAAATGCTGCTTACTTCTCCCGTCATCCAGCTCTAGTGTTATATTACCACTGAGGCTTAGTATGAACTGTTGAGATACTTTATGCGCATGTGCGCCTCGCATTTTTCCTGCAGGAACATCATATAAATAAAACACCCGCTTGATCTCAAAAGGAATTTGATGATTATTTTCAACGAAGCTCAAAACACCTCGTTCGTCAGCCAGTTTAGGTAAGCTAATATATTGACAGTCTTTTATATTCATATGAGCATTAACTTGTTTCCGTTAACATTTAATTGATAGCGGCATCCGCAAGGGCATTGTGCAGACAAATCTTGCAGCTTAAGCTGACTTCCGCACTGACAAACCCATCCTTGTGAGCGAGCAGGATTACCAAATATTAAAGCATAGTCTGGAACATCTCGGGTCACGACACTACCAGCACCCACCATCGCCCAACGTCCTATGGTTACTCCTGGCAATATCGTTGCATTGGCACCAATACTACACCCTTGTAACAATCTGAGTTTAGGATATTCTGGAAGGTATTGCTGACTTCGAGGACGCCGATCATTTGTGAAAGTTGCACAAGGCCCCACAAACACATCATTTTCTACTTCAACCCCACTCCAAAGGTAAACACCAGATTTTAGTGTCACCCGATCTCCTAAAACAACCCCAGTTTCAATAAACGTATGATCACAAATATTACAGTCAGCCCCCACTTGAACTTCTGGTAAAATATGAGCAAAAGCCCATACTTTGGTATTCTCCCCAATTTTAACATTCGTCTCTATCAATGCATTGGGATGAATCTGAGCGGAAGAATGGATCACGATAAGTTCCTGGTTATTTTAAACATACTAGGGGGTGTCTTCAAAACAACTAACAAACGGATGCGGCTTTTTCACAATAAAATGCAACTGTCTTTTTTAAACCTTCTTCAAAAGATAGTGATCCGATGGATAACCCTTCCTGTTTGATTTTTGTAATATCCATTGCATATCGCCAATCATGTCCAGGTCGATCTGCACCATATGTAATCAAACTTTCATAGGGTGCTTTTCCTGGCACTCGCTGATTCATTAACGCACAAATGTGGTGAATCACTTCCATATTAGAAAGTTCTGTTTCTCCACCAATGTTATAATTTTCACCAACCGTTCCTGCACCAAGAATAGAATCAATCACACGACAGTGGTCTTCTACATAAAGCCAATCCCGAACATTCATTCCAGTACCATAAACTGTAATAGGAGCTTCATTCAGACAGGCTAGAATCACCTTGGGAATGAGCTTCTCGGAATGCTGATAAGGACCATAATTGTTCGAGCACTGAGTGATGGTCACTGGCAATTGATACGTTGAAAAATAAGCGCCTACCAAATGATCTGAAGCAGCCTTGCTTGCAGAGTACGGTGAGCTAGGCGAATAAGGCGTGGTTTCGGAAAAAGGATGATCATCCGCTGACAAACTTCCATAGACTTCGTCGGTTGAAATATGATGGAATCGACACTGATCTATCGTGTAACGTTTTTCTAGAAGCCAATAACACCTGGCAGCCTCTAATAAGGTAAACGTTCCTTTCACATTGGTTTCAATAAAAATTTCTGGAGAGTGAATGGAGCGATCCACGTGACTTTCTGCAGCAAAGTGAACAATCGTATCAATATCAAAGTCTCGTAAAAGCTGGTCAACCAGCATGCGATCATTAATGTTCCCTTGCACAAAATGGTAACGTTGCATATCAGGCAGTGAGTCAAGGTTACCAAGAGACCCTGCATAAGTCAGCAAATCCAGATTTACAATAAACGCTTCCGGATGAGCCCCCAAATAGTGACGAATAAAATTGGAGCCTATAAATCCAGCGCCTCCCGTCACTAATAATTTTTTAGGTAAATACTTCTTCTTCATACATCATTAACTGGTTATCGTTGGCAAATAAAATACTGCTGGCTTCCACATAAGAATCAAATGTACCAGCGTCTGTCCATTTCCCGATGCAAACATCATACTCTAATTGACCTCGTTCAATATACGCATTATTCACAGAAGTCACTTCCAGTTCACCTCGACCAGAAGGCTGAATATTTCGAATCATATCAAAAACCTGAGCATCATAGAAATACAGTCCAAGTACAGCATAAGAAGATTTTGGGTGGGTTGGTTTCTCCTGGATTTCAACAATTTGTCTTTCATCCAAAGCGGCTATTCCATAGCGTTGAGGTTCAGCGACTTCCTTTAACAGTACTCTTGCCCCTTTTTCCTGTCGTCGATAATTTTCAACATAAGGTGCAATACTGTATTCAAAGATATTATCTCCCAATGCAACACACATTCTACTGCCTTCTGCAAATCCTTCAGCTAATGCTAATGCTTGTGCGATACCGCCAGGATTTTCCTGAACCCTATAAGTAAGCTCACACCCAAACTGAGTTCCACTACCCAGGCAATTAACTACATCCCCCATATGTTCAGTACTGGTAATCACCAAAATATCAGAAATATCGGCTGATCGCATTTGCCGTAAAAGATGGTACACCATTGGCTCCCGTCCAACTGGTAATAAATGTTTATTGGTTGCTTTTGTTAGAGGATAAAGTCGGGTACCTTTCCCACCCGCTAAGATTATACCTTTCATAGTCTAAATCACCTTCAGCTAAACAGTATTGAAAATAGGCGTATTTACCTTTCAAAAGAGGTATTATTTCAAAAAAGCTTTGTAATCACAATGTTTCTTTATCAGTAAATTGTGTAAACTTTAAGCCTATCAGATTGTAACGGCTCATCCGCCATCCAAGCAAAATGACGGGAGAAGTCGCTACACGCCCTACATCAGATTTACGATATAATTTAGAAAGGTCGTTATGTATTCTCTCATTATCCCTGTCTATAAAAATGAAGCTTCCATTCCTGCGTTGCTAGAAGCACTCAAGGACATCAACCAACAGCTTGAAAATGCCCTGAATGTGACTTTTGTCGTAGATGGCAGTCCAGATCAGTCCTATGCATTACTGAAAGAAAATTTACCAAATTATCCATTCCAATCCAGGTTACTCATGCTATCCAGAAATTTTGGGCCGTATGCTGCAATACGGGCAGGTCTGGAAAATGCACAGGGGCCTTTTTTTGGCATTATGGCAGCCGATTTACAGGAACCTCCCGAACTGATGGTTCAATGCTTCAAGTCCCTTGCCGCTGAACCTGTTGACGTGGTTTTTGCGCGTAGAGAAGGAAGAGATGACCCCCTTTCTCAAAAAATTCCTTCTCAGTTATTTTGGAACTTATATCGGACCTGGGTACAAAAAGAAATGCCTTTAGGGGGGGTTGATGTTTTTGCCTGCAATGAACCTTTCAGAGAACACCTCCTCTCTTTAAAAGAACTGAACAGCTCTTTTATCGGACTTGCAGTCTGGCTTGGTTTTAGACGAAAATTCATTGGCTATCAAAGGCAAAAAAGACATCATGGAAAAAGCACCTGGAGCCTGGGAAAGAAAATCAAGTATGCCATGGACAGCCTATTTGCTTTCTCAGATCTTCCTATCAAATTGTTGTATTTTTTGGGCGTTTTAGGAATTGGTGCAGCAATGATCCTAGGCTCCGTCATTCTTTGGGCCAAACTTTTTGGCAATATTCCTGTTTCGGGTTATGCCACCACCATTATGACAATTTTGTTTTTTGCCGCATTAAATGCTTTTGGTCTAGGTGTCATTGGTTCTTATGTATGGCGCACTTTTGAAAACACTAAATTACGCCCCCAAAGCATTGTGCTTTCTTCTACAGATTTTTCAGGCACCTTAAGAGATTACTGAGCGAGTAAACACAGATTGAAAAACAACATATTTGTTTAACAAAAAGCTTATGACAGCTGTCCCCACAACCGCAATTCCTCCACTCAGGTAGAAACTACCTATAAAATAAGAACTGCCTTTAATCAAGGAGATATTAATGAAATAAAGCACAACATAAATACTTACAAAGCGTAAAAATAAACGATTGTCTTTATTTTTAAAGACAATTCTGCCTGTTGTTTTAAAGTTAAATAGAACCCCTATACTCATTGCAAGCAAGCTGGCAACCGTATAATGTAATTGTAAAAAAATCAACAGACAATAAATTGCGTACCCAAATGCCGTATTGATACTTCCAATCAATAAAAAAAGCAAAAACTGACGCATCGCTGGATTGATAAACATCCCCACAAACACCTCTCACTCTCTATAAAAACTGTTATCACAAAGAGCGCGACAATCCAGGCCCCCAATATCTCTCTGGATTGTTTCACTTTATTCGCAATGATGGACCTCCCTTTTCCAATTGCTTGACTATTCATCATGCTTTATCTAGCATACATCCATAAGTATTATTTTTTGAACTGAGCATACCATTATGTTTAAACGAATCCTTACGCATTACATTAGCTCAATTGACCAATTTCTTCTAAAATTTGACCAATCTCACCCCCCTTCCGCATCTCAACAAGCTGAGATAGAAAAATATCAAAAAATCAACTTACTGAGAGATGATCCGAAAGCAAAAAGATCTCCCACCAACAATAAAAAACGAGACATTTGGGAAGGTTTTTAACTACTTGCGTTATTGATTATCTCCTGAAGCTTACCGTTCTTAAACAGTTCCTCCAGGATATCACTCCCTCCAACCAACTGACCTTTGACATAAAGTTGTGGAATCGTTGGCCAGTTCCCATATTGCTTGATGCCTTCACGTATGTCAGCATCTTCTAATACATTCACCGCATAAAAATCAGCACCACACTGTTTTAACAGGTAAACCGCCTTGCCAGAAAAACCACACTGAGGGAAAGTAGGCGTACCTTTCATATAAAGCACAATAGGATGAGATTCAACTTGTTGTTTGATGGTTTCAAGAACAGACATTCGCATTTACCTTTTAACATAATAAACCTTGAGATAAACACACCCTAAACATTATATCAAGTAGCAACATAGCAATCCAGGCAGATTAGCCTCCTGAACTTACACAATCCCGCCAAACAAATTGAATTTACTTGCAATACGTTTGGGTCTAGATTGCCGTGTCGCTTCGCTCCTCGCAATGACGGAGGGCGGTTAACTCACCCTACAACATAGTTGATGACGGGCTTTTTATAACTTGTATACAAAAACTCATCAGTGCTTGATGAATCTCAATACCTATGTTATTCCTATTTCCTCATTTCCACTAAGGAGCCATTAAATGACTTTCGTTGTCACTGAACCCTGCATCAAGTGCAAATACACTGATTGCGTCGAAGTCTGCCCTGTTGATTGCTTTCATGAAGGCCCTAACTTTTTGGTTATTAACCCTGAGGAGTGCATCGACTGTCATCTTTGTGTACCTGAATGTCCTATTGATGCCATCTTCAGTGAAGAGGATTTGCCCGAAGATCAGCAGCATTTTCTTCAAATCAACGCAGATTTATCTCAAAAATGGCCTGTCATTAACAAACAGAAAGCCCCTCCCCCTGATGCAGATGCGTGGAAAGACAAAAAAAATAAATTATCACTTTTAGAAGAAGATTGGAGTAAAACAAATGACTAACCCCCCTACCCCTTCTGAAATGTCAAATGCCATCCGCTTTTTAAGCATAGATGCCGTTCAAAAAGCCAATTCAGGACATCCAGGCATGCCCATGGGGATGGCTGATATTGCATTTGTGCTTTGGCATCAATTCATGAAACATAACCCGACATCTCCTCATTGGATTAACCGGGACCGTTTCATCCTCTCCAATGGGCATGGGGCAATGCTGCACTATGCATTGCTTCATTTAACTGGCTACGATCTCACAATCGAAGATCTTCAACAATTTCGTCAACTGCATTCGAAAACCCCTGGGCACCCCGAGTTTGGACATACGCCTGGAATTGAAGCCACCACCGGGCCTTTGGGTCAAGGCATAGCTAACGGTGTCGGAATGGCCATTGCAGAAAAAATGTTGGCAGCCCAGTTTAATCGGGAAAACTTTGCCTTAATAGATCACTATACTTATGTGTTCGCAGGAGACGGCTGCCTCATGGAAGGCATTTCACATGAGGCCTGCTCTCTGGCTGGCACATTAAAATTAGGCAAGCTGATTATGTTTTACGATGACAATGGCATTTCCATTGACGGTAAAGTGCAAGGGTGGTTTACAGACAATACGCCTCAACGTTTTGAATCCTACGGATGGCAAGTCATTCCCAAAGTAGATGGACATGACATACAAGCCATTGCTGATGCCATTATATCCGCTCAAAAAGAAACTGAAAAACCCACCTTGATTTGCTGCCAAACTCGTATTGGTTATGGCGCACCAAGCAAAGAAAATACGCATGGGATCCATGGGGCTCCTTTGGGCGCAGAAGAAATTGCTGCTACCCGACAGCAACTCAATTGGCCTCATCCCCCTTTTATCATTCCTGACAACATTTATGCTGCGTGGGATGCAAAAAAAAATGGGGAGGCACTAGAAAGTGCCTGGAATCTTCAACTCAGCGAGTATCACCAGGCTCACCCTGAACTTTACGAAGAATTTGAACGCCGAATCTCAGGAGAGCTCCCTAAGTCATTCTCTGAAATCACCCAAACCTTTATTCAGAGCTGCCAGATAAAACCTCAAAAAATAGCGACCCGAAAAGCTTCAGAGCTTTGTTTGAATGCTTACCTTCCTTATCTACCAGAACTCGTCGGAGGGTCTGCTGACCTAACGGAATCCAACAATACAAAGTCAGAAGTCTCTCACAGTTTAACCCCGAATGAGTTTGATGCGAACTACATTCATTACGGTGTGCGAGAATTTGGCATGTTTGCCATGATGAATGGCATTGCGCTGCACGGTGGATTCATTCCTTATGGAGGCACCTTCTTAACTTTCTGCGACTATGGCCGCAATGCCATTCGTCTTGCAGCCATGATGCAACAACATGTGATTTTTGTGCTCACCCATGATTCTATCGGCTTGGGAGAAGATGGTCCCACACATCAGCCTGTTGAACACCCTGCCATGCTGAGATATACACCCGGCCTATCTGTCTGGCGTCCTTGTGACACAGTAGAAACTGCTGTTGCTTGGAAAGTTGCACTTGAACAAGCTAAACCTTCTTGCTTGCTCCTAACACGTCAAGCATTAGAACCTATTGCTAGAAAACCTTCTGTCGTTGCATCCATTGAACGGGGCGGATATATCCTCCATGAACCTAAAGAAAAAATTGATGCGATTCTCATCGCAACAGGGTCTGAAGTGGAGCTGGCTATGAAAGCTGCGCATCTGTTACACCAACAAGGTCATGGCGTTCGCGTTGTCTCCATGCCATCTACCACTTTATACGATCAACAAGACGCTGATTATCAGCAATCTGTACTACCCAAAAACATAAAAGCCAGAGTTGCCGTTGAAGCAGCTACTCAAGATTTCTGGTATAAATATACAGGCCTGGATGGACATGTGATGGGTCTCAAACAGTTTGGTCTATCAGCGCCTTACCAGGATATTTACGAGCACTTTGGAATAACGGTTAAGCATATTGTGAAAACCACGCTTGATCTTATTAAATTACACCAGGAGATTTGCTATGAAAAAAATTAATGTTGCCATTAATGGTTATGGGCGCATTGGTAGAAATATTCTTAGAGCATTGTATGAGTCTTCCAAAAATGATCAGATTCGTATTGTCGCAATCAATGACTTAGGCGATTTGGAATCCAATATCCATCTCACACAGTATGATACGGTACATGGCAAATTTCAGGGAACGATTAGAGCATCCGGAAAAAACATGGTTGTAAATGGTGATGACATACAGGTTTTTTCTGAAAGAGATCCCAGCAAACTACCCTGGAAAACATTAGAGATTGATGTTGTTCTGGAGTGCACAGGCATTTTTGCCAGCAAAGAAAAGGCAGCTTGTCATCTACAAGCAGGTGCTCGAAAAGTCATTATCTCTGCACCTGGAGGCAGTGATCTACCGACCATTGTTTATGGGGTTAATCATCAAACCTTAACATCAACAGACACCATAATCTCAAATGCTTCCTGTACAACCAATTGCTTAGCTCCATTAGTTAAACCTTTGCATGAAAAAATAGGCATCCTGAATGGCTTAATGAACACGATTCATGCCTATACCAACGATCAAGTACTTGTTGATGTCTACCATCAGGATATTCGACGCGCTCGTGCAGCCACTCACTCTATGATTCCAACGAAAACGGGAGCAGCAAGTGCTGTGGGTCTCGTCATGCCAGAACTTGCAGGTAAGCTGGATGGTTTTGCCATTCGAGTGCCTACGATTAATGTTTCCCTCGTTGATCTGACATTTCAAGCTGCCCGTGAAACGGATGCAAAAGAAGTCAACCAGATTCTAAAACAAACCGCTGAAAATGAACTTAAAGGCATTTTGGAATACAATGAACTGCCTCTGGTATCCGTAGATTTCAATCATAACCCAGCTTCTTCCATTGTCGAGTCCTCATTAACCAAAGTGATGGGAAACACCGTTAAAGTCCTCGCTTGGTATGATAACGAATGGGGATTCTCAAATCGTATGCTAGACACCACTCTGGCCTTAATGAAAGCAGTTTAATGAATATGCGTGAACGAGAAAAACTGATATTACCGGAAGGAAAGCAACGCCTCCTCCTCCATTCTTGTTGTGCCCCATGCTCTGGCGAGGTCATTGCAGCAATACAAGCTTCAGGCATTGATTTTGCCATTTTTTTCTACAACCCCAACATCCACCCTCGAGAAGAATATGAGTTACGTAAAGCTGAAAATATCCGCTTTGCTGAAAAACACCAGATCCCTTTCATTGATGTCGATTATGATACCGATAACTGGTTTGCCCGTGTAAAAGGGTTGGAATTTGAGCCAGAACGCGGCGCACGATGTACAGTCTGCTTTGACATGCGCTTTGAGCGAACTGCCCTCTATGCTTCTGAGCATGGTTATGATGTCATCACAAGCTGCTTAGGTATTTCACGCTGGAAAAATATGGAACAAATTAACGACTGCGGCATCCGAGCTGCAAGTCGATATCCCTCTATGGTATACTGGACCTTTAACTGGCGCAAAGGAGGAGGCTCACAAAGAATGTTAGAAATATCTAAAGCCGAGCAATTTTACAAGCAGGAATACTGTGGCTGCATCTACTCCTTGAGAGACACTAATCGCTGGCGCCTTAAAAATGGCAGGGAATCTATTAAAATTGGCGTGGAGTATTATAGTGCACAAGATCGGAGCTGAGTTATCATGCAAAAAACTTCTCAAAACCTTCTAATTATTACCGGCGGAAATGAAACCATTGGATTGAAAATCGTAGAACGCTTTTTATCAGAAAACTGGTTTGTCATTAATTTATCAGAAGCCCCACTCTCGTTTCCGTGCGTTACAAACTACCAAGTGAAATTTTCTCAACCGGGTTGGGAAAAAGATATCCTTCCTAATTTGACCCGACACCTCTCATCAGCAAAACAAATTTCACTCGTACACAATGCTTCCCGCCGCATCAATGATAGCGCACAAACCATTGAAGCCAACGAATTCAGAAAAACAGCTGAAGTCAACATCATTACCCCACTGATTTTAAATCAGGCGCTCATCCCCTTCATGCCAAAAGGATCTTCTATCCTCTATCTGGGCTCTATTCTTTCCGAAAAAACGATGCCAAAAGCGGCTTCCTGCGTTATTTCAAAGCACGCCCTGGTGGGAATGATGCGCGCCACCTCTCAAGACTTAACCGGCAAAGGCATTCACACTGCCTGTATATGCCCCGGTTTTAAAGACACTCAATTCCCCAAAATTCAACTCCCGGAAGCCCCTCAAAAAATCAGCGAGCTTAAAGACAAAACAGAACAAGATCAATCGCTTAAATACGAAGAAATTGCAGACCTTATTTGGTATTGCAGTAATCACCCCGTTGTCGATGGTGCTATTTGGCATGCTACCGTAGAGGCAGAAATTTCTTAGGGTGTGTCGTCAATATACACGTTTTGAGCTCAAAAAAATAAATTGACGACACACCCTAAAATCTGCATCAGCAATTCTCGCCCTAAGCAAGCATCACTAAATGCCGATATGAAAGAAACTCAAACAACAAAACTGAACGCATTATACAACCACATTTTCACCAGGTCGAACAACCAACTTTCTCTTTTAAGCGAACCGTATGATAATCAGTCTGTTGAACTTCGGTTAATAAAAGCGTTAAGCGAAGAAAACTGCAGAGTGCGAGCCTGCTGTATTGCAACCAGAAATTTACCAATCCCTGCTACAATTTCTATTAAAAACAGACCCTTCTCAATGTCAAGCGGAACTAATTTTCAATATTTGTGATAAGAGACTCGATGCCTACCCTAAGGACAGAGCGCTTTATCAGTTTGCCACTCAGATTCAAGTAAACACATCCCCAAAGAAAATGCTCCTCCATATACCAACAAAAACAATGATAGCTTTTCTCTCAATGATGGTAAAAAAGGATAACTAGTCGCCTCTGAAGAATATGAAAAGCCTTGAAACAATTAGCCTGCAAGAGGAAAAAGGGTTAAATTTTTTGCAAGGCTCCATGGATTAACCATTAAAAAGCTTGCAAAACGAAGGTGCTTCCAAGGAAGATTTCCAGCATGTTCACCCCATGTAACAGCCAGCTATGTTGTTGGGTAATATTAACTACTCTCCGTCATTGCGAGGAGCGAAGCGACGCGGCAATCCAGGCTCAAGCTGATTAAAGTCACATAAGCTTGAGCCTTCGATACAAGATTCTGACTGGATTGCCGCGCTTCGTTCGCAATGACGAGGGAATGGTTATAATCAATTTTCGAATTCTTCAGATGCGACTAACTAACACAGACTATTTTGGAAGTACCACAGATTTATAAAATTCACTTCCCAACTTCAACCGTTGCATCTAGAAGATCTTTAGTCTCTCCTATATAGACACCGATGTTAATTGATCTGTTCTCTGATATTTAGAAATACATTCTAAGAAGAATGTATTTTCATGCTTTTCTGCAAGCATTCCAGGTGTTTCCCCTTGATTTGTTTTTTTAGATAGTGCTAATTCTGTGCTATTAGAAATTAATATTTCAGTAAGTTTTTGACAGCTTGGCTCATTAGTTCCTCGAACGGCTAAATAATGCAAAATAACATTACTTATTTTATAAAATGAAATTTCAGGATCATTTTGAATCATTAAGAGAAGATCCCACTCTTGATCCCAGAAAAGAGTTGAAAGAAAAGACCGTCGGGTATTCGGATCTATTTGGGATAAATATTCTTTACAGTCCATACCTTCACGTACCATAACGAATAACCGACTCCAACCATTGTAGTGATGACTAAAAATATCAGAGAAAACTTTATCAGGATCAAAACCGCAACAAGGAATGAGACGCTCAAGTATATGACTATTACCAGCCTTCTCTCTAGCATCAATATCATCTTTACAAAAAATCTGTATAGACCTATCATACAAGCAATATTCTAATGGACTACATCCTTTAAGGTCAGCTTGGCTGATATCTATGTCAGGAAATTTCGCTAATAGTTTGGAAAGACCATAAACATCACGCTTTTTTATCGTCCAAATTAAAGCTTCGATGCAGAAGGATTCAGGCAGATTTTGTATTAGCTTGTCAGTGGCTTGCTCACTCAAAGAAAGTGAGACTTCTTTACAAAGCAGAAAAGGAGGTATACCTTTTTTATTAGAAACGTTTAAACATAAATTTTGCTCAATAATCCACTCAACAACTTCCTTTTTCTTACATGTAATAGCAAAGATCAGTAGTGATTCATTTTTCAATTTTATGTTATCAAAATCTAATCCAATAAGATGGCTTTCGTAGATTAATTTGAGCAGTTCAAGCTTGTTTTTTTCAATGACTATTTGAATGAGAGCAAGCAGTTGTTCTTCATTTGAACACTCTAAAAGCGCTAGAAAACAACTTTCTCGATCTAGTCTGAACATCAAATCTAATGCAGTTTCATCATTTTTATTGTTTTGATAGAATAGCTTGTCTTCAGTCATCCAAAGCGTTTGTGCATGTTCAGGAAGATCTGCCAAAATAGCCATATAGGCTGGGCTTACACCTCTTAAAAATAAATTTCCTTCTGAAAAAAGTGCCTTTGTTGAAATATCAGATATCTCAAAAGGGGCGCCTACTTGATATACCTTAAACCTCAAATGGTATTCTTCCTTTGGTATTCCGAGAAGACGATATTTATATCCCTTAATCAATCTCACAACGGTATCAATTTCATGGATTTGGAATCGATGAACTTGATTGGGTTCTACATATTCAATGAATTGATTTTGATTATTGAAAAACAAGCGGGTGGCATGATTTGACCCAGAAAGCTCGATTTGTAAGTTTTTACCAGGAATTTTTGAAAAAAATAACAAACATTCTTCGAGTTGCCAGTTTGGTGTTTTGTAGAAATGGTTAATAAAAGTATTTGGTTCTTTCTCATTCAGATTAAAGTTCCACTCCAAAAGCAGTGAAACTTTCGGCCAAGAGCGGCCTTTTATCGACATAAACTCCTGTTTTTTGAAAAAAGATGAATTTACATTAGGTAAAAGTTCTTGAAAAGCAGGCTTTCTTTGCAGCACAATAATATCTTGAATAAATTGCTCAAATAGATCGCAAAGTTTTTGAGCATTCTCCCTATCATTTTCAAGCACCAGATATCGATCTAAGGAACTTAATTCTCCATCCCAAGTACTGATCATAGAGAGCATTTCAAAATATTGCTCCAGCTTTCCTCGCACACCGTAGAGGCCTGCTAAGCTTTGAAAACCATCACAGTAACCATCTTCCTCTAAAAAGTGTTCTTTTCTCTTTTGCAATGAGAGATAAGAAAAACATTGATTAAGGATGTGTGCTTGCGTCAAATTAGGTAATGTTACACCATAGATGGACGTGCTTTTTATAAATTCAAGGTCACCACCGAGCAGAAAAATACACTTATCTGAAGCATATCGAATAGCAACTTCCAGGGGTGTCATCCCAAAGTAATCTTTTTTCTGCAAGTCTTCTTCCTTTGCTTGGAGTAACATTTGAGACATTACTACCTCATTATTTCCTATAGCTGCTAAATGTAATATTGTTTGTCCATGCAAACTTTCAAGAGAAAGGGTCATATTGGCTGGATAAAGAGAGCTTAATAAGCCTTCATCATCTAAGCCTTTCATAGCTGCGATCATGAAAGCATTTCGATCATATCTGTCTAACGGCTCTATATCAGCCCCTAAATCGATTAAAGACTTTGCAAATTCAAATTTCCCCCTTTCAAGTGCCCAATGTAGAGGGGTGTTATCTGCGAGATCGGTTTTATTTATCCATTTTATGCTCAGAGGTAAGTCTGTGGTTTCTATCAGATAATTAAGATCCTCTATATTTCCATGCTTAGCCAAAATGTGCAACAGAGTCTCACTCCGTTTAGATTTTACATATTTATCAAACACTTGCAATGATAGAAGCCATTTGAAAATGCCAGTTTCCTGACATTTAATTGCTTTAAAGAGGGGGGAGATTTCCTTTTTTTCAAGCGCCTGTGCCTGCTCTATAAAATCAGATTCAGACTCCAAATATAGTACTTCTAAAGCTGATAAATCTCCAGATTCAATGAAACTATTCATGAAAGCCTCCCCTTTTTGCATGATAGATATTTTTCTTATTTTATAGAAAAGGATGACTTAAATCAATTAATTCCAAAAAAATCCATGCGGAACAATAGCCTACAAGCAATCCCGCCATGATTTCATCACACACTCGGCCAAACCTTCCACCCAGGCAGGATCATCATTCAAACAAGGAACTAGAATAAATACTTCTCCCCCAAGCGCCTCCCATTGTGCTTTCATTTTAATACCTATTTCCTCAAGTGTTTCCAAGCAATCTGAAACAAATGAGGGACAAACCACCGCTACTCTCTTCACCCCTTGCTGTATAAGGTTCGGTAACATTTCATCTGCATAAGGTTGAATCCAGGGAGTTCTTCCCAAACGAGACTGGAAAACTGTTAAATAAGCCTTTTCTGGAAGACCACAATGACTCGCTAGCGCTTTAGAGGTTACATAGCATTGCGCTCGATAACACTCTAAAGTCTCTCCTCCCACAACAGGACAAGGTTGCTGCTGATCACAGCTTGACAAACATTGTTCGACAGGCACTTGACGTTGAGGAAGTCCATGATAACTAAATAAAACCAACTCGATATGTTGACCGTTTATCGCGTTTTTTAAAAGATCTGCATATGCGCGAATAAAACTTGCATTCTGATACCATGTTCGATAGATGACAATCTCTGGAATAGATTTCCAGTTCGAAATATCCACCAATGCCCGCTCCAGCACAGAACCTGTTGCAGCCGAAGCATACTGTGGAAATAATGGAAAGATTAAAAGACGTTGACACCCTTTCAGTTTTTCTAGGGCATCTGCAACGCTGGGGTTTCCATAACGCATCCCTAAAACGACCCTATAAGACTCACCTAATCTTTGCGCCAAGGCCTTTTGCAAAGAAAGGCTATTGAGCATCAGCGGTGAGCCACTATCTTGCCAAATGGATTGATAGGCTTTAACAGAACGTCTTGTTCGAAAAGGAATGATAAACAGATTAACCAAAGGCCAACGGATCCAGGCAGGCAAGTCAACCACACGAGGATCATTTAAAAATACTTTTAAGTACCGTCGAACTGAGCGCGCATCATAATGATCAGGCGTTCCTAAATTTAAGAGTAAAACGCCTGTTTTTAATAGATGGTTTGACATCGTTTCACACAGAGTTTGCTGCTTTAAAATTTAAAAAGCCATATTGCAAATCCATAGTTAACTCCATAAAATAATTACAGTTTGATCTATTATACGCGTTTTGAACTCAGAAACTGAATTGAAATCACCCCCTATGTACCTGAAAAAATCCATCTTATACCCATTAATCTTTGTAATCACTTGCTGTGTAACCATATCTGCAAACGCCATTGTCAATCTTGAACTGACCAAAGGGGTGAAAAAGGCTATTCCCATTGCCATCGTACCTTTTAAAGGGGAGCCTGCATCAGAAATACTCACCCGAATCATTCGTCAAGATTTAAGTCATACCGGTGAATTTACAGTATTGCCAACAAACAAACTCCCTCAAATGCCTTACCAGCCAGATCAGGTCAATGCACAAGCTTGGAAAAATCAGCATATCCATGATTTACTGATTGGGCAAGTACACTCAAATACGACGAATTTTCAACTCATCGATATTTATAGTGCAACGCCTCAAACACCGATTCTCAACCAGGGAGTGACAGGCAATCTTAATGAAGCAGGGCTTCGTAAAACAGCTCACCATATTGCTGATCGCGTTTATGAAAAACTTACTGGAAAAAGAGGCATTTTTTCAACACAAATCGCCTATATCCTAGTAAAAAACCCGTTTCATAAAAAACGATTCTATCAACTGACGCTAGCAGATGTAGATGGTTATAACCAAAGACCTTTATTTGTCTCCAGCATGCCCATCATGTCTCCTGCCTGGGCACCTAACGACAGAAAAATTGCTTACGTCTCGTTTGAAGGCGGAGAAGCTGGAATTTATGTTCAGGATATTGCTACTGGGAGGCGTCGAAAGATTTCTGGGCAACAAGGAATTAATGGTGCTCCAGCCTGGTCTCCTGATGGGAATAGTTTAGCCATCGTACTCAGCCGGACCGGTACACCCAAAGTTTATATTGCTCACTTATCCAGCAACCAACTGATTCAAATAACTGACGGACCTTCCATTGATACAGAGCCCACCTGGTCCCCAGACGGAAAATACCTCTACTTCACCTCCAACCGCAGCGGCATACCACAAATTTATCGCATCCTCATCGCAAACAACCGGGCAGCTAGCGCACCGGAACGTGTTACTTTCTCAGGCCATTATAGTTCTCGCCCACTCATCACTCCAGACAATCGCTACTTGGTATTTTTACAAGGTGGTTCTGGTTACAACATTGCAAAGCAGGCACTAGGCGGGCATCAGGTAACACTGCTAACCCACCATGGTCACGCACAATCTCCTAGCATCGCACCGAATGGTCATATGATTATTTACGCAATTAACCGGAATGACCGGCAATTGCTTGCAATGGTCTCTATTGATGGACAGGTACATCTCCGTTTACCTTCCCAGAAAGAGAATGTCAGAGATCCAGCCTGGTCTCCCTTTATTCAGTAAACTTTGGAAATTTTAACTATGTTCAAAAAAACTTTTTTTACCTTTCTGATTGTTTTTCTCTCCACACAATTAATGATGGGCTGCCAATCCCTTAAGAAAAAAAGAGGGGTAGCCGGCAGTGAAATGGAAGAAATTAATGGAACCTTTGCTCAAGATATTGAGGTAAGTGATGGTACAACCTATTCTGATCGGGCTAAATGCCAACTAGCCAGTAATACCCCCGGTACAGAACAGCATATTTTCTTTGAGTTTGATCAGAGCAGGGTCTCTCCAGAGTTCATCGGCTACTTAAAAACTCAAGCAAACTACCTCAATACCCATCCTAACGTAAAAGCAAAAATTGAAGGCAACACCGATGATCGAGGAAGCCGTGAATATAATGTCACCCTAGGTTGGGGTAGAGCCAAAGCAGTGATGGATGCGTTACAACAATATGGCGTTCGCAGAAATCAACTGATTGTCACCAGTTATGGTGCAGAAAGACCCGTTGCCTTTGGTCAAACAGAAGCTGCCTGGCGCTGCAATCGTCGAGTAGATATCATTTTTAAATAAATTGAGGATACACTCCATGGTTTCATTATTTTCCTCTTTCCATGTTAAGCACTTCTTGCTAACAGCCGCCTTGTTTGGCTGCACAATCAGCTCAACCTTTGCGCATGAGGCGCCTGTAACTGATTTATCTTTGGCCCCACAACCCATGGCAGAAGAAATTTCAACCCTTAAAAGGCAAATTACGCATCTTTTAGAAAATAATCTTTCTGGAAGAGTGGAAGCACTTCAACAAGAAGTGCAAATGTTACGTGGCACCCTGGAAAAACAAAACCACGATATGCAAATTTTGCAAACACAGTTAAAACAACTCCAACAAAGTCTAGATAGCAGGATGGATCAATCTAACAAAACGTCTTCTGCTCGGAAAGAAAAGATCGAGCTCGTTCCTTTTTCAGAATATAAACAAGCACTTAAAGCCATTCAGGAAAAAAAATATCTGGCGGCACAAAATTTGTTGATACAACACCTTGCGCTACATCCCAAAGATCAGTCAGCAGACCATGCACATTTTTGGCTAGGAGAAGTGTATTACCACCAAAAGAAAAGACAATTAGCAAAACGTGAATTTGAAATTATTCAACGAGACTTTCCAGCCAGCCCAAAACTCGCCAGCGCCCTCCTAAAAATAGGGTTCATTGAAGTAGAAGAAGATAATTTGAAAACGGCCAAAGCCGTTTTTAGCCGCATATTCAAAAGCTTTCCAGGCACCTCTTCTGCACATTTAGCAAAAATGAAATTGGAAAAACTCTCTGAAAGTGAACAGGAAAAAACTTAGCAACTATTCCCCTCATGTAACGACTGACCCTTCCCGTCATTGCAAGGAGCGTAGCGACATACAATCCAGCATAAGCCTATAAAAGCCACATAAGCCTGCTCCCTCGATATAAGTTTCTGTTGGATCAACTATGTTGTTGGGTAAATTAACCGTCCTCCGTCATTGCGAGGAACGAATAAGCGCTTCCTATATAGCTAAGTCCCTGAATTGTTTACGGATAATACCCTGAAATTTCATTTTCCTTGGACACCAACAATTCTAAACTGCGTGTGTTTTTAATCTGTTCACAAGGAACGGTCATCCAGAAATAGGCGATGCCATAACCCTCCTTTTGTTTCTTGAGTTTGCATTTAACAACCACGCCCCCATTGCAGGATTTATGGAGGTTATGCGTTGCCAGAGACTGCATTTTACCAGGCATCACATCGCGAGCGAAACTGCTTATCCGCTCGCCAGTTAAATGAAAGGTATTGCAATGTAAAGAAACCTTATGTGGCTGTGCATTATGCACGGTATAAGATAATACCTTTTCACCTCCTGCTGCTAATGACAAAGGCTGCATGAACGCACACAGCAGAAGGAGCGTAATCATTTGTTTTTTCATGACTTTCCCTCCCTTTCATTTCATTATGGACCCATCCTCCATAATTTTCCTCTCTTTTTGCAATCATGAGAAAAGCTAACACTCTGTTATTCATAGCAAAAATCTACTCTCGCAACACCAGAAGCAATAGCAGCCTTTGCAATAGCAGGCGGTACAACTTGAATCAAGCGAGGATCGATCGGTTTGGGCAAAATGTAATTGGGACCAAACACCAGCTCTTCCCCCTCTCTTGAATAAGCTTGCTTTACTTTTTCTAGAACAGGCTCCTTGGCCAATCCTCTCACTGCATGAACAGCTGCAACTTGCATCTCTGTCGTAATTTTAGTGGCCCTAACATCTAAAGCAGCTCTAAATATAAAAGGGAACACCAATAAATTATTGACTTGATTCGGATAATCACTCCGCCCCGTTGCCATAATTAAATCTGTTCTTAATTCATGCGCTATTTCTGGTGCAATTTCTGGATCTGGGTTTGATAACGCAAAGATAATGGGATTTTTTTCCATGACTTCTACCATATGAGTACTCAGCATATTAGGTGCAGATAAACCAATAAATATATCCGCCCCCTCCATGGCATCACTGAGTGTTCGTTTCTCTGTTTCAATTGCAAACGCATATTTATAAGGATTCAAATTGGTTCGTTTTGTATGAATGACCCCCTGTGTATCTAATAAATAGATATGATCACGGCGTGCGCCTAATTGGGTGAGCAGATGCATAGTAGCCAAACCTGCAGCCCCAGCCCCCAAACACACAATTTTGGCAGTTTCTATGGATTTATTTTGCAGCTCTAACGCATTTAAAAGCCCAGCTGCAATGGTAATGGCAGTGCCATGTTGGTCATCATGAAAAACTGGAATATCTAGACGTTCTTTCAATGCATGCTCAATTTCAAAGCACTCAGGTGCCTTAATGTCTTCCAGGTTAATCCCGCCAAACGAAGGAGAAATATTAGCAACTGTGCTAATAAAATCAGCAGGACTGGAAGCCTCTACCTCTATATCAATCGCATCAATATCAGCAAACCGGCGAAACAAGGCAGCCTTCCCCTCCATCACAGGTTTGGCAGCCAATGGCCCTGTATTTCCCAACCCTAATACCGCAGTACCATTAGTAATCACAGCGACCAAATTGCCTTTGCTGGTATAGCGATAAGCCAATTCAGGGTTTTTTTGTATTTCACGCACGGGTTCTGCAACACCAGGCGAATAAGCCAATGTCAAATCTTCTGGGGTCTCCATCGGCTTTGTGACTTGTATACCCAACTTCCCTGCAGGATGTTGGCTATGATAAACCAAAGCATCTTCTATTAAAAAACCCTTAGACATAAAAACTCCTACATTCAAAATTGGTAACAACGCAAATTTAGGATCAAATCAGCATCACCGCTGGAGTTTGAAACTCCAACAGTGATCAGAGGGGAGAATCGCGATTCTCCCATTCTGGACTCCCCTATCGCGTAGGGTAACTCCGCCCCAAGAGGCAGAGATTTCTAACTTTAAACGATTATATCCCAAAAACCTAAAAACTTTACATTCACCCTCTTGAAATTTCAGAAAGTATCCCAAATTAATAATTGATCTTTCAAATTAGACAACGTGGGACTGAACAAATTCAGCCCTTTAACATGATGAGCAACTTGAAATAGCAAGTGGAGAGAAAAAAATGTCAAAAATAATTGGAATCGATCTGGGTACAACGAATTCCTGTGTCGCAATTATGGAAGGCGGGAAAACCAAAGTCATTGAAAATAGTGAAGGTGGCCGCACAACCCCCTCTATTGTTGCTTTTGCAGCAGAAACTGATGAAATCTTAGTTGGTCAGGCCGCTAAACGTCAAGCTGTCACCAATCCTAAAAATACCGTTTATGCAGTTAAACGGTTAATTGGACGCAGAATCACTGACCCAGAAGTTAAAAAAGATAAGAAAATGGTGCCTTATGCGATAGTAAAGGCAGATAAAGGGGATGATGCCTGGGTTGAAGTCAAAGGGAAAAAATTATCCCCTCAAGAAATTTCAGCACAAATCCTTATTAAAATGAAAAAAACTGCTGAGGACTATCTTGGCGAGCCTGTCACTGAAGCTGTCATCACAGTGCCAGCCTACTTTAATGATGCACAACGTCAAGCGACTAAAGATGCTGGCCGCATTGCAGGACTTGAAGTAAAAAGAATCATTAATGAGCCAACAGCTGCTGCACTGGCCTTTGGTCTGGACAAAAAAGGAGGAGATAGAAAAATCGCTGTATACGATTTAGGGGGGGGTACCTTTGATATTTCTATCATTGAAATTGCCGCTGTTGAAGGTGAACATCAGTTTGAAGTGTTATCGACTAATGGAGACACTTTCTTAGGTGGAGAAGATTTTGATTTACGACTGATTAACTATTTAGCTGATGAGTTTAAAAAAGAACAAGGTATTGATTTACAAAACGATCCGCTTGCTTTACAGCGTTTAAAAGAAGCTGCTGAAAAAGCCAAGATTGAACTGTCCTCTGCACAACAAACAGATGTCAATCTGCCTTATATTACAGCGGATGCTTCTGGACCCAAACATTTAAACATCAAAGTTACCCGTGCCAAATTGGAGTCACTGGTTGAAGACTTAATTACACGCACCATTGAGCCCTGTAAAACAGCAATCAAGGATGCTGGCTTAAAAGCCTCTGACATTGATGAGGTTATTATGGTAGGTGGACAAACACGTATGCCTAAAGTGCAAGAAGCCGTTAAAGATTACTTTAAAAAAGAGGCACAACACAGCGTTAACCCAGATGAAGCGGTAGCATTAGGGGCATCCATTCAAGGTGGTGTACTTTCTGGACACGTCAAGGATGTATTACTGCTGGATGTTACACCACTATCTCTAGGGATTGAAACCATGGGCGGTGTCATGACCAAACTGATCAAAAAGAATACGACAATCCCAACCAAAGCTTCCCAGGTTTTCTCAACCGCTGAAGACAACCAAACAGCCGTTACCATTCATGTACTCCAAGGTGAGCGGGAAATGGCGAGCGCAAACAAATCGCTCGGCCGTTTTGACTTGTCCGACATCCCACCAGCTGGTCGAGGTATCCCTCAAATTGAAGTCACCTTTGACATCGATGCGAATGGAATTTTGAATGTATCTGCTAAAGATAAAGCAACCGGCAAAGAACAGTCCATCTCGATTAAAGCCTCAAGCGGCTTGTCAGAAGAGGAAGTTGAAAAAATGATTCAAGATGCTGAAAAAAACAAGGAACAAGATCAGCAACTTCATGAGTTGGTTGAAACACGAAATCGTGCTGACGCCCTGATGCATACTACAGAAAAGTCTCTAAAAGAATTAGGTGATAAAATCGAGACATCTGAAAAGGAAAGTATTGAAACTGCGATCAAGGAATTAAAAGACGTCCTGAAACAAGATGATAAGGCGGCAATCGAGGCTAAACTTGAAGCACTAACCCAGGCTTCAGGCAAAATGGCGGAACGTGCCTATGCAGAAAAATCAGCTCAAGAAGCACCTCAACAACCCGAAGAATCAAAAGAGCAAAAAGGCTCTGATGAAGGTGGGGACGATGTTGTAGATGCAGAGTTTGAAGAAGTAAAGGACGATGATAAAAAATAAGTAATTTCCGCTGGAAAATACTCTAATTTATCAACAACTGCAACATTCTCTCATTCGCGATGGGGGATATTAAGGGGGAGAATCGCGATTCTCCCCCCTTAAAAGCGATCGTAAGCTTGGCTTGCGAGCCGCGCTCATTAAGGGAAGCAATTCTTGCCCGATAGAACGGGAATTGCTGATAAAAAATAGGGGATGATGCTGGTCTGAACGGCCAGCTTCTCACTCACTCTTTTAAGAACGATAATCCTATGACTGAAACCAAAAAAGATTACTATGATGTGCTTGGCGTTTCTAAAAGCGCCTCACCTAGCGAAATCAAATCTGCTTTTCGCAAGCTCGCGATGAAGTATCATCCTGATCGCAACCCAGGAGACGAGTCTGCTGCGACAAAATTTAAAGAAGCGAAAGAAGCCTATGAAGTTTTGTCGGATGAACAAAAGAAAGCAGCGTATGACCAATTTGGTCACAGAGGCGCAGAATCTTTTATGGGAGGTGGTTTTGGTGGAGGCGGAGACGCTCAAGGATTTCAAGACTTTTTTAACAACAATCCATTTGGCGATATCTTTCAGGATATTTTTTCATCAGATCGTGGGCGAAAAAAGCGGAAAGCTGAGCAACGAGGCTCTGATCTCATTTACAATATGGAATTGAATTTAGAAGATGCTGTTCATGGAAAAACTGTAGAGATTACTGTGCCTACCTGGGTTTCCTGCTCTGACTGTACCGGCTCCGGTGCTCAACCAGGATCAGAGCCAGTTACCTGCGGTACTTGCAATGGTGCAGGTCAGGTTCGCATGCAACATGGATTTATCGCTGTGCAACAAACTTGCCCGACCTGTCATGGACAAGGAAAAACCATTAAAGATCCTTGTAAAAAATGTCATGGACAAGGCAGAACCCAAGAAAAGAAAAAACTATCCGTTAAAATTCCTGCAGGTATTGATGATGGAGATCGGATTCGTTTGGCAAGAGAAGGTGAAGCTGGGTTGATGGGCGGCCCTTCTGGCGACTTATACATCCAGGTTCATTTAAAGAAGCATGCTATTTTTACCCGAGACAGGAACGACCTACATTGTGAGCTCCCAATCAGTATTACTACTGCAACATTGGGCGGCTCCCTGGAAGTCCCTACCCTTTCAGGGCGTGTAAAACTTAAAATCCCACCCGAAACACAAACCGGAAAATCATTCCGCCTACGTGACAAAGGGGTTAAATCAGCAAGAACCGGGAAAACAGGTGATCTTTTTTGTCACGTACGCGTAGAAACCCCTGTCAACTTATCCAGTGAACAAAAGCAATTGCTTAAATCGCTTGAAGCATCTTTGTCTAAAGAAGGTGAAAACCACCACAACCCCAGTGCACGAAACTGGTTTAACAATGTGAAGCGTTTTTTTGAGGGGCTCAGTTAAAATTTGTCATTCTGCTTGCTGTTTGTGCCTTAAAAAGATAAAATTGCACATGCGGATTCTGTCCTTTAATTACTGCTCAAAAACACTTTATGAAAAGCTAAGCATAGCGTTATTTAAGAGGTTTATACTCAATATGCTATTTCGATTTCTTCAAATTTTTTTCTTGATAATAGGCTTTTCCATTCCTGTTTTTGCAGTTTCTGATCATTCTAAACCCTCTTTTCAAGGGGTGCTTCCTAAAGACGCAATACCTGATGAAAAAGACTTTGCTGTGACCTCAGATGGAAAGCATGTTAGAAAAGGTACTGTTAAAGCTTTACGTGATAATATCTTATTGCTCGATGAGTTTTTTCAGCTACCTGCGGGAGAAAATCGCCAAAAAAAAAATAATGGGATGTGTCAAAGCTATTCAGCAATTTTCACAAGATTTAAAGAGTATAGGGATTTTTGGCGGCTGGTTCTTTAGTGTTCCTGAATGGCTTCAAGATGAAAAAAAACTGGCACGTGTTGTAGCTGCTTTAGCTTATCTTAAAGAAGTTGGTTGCCAATTAGACAAGGCCGATAAAATTTTAATCAAAGATCGACTTCAAGAATTAAAAATAACTATGAATACCCCTGAAATACAAATTTTAATTGAGGACGTATTAGAAAACCTTAGTCATTGCAAAAAATAGGGTACTTAGGCTGTGTGTTTACATTTCATTTTTGTATTTAATGGTTTTTTAAAAAGTTGTCACGCTCTCTAATAATCTCTATTTAATCTAAATTCAGCAGTTGGAAACGTAGCGAGAAAAGCTAAGGCGCTGAAGCCCCAGAGTTTTTTAACTTTAAAATATTTTCATGAAATAAATGCGTCATCTTGAGCTCTAAAAAGCTTTGCTCCAACAACCCTATACCAATCAAACTGATTAAAGCCACAAACATCATCGCTAACACTAAAACACTCCCTTGCGCCTGTCCTTTTTTCATACGTCCCCTATAAAACTTCTTTCTGAGGCAATGTAACATAAAGGTGCCACACTTTTTGAAGGGAAGTCGCTGTAAAACAAAACGCGAGCGAAATGCTCCTCACCTTTTTCCAGTCAACCACCCTATTTGCAGGCAAATAATCGCAAATACCCTCTTCTCGTTCACAAGTAATACCATATTCTATCTTCATAGATTCAACCCCGCTAAACAACAAACGTTTTCTGAAAGATTTTACTTTAGGTCTGAAATATAATTTTTTGTTTTCTATAAAGTAATCAACAGGAACTATATGTTTTCCCTCCTGTTTGATATCACACTGATAAACCGTTAAACGATCTTGATTTTTATCTCTCCTACCCATGACATAAAACGATGAATCTGTTTGAGAGCAACCTAAGCCAGATTGAGTTAATACACGATGAAACAGATGTACAGCTAACCTACCCTTTTGTTGGATCTCTGACCAATCCTTTTGTAACTGAAACGTATTTTTCATACTCAGATAAAGGGCAATAAAAAAACCACTCAGATATAAGCCCAGGAAACTTGCGACCAGCATTTCCAGCAAAGAAACCCCTCTCTGCTTAGAAAGCCATTTTTTTTGGATTAAGGGTAACTGCTGATAAAGATTGTTTTCCATGATAGAACCAATTGATCTGAATATTACAATCCTTAGCAGTGCAACTGACTCCACCTTGAGCATCTGGCAGCAATCGCTTATTCCATTCATTCCAGCGCAATATTTCTTCTGATAGCCTGGAAGGATTTGCCTTGATTCTCTGAATCATGGAAGCCAATTGAGTGGCAGCAACAGACTTTTGGTAAGCCAGATAATGATGCCTAAGGCTAACCACTTCAAAACTAAACATTCCCAGCAAAGCAAGAGATAAGACAAAGACCGCCACCAAAACCTCTAGCAGCGTAAATCCTGATTGAAAAATACACATCGTAATTGCCCACAATTTAGGCTGAATAGAATTAGGGGTATTGTTTGGAATGATTAAATAAAAAATCTGTGAATCTGGCAATACCGTAGCTCGCGAACTCGTATTCATTAGCTCTTTGTTGTTTATTTATCTGAGCTTATTTTACGAGTTCTTTGCGAGCTTTACTCTCTTTTCAACGCTTCCCCCTTATGGGAGCTAAATCACACTTGGGGTCGCAAGCTTAAGAGAGGCGTAACATTTCCACAAACTTTCCAGTGATAGCAGACCCCGTAAACAATGAGGCTACACCTAGAGTCAGTATTGCAATAAGATTTAAAGTCATTGGAGCAAGCCCTGTTAAACTTAAAATCCCTAAAACAATAGCAGAAATACCTGCTAATACCTGGATTGCCATCGCAGCTGATACCATCTCTTTAATGACTTTATGCGCCCTACGATGAGACTCTTCCATGGAAGTAGCAAGACTGACTTTAAGTGAATTTAATTTTGAAATAAGTTCACTACCCATTACAATGCCGCCACCAAAGATAATGACAGCAATTGCGATCAAAGTATCCGGAGAAAAGCTTAACAAAGCAAGAATACCTAAAATACCTCCTGCTAAACCTGTCAAGATTTCAACAGACATCCCTCCACCAACTTCAAGTTTTTCTGAAGTTGTTCCCGTGAAGTGAGCCAGCAGCTTTGAATACTCAGCAGAAATCGCTGCTCCTTTAAGTAATAATGAACCTCCTAAAACAATAGTCGCAGCAGCAACTAATATTCCAGGCAATAAATTCACTAAACCTAAAATTGCCAAGACCACTGCACTACCGCCACAGATAGCTCCTATCGTTGAGCGGCCTAGAGTGATCTCAAGTAATAATTTATCGTTTTCAGTAGTCATAATAGATTCCCTCCTGTTTAATTAGGTTGTATTTTCTACTTACAATAAAATGGTTAAATACATTTTCAGTATAGTCGTAATTACAAGTTATAGAATATTTTATTTTTTTTGGATCAAATCAGGGTGTGTCCTCAAGTTATAGTCAATCCAAGATAAACCGTAGGAAAATTAACAAGACCACTGTTTATAACTTCACCACATGCTCAACTACCAACTGTAATTTCCGTACCCCCTGATATTCATTGACATCTAATCGATACACTGCTCGAATCTGCTTGCAAGTGTAATCTGGCCATGCTTCTTGCTCGATTTTAAATGCAATGGCATCTAGGTATTGTTCTGTTTCCGGAATTTTTAATAACAGTTTTAAATATTTCTCTCCTACAATACGTTGATCTACTAACAAAAATTCATTATCAAAAACAGGCTCAGGGAAATTCTGCCCCCAAGGACCTGCATTTTGAATTAGGGAAGCTAAGTTTAATGTAAAATCCTGTGGCTCTAAAGCTCCGTCCGTCCAAATTTTCCCTCTCAAAGCTTCAGGATCAATAAGGCGCGTTACCGTTTCATCAAACACTTGCTTAAAAGCCTCTAGATGAGATAACTTCAAACTTAAGCCAGCAGCCATCGCGTGTCCACCAAATTTACTCATGAGCTCAGGATTTTGGGTAGCAATGTTATCCAAAGCATCCCGAATATGCAAACCAGGAACCGACCTGGCAGAGCCTTTAATTTCTGTTTCATTGGCTTGAGTGAAAACAATAACAGGTCTATGAAGCTGCTCTTTCACTCGAGCCGCCAAAATACCAACAACCCCTTGATGCCATTCTGGATGATACAAACATAACCCTGTCGGCAGCCGATCTTCTTGATGTAAATTCATTTGATCCAACAGCTTCAAAGCTTGCTCACGCATGTTTTTTTCAATAAATTGCCGCTCCTGGTTTAACCCATCTAACTGAGCTGCCAATTGAAGGGCTGGCTCTTCTTTTTCTGTCAACAGACAAGTAATCCCTATTGTCATATCCTCCAATCTTCCTGCTGCATTCAATCGAGGTCCTATGGCAAACCCCAAATCACTGGCAGTCAACCTTGCTGACTTTCTTTTCGCAACTGATAACAATGCTTTAATGCCTGGACACGCTTTTCCTGATCGAATACGCTCAATCCCCCAATGCACTAAAATTCGGTTATTTTGATCCAGCGGCACCACATCTGCCACTGTGCCCAATGCAACTAAATCCAAAAACTGAAGCATATTAGGCGGGGTTAGATTCTGCTTTGTAAACCACCCAGCTTCTCGCAAATGCGCACGCAAGGCTAACATGACATAAAAAATGACACCAACCCCCGCTAAATTTTTACTGGGAAAGGTATCACCTGGTTGGTTTGGATTAACAATAACCGCAGCCTTTGGGAGTTGCTCCCCGGGCAAGTGATGATCCGTAATTAACACTCGAATCCCTAATTCACTAGCTCTTTCCACACCTTCAAAACTTGAAATGCCATTATCCACGGTCACAATCAAATCAGGTTTTTGTTCTGCCGCTTTATCTACAATTTCTGGACTCAAACCATAGCCATATTCAAACCGGTTTGGTACCAGATAAACCACTTGACCCGGCTTGCCTCCTAATGCAGTCAATGCCTTTACTGCCAAGGCTGTACTGGTTGCACCATCTGCATCAAAATCCCCAACAATCATAATTTTCTGATGATTCATCAAGACTTCAGCCAACAGTTGGGCTGCCGCTTCTATGTTTAACAGGGTATGATAAGAATGAAGCACTGAAAGTTCACGAGAAATTTCCTGAGGTGCAAAAACTCCTCTGGCAGCATAAACCCGCTCCAAAATAGGATGAACAGAATTGGACAGTGTTTTATCCATTCGTGAACAGTCAGCCCAATGTTCAGGCAATGCCCGAGGGAGTATAATTGGTTTTTTCATAAAAGGTTTAACCCTATGATGCAACTTACACGCGATACTGATCGTAACCATTTAAACATTAAAAGCTACCAGCCTCATCAACTCGTCATCAATGAAACGCTTTATTCTGAAAGTGTTATTCTGACACCTTATGCTGTAGAAAGTTGGCCCCCAAAACGCTGGACAGAGATCACAACCGAACATATACAGCAACTTGCCCAAAATTCACCTGAAATCATTTTGCTTGGTACCGGAGAACACCAACACTTCCTAGATACTACTATTTTATTGCCCTTAATTCAGCGCAACTTAAGTGTAGAAATAATGAGCACCTCATCCGCCTGCTATACTTTTAAGATACTGGCCTCCGAAAATAGGGCAGTTATTGCAGGATTAATTGTATGAATTTGAAACTCATCATTGCCCAAGTTAATTTTCTCGTAGGCGATATTGAAGGTAACACGCAACGCGTAATCGATGCTATAAAAACAGCAGAAAAAGAAAATCAGGCCGATTTGATTATCTTTCCAGAAATGACTTTAACCGCTTATCCCGCAAAGGATTTGTGGTTAAGAACAACGACTGAAGATAGAGTTCAGCATGCACTGAAACGAATCCTAACGTTAAAAAGCGCTATTGGCATTATTTTAGGGTACCCTAAGCAGACTGGCAGTCGCCTCTATAATGAAGCAGCCTTTATTCAACATGGCAAAATCATCCTAACCTATCAAAAGCAGTACCTGCCCAATTACAATGTTTTTAATGAGTTTCGATACTTTTCTCCTGGAGAAAAACCGGTAGGTTTTTTTCAGATTAAAGGTCATCGGGTTGGACTCATCATTTGTGAAGATCTCTGGTATCCAAAACCTGCCCAACAAGCAGCGCAGGCTGGTGCAGAACTATTAATTTCTATTAATGCTTCTCCATTTACGTATCAAAAACATGAACAACGTCTTGCATTGATTCAACAACAATCCAAAAAGAATCATTTACCGATTCTTTATGTAAATAGCGTGGGAGGACAGGATGATTTGATATTTGATGGCGGGTCCTTAGCCACCAACGCCCAAGGCAAAGTAATCTATCAAGCGCCCTCTTTTCAAGAAATATGGTCAGAGGTTTGCTTATCAAAGGCATCTACGCCTCTGTCCATCTCACCTCCCGCACCCTTATTAGAACGTATTTATGAAGCACTCGTGCTAGGCACTCGAGACTATATAAAAAAAAATCACTTTTCAGGGGCCTTAATAGGGCTTTCAGGTGGAATTGACTCTGCACTAACACTGGCTATTGCTGTCAAAGCCATTGGAAAATCCCGCGTAAAAACCATCATGATGCCCTCTCGTTTTACATCTCCCTTAAGTCTGGAATATGCCAAACGACAGGCTGCGCTTTTAGGTGTTACCCATGAAGAGATTTCTATAGAGCCTTTACTCACTGAAGCAATAAAATCCTTAAAAACTCCTGAAACTGGCATTACGGCAGAAAACCTACAAGCTCGATGTCGTGGTATGTTATTGATGGCACAGTCTAATCAAAGTGACTCAATTGTATTAAGCTGTGGGAATAAAAGTGAAATGGCAGTAGGGTATACCACGCTTTATGGTGATATGGTTGGAGGCTTGTCTGTACTTAAAGACGTGTATAAAACGCAAGTATATCAGCTCGCTGAATTTCTCAACCAACAACTTCCTACCATTCTTCCAGATATTATCCAACGTACACCTTCAGCAGAATTGGCACCGAACCAAAAGGACCAGGACACACTACCCCCTTATGAAGTGCTAGATCAAATTCTCTTTCACTACATAGAAGAAAACAGATCCCCTGAAGCCATCATGCAACAAGGTTTTGAAAAAAAGACTGTCGAAACGATCATTCGTAAACTCCATCTCAGTGAATACAAACGACAGCAAGCTCCCATTGGTATCAAAGTGTCACCGCTTGCATTTGGGAGTGGCTGGTGTTATCCAGTCACTAAAAATGTTATGGCCTAACCGTGAGCGATGGTTGCTTTTTATTATAAATAACTTGAAAAGCATCGAGAAGGGCTAAAGCGCGTATTATCTTATGAATTTTGGAGAAGAAACTCCTCCTGGTCATAATCATCAGTGCTTTCAAAGCAAAATTCAGTATCATGATCGTTTAATTCAACATCATCATAACTAATTTCTGAATCTTTATTTTGTTCATCTGGCATTTTTAAATGAGAAGAAAAAAAAGTGATCATGCCCTCTAGATTTTCACAGTTTTTTTCCATAGATTCTAACTGGTTTTCACTGTCGCATTTATGGTCATAATCTTTAGCGTCGTTAGAAAGATCTTTGTGTTGCTTCATGAAAACTGCTAATCCAATTGACATTGCAGCCGCAGTAGCGATAAATGCAGCGCCGAGTATCAGTGGACTAACAGACATAAAAGCAAGTAAAAACCCACCTAAAATAAAGCCACCCAACATCACTAGAGCAAACGATCTAAAAAGTTTTTTCTCTTGGGCTTTTATTTGCTGGCTATCTGTGTATTTAATATTTTCGTAAAGTCTTAATTCATTTTCTATTATTTCAACTAAATCCTTCTGCAAGAATAAGCGCAATCTAGTATTTTCAAAAACTTTTCTTATAGCCTCATCTATCTGAATAGTGTCATTAAGCATTAAGGAGTTTGTAAGCGATGCAAAAAACTGCTTTTCAAAATTTATTTTGTATATTTCAGAATAATCTTTAATCTCTTTAGCTAAAAAATCTATGGTTTTGAAAGTATGATTAGGCTGAACTTCCTCTATGCCTGCCACCCTGTTAAAGTGTGAGAGCACACTAGAGAGCTCTTCATCAGGGATGATCATGTGCTCTTGAGCCACATCGTTAAATTCATTGTTAACTGATCTGTTGTTCAAAAGCTCCTCACGGGGGAGTAATTTCAAAATCTCAAATAATATTTCTGGTGATAGTTTCTCCATTTCCTCAAACATGATAACCCTCTGTTTTTTAATTGTTTTCACAGAATAGGCGAGTTCTATTAAGAAAATATTAAAGATGTGTTCTAATAGATTTGAGGGCTCTGCAGCAAAAGAAACCCTTAATCTTCACTTAAGCTTTTATTGCTACTTTTGGCAGTAGCTTCTAAATGCCAAACTTGGATTCAATTGTTTTCTTGATACATTTCACAGAAGATGCTTCTTAATTTAGTGGGTTGCTCTATGTCACTTTTTAATCGTTTTAAAAATATGTTAAACACATCTCAAAACCCACAGAAAGATTGCTGGGTTTTTTGGGCGGAGGATTCTACTTTGATAAGGAACGATGCAGAAAATTTTCTTGAGACTATCCTATTATCAAAGCATTTAAATCTAAATCAGCTAAATGGGTTTGTCAGCCATTTAATTAAGAATATAACCTCCAGTAATTTTTTGGCGACGATAAAAGATAGCGTTGAAAATGAAAAAATAGTTGAGGTAATAGATAAAAGACTTACTGAACTGAAAAAAAATGAAAACCCTTTGCGGCTTTTTCCGCATTTAAGCGGAATTCCAGAAAATGTTAAATCCTCTATAAATAGTACCCTTCCTAAAACTAGGGGCTCTTCCACAAGAAAGCGTAAACTACCCCCAGAAGAAGGAGAAAAAAGGAAAAAACGAAGAATTGATGAAACCTCAAATAATCAAGTAAATTTGATAGAATCTTTTTTAGACATCGAACACCCATATCCAAATTCAAATACATCTTTTGAACAATATATGCCCGCACAAGGCCAAAGCTATTCGCTCTATTACCCAGATCCCCCCCAGCAATATCCAAATTCAAACCTGCTTCCTGAATATTCTGAACAATATATGCCGACACAAAGTCAGGACTATTCGCTCTATTATCCAGATATCACCCAGTCATATCCAAATTCAAACCTGCTTTCTGAACATTCTGAATATTCTGAACAATATATGCCGACACAAAGCCAGGACTATTTGCTCTATTACCCAGATATCGCCCAGCAATACCCAAATTCAAACCTGCTTTCTGAACATTCTGAATATTCTGAATATTCTGAACAATATATGCCGACACAAAGCCAGGACTATTTGCTCTATTACCCAGATATCGCCCAGCAATACCCAAATTCAAACCTGCTTTCTGAACATTCTGAACAATATATGCCGAGACAAAGCCAAGGCTTTCCCTATGATCCAGATACTCCCCAGCAACATGGAAATAACGAAGATTTATCATCTCGCACAATGGAGTTTCAACACGATTTTATTACTGAGACAACGCCTGAAGCTATTAAAAAAATATATAACAAGAGGAAAAACAAACTTTTACTATCAGAAGAACAATCGGAAAAAATTCATACGTTTTTATTAAAAAACAACCTTAGATTTACAGAAGTATTTTCCTCAGTAGAAGATATTATACGACTCATCAATTGTGGTATAAGCCCTAATAAAAATGGCTTAAAGAGTCTTGACTCTGTGCTCCAAGGCATTTTAGGCTCTTTAGAGAACTTAAAGATATTATCTTCTCTAGGGTTTTCTGCCCCAAACATCAGATCCATGTTAAAAAACTCAGGTGACCGCCTCACGAATGACATTCAAACCCTGTTAGAATTCGCAAAACCCCTACCGGATTCCGATGATCAACCCGATTACAGCCAGGGACAACACACTCTGCTCAGCTATCTTATCGAACAGGGGTTTAAGGCAGAAAACATTAGTTCCATGTTAAGTGGCTCAGGTAGCAAACTCGCTGAGAACATCCAATCCCTGTTACGATTTTTTGAGCCTTTACAGGATTTCAATAGTCAGCCCATTCCTGTAGCTGGCTACGATTCAAATGGTCAGCCCGACTACAGCCAGGGACAACACACTCTGCTCAGCTACCTCATTGAACAGGGGTTTAAGGCAGAAAACATTAGTTCCATGTTAAATGGATCAGGTAGCAAACTCGCTGAGAACATCCAATCCCTGTTACGATTTTTTGAGCCTCTACAGGATTCCAATGGATATGCCATTCCTATAGCTGGCTACGATTCAAATGGTCAGCCCGACTACAGCCAGGGACAACACACTCTGCTCAGCTACCTCATCGAACAGGGGTTTAAGACAAAAAACATTAGTTCCATATTATATACCTCACGTAGCATGTTCGCTGAGAACATTCAAACCCTCTTAAAATGCGTAAAGCCAGTACAGGATTCCAGTGGATATGCCATTCCTATAGCTGGCTACGATTCAAATGGTCAGCCTGACTACAGCCAGGGACAACACACTCTGCTCAGCTACCTCATCAAACAAGGGTTGAGCACAAAAATTATTGCTTCCATGTTAAGAAGATCACGTGGTAAGCTCGCTGAAAACATTCAAACCCTGTTAGAATTCATAAAACCTCTACAGGATTCCAATGAATATGCCATTCCTATAGCTGGCTACGATTCAAATAGTCAGCCTGACTACAGCCAGGGACAACACACTCTGCTCAGCTACCTCATCAAACAGGGGTTGATGGAAGAAATCATTAGTTCCATGTTAAATGGCTCAGCTGCCAACCTCCTTGAAAACATTCAAACTCTGTTAGAATTGGTGAAACCTCTACAGGATTCCAATGGACATGCCATTCCTGTAGCAGGCTACTATTCAAATGGTCAGCCCGATTACAGCCGGGGAAAACACACCCAGATTAGCTACCTTATTGAACAGGGTTTGAACGTAAAAGACATTATCAAACAGGGCCTGAACACAGAAAACATAAATTCCATGTTTAATGGCTTAATCGAGAATCTTCATCAACCTATTTATGAGAATACTCAGGTCTCTACCTTGACGTTTTTTAATAACCCAGACAGATTTAATCATGATGATGAAAATCCAACGCTTCACAGAGTCTCGTTCAGAAATGGAGGGTTTGATGGTCGTGACGACTAATGAATCCTTCAGCCTTCCAGGCTGATCTTGCAAACTATCAGAACCTTTATTGAAGATCATAATCTTTGAAAATCAGAATCTCTCCCAAAACAAAGATTATTTCAATCCATTGAAATTTAAAATAAAAAGCAACCATCGCTCACGGTTAGGCCATGACATTTTTAGTGACTGGTGCTATCCAGTCACAGGTAATGACAAGGAGGTAAACATTGGATGGATTTAATTGAGGATAAATTTTTTCAGCAAAGCATCAACTTAACCTTACATAGTCGCCTCTGAAGAATTCGAAAATTGATTGTAAACTATTCCCCGTCATTGCGAGCGAAGCGTGGCAATCCAGGCAGATGCTTGTATCGAAGGATTAAGCTTATGTGGCTTTAGTAAGCTTGGGCCTGGATTGCCGCGTCGCTTCGCTCCTCGCAATGACGGAGGGTGGTTAATTTACCTAACAACATACCTGATGACGGGAGGCGATGTTAAATGTGATGAACACGGTAGAAATCTTCATTGACAGCACCTTCGTTTTGCAAGCTTTTTTATGGTTAATCAACAGACCCTTGCAAAAAATTTAACCCTTTTTCCTCTTGCAGGCTAATTGTTTCAAGGCTTTTCGAATTCTTCAGAAGCGACTACATATCCTCCTACTCCACCTTCCGGTTCGGATAATTCAGCTTCAACATTCTAAGCGCATTATTGGCTAAAGCCTCCTGCCCTATCGCCCGGTAAGATTTAACCATCAATACAAGCGCATCTTGTACCTGAGGAGCTCCCTGGTAATACTCCACAATGGTCGCTGCCCGATTAGCGGCAGCTATGTAAGCTTTTTTCTGATAATAAAAATCAGCGACGATTAACTCATGTCGTGCCAACAGGTTTCTCAAATAAACCATACGAGCCCTGGCATCCGCAGCATAACGACTCTCTGGAAAATATCGAACAATTGTCGCGAAATCTGTATAACTATCATTAATGTGTGACAGATCACGCAATGCAGGATCTACACCCAAAAAACGGAAAGTTGGATCTCGTCCTTTCCCCATATTGACAATACCCCTCATATAATAAGCATAATCAACATCAGGGCCTCTTGGATAAACTCGAATATAGCGCTCTGCTTCCAGAAGCGTTGAGCCCCACTTATCCGTCTTATACGTTGCATAAATGGTATCCAGCATGCCCTGGCGTGCATAAGGGCTGAAGGGATACTTGACATTCAAGGCGTGAAAATATTTAATGGCTTCCTTTGAGTTTCCCTTAGCAATTGATCGTTCACCCAGATCCAAAAGCTCCTTGGCATTATATTTTTCCAATGCAGGATCATAAGGAGGGGTAACTGCCTTATTGTTAGCACAACCTGTTAACAATAAAAAAAGTGCAAAAAAGCCTAATACAAAAAAACGTGCTCTCAACATAAAATATGATCCTTGATTATTCGATAGTATAGATACAAAAGTAGTGAAAACATCCAGACAACATATACAAATTTCTTCCAAAATTCCAGAAGAATTCGACGGAAAACGATTAGATCAAGTCTGTGCCCAGTTATTTCCAGAATATTCACGCTCTCTGCTACAAAAATGGATCCGCCGTCAATGGTTAACTGTTGATCAACAACACCTCTCACCCAAAGATAAAGTCTTCGCCCAACAAACCATCTGCATTAATGCAGAGCTAGAAGATCAACAAAATTGGGAAGCTCAACCCATTAGCCTGAATATCCTTTTCGAAGATGATGATTTGATTCTCCTAAACAAACCTGCTGGTATTGTAGTACATCCAGGTGCAGGGAATCCAGATCATACCTTGGTGAATGCATTACTTTTTCATGAACCCAACCTTAATAAACTCCCTCGTGCAGGTATTGTACACAGACTAGACAAGGCAACGTCTGGCATTATGGTGATTGCTAAAACCTTGAAAGCTTACACATTTTTGGTTGATCAAATTCAACAACGGAAAGTCAAACGAGAGTATGAAGCGATTGTAAATGGCGTGATGATCTCAGGCGGAACTGTTCATGCCCCCATTGGCCGGCATCCAGTCAGTCGAACAAAAATGGCTGTGGTCCACTCAGGAAAAGAGGCTATTACACATTATCGAATTATTGAATCCTTTCGTGCCCATACCCATCTTAAAGTACAACTGGAAACCGGCAGAACCCATCAAATTAGAGTGCATATGGCACACCTTCATCATCCCATCGTTGGAGATCCAGAGTATGGTAGAAAGTCCTATATTCCTGCGGGCATTTTACCTGAGCTAAAAACCATGTTACAGCATTTTCCCCGTCAGGCATTACATGCCAAGCGCTTAACACTTCAACACCCTGAAACACTCGAAATTTTGGTCTATGAAGCACCTTTACCTGAAGATATGGAAGCATTAATTACAATGCTTAGAAAGGATAAAGCTGTTAAGTGAATTTATAGGGTATTGTCTTGCCTCTAAATTTGTCATGAATGCTCTTATGACTGAGATGCTTACCAAGCGTTGAGTTAAATTCTAAATTAATCAGTTGAAAACTACTGCGAAGGACTAAGCCACTGAATCCTTCTCACTACGTTTTCAACTGATTAATTTAGGTTAACGTAAAAGCATTAAGCATCTTTTAAATCTCATTGGATACTATTTTGGAGAATTATAAAATAAAGCCTTTAGATGGAGGATCAGGGGTTGCTTTTTCAGGGTGTCGCGGCCAAGGATGGTGATAGCGCCAAGGGCAGGAGCCCGTCCCTGAAAAAGCAACCCCTGATCTTTCAGCTAAAGACCTTTTTTATCCATCATCCCGACCTCATTGAGCAATGATTATTTTGTTCAAAATCTAAAAGATAAAGGTTCATAGCTGGATTGCCATGCTTCACTGGCAATGACGAATCGTATATAGATAATGACAGATAAAAAGAAAATATCGGCTATCTACGTGCAGAAGCTAAGTAAATCATAGGATCAATAGGCTTACCATTTCGACGAATTTCAAAGTGTAGTCTGATTGCTCCATGGTTCATCCGGCCCATTTCAGCAATTTTTTGCCCAATTTTCACTTGATCTCCCTCACTGACTAAAATGCGCTTATTATGTGCATAAGCGCTTAAATAGCTATTATTGTGCTTAATGAGAAGTAACTGACCATAACCTTTCAAACCAGAACCACTATACACAACCTTGCCAGAAGCCGCTGCACGCACAGAGTCTCCATGATTTCCTGCAATATCAATCCCTTTATTTCCACCTGGACGTTCAGAATAGCGTTCCACAACTCGACCTTTAGCTGGCCATCTCCAGCCCTTTATTGACGTACCTTTCTTTGCAGAAGAAGGTTGTATTTTTTTCACTGTAGATCGAGCAGCATATCGCTTTTTAGATTGAGAGTGTACTGTCTTTTTTGGCTGACTCGCTTTTCTTTCAGATCTTTGACTCACTTTTTTTTGAGATCTTTGAGAGGATGTTTTCGCAAGCTTGACTTTTTTAGGTTTAGCTTTTGGTTGAATGGGTGCACGTTGAGCTACTTGAGTTTGATTAGAAACAGATTCCCGTTTGAACATTTGGCCTAAAGACTCAAAAAAGTTCCGCCGTGTTCTTAGATACTGCCCTGCATAAATCCGATAAGGCGGATCTAACCGATTCATGGCAGCTAATGTCCGATAATCCATATTATTTGCCCAGGCAATAGAATAAAGCGTATCTCCCCGCTTTACTCGATAGTTCCCTGTAGGCTTGCTGTTCACCCGAGCAAAAGCAGTCGTCGAATAGCCCGATCCTTCAACGACAGGTGCTTGTTGATCTCCAACCAAAGTGCATGCAGACAAACTTAAAAAGAAACCGACGACTGCGCAAAAAAGAAGGAAACGTTTCATCATGAGGGGGTTCACTCTATAAAGCAGTTGATCAATCTATTCAAAAATGAATCGACAACTATTAAATAAAAGGCTCGGGAATAGCCCTAATACCAGGATGCCTAGTCCATTCACCACCAGCACAGCTTGAGTATCAGAAGGGAACTCTAATTTTGCCATCGCTTTTGGCTCATCAAAATACATAAGCTTGATAACCCGAATGTAATAATAAGCCCCAATAATTGCAAAAACTAACGCCACAACAGCTAACCAGGTTAGCTGAACGTCTACAAGTGCACCTAAAACACTTAATTTTGCCATAAAGCCTACTAAAGGAGGTATACCTGCCATTGAAAACATCAGCAGCAACATCACAAAAGCCAACCAAGGACTTTTCTTACTGAGTCCTTTAAAATCTTCCAGGTTTTCCATCTCAATACCAGAGCGACTCAACAGCGTAATCAATCCAAATGCTCCCACCGTCATAAGCACATATGTCATCATGTAAAAAGTGGCTGCCGCATACCCTGCTTTAGAACCAGCAACTAAACCTAGCAACATATAACCCATATGCGCAATCGAAGAATACGCCAACAGGCGTTTTATGTTTGACTGGACAATTGCTGTAATATTACCAACCGCCATAGATAAAATCGCAATGACGATCAACATCTGCTGCCAATGAACCTGTGCTTGTGGCATTGCTTCTGTTAACAAACGGAAAAATAACGCCAGTCCAGCAATTTTAGGTGCCGTACTTAAAAACAAGGTGGCAGCAATAGGCGCCCCTTGATAGACATCCGGCACCCACATATGAAAAGGTGCAGCACCTAATTTAAAACTCAATCCGACCAAAATGAAGACCAAGGCAAATACCCAAATCCAGGAAGACTGTGAGAAATACCCCATTGCATTCGCAATAGAGGTAATATCCAGCGCCCTGGCCTCACCAAACAACATAGAAAAGCCATAAAGCAAAATACCAGAAGCTAATGCACCCATCACAAAGTACTTAATCGCAGCTTCAGCACAAACACCATTAGAACGACGTAGTGCGACCATTGCATAAATCGGCAGTGAAAATAGTTCCAAACCCAAAAATAAAGTTAACAAGTGATGCGCCGAAACCAGAACCATCATCCCTAGAACAGAAAACAAACCCAGCAAATAAAACTCACCTTGTGACATTTCTTTTTGAGTATCTAGGCTGGATAAATAGGAACGCGCATATAAAAAAGATAAAAATGCTGATAAATAAATAAATTCTTTGAAAAAAAGACTTAATTTGTCCTGTATAAACATGCCATCAAACAAAAGTGTTACTGGAGACCCCATTTGCCCCCATGTTAACAACGCAGCAATCAATAAGGTTGACTGTACAACACTATAAGTCAACCAACGTATGCGTTTCCCCCAAAAGGCTTCCAGCAATAAAGCAATACACCCCATGGACAACACAAAAATCTCCGGAACGATAGAAAATAAATTATACATATCAAATACTTTTGTTTATTTCTTAAATTAAAGTAGTTACTCACCCGTCATTGCAAGGAACAAAGCAAATCCCGTCATTGCGAGGAGCAAAGCGACACGGCAATCCCGAGCAAATTTTGTTTAAGCCACCTGACCTGTCGTTTACAAACACAAGCGCCTATCAGGATTGGCACACTTCGCTCACAATGACGGGTAGCAGTTACAAATTAAAGCTTGGACTGTAAGCTCAAATCCAATAAGTGCCCTACTGATGAATGGAATATCTCTAGTAAGGGCTGAGGCCATAGACCAATGAACAATATCGCTGCCGCCAACAGAATCAAGACAGTGATCTCTATTCCGTTCACATCCTTCAGTTTTGCAACCTCATCATGCACCACAGGGCCAAAAAATACTCGCTTGTACATCCAAAGGGTGTAAGCTGCCCCAATAATCAAGCTTAAACCCGCCAAGAATGAAACCCAAAAGTGTGCTTTAAAAGCACTTAAAATCACCATAAACTCACCGACAAATCCTGAAGTGCCAGGCAAACCGACATTAGACATTGCATAGAGCATAAAAAAAGAAGCTAAAATCGGCATACTTTTGGTAATTCCACCAAAATCTTTAATCTTCCGAGTGTGCATTCGGTCATAGATCATCCCAAATGCCAAGAACAAGGCCCCTGAACTAAAACCATGGGAAATCATTTGAACCATTCCACCTTCCATACTGGTATAGGCGGTGGAATCCTGAATGACCCCAGATTTAGCAATCAAAACATAAATAAGGAAGGTTCCTAGTGTAACAAACCCCATATGTGCAACCGAAGAATAGGCAATCAAGCGCTTCATATCAGTCTGACTCATTGCCACTAAACCAATATAGACGATTGCGATCAAGGAAAGCACAATCATTGGCCATGCAAAATACTGACTTGCATCCGGTACAATTGGCAAGCTAAATCTTAAAAATCCATACCCCCCTAGTTTCAACATTAACGCTGCCAAGATGACAGACCCACCTGTAGGCGCCTCTGTATGAGCGTCTGGAAGCCAGGTATGCAAAGGAAACATTGGAATTTTGACTGCAAAAGCCAACAAAAAGGTTAAGAAGATTAGAATTTGCGGCGTCATTGCCAAAGGTAATGCATACAGATCTGGTAAATAAAAACTACCTGCTTCTACCCTTAGGTATATAAGCACAGCCAACATTAAAGCTGAGCCAAAAAAAGTAAACAGAAAAAATTTCACAGCGGCATAGGATCGATTGACGCCACCCCAAATGCCGATGGCTAAATACATGGGAATTAAAATACCTTCCCAGAAGAAGTAAAATAAAAGTGCATCTAAGGCAGAAAAAACGCCAACCATCATCCCTTGCATAATGAGAAAAGTTGCTAAATACAGTGCAATGCGTTTTCTCACCATCTTCCAGGCAGCCAAAATCACTACAAAAGAGGTATATACCGTTAATATCACTAAAGGTAGAGAAATACCGTCAATTCCCAAATCATAAAACATGCGGAAGGCCGGAAACCATTCCACATGTTCACGAAACTGATAAGCATAGCTACTGGTATCAAAACCTAAATAAAGCGGCACACATAAAATCACACAAACCAGCGCAACCAGCGATGCAGAAAAACGTGCCCAAAAAGGTTTTTCATCGTTTCCAACGCATAAAACAAAAATTCCGCCTAAAACAGGCAGCCAGATAAGCAAACTCAGTAGAGGCCAATTTGACATTAAAACACCCAGATTAATAAACTCACCAATCCTAATACCATCACCAACGCATAGTGATAAAGGTATCCCGACTGTATACGACGCACTCGCCCAGCCAATTTTTCCATTCGAATTCCAGAACCATTCACAAAAAACTGATCGATAATTTTCATATCGGTCACGCGATAAAGGAAGTGACTGAGTTTTTCACCCCCATTCACAAACACCAGGTCATTCAAGCGATCAAACCCATATTTCTCGATTAACACGGTATATAGACGTGGGAAACGTTCTGCCAATACTGCAGGTACCTTAGGGAAGACAAGATAGCCCAACCAGGCCGTCACTACCCCAGAAATCGTCACCCAGAATGTTGCGGTGGTAAGTGCGTGCGCTGCTAAATGCCAGACTCCATGAAAATGATCCTTCATGATGGCTAACACATCGTATTGAGGCAATACTTCTACGGAATTACCTAACAAAGGATGCACACTATACAACATGGGTTTCGCTAATATCAGACCTGTAATAATTGAAAAAAATGCCAAGATCATTAAAGGAAAAGTCACAACTTTAGGAGATTCTTTTGCATGATGATAAGCCTCTTTTGACATACGCGGAGTACCATGAAATGTCATAAACAAGGCTCTAAAGGTATAGAGTGCTGTTACAAAAGCACCAAGCAACAAACAAGCATAAGCATAGTCTGACCCCGGAATCGAAGCCAAACGAACTGCATCAATAATTGCATCCTTAGAATAAAAACCTGAAAAAGGCGGTAAAGCAGCTAACGCCAAACCTCCAATTAAAAACGTGACATAAGTAATAGGAATTCTACGATACAACCCCCCCATCACCCGCATATCTTGTTCGTGATGCATGGCCATAATGACAGACCCTGCAGCCAAAAACAGCAGCGCTTTAAAAACGGCATGTGTCATCAAATGGAAAATGCCAGCAGAAAAGGCAGATACCCCATTTGCTGCCATCATATACCCTAACTGAGACATTGTAGAATATGCAATGACACGTTTAATATCACTTTGCACTACCCCTAAAATCCCTAAAAATAAAGCACCTGTTGCGCCCACGATTAATACCACACTCAGAGCAACCGGCGATAACTCAAACAAGGGAGAAACTCGGGCAACCATATACACCCCAGCTGTTACCATCGTTGCAGCATGTATCAATGCAGAAATAGGAGTTGGACCCTCCATCGACTCGGGCAACCAAACATGCAAAGGGATCTGTGCCGATTTTCCCATAGCACCTATAAACAATAAAAGACAAATGACTGTAACTAAAGACCATTCAACACCTGGAATAATACTGAACGTCATACTGGCAAGTTGTGAAGCTTGCTCAAATACAGGAGTATAATTTAGGCTGCCCGCAAAGGTTAAAATGGCGCCTAATCCTAATAAAAATCCTAAATCCCCCACCCGATTTACCAGGAATGCTTTTAAACTTCCGTGAACAGCAGACTCTTTTTCAAACCAAAAACCAATCAGTAAATAAGAAACTAAACCAACCCCTTCCCAACCAAAAAACATCAATAAAAAGTTATTCGACAATACCAGCGCCAACATAGAGAAGGTAAAAAGAGACATATAGCAGAAAAAACGTTGAAAACCAGGATCTCCATGCATATAACCAATGCTATAAATATGCACCAATAAGGAGATAAAAGTGACCGTAATGATCATCACTGAAGACAGGCGATCAACCAAAAACCCAACATCAAAACTGAAGTGACCAGCTGTCCCCCAGGTATATAAAATGCCTTCATAAGCAGGCAATTGATCAATCAGCATCCACTTCCCAACCCATAAAGAAGCTAAAAATGCAATAAAGACACCTAAAATTGTTACAGATTGCGCACCCTTACACCCAATTTTTTTGGCGAACAGACCCGCAATCAAAGACCCCAGAAGGGGTGCAAGTAAGATAATTAAAACAACAGACTGAATGGCACTTTCCACAACTTAACCCACCCTTTATGCTTTCAAAGTATTCAATGAATCTACCTGAATCGTTCCTCGATTTCGATAAAGTACAACCAAAATTGCAAGCCCAATTGCTGCCTCCGCAGCAGCTACGGTCAAAACAAAAAAGACGACAATTTCTCCGTGAATATTGCCCATATATTCTGAAAACGCGATAAAATTGGTGCTAACCGCTAACAAAATCAATTCAATACACATTAAAAAGACAATGATATTTCTTCGATTAAAAAGAATTCCTCCGATTCCCAAAGCAAATACCAGGGCACTGACAACTAAATAATGCGAAAGGCTAATCATCATACTTCTTAAACCCATTTTTTATCATCTTCAAACGATCTATTTTACTGACATTTAATTGCTGTTCTATGATTTGTGCTTTAGTTCCTTTCTTGCGGCCTCGGAAAGCCAACCCAATCGCAGATAAAATCGCAACCAGCAAAATGACCCCACCCACTTCAAAAGCATAAGCATAATCTGTGTAGAGCATCATGCCCAACGCCTTCACATTGCTATAATCTGTTGGCTTTTGAGCCAGCTGAGCATAACTACCCATATCAAAATAAGGCGTATGCAGCACATAAAACATAATCCCCAACAGCACCAAAACTATGATGGCAGCAAACCAGGCATAGCGAACGAAACCTCCCTGAGAAACTTTTTGAATACTTAACATCATGACAACAAACAGGAATAAGGTCATGACAGCACCGACATAGACAAAAATCAGTGCCAAAGATAAAAACTCAGCTTGCAACAACATCCACAAAATGGCTGTAGCAATAAAACCCAAAATCAAAAACAAAACACCTCGCACAGGGTTTTTAGACATCACAACCATCAGTGCACACCCCACCAGCAAGGCTGAGAAAACATAAAAAACAATGGCTTCAATATTCATGTCCGCATGCTACCTTATTCTTCATTACTACTTTTTTTTTCATGATCAAAATCTTTCTGACGGTTGGCTTCTACTTGCATTTCATAAATATCACCAATCGCAAGTAATTTTTCTTTTGTAAAAATATTTTCGCCTCGATGCTCCATGTGATAATGCGACTCTGGCGTCAGCACAATGGCATCGACAGGGCAAGCTTGCTCACAAAAGCCGCAGTGAATACATTTAAAACCATCAATATCATACTTGGTTGTCCGACGTGAGCCATCTTCTCTTGGTTCAGCTTCAATCGTAATAGCCAAAGCTGGACAAACGGCTTCACAAAGTTTACAGGCGATACAGCGCTCTTCTCCATTCGGGTAACGTCTCAACGCCAACATACCCCTAAACCGATTTGAAGTCGGCGTCTTCTCCTCAGGAAACTGAATCGTCACTTTTTTCTTCAAAAAATAACGACCTGTTAAACCCAAGCCTTTTAAGAGCTCGTACAAAGTAAAGCTTTTTAAAATCGATTTAATTTTACTTAACATTTTTAAACGTTCACCTAAATCTATTTATGGCCATTCTATGGCTTTATCAAAAGCAAGTCCTGTTTAATTTGCTGAAAAAAAGCCTCGGTTAATTCACTTTTCCTTTTAACATCTACTTTCACTGGCAAATCAGAATCTTCAAAAGCCAATTTTAGTAGCACCAGCTCCTCATCAGAAATATCACCCATTAAACAAAGATCAATATCAGAAAAGCGTCGCCCTTCACCTTTTACACGAGAACCAAAAGCATATATTTGACAGGGTACATTTTTAATTAGTTGTTTAAAAATTGCCCAATCTTCTGATTCAAGTTGCAAGTGATCTTTTTTGTTCACGTTCTATATACCTAACCAGTTCATCCAAGGCATTGGAAAAATCCTCAAAAATACTGATCACCAACTGCATCACTGCTTCATCATAGGTATGTACTGTTAAATTTCGTTTATCAATAAACCCAAACCAAGCCTTAGGGTTAGAAATCATACCATTCAATGCAGCTTCCCTAAAGCAATCTCGAGGCGACCTAACATCTATCCCTTTTTTCTCAAGAATGCGTTTCATCGTTTTCCACGCTAACTCATAAGAAAACTCAAATGCCTGTACAGCTCCTGCTTTTTCTTGATCTGTCCCTAGATGCTTTCGAAATTTTTCAAAAGTTGCCCTCGCTTTAAAAAAGGGTCTTAAGTCAATCTGGTAAAGTATCATCAATCACTAACCCACAAACCAGGGTGGAAGCTTCATTTGCACAGCAATAGCAACAACAAACAACCATACTAAACTGATGGGAATCAATACTTTCCAACCTAAACGCATAATCTGATCATATCGATATCGAGGAAAAGTTGCTCTCATCCACAGATAAAGAAACAAAAAGAAGCTACTTTTTAACAGCAACCAAACGATGCCTGGTACCCAGGAAAACCAAGCCCCTAACCCGGGAACGCCCTCAAAGGGAGAAAGCCAACCACCAAAAAACATCAAGGCAGCAATCACAGAAATGAGCACCATATTGGCATACTCTGCCAGAAAGAAAATCGCGAAAGACATTCCCGAGTACTCGACATGAAACCCGGCAACAATTTCAGACTCTCCTTCTGCAACATCAAAAGGCGACCGATTGGTTTCAGCAACAGCAGAAATCCAGTAAACCAAAAAAACTGGAAATAAGGGCAAAAAGAACCAATGCCAAATCCCCCCAGACTGACTGAGTACAATTTCCTGCAAGTTCATACTTCCAGCAGAAAGCAACACCGAGACCAAGGCAAACCCCATAGCGATTTCATATGAAATGGTCTGAGCCGCTGCTCTTAATGCACCCAAAAAAGAATATTTTGAATTAGAGGACCATCCAGCAATTAAAATTCCATAAATCCCGAGAGAAGTCACTGCAAATAAAAACAAGACACCTGCATTAATATTGGCCAAAGCCCAGCCTTTATCAAAAGGAATCACTGACCACGCAAGCAATGAGGGTGCAATAGCTAACACCGGCGCAAGAAGAAATAAATAACGATTGGATGCTGTTGGAATAATGATTTCTTTATGAATCAATTTTAGGGCATCTGCAATAGGCTGTAACACACCTCGTAGCCCTACACGATTAGGACCGATACGACACTGGATATATCCTATAACTTTACGTTCAGCCAAGGTCAGATAAGCAACCACTACCAACAAAGGCACAATAATCAATACAATCTTGAGTAAGATTGTACCCAAATAAATTAAATCCTGGATATTGATCATGCTGCCCCCTCTTTTGCTGGCTTGAACTCAATCGGCGCAAAGGCTTCACCAAACCCAACCGTTTCTTTTAAACCCGATGGAATCCATACATTGCTTTTGACCAAACGTTCATCCAACTTAACCGGCAACGTAATTTGACTCTTTCCTTGAACAGCTATCACTTTTTCCCCTGCTTTGAATCCTTTCTCCTGAGCCAACTCTGGATGCATTGCAACACAGGCAACCTGCTGTTCTTCCTGAACTGCTTGAAGCGCTGGTGCACGACGAACGAGTGAATCGATGCCATACATTAAATGATCTGCAATACGATAAATGTCAGCCGAATGGATTGAAGAGGAAATTGGGGTATCTAACGTAATACGCTCTTTTGAAGGGCGGCTTTTCACCTCCTTTTTTTTCAACTCATCACGCACTTGCTCACAGCTGGTATAATCAAATTTTTCCAACCCCAATAAGTTACCGAGTACTCTGAGTACTTTCCAAGCTGGACGAACCTCACCTGCTGGTCGTGTTGCGGAAGCAAAAGACTGCCACTGGCCTTCTAGATTAATGAAAGTACCTGCGGTTTCTGTAAACGGTGAAATCGGTAAAATAACATCCGCATATGACGCCATTGCTTCTGAAGTAAAAGGTGTTAACATCACAACAAATGCTTTTTTTAAAGCCTGAAGCGCTTTCTCTGAATAAGCACTATCCTGCTCAGGTTCAACGTTTAACAACAAATAAGCATCTCTAGGCTTATCAAACATGGTTTTTGCATTCAACCCTTTGGCCTTGGGCAGCACATTAGCGATGTAAGCCCCAGCCGCATTCGCACCTTCAGCAAGATAGCCAATCTGAGCACCACTTAGCTCACCGGCCAAGTTAGCCAATTCGTTGATGACGGAAAAATCTGGATGGTTTAAAGCATGAACCCCTAATAAGATCAGGCTCTTCTTTTTTGATTTTAGCTGATCAGCCATCTTCTGATGCTCAGATTGAACTGTGACAGTTTCTACACCTGGAAAATTCCCACCCAAACATTTCACCACACCCGCCAAACCTAACATCAAGCTTTCAGTTCCAGATATAAACTTTTGGTATACATCAAAATTAAACTGATAGTCAACAGGGTTAATCACCATGGCGCAAGCGCCTTTTAGCACTGCTTTACGAATTCGATGGTTCCCCAACGGCTGGTCATGACGAATGTTAGAACCTACCAATAAAAAAGCTTCCTGAGTCTCTAAGTCTTCCAGAGAAACCCCTAAGCTCGGTGCAATTGGGTGTGTCATATCGGTCTGACGAAAGCGATAATCTATGTGCGAAGATCCAAGACCAGACAATAATTTTTTAAATAAGTGCAATTCTTCCAAAGTACTTGAAGGAGAAGCTAACCCCGCAATTTGGGTTGACTGGAAAGACTTGAGTGAGTTAGAAACTACATGCAATGCATCAACCCAATCTACTTCTTTCCACCCTCTTTTATCTTTCACACGAGGTTTTAGCACTCGGTCAGAGCTATTCACTGCCTGATAACTAAAACGATCCCGATCCGACAACCAATTTTCATTAATGGACTCATGCTCTCTGGGTACCACACGCATGACGTGATGATAATTATTTTCAATAAAACCGCGTGTATGAATATAAACATGAGAACCTATGCCATCGTGAGGAGCAATGGATTCATGTTGCTGCATTTCCCAGCTTCGACCAGAAAAGCGATAAGGCTTGCTGGTCAAAGCACCCACTGGGCAAAGATCAATGATGTTGCCTGATAATTCAGACTTTAGGAAGTGCTTGACATAGGTACCAATCTGCATACCCTCACCCCGGCCTGTGGCACCTAGTTCGCGCATACCAGCCACTTCTTCCCCAAAGCGCACACACCGAGTGCAATGAATACAACGCGTCATTTCTGTGCTGATTAATGGGCCCAAATCTTCGTCAGGCACAGCTCGCTTTTTCTCATCGAAGGGTGAGGTGGGGCTGCCATAGCCTAAGGATAGATCTTGTAACTCGCACTCTCCCCCTTGATCACAAATAGGACAATCCAAGGGATGATTAATCAATAAAAATTCCATGACAGCCTTTTGGGCATCCATCGCCATCTTAGAAGCAGTAGAAACTTTCATACCCTCAGCAACGGGCGTTGCGCAAGCCGGCAAAGCTTTCTTAGAATGCTCAACCTCTACCAGACACATACGGCAATTGGCTGCAACTGACAGCTTTTCGTGATAACAAAAACGAGGAATATAAACACCGGCCGCATCTGCAGCCTGAATCACCATACTACCAGGCATGGCAGATACTTTTTTACCGTCAATTTCAATTTCTATTGGAACGTCATTGGAACTCATCGACCGTCTACCATTGATTTTTTATATTGAACAAAATATTCAAACTCACTGCGAAAATGTTTTATGAAGGCCATCACTGGCCAGGCAGCAGCTTCTCCTAATGCACAAATCGTTCTACCATCAATATTGCGAGCGACCGTATCGAGTTTTTGAATATCCTCTAACTCACCCTGACCTTCTATGATTTTCATAATCAAACGATACATCCAACCTGTCCCTTCCCGACAAGGTGTGCATTGTCCACAAGATTCGTGCATATAAAAATGTGCAATACAAGCTAATGCTTTTACCATACAGGTGGTTTCGTCCATCACAATCACACCACCAGAGCCTAAATAAGAGCCAACCTTCATCAGGCCATCAAAATCCATGGTCGCCTTCATCATTGCATCTGCTGGTACAACAGGCATAGAAGAACCTCCAGGGATAACCGCTTTTAATTTATGTCCTTTTCGAACACCACCAGCCATTTCCAATAATTCAGCAAAAGGAATGCCGAGGTGCACCTCAAAATTACCTGGATTATTCACATGACCGCTAACTGAAAAAATCTTGGTACCACCACTATTAGGACAACCTTGATCCAAAAACCACTGCCCTCCTTTTTCTATAATGACAGGGACAGAAGCCAAGGTTTCTACATTATTAATGGTTGTTGGACAACCATAAACTCCAACATTGGCAGGGAAAGGCGGCTTAAAGCGGGGCATGCCTTTTTTTCCTTCAAGCGAATCCATCAGCGCAGTTTCTTCACCACAAATATAGGCCCCTGCACCTATATGATTATGTAATTCAAAATCAAACCCACTCCCTAAAATATTTTTTCCGATCAAACCCGCAGCATAAGCTTCGGCTAGAGCAGATTCGCAGCGCTCAATAGGTTCCCAAAATTCACCGCGGATATAGATATACCCCCGACCTGCACCCATTGTGTAGGCAGCAATAGCCATACCCTCAATCAGCTGATGTGGGTTATAGCGAAGAATATCTCGATCCTTGCACGTTCCAGGTTCACTTTCATCGGCATTGCACAGAATAAATTTCTCGCGATCACTGGGAGAGGACATAAAGCTCCATTTCAAACCCGTTGGAAATCCTGCCCCCCTCGACCTCGCAAGTTCGAGAGCTTCAGTTCATCGATTATCTTGGAAGGCGGCATTTTCTCCTTCAAAATTTTCCGCCAAATCGCATAGCCCCCAACACCTTCATAGGCTGAAAGTGTCCAAGGCTTATCAAGCCCTAATGTACGTAAGCAAACTGGTCCTGTCATCCGTTCTCCTCACCTTTAGATGAAGCTTTTTTAGATTCTAGTCCATCTAACAAAGCATCCACCTTCTCGGGTGTTAACTGCTCATGGTAATCTTTACAGTCCACCTGCATCATAGGCCCTCCTACACAAGCACCCAGGCATTCTACCTCTTCGATTAATGTATATTGACCATCTGGTGTCGTCTCACCCGCTTTGATACCCAAGCGTTTTTCAAGATGGCTTACAATATGATCAGATCCCATAAGCTTGCAGGAAATATTACTGCAAACCATCAGCTTATGCCGACCAATGGGTTGTAAATTAAAATGACTGTAAAAAGTAGCGACCTCATAAACCGCAATCGGATCCATTTTTAAATAGTCTGCTACAAAATTCATCAATGCTTCTGTTAAATAGCCTTGATTCTCATCCTGAACCAGACGCAAAGCAGAGATTACAGCCGATTGCTGCTGGCCTTCAGGATATTTGGCTATACAACGATCGATTTCTTTTTTTACTTCATCTGAAACCATAACAACTCTTTCTATCTTTATTGCAACGCCTTAACGGTCAATTTCTCCAAACACAATATCCTGACTAGACAAAATAGTAACCACATCCGCAATCATATGTCCCTGACACATTTCACCCAATGCTGCTAAGTGAGGAAACCCTGCTGCCCGAATTTTCAGGCGATAAGGCTTATTAGCCCCATCAGATACAATATAAATACCAAACTCTCCTTTAGGGTGTTCCACAGCGGCATAAGCCTGACCTTCCGGAGTCGATAAACCTTCGGTAAATAACTTAAAGTGGTGAATCAACGCTTCCATGTTGTTTTTCATTAATGTTCGATCGGGCGCAGCCACTTTATAATCCTCTACAATCACCGGCCCTGGGTTTTTCCTTAACCAATCTACACACTGTCGAATGATACGAGTAGCTTGACGCATTTCTTCCACTCGCACTAAATAACGATCATAACAATCTCCTGTTTTTCCGACAGGAATATCAAAGTCAAGCTGGTCATACACTGCATAAGGCTGATTTTTTCTCAGATCCCAAGCAATTCCGGAGCCTCTCAACATAGGCCCTGTAAACCCTAACTGCAAGGCACGCTCAGCTGTCACCACACCAATATCTACAGTTCTTTGTTTCCAAATCCGATTATCCGTCAACAAGGTTTCATATTCATCGATTAATGCAGGGAAGCGCTCTGTAAAATCCCAGATGAAATCTAACAATGAGCCTCTACGACTTTTATTTAACGCCTCTAAATCCTTTTCTGTACGCCATTGCGAAGGTTTGTATGCCGGCATTTCATCAGGTAAGTCACGATAGACCCCGCCCGGACGATAATAAGTCGCATGCATGCGAGCACCAGAAACAGCTTCATAGCAATCCATCAAGTCTTCACGTTCTCGAAAGCAATACAAGAAAACAGACATCGCACCAATATCCAGCGCATGAGCCCCTAACCACAACAAATGGTTTAAAATACGGGTGATTTCATCGAACATGACACGAATATATTGCGCACGAACCGGCGGCTTTATTCCCAACAGTTTTTCGATGGCAAGCACATAAGCATGCTCATTGCACATCATGGAAACATAGTCCAAACGATCCATATAGCCAATACTATGGTTATAGGGTTTGCTCTCTACCAATTTCTCTGTTGCTCTATGTAATAAGCCAATGTGAGGGTCAGCACGCACGACAGTCTCCCCATCCAGCTCAAGCACCAGACGTAACACCCCATGCGCCGCAGGATGCTGCGGTCCAAAATTGACGAGGTAGTTTTCAATGGTTGACACGGACTTCCCCCTAACTATTCAGTAATTAAATGACGATGATCCTTACGGATCACTTTAGGAACGGTTACTCTAGGCTGGATACTTACAGGCTCATAAACACATTTTCCAGATTTCGCATCATACCGCATTTCCACCTGACCGATAAGTGGAAAATCCTTACGGAATGGATGGCCAACAAAACCATAATCTGTTAAGAGACGCCGTAAATCAGGATGACCCTTGAAGCGAATACCAAACAAGTCGAAAGCTTCTCTTTCAAACCAATTTGCAGCAGCCCAAATGGGTGTTACAGAATCTATTTCCAAGTTCGACTCTTCTATAAAGGCTCGCAAACGAATTCTTTTATTATCTTTTACTGAAAGCAAGTGGTACACCACAGCAAATCTGGGCTTGGACCAGGATGACTGCTTCAAGGGCTCCTGCGTTTCATCCTGAAGCCGGTCTTGATGAAAAGCCGTGGTCGCTCGACTAAAGCCAGTTGCAGTAGTCGCTTCTGTCTCCCATTCAGACAGTCTATAAAGCAGGTAATCCACACCACAAACATCTATCAACTGATCAAAATGGAAATCGTCTCTGAGTACAAAGCAAACCGCTTGGATTTGCTTGGCTTGAATATCAACGGTCAATTCATCCAACGCAACCTCTGATGCTTCAACCGCCTTGGGAAACCGCTTCGACAAGGCTGCCTGCAAATATTTAAGCGACTCAGCCAAACTCATATGCGCCCCTCTATATTCGCTTCACTTGAAGGCATGATAATGCGATTTTTGTTTTTGATCTTATTTTGAAGCTGAATCACACCATAAACCAAAGCTTCCGCTGTCGGCGGACAGCCCGGCACATAAACATCTACCGGCACAATTCGATCACATCCACGCACCACCGAATACGCATAATGGTAATATCCACCCCCATTGGCACAGGAACCCATGGAAATGACATACCGCGGCTCAGCCATTTGGTCATAAACTTTTCGAAGCGCAGGCGCCATTTTATTACACAACGTACCCGCCACAATCATTAAATCAGATTGCCTCGGACTCGGCCTGAAGAGACCTGCACCAAAACGATCCACATCATACCGCGAAGCAGCCGCATGCATCATTTCAACGGCGCAACAAGCCAACCCAAACGTCATAGGCCATAAAGAGCTCCCTCTTGCCCATCCGACCAGGTGGTCTAAAGAAGTGACAAAAAAACCTTCTTTACGCAAGGCTGTTTCAATTACATTCATTCCCATTCGAGCGCTCCTCGTCTCCACTCATAAATAAAACCAACCGTCAGTATAGCCAGAAAAACCACCATGGCTCCAAAGCCAAACCAGCCAATCTCACGCAGCACCACTGCCCACGGAAACAAAAAAGCCGTTTCGAGGTCAAAAATGATAAATAAAATAGCCACTAAATAGAAGCGAACATCAAAAGGAAGCCGAGCATCCTGAAAGGCTTCAAAACCGCACTCATAAGGAGAATTTTTAGCTTTATCAGGACGATGAGGCCCCAGGATAAAGCCTAGCACCAACGGTGCTATCCCAATGACCGTTGCCACCCCCATAAAGATTAAAATAGGGAAATAATTTTCTAACATCATACTTTTGCCACGATGACTAATGCAGGACGAATCAATCGGTCATTCAACAAATACCCTTTTTGAAGCACTTGAATCACCTGATTGTCTTTAACGCCCCCTTCTGCTGGCGCAGTAGAAATGGCTTCATGGAGCGCTGGATCAAATATTTTTCCAGAAGGGTCAACTGGCTGCAAGCCAAATTTAGAGAAAGCTTTCAAGAACAGCTCATGCGTTCTTTGCACCCCTTCATACAAAGGACCCATCGCATCACTACTCTCAGCTAAAGCTCTTTCAAGATTATCAATAACTCCTAATAGTTCTTTGGAAAAGTCTTGCAAAGCATATTTCCCCGCATCCGCTATTTTTTTCTCATTACGCTTCTGCAAATTTTGGGACTCAGCCTGCGTTCTCAAAAGCTGATCCTTCAAAACATTGAGCTCCATTTCCGCTTCATTTAGGCGCACTTCAAGCTCCTCACGCGAGATAAGCTCAATCCCTTCCTGCTTTGTAGTACTTTGAGGATTTTCCCCCATCGACTTTAAAGTTTGAGAAAAACTATTTTCTTTTATTGGGTTTTGTTCAAAAGATTTCTTAGTCATAGCCACCCCATCAAATCAGATGGCCTAATACTAAACAACCCGCTGCTTCAATTCAAGATATTAACGGCAGAATTCCGTATTAATTTTCAAAGCACGCCCTTTCAAGGAATTTTTACGTAACCTAGGGGGTGCCGTCACGAGATTTTTACCCACAGTTTACGGCTAAAAAATCTCGTGACGACACCCTCTAAAGTCACTTCATACATTGAAAGAAGTAGGGGGCTCGGGCTCATAAGTATCTGCTTTCTGCCATTCTGCATCAATAACCTCAGGAACTCGAGCTCTGGCATACTCTAAAAATTTACTTTCCAGCTCTTCCAGCTTACCTTCATCTTTAAGCAGTTTATCTGTACCTGAACCACCCAATGCATCCTTAAAAACGGCTCTGATAGATTTAAGCGCATTAGAACCAAGATGTCGTCCAATCAACTTCTTACTTGATTGATAGATCTTCCGATACTCAGCGCTACACTCGTCCGCCATGGTCTTAACCCTTAGATCAAACCCAATTGACTCCGGGTTTGCTTTTAATCTATCTATATTTTCCTTTAAACCCTGAATCGCTTTTTGACTTTCCTCTGTATTTGGAGGATATTCATCCAGTTTTTTCTTACATTCATCGAAAAAATTGGCTTCGTTCCTATCTCTAATCTCCTTCTGAAGCTCATCCGACAACACGTTTTTTCTGATTACATTGATATCGATTTCTGCATTTCCAGGAACCTTAAAATAATAAAACAGACGCTTTATTTTATCTGTACCAAGGTTTATTTCCATATGTTCAAGCCGGGTACGCAAAATGATATCTTCTTCCGGAGCATTTTCTATAAGCTGTTTTGCCAGAATCAGTCTTAAAAACAGATGTTTCAATCCGTTTTTTACTTCGTTTTCAACACCAGATTTCGCCACCTTATCATAGTGTTCATTTATATCACTCATTAATTCCCAAACCTTATTACTACGATATTGGGAAACTATGTGATTAACTGTATCATCTTGTTCAGGCTCGGAAAAGAAGTCAAACTTCCTGCTTTCCCCATGCCCTAAATCACCCCCCTCATGCTTTTCTTCATAAAAAGGAGCCTGCATCTTCCTTTCATCGTATCTTTCCATCGCTGCTTCTCTTACAGGGGCAATTATATCTAAATCCTTCAGATCTAGGAGCCATACATCATCAGGCAAAGCGTCTATTTTACTATTTAACTCACTGATATATTCTTGAGTTTCAGGAGAAAAATTTGAACTATCTATCTCATTTATCTCAAGCTGGATCGCATAAACTTCCATTAAGCTATGCTTTAAAGACTCAATGTCTGCACGATTATCAGCCTCTTTCAAACTGATAAGCTCTCTATTTACTTCACTGACTAAATCCTTAACACGCTCTTCAGTCATATGCTCCTCCTCATTATTCTAAACATAGAACAATTATAGCAATGCAAGGAAGAAATATCATTATTTAACAGAAGGTTACAGGCTTATTTCGCTTTTATTATGGAAGTTGGCGATAAAAAAAGAATGGCGCAATAAGGTAGTCAAAAACAAGCATAAAACCATAAATTCAAAACGCTACCTAATGCAAATTATCCTAAATTAATCAGCGTTGAAGACCCGTTTGAGCGGCACATATTCAGGCTTCCATACCATTTCTTCGATACGCGCTTCCAGCACATGCTCACCTTCAACTTCCTCTGCTACACCTTGATTAATCGCTTCTTTAGCCACTGCCAATGCAATCACTTTCGCGACTTGATCTGCCTCTTCAATAGGAGGAAGCAAAGCCGCCTCCGGATCTTTTAAAATGGGTGCGCAGCTCATTAAGGCCAAGCAAGCTGCATGCAACATTTCTGGCCTCAAACGTGATGCTTTGACACTGATTAAACCTAATGCCACACCCGGAAAAACCAAAGCATTATTACAAAGCGCAAACGTGATTTCTCTTCCTTTAAATTGGATAGATGCGTGCGGACTCCCCGCAGCAATCAATGCCTTCCCATCTGTCCATTCAACCAAATCCTTTGGCATCGCCTCTGCTCGATGTGTGGGGTTTGATAGCGGAAAAATAATAGGGGTTTCTACAAACAGATGCATCTTTTGAATCACTTCTTTTCTAAATGCACCTAAAACGGCTGAAGCACCAATTAAGATAGTAGGTTTGATTATTTCAATCACATCGATTAATTGCCGCAACTCACCCTGCCAATCATCTCGAGCATAAGCTTTCTGAGCTTCAGTTAAATCAGGCATATCATCCGTAAGCAGGCCAGGTTTATCAATCAACCAAAATCGGGAGGCTGCTTCAAAACGATTCAACCCTTCAGCCATCATACCATCGGCAATTTGATCCGCAATGCCAGTACCTGCTGCACCAGCACCAAAAATAACAATACGTTGATCCGACAAGCTGGCTTGCTTAGTTTTTAAGGCAGCCAGTATTGCAGCCAACGTGACAACGCCAGTCCCTTGAATATCATCATTAAATGTACACAACACATCCTGATAGCGGTGCAAGATATTCCGAGCATGCTCTCTCTCAAAATCTTCCCAATGCAAAAACGCATGTGGAAATTTTTTATGGACGGCTGTTACAAACTGATCAATAAACGCGTCATACGCTTCACCTGTAATACGAGGATGACGCTGCCCCAGGTAAAATGGATCCTCCAACAACGCAGGATTATCTGTCCCCACATCTAATAAAATGGGAAGCGTTTTTAATGGATGAATCCCTCCACACAAGGTGTAAACCATTAATTTAGCAACCGAAATCATCATGGCTCCCACGCCCTGATCTCCAATACCTAACACACCACTTCCATCGGTGACAACAATTAAGTCCACATCAGGATGACTGCGATTATCCAAAATCCGCTCAATTTGATCTCGCTCCTCATAAGCGATGTAAAGCCCTCTTGCTCGCTGAAATTTTTTACTAAATAGTTCAACAGCCAACCCAACCGTAGGGGTATAAATATAAGGTAGCATCTCAGCCAAATGCTGCTTCACAAGGCTGTAAAACACCGTCTGATTCGTCTCATGCAGTTCATTTAGAAAAATATTTTTATTCAGCGGATCCCGCAATTCTTGATAGCGCAACAAGGCACGCTCGACTTGCTGCTCCAACACTTCAACACAGCTGGGCAATTTCCCCTCTAAACCAAAAGCAGCTCGCTCCTCTCTTGTAAACGCTGTCCCTTTATTCAGTTGCGTCGTTAAAAGACCTTTTCCATGCATTGCTGTCTCAATCCAAACTGCTTGCGTTTCAGGGTTTCTTTTTATCTTAAAATCTAACATGATAAAGCTCAGATAAAGTGTTAATTATTGATGACATGTTCTAAATTTTTCGCCAAAAAAGCAGCGCTTCCAACATAATCTGCTGGCGTCAATGCTAACAGGGTTTCTTTGACTTCCTGTGGTATCTCTAGTTGAGCAATAAAAGCTCGTAATGTTTCTTCATTGACAGCCTGGTTTTGGGTCATAGCTTTTAGCTGTTCATACGGTTTCTCAATACCATAGCGGCGCATGATGGTTTGTACTGCTTCAGCTAGGACCTCCCAATGCTGGTTTAAATCCCGGTTTAATGCTTCTTTATTTAACTCAACTTTCCGCATCCCACTCAACAAAGAAGCGTACGCTAACACAGCATACCCAAACACAACTCCAAGATTTCTCATCACTGTAGAGTCACTTAAATCTCTTTGCCAGCGCGAGATTGGCAGTTTTTCCGTCAGATGTAAAGCCAATGCGTTAGACAACCCCAGATTGCCTTCACTGTTCTCAAAATCAATCGGGTTAACCTTGTGCGGCATTGTAGAAGAACCCACAGTTCCTTCAGGCTGCTTAGAGCGAAAATAATCTAATGCAATGTATCCCCACATATCCCGGTTAAAATCAATCAAAATGCTATTAAATCGACAAAGGGCATGCAAAAACTCCGCCAAGGTATCATGGGGTTCTATTTGCGCGGTGTATGCATTCCAGGAAAGATCAAACTGCTCAACAAAATTTCGAGAAACCGTCATCCAGTCTATATTTGGATAAGCAATCAAGTGTGCATTAAAATTTCCAACAGCGCCGTTGAATTTTGCCCTTATTTCAAGCTGCTTGAGACTGTGATAAGGCTGCCTGAGACGATATAAAAAATTCGCCATCTCTTTCCCAACCGTGGTCGGAGAAGCGGGCTGTCCATGCGTACGCGATAACATAGGCTGATCAGCATACTGCTGAGATGCAGCATAAATCACCTGCATCACAAGCTCCATCTGACATAATAAAACATTATCTCTCGCTTTTTTCATCATCAAGGCATAGGCGACATTATTAATGTCTTCGGAGGTGCAAGCAAAATGTATAAACTCTGAAGCAGCAGATAACTCAGGATTTTCAGCAATTTTTTCCTTTAAAAAATACTCAATCGCTTTCACATCATGACGCACTTTCTCTTCAATGGCCTTCACCCGTCTGGCATCCTCTTCTGAAAAATCTTGCATAATCGCGCCAAGCTGATCCAAGGTAGGCTGACTAAAAGACACCACTTCCTGAATGTCTGGATGATCAGCCAACATAATTAACCAATAGATTTCAACGATCACCCGATGCTTAATAAAAGCATATTCACTAAAAAACGGCCTCAACTCATCAACTTGATGAGTATAGCGACCCTCCAGAGGAGATAAAGCAAAAAGCGAGGTTAATTCCATAGGTATTTTATCATCTTAAATTTAAATTAGAGTATGTTTAAAAGTGTATTTTCATTTAACTCATTATACGCAATTTGAACTCAAAAAAGGAATTGAAAGCACACCCAGAATGTGTTTACATTTCATTTTTTTTGTTACAATTCCAATCTTGTATATAAAGTAAAGTGAGGAATAATGAGGAATAATATAGTATAGGATAATCTTGCAGAACTCTTGGAGAGGAGCATGAATACAAAAGGAAAGACAATGAAGTTATTGATTGTTGAAGACAACCGGATGGTACAGTTGGCATTAGAAGAAATGTTGAAATCTTTTCAGAACTGTTTGGCAGATTTTGCTGAAGATGGAAAAACCGCACTTGATCTTTTTAGCCAGAAAATAGACTACGATCTTGTCTTAATGGACATTAATTTACCTGATATTGATGGAATCACCATTACCAAAACCATCAGAAAAACTGAAAAAGGCCGCAATATTCCAATCATCGCCATGACATCTCTCCATGAGGAAGCAGACTATCAGAAGCAGTTTTTGTCAGCCGGGATGAATGGTTCCCTAGGAAAACCTACTATGGCTCAGCTACAAGCATTGATTCATGAATACACGCCTCTTCAAGGAACTTATTAATACGATACATAAGAATCTGTCTTCACAGTCGTTAAACTGAGGCGAAAGCGTTGATTTTAGAGGGCTGTAGCGCACAGCATACAGGCAGTATGCGAGCAGCGAACCGCATAAAATCAACGCTTTTCGACCAGCACAGTAGACTGTGAAGACAGGTTCTAACTTTTTGTAACCTAATAATTGCAACTGCTCACCCATCATTGCGAGCGAAGCGTGGCAATCCAGGCAGGAGTTTGTATCGAAGAATCAAGCTTATGTGACTTTAATAAGCTTGGGCCTGGATTGCCGCGTCGCTTCGCTCCTCGCAATGACGGAGGGTGGTTAATTTACCCAACAACATACCTGATGACGGGAGGCGATGTTAAATGGGATGAACACGGTAGAAATCTTCATTGGCAGCACCTTCGTTTTGCAAGCTTTTTTATGGTTAATCAACAGAGCCTTGCAAAAAATTTAACCCTTTTTCCTCTTGCAGGCTAATTGTTTCAAGGCTTTTCTAATTCTTCAGAAACGACTAATTATAAATCTGTCTAGACGCACGAAAAAATTGGAGTTTGATCTTATCGAATCAACTGCTTAGGGATGCTGCTCTTTAGAAAGGAAGCAAATCTTGCCCGGTAGGATGGGAATTACTGCCGCTTTCTTATTTATCTTGAACACACATAACCCCTTCTATATAATCCTAAATTCAGTAAACAAATTTATTTTATCGTTCAACCTATCCCTAGGAGAAATTTTCCATGAGCGCTTCACAAGAAAGAACCTTGTCTATTATTAAACCTGACGCAGTTGCTAACCAATATATTGGGGAAATATACTCTCGCTTTGCTAAAGCAGGTCTTAAGATCGTAGCTGCAAAAATGCTTCAAATGACTCGCGCACAAGCAGAAGCATTTTATGCCATTCATAAAGAACGTCCCTTTTTTAATGATCTCGTCACCTTTATGATTTCTGGGCCAGTCATGATTCAAGCCCTTGAAGGTGAAAATGCTGTATTGAAACATCGAGACCTAATGGGCGCCACCGATCCTGCACAAGCAGCGCCAGGCACTATCCGTGCAGATTTTGCAAAATCTATTGATGAAAATGCAGTGCATGGCTCTGATAGCCTTGAAAATGCAGATCAAGAAATTCATTTTTTCTTCCAACCTGAAGAAATCGTTACTTATACTCGGCATGCAAGTTAATTTATCCCCTTCAGTTGAAAGCAAGACTCACAAGATCAATCTATTCAACCTTGATCTTTTTGAGCTCCGGGCGTGGTTTTCTGAGCTAGAAGAAAACCACTTTCGGGCAGATCAACTTATTCAGTGGATTCATCAGCGCGGTGTGATTGATTTTAACTGCATGACAAATCTCTCTAAATCCTTAAGAGAAAAACTCTCACGTATCGCTGAAATTAAGCTGCCTGAAATTGCTTATTCAGGCATATCCCCTGATGGAACACGCAAATGGTTGCTGCGCTTACAAGATGGAAACAGTATTGAAACCGTCTTTATCCCAGAAAAAAACAGAGGTACTTTATGCATCTCTTCTCAGGTAGGCTGCGCATTAAACTGTAGTTTCTGCGCAACAGGCAAACAAGGTTTCAATCGGAATTTAACTGTCTCTGAAATCATCACTCAATTATGGATGGCTGAACATCGCCTCATACCAAAAACCAAAGTTAAATCTGTCACCAATGTCGTCATGATGGGCATGGGAGAACCTCTGATGAACTTTGATTCCGTCGTAAAGGCGATGAATCTTATGCTGAATGATATGGCTTACGGCCTTTCCAAGTACCGAGTGACCTTAAGCACATCTGGCCTCATTCCTCAAATGGAGGCACTAAAACAAGTAAGCCCTGTCTCTTTAGCAGTTTCCTTACACGCACCCAACAACCCGCTGCGCAATCAACTGGTTCCATTGAATAAAAAATATCCTATTGAGTTATTAATGCCAGTGTGCCAACATTATTACGCTCAAGAACCTAAACGTGTAGTCACTTTTGAGTATGTGATGTTAAAAGGTATCAATGACACCCCAGCCCATGCTAAAGAGCTCACAAAACTCCTTAAGTCTGTTCCTTGCAAACTGAATTTGATACCATTCAATCCATTCGCTTTAAGTGAATATAAATGCTCCGAATGGTCGGTCATTGAGCAGTTTCAAACCGTGATGAAAAAGGTAGGAATCAACACTACCATACGCAAAACTCGAGGTGAAAAAATCAATGCAGCATGCGGGCAGCTCGAAGGGAGCTTCATAGATAGAACCACTCGAAAGGTTCAATGGCTTAAAAAACGTCAGGATAGGTGAAATTATGGCAAATTCAGTAAGTTTTTCTGATACTGTACAATCCAAATCAATGCCAGGTCAGATGCTAAAAACTGCCCGGGAAGCACAAAACATTACAATAGAAGCTGTATCAAAACATCTGCATCTCACTGTGCCAACCATTGTATCCATTGAAGAAGATCAATATCAAAACATGCCAGCCCCTGTTTATGTAAGAGGGTATTTGAGGCGCTATGCCCAATTTGTAAATCTTTCTCCTGAAGAAGTACTCAAAGCATACCAGGAGAATGTTGAAGTAAAAAGCAAAGTCCTGGAGGAAATTCCAAATTATGCTCAGAAAAAAACAGTAACCTCCAGCCACATTGCCATCCGTTTTTTAACCTATGGTATTGCTGTCATTCTTCTCATTTTGGTTGGGCTATGGTGGAAAGGCGGTGACCGGATTGAGAAAAATCCAGCCATCCCCAATGAAACAAAAGTACAGTCACCAACCATGACACCTCTAAAAACAGAGTCTGCACCCTCTACAGAACAAGATAAAAAGCTAGACACTGAGTCCAGAAAAGAAAATGCAGCCCAGACAAGAATGGAAACATTAAAAACACCTCATGCTCAAAAAAAGGATGTCTCTAAAAATCCTGCTTTAGAAAGCATGACTCAGCGAGTTAATGGGGCAACCAATGAAATTAAAGTAAAAAGCAATAGACCCTCTGTTCGAAGACAGGAAAAATATCTGGATCTTTATTAGGGCGTGTCATCCATTAATTTTTTAAGTTCAAAATGTGGGTAATGGAGGCAAATTTTATGCAAATTTGAGGAAGCATATCCAGATATGTGACGAAAATTTGCATAAAATTTGACCCATTATACGCGTTTTGAACTTAAAAAATTAATGGATGACACGCCCTAGAGGGTGTCGTTACGAATTTTTTACCCACAAACTGCGTAACTGCGTATAATCCTAAATTTGGCAGTTGGAAACGTAGCGAGAAGGGATAAGGTGCTAAAGAGGAGAATAATTTTGTCTGAAAAAATACAAGCTGTGCGAGGCATGAACGACATTTTGCCTGAACAAATCCCCTACTGGCAATATCTTGAGTCCTGCTTGCGCGAGGCAGCACAACAGTATGGTTATTCCGAAATTCGTCTTCCCTTGGTCGAACAAACTCAGCTATTTGAGCGTACGGTTGGCAAAGCGACAGATATTGTTGAAAAAGAAATGTATACCTTTCTGGATCGGCAAAAACATAGTCTCACCTTGCGACCTGAAGGCACTGCAGGGTGTGCACGCTCCATTATTGAAAATCATTTAACTTATGATCGCCCTCAACGCCTTTGGTATATGGGCCCCATGTTTCGGCATGAAAGACCTCAAAAAGGAAGGCATCGTCAATTCCATCACTTTGGTATAGAAGCCTTAGGCATGACTGGCCCTGATGTTGAACTAGAGCAAATGCTCATGCTCAAACGGATCTTCAAAGCATTAGAACTGGATGACCATCTCGAACTTCAGATTAATTCCTTAGGCTCTCTAGATGCCAGGCAGCATTATCGTACTACCTTGGTAAACTACCTAAAACAACATCAGGATAAGCTGGATGAAGATAGTTTACGCCGACTAGAAACCAACCCATTACGCATATTAGATAGCAAAAATCCTGATATGCAGGCATTCATCAACCAGGCACCTCAATTATTAGATTATCTGGACGAGCCCGCTCGGGCACATTTCACTCAGTTCTGTGCTTTTCTGGATCATTTTGGTATACCTTATCAAATCAATCCGCGGTTAGTTAGAGGATTAGACTATTATGGATTGACCGTTTATGAATGGGTATCTAACCAACTAGGTGCGCAAGGAACAGTTTGTGCCGGCGGGCGCTATGATGGACTCATTGAACAATTGGGAGGCAAACCAACTCCTGCAGTAGGATTTGCCATGGGGCTGGAACGCATTGTTTCTCTTTTGGAGTCTTTACATTCCCTAAAAAAACCATTAGATATTTATTTTGTCCTGCTAGGAGAAGCCGCTTTTATTAAAGGCATGAAGCTGGCGGAAATACTCCGAACAGAAATACCGCAAATCACAATCATGACACATTGTGGTAGCGGCGGAATTAAACAGCAAATGAAACAAGCGGATAAAATGCAAGCAACCTATGCACTGATTTTAGGAGAAAGTGAGCTGATGGACGGAACCATCCAATTAAAATATCTCAGAGAAGAGAAACCACAAAGAACCATCATTGCACAACAGATTGCAGAAGAAATAAAAAGGCTAACACCATGATTGATAAAGATGATGAATTACTTCAAGCAGCAAAGCAATGGTTTAAAAAATATGGATTAACTATCTTGGTGACTTCTTTAATCACCCTTTCAATAGGTTTGGGTTGGTATGCTGCAAAACGACAAAATACCCATCGGTTAACACAAGCCTCTATCTCGTATGAAGCACTTTTAAAAAATCTCAATCAACAAAATTCTGTCAGTGCAGAAAAACAAATGCCATCTTTGACTGAATCCTATCCGCACACACCTTATGCTAAGCTAGCAGGGTTGTTACTGGCTAAAAATCTATTGGAAGATGGAAAGCTCGATTTAGCAAGAGAACAACTAGCCTGGGTCATGGAAAAAGCCGAAATACCGGGGATTCGCCAAATCGCTCGTATTCGCCTTGCTCGAATCTGGTTGTCCGAAAACCAGTATGAAGAAGCACTGGATACATTACAGAGTGTAGATGACCCGTCTTTCATTCCGATGATAAAAGCAGTGCAAGGAGATATTCAAAGCGCATCCAACCAAAAAAAAGCAGCACGCCACGCCTATCAGGAAGCCCTTAAGGGCTGGCCAACGCATCTTCCAGGCAAGGAACTTATTCAGCTCAAGCTGCAACAACTTTTACCCTAGGTTGTATTAGGGTATGTCCACTGTTATTGCCATTGTAGGTCGCCCTAATGTGGGTAAATCAACATTATTTAACTGTCTCACAAAAACACAGGAAGCTGTGGTATTAAACATGCCCGGCGTAACCCGTGACCGCCGCTATGGACAGGGAAAGATTGGCGGAAAACCTTATATCGTTGTTGATACCTGCGGCCTTTATGGCGATACAGAAGAGGATGCTTCTGATATTGGCTTCCACTCATTGGAACAAACTCAGCTCGCCATCCAGGAAGCAGAATATCTCCTATTCCTGGTTGATGCTAAAGCTGGGCTCACACCACTAGACCAAGAGATTGCTCGTGATCTTAGAAAGCTTGGTAAGCCTGTATTCTTAATCATTAATAAAATAGATGGTTTAGATGTCGATACTATAAAATCTGAGTTTTATCCATTAGGCTTTCCAACAGAACCCATTTCCATTTCAGCAGTCCATAGACGAGGTATCCAAACTCTGATGGAAACTGTATTACAAGCAGTTCCGTCACCAGAAGAGACTGAATTTAGTCCTCAGGAAAAACCTGCGATTAGAATTGCTGTGGTTGGGCGGCCTAATGTTGGGAAATCCACATTAATTAATCGCGTGCTTGGAGAAAACCGAATGATTGTCTCTGATATTGCAGGCACCACCCGAGACGCAATTGAAGTTCCCTTTATACGACGACAACAAGCTTACGTCTTGATAGACACAGCCGGCATGCGGCGAAAAGCAAAAATCCAACAAGCTTTAGAGAAAATTTCTGTAATCAAAACCTTTCAGGCTATTGAACAGTCAGATGTTGTGATTCTTATCCTTGATGCAAAAACAGGATTATCAACGCAAGATCTCCACATCTTAAATTGGATCGTAGATTCTGGAAAAGCACTTGTGATCGCAGTTAATAAATGGGACTGTTTAACCAACAATGAAAAAAGTACGTTTCGTCGTGATCTCGAGCATTTACTTTTCATTCAATTTGCTCCCCCCCATTTTATTTCAGCAAAAGATGGCCGCGGCATTGGAAGCCTGTTTGAAGGTGTTCAAAAAGCTTACCGTTCAGCTATGGCAGAACATTCAGCCTCTCAGCTGACTCAATTGTTAAATCAGGCAACACTACAGCATACACCCCCTATTGCCAATCGGCATCGAATTAAGTTACGGTATGCTCACCTAGGGGGTAAAAACCCGCCTGTGATTGTGATTCACGGAAATCAAGCAGAGGCTCTTCCTACCACCTATCAGCGCTATTTGGTCAATTTTTTTATTAAAAACCTTAAACTGACAGGTACTCCCATTCGTTTAGTCTTAAAGTCTAGCGAGAATCCTTTTTCGGGAAAGAAAAATCCGCTCTCTGAGCGACAAATAAAAAAGCGAAAACGCCTGAATAGACACCTAAAAAAATAGGAGCACGCCATGTCAAACGCTCAACGCCCAATTTGGGTATTACTTCCACTTTTTTTTGTACTCATCATTGACACCATGGGTATGGGCCTGGTAATGCCAATTTTAGGCCCACTCTTCCTTTCTACGACTGAAGGGATATTACCCATCAGTAGCACATTGGGAGAAAGAAACTTTTTTTATGGTCTAACGTTAACCATCTACTTTGTATTCATGTTTTTTGGCGCACCCTTCTTTGGAGATCTATCAGACCGGTTAGGCCGAAAAATGGTGCTCATTATATGTTTAATGTTCACCGCATTAGGTCTGGTTTTATCTGGGATTGCTATTGAGCTAGGGTCTGTATGGGGGTTGATTTTAGGGCGAGCCCTTGCAGGATTTGCCGCAGGAAGTCAGGCCATTGCACAAGCGTCTATTGCAGATATCAGCGACCTGGAAAGCAAAGCCAAAAATATTAGCTGGATGATTTTAGCCAATTGCATTGGATTTGTCATAGGGCCTCTCATGAGTGGTTACCTCTCTGATCCTAAGCTAGCTTCATGGTTTAATTATTCTATACCTTTTTTTGCAGCAGCTCTGTTAGCCTTTCTGAATGCTGCCCTCCTAAGCATCACATTCAAAGAAACTTTTGTCCTGGAAGAAAAAAAACCTCTCAGTCTGTTAAAGGGCTTATGGGTATTTATTGGCGGATTCACACACCCTAAAATACGATGGTTGTCCCTCATATTTTTGCTCGTTCAAACAGGCTGGGGACTTTATCTGCTTTACATTCCTTTATTTTTAACGCAGCGCTATGGTTTCAATAACGCCCAAATCGGCGACTTCATGGCATTTTTAGGACTTGTTTGGGGCGTTTCATTGGGCTATATCATTCATCGATTAGTTAAATTTTTCAATTTAGAACCCATTGCTCTCATTTCCTCATTATTACTTGGTCTGGCCATTGTATTTAATATTATTCCAAATGAATGGGTCATCTGGATAGCTGCAGTTCCTATTGGTATTGGCAGCTCCATCAGCTTTTCCACATTTGTTTCTATTTTCTCTAATGCTGTTGATACAACCATTCAAGGCTGGGTGATGGGAGTCACCAGCGCACTGGCTGCTATTGCTTGGGGAGCAGGCGGCCTGATTGCTGGTTCTTTAGGGAATGTAGGTATCACCCTACCTTTTTTGATGGCAGGAGGTTTAGTGTTGGGAGGTATTTTGATTTTTAGCTTTTATCAACGATATAACACTCAGGAAAAATAACCGATGCTGAGCTTTCTAAAATTTAAAAATAAACATCTAACCTCCTCTAAAGCGGATGACTCCGCTCCTTCTAAGGGCTTATTCCAACATTTAAGTCAAGGCTTACAACGTACACGCTCACAATTAACTGAAGGCTTGGCCCGGTTAATGCTAGGCAAAAAAACCATCGACGAAGATTTGCTGGAAGAAATTGAAACCTGCTTATTGTCCGCAGATATCGGGGTTGATTTGACTCAAATGTTGATCCAGGACTTAGCAGAACAAGTTTCCAGAAAATCTCTTTCAGACCCTGCTTTACTTTTTTCACACTTAAAAAACCAACTGCAGATTCTACTTGCTACCTGCGAGCAACCACTCGTCATCCCGGACATCCCTTCTCCTTATGTCATTCTCGTTGTTGGCATTAATGGTTCTGGCAAAACCACAACGATTGGTAAATTAGCGGCTCAATTTAAAGCTCAAGGGAAAAAAGTTCTGCTAGCAGCTGGAGATACCTTTCGAGCCGCTGCAGTTGAACAACTTCAGATCTGGGGCAAACGCAATGATATCCCAGTCATTGCTCAACCTATAGGGAGCGACAGCGCTTCTGTTATTTATGATTCGCTAGAGTCTGCTAAAGCACGTCATGCAGACATTGTCATTGCAGACACCGCTGGCAGACTACACACACAAGGTCACCTCATGGGCGAATTAAAAAAAATACAACGGGTCATCCAAAAATGGGATCCACAAGCCCCTCATGAAACCCTGCTGGTGCTAGATGCCAGCATTGGACAAAACAGTTTAAAACAAGCGCAACAATTTAATGAAGCAGTCAAGTTGACCGGTATTACCATGACCAAACTGGATGGTACTGCAAAAGGAGGTATCATCTTTTCTATTGCAAAACACATGCAGCTACCCATTCGATATATTGGGGTAGGTGAAGGTATTGATGATTTGCAGGTCTTTAATGCAGAAAAGTTTGTTGATGCCTTATTTGAATCTGCTTGAGTCAAACTTTCTCCCAAACTATGTATGGTGTGTGTGTTTAGGGCAAGAATTGCTGGAAAATTCTGGAAAAATGGAAATGATACATGCACAATGACGCTGTCTATAACCCATCAACAAGAGGTTGATTCATGCAAACCCTACTGTTTAGCTTCACTCTATTAATCAGCGCATTTTTATTATTTTGGATTCAACCCCTGATTGGGAAAGTGATTTTACCCGTCTTAGGAGGCACTCCCGCTGTCTGGAATACCTGTATGATGTTTTTCCAAGGGGCGCTGCTTCTGGGCTATGCGTATGTGCATTTTAGTGTACGTCTGCTAAATCGCTGGCAATCACTACTGCATCTCCTCCTCATTTTATTGGCACTTTGGCTGCTGCCTATTCCCACTCAATTACTAGAAAACCCACCGACTCAAAGCAATCCTTTATTCTGGCTCATCGGCTCTCTTATTCAAACCATTGGGCTTCCTTTGTTAGTCATCTCTGCAACCGCCCCTCTTTTACAAATCTGGTATACCTATACCCAAAGACATTCTGCAAAAGATCCTTATTTTCTTTATAGTGCAAGCAATCTGGGAAGTATGCTAGGTCTGCTCTGTTTTCCATTTTTATTAGAACCTACCCTAACACTGATATATCAAAACTGGTTATGGAGTGTGGGTTTTGGTTTATTGGGCTTACTCGTCATTGCATGCCGAGCATCGATACGATATACAAGCAAAATATCCCTACCTCAAACAAAGGCACCTGAAGATCATTCAGACTCAACGCCTCCTTTACTTAAACCCAACCTGAACGCCAGAATCCGCTGGATACTGCTTGCGTTTGTCCCTTCTAGCCTCCTGTTGAGCACCACAACCATTTTAACAACAGATATTGCAGCTGTTCCCTTATTCTGGGTCATTCCACTTGCGCTTTATATTCTGAGCTTTATTATCGTTTTTGCAAAACGTCCCTGGATTTCGCATAACTGGATCATTCGCAACCAAACGTATTTTTTTATTCCGCTTTTACTGCTTCCCTTTATTCAATTTTATTCACCCTCTTATATTCCTTTCTTTATTCCCATTTATCTTATTGTCTTCTTTGTTATGGCACTGGTTTGTCATGGAGAACTTGTTCGACTCCGCCCTCAAATTACACACCTTTCAGAATTTTACTTATGGATCGCTATTGGCGGGCTGTTAGGCAGCATGTTTAATGTGCTGCTAGCCCCTATGATATTTAAAAACTATACCGAGTTTGCGCTTGTTTTTGGACTGGGATGCCTATTACGTCCTCACCTCACACAATTGAGTTCAGCTGAAAAAACGATGGATCATTGGATTCAAATCAGTTCAGCCTTAGTAATCACAGCCTTTCTGTTGTTTATCGTTCATTTCATACACACCCCTATCGTTTTTTTCCTGCTCTATTTGATGCCTGTTGCTTATATTTTGGGCTACCCAGAACGCACCCTCCAATTCGGCTTAAGCATCATAGTCATTTTACTGCTGATGAGCCAAATGATTGGAACCCGTTATGTTATGGAAACATTTAACATCATTGATCAAAAACGTAACTTTTTTGGAATCACTAAAGTCGTTGATCTGCCATCCAACCAAATGCGTATGTTAATTCACGGCAGAATCATTCATGGCATTCAAAGCTTAAACCCCGAACTTAAACTAAAAACTTCGGGCTACTATACCCCTTTAAAATCGATTTTTACAGCTTTGTCGCAACAAAACCCTCATTTAGAAATTGCTGTTGCAGGGCTAGGAGCCGGTAAGCTGGCTTGCTTTGCCAGACCTTCTGATACCATGGTTTTTTATGAAATTAATCCCGACATTGTGTCTATTGCAAAAAATCATTTCGATTTTTTAAAACACTGTCCACCTCAATGGAAAGTGATTCTCGGAGATGCTCGTCTCTCCCTCAAACGATCTCCAGATCATTTTCAACTGATTATTCTGGATGCTTTTAGCTCAGACTCCGTGCCCATCCACTTAATGACTCTAGAAGCCACTGAGATGTATTTGAAAAAATTAACGCCTAATGGAATTCTTCTCTTCCATATTTCGAATCATTATCTGAACCTGGCTCCAGTCCTAAGTGCTATTGCTCACCATTTAGACTTAGCTGCCCTAACTTATCATGACTCAGAAGCTCGCTGGGCAAGTAACCCTAAGTTTGGCTCTCGATGGGTTGCCATGGCAAAGCAACCAAAAACGCTCGAATTTCTGAAAAAATCAGGTTGGAAACCACTTACTTATCAACCAAACGCCCCGATTTGGACAGATCATTTTTCAAATATTTTGAGTGTATTCATCAACCCGTTCTAGGGAACGTAGAGGATACCTTCTAGCTACCGTTTTCTAACAATGACTCCACCCCCTCTTGAAGTGCAAGTTGAAAATCTGCAATGGTAATCTGTTGTTGCCTTTCAAAACAGCGTATTAATACAGATTGAACCTCGGCTATATAACAATCTCCATATTCTGCGCAAAGTAACTCTCCCAAGACTTTCTGAACTTCTTCCTTGGAAGGTGGACTATGGAAGATCACTTTGCTTTTATCTTCAAAAATGGCGCGATCACCACTGAATAGCTTATTTTGGTAAAGTGCCATAAACGCATCAACTGTAGGCACAATAGTCGGCGATTTCACCGCAGCTTCAGAAAGCAAATGAGCATCCTTCAACCCATCCCCTGTTAATACACAAACCACCCGTTTATTTCGAAGGCTGCCCTTCCATCGAATGTCTTCTTGTGCATTGCTCGAGCATAGTTTTATCAATACTGCTAAAGTCGTGGCTGATGCACTCTCAACAAATAACCCCTCTTCTTTTGCCAAAAGGTGTTGAACCCTCAGCATTTCCTCATCAGAGACGGCAACGGCACACCCTTGTGTTGAATAAATGGCCTCTAATGCTTTTACTCCATCGATAGGGTTTGTCGATGAAATGGCTGATGCTCGTGTATACGCTTTCTCCAAAGGCTTAATCTCATTCAACCCCTCATCATAACTATGAACAACAGCAGCAGATCCCGCTGCCTGGGCCCCAATCATCACAGGCATTCGATCAGAGAACCCTAGCGCATGATACTCGTAAAACCCTTTTTTATATGCCGTTATATTAGTTCCGCAGCCAATCGGAACAATCACAGCATCCGGGGCTTTCCCATCTAATTGATCTAAGAGTTCAAATGCTGCTGTTTTTTGCCCTTCCACACGGAATGCATAATCCCCACCCAAATAAAATCCCATTTTTTGAGCAATCTTCTCAGCCAAAGCAATTGCATCATTATAATGCCCTTTCACTTCAACAATGTTTCCACCAAACGCAATAACCTGCGTTAGTTTTGCAGGGGGAGCTCCTTCCGGAACAAGAATAAAACAGGAGAGCTTCGCTACTGCGGCATAACAAGCACAAGAAGCAGCCATATTGCCTGTAGAGGCTAAGATCATCGCTTCTGCACCTAATGCTCTTGCTATACAAACATCCATTGCAGATCCTCGATCTTTAAACGATCCAGTTGGATTTTTTCCCTCCAACTTAAAATACAAATCGACCCCTAACTGCTCTCCTAAAACCTGACTCTTAATTAATGGCGTTGCAACTTCCTGGAGAGAAACCCAATCAGCTAGATTCTGAACAGGAAGTAAAGGTAAATACTTGGATAACCGAGGTACTTCTTGCGTAAATCTATCTCGATCGAGATTTTGACGCACCGCCTCCAAATCCATTGAAATTTCCCAGGGAGAGGCTGGACCTCCAGAAAATATAAAATTATGAGGTGTCACTGTTTTTTTACTTAAAAAATCAATGATTTTATACATGGACGTTCGTACTCCTTTACATAAGACTTTGCTCAATCCTTGAGCTAAAAACGACTGTTAAGCACAAGTCATTCGAAAACTAAAATACCCTCAATTTCAACGAGAGCACCTTTAGGTAATCCCGCTACCTGGAATGTACTGCGCGCAGGATATGGCGCACTAAACCAGCGAGACATCGCTCCATTAACGACCTCAAAATCATTAAGATCCTGCAAAAAGATGGTCAACTTGGCAATATCTTCCAGCTTTCCACCTGCTGCCTCAACAATTGCGGTCATATTTTTAAACACCTGTTCGGCCTGAGCTTCTATACCTGAAACCAACGTCATTGTTTCAGGGTCTAACGGTAGTTGGCCAGAAAGATAAACCGTATTACCCACCCGAACAGCGGGGGAGTAAGGACCAATAGCTGCTGGCGCTGATTTCGCCTGAATAACTTGTCTTTTCATGATGATGATCTCCTCAACAATGAGCTCTGATACAATTGATATCCTGATTTATTAGGATAGCCAAAAATAAAGTCTTTTGCCTAAAAAATTGATAACTTATGTAAGCTGTCATTCTGGCCATGGAAGGCTAGAATCTATACCACAAGGATGTGCAGATGATGATTAGAAAGGAAATAGATCATTTATAGGGTTTTTAAAAAAAATCAGAAAATTCCCCTCATTCTAATATTGCCTTATCTCAGTCCTTATCATAGAATAAGTCTTTCTCAAATTTCCATCATGGATATTAACTAAAATTGCGCCCGTAGCTCAGTTGGATAGAGTACCTGGCTACGAACTAGGGGGTCGGAGGTTCGAATCCTTCCGGGCGCGCCAGGTTTAGTATCGTATTGGCTCTGTGTCTTTGTTTAAAATATCTAAGTAGTCTTTGATATATATATCTTATGACGCTCTTTACCCGTGATTTCTTCAATAATGCCAATCTCTTCTAATGAAGATAAAGCACGCAAAACCGTTGGAAGTGATACATTACACCTTTCTTTAATTTTTGCTGTATGTGATATTGGATGCCTTTGAAAATAAGCATGAATATTGATTATAGAGGAGGATGACTTCTCAGAAATTCCAATTTTTTGTCTATCTTCATGATAAAATCTTGAAAATGAGCATAGTAACCATCACTTGCACCAATGGCTGTTTTACGCTCAGGAATAATAGATTTTTTAAATATTTGAAAATAAAAAAATAATGTTGATTTCCCTATTACTTCAAAGAGTTCTTCGGCTGTAACCTCCTTATTTTCCTCAAAACAAGCTATGGTCTCTAGAAAATCCAGCAAATTAATCAACCTGGTATAATCATGACACGATATTTTTGATCTACCTTGACTAAGTTCCTCAATTTTTTTCAGAAATTCTAGTTACAATTAAAGCATGATCAGATCCATCCCTTCCATCAAGATCTTCTTTTACGCTACGATAGAAATCTTGGATAATTGCCCGCGCTTCTAAAATAGGCTCACTGTCATAACGCTTTGTAATGTAGCAAAAGCTCTATTCTTGCAGTTCCGTTGAGCCTATAGAATTGGTACCAGGCTATGAAAGCTAAAACGAAACTAAAAAAAACAGCTAGTGCCCAATAAAGTCTTTCATCATCAGTTATTATTTGTCCTTTTTTATCAAAGATGTTGTCATGAAACTGAAAGAAATAGACAACCAACACTGTGATTAATAAAAGAGGAGAAATGAAAACAAGAAATTTTAATGCTTCTTTTATCATTGACCACCATTCCCTTCGTAATTTTTTGATACATTCCCACAACATCGCATTCATCCCATTTTTTACCCACTAAAAATATGATAATTATAGTTTTTTTCAACTGTTCACCATATGTAACTACCCTTCCCGTCATTGCGAGGAGCGAAGCGACGCGGCAATCCAGGCCTAAACTTATTAAAGCCGCTTAGACTTGATCCTTCGACAGAGGCTCCTGCCTGGATTGCCGCGTCGCTTCGCTCCTCGCAATGACGGGGGTGGTTAATATTACCCAACAACATAGTTGATCCAGAGCAACACTTCGCTCGCAATGACGGGGGAATAGTTACGTCTTTTTATATCCACAAGCACAAATATTTGAATTTAAAGCTTGATCTTTCAAAAAACATTTAATGCCTATCACATAAGTCAACTAGCTCATCGGTCAGCCTACCCTTCCTCTCGATGACGAGCAAAGCGGTGATACTTCAAATAACACAGAAATAACAAAAAAATAGGTACCAGGAAATCCGGCAAGATACTACCTGCATTGTAAGGCGCAAAGTTTCCATAGATCAACATTTCCATGATATGTACATATGTCGCACCTAACATAAAAAATGACCAACCAAGCACGATCGCCAACCAAAATTTACCGCGTATCCAAATGGCCAGTATCCCCAACAGTCCCCACGCACCGTCATGAAAACCCACCTCCAGCTGAAACGGACTGTCTGGCCAGCCAATCATACCTGCCGTTTGAACAGGGAAAAATACATGACTGACAAAGCCTAACAATCCTATCAAGCCCACTGTAAAGAATAAAAAATAAACCAAAAACAAATCGACAGCTTTTTCTTTTGAACACGCTTTACGTATTACAAAATAATGCAGAGTAGAGAATATGATGGCCATTAAAATCAGTAGATTATTAATCATGCTTGTCCCTTTTATGTTGATTTAGAATCCTTTCATTTTATTAGGGCATGTCTTCAAAAAATAAACTGAAAGTACACCCTAATTATATACGCACAAAAAAATCTATTCTTACTTAACCTTTCTCTCAAACTGGCTCAATCACAGCCAATCCTTGCAAATAAGGTTGTAAAGCTTTAGGTACATGAATCCGACCCGCTTCATCCTGATAGTTTTCCATGATAGCAACCAATGTTCTGCCAACCGCCAACCCAGAGCCATTCAGTGTATGAATAAATTCTGGTTTCCCTCCATCCTTCTTGAATCGGGCATTCATCCGACGCGCATGAAACGCTTCAAAATTACTGCAGGAAGAAATTTCCCGATAAGTCTGTTGACTGGGCAACCAAACCTCAAGATCATACGTTTTCGTAGCAGCAGCCCCCAAATCCCCTGTACACAACGTCACCACACGATATGGCAACTCTAGTCGCTGAAGAATTGTTTCAGCATGACGCGTTAATTTTTCTAAAGCATCATACGAGGTTTCCGGCATAACCATCTGAACAAGCTCTACTTTCTCAAATTGATGCTGTCGAATCATCCCCCGTGTATCACGCCCATATGAACCTGCCTCACTTCGAAAACAAGGGGTATGGGCCACAAATTTCAAAGGCAGCTCAGTAGCAGTCAATATTTGCTCTCGCACCAAATTTGTGACAGACACTTCCGCTGTGGGTATTAAATTCAACTCAAAATCCCCTTCAATCCGGAAAATGTCTTCCTTAAACTTCGGCAGTTGTCCAGTACCATATAAACTATGCGCTTTGACCAAGTAAGGGACATAAACTTCAGTGTAGCCATGCTCCTGCGTATGGATATCCAACATAAACTGTACCAATGCTCGCTGCAATCTGGCTAAGTGTTGATATAAAACAACAAAACGCGCACCTGAAATTCTAGCTGCACCCTCAAAATCCATCAAATTAAGGGCTTCCCCTAAAGCGGTATGATCCTTCACCTCAAAATTAAAATGACGAGGCTCCCCCCAACGACGAATTTCCTGGTTATCCGCTTCAGAACGACCTTTAGGAACACTTTCATGAGGAATATTAGGCATGTCGTTCAGGATATGGCGGATGGCTTCCTGCGTTTCTTGCAAACGCTCTTCCTGACGCTTTAACTGAGCATTGAGCTGTTCCATTTCAACGAATAATGAGGTTACATCCTTTCCTGCTGACTTCATTTGCCCAATTTCTTTGGAACGCACATTTCTTTCATTCTGCAAATGCTGTGTTTCCGATTGATATTGTCTTCGTCTAGCATCCAACTCCTGATAATGAGCTGGATCAAAGTGATAACCTCGTGTTGCCAAAGCATCCACCACCTCACTTAAGTGCTCACGTAGTCGTTTAGGGTCTAACATAACGGTTCTCATTCAAAAAAGAGTTACTCCCCCTGCGCGAGGCTATAACCCAATTGATCTCCATAATGATAAAGATTTTCTATCATCGCTATTTGCATTCCCGCTTGATTCAAGCGGTCCAACAACCCAATAATAGCGGAAAATTCAATCTCACCCAATACCCCTTTAAACCGACAGCGCCACTCATCGGCACAAAACGTTTCTGCCATGCCACCAGGCCATACCTTGGTTCCTCGATTGGAAATCATTTCTAATGTAAAGACATCCCCCGCTGCTGCCTTGAGCTGTTCAGCCAAAGGTGCCAACCAACAATCCCCAGCCACATGATAAAGATACACATCCACTCCGATCAACTTGCGGCCTTCTGCAATATTTTCGGCCCGCTGATAAGGCTTGACGTTTATCAACACGTCTGAATACTTAACAGGCTTTAAGTGTTGAGGAGACTGCCCCAATCGATCAATCACCGCTTGAGCAAACATTTCAGTGGTGCATTTCTGAGCATCGGTAGCCGCATTATAAATGTCAGCGGTATGAAACCCTTCTTCTATCGCACACAACCAAGCATTATGCACTTTTTCAGCCACCTTAGACTGGCCAATATGCACCAACATCATTACGGCACTTAACAAAAGGCCTGAAGGATTCGCGATTCCTTTTCCAGCAATATCAGGCGCAGAACCATGGACGGCTTCAAACATCGTACAGTGATCTCCTCTATTGATACTACCAGCCAGCCCTACCGACCCCGCAATCTGAGCGGCTACATCAGATATGATATCGCCATACAAATTAGACGTTAAAATCACATCAAAGCGTTCAGGCGTATCTGCCAACCGTGCTGTACCAATATCCACAATATAGTGATCACTTTCAATATCTGGATATTCCTTGGCTACCTCCTCAAACACTTTTCGAAACAAACCATCTGTCATCTTCATGATGTTGTCTTTACTAAAACAGGTAATCCGTTTTCGATGATTTTGCCTCGCATATTCAAATGCATAACGAGCAATCCGCTCACAACCCGGCACAGTGATCAGCTTTAAACATTGATATACCTCTGGCGTAGAACGATACTCAACCCCACCATATAAATCCTCTTCATTTTCCCGAATAATCACCACATCCATTCCTGGGTGCTTGCTAGCAACATAGGGGTTGTAAGACAAACAAGAACGCACATTCGCGTACAAACCCAATGTTTTTCGAATAGTCACGTTTAAACTTTTCACGCCTTTTCCTTGAGGCGTGGTAATCGGTGCCTTTAAAAAAACTTTCGTTCGACGCAATGACTCCCATGCTTCAGGTTTAATGCCAGATGCATACCCTTCAGCATATACCTGCTCACCAATCTGAATTTCTTCAATTTCCAGCTCTGCACCTGCAGCCTCTAATACTTTCAAGGTCGCTGACATAATTTCGGGACCAATGCCATCTCCTCGGGCAATGGTGATTGGCGTTTTATTCATGTTTTTCTCCCATAGGTTATAGGCAGCCAATTTAGATTGACTCTAAAGATTATCTAAGTCTTTTTATTATATACATAGACCCAATGAATTCACTCAAAGTCGGACATCAATTCACTTATAAAAAAAACAGGTAGGCAACGTCCCTAAAATTTTTTCGAGCGAAAAAATCTTTAGGGGTATTTCCTAACTATTCACCCGTCATTGCGAGCGAAGCGTGGCAATCCAGCCAGGAACCTCTATTCAAGGTCTAAGCTTATGTGGCTTTAATAAACTTGGGTCTGGATTGCCGCGCCGCTTTGCTCCTTCTGAAGACCAACAGTTTTTGAATAAAAATGTTGGTATTTCTTCATGTTTGGCCACGAAGTGGCCTGGGGAACTCGCAATGACGGGAGGCAACATTTACTTTTATTTTTCAATGCATTACAATCGCACCTTCAATATAAAAATCATTTGCCCGGGAGGTTATTGCATCATGAGAGAGAAAGACCCTAATGTTTTTTTTAAATGGAACGTTAAATGGGATAAAAAAGATAATATCTTTTTTAATCTGGATGGCTCTTCAGCTAAAAAAGAGAACGATTTCAATGTTTTTATTGACCTGCTTGCTCCTTACACGACAACGACAGGAGATGACTGCGCCTTGAAACTAGTTTCTGAGACTTCCCAAGAGGTTCAAAATTTCTTTGACGAAAACGAAAAGGACACTGCAACCACAAGATCTTTTAATGAACAAAAAGAAGCCGTTAAAAGATATAACTTATTCGCTAAGACATATCATAAAGACCAAGGAAGAAGTATAACAGATATTATAAAAGATTATTTTCCCTCGCTTGAAAACTATTACACCCCCGCATTAAATCTGGGAAAAATTTTTCATTTAAGCGATACAGATGAAGCGCATAATCAGTCACGTGATGATTTAATCCATCACTTAAAAAACAACGAAAACGAAGCGGAATACAGCCAGATACTTCAGTTTGCCGTTCATTCTGGAAACCTGGAAGCCCTGGACATTCTTTTTTCGAGCCAGCTCCTCGAAGAGAGATCCCTAAGTTATTTTTTTCATATGGCCTCGCTTAATTTCATTGCCATTGAAAACCATGATCTTCAAACACTTGAATATTTGTTGACAAAACAAATAGAGGCATGCAATCCGCTGCAAACACCTGCAGGAGAAATTATAAATGGGTTAACCCCGCTTCGTCTGGCCGCTAAAAAAGGTTATCTTGATATCGTTAAATGCCTGGTGGATTTCGCAGGAGTAAAGGAAACTGACATCCCCATGTACCCAAAAACATCCTTTGTCCTGGCAATTATAGAGGGGCACTATGACGTTTTTATCTATCTACTGGAAAATGGGGTAAGGTTAACAAAAAAGTACAGTGATATTTCGGATAGATCACTGCTTCATCTGGCTGTTGTCGGAGGTAATGTTGACATCGTTAAAATGCTGATAGCGCTTGAGATACAGAAAAAAATAGATAAACGAGATCTTTACGAAAAAACCCCTCTCCATCTTGCGGCTGAAATGGGACACGTAGAAATTGTCCAATGCTTGATAGAAAACGGGGCAAATGTAAATGCTCTTGATGATGAAAATTTGACGCCTCTTCAGCTCGCTGAACAACACAATCATGAACAGATTGTTGAACTTTTGAAGGCGTATAGCACAAATTTTTCTCTTCAAAGTTAGAAATCTCCATCTCTTGGTGCGGAGTTAAACTAGGTGATGAGAAAGTCCAGATGGGAGGGATCACAATCCCCCCATCTCTGGTCACCACGCCCAACTCTTCTGAGTAAAATGTCCTCAAGCTATAGTTGAGCCTGTTGATATCACATATATAGGGCGTGTCATCAACCCTTAATCCATTTTCTGTCAAACATTTTCTGTCAAATTCAACGGTCAAAATAAAAAAATTTGCAAAATTTCCAAAAAATAAGCCAATATTAATAAAGAGGTCGCTTTTTATGCTAGAATAGCGCGGATTAATCCAAGTAAGAATTTTGCAAATGAAAATCGCTTTATTGTGTGGAGGCCCATCACTTGAAAGGGGCATTTCTCTGAATTCAACACGCTCTGTGTTGGATCATTTGGCTGACGAAAACGTTGAGATTATCCCCATTTACTTCAATGCAAAAAAACACGCCTATCAAATATCTCCTGCACAACTTTATAGCAACACCCCCTCTGATTTTGACTTTAAACTCAAACAGACCGCATCCCCCCTGAACAAAAATGCGCTCGTCAAGCTCTTAAAAAGTGTTGACCTGGCATTCCCTGTCATGCATGGACCCTTTGGGGAAGACGGAAAAATTCAATCTTTTTTAGAAAAACACAAAATTCCCTTTGTTGGCTCAGGCTCCAATGCTTGCAAACAGGCTTTTGATAAATTTGCAGCCAATGAACAAATTAAAGCACATGGCTTTTTCACTCTGCCTTCACAAGTTCTTAAAATCTACCATGAAGACCACGCTGATATTATTCAAAAATTTTTCAAGGATCATCACATTAAACGAGCCGTGGTGAAACCTGCAACTGGCGGCTCTAGCATCGGAGTATTCTCAGTGACCACACCAGAGGATGCCCTACAAAAAGCAAAACACTTGTTTTCAAAACGCATGGATACCCGCGTCGTCATAGAGCCCTTCGCTCAAGGCGTCGAATTCACCGTCATTGTTTTAGAAAACCGCTTTGGACTTCCTGTTGCTTTGCCCCCAACTGAAATTGAAACAGACTACACTAAAAACCAGATTTTTGATTTCAGAAAAAAATATCTTCCCACCCGACAGGTCATCTGGCATTGCCCTCCCAGGTTCAGTGACGAAACCATCGAAAAAATTGAGGCAGAAGCAGAACAGATATTTTCCTTATTTCAAATGCATGATTTTGCTCGTTTTGATGGGTGGGTGCTCCCGGATGGGAACATCTGGTTTTGTGATTTCAACCCGATTAGCGGAATGGAACAAAACAGCTTTCTCTTCCAACAAGCCTCACGCATCGGCATGACGCATCGGGATATCTTACAACAAGTTGTCAATAATGCCTGTCGTCGCCACCAACTGCCCCCCATCAACCCCACCCCCAAAATTACCACCCCCTCAAAAAAAACCATTCCTGTTTTGTTTGGAGGCGCAACATCTGAACGTCAGGTTTCTCTCATGAGTGGAACAAATGTTTGGTTAAAGCTTCGAAATTCTAAAAAATTCCACCCTAAACCCTTCCTGTTGGATGCTAACAATGATGCCTGGGAGCTCCCTTACCACCTCGCCTTAAACCATACCGTTGAAGAAATCATTGAAAACTGCAATCAAGCTGCGCTGGCTAAAAAGCGTTTGGAAACTTTTGAAAACAGGGTGAGAATTCGGCTAGGTTTATTAACTGAAAAAAATACAGAAGACTTTTTTGACCCTAGAAAAATTGCTTTGAAAGACCTGCTTTCAGAATTCGATTTCATCTTTAATGCGCTACACGGGGGCGACGGTGAAAATGGCACACTGCAAGCCTTATTTTCTCAATCTAATATTCAATTCAACGGCTCCAATGCGCAAGTTTCCGCTTTGTGCGCAGACAAATGGGCCACCTCTCAGTTTATTCAGTCATTAGCCATTGAAGGCGTCAATGCCATTCCTTCAGAAACGCATAAAACCCATCATTTATTGAAGCTATCCACCTCTGAACTGAATCATTTATGGAAATCTTTAAGAAAAACATTGAATGCTAAAACATTGATTGTAAAACCCAGAGCAGATGGCTGTTCAACTGGAGTCGTGCATGTATATTCCTCAAACGATCTAAAAAAGCTCTTATCGCTGCTAGCAGCCAATACCTCTTTTATCCCTAAAAATACACTTAAAAATCAGCCAGACATTATAGAACTCCCACAAACCACCTCAGAAGAACTGTTATTTGAGCGCTTCATTGAAACAGACGCCTTAAAAGTAAAACATTCCTCATTAAAGCACCAAATTAAAACAGGCTGGATTGAAATCACCACAGGCGTCCTTGAAACTGAAGGTAAAATCTTGTCTTTAAACCCTAGCATCACCGTAGCAGAAGGTGAAGTACTCACCGTTGAAGAAAAATTCCAGGGGGGCACAGGCATTAATATTACCCCACCTCCAACCTCTATTATCAAGCCCGAAATATTACAAAAAATAAAGCAGCGTATAACAACCATTGCTGGTAAAATAGGTATCCAGGGGTATGCCAGAATCGATGCTTTTGCTCATATTGGCACAGGCCAACTTTACATTATTGAAGTCAATACGCTGCCTGGTCTGACAGCCTCTACGGTCTTATATCACCAAGCCCTAACAGAGAATCCTGCGATTTTCCCAAGGGAGTTGCTGGAGAAGCTGATCCATGATTTTTAAACCTGTCTTTTTATACATCGGGTTAAGATATATCCGGGCTAAACGTCGGAACCATTTTATTTCTTTTATCTCGCTGGCATCCATCTTGGGCATTACATTGGGTGTCATCGTTTTAATTACCGTACTCTCTGTCATGAATGGCTTTGATGCTGAAATTAAAAAACGGATATTTGGATTAACACCTCAAGTCACCATTACCAGCCCCGACGAATCGCTTCTGGATCAATGGCAGCCTCTAGGCAAAAAGCTTTTGACCTTACCTGATGTTTCTGCTTATGCACCCTTTTTAAGCGGACAAGGCATGCTCACCCGAGGGGATGGCACTCGTCCTGTTTTGGTCTCCGGCATTATTCCCTCTCTTGAACAAAACATATCAGACCTTAAAACCCATTTCACCCATGGCAACTTTAATAAACTTACACCCGGATCATTTGGAATGATTTTAGGCGAGGAGCTAGCGATCAGCCTGGGTTTAAGAATTGGCGACAAAGTCAACTTATTAACAGCTCAGGGTCTAGTAAGCCCCGTTGGGCTGCTCCCCACTATGAAACGATTCACCGTAGTCGGTCTTTTTCGTGTAGGGGGTGGATTTAATGCCTTGGATAGCACATTAGCCTACGTTCATCTGAAAGATGCGCAGGCTGTTTATGAAAAAGGAAATCATATCACTGGCATTCATTTGAAAGTCAAAGGTCTTTACGATGCCATCCGAGTCGCAAATGCCGCTGAAAAGCTGCTGGGTATCAATTACCTGGTAAGCAACTGGACAGAAGAATATGGCGCTTATTTCCACGCCATTCGAATGGAAAAAACCATCATGTTTGCACTCTTGCTTTTCATTGTAGCCGTTGCCGTCTTCAATCTTGTTTCTACCCTGGTGATGGTGGTAACAGACAAACGCTCTGAAATTGCCATCCTCAAAACGATTGGAGCAACCCCCCGCACCATCTTGCTCACCTTTATGGTACAAGGGACATTTATTGGTATTATCGGGGTTTTCCTGGGCACCCTTGGGGGAGTAGCCTTATCACTTAACATCACCCAAATTGTTCGAAAAATCGAGCAAACTTTTAATACCCAGTTTGTCCCAGCTTCTCTCTACTACACCGATTATTTACCCTCAAAATTAATCTGGATGGATGTCATAACCGTCTGTGTTTCCGCCTTTATCATGACGTTACTTGCCACTTTTTATCCGGCTTGGCAAGCCTCAAAAGTTCAACCCGCAGAGGCACTTCGATATGAATAACACACTTCCTATTATCCAGTGCACTCATTTATCAAAATCTTATGCTGAGGCAGGCCACACCGTAGAAGTCCTTAAAGACTTGAACCTGGCCATTCATCCCGGAGAAGGGGTCGCAATTGTAGGGGCTTCAGGATCAGGGAAAAGCACCTTATTACATCTGATGGGTGGTCTTGACAAGCCCAGCAATGGACAAGTACTGGTCTCTGGTGTAGACATCCACACACTCTCTGAACGTCAAAAAAGTCTTTGGAGAAACCAAAATCTTGGATTTGTATATCAATTTCACCACTTGCTTCCTGAGTTTGACGCCGTAGAAAATGTTTGTATGCCGCTCCTCATTCGTAAAAGCCCCACCCAACAAGCCATTGAAAAGGCAAAACACTTATTAGATCAGGTTGGGTTAGGCAATCGATATCAACATCGTGTCAGCGAGCTTTCCGGCGGTGAAAGACAACGCGTAGCCATTGCACGCGCACTGGTTACAGACCCAGGCTGTGTATTAGCAGATGAGCCCACAGGAAACCTGGATAATAAAACAGCCAGACAGGTCATTGAGTTGATCTTACACTTAAACCAAACTCTCAAAATTAGTCTGGTTATTGTGACTCATGATCTTGCGCTTGCCAGTCAAATGGGTCGAACTTTATCGCTTGAGGAAGGGGTTTTATGTCAGTGAGCATAGCACGGTCTCGGCAATTCCCGCTCTACCGGACAGGAGTCTGTTTCTCTTGATTGGTGCGACTCGCAATCCAGGTTTAAATAGTCGAAAGCTTTTCAACCTAAATTTTTAGATCATCTACAACCGATGAAGCAACCTCTATCGATTCGCCAACGATCACATGCTCCTCATCAAGTTTTGTGATGCGAAAAAGGTCGTTAGAAACAACCTCTCCAAAGCCATCACTGATTTTTACTTTTTCAATCATTGAATTTGGATATGCATTCCAAAAAGCAACGGCACATGCTTGACGAAGAGATGATTTGGCCAAGTTCTTCTCTAATATTGCATCCAGCACCTGAAATCTGTTGCTATCCTCCCCAAATGCTTGTTTTTTTAAATTCCATTCAATACGTTCACCCAGGCTGAATGTATGAATACGGCTGCCTTGTAGAGCGGCGCATAGTATTCCAAATTGCTCATCAGTTAGCACATTGAAACGTGAACAGTTTATTGAAACTTGATCTAAAAGAGGAGTCCTTTGCAAAATTTCACAGAATGTATGAAGAATTTCATTGGGTAAATGGAAGAAATCAAAATATTCTAGCCTTAGATGCCTTATAGTAACCCTTTCGTTCTCAGTTAATAGTATCTCTTTAAGATGTAGCAAAACCTTAAAATTTGATCTGCCGCCTGTTATTCGGGAGTCACCAATGCCTTTGATCGTTAGGCAATCTAACCTGGATGAAAAAAATTGGATTAATAAAAGAAGTGCGTCCTCCTGTTCTTTAGCCTCAAGAAAGTTGACTTGAAAATCAACAGACAGGTTTTTTAAATTTTTAAAACGATCACTGGTTAGAACAGGATAGAGAGACCGCCAATCAAATATGTCATTATATGTATATTCTGTACCGAAAGATAAAGATTCTATATCTTCACCACACTCTCGAAGAATATCCGAATAAGATCCTTCGTGAATAAGCATGTCAATGAAATCTAGATCTGATAGATTAAAAGTTTTAATCAAATCTGTTAACATAACAATCTCTTCTTTCCAAACCTCAGAACTTGTTAAGTTGAGGGTCTTAATAGAAGGATGTTGATCAAGAAGCTCTCCTAACTTGAGAAAATCTTGCTCTGAAAAACAGCGAGTTTTTGAAATATGAAGTGCATTTAATTTTTGAAATGGGCTTAAAGCTTTAATAAAACCTTGAAAGTAAGCATCGTCTATAAGCATATATTCTATATAATCAGGTAGCTCAAGCGACTCAATATCAGGGCAAAAGCATGCAACTGAGTTTATAATGTAAATTAGATCAGGTAAGCAGCCCGCCCTAACTATGCCACCACAATATCCTGTTATTTTAAATGCTTTCAAATTGGGTATTAATTTGAGCACCCCATCAAACTTTTCCCTATTGCTAGAGAACCAATTTTTGAGAAAGTTTACGTTTATGTCCAGGACAAGCAGTTGAATTTTATGAGCTTGACACTGAAGCAATGCAGATAGCAAATAAGGGAGATGGAAAATGGAATTATTCTTTATATCTATCGTTATATCTAGAACGCTTACAGACCTGTTGGTCACAAGGTTGAAGATTTGATGATCAGCAACACAATCAAATCCACCCTCTTTCACCAGCAATAAACTATTGTATTTATTTAGCAACAAGGTTTGTTGTTCTATTAGTTGTTTAGCATACTCCCCATGTATATTATGGATACTCAAAAAATCAAGTAGCGGGTTTACTGCCACCTGTTCCAAATCTGATAGCTGATGACCTTCATTAAACTTTTGAATAGCCCCCAGAAAGTTTTCGTTTTCTTCAGCGCTAGATGAAAGCATATCAAAAACACTACGATGAATTTGATAGGTAGGTATATTTACTTGTTGCTCATTCATTAAATTCACTCCCTATATAGGCACAACATACTACACCCCTTGGTAAGAAATAAACCCTATCGGTATTATTTTATAGGAAACGCTTCTATCACTGTATTGAATGTCCCTTATTATCCCTGCATAGTTCAGGCATTAGACCTTCGCGGTAGTTTCCAACCTCTCCGAATTTAGGATCAAATCAGTATCACCGCCGGAGTTTGAAATTCCAGCGGTGACCAGAGGGGGAGAATCGCGATTCTCCCCCTCTGGACTCCCCCATCGAGTAGGGTAACTCTGCCCCAAGGGACAGAGATTTCTAACTTTAAATCACGAAAAAATTTATGCTCAGCAACGCATACACCTGGCTTATCGGGATCCATTCAAGCACTTATCTAAAGTCCCTACCTGATTTTTTAACGCTCTTATGCTTAACCTTAGCATTCATTGCTTTTTTCCATATACGAAAAAAACCATACTTTCGGCTTTTATGTATTTTTCTGGCTGGTTTCACCTGGGCGACCCTAAATGCCAAACTCAATCTCAATTGGGAGCTCCCTGCTCATCTTGAAGGTAAAACCCTACTGGCAAAGGGTTATGTTACCTCCGTCCCGGAATGGATTAACCAAAAAGCCAAATTCTACTTCAAACTGACTGAATTAGCCGGAAAACCTGTTAAGACGTCCATACAACTCACTTGGTATTATCCTGGACGCATTCAACTTTATCCGGGCAAAAAGTTGCAATTGCTCATTCGAATCAAAAGACCTCACAGCATGATGAACCCGGGTGGGTTTGATCAAGAAAAATTCTACTTCAAAGCGCACATACGTGCTATAGGGTATGTAGTGAAAAGCCCTCAAAACCGATCCTTAAACACAGACCATTTTGGCCAGTTAATCAATCAATGTCGATATAAATTCTATGAGAAAATAGCCGCATTGGTTTCATCTGAAAATTTTATCGGCATCATCATCGCAATGTGTCTGGGTATCAGACAACACATTACACCCGAGCAATGGAATACGTTTCAGGCAACAGGGACCAGCCATTTAATTGCTATCTCAGGGCTACATATAGGGTTGGCAGGCGGCATTTTTTATGTACTCACACGCTTGTTTTGGCAATACTCTACTCACCTCATGCAAAAGATGCCTACCCAACAGGCAGCATCGATTGGTGCACTGATCGGAGGCACCTTCTATGCTTGTTTAGCAGGACTTTCCATCCCCACTCAACGCGCCCTGATAATGATGAGCACCTTCATACTTGCGCTCTTATGCCGTCGATATATTACTCCTTGGCATGTGTTTTCTCTCTCTCTCTTTTTAATACTGACACTAGACCCTCTTGCAACCTTATCAGAAAGCTTTTGGCTATCTTTTGGCGCAATTTTCTTTATCTTTTATAGCATGACTTCTCGGGTCTCTTTTGGAAAATCGCTTTGGAATCGATATGGGAAAGTGCAATGGGCTATCACGTTGGGGCTTACCCCAATCACCTGTTTGTTTTTTCAACAAACTGCCCTACTCTCCTTTCCTGCGAATTTAATCGCCATTCCCTGGGTCAGTTTTCTGGTTATCCCCATTGCTCTCTTAGGCATGGCATTATTATGGATATTTGAATCTCCCGCGCACACCCTTCTATTGTTTTCCAGCAAACTCCTGGAATACCTGTATACATTTCTACACTACATCAGCCAACAAAAGTATGCGCTCTGGCACCAAAGCATCCCTGAAAATGGGTACTTTATCATCGTTTTAGCGGGCATTTTACTCATGCTGTCGCCAAAAGGCTTGCCTGGACGATGGTTAGGGCTTTTCACCTTTCTTCCTTTGTTTTTTTACAATCAACCCAGGCTGCCTGAAAAAACCATAGGACTCACCCTGCTTGATGTGGGGCAAGGTCTCTCTGCTATCGTTCAAACACGGCATCATACGCTTGTCTTTGATACCGGCGCCAAATTTTCCAACCGGCTAGATATGGGAAAAGCAGCCGTTATCCCCTATTTACAAACTCAAAATATTCGAAATATTGATACGCTCATAGTAAGCCATCAAGATAATGATCACATGGGAGGCGCGCACTCTATTCTAAATACTTTGCGCGTTCAAAAAATCCTCACCAGCGTTCCACAACACTTCCCTCAATCATTAACAGAAGCTTGCCATCGGGGACAAAACTGGGTCTGGGATGGTGTTATATTCCAAATCCTTTATCCGATCAAAGGAGCACCTTATGTTGGGAATAACAGTTCGTGTACTTTGCAGATAAAATTAGGAAAACATGCGGTTTTACTGACCGGAGATCTAGAAAAAAAAGGAGAAAGTCAGTTACTTAAACTGGACGGTAACCGCTTATCTTCCACACTACTCATTGCAGGACATCATGGCAGCCTCACTTCCTCAACCTGGCCGTTTGTTCAGCAGGTTAATCCGAGCTATGTTTTATTCTCCTCAGGCTATTTAAATCCTTATCGATTTCCTCACCCTACCGTAGTCAGTCGATTTCAAAAAATAGGCAGTCGCATCGAAAATACTGCGCAAAGCGGAGGATTATATTTTGAAATCAATGAGCAAGATGGAATCATCAAAAAAATTCGATTTCGAGAAAAGTTAAAAAAATACTGGCATCATCGGTAAAGACAGGTTCTAACACCGCGTTTTTATCCGCAACGCATGAATATCATGCTGCATCAACTCCCCCAATGCCTGATATACCATTTGGTGTGATTCGATCAGCGACTTTCCAGCAAAGGCCTTTGCTTTGATGTTCAATAAAAAATATCCTGCCCCTGGCGCTGCATTGGCATGGTGTTGATGTTTTGCACTTTCGTCAATGATTTCAATTTCTTCTGGAGAAAGCGCTGCGATTAAACGCTGTTTTATTTTTTCAGCAAGATCAGTTGGTGTCTGCGCGGGCATGATATTTTTTTCCTAGATTTTTAGAAATATAAATGGCTTGAAAAATGACAAAAACCAAGGTCAGCCCCATAATGCCAAATAACTTAAAGTACATCCAGGTATTAACATCATAATTGTAAACGACCCATAAATTCATTGTGCCCATCATGAGGAAGAAGAAAATCCAGCTATAATTTAGGCGGACCCAGACAACGTTTGAAAGCACCACCTTGCTGTCTAACATATGTTGTAATAAATTCTTTTTACCAAAAAAATGACTCCCTAAGAAAAACAGGCCAAACAACCAAAAAACCACAGTGGGCTTCCATTGCATGAACAAGGCATTATCAAACAGCAATGTTGCCCCACCGAATAGCAATACGACCCCTACTGTCACAAGGTGTACTTTCTCAAATTTTCGATACTTCATCCAATACACAGCCACCTGAAGTACTGATGCAATCATTGTTGCAACCGTTGCTACTTTAAAATCATAAAGCTTATAGGTTAAAAAGAAGACCAATGCTGGAAAAAAATCAAATAGTAATTTCATAGAAAATAACATTCATTGTTGATACGCTCTCAGGCATGCTTACTATTTATGGTAACATACCTATTGTTAAGCTTATATTAAAAGAGACTGTTGTGCCACACTCATCGATAGCGCCCTCTTCATCTAACACGGTGCCTCCTGATCAAAAAAATACGACCATTGAGCTTCCCAAAGATTTGTATATCCCCCCAGAAGCCTTAAGCGTCTTTTTAGAAGCGTTTGAGGGCCCGCTTGACTTGCTACTCTATCTCATTAAAAAACAAAATATTGATATCTGCGATATCCCGATTGCAGAAGTCACGCGTCAATATATGGACTACATCAACTTGATGCAGCGGGTTAAGTTAGAATTAGCAGCAGAATATCTTGTCATGGCTGCCATACTGGCTGAGATTAAATCTCGCATGCTGATTCCTAAACCAAAAAACTTATCAGAGAATGATGAATCAGAAGTAGACCCTAGAGCTGAGCTCATTCAACGCCTACAAGAATATGAGCGCTTCAAAAAAGCCGCCAAAGACATCGATCTGCTCCCTAGAATAAACCGGGATATTTTTCCTGTTTCAGTCTCAGGCCCTCAAGCAATCAGCGTTAAAAAACATCCCCCAGTTACATTAGAGGACCTCCTGGCAAGCCTGGGAAATATGCTTGACCGTGCAGAAAAAATCACTTCTCACCGCATTAAACGCGAAACGTTATCTGTCAGAGAAAAAATGGTGTTTATTCTACAACACCTGACACCAAATCACTGGTCAACCTTCTATGATATGCTGAAAAGAGAGGAAGGCACTGAAGGTGTTGTTGTGACACTTATGGCCATTTTAGAATTACTGCGTCAGCAAACCATTGAGATCCAGCTATCTGACAACTTGAGTGATTTCCGATGCCGAAAACTATAAAATAAATTGAAGACACCCCCTAACCAACCATTTTTGAGTATGACCACTGACAACGACATTAAAATCATCATTGAGTGCCTGCTTTTTTCTTCAGAAAAACCAATGAATATCAAAGAATTAAAAGACATTATTCAAGCATCTCTTCCTGAAAAAAGTTTTGCCTCTGACGATATTACACATGCCATAACCCGTTTAAAGCAAGACTATCAAGATCGAAGCATTGAAATCTGCGAAGCCGCCTCAGGCTATCGATTTCAGGTTCGTGAGCATTACACCCACTGGCTTCAAAAACTGCTACCAGAAAAGCAGGAACGTTATTCACAAGCCGTTCTGGAAACTTTAACACTGATTGCCTATCGACAACCCATTACACGCGGAGAAATAGAGCAAATTAGAGGCGTATCAGTCAGCACTCAAACCATCAGAACGCTATTAGAAAGGGAATGGATTCGCGTACTAGGTCACAAACAAGTGCCTGGAAAACCTGCCCTCTATGGCACCACAGCCAAATTTTTAAACGATTTTAATTTATCCCATCTCAGCCAGCTTCCAAAACTGCCAGACATGGACCCAACTCAAACCATTACCTTCGAACAAGGGGAGCTTGGCTTCTAATGAAAAAACGCATGATCTCTACAAAGAAAAACAAAAAAATCTCCACTTCTCCACCAGAGAAATTGCAAAAAATCCTGGCAAGAACAGGTCTGGGCTCACGACGCCAGATGGAAGACTGGATACAACAAGGTCGCGTCACCATCAATGATCAACCTGCTCAAATTGGTATGCGTGCTTCAGAAACCGATAAAATTCGGGTAGATGGAAAACAGATCACCTGGAAAACCCCTGATGCCTTTAGAACTCGCGTCTTAATTTATCATAAACCGGAAGGCGTTATCTGTACTCGATCCGATCCACAGGGAAGACCTACCTTATTTGAACAACTCCCAAAAATCTCCAGAGGAAAATGGATTTCCATTGGCCGGCTCGATATCAATACATTTGGGCTTTTATTACTTACAAACGATGGCGAACTGGCTCACCGACTGATGCACCCTTCATTTGAAATAGAAAGAGAGTATGCGGTAAGAGTCTTTGGGGAAATTCAGCCAGAAATACTAACACGACTAACGACAGGTGTTGAATTACCTGATGGATCTGCTCGCTTTGAGACGCTAGAAGATGCGGGTGGCAGCGGAATTAATCACTGGTATCATGTGACCTTAAAGGAAGGGCGCTGCCGACTGGTTAGAAGGTTATGGGAATCTCAAGGCATCCAGGTGAGTCGTTTAATTAGAATACGATATGGCCATATTACCCTCCCTCGCTCACTCAGACCAAGCAGATGGGAGGAGCTGGATCCATCACAAATTGAAGATTTAAAAGCATTAGTCTTTCCAGAAATGTCCTATAAATATAAAGAGACATCCCGCAGAAAACAAAATAGAAGGAGAAAATCTTGAAGCCAATCAACTTACTTATTGTGGATGACGAGTTAATACCGATTCATGCCATTATCGCACAGTTACAAGACATGCCTTATCGCATTGATTATGAAACTCGCGGTGAAAAAGCACTTGCGCGCCTAAAAACAAATCCTGATCATTATCAGGCAATACTTGCAGACCGTATGATGTTTGGCATGGATGGCATGAAGCTCCTTAAAGCAATCAAAGAAGATCCTCAGCTCAAAGAGATTCCCTTTATCATGCAAACCGGCGAAGCTGAGCCAGAAGAAGTTGATGCCGCGATGGCAGCAGGCGCCGTGAAAGTTATATTTAAACCTTTAAAGAAAGAAGATTTAGTCAGTTTACTTCAAGAAGTAATAACGTAATGTCGCTCTTTAAACTCAGGAATCTCCCCCTACAAAGAAAATCACCACAACACTTATTTTAACTTAAGCTTACTTTAAGCTTCACCCGGTAAAATACCTTTATACAAATGGAAAAACTCGCAAAAAAGCGCTACAATTAACCTTTAGCAAGGGAGAAAAACAAGATGAGACCAAGAGAAAAATCATACGACAAATCAACAACCTACCAAATAATGTCGATACTCTCTAATCCCAAGCCTGAGCCTAAAAACACCAAACGGGCAGACGAACAAATGCCTCAAAAAATGAGTGCTTTACTCATGTTGTTAGAAAAAGCATTGAAAGAAGCTGCGCGTATGAGCAATGAAAACGAACTTGTGATGACACCTCAGCTTGCCATGATACTTGAGCAATTAGATGCCATGGAAGCAGTCCTTGCGCAAAACCCCAAAACACAACAGCTTGCTTGCCTTTTAAGAGCAAAAATTGATGATTTAGTTGCCGCTTACACCCATCCTGAAGTCAATCAAGAAGAAACCCCAGAGCTTGCACCAGAAGCAACTGCAGGCACCTTAGCTACTGAGTTACCAACCCCTAAGCCAGAAGGTGAGCCTGATAAAAAAGAGGAAGAAGACCAAATTAAAGCGGTTAAAAAAGAAGGGGAATCAAACGATAACCCAATGAAACAAGGAAAATTTGAAGAAGGTGTGCCAGATGAAGACAAAGGCGTTGTACCCAACCCTTTCTCTGCTTTCTAAGAACCGGGCTTCACAGGCTACTGCGCCGACCAAACAGAATAAATCTGCTTTTCTATCGTAGAAAAGCAGATTTTTGTTCCTGATTCTTGATAATTCTGCTACCATTCTCGACTGTTAACTCACTGATGGATCATCTATATGCCAAAAGAAGACCAAATTGAAATGAAAGGGGTTGTAATAGAAACCCTTCCAAATACTATATTTCGCGTTCGCCTTGAAAATGGGCATGTGATTACCGCTCACATTTCTGGAAAAATTCGGAAAAATTATATCCGTATTTTGACAGGAGATGCGGTTGTTGTAGAAATGACGCCTTATGATCTAAGCAAAGGTCGCATTATTTATCGAAGCCTGGATAAAAATGCACAAAGCACCCCACCTACTGCTGATCATAAAGAAAACAACCCCGCAGAATAAACAAAAACTCTATTGTACGCATGAAAAATAGAGCCATTGGTATTATCGGTGGTAGCTTTGACCCTGTTCATCTAGGCCATCTCCATTTAGCCCTGGAAGTACAAGAAAGCTATCACCTAAGTGAAATCTGGTTTATTCCCTGCCACCAAAACCCCTTAAAATCTCATCCCCCACTAGCAAGCGCCAAAGATCGGCGCCAAATGCTCGAGCTTGCTATTGCTCCTTTTCCCAGTTTTCGGGTTGACCTCCAAGAAATTCAACATGAAGCACCTTCCTATACAGTCGATACCCTCTGTGCCATCAGAAAAAATATACCAGACTGCCCACTCGCGTTAATCATGGCCTCTGATGCCTTTGCCAGCTTTCATCAATGGAAAGATTGGAAACAGATTCTGCATTATGCACACTTAATCATTGCGACCCGCTCCGGACACAACAACAAAGCCTTTGCCCCTGAGCTTAATACTCTGTTAAGCACTAAAAAATCCAATCATCCAGAGCAACTATACCAGGCAACGGCTGGCACTATTTTTGAAAAAACTCTATCCCCTCAACCGCCCATTTCTTCCACCACAATCCGCCATCGAATTGCCCATCAAAAAGACATCAGCGCCTATGTCCCCACCTCAGTAAAAGCATACATTTCAACGCACCATCTATACAAAGAAACCGATTAATGAAATGTAAACACATCCCATAATCCATTGCTCCTCTTCATGAAATATGCTACTTTATCAGCGGTGGCTTTATTGGTTTCCTCGCGGCGATACAATGCAAACCCCGTCAGGCCCGGAAGGGAGCAGCGGTAGTGTTGAACTCGAGCGCAGAGGGCTGGCTAATATCGCCACCTCTTTTTCAACCCCAATTGATAACCCTCCATGAATCATCAAGTACTTGCTCGCAAGTGGCGCCCAGGAAACTTTGAAGCAGTCGTCGGTCAGGACCATGTCTTACAGGCATTGATGAACGCACTCAATCAAAACCACCTGCATTCTGCCTACCTTTTCACGGGCACTCGAGGCGTTGGAAAAACCACATTGGGCAGAATTTTGGCCAAAGCACTCAACTGCGAACAAGGCATAAGCGCTTCTCCTTGTCATGAATGTCGAAACTGTGTGGCAATCCAGCAAGGACAATTCCCTGATTTCTACGAAATTGATGCAGCCTCCCATACCAAAGTTGAAGACATTCGAGAACTACTCTCAAACATCCCTTATGCACCCATCCAGGGACGCTTTAAAATTTACTTGATCGATGAAGTGCACATGCTTTCCACACATAGCTTCAATGCCTTGCTAAAAACGCTGGAAGAACCCCCCGCTCATGTCATTTTTATTTTTGCAACGACAGATCCTGAAAAACTACCAGCCACCATAGTTTCCCGCTGTTTACAGTTTTGTCTCAAAGCGCTTAGCCAGGAACAAATCTCTGCCCATCTTGCCGATATTCTCAACAAAGAAAACATACCCTTTGAACCCGAAGCACTCGCCCCATTGGCTATGACTGCTAAAGGCAGTATCAGAGATGCACTGACACTGCTTCACCAGGCCATTGCTTATGGTAATCAACGTTTATCTGCTCAGGATGTTTGTGCGCTATTGGGCACCATTGAAACAGATTACCTGGTCAATCTATTGGAAGCCATTCAACAACAAAATGCAAACCGAGTGATGGAACTCACGCAATTGCTTTCTGAAAAAACCACAGATTTCCAGCAATTGTTACAATCACTGGCCTCATTGATTCACCAACTGACATTAATGAAAATAGCGCCTGATGTGATGAATGCCTCTTCCCAGCTGACTCATTTAGCTCAAGCATTCAACCTTGATGAACTGCAAAAATATTATCAAATCCTGATCTCTGGACAACAAGATCTCAATCTCTCCCCCACCCCCAAAATGGGTGCAGATATGACACTCTTACGAATGCTTACAGTCAACCTAGTCAAGAAAAAAGAGAAAAGAGAAAAACCCTCTGAACCCACAAAACCAGAAGCACCCTCTCCCCCACCAAAAAAAGAGATGTCTTCTACACCACCCTCAGATGATCACCCAATCAAAGCTATTATGGAAGCATTTAATGCTAAACTGATTAACGAAAACTAGAAGGTCTTTATTATGTCAAAACCTAACCTAAGCCAAATCATGGAAGCGGCTCAAAAAATGCAACAAAGCATGAAGCAAACTCAACAAGAACTCGGCAAACTTGAAATGACTGGAGAATCCGGTGCTGGATTGGTGAAGATTCGCATGAATGGTCTTCGACAGGTTTTAAAAGTCGACCTGGATCCAGGTATTCTCAGTGAATCCCTTGAAGTGATGCAAGCTCTGATTGCCACGGCATTCAATGATGCCCTCAAAAGAATTGAAAAAAGCACTGAAGAAAAAATGATGGATATTGCTAAAGGGTTCTCTTTACCAGATACCTTTACTTCTGATGATCAGGATAAAGAAAAATAATGCAGTATAGCCCTTTGATACAACAGCTGATTGAATCGCTTCGCTGCTTACCCGGTATCGGCCCAAAATCTGCCCAACGCATGGCATTTCAGCTGTTACAGACAGATCAGGAAAAAGGGTTACGGCTTTCACTAGCCCTTCAAAAAGCAATCCAGGAAGTGAAACGGTGTCAACACTGTCAGATGCTCTGTGAAGAAACTCTGTGTTACCTCTGCTCACACCCTAAAAGAGAAAAACAAATCATGTGTGTAGTAGAAACACCAGGGGATGCTGTCGCAATCGAAAAAACCAGCCGATACCAAGGGCTTTATTTCATCTTATTTGGCCGACTCTCTCCCCTGGACGGTATTGGCCCCTCCCAAGTTGGCATGGATCTATTATTCCAACGTCTGCATCAAGAACCCATCGAAGAAGTGATTATTGCAACCAGCTCTACCGTTGAAGGTGACGCGACTGCACATTACATCGCAAACCGAGTTGCTAAGGAAAAACCTCACATAACCTGCTCACAAATTGCTTATGGCATCCCTGCCAATGGAGAACTTGAGCACCTGGATGGAACCACAGTTTCTTATGCATTGAATGCGAGAGCACCTATTCAAGGTACAATCTCTCGTAAAGAAAAATGAGCTCATCAGTAACTAAACGACCAGCATCGTGATGAAACTTCACCTTATCTGCTTAACCTATCAGAGATGATGCACTCATATGAAACATTGGATGCTGATCGTTAAATATAAAAATAACTCCCCCTACAGGAAAACATCATGCAAGCATTCATTCCAGAAATAGAAACCCTTGAAACTGAAGATGGATGGATTGAGCAGGTTCGTTTTCTTACAGTTACTGGCGCCTCGAATTTTTATTATTATATGTTAGATGAACAAGGTGAACGATGGATTGCTAAAGGCCAGCTGTATTATCCCGATGATCGCAATTCACTCGAGGGGGTGCAAAGTGTGATCGCAAAAGAGTTGATTGCTAATGCTCTTTATGCTCGATTAGGTATCCCTGTGGCACGCATCCAAATGGCTATGGTGCCTGTACATATCCCCGAAGGAATTTATTGGAAAGAAATCGCTCAAGAGATTGGGATAACAGAAACCCCTGCGATATTAACCCGCTTTTTAGATCACTTTCAGGAGTATCCTTACCTACCCGAGTTTTATGAGACACAAGCGAATTACCTCTCATTAGAAATCGAAAATCAATGGATAGTCGAAGCAGGGTTAGGGCGAGTGCTTGCCGTAGCCCAGTGGCTCAATGATATTGACGTGATCGGCGGCAGTGGTAAAAACATAGGTTATCGTCTACGTCAACATCCTAACAGTGAGGTAGGCGCTCTGTTGGTTGAAACCTGTAAAATTGATCCTGGTTATGCTTTTCATGACTTTGAGCAAGAAAAGACTGCCGCCATCGATGATGAACAGACCATTCAACTAGCGACTATGGGAGAAATGCATCGTATCCATACCCACTGGACACAATGGCCAGTGCAAACGCAAGCAGAGTATTGGGAAACGATCAACGCCATTGTCGCCTTACCTGTCAATGAGATTGAGACGATCTTTACCCAGGCTGACCCTGATGGACATTTTCGAGAGACTGACTTATGCCTAGCGCGTCTGATAAGCCGTCAAGCGAGTTTGCGTGAACATCTTGACCATTACCAGGCCAACGTCAATCCCAAACCACAGATGACGATTCACTTACCCCCGATTCATCCTGATCAAGATCAACCTCAAGAGCGTCTTGCCCAACATAATCAATGGATGTTACAACGCCCCAGCGTACAACAAGCCTTTCATTTTTATTTAACACCTAGCCTCATGAGCACTGATCGAGACCCTGATGCACCTCGATATGATTGTGGTGAGAAAATCATGGATTTTTTAACCAATCCCCAATATCGTGCCCTACTCTTACTGGGCAAAAGTGGGGCAGGCAAATCTATTGAAACCTATCGCTTAATTGAGCGAGCCATTGAACTGGGTTTTATGCCGCTTCGTATTGAACTCAAACGGTTTTCAAGTACCACCGTCTCTCACTGTATTATCAATACGCTGCAAGATGATTTTCAACTCTCTCTGACCCAGATTGAAAATCTGAAAGAGGCACCCTTGTTATTTATCCTCGATGGATTTGACGAAATCCAGGGGCGTGCCCAACCTAACCTGTATGACACCCACCAACTGGGTGAATGGGTTAACAGTAAGGTGATGACTACCTGTCGTAGCCAGTACTATACCCATGAAATGAAGCCTTGTTTTATCCCAGAGAATCAACCAAAAGCATTACAGCTTTGGCACTTAGCACCCGTGAATGAGATGGAGCAAACAGACTACATCTTGGCCCATCATGAGCAACTTGACACCCAAGCTTGTCTTTCTTACCTGAATAAAAACCCAAAAGCCAGGCAGTTACTGGATACCCCCCTGATGCTCAAGCTTTTTGTGGATGCCTACCCCATTTTACAACGTGAGACTGAAAACAACCCAACGCTTCGTTTTACCCGTTATCGTTTATATGAAGCTTTTTTAACCACCTGGACACAGCACCAGGTTGTGCGCACCATTCAGCAACTGGGGCATTATGAGGATCTCACGGGTCACTTTCAAAACTTTTCAGAAACCCTTGCCTTTACCATGTACGCTCATGCGAAAGATGCGATTGAATATCAAGAAGACAGCACCCTGATTCAACGGGAAGAAGATGCCTTGTGGTCACGATTTTTCACGGATCGAGACCCAGATGTGGTCAAGCTTCGGCTGGGTTGCCCCTTAACGCGAACAGGCAACACCTACAGTTTTCTACACAAATCCTTTGCTGATCACCTGGTCGCAAGGCGGTTGTGGCAAAGCTTGGAGGAGCATGTAACGATTGAAGAGCGCTTAAGGTTGTGGAATGCTCGTTTTTTAGTGGATGAACGTGCGATTTTAGAAGTTTTAGCAGAAAATATTCTCACACTTCCTAATGAGCATCCAATCATCGAACGTTTGTATGAACTCGTACTAAGTAGCCGAGGTGAACCTGCTCATGCTAAAGCCAGCAGCAATGCCATCAGTTTATTGAATGTAAATCAAGCGCTGTGCCGATTAATAGGAAGAGACTTCTCGGGTATTCATGCACCTCGAGCGGATTTGTCGTTTAGTAACTGCACAGGCACTGATTTCACAGGTGCGGATTTATCAGGATCACACCTTGAGGCGGCGACCTTTATTCAAACAAATTTCACACAAGCTACACTTTATAGGGTATTTTTGGGAGAGTATCCGTCGATTTTGGTTAATGCTTGGGTGAGTTGTGTTGCCTATTCTCCTGATGGACGTTTGCTGGCGATGGCGGTGGATAGTAAGATTCAGCTGATTACGGTAGAAAGTGGTTGCTGTGAGCAGGTGCTTGAGGGGCACACGAGGAGTATTATGAGTGTCACCTTTAGCCCAAATGGTGAACACCTGGCATCTGGAAGTTACGATAATACGATCCGCCTGTGGGAGGTTGAAAGTGGGCGGTGTGTGCAGGTCCTTGAGGGGCACACGGCTGAGGTTTTTAGTGTCACGTTTAGCCCGAAGGGTGAGCACATGGCATCTGGAAGTCGGGATAAGACAATCCGCCTATGGGAGCTTAAAAATGGACGTTGTGAACAGGTATTTAAGGGGCACACAGGGGCTGTTAATAGTGTCATGTTTAGCCCGAATGGTGAGCACATGGCATCTGGAAGTTGGGATAAGACGATCCGCCTGTGGGAGCTTGAAAGTGGGCGGTGTGTGCAGGTCCTTGAGGGGCACACAAATTGGGTTTTGAGTGTCACGTTTAGCCGGAATGGGGAGCATCTGGCATCTGGAAGTTACGATAAGACGATCCGCCTGTGGAAGGTTGAAAGTGGGCGGTGTGAGCAGGTGCTTGAGGGGCACAGGCATTATGTTAATAGTGTCACGTTTAGCCCGAATAGTGAGTACCTGGCATCTGGAAGTAATGATCAGACAATCCGCCTGTGGGAGCTTGAAAGTGGGCAGTGTAAGCAGGTGCTTGAGGGGCACACGAGGAGTGTTAATAGTGTCACGTTTAGCCCGAATGGTGAGCACATGGCATCTGGAAGTTCGGATAAGACGATCCGCCTGTGGGAGGTTGAAAGTGGGCGATGTGAGCAGGCGCTTGAGGGGCACACGAGCGGTGTTAATAGTGTCACGTTTAGCCCGAATGGTGAACACCTGGCATCTGGAAGTTACGATGAGACGATCCGCCTGTGGAAACTTGAAAGTGGGTGGTGTGTGCAAATGCTTGAGGGGCATACGAGTTGGGTTAAGAGTGTCACGTTTAGCCCGAATGGTGAACACCTAGCATCTGGAAGTGATGATAATACGATCCGCCTGTGGAAACTTGAAAGTGGCCGTTGTGAGCAGGTGCTTGAGGGGCACACGGGGGAGGTTTTGAGTGTTACGTTTAGCCCGAATGGTGAACACCTAGCATCAGGAAGTTTTGATAATATGATCCGCCTGTGGGAGCTTGAAAGTGGGCGGTGTGTGCAGGTGCTTGAGGGGCACACCAGGAACGTTAATAGTGTCACGTTTAGCGCGAATGGTAGGCACCTGGTATCTGGAAGTTCAGATAAGACGATTCGTCTGTGGGAGCTTGAAAGTGGACAGTGTGAGCAGGTGCTTGAGGGGCACACAAATTGGGTTAAAAGTGTCACGTTTAGCCCGAATGGTAAGCACATGGCATCTGGAAGTGACGATAAGACGATCCGCCTGTGGAAGGTTGAAAGTGGGCGGTGTGAGCAGGTGCTAGAAGGACACACGAATCAGGTTAATAGTGTCACCTTTAGCCCGAATGGTAAGCACATGGCATCTGGAAGTGACGATAAGACGATCCGCCTGTGGGAGCTTGAAAGTGGGCAGTGTGAGCAGGTTATCCCAACCGTAAGTTCAGTCCTGAGCGTGGCATTCAGTGGGGATGGTCGGTATTTAACGGCAGGGGATAGTTCCGGGAGTGTCTTTTTTTATCTGAAAGGTGAAGATGAGATCTACCACTTAGTCTGGCAAACCCCGAAATCTAAGACTCTGTTATTCACGGATTGTGAGATTGACAATACACAAGGCTTGAGTGAGTCCCAGCAACGCCTATTGTTGCAACGAGGTGTAATCGGTGAATTTGCCCCTACCTGGGGAGCTGGTTTTTTTGCGGGCGGAGCCTTTCTTGATCGAAAAGGGTCTTATGCGACTACAGATAATTCTTTTGAGATTTTTGGAACTTAAGGATTACTCTGAAACGCAAGGATATGCCTATGAAGGAGAATCTAATAGTATGGACGCTCCTTGATTGCAAGTAATTTTTATCATTAAAACGACAGTAAGCTTTCCCTATCTAAATGTTTCTTTAACACACATTTGCTCTGCTTATTAGCGCCATGAATCTGAAATATATTCTTTGCCAAGTTAATACCAATACCTTAATATCTTTCATAAGATGCTCCTACTTTATGGGTAATATACTTATGTACCTCCCTGTACAGAATAAAAATTGATCAAAGGAGCCTAGCTATACCTTCATCAAACCTCAACCCACTGAAGAATCATCCGTGATGAGAGAATCGTTATAGCTAAAATCTAGTTGATCTTCTTTTAAACGAATCATCACCTTACCCCCTCTAGCAAGACGGCCATCTAATAACTCTTCTGAAATAGGTTTTTTGATCAAATTCTGAATCAATCTTGCAACTGCTCTAGCACCTAATAAAAGGTCAGCACCTTCTGCTCCTTTTTCTACAAGCCATGCTTTTACACTCTCATCAACAAAAAGCTCAACCTCTTTGTTTTGAAGTAGAATTTCTAATTCCGTAATAAATTTACCCGCCACCTGATGCATCACCTTCTTATCTAATGTACCAAACTGAATGATCGCATCCAGGCGATTGCGAAATTCTGGTGTGAATTTATGATCAATCTCTATTTGAACATCACTATAATGATCTACCTGATTAAACCCTATTGATTTTTTGTTTATAACTTCTGCCCCTACATTGGTTGTCATTATGATAATGACATTTTGAAAATCCGCCTGACGACCATTATTATCGGTTAAAGTGGCATAATCCATAACCTGAAGCAAGACGTTATAAATATCTGAATGGGCTTTTTCGATTTCATCTAACAATAAGACAGCATGTGGATGCTTGACGATCGCATCTGTCAGTAAACCTGCTTGTCGGTACCCCACATAACCTGGGGGCGCCCCAATTAAACGAGATACCGTGTGCGCTTCCATATATTCAGACATATCAAACCGAATGAACTCGACACCCATTAATTTGGCAATTTGTTTTGCTACCTCAGTCTTCCCTACCCCAGTCGGACCTGCTAACAAAAAAGATCCTACTGGTTTTTTTTCTTCACGCAACCCTACACGAGCCAATCGAACGGCTGAACATAAATCATGAATGGCTTTATCCTGTCCAAAAATCATCATTTTTAGATCTCGATCTAGGTTTCTCAACCTCAACGTATCCGAAAAAGAAATTTCTTGTTCCGGTATTCGAACCATTTTTGCAACGATATGCTCAATTTCCTCTTGATCAATCACTGTTTTTCTTGAAACTTCCGTTTGAAGCGCCTGATAAGCCCCTGCTTCATCAATAATATCAATGGCTTTATCAGGTAAACGGCGATCCATCATATAGCGCTCAGCCAAAGAGGCTGCAGTCTTTAATGCATTCGAAGTGAATTTAACATTATGATATTGCTCAAAATTTTCTTTAAGACCGGTTAAAATTTCATACGTTTCATCGACAGAAGGCTCAATGATATCAATTTTTTGAAAACGTCGAGAAAGCGCTCCATCTTTTTCAAAAATATTGCGATATTCATCAAATGTTGTAGACCCCATGCAACGAAACTCTCCTCTTGCCAACAACGGCTTAAAAAGATTCGCAGCATCCAAGGAACCACCTGAAGCTGCCCCAGCACCAACAATCATATGAATTTCATCAATAAATAAAATGACTTCTGGCCTACTTTTTAACTCATTAACCAATGCTTTAAAGCGCTTTTCAAAATCACCCCGATATTTTGTCCCTGCCAATAATACGGCAAGATCTAACGAATAAACGATATTCTGAACCAACGGCTTGGGCACCTTGTTGTTCACAATCAGCTCAGCCAATCCTTCTGCTATTGCAGTTTTACCTACCCCAGCATCTCCAACCAACAATGGATTATTTTTGCGGCGACGACATAAAACTTGTATGGCTCTTTGTAACTCTGCTGAGCGGCCAATTAAAGGGTCAATTTTTCCTGCTTTAGCCAGTGTATTTAAATTCACTGCATAACGATCTAAAAGACCTGTCTCTGAAGCACCTTTTACAAGGTTGGGGGAAAAGCCATCCTCCTGGAAATTCATGGAAGCACCGGGAAACTCATCAGGACCTGGAGATTTCTTACCTAGATAGTCTGAAATGACTTCGCGCGTAACACTTTCTTGTACTAAAAAATAAGCTGCCTGGCTTTCCTGCTCCCCTAAAATTGCCAATAACAGATCGGCTCCATTAACCTCCATCTTCCCAAGGGACTGCATTTGAATAATGGATCTTTGCAATACTCTCTGAAAAGAAGGCGTGGGTTTTGCAGGTCGGTTTTCCTCATGCGGAAGCACTGAAGTGGTTTCTTCTAGAAACGATTGAATATCCTGCTTCATCCGTTCAATGTCAGAGCCACAAGCCATTAAAACTTCAATCACATCCATATTATCAAGCAATGCCAATAGCAAATGCTCAACCCCCACAAACTCATGACGCCGCTCACTGCCATAAAAAAAAGCATCTTTTAATGTTTTCTCTAACGACTTACTAAACATAACCGAAAACCCTCCTTCCTTTGAGACCACTTTGATGCAGCACGATTGTGCTCAAAAGTAATACCCTGAATTTCTCTATAAACCTCTACTTCAAGTCAATCTGGCAGCACGCCAGATAATTGATGTGTTATCCTAAACTCAGCAGTTAGAAACTATTGATGAATTCAGGTTACCTATTAAATTTAGACCACAATGCGAGAGTTTTCTGTAGCAACGAAAGAAAAACCTGGATGATTTCCAGCAGAATCAACACTAAATTATTGATAAATAATAGGTAACTTCCCTAAAAGAGTTTTTGGAAATTTTTTTGTCAAAAATGAGAAGCAACCGCCTCACCAAACCCAGAAGAACTGACTAAAGTTGCACCCGCCATTAATCGTTCAAGATCATAGGTCACCTGCTGATTGCAAATAGCCCCTTCTACCCCTTTCCTGATGTAATCAGCCGCTTCATTCCAACCGATATGACACAACATCATTTCTGCGGATAGTATCAAAGAAGTAGGGTTCACTTTATTCTGACCTGCATACTTAGGTGCCGTTCCATGAGTTGCTTCAAAAATGGCAGTTTCATCACCAATATTTGCGCCTGGCGCCATTCCAATGCCTCCCACCTGAGCTGCAAGTGCATCTGAGATATAGTCTCCATTGAGATTTAAAGTCGCAATCACATCATACTCTTCCGGACGTAATAACGCCTGCTGAAAGAAAGAATCTGCAATAACATCTTTAATGACAATCTTGTTTCCTGTCTTAGGATTGTTTAATGCCATCCAGGGTCCTTCATCTAATAGCTGCGCACCAAACTCACTTTTCGCAATTTCATACCCCCAATCTCTGAAAGCGCCTTCAGTATACTTCATAATATTGCCTTTATGAACGAGCGTTACAGAAGCACGGTCTTGATCAATAGCATATTGAATTGCCTGTCGAACTAAACGATAAGTCCCTTCTTTAGAGACGGGCTTGATACCAATGGCACTGCTTTCAGGAAAGCGAATTTTATCTACCCCCATTTTCTCCTGAAGGAAATCAATGACCTGCTTAACTTCAGGCGTAAAAGCACCCCATTCTATCCCTGAATAAATATCTTCTGAATTCTCACGAAAAATCACCATATCGACTTTTTCTGGAGCCTTTAAGGGGCTGGGGGTCCCCTTATAATAACGGACAGGTCTTAAGCACACATAAAGATCCAATACTTGGCGAAGCGCTACATTAAGTGAACGCATACCTTTTCCAACCGGTGTCGTAAGCGGTCCCTTAATGGCTACCTTACAATCTTTAATCAAAGCCAGGGTTTCTTTCGGCAAAATTTCACCATAATGCTGCACCCCTGATTCGCCCACATGTGCTTCTACCCAAATTATTTGACGCGCATCCCCGTAAGCTTTTTTTACCGCAGCATCTACCAGGGCTTTCATCACTGGGGTAATGTCCACCCCGATACCATCCCCCGTAATAAATGGAATAATCGGGTTATGCGGCACGTGAAGTGAAAAATCAGGGTTTAATCGAATTTTTTGACCTTCTTGAAGCATATAGGATCCTTTTTTACAGGTAGTTAAAAAATAAGTGTCACTGCGACCAAAGCGTGGCAATCCAATTCAAAATTCAGGGCGCATCATTCAAAAGTTTCCACCTCCTGGAGCAAAGCTCAGCAATTCCCGACGGAAAACACTTTAATTTATCAATGGTTTGCAATACCTCTTCGTTCGCGATAGGGGATATTAAGGGAAGCAATTCTTGCCCGATAGGGCGGGAATTGCTGAGCAAAGTTTTTTATTGAGTCTCTGCTTCATGCGCACGATAACGCTCAACGCCCTTTATAATTTCCTGTTTAGCCGCCTCTACATTATCCCACCCTTCAATCTTAACCCACTTGTTAGGTTCAAGATCTTTATAATGTTGAAAGAAATGCGTAATCCCTTGCAATAAAGCTGAGGGTAAATCGTTATAGTCATTTACCTTATCATACAGTAATGAAACTTTATGAATCGGCACTGCCAGGATTTTTTCATCATTTCCTGACTCATCCGACATCCTTAACAGCCCAACTGGCCTGGCGCGAATCACCGAGCCTGGCAACACAGGCACAGCAGTTAATACCAATACATCCACAGGATCACCATCATCAGACAAGGTTTGAGGAATAAAACCATAATTGCAAGGGTATGTCATGGAAGTTGCAATAAAACGATCTACAAATAAGGCGCCTGTATCTTTATCCAGCTCATATTTGATAGGTGCACCCTGTGCGGGGATTTCTACTACCACATTAAAATTATCAGGGACATGATCTCCTGAACTGATCTGATGAATAATCATGATATCTCCTATAACTTTGTTTCTTTGGTCAATTTGTTCTACTATGAACCTCTAGATTTGACCACTCATATACCAGGGTGTGTCTTCAATTTATTTTTGAGCTCAAAAATAAATTGAAGGCAACACCCTAAGATAAGCCCCGGTGGCACAGCTGGATAGCGCGATCCCCTCCTAAGGGATAGGTCACAGGTTCGAATCCTGTCCGGGGCACCATTCAATGACATAACAACTGCCCTCGTCGTCATTACTAGCCAAGCCCTCCCATCCAGACGGGAGCTTCTATCTAAAACCTATACGACGTTAATAAACCTGGTCCTGGATTGCCTAGTCTCTCTGCTCCTCGTAATAACTAGCTTTCTTATAAAAACCATGTTATTGCCGCTTAACCCTGCCGGCTCCCATCTGCCCCACAATACGGACAGTTTCCTTTTATACCCTTCTGCTCAGATGCTCTCAATGGGCTCCTGCAATCAAAACACTGAACCGTATCTGTTTCATTGAGCGCAGGATCTACTGCCACACGCTTATCAAACACAAAACACTCACCGTCATAATACGCACTACCGCATTCCTCAAAATACTTCAGAATGCCCCCATCCAGTTGGTAAACTTCCTCAATCCCTTCTTGCAACATCCATTCTGCTGCTTTTTCGCACCGGATACCACCGGTACAATAAGTGACAACAGGCTTTCCTTTAAAGTCTTCTTTCATTGTTTTAACAATCTCAGGGAAATCCCTAAAGCGCTTAATATTTAAGTCAACCGCATTTTTAAAGGCCCCTAACATGATTTCATAATCATTCCGAGTATCCAGCATCACCATTTCCTTATTTTCCTCATACCATTTTCGTAAGGTTTTAGCAGAAATTCGAGGAGCTGTATGTTTTTCAGGAACAACACAAGGCTTACCCATTGAAATGATTTCTTTTTTGATTTTAACCAACATCCGTGTAAACGGTTGCTTGCCAGAGGGACTGTCTTTATACGGTAAATCTTGAAAAGCCGTATTTTTTTCCAGGTAAGCTTTAAAAGCACCCAAATGCTCAGGGGCCCCTGATAAAAACAAGTTAATGCCCTCTTCGCTCAACAAGATTGTACCTTTTAAATCTAAAGATTTCGCCTTTGCCTTCATTTGAGCTTGCAAAACAGGCAATTGAGCTTCCGGTAAATGCACAAATTTATAAGCACTGGTATTTACAAATGACATCATAAACTGCACCTCGAACTTTTTATCTTATGTATCTTTAAGCCAAATCCGCTTAATAGGAATTACTCTGCACTCGGGTAACCACTTCTTTATAAAAAAGCGTCAAACTGGCGCTATCATATCATAGTGTCTAAATTCTTCCCAGTATTTTTAAGCCCTCCCGTTCTAACAACCAAGACTTCTAATGAATCTTACTTCAACAAGACCCAAATTTCAGTCAGAAGCTCTGTTTCAGCAACCTCGTAATCAAAATTGTAATAACAAAACAGACATGGCAGATCGTCTAACTCCTCACCGGATTCTGGAAGCCAATCACGATACAGGCCATAGATGGTATCGCCAATATTATCCCGCGACCCCTTGTGTGTTGTAACGGCATACCTACCAGCTGGAAGCACTCTTTCTATTACGCCATCACCCAGTTTAAAATGTTCTGGAACAGTAAGCGCTAAATCAAAACGCCACTCTTCTGTTGACGTTTCTCGTGGATCACTGTATGCAAAACCAAAAGCTTCCCCAGGTTTCGGTTTTAAGTCAATTGGCTGCGCCTTTGCCCATGATATCAATTTATCCACAGTGATGGATAATTTCATCGGGTCACCGTGGTGTTCCATAACCGCCAACCTTCTTGATGGCAAGTCTCTAATTGTGATTGTCATAATCTTTTTACCTTTAAAGTGCAATGAATATGGGGGGGTTTCCCATGCATACCAATTTGCTTTGCTTCTAAAACTACTCGGTGATTGACCGCATACCTGCTTAAAAGCTCTGCTAAATGATTCATGAGATTCAAAACCAGCATCCAAAGCGATTTTAATAATTGTATCTTCTTTTTGTACAGTCAATTGGTAAGCTGCTCGTTTAAGCCGGAGCCACTTGATATAGCTTTTCAAAGATACACCTGCTTGCGCTGTAAATAGACGATGAAAATGATATTTTGAAAAATGAGCAATACGGCAAAGTTCATCTAACTCAAGCTCTTCATCAAGATGCTTGCCTATAAAATCAATCACTTTGTTGACCCGCTCTTTGTAACTCATAATAACCATCTTTTTTAAATCCTCATCTATTCATATTTGTAAGAATATAGAAACTGTAAGCTTTGCGCTTGACCATTCTTGCTAAAATAGGGTGTGTTTACATTTCATTGTTTTGATACAAAATGTGGGTAATAGAGGCAAATTTTGAGTCAATTTGAGGAAGCCTATTCATATAGATGACGAAAATTTGTTTGAAGTTTGACCTATTATACGCGTTTTGTATCAAAACAATGAAATGTAAACACACCCTAGGCAATGCTCCTAAAAATTTTCTTTGTAGGGGGCAAAATGACAGCGTATTGAAGGGTTGTGCAAGCCAGCAGGTACCGTTTTATTCACAAATATATGGATATCTACTGATACCATCCTGGTTAGAGAGGATTGCAGGGCTTAATGTCCGTTATGGAAATTATACCGTTTACAGCGTCATGCTTAGGGCGTGTCATCAATGAGTTTTTTAGTTTCAAAATGTGGGTAATGGAGACAAATTTTATGCAAATTTGAGGAAGCATATCCAGATATGTGACGAAAACTTTTCAAAAATCAAAAACTGGCGGAGAGAGCGGGATTCGAACCCGCGATACGCTTGCGCGTATACATGATTTCCAGTCATGCTCCTTCAGCCACTCGGACACCTCTCCTGAAATTTCAGGTTATTTCTCCCCCAACCCATAGCTTCCATAGAATGGGGAGGGACTATCCTAACACACTCATCATAATATTACGAGATCCATCAAAGGGTTCAGCAGTTCCCCCCTAACGCAATAAACGTTCCAATAATAAAGCATAAATATCTGTCAATGCTTCTAAATCCTGAGTTACGACATTCTCATTCACTTGGTGAATCGTCTCATTACAAAGCCCAAATTCTACCAACTGCTTTGCGATGTTTACAATAAAGCGTCCATCGGAAGTCCCCCCTGAAGTCGAAAACTCAGGCGAGATACTTTGCTTTGCTTTAATGACTTCTTCTAATGCGTTTGATAGTACGCCCTCCTCCCGATAGAAAGGTTCGGATGCCGACTTCCAGTCTAGTTGATACCTAATCCCTTGTTGTTTTAGAATTTCTTCAACTTTTTGCTTAAGCTCTGAAGCAGTAACAACTTCAGAAAAACGAAAGTTAAAGCTTAGCTCTAACACCTCAGGAATTACATTCGTCGCGCCTGTGCCTGCATTTAAATTAGACGCTTGAAAAACAGTTGCAGGTAATTTACTGGGTTTATTATCCCATTGGGTTTCATATAATGCTGCTATTACTGAAGGTGCCAGCTGAATGGGATTGCATGCTAAATGCGGATACGCAATGTGACCTTGTTTTCCAATGATCGTCAGTTTTCCATTAAGAGAACCTCGTCGGCCTATTTTAATGGTGTCTCCAAGCTGTTTTTCACAAGTGGGTTCTCCAACTAAGCAATAATCAATCTCCAAATCATGACGCTTTAAGTGCTCAACCACCTTGGCTGTACCATTGATGGCATCCCCTTCTTCATCACTGGTGATCAAAAAACCAATGCTTCCTTTAAACTTTGCTGATTTCCCCAAAAAATGTTCCGTTGCCTTAACCATAGCTGCCAATGCACCCTTCATATCAACGGCACCTCGCCCATACAGTCTGTCTTGATGTTCTGTAGGCTCAAAGGGAGGAAACGACCAATGCTCAAGCTTCCCCGCAGGAACAACATCGGTATGACCGGCAAAGACAAATAATGGGGCAGCTTTTCCCAAACGCGCCCAAAGATTACTCACCGACCCCACATTAAGTTGGGTTACTTCAAATCCCAGTCCCTCAAGATATGTGGCTATTAAAGGCTGACAACCCGCATCCTGGGGGGTTACTGATGCTTTTTCTATCAGCGTTTTGGCCAGTGTCAAAGTAGTGTGCTTCATTTATGCATCTCGTAAAATATCATTAATAGATACTTTTTTCCGAGTGCTTTCATCTACTCGTTTAACAATAATAGCAGCATAGAGATGGCATTCTCCTGTTTTAGAAGGCAAACTACCTGGCACAACGACAGACCCTTTCGGTACCCTCCCATAAAAAGTTTCTCCCGTGGTTCGATCATAAATACGGGTGCTTTGACCAATATAAACCCCCATCGAAATCACAGCCCCCTTTTCGACAATCACTCCTTCTACAATTTCAGAACGTGCTCCAATAAAGCAGTCATCCTCAATGATGGTAGGATTTGCCTGTAAAGGCTCCAATACGCCTCCTATCCCAACACCGCCAGACAGATGCACATTTTCCCCGATTTGTGCACAAGAACCAACCGTAGCCCAGGTATCTACCATACTCCCAGAACCCACATACGCCCCAATATTGATATAAGAAGGCATTAAAATGGCATGCGGCGCAATAAAAGCACCTTTTCGAACGCACGCTGGAGGCACAACTCTGGCATCCTGTGTATTAAAGTGCTCTTGAGACCATCCTTCATATTTCAACGGCACTTTATCAAAAAACTGCGTGAATGCCCCTTCTATCACCGAATTTTGTGTAATACGGAAAAACAATAAAATTGCTTTTTTTAACCAGGCATGAATCTTCCATCCTCCTTCTAAAAGAGGTTCTGCAACCCGCACTTTTCCTGTATCTAATAACTCAATGACCTCCCAAACTGTATCTTTGAGCTGTTTATCAACCTGATTTGGAGTAATTTCATGAACCTGCTCAAAAGCGATATCGATAATATTTTTCAGTGTTTCCATCGTGTTTGTTCTCAATATCAATAAAAATGATTGACCTAACCCACATGAAAAGTTAACATACTGTTTCAAAATTTTCCCTAAAAATTTTAAATTCGGGGCATAGCGCAGCCTGGTAGCGCGTCTGCTTTGGGAGCAGAATGTCGGGGGTTCAAATCCCTCTGCCCCGACCATTCATTCAAAAACCAAGCAAGAATTAATCTTAGAACCCGTTCGTAAATAGAGAAATTCTCTCATCAATACATCCTTTTTTCACAATATTCGAATTATTCAACAGCAATTTCCTCCGGAAAATACTCCAATTTATCAATGATTTGCAACATTCTCTCGTTCGCGATGGGGGACATTAAGGGGGAGAATCGCGATTCTCCCCCTTAAAAGCGATCGCAAGAGCTTGGCTTGCGAGCCTCGCTAGTCAAGAGAAGCAATTCTTGCCCAATAGGGGGAATTGCTGATTATTTAATAATGTTCTTTAAATTTACAGGCTCATCATTTAAACTCTTCGGGCAGCTTTGGAGTAAAAACATGAAAAGAACAGATACCCCTAACAGCCCCCTAATAAATAACCTAGTAGAACAATCCATTGATTTTCACTGTCATAGAGTTGGCCCCTTTGATTTTACTAAAATTTTGAAGCTAAATCTGGACGAAATAGAAGCTATTCTGGCCAAAAGAAACCAAAAAAGTATTCTTACCTTATACCTCCCCAAACCACAATTTAATGATTTTGTAAAGTTAATGGAAACTTTCCATCAAGGCAGAAAAGCTGGGAAGTTCAAGCATATTGTTGGCTTTAGCTTAGAAGGTCCTTTACTAACTAGTTTTCTTTATTTTTTTGATGAAAGCAAACCCGACGCTATAAGCCAAAATAAAAATAATCAATCTAATTCAGATAAATATTTTTACGAAGAACTGGCGAGGTTTATCGAAAACTCACCTTTGACAAAGGAAGAAATAGTTGCGAGGGTTAGCGGAGGCGAAGATTTGCAATTGCTAGACTTAGGTGTAGTTAAACAAAATTTTCTCGAGCTAAAGAAATCCTTTTCATTTGCCGATATTCATGTGGCTGTAAAGGCTAATAGTGCTCCTGGAGTTATGGAAGTATTAACAGCTGCTGGTGCAAGTTTTGAAGTTGCAACGATTGAAGAAGCATTGTTTTGTGTGGACAAAGGAGTAAACGCGCAAGATATTATTTTTTCTCATCCAGCCAAAGATGCAGTTGAAATTGCAAAGGCTGCCCAGATTGGCATAAAGACCTTTGTGTCAGACAGTGAAGAAGATATTAGGCTTATTGGCAAGCATGCTCAAGGCTCAAACGTTATTATTCGTATTGTGGCAGCACAAGAAGACACTGATAATTACTTTAAATCAGATGAAGACAGTAAATTAAGGGGGTTTAATAGTCGTTTTGGCGTGAATGAGGATGACGCTTTGTCACTACTAAAATACGCTAAGCATTTGAATTTGGTTCCCTATGGCTTGACTTTCCATGTGGGCACACAAATGGACGATCCAATAAATTGGCAAGTACCCATTGCTTTGGCAGCACGGATATTTAGTACGGCTTCTAAAGAGGGAATTGAATTGGAAGTCTTGGACCTTGGAGGAGGGTTCCCGTCGATTCACAGAGAAAAAATTCCAAAACTTGAGATCTTCTCAAAAGAAATATTTAGCTTTATCAGTGAATCTTTCCCTCAAAAGAAACCAAAAATAATTATTGAACCAGGTAGAAGCGTAAGTGCTATGGCTGGATTTACTTTTGGCCGAGTTATGAACATAAAAAATTGCAATGGGGATAGCAAAATTGTGACTATCTCAACTGGAAAATTTAGTGCAGGCCTGTTTGGAGTAGGCCATTCCATTGGTTTTTTTAGTGCGAAAGACATGAAGCTTGAGCCTATGAGGCTGCAAGATGGTTGGCCAGTAAACTTTTATGGCAAGGCATGCGCGTCCTTTGATATCCCTATTGAAGGAGATCATTTGCGCATTCCGCGCTCGTTGCAAAGTGGTGATGTTATCGTTTTTTCTGGAACGGGCGCATATACTACCACTATGCAAACTAATTGGTGCAAAAAAAGCAATCCTTCGTTAATAGTTTTTGATTCGCAACAAACAACGGCTGCAAATGATTTTAACCTCCATCACCAAGAACCTTAACACAGTAATTCCCGCCGGAAAACACTTTAATTTATCAATGGCTTGTAGCATTTTTCCATTCGCGATGAGGGATGCTAAGGGGGAGAATCGCGATTCTCTCCCTTAAAAGCGATCGCAAGCTTGGCTTGCGAGCCGCGCTAATCAAGGGAAGCAATTCTTGCCCGATAGGGCGGGATTTCTGTAAACCTATCTTGAGACTTGTAGAATGCTTTCAAGTAAACTATTATTTATAAATTAATCGCCTCATTCTTAATTAGTGCATGAAAGCCCTAATGGAGAAATAGATAAAAATTGTTTAGCAAGGCTGCTCAATAATCAAGGAGGTTTCTAACATGTTCAAACACAAAACCATTGTAATGGGTATTTTATTTACTTCCATTCTTTCTTTTAGCCCTATTGGTGCTGCAACCGATTCTATTTCGCTGAATTTTAGAAATAATTGCGGGAAAGATTTGAACTTCACTTTGACTAGAGTCTGCAACGCAGGCAATAACCTCCAGAGAATAGTAAAAATAACGAAAAATAGCTCTCAAGTAGTAATGGTAAACCGTTGTAATGCAGGGAAAACTATCATCAATATAGATGAAGTAACTTCAGAAGGAGTATCGCGCATTTCTGTTACATTTCGAAATCCGTTGTTTGGTCGTAGTGAGACAGCAGCAGATATTGTTACTGATGAAATGTCAACGCCGCCTGGAATTCCAGCTGCTTGTATTCTTAATCCTTATATCAGAGCTTACTAAATAACAACCTTCTCCACTCTTCAACCTAAATTATTTGGCAGTTGTAAGCTACTACCGAATTTAAGATGATCCACTCCCTACAAAACGGTATTGCACACTGACTGATGCTTTTTATATATTCTATTTAGTAGGGATTTAGTCGCGGTCTTTTCAATATACTTGAATAACCTCCGTTGTCGTGAATAACATCAAGTAACAAAGCATCAGCTTTACAGCAGCATCTAGCGTTATTTCTTATGAAACACTCACTCAAAACTTACACCACTTCTTCACTGCCTGTGCTTCCCCAAACTAAAGTTTCTTGGAAGCTTAAAAAAAAGGTCAGCTTACAGAATATCAGTGATTTTGGGCACGAACTAGCACTATTGATTAACACAGGAATTCCGGTATCCAAAGCACTTGAAATGATTGCGCTTAATCATGAAAAGCCTGAAATGAAAACCATCATTGTTGATCTTAAAAGACAGATTGAATCAGGCAAATCATTAACGCATGCGCTTAAAAAATACCCTGCGTTTTTTAATCCATTATTTATCCAATTAATACTGGTCGGTGAACAAACAGGCTCTTTGTCTAGTCAACTGAATCAAGCAGCAACCTATTTAGAAAAATTTCTAACCTTAAAAAATAAGCTAATTAAAGCACTGAGCTACCCTGCTTTTGTCCTATTTTTTTCTGTTTTCATCATGATTGGCATTTTGACTTTGATCATTCCTCAATTCCAAAATTTATTTCAAAGCCTGGGTGGTGAACTTCCTCTTCTAACCCGCTTTATTATTAAAGCATCTAATCATCTTAACTATATTGTACTGCCACTATCTGTTTTCCTGATCATATCGTTAACTATTGTTTTTAAACTTCAAAAGCACTCTCCTCGTTTTGCATTTCACATGGATCAATTTTTATTGAAAACCCCAAAGTTAGGGCAACTCATCACCCATCATTTAACTGCCAGAATCTGTTATCTTTTATCAGTCACACATGAATCAGGCATTCCATTTCCCGCTGCACTGAATCTGTTAACCCAATCGATTAAAAATCGAGTCTTTTCTCAAGGTCTACGCAGGACTCAAATCAAAATCCAAAATGGCTCTATGCTACATACTGCTTTTGCAAACACTAACTTTCTCCCTAAACGTGCCATACAAATGATATACATGGGAGAGCAATCTGGGGCATTAAGAGACATGTTGGAAAAATTAGGAAATTACTATGAAAAACTCGTTGAACAACAGCTTGAACAGGTCAGCAAGTTTTTAGAACCTATTATGATTGTCATATTAGGGATTGGTATCGGTATTTTAATTATTGCTATGTATTTACCTATTTTTAAACTAGGTCATTTATTTTAGGGACGTTGCCTAGGGCTAGTCATCAATTCACTTTTTAGCTTCAAAACGCGTATAATGAGTCAAATTTTATGCAAATTTCCGTCACATATCTGGATATGCTTCCTCAAATTTGCATAAAATTTGCCTCCATCACTCACATTTTGAAGCTAAAAAATGAATTGATGACACGCCCTATATTTTCTCCTTACAATGACGAGTGAGCAGTTGCGCATAAAAAAGAACAATTACCACATTCCAATATGATTCACTTCTTTCAAACTCATCTCTTACTCTTCACCTTCTTTATGATTGTATTGGGACTCTGCATTGGGAGCTTCTTAAACGTTGTTGTTTACCGTCTGCCTCAAATGCTGTCAAGGCAGTGGGCAAACAGTTTTCCTCTTTCTGAAACAGATGGATTTCAGGTAAACCTGTTTACGCCTAGATCCCATTGTCCACATTGCAAAGAAAGTATTCCTTTTTATCTTAATGTACCTCTTCTCGGTTACTTCATTACTCACCGAAAATGCCATTTTTGTCATCAAAACATTTCCTTATTATACCCCTTGATAGAACTGATCACTGTCATATTTACTGGTATTGTTACTTACACATGGGGTTTTAGCTGGGAAACATTGGGAGCCTTAATTTTTACATGGCTTTTAATTCCCCTCATTTTTATCGATATCAAACACCAACTGCTACCTGATGCTCTCACCTTGGTTGGGGTTTGGTTAGGTTTATCTTTCAACCTCTTTGATTTATTTATCCCTATTAAAAATGCTGTTATTGGTGCTGTTGCTGGTTATATGAGTCTTTGGTTACTTGCACACCTATTTAAGATGATTCGAAAACAAGAGGGAATGGGATATGGAGATTTTAAGCTATTTGCGATGCTTGGCGCTTGGCAAGGCTGGGAAAATTTACCTATTATTTTACTTCAAGCCTCCCTACTCGGCCTTTGTATTTCACTCATACTTCTTTTCTCTAAAAAGCACAAATTTAATACACCAATCCCATTCGGACCTTACTTAGCAATTAGCGGCTGGAATACTTTATTTTTTAAAGAAAATATCATGCTACTTTATCAATCATTATTCCGTTTTATATTAGAGTAAGGGTGAACATTTTATGTTAAAAGTGGGTTTGACAGGGGGTATAGGGTCTGGAAAATCTTCAGTTGCAGTACTGTTTGAACAGTTGGGGGTAGATATCATTGATGCTGATCAAATTGCAAAGGAAATTACTGCCCCCAAACAAGCAGCTTTTCAAAAGATCGTCAAACACTTTGGAAAGAGTATCTTGGATATTATTGGACATATTAACCGTAAAAAACTTAGAAAAATCATTTTCACGAATCCTACTGAAAAAAAATGGTTGGAAGCACTACTACATCCAGACATAGCTAATGTAATAAGGGAGCGTATAAAGTATGTCAAATCTCCTTACTGTATCGTGGTCATTCCTCTATTAGCAGAAACTGATGTGAGTCGCTCTTTAGTCAATCGAGTGCTAGTGATTGATACTCCTATTGAAATTCAATTATATAGAACTCAATTACGGGATAACCTCAATAAAGCTGAAGCCAAAAAAATGTTGGCTGCCCAGGCAGCTCGAGAAGAACGTCTAACAATTGCTGATGATGTGATCCTCAATGATGAAGGGAAAAGCAAACTCAATGTACAAGTAAACCATCTTCATAATTTTTATCTTAATCTATCGAAAAACAAGGTCACATGATTACTTACGCGATTGCTTGTTTATGGGGCTTTTCAGAAGCTACTTTTTTCTTTTTAATTCCAGATATCTACCTTACCTATCTTGCAATATCTAAACCCACTAAAGCAATTAAGGCCTGCTTTATCACGGCCATTGGCGCTAGCTTGGGGGGAAGTCTCATGTATGTATGGGGAAACATCGATGCACATCAAGCATTACAACTGCTTACCTGGATCCCAGCCATTTACCCCAAGCTTATTCAGATGGTCATTGAAACAACAAAATCAAATCCTCTTATGGCTTTAGGCATTGCACCCTTTAAAGGTATCCCTTATAAAATATACGCCGTAATATTGGGCCAGATAAAAATTTCTTTCTTTCAATTTATCGTGATCAGTTTTTTTGCACGATTATTTCGTTTCTTATTAATTACTACCCTGGGTATTGGTATCACCTTATATTTAAAAAAACATTATCCTGTCAAACGTATTCAACTTTTCCATATTTTTACCTGGGTTAGTATCTATGGATTGTATTTCCTTTTGATGAAACAGAGCTACTCATAGGTTTTTTCTATAAAATTTCCTTCCAGAGCCAATTTTTCAAATGATTGATTTAAAGCCTCCATCAATTTATCCCTATCTTGAAAATGCGCTGCGCAAATGGCTTCTCCCACAAACACATCGCAAAAAAAAGGAACAAACAAAGCTTCATCTTTAGGCAGAGCTTTACCCAAGCCATGTATAAAAACAGGAACTATCGGCACAGTAGGAAAACGCTCAGCTAGGAAAGCAATGCCTTTTTTTAGAGTAGACCGTTGCTCTGGAGCACCTCGCGTTCCCTCTGGGAAAAAAATTAAAACAGCTCCCTGATTTAAAGGTTCATAACAAGGAAGTAAAGGATCTTGATGTTGTCTCTCTTTTTGTCTGGAAATTGGAATAATTCCGATGATATTCTTTGCAAACCAAGCCAGAATCTTATGTCTTAAGAAATAATCAGCTGCCGCAATGGGATGTATACTAGACAGTAATTTTAAAGAAAGTAGATGAGTTAAGACAATGGCATCCAAATGGCTGTTATGGTTTGCTACTAATATGGCTGGCCCTTTTTGAGGTAAACGCTCCCGGTGTCGAACATTGATTCCCATTACAATTAAAATAAAAAAATTGACGATAATAGAAAAAAACAAATAGCGTAAAGCTTTATGAATCCAATTTAACATATCACTCAATAATAAAAGTAATAAACAAAGTGAAAAAACAAAGGGGCAGAAAAAGTAAGACTGTCTACCCTATCCAAAATCCCACCATGGCCAGGAATCATTGAACCTGTATCCTTCACTCCAATATCACGCTTAATTGCCGAAATGGTAACATCTCCTATAAAGCCAGCAATACTAATTAGTACCCCTACACTCCACGCCATAAAAAAAGAAAAAGGCGTAATGAATGAGTATAACACTAGCGATAACAGTGAGGTGAAAGTTACGCCTCCCCAAAAACCTCCCCATGTTTTTTTTGGACTCACTACAGGCAATATTGATTTTCTTCCAAACCACTTTCCACAAATATACTGTGCAACATCATTAAATTGTGTCAGAAAAACTAAATAAACTAACAAACCTATTCCAGAAACATATGGGCTCCTTTCTGGTAATTTGAACAAAAAAGCAATATGGCTCAAAGTGAATACTGTGATCATCAATCCCCATTGGATGATGCCAGTTGAGTTCAGAAACCCTGATGTTTTCTGACTTAATAATAACCTAAAAGGAATAAACAAAAACATATAAATAGGAATAAAAATAATGAACATACCAAACCAGCCAATACCAGCCCAATAGAATTGAACTGGTACGGCAAGGTATGCCCAAAAAAGGACACGACGATCTACTCGACGAGTAGGAATCATGGAAAAAAATTCTTTAAGTGCTAAAAAGCTTATAAAGCCTAGAAATATAAGAGAAATCAGATGGCTGGTTAGAAGAGCTGCTGTAAAAATAGCCAGTATCACCCACCAGCTGATGGTACGAGAAATGAGTTCTTGAAAATTTTTTTTGGGTTTATGCCTTACCAAACCCCATATGACTAAACTGACAAAACCCAAAAAGCCCCATATCGCAGCTAGGACAAAAAGGGTATTAATATCAGCCTTCACGTTGAATTTCTCGTAAGGCTTTCAACATTCGATTCACAATGGTTACAATCAATAAGAAGAAAATTAAAGCAAAAACCATATTTAGCCAAGGCCCAGGCGGTACACCTATGGCTAATGAAAACGCTATTACACCAAAAGCTAAAGCTCGATCACTTTTTCCCATCGGCCCGTCATAACGACGCTTTGCACCAATTTGGAGGGCTGCTAGACCTGTTAATTCAGAAAGAGTGGCTAATAAAACAATCCCAACAACCCAAGCAGATAATACATTTTTGACAAAGCAAAAAGGTAAATAGATAAAAGCATCTGAAAGTACGTCCCCAACTTCATTGAGTAACGCACCTAAAGGAGATTGCATTTGATGTTCTCGCGCAAGCATTCCATCAATTGCATTCAGCATCATACGAAATATTAAAGCCACAGGAAGGAAAAACATAACCCCTGTGGCTGCTGGAAAAATTGCTAATAAACTTCCGACCAAAGCAGAAAACACAATAGTAAAAATGGTGATTTGATTCGGAGTCACAGCATTTTTTGCCAGATAATCTGAGAAAGGCCTAAGGCACTTTTGAAATGCAGGTTTCAAATCATAAATACTGATCATTCACTTTTCCAGCCATTTCTACTCTAGCAAGCAGAAACATAACCTTACTTTGACTTGATAAGATCAAACACACTATAACCTTACAAGCACTTTTAAAAAGTTTAAGTGTTTCTATCTACCAGCTCAACTAAGGCCATAGGTGCATTATCACCCGCTCGGAATCCGCACTTGAATATGCGAAGATAACCGCCAGGTCTGTTTTGATAACGCTGACCTAATACCGTAAATAATTTACCTACGATTTTTTTGCTACGTAATCGATCAAAAGCTAGCCGACGATTGCTGACAGAATCTGACTTGCTGAGCGTAATAATAGGTTCAACAAACCGTCTCAATTCTTTAGCTTTAGGCAAGGTTGTCTGGATCACTTCATGATCAACCAAAGAAACAGCCATATTACGAAACATAGCTTTTCTATGGCTTGAATTACGAGAAAGCTTTTTACCACATTTACGATGTCGCATCACCATCTCCTACTTTTTTTCTCTTTATTTTCTTAGCATCTTTTATTTCATCCAGGCCGTCTTCCTTAATTTCTAATTCTTTAGGCGGCCAATTAGGTAAATCCATGCCCAAGTAGAGCCCTTTAGAACTTAGAGCGCTCTTAATTTCAAGCAACGATTTCTTACCCAAATTCGGAGTTTTTAGTAAATCTTCTTCTGCACGCTTAACTAAATCACCAATATAATAAATATTCTCAGCTTTAATACAGTTACCCGCTCTTACCGTCAATTCCAACTCATCAACAGATTTTAGTAAAATAGGATCCACTTCTTCTTCAATAGTTTGCTGAGAAGGTTCTGCTTTATACTCTAATTCAACAAAAGGGGATAACTGATAATTTAAAATAGTTGCACAACATTTGATTGCATCAATAGGGTCCAATGTGCCATTGGTTTCCAAATCAATAGTTAACCGATCTAAATCTGTTCGATTATCTAAACGGGCATTCTCAACTGAATAAGAAACCCGCTTAACTGGACTAAAAGAAGTATCTAAATACAACTGACCAATGGTTTTTTGATCTTCAAGCCTTGAGCTAGCAGTAACATAACCAACACCACGCTCCACTTGCAGTTTCATCTTTAAGTGGGCATTTTTACTAGTTAATTCTGCAATTTCCAGCTCTGGATTTAAAATTTCTATTTTAGAGTCACCCACAATATCAGCAGCAGTGACAATACATGGACCTTTCTTATCAATTGTCAATTCAGCAGATTCTCCCTCATGCAACTTTACAATAACCTGTTTAATATTTAACAACACGTCAAAGATATCTTCCTTTAACCCATCCAAAGCTGAATATTCATGTACAACACCATCGATTTCAACCGCCGTAATAGCTGCGCCAGGCATAGAAGACAATAAAATTCGTCTTAAAGGACTGCCTAACGTATGTCCAAATCCACGTTCAAGGGGCTCTAAAACAATTTTAAAATGGTTTGGAGCCATCTTAACTACTTTAGCTTCTTGTGGAATGAACGTTTTATAAATTTCTTGCATTAGCATCAGACAATAAACTCCTCACTTCGAATAAAGCTCGACCACCAAGTTAACAGCGTTAACAAAAGGAGGTAATTCACTCATATCAGGAAATCTTTCAAAAACCCCTTCTTTTTCCTTTGCATCTACTTTTAAGTGCGCAGGAACAGGGCGTAAATTTTCAGCCAATTCTAATGCAGATTGAACACGCAACTGTTTTTTTGCTTTTTCACGGATAGCAACCGAATCCCCTGGTGAAACCAGATAGGAAGCAATATTTACTACCTTATTATTGACTAAAACTGCTTTATGGGATACCAGCTGTCTTGCTTCTGCTCTCGTGCTAGCAAAACCCATACGATAAACCACATTATTTAAACGAGCCTCTAGTAAGTTCAACAAATTCTCACCTGTACTTCCGCTCTTTTTATCTGCTAAACGGTAATAGCTTCTAAACTGCTTTTCAGAAACCCCATAGTAAGAACGAAACTCCTGCTTCTTTCTTAACTGCACACTGTAGTTAGAAGGAGAACCTTTTCGAGCAGCACCATGTTGACCTGGTTTCACTGCTAATTTCTTGCACTTAGCAGAGAGTGGGCGAATACCACTAGTTAACTCAAGATCAGTTCCTTCTCTGCGAGAAAGGCGACACTTAATGCGTCTTCTAGGTAAACGTTTTTTTTGAAGTGACATGATCTATTTCTCCTATGAACGTCTTTTCTTGGGTGGACGACAACCATTATGAGGAATTGAGGTAATATCCACTATTTTCCGAATTTTAATACCGCATGCAGCAAGGGCGCGGATAGCACTATCACGACCTGCTCCTGGTCCATTTACTTTAACTTCAATTTCCTTAACACCAAATTCTTGTGCAACTTTCTTTCCAAGCGCCTCAGCGGTTACCTGTCCTGCAAATGGAGTACCTTTACGAGCACCTTTAAATTTATTTGCACCAGCACTCGACCAAGCAATGGTATCACCTGATAGATCAGTAATCGTAATAAAAATATTATTAAAACTTGCCCGAATGTAGGCAACCCCTTGCTCAATTAATCGCTTTACTTTTCTGCGAGACTGCTTTACTTCTTTTTTAGCTTTCATCAATCATTTACTCTTTAAGTTCTAACAGGTTTTCTTTTACCTTTTCGGGTACGGGCATTCGTCACAGTTCTTTGCCCGCGAACAGGTAAACCGCGACGATGTCGCACCCCACGATAAGTACCCAAATCTACTAATCGTTTAATATTCATAGAAATTTCTCGACGAAGATCACCTTCTATTACATATTTATTGACCTCTGTACGAATTTTTTCTAAATCCTCTTCCTGTAAAGATTTCACTTTTGTGCTGGGATTTATGCCGACTGCATCGCATATCTTTAATGCACGCACTTTACCAATTCCATATACGGATGTTAAAGATATGCATACATGCTTTTGCACCGGGATGTTGACCCCTCCAATTCGAGCAACTGCCATTTATTACCTCTTCCAACAAATCATCAGTAAAACTTAACTTATTTTACATTGTTTATATTAGGCATACCTAATCACAGGCCTACCAACCGTTATTGATATCATCCTTGTCTTTGTTTATGTTTTGCTTCTTTGCAAATCACTCTCACCACTCCTTTCCGACGAATCACTTTACAAGAGCGACAAATTTTTTTTACAGAAGCACCTACTTTCATTTTTCAATCTCCAAATCACACAGTCAAACTAAAGCTGACAAGTAAATATCTCACTAAAGGACGCGATTTTAAACTATTTTTACAAAATAATCCAGAAGTTAACCCTTATACAGCAAGTTCATTTTTTTCCCTCTCAAATTATATTGATGAGAGAGCAAATGCGCTTGTAGCTGAGCAATAAAATCCATAATCACCACAACGACGATCAACAAAGATGTACCCCCAAACTGAAAAGGCACATTCCATGCAGTCACTAAAAACTGAGGTAATAAAGAGATTAACACTAAATAGATGGCTCCTACAAAGGTTAATCTACTAGCCACAGAATCAATATAAAGTGCAGTCTGTTCTCCTGGACGAATTCCTGGAATAAATGCACTAGATTTTTTGAGCTGCTCCGCCGTTTCTTTAGGATTAAAGACTAATGCGGCATAAAAGAAGCAGAAAAAAACAATTAGAAGACCAAAAAGCAACAAATAAATAGGTTGGCCAGGCATTAATGCTAATCGTATATTCCCAAGCCAACTTATTTGAGAGGCTCCACTAAAAAAGTCAAACAAAGTCATCGGGAATAAAAGAATACTGGATGCAAATATAGGTGGTATGACACCCGCCATATTGATTTTTAAAGGCAAATAGCTACTCTGGGTAGAACCAGCACTTCTTTTTGCATAATTAATCACAATCCTACGTTGACCACGTTCAATAAAAACAACAAAGGCTGTCACTAAAACGACAGCGGAAATTAACAATAAGAAAAAGATGCCTTGCATTTGGCCCTGTTTTACTTGCTGGAACAGCTGTCCCATTGACATGGGAAAGTTAGAAACAATACCTGCAAAAATGATCATTGAAATGCCATTGCCAACGCCTCGCTCAGTCATTTGCTCACCAAGCCACATCAGAAACATTGTGCCCGCTACCAGGGTTAACGTTGCAACAACATAAAATTGGGAGCCACCTGCTATCACAAATCCTTTACTCACTAATAATTTGCAAGCACCAATGGCTTGAAAGGCAGAAAGAAAAACTGTTGCATAACGCGTGTATTGATTAATCTTTCGTTGTCCAGCCTCTCCTTCTTTTTTAAGTTGTTCCAACTTAGGAGAAACAGCTGATAAGAGCTGCATGATAATAGAGGCTGAGATGTAGGGCATTACACCTAATGCAAATACAGCCAGATTTTGTAAGGCACCACCGGAAAACATGTTAAAAAGATCAAGTACACCTGACTTATTTTGCTTAAATAAGTCAAGCAGTTGCTGAGTATCTACGCCGGGAACAGGAACATGACAACCAATTCGGTATATTAGAATTCCGAAAAAAAGAAAAATCAAACGATTTTTTAGCTCGTTAAGACTTCCACCTGGCTGTAATGCATTTGAACCTAGCTTAGACATGGTTTTACTCAACCTTTCCGCCTAAATCTTCAATCACCTTTTTAGCACCTTCTGTCACATCAATGCCAAATAAGTGAACCTGACGTTCGAGCTTTCCAGAGACAATCACCTTTACTCTTTTCGCATAAACAGGGACCAAGTTAGCAGCTTTTAAGACATCGATATCAACAGTTTCATTCTCTAAACGATTCAATTCATGAAGACGAATTTCTGCAGTATATTTTTTCTTTAAAGAAACAAAACCGAATTTTGGAACTCTTCTTTGTAAAGGAATCTGACCTCCTTCAAAACCTAAGCGAATACTTCCACCAGAACGAGATGTTTGTCCCTTGTGACCATGTCCACAGGTCTTTCCATTACCTGAACCTATTCCACGCCCCTTTCTGAATTTTTTCTTTTTTGAACCTGCAGCAGGTTTTAATGTATTCAATTGCATAATGATTGACCATCCTCAATTTCAAGCAGATAAGAAACTTTACGAATCATACCTAAGATACAAGGATCTTTTTTTAATACCACCGTATCTCCTATCCTTTTCAAGCCTAAACCTCGAATACAATCCTGGTGCGCTTTTAGGCGTCCATGTTTACTACGAACTAATTTAATTTTAATCTGGTTTCCACTCGTCATAATCTTATTAACCTATAATCTCTTCGACAGTTTTACCACGCTTTTCTGCCATATAAGCAGGTGTAGACATATTATTTAATAATCCATTCAAGGTGGCGTAGATTACATTCACTGAATTTGAAGAACCGATTACCTTTGATAATACATCTTTAACACCAATCACCTCAAAAACAGCACGCATTGCACCACCAGCAATAATTCCAGTACCTTTAGAAGCGGGTTGCATCCATATTTTTGTTGCACCATGTTTTGAAACAACGGGATGCTGAAGAGTTGCTCCGTTCAAGTGTACTTTCTTCATATTTCTACGAGCACTTTCCATTGCTTTTTGGATTGCCACAGGAACTTCCGTCCCTTTTCCTCGACCAAACCCAATTTTACCCTCTCCGTCTCCAACAACAACAATCGCAGTGAAACTAAAACGTCTACCACCTTTCACAACTTTAGAAGTACGAAGTACATCAACTAATTTCTCATTCAATCCATCTGTTGTTGTTCCAACACCATATGTTGCCATAAATACAAACCTTTTATATGTATCATCTGGAGGTTGCTTATTAAGAGTACTATTTCTTATTAAGTCAACTTACAAAGTTCTCTTTTTTAATTTAAAAACTCAAACCACCTTCTCTAGCCGCATCAGCTAATGCCTTGATACGACCATGATATTTAAATCCTGAACGATCAAATGCAAGCGCCTCAGAAAGACCAGCTTTCTTTGCGCGCTCAGCAAGCATCTTGCCTACTTCTTTAGCTGCCTTTACATTCCCTCCATACGGAAGTGTAGATTTAAATGCTTTATCTAATGAAGAAGCAGAAACTTTTACTTTTCCTTCTTCGGAAATAATTTGAGCATAAATGTGGGAAGAGGTACGGTATACCACAATACGATCAATTTTAAGTTCATTTAATTTAAAACGAGTCTTTCTTGCACGACGCAAACGAGCAGCCTTTTTATTCATTATTTCTTCTTAACCTCTTTCTTGATAACCACTTGATCGGAATAACGAATACCTTTTCCTTTATAAGGCTCAACTGGGCGAAATGCTTTAATTTTAGCTGCCACTTGCCCTACTTGCTGTTTATTGATCCCTTGAATGATAATGTTAGTTTGCTTCTCTACATTTACCGTAATACCTTCAGGCACTGAAAAGTATACAGGATGAGAAAAACCTAAAACTAACTCTAGCTTATTACCGTTCAGCTGGGCGCGATAACCAACACCGATCAATTCAAGTTTTTTCTCAAACCCTTCAGAAACCCCTTTTATCATATTTTTTACCAAGGCATAAGAGGTACCTAAAAAATTTTTATTTTGCCCACTTTCATCTGACGAGAAAACTAAACCTTGCTCAGTTTTCTCAAGCTTAGTTGTTGGATGAATGGTAAAGGTCATGACACCTTTTGCCCCCTTCACTGTAATTTCTTTATCCTTTAGATTCACTTCTATACCAGAAGGAATAGATAATGGATAGTTTGCAGCTCTTACACTCATAATTCACTTCTTAACTTATGTAACATATTATTTCGCCACCTTCACCTAATTTTCTGGCAGCTCGATCAGTCATAACACCTTTAGGGGTAGAAACAATCGCCACACCTATACCCCCCAAGACCTTAGGCAGCTTTTTTAAACCTCTATAAACACGGCAGCCAGGACGACTTACCCTAGACATTGAATCAATAACAGGTTTACCTTGATAATATTTTAAATCTACAGATAAATAAGCTTTGTTAGCTTCCTCTATTTTCTTATAATCGAGTATAAACCCTTCTTCTTTCAAAACTTCCAGAAGAGATGCTTTAAATTTAGAAAATGGCATCTTCACATCGATCTTTTTTCTTTGCTGAGCATTTCGGATACGGGTAAGCATATCAGAAATGGGGTCTTGCAAACTCATGCTATTAAACCTCTTATTAAAATCATTAGTTTACTTTCTAAACTGTCACCTTTGCAGTAACACAGCACTGTTCAAACTTATACTGCGACCAAAATCTCTCAGTGTAACTCTTGTATTTAAGACTTTTACTTTGAGAGATAACAAAGTACAACCGTTTGGAAAATATTTATTACCAACTTGCTTTTAGTACGCCTGGAAGTAAACCATGCATCGCAGATTTACGCAAGCACAAGCGACATAAACCAAACTTGCGATAAACTGCTCGCGGACGACCACAACATGAACAACGTTGGGCTACACGAACAGAACTTCCATTACGATTCATTTTATTTAACTTTAAAACTGCTTGTTTTTTATCTTTAAACGTTAATGCCTGGTTTGCTATTACCGTTTTTAAGTCAGCTCGCACTTTCTGGTACTTGCTTACAAGAAGTGTTCTTTTTTTATTACGCTCTGATACAGAAACTTTAGCCATTGATTGAAATCCACCTTACTCTTTAAAAGGAAAACTAAATGCCGTCAACAGTGCCTGGCCTTCTTCTTTAGTTTTAGCCGTTGTTGTAATTGCAATGTTAAGGCCTCTTATTTTATTGATTTTATCGTAATCAATTTCAGGAAATACGATTTGTTCTCTAATTCCCAAATTATAATTTCCTTGTTCATCAAAAGCATGCTTGCTAAATCCACGAAAATCTCGAATTCTAGGAATAGATATCTTAATAAGGCGCTCTAAAAACTCATACATCCGCTCACGACGAAGGGTTACCTTACAACCAATTTTAAAACCTTCTCGAACCTTAAAACCTGCGATAGATTTTTTGGCTGAAGTAGAAACAGGTTTTTGCCCTGAGATCAATTCCAAATCTTCCAAAGCAAAATCTAATTGCTTTTTATCCAGGATAGCTTCTCCAACACCCATGCTCAACGTAATCTTAACTATGCGTGGAACTTCCATCACACTTTTATACTTAAACTGCTTTTTTAACTGTTCAATTATGGTTTTTTGATACAGTTCTTTTAAGTTGCTACTCATAATAAAATCTAGCCTATGCTACTACATCAATGACTTCTTTACTTTGCTTAAAATACCTAACTTTTCGACCATCCTCTAACTGCTTAAAACCCACTCTGCTTCCTTTACCAGAGGCAGAGTCAAAAAGCATTACATTAGATATATGGATAGGCATTTCCTTTTCAACAATACCACCCTGCTCTCCTTTTTGAGGATTTGCCTTTTTATGCTTCTTCACCATATTGATACCTTGTAATACCAATTTTTGGTTGGGCAAAACCCTTACAACTTTTGCTCGCTTTCCCTTATCTTTTCCTGAAATTACAACAACTTCATCATCTTTTCTAATTCTATTCATAAACTTCTACCTTCAGCAGTTTTATGTCTTACAAAACCTCAGGGGCCAAGGAAACAATTTTCATAAAGTTAGTCGCTCTTAATTCACGAGTAACTGGACCAAAAATACGAGTGCCAATCGGTTGTAACTGGGCATTCAACAATACAGCTGCATTTTGACCAAATCGGATAGCACCTCCATCAGTCCGTCGGATTTCTTTTTTTGTTCTAACAACCACAGCATTAAGAACATCTCCTTTCTTAACACGAGAATGCGGTATTGCCTCCTTCACGCTAATTTTAATAATATCGCCAACACGGGCATAACGCCTACGAGACCCACCTAAAACTTTAATGCACATCACAACCCGTGCTCCACTGTTGTCTGCTACATCAAGCATTGTCTGCATTTGTATCATATAAAACCCACTTCTTAAAGACTCACAAGAAAATTTTCATCTTTTAAAATCAAAGGAAGATCCCACTTTAAAAAGTAGAATCTAAAAACCAAAAATTGATTTCAATCAAGCACTTTAACTAATCTCCAGTTTTTACACTTAGAAACTGGACGGCCTTCTTCTATCAGAACTATATTTCCTTGTTTAGCAAGATTTCCTTCATCATGAACCATGACCTTAGTTCTACGACTAAGGTACTTTCCATATTTTAAACTAGAAACATTAGTGCTCATCGTAACAAGAATAGATTTATCCATCTTATCAGAAATTACTTGTGCCTGTAAGGCTTTCTTCTTAATCGCTTTCATGACTATTTCTCAGCCTATTTTCATTTATTACTGTTTTAATACGAGCAATATTACGTCGCGCTTTTAAAAATAAATGAGGCTTACTAACTCCCTCCATTCCTCTTTGCATACGTAAATTAAACAGCTCCCTATGCAATGCATTGAGCTCTTCTTGCAGCTCCTTTACAGAACTTTCTCGTATCTCTTTCATTTTCATTACATAATCTCTCTTTGAACAAATGTAACAGGAAAAGGTAGTTTTGCTTCTGCAAGTCGGAAGGCTTCTCTAGCAAGCGGTTCCTCTACGCCTGTGATTTCAAATAACACACGGCCAGGCTGTATTAACGCAACCCAGTATTCTACATTACCTTTACCTTTACCTTGGCGAACTTCCAATGGTTTTTTTGTAATAGGTTTATCAGGGAATACACGTATCCAGATTTTACCCCCCCGTTTAACGGCCCTTGTTATCGCACGACGCGCAGCCTCAATTTGTCTCGAGGTTAATTGACCTCTTCCTACAGCTTTCAAGCCAAATTCACCAAAACTGACTTTATTGCCCCTTAAAGCAAGGCCTGTATTCCGCCCCTTTTGCTGCTTTCTAAATTTTGTTCGTTTAGGTTGTAACATAAAGCACCTTATAAAAGCCTATTTTTTATACGCTATTTTGTTTTAGAAGTTCCTTTGTCTTTAAAAACTTCGCCCTTATATATCCAAACTTTGATACCAATAATACCGTAAGTTGTTTTAGCTTCAACTGAAGCATAATCAATATCGGCTCTGAAGGTGTGTAAGGGAACCGTTCCTTCTCTATACCACTCTGTACGTGCAATTTCAGCACCACCCAAGCGACCACTGACAGCAATTTTCACCCCACCAGCGCCTGCTTTTAGAACAGTTTGAACCGCTCGTTTCATTGCACGCCGGAACATAACGCGACGCTCTAATTGCTGAGCAACATTATTTCCTACCAACAACGCACTTAATTCAGGTTTTTTAACTTCCTGAACATCAACATAAATTGGGCTATTGATTAACTTTGCCAAACCCCTCTTTAGCAATTCTACATTTTCTCCCTTATTTCCAATAACTACAGCTGAACGAGCAGTCTCAATGGTCACCTTCACTCTATCAGTAAAGCGTTCAATATTAATTTTGTTAACTGAAGCTGCTGCTGCTTTATCTAAAGATTTCATAATATGAGCTCTTAAAGCATTATCTTCTGCTAAAAAAGCAGCATATTCCTTACCTTTAGCATACCATGTAGAAAGCCATGCTTTATTTAAGGTTAAACGCATGCCTACTGGATGAACTTTTTGACCCATTATTGTCTCCTCAGCGAATCTGACACCGTAATCGTTATATGACAAGTTCTCTTTATAACTCTATCTGCTCGTCCTTTTGCACGAGCGCTAATCCGTTTAAAACTAGGGCCTTCATCTACACAGATACTTAATACCTTAAGGCTTTCTAGATCAGCACCTTGATTATATTCAGCATTTGCAACTGCTGAGTAAAGCACTTTTTTTATTAAAGCGCCTGCTTTCTTTTGACTAAAAGCAAGCAAATCAAATGCAGCATCTACAGACATTCCTCTAATTTGATTTGCAACCAGCCTGGCTTTCTGGGCTGATATTCGCGCATAACGATGCTTTGCTATAGCCTGCATAATCACCCCCTCTTATCTTTAGTCTTTCGATCTCCAGAATGCCCTTTAAAAGTGCGTGTAGGGGCAAACTCACCTAACTTGTGTCCTACCATTTCCTCACCAATAAAGATTGGAACATGGTTTCGACCGTTATGTATAGCCATTGTTAAACCTACCATTTGAGGTAAAACAGTAGAACGTCTTGACCACGTTTTTATAGGCTTCTTTTTATCGGAACTTCGAGCTTTCTCTACTTTTTCCAGCAGATGATAATCTACAAAAGGACCTTTCTTTACAGAACGCGCCACTTATTCATCTCCACATTACTTTTTACGTCTATCTCTTACAATCATATGACTAGTTCGTTTATTTGAACGTGTCTTATACCCCTTAGTGGGTTTACCCCAAGGAGTAACTGGATGTCTACCAAAAGTACGACCTTCACCGCCACCATGCGGGTGATCTATTGGGTTCATTGCTGTACCACGAACCTTGGGTCTACGTCCACGCCAACGAGTTGCACCAGCCTTACCTAAAGAAATCAAATTATTCTCAGGGTTGGAAACTTCTCCAATAGAAGCTCTACAAGCGGACAACACCTTACGCATTTCACCTGATCGAAGCCTCAATGTGCAATACATACCTTCTCGCGCAACAAGCTGTACAGAAGCACCTGCACTTCTTGCCAATTGCGCTCCTTTCCCAGGCTTTAATTCGACACAATGTATCGTACTACCTACCGGAATACGTTCTAAAGGCAGGCAGTTTCCAGGCTTAATTGAAGCACCCTCACCAGAAATAACTTCAGAACCTACTTTCAAGGTTCTTTCTGCAATAATATACCGCCGCTCACCATCCTGGTAAAGCACTAAAGCAATAAATGCACTGCGATTAGGATCATACTCTAATCTCTCGACTTTTCCAACTATTCCATCCTTATTTCGCTTAAAATCGATAATTCGATAAAGCTTCTTATGTCCACCCCCTCTATGCCTAACGGTAATACGCCCATTATTGTTACGACCATTGATTCGTTTCTTAGGTGATACCAACGGCAGATAAGGCTTACCCTTATGAAGATCTGGATTTTTCACCGAAACAACAAAACGGCGACCTGCTGATGTCGGTTTAGCTCTTACTAGGGCCACTTTTTAACTCCTCATATTTTGAGTATTTAAGTTATTTTCACACAGGACTGCTGGCAGCATTTCCTGAAAAATCAATTTCATGTCCTTCATGCAAGGTAACATAAGCTTTTTTATAAGATTTCAAACGACCTAAAATTCGCGCAAATCTCCTAGACTTACCTTTAATATTAACTGTTCTCACAGCAGATACTTTTACATTAAACATGAGCTCAACAGCCTGCTTTATTTCATCTTTATTTGAAGCAGGAAGTACTTTGAAAACGTACTGTCGATTCTTTTCTAACCCCAACGTACTTTTTTCTGAAAAATGCGGCGCACGTAGAATGGTCATTAAATGTTGCTTATTCATCATACCAAATTCTCTTCAATTTGTTTTAAAGCAGCTTCTGTTGCTAAAATCTTATCTGCTGAAATTAAACGAACAGGATCTATCTCTTTTGTGTGGAGCACCTCAACAAAAGGAAGGTTCCGAGAGGCCAAAATAAGGTTGTCTTGCAAGTCATCTGTTATAATAAGCAAATTTTTATATTCCCCTGCCACTTCTAATTTTTTCAGAAAATCTTTTGTCCTATGACTTTCTACAGCAAAACTATTGAGCGCAAACAATCGTTCTTGCCTAATCAGCTCAGAAAGTATGGAACATAAGGCTACACGATAAGCTTTTTTATTAATTTTTTTATCATAAACCTTAGGTTGAGCCGCGAATGTAACGCCGCCTCCTCTCCAAATAGGACTTCGAATTGTTCCTGCGCGCGCTCTACCCGTCCCTTTTTGCCTCCAAGGCTTGCGACCACCGCCACGAACAGCTGAGCGGTTTTTTTGTGCTTTTGTTCCTGAGCGGGCATTCGTTAAATGGGTAGAAACCACCTGGTGTATTAAACCTTCTTTGAAATCTACATTAAAAATATTGTCTGAAACAACAAGTTTATTTTTATTATCTAAAAGAGCTAGCTCCATACCGAATCTTTCAACCTTTTATTTGCTTTACTTTAACTGCAGGAGAAATCAGAACCCAAGTGCTAACAGCTCCAGGTACTGCTCCTTTAATTAAAATAAGATTGTTCTCAGCATCCACCTTGATTACCTCTAAATTTTGGATGGTACGGTTTCGACTTCCCATATGACCACCCATCTTTTTCCCTTTGAACACTCTTCCTGGATCTTGACGCTGACCAATAGAGCCTGGTGCCCGATGCGAGAGTGAGTTTCCATGCGTTGCATCTTGTGTTCTAAAACCATATCGTTTAATAACACCTTGAAACCCCTTTCCCTGAGAAACAGCACTAACGTCGACTTTTTGTCCTTTTTCAAACAAATCCACCTTCCATTCAGCCCCTACTTCCATTCCTTCCAGCTTATCTAATCTAATTTCTTTCAAACCATAACCAGGCTCAACTTCAAATTTGCGATAATGACCTTTGACTGGGTTACTAATGCGGTTGGGTCGCTTTTCTCCATAAGCAATCTGTACTGCATTATATCCATCCGTTTCTATTTTTTTTATCTGACAAATCCGATTAGGTTCTACCCACAAAACAGTGACAGGAATGGAGTTTCCTTCTTCGTCGAAAAGACGCGTCATTCCACATTTTTTACCCATTAAACCGATTGACATTAGAGTTTCCTCAATAAAATACATGGATAAATTGATCACAAATTATCCATGCAACAAAAACTTAATAATTTATAGAAGACAAACATTTTATCACTAAATGCTTGTTTTACCTACTCAATTATGAATTACTTCAAAAAATTAATTCACTTCTATCTGAACATTCACACCTGCAGGCAAATCCAGCTTCATCAGCGCATCGACTGTTTTATCTGTTGGATTTAGAATATCCAATAACCTTTTATGAGTGCGAATCTCATATTGATCTCTCGCATCTTTATCTTTATGCGGTGAGATCAAAACACAAAAGCGATCAATCTTTGTAGGCAAAGGAATAGGACCACGAAGAACAGCTCCTGTTCTCTTCACTGTTGATACAATTTGTTCTATCGAACGATCAATCAATGCGTGGTCAAATCCCTTCAAACAAATTCTAATCTTCTTTTCTTTAATATTTTCTTTTTTTCGCGAAGCCATTTATTTACTCAACAATTTTAGTAACTACTCCGGCACCAACTGTTCGGCCACCTTCTCGAATCGCAAAGCGAAGCCCTTCTTCCATTGCAATTGGCGCAATCAATGTAGCTGAAAACTTCACATTATCACCAGGCATTACCATTTCTACACCTTCAGGAAGCTCTACTTCACCTGTTACATCTGTTGTTCTGAAATAAAACTGGGGACGATATCCTTGAAAAAATGGAGTATGACGGCCACCTTCTTCTTTAGATAATACATAAACTTCTGCTTCAAATTTTGTATGAGGTTGATCGTACCTGGTTTAGCAAGTACTTGTCCACGCTCAACTTCGTCTCGTTTGGTACCTCGTAAAAGACACCAACATTATCACCCGCTCGACCTTGATCAAGCAACTTACGGAACATTTCTACACCAGTACAAGTGGTTTTGGTCGTTTCTTGTAATACCTACAATTTCAATTTCTTCACCTACTTTGACCATACCTCTTTCTATTCTTCCTGTTACAACCGTACCACGACCAGAAATAGAGAATACATCTTCAATTGGCATCAAGAATGTCTTATCTATATCTCGTCTTGGCTCTGGAATATAAGCATCCATTGCTTCCACTAAGTTTTTCAATGGCTTGATACGCCAATTTCACTTTTTCACCTTCCAGAGCTTTCAACGCAGAACCTCTAATAACAGGAATGTCATCACCAGGGAAATCATATTTGGTTAATAAGTCTCTTACTTCCATCTCGACTAATTCAAGCATTCAGGATCATCAACCATATCAGCTTTATTCAGGTATACCACAATATGAGGAACCCCTACCTGTCGCGCTAACAAAATGTGCTCTCGGGTTTGAGGCATTGGACCATCAGCTGCAGATACTACCAATATCGCACCATCCATTTGAGCTGCACCTGTAATCATGTTTTTCACATAGTCAGCATGGCCTGGACAATCTACGTGGCGCATAGTGTCTATTTTCGGTTTCATATTCAACGTGTGCTGTTGAGATAGTAATACCACGTGCTCTTTCTTCTGGTGCTTTATCAATTTGATCATATGCTGAAAATTCTGCACCACCTTGTTCTGCCAAAACTTTTGTAATCGCTGCTGTCAAAGTAGTTTTACCATGGTCAACGTGACCAATTGTTCCTATGTTGACATGGGGCTTACTTCTCTCATATTTTCCTTTGCCATTGTTTTACCCTCGTTTACTTATATAAAACTAAAATGTTACTGCTTATTAATTTGGCTTCTGCAACATTTGCAGGCGCCTCAGTATATTTACAAAACTCCATTGTATACGTAGCTCTTCCTTGCGATGCAGAACGTAAAGTCAGTTGCATAACCAAACATCTCAGCTAAAGGAACTTCTGCTGAAACAATTTTTCCTGCGGGACCTTCATCCATACCCTGTATAACACCTCTTCGTCGATTCAAATCACCAATCACATCTCCCATATATTCCTCAGGCGTGACAACTTCCACTTTCATAATAGGCTCAAGCACCACAGGTTTGGCTTTTCGCGCACCCTCTTTAAATCCACATAGAACCAGCAATTTTAAATGCCATTTCACTAGAGTCAACGTCATGGTAAGAACCATCATAGATAAGGTGACTTTTACATCAACCACTGGATATCCAGCAATAACACCATTTTCCATTTGCTCTTTAATTCCTTTTTCAACCGCTGGGATGTATTCTCTGGGAATAACTCCCCCTACAATTGCATTAACAAACTCAAAACCTTCTCCAGCTGCTTGAGGTTCAATTCTAAGCCATACATGACCATATTGTCCTCGTACCACCTGACTGACGAACATACTTCCCTTCTTGTTCAACTTTTTCTCGAATGGTTTCACGGTAAGCAACCTGCGGTTTACCAACGTTTGCTTCCACATTAAATTCGCGTCGCATACGATCTACAATAATCTCTAGGTGCAACTCACCCATCCCTGAAATGATGGTTTGTCCTGTTTCTTCATCCGTGCGTACTCGAAATGAAGGATCTTCCTGAGCTAATTTCCCTAATGCAATCCCCATCTTTTCTTGATCAGACTTTGTTTTAGGCTCCACCGCTACCGAAATCACAGGCTCGGGAAATTCCATTCGCTCCAATTTAACAACCTGATTTACGTCACATAATGTGTCACCTGTAACGACGTCTTTTAAACCTACTGCGGCAGCAATGTCTCCTGCTCTTACCTCTTTGATTTCCTGGCGAGTGTTAGCATGCATTTGCAGTAATCGTCCAATTCGTTCTTTTTTATCTTTAACAGGATTGTAAACTGCATCACCTGAGCTTAAAACACCTGAATATACCCTAAAATAAGTAAGTGTTCCAACGAATGGATCGGTTGCAATCTTAAATGCCAATGCAGAAAAAGGTTCTTTTTCTGATGCTTTGCGTTCAGTTTCTTCTCCAGCTTCATGTTTCACCCTTGATAGGCGGAACATCTACTGGTGAAGGTAGATAGTCAAGCACACCATCCAGCAAAGCTTGAACACCTTTGTTTTTGAAAGCCGTCCCACAAAAAGCAGGCACAATTTCATTGGCTAGTGTTCTTAGGCGGATTCCCTGCTTGATTTCATCTTCAGAAAGATCGCCTTCTTCAAGATATTTATTCATCAACGCTTCATTTGCTTCAGCCGCTGATTCAACCATTTTTTCACGCCAAGCAGCTGCATCTGCCTGCAAATTCTCAGGAATATCACGAAACTCAAAAGTTAATCCCTTGTCTTTCTCATTCCAGTAAACAGCTTTCATTCGAACCAAATCAATCACACCTTCGAAATTGTCTTCTGCTCCTATGGGTAATTGCACAGGAACAGGGCGCGCCCCTAAGCGTTTTTCTAACTGCTCGACAACCCGGTAAAAATTGGCACCTGCCCTATCCATCTTATTAACAAAAGCAATCCTGGGGACGCCATATTTATTGGCTTGTCGCCAGACTGTTTCAGATTGAGGCTCAACCCCACCAACCGAACAAAACACAGCGACGGCACCATCTAAGACCCGTAAGCGAACGTTCAACTTCAATGGTAAAGTCAACGTGTCCTGGCGTATCAATAATGTTCATACGATGCTGCGGATAAGCACCTGCCTCCATACCAGACCAGAAACAAGTTGTTGCCGCAGAGGTAATGGTAATCCCCCGCTCTTGCTCTTGCGCCATCCAGTCCATAGTTGCCGCCCCTTCATGGACTTCACCAATTTTATGGGTAACTCCAGTATAAAAAAGGACTCGCTCTGTTGTTGTTGTTTTACCAGCATCGATGTGAGCCATGATGCCAAAATTACGATAACGCTCTATTGGGACATTCATATTCATTATTACCACTTATAATGCGCAAAAGCTCTATTAGCTTCAGCCATTTTATGTACTTCTTCACGCTTTTTGACGGCGCCGCCTCTACCCATCAAGGCATCAACCAACTCATTACCAAGAGAAAGCGTCATAGATCTATCACCCCGCTTGGAAGCAAATGTCTTTAACCAACGCATAGCTAGTGTAGTCCGTCTTGAAGAAGGTACCTCTGTTGGAATTTGATAGTTTGACCCCCCTACACGACGGGTTCTTACTTCAGCAACTGGGCGAACCTGATCGATTGCTTTTTCAATGACAGCTAAAGCAATTTTTCTTGCTTCTGGTTGCGTTTTAATATCCACAGTACTGAGTTTAGAAAAATGCGTTAAGTCTAATTTCGACGAGCCTTCACCTGCATCCCGCCATGATTTTCCACGAGATTCGGTTCCTTCCCCAGATTCTCCTTCACCCACATCTTCACCTACACCACTTGTGCCTGAATATTTGCCTTGCATCTTTTTCAATAGCTCAGCTTGAAGCGCTGCATCTTTTTGCAACTGACGCAAAACATGCTCAGACGCACCATAAATGATGTTTTCAGCTTTTGATCTCTTCCCATCCCTCATGAGAATATTAATAAACTTAGTAACCAATTCACTACCAAAAAGTGGATCTGGAAGCAACCACCTCTTCGGAACTGATTTTCGTCTTGGCATACTTATCCCCCAACACTTCAATAATTTTTAATTCTTAAAAAACAATAAAGTTCAAACATTTGAATGTATGAACCTTAAAACCTAATGACTTATACTACTTTGTCTTGGCTCTTTTTTCACCATACTTAGAGCGTCCTTGTTTTCTGCCGGAAACACCTGCAGTATCCAGACTTCCACGTACAATATGGTAACGAACACCTGGCAAATCTTTCACACGACCACCACGGATAAGCACAACTGAATGCTCTTGAAGATTATGGCCTTCACCGCCAATATAAGCTGTCACTTCCATCCCATTGGTTAAGCGAACACGAGCTACTTTACGTAATGCAGAATTTGGCTTTTTAGGCGTTGTTGTATAAACGCGTGTGCAAACCCCTCTTTTTTGAGGGCAACCTGCTAAAGCAGGAACGTTTGTCTTCTCTTTTTTAGGTTTGCGCGGCTTGCGAACTAACTGGCTAGTGGTAGCCATACTTTACTCTCCTCTTCAAAATTTGCCTCACTCACACTGAACTCGTGTGAATTTATAGAAGGCAGCTTATGGAAGCAATTAAACAATCCCCGGATTCTAAATAAGACTCTTGCAACCTGTCAAGCTTTTCTTTGCCTAAAGCCTAATAAAAAGCTAAAAATACTCAAAAAAAACTGGCATAACTCGAAATTTCAGATTATATTTACGCAAGACAAATTTTGGTGAAGCGAGCATGAATACTCCTGCTCTGCTCTCCAAAGTCATCAACTTCAATAATCCAAAAAGGAGAGTGATATGAAAAAATTAACTTCTGTTTTAGCTTTTGCAGCTTTATTAGGCTTTGGTTCTTCTGTACTCGCAGATGAAACAACAGCAACAGACGATCAAGCAACGACAGCAACTGCGACTCCATCATCAAGCGATGATTCTAGCGATTCAACAGGAAGCGAAGGTTAATCCCTTGTTCTGTCTGTAAAAAGTTCCTTCCATAAAAAGAGCTTTTATTCAAAACTGATGGTGACAATGGTTGGGTTTTCAATTCAGCCAAAGTCACCATTCTTTTTTAGTGTCTTCCTTCAAAACCAAAGTGAAGACAGGTTCTTAGACATCCAACTTATTGCTGCATCTTGGATGCATTTTCTTTTTCCATCTTTTTATTTTGCATTTTAGCTTCACAGCCACAAGATTTTTTCTTTTTCTTACCTGTATGCTTATTTTTCATTTTTTCTTCTTGTTGATGCATTGAATGATTCCCTTTATCATTCATACTACTGCCTTTCATTTCACCCGCAAATGCACCTGATACAAATAAACCCATACCAACAACAACTATTACGTTTTTTAATTTCAATAAACTCATGTTCCTTAACTCCTGGATTAACTGGTAAAAAATATAGTTAAAACATATAACGATCAAAGTTCAAGCGCAACTCATTTGAATTTTTTATGTGAACGCCTATTAAAGGTTTCTCTTTCATCGCTTTTACTTTAGAATAATTTAACCTGAATTCAGTAGTAGCTTTCAATTACCGAGTCCAGTTTTAAAGCTTTGACTAACAACTTTATGAGAGATGATCGAGCAACGCGTCAACTCTTCTTATTACTATTAAACCTTGCTTATGCAACATAATAAACGCACCTCATTAGTTGAAATTCGGGACGTCAAAAAATCTTTTTCCAACCGAAAAGATCCTCAAATGCTTGTCTTAGACAAGCTCAATTTTGATATATATGAAAACGAAATTATTGCACTTTTAGGAAAATCAGGCTCCGGAAAATCAACCTTGTTGCGAATTATTGCAGGACTCATTCAACCCTCTTCTGGAACAGTCTTTTACAAGGGAAACAAAATACATGGGCCTACTCAGGGGATCTCCATGGTATTTCAGCATTTTGCACTGATGCCATGGCTAACAGTTTTAGAAAATGTTCAACTGGGCCTTGAAGCACAAGGTATCCCAAAAGAAGAACGGCGAACCAAAGCATTAAAAGCCATCGATATTATAGGGATGGACGGCTTTGAATCAGCCTATCCAAAGGAATTATCTGGAGGCATGAGCCAACGTATAGGATTTGCTAGAGCACTGGTTGTTAATCCTGAATTATTACTGATGGATGAACCTTTTTCTGCCCTGGATGTATTAACTGCAGATAACTTAAGAAATGAACTGATTGATCTATGGGCTTCCAAGGTAACCAACATTAAGTCTATTTTGTGTGTGACTCACAATATTGAAGAAGCGGCTATTTTGGCAGATCGAGTTTTAATTTTTGACAGTCATCCTGGAACCATTAAGTCTATCTTGACGATTGATTTACCGCACCCTAGAAAAGAACAAGGAAAGCGCTATCGAGAAATCGTGGATGATATCTATACATTAATGACTTCCAAGAGTAAAGATCAAATCACTCAGAGAAGATTACCTGAAAAAATGATTGGACTGACTTACCGCCTACCTAAAGTCGCTATTTCTGAGCTCTTGGGTTTTATGGAGGCTTTAGATTCTCCTGAATATCAGAAACGGGCAGACCTACCCGAGGTGGCCGATGAACTTAATTTAAATATCAATGACTTACTGCCGATCACAGACGCCCTGGAAATTTTACGCTTCGCCAAGGTCTCTCAAGGTGATATTGAGCTTACTGCCGCTGGAAAATTATTAGTTGAAGCAGATATTCTAGCCCGAAAGAAAGTTTTTGCAGATCATTTGATGCGCTATGTTCCTTTGGCCAGACACATCCGACATGTACTGGATGAGCGGAAAGATCATTGCGCTTCAGAAGAACGCTTTTTAAGAGAGTTAGAAGATGATCTTAGCACGGAAGCAGCAGAAGAAGTGCTTACCACAGTGATCGACTGGGGTCGATATGCAGAAATTTTCGCTTATGACTATAATACAGAGCAGCTGAGTTTGGAAAATCCTGAATAATGAAACGTCCCCAATCATCCCTTTCTTCCTTTTTCCTTCCGCTTTCATTACTGCTTTCGCTTGGCTTTATTTGGGGGTCTGCCTATACAATTGCCGGTGTAGCCATGGTTAATAACGTTCCTCCGCTTGGATATGCATTCTGGCAGTCAGTAGGCCCCGCAATTCTCACATCACTGCTTTGCTATTTCTCTGGCCTTAGAGTTCCTTTCTCCATACCATATATTCGTTTTTATTTCATTTGTGGTCTTTTTGGAATCGCAATACCCAATACCATTATGTATTATGTCGTTGCAAAATACTTGCCTGCTGGAATTACAGCTGTTTTAGTGAATACTACCCCCGTCATGACTTACTTGTTAGCTCTTTTCTTTCACCAAGAGCGGTTTAATTTGACACGATTTTTTGGCGTATTTCTGACCATTTTAGGCATACTCAGTTTTTCTTTTATGACCAATGATATTACCTATCAAGGAGATATTAAATGGCTACTGATCATTTTAATTTCCCCGCTTTGCTTTAGCATTGCATCTCTTTATGCCTCCCGATTTCGACCAGAAAATAGCCATTCTTTATCCGTTTCAGCGGGCATGTTGATTTTTTCTTCCCTATTATTAACACCTGTTGTCATAGGTACTCATACGTTCTATCCCATAAGTTCACCTTTCTCCATTGCAGACTGGGTGATTGTTATTGAAATTTTACTCTCTGGACTGAGCTATATTTTATTGTTTCAATTATTGAAATTATCTGGTGCGGTTTATTACAGTATGGTCAGTGGCGTTGTCATATTAACTGGCCTTTTCTGGGGATGGTTAATTTTTAATGAAACACTCTCTTTTCGCTTATGGATTGCAGTCAGTTTCATTCTGATCGGCATTATTTGGGTCACTCGGAGAAATAGCACATGTTCAAAATAGTCTGTATCCTCATTATATTTCTTTTATCTTCTAATGCCTTTGGATCCATCAAGATCACAGATCAGGAAGCCATGGATATCGGCATGAAAATCTGGCGAAATGAAAGCGCTAACAGCGTTGAGCTTTTGGTTGCCTGGAATGAGGGAGAAGATTTTGCTTCCTTAGGCATTGGTCATTTCATCTGGTATCCTCCTAAAAGGCATACGCATTTTGTAGACTCCTTCCCTGACCTAATCAGATATATGAAACAATCTGGTATAAAGCTTCCATACTGGCTGCAAAAAGGGGATGTACCTGACTGCCCCTGGCCTAATCGAGCTGCCTTTTTAAAAGCCCATAATTCCAAAAAGGTGAAAGAATTGAGAGATTTGATGATCCAAACCATACCAATTCAAGCTAAATTCATTGCCAACAAGGCAGAAACAACACTGCTTCGAATATTGAAAAAAACACCCGCCAATGAACACCCTACCCTGACCAAAAACTTTTACCAACTGGCTAAAACACCCAAAGGCATATATATCCTGGCAGATTATATTAATTTTAAAGGTGAGGGCCTGGGTACACACGTTCACTACAACAATCAGGGCTGGGGGCTTTTGCAAGTTTTGCGATTAATGAACTATGCCCCTCGACATTACAAACCTGAAGAAGCATTTGTATGGTCTGCAAATCATCTATTAATCCGCCGCGTGCAAAATGCACCCAGGCATAGAGATGAAAGCCGATGGTTACCTGGTTGGAAAAAAAGACTTTTAACTTACTTAGAGCGAGTCAACAATTAATCTTTTTAGCTTCAAAATGTGGGTAATGGAGGCAAATTTAAGGAAGCATATCCAGATATGTGACGAAAATTTGCATAAAATTTGACCCATTATACGCGTTTTGCAGCTAAAAAATTAATTATTGACTCGCTCTATAACAACAAGCATAACCCCTGATGTATCAGTTTTCTTCACTAAAAAATAAACTATTAATTGCCAGCCCTCATCTACAAGACGGCTGCTTTCAACAATCCCTTATCTTTTTATATGAACATCAACCTGAAGGAAGCGTTGGCTTTATTGTCAATAAACTACTGCCCATCAAGCTGGGAGAAATACTAGAGGAAGTTGGTGTTGTCAGCCATACCTTTTCGTACCCTAAATGCCACCACGTACTCGAAGGCGGTCCACTTCATCCACATGAAATATTTCTCATGCACCCCGAAACAAACTTCGACTCAGAGTTTAATTTATTTTTAATTCCTCCTCGAGAAGCACTCCTTCAGTTTGCCACCGACAGACTACCCTCAAATATAATGTTTCTCTCAGGATATGCGGCTTGGGAAGCTGGTCAGCTTGAGAATGAGTTCAAAAAAAATTTATGGTGGATTGCAGACCTAAACAAAGATATTTTTGATCAACCTTATCATAAGCGCTGGAAAACAGCTGCTCAGCTCAGTGGAATCAATCTGGATTTATTTCTCAATCAGGTAGGACATGGATAAAAATAAAACACTCTTAGGGTTGGACGTAGGCACTCGTTACATAGGGGTTGCCATAGGTCAAACCATTACCCAAACAGCTACCCCTTTACGATCCCTCCTTGTCAAAGCTGGCACCCCAGATTGGGAAAGCCTTGATCAACTGGTTAATGAGTGGCAACCCGACGGCTTTGTCATAGGCACCCCAAAAAATCTGGAAAAAAAAGAAAGTGAAATCATATTGTTTATCAAGGAATTATCCGAAAAAGTTAAAGCAAGATATGCCATTCCAATGTTCTGGATCAATGAAGATTTAACCACCGTAGAAGCAAAAAGCCGTTTGTTTTCCCAAAAAGGTTATAAAGGGTTAAGCAAAGAAAATGTTGATTGTTATGCAGCAAAGCTTATCCTGGAAGACTGGCTAGCAGTTGAGGGAAGTGATGCTTTTAAATATTTATAGCAACACCCGCTCTCGCTCTCCATTGCGAACATACCTCTTGGTTTATTGATAGCGGATGTTTGTTGGTTTAGGAATCTCTACCTGTTTCTTTTTTTCTGGTTTTTTTTCTTTTATTCTCTTAGGTTTCACAGAATTTTTTTTATGCTTCGGCTGCGGCAATGATACTTTTGATTTTTCCTTAAGCAGTTGTAACTTAACCAGATAACTCTCAGAAAAAGCTGACTTACTTACTAACCATTGATTCAAGTTCATTAAATCTTCTACTTTTAATGTACCGGCAGCCTGTTTTAGTTTGAGTGTGTTCATTAAATAGTTATATTGATTTTTAGAATGGTTAGACTGAGATTCAAATACAGAGGATTGGGCAGTCAAAACATCAAGCACTGTCTTTGTCCCCACCAAGTAGCCGGCCTCATTGGTTTCTAACGCACTTTGGCTAGAAAAAATACTTTGTTTATATGCCTTAACTTGCCCTATGCTCGCTAAAACCCCCAAATAAGATTGACGGGTAAAAGCTACTGTTTCTCTTAATACCTGCTCTTTTTGAGCATCTGCCTTATGATACAGATGCGTTACCTGGCGAGTGCTAGCAATGACGCGCCCCCCTTGCAAAATTGGATACTCTAAATTAAGACCTACAGTTTCTAATCGACTATGCGCTGGCCCAAAAGCAGCTCCATCAAAATTCAAATTAGAGTCTTCAGTATAGGCATAAGACCCATTGGCTGATAATTTAGGAAACCCTTTTCCAAGCTCAACATCAAATCGCTCTTTAGCTGCAAGTGTTGCATATTGTGCAGCTAAAATTTTGTAATTTTGCTTTATAGCCACCTCAGTCCATCGCTCAATACTAGTAGGAAAAGGAGAAATGAGTGGTAATGAATCCCCTGCGCCTTTTAATTCTGGATAAATCTTTCCTGTAATGACTTTTAAATCCTCCAGACGATTCTCTAAATCATTTTGTGCCTCAATTCTTTCCGCCTTGACTATTTCATAATCAGTCTGTGTCAGATAAACATCTGTAATGGCAATTAAACCTACTTTGTACCGCGCCCTATATTGATCTAATTTGTTCTTTAATGCTTTTGCCTGAGCACTTTTAAAGCGAAAATTATCATGGGCGTTAAGTACATTAAAATAAGCCTGTGCTGTTCTAATAATCAAATCCTGAAACGCTGCATGAAAATTAGCAACTGCCTGTTTAACCGTAGCTCTGGCATTTTTAACCTCCCCCCACTGAGAAAGATTAAAAATGGTCTGACTTACGCTGAGCGTATAATCTTTATGGCGATTCACCCCTACTGAAGGAAGTGAACCAGGATTATTAAGACGCGGATTAGCGAAATTAGCCCTGAAACCTGTTCTAGACACATTTCCGGTAAACAACAACTGTGGCAACAAGGAAGACAACGCCATTGGAAACAATTGAGCCTGAGCTTGTAATTCAGCTCTCGCCGCCTTAAAAATTGCATCATTGGTAAAAGCATCTTGATAAACCTCCATCAAGTCTTTTGCAAAACAGTGCACAGGAAAACTGAAACTGCAAATGAGTAGCAATGTGATTAAGGCCCTTTTCATGATTCTTAGATTTATCTCCTCTGAGCTGTACCTGGACAAGCAAATGAATATTCTAAAATGATGCATCAATAGGATCAAATGGTACTAAAATTTCAACACGCCGATTATAGGCACTTCCAATCGGCGTGTTATCTGTCGCAATCGGTTTTTTATCCGACAGTCCAAATATTCTCATTCGGTGATAAGGCACACCTTTCGCCCATAAAAATGATCCTACATTTCGAGCCATAATATCAGACTCCCACAGCCGCTCTTTCTCTGACTTCACTCCATCTGTATGCCCTGTCACTAGAATGGTTCGGTTTGTCGTATGATTAAGCACCTGCGCAATCAAGGTAATTTCTGGAAAACGCTTAGGCTTAATTTTGTTCGTATTGGCCTCAAAATATTTATCTTTAAACAGGATGATTCTAATATATTCCCCTCTTTGAATCACCTGTGCATTCCCATATTCTCTGAGTTTTTTTTCTAACTGATCAATCGTCTTCGTGGGAATCTGATTATTCCTTGAAACGCAGGCAGACAATAGCAGCAGGAAGAGGCTAATAAAAATCCATAACTGGGTCGATCTTAGGTGCATAGTAAACCGTTTCTGTTTTATTAACATATTAGAGTACGCTCACATTAGGGTGTGTTTATTCATTCTTTAAAGTTAACAAAGGTGGTTCTGGAAGATAGGGCTTGCTGGACCTGGATAACTGTTTTTGCTGAGATACGGGTGATTTTTTATCTTTTTCCTTGTAATCACTGTTGATACGCTTCTGCTTGATAAGCCCAGCCATTGTATCTGCATTTTTTTCTGCTTTATTGGACAATATACCAGAAAACCATTGCTGTACCTTTTCAACAGATTTTGAAATTTTACTTTTTGCTCCAGGTGTTGATGTTGCCAACGTTAAACCTTGAACTGACAACTGTGAACTTTTAGTAGCCGGCTCCCCCTTTTTCTGTACAAGAGATTTGGCTGGCAAATGAGTCGTTGTTTTAACAGAAGCAGATACTTTCGATTTTTGCATTCCTTTATTTTCTCCTAATCTTTTCTGATCAGAAGATTTTGAATACCCCGTTAGAGGTCGTTCCACGATTTGTTTTTCAGTCGCGGTTAATCGACCTAATGTTGCACCCTTATTCTCTTCAGAAAAATGAGCAGCCTGATCTACCTGAATTGTTAGCTTTTTCTTACTGTCATCTTGAGATATCAATCTTGATCCATCAAAATTGACTAAAAATAGTTGATCTTTTTGTTTCAATATCACACCTTCCTTATTGACACTGATAACCTGATCTCCATTCACCATTCGAGTCCCTTGATGCACTTCAAAAAAACGGCCACCTCGATTAAGCAGCGCATTCCAGCCTGTCCCTTGATAATCCAGATAAACCAACTCATAAACTGATCTTGCCTCATCATCTTCTCGATCAAAATCTTTCTCTCCGAGCAATACACTATCTCCCCCCATGCTAGCAATTTCAGAACGAGATTTAATAATTCTCTGCTTTGCCGCAGCAATTGCTGCTTCTTCTTCCAGCAGCATATGCTTCAGCTTTAGCAAATTATATCGATTAAGCAGCCTTAGATATTCTGACTGCTCTGCAGTGATTACAGGTTGGGACTCTTTAGATTTTTTTTCAATACGTAAAGGCGATAACTTTGCTGAAGATTGCAAAGTTGTCTTTGTAGAAGACAGCTCCTCAAGCGTCTTCTCATTCTCATGATGGGCAGCATAAGGAACGTAGTCAGGATGCACCTTTTCAGAATGTTTCAAGGTGCTTTCGAAGATGACCTTGGATGAATCTTTTGAAAAAATGAGATGATAAAACTGCCAGGCAATATACCCGGATGCCAGAATAATGAGTGGTAATAGTATTTTTTTTCTTTTATCTAAGGCCATTCTATTTCCCTAAAACCATCAACTGAAACGCTCCAGAAAGCAAGTTATTGTCCATAGTAAAGTTCATTTCCTTAACCCAGACAGGAAATTGAGTCAGCTCCCTGCCCAGCAATATTAACACATCCGGTGAAGCTGAAGCGAAATGAATTTTCATTTCAAGGCTCCTGGTCATACCAACCTTACGCCTTTCACCCTCTACCTGAATATCTGCACCCATTGGTATCATCGTCTTCAATTGATCAATGATCACCAATACAACTTGATCTAAACGCTTTATTTCAGGCACCTTCTCCCGCTTAAGCGCTCGAGAAGTCACTGAAAACTGTACACCATCCTTTTTTAGGAAAAATTTCAACCCAAATCGATTTAACCACTTTTCCAAGACCTGCAAACTGCTCAGTTGACCTTCTGGTTTAACGTCAACCAGGTACTCACCTGATTCATAGTGAATATGACTGATTCTCCAACCTGGTAAGCTAGCAGAAAATGCCAATAAATTAGAAAATTCTTCAAAAAGCTGGTCAGGGCGAGGGAAAGTGAGTAACGTTTGCCTATAAGTGGCAAAAGGACTTTCTACGGGCTTCAAAGTTTCAAGTGAAACCAGTTTTTTTCCCTTTTGGGAAGATCCATACCACCAGCTTAAAGCTAAAATGCTCAAAGCACCTATAACAACAATTAAAGTTACTCGTTTTATCAATGACATGATTAAACCTCATTAAGATCCTAACAACATTAGATTTTATTGACTGTTCAAATGTTCGATATATTTTTGGATAGCATAAACATTATCAGGCGTATCTGTCACAGTCACCCTAGTAGTCGTCACTAATGAAATATCAAATACTTTTGTTACAAAAGCATTCCAAATAACCCGATTACCTCTGATGATATACTGATAACCGGTCACCCGGCTGATCTTATTCAGGGCACCTTTAATAGAACCTGAATAGTACAAGGAGAGTTTTCTATTTTCATTTACATCTGCTTGAAAAGATAGGGTTGCCGGAGTATTTCGCAAGAGCTGCATAAGCAGCTGTTTTAAAGAAATTCTACTTGATTGAAGCGTGATGTTTTTTTTTACCCAGGCAGGCATGGAATTGACTTCTATTGGCTTTCTATCCAAGTGACTTTCTGGCAAAACAATGGTAGATGAAGCTTTCCTTAATACCTTTTTTCTCTGCATCCTCTGGCAACTGGCTTGGCTTACAGCTTCAACATTTTGATAGCAGGGCTTACAATGCTGTGCACACCCAATTACTAATAAACAATGAAAACCAGCTAGAATGTATAATAATAACTTACAAGTTAATGCCACCTTTCAAAATCCTCAGCTCAATGGCAAGCACATCGCTCCCCGTTCTCCACAACCCCAGATTGACAGAAAAAAAGCAAGAAAATCAATTAGAAATGACTCCTTCCATTTACGCAAAATGTCTCCTCAAAACAGCCTTTTTTAATCAAAAAAAGCATCTTACCATGGTTAGGGAGTGTTTACATTTCATTTTTTATAACAAAAAAAAAAGATTCCTGGTTTCTGGTTTGATGAACCCTGCCAGAAAGGATAAACTCTATTTTTTCAAGTTGCTTGACTAGGACATCTAACTCCATGCAATCAAAAATTACAAAAGCTTTTTACTTCCTGGCTTTTCTATGGATATCCTGTTCTATAGAAGGTAGCACGTCAGCGTTACCTGAACATGCAGTAAAGCTGCACTGGGTCCCGTCTGGTTCAATCTGCAAAGGTTACTACGAAGAACCTGCCATTATCGCAGCCCATCAAGGTGCATTACAAAAACCGAGTGAAAGCGAAACGACGATCACATCAAATACCCCTGTTTTTTTACAAAAAAATCATGGAGCAACCTTTACAGGACCCATTCAGGTTTCTCAGCCAGGAAGGTTTATCACTGCAGACAGAGCAAATGTCTATCAAAATCCTCAAACAGGAAAAATTTCCCTTTTGGAACTCACAGGCAACGTCCATTTTTATGAACCGAAAAAACATTTGGTCAGCCAACGCGCTCAATTCAATCCAGAAGCAAAAACGGGCGCACTTGAAAATAGCTACTATCGTCTCTACGCTAAAACGCCTACAGGCCATCAAGACGCAACGGGAGAAGCTAAAAAAATAGAGCGGCCAAGTGATGATATCCTCATCATTGAGGATGGAACCTACTCAACCTGCTCTCCTGTCAATAAAACTTGGGAGTTAAAGGCAAAAAAGATGGTGCTCAACCAAAAAACTGAATGGGGAACTGCTCAAAAAATTAAACTGTACTTTAAACGTAAGAAAATTTTTTCATTTCCTTACTTCACATTCCCCATCAGCAAAAAAAGGAAAACCGGCTTTCTCTACCCCAGCATGGGTTATTCTGACAAGCAGCTTGGTGGGTTCGTCAGCATTCCTTACTATTTCAATCTGGCACCGAATTATGATGAAACATTTACCATAACACCCAGCACACACCGTGCACTTTTACTCGAAAGCCAGTTTCGCTACTTAACCCGAAAAAGCCAAGGACGCTTTATTATTGAAATGCTCCCCTACGATCCTGCCTTTAAACGATTTATTCATCGAGCCCAACCTGAGAATTTTCCAGGACCCGACAGAAGTTATATTGACGCAGCAATTGCACGTCTTAAAAATGACCACTCCACTCGAGCATATCTCCACTTTGATAATGTGTCACAACTCAACGCCAACTGGAAAAGTGATTTACAATTAAACTATGTTTCTGATGATTATTATTTTCAGGATGTATCTACGCGTTACTCTCCTCAAAACACAGACCAGCTATTAAACCGGGTTTCGCTTCAGTATATAGACCCATACTGGGATATCGCAGGTATTTTACAAGCTTATCAAACCTTACATCCTGTCAATCAGCCATTGATTAACAATATCTATAAACGCACCCCTCAATTGACTGCAAATTGGGAGCGGCTTGACCCCAAAACCAATCTGGAATATCGACTTCAAGCAGAATTTGTACATTTTGAATTTGGCGCATTCGGCCGACACTTGTTTAACCCATGGGATCGTCAAGATGCCTTCCCTACAGGTAATCGACTGCACTTTGCACCAGGTATCAGCTGGGAAAAATTGTTTCCCTCAGGCTTTTTCAAACCAGGCATACAATGGGATCTTACTGCTTATGACCTCAACCGGCATCTTCAAAATGCCCCTATTTTTTTCTTAACACGGCCCTTTGAACAAGAAACACAAATTAGGCGCTCTCTACCTATTGCCAGTATCGACACAGGCCTTTATTTTGACAGGCGGGTTTCCTTTAACAAACACCTATACCTTCAAACGCTTGAACCCCGACTATTTTACCTCTATGTTCCTTATAAGAATCAAAGCAACATTCCCCCTTTCGATACCGTACTTCCCCCCTTCCGTTTTAGTCAGCTTTTCAGAACAAATCGTTTTATTGGCATCGATCGAATTAGCAATGCAAACCAGCTATCTCTTGGTTTGACATCTCGGTTACTTGATGCGATTGTCGGAGAGGAAAAAGCACAACTTAACCTGGGACAGATTTTCTATTTCAGCGCCCCTCGAGTTTTCCTGGATCCACAGCAATACCGTCCAACGTTTAAACCCGCTCTGACTGGACTTCTAAACCCACACTACTCCCCTTTTGTGCAAGAGCTCATTTATCATGTCAACAGTCAATGGGATTTAAAGCTAAACACGGTCTGGAATTGGAATCCAAGTCGTAGCGACAGAGCTCTACTGATTGAAGAACACTGGGCACAACAACAAAGACGGCTCCGCGCTCAAACCATAAAACTATGGGAGCTTAAGCGCTGGAAACCTGAGGCGCTTAATAATGCACTGATCCAATTTTCTTATCGCCCTAAACAAGATGCTGTCATTAATATTGGATATGAGTTTATTAATGATATTAACTATTACAACGTTGATCGCGGAAACTTAAACCGACTGAAACTCTCTACCAGCTATCCGATCAACCAACATTGGAATCTTTTAGCTGGTTGGTACTATAATATCCGACCTGGATATACTCAAAATTTACTGGCAGGTCTTGAATATAATAGTTGCTGCTGGGCTATAAGAATGGTTTTTAATCAAGAGCTAATTTCTCAAGGACAAGTCGGCGCAAGACCCAAGCCCAAATATAGCCCCCAGTTTTATATTCAGTTTCAGCTGAAAGGTTTAGGTAATTTTGGACAAACGGGTACAGAAACTTTCTTAAAGCAGAATATCCCAGGCTATCGAAATCAATTTTTTGGAGAATAACAAACATGTTTCAACAAATAATAAAAACGCTAAAATTTCCGTTGTTTTTCATAAGCCTCTGCCTGGCTCCCTTTTTGTCCGCTCAGGCAAACAACAAAATTGTTGCTATCGTCAATGAACAAATCATTACTCAAAACCAGCTCAACCAGGCTATGGGCATTTTGAAGCAACAGAGTCAGGCAATGGGCCAACCCCTTACCTCCACTCAACTCAAGAAAGAAGCATTGAAACAGTTAGTTGACAGTAAATTACTTCTGCAAATCGCCGAGCAGAACAACATTTCCGCGAGTGATGCGGAAGTAAAACAATATATTAAACAAATCACTTCAGCTAATCAGGTCTCCCTTGAACAGTTTAAAAAGTTATTACGAAAAGATGGCAGTAGCTTCCAGGCTTACAGCAACTTTGTTAAGGAACAAATCACACTTTCCAAGCTTCGCAGCCAAGTACTCGGCCCTAAAGTAAAAGTTTCTGAGCAAGATATTGATATTGAGCTGGCAAACGCCAAAAAAATGAACGATCAAGCCCCTGTCAATCTCTTGGATGTATTAGTTGCTCCCAAGTCAGAAAATGAAATGTCAGCCGCCAAAACTGCGGCTGCCAACATTCGAAAACAGCTCCTAAAAGGCAAAAGCCTACAAGACAGTATACAAGCTGCAACAAATTCAACTGTGCAAATCACACCTCAAGAACTCGGATGGAAAACTTTAAAAGAACTCCCTGAACTCTTTGCTCAAGCAGCAAAAAATTTACCCGCGGGGCAAATCTCCCAACCCATTGAAGCACCAAACGGTTTCCACTTGTTACTTATGGTAGACAGAAAAGGAGGAAGCATCTCTCGACAAGATGCGGAGAAAATCGCTGCGCATAAGAAAATGCAAATTGAACTTGAAAAATGGTTAACTCAGCTTAAAAAACAGGCATATATTGAAATCAAATAAATGCACCCTACTCATCTACCGCCTAAAAAGCATCTAGGCCAAAATTTTTTAACGAGCCAGGCCATTATTAACAAAATCATTTCAGCCATTCTCCCTGCTGAAACAGACCTGCTCGTTGAGATTGGCCCAGGTCTTGGTGCTCTCACTTGTCCACTTTTGCAAACTGTAAAAAAACTCACAGCAATAGAAGTTGATCAGCGCTTAATCCCTATTCTTCAATCTAAATGCGAAGCGATAGGAGACTTAACCGTTTATCACCAAGATGCCCTCACATTTGACTTCTCAACCTTATCCTCCAAACAGCACGCATTACGTCTTGTCGGGAATCTTCCCTACGCTATTTCAACTCCGCTTCTATTTCATCTGATCAGTCAGATTGATTCTATCCAGGATATGCATTTTATGCTGCAAAAAGAAGTGGCCGACCGAATTGCAGCAACACCCGGTTCAAAAGCTTATGGAAGATTAAGTGTCATGACCCAATATCATTGCACCGTAAAAAAATGCTTTAACGTTCCTGCCACTGCATTCTTTCCAAAACCTAAAGTAGAATCTGCCGTGATCAAGCTGACTCCCTATCTAACCCCCCCTCACCCTGCTCAAGATTTTGAAAGATTTAAAGTGCTTGTCAGAGAATGTTTTAATCATCGCAGAAAGACACTTTCACATACCTTAAAAACAATTGCACCTAACATCGTTATTCCTTGGGAGTCTCTTCACATCAACCCAAAGGCAAGGCCTGAAACGCTTTCAATTAAAGATTTTGTGAATATCAGTAATTTGCTATACTCACACAACTGTCGGTTGCGATAAACAACCAGGATGTGCCTTCAATTTATTTTATAATTGAAGGTACAATCTAATTCCAAAAAAATTTGTCACTATTCACCCCTCATTGCGAGCCATGTGGTGAATAGTTATAAAAATTCAACCTAAATTAATCCCTTTTTTAACTGTTACTTACAACAAACCCATGAATACCTTAGAAACTAAACGTCTATTTTTACGAGATTGGAAAGAAACCGACGTTGAACCTTTCTTTCATATTAACCAGGATCCAAAAGTGCTGGAATTTTTGCCTGCCCCATGGACTTTAGAAGAAACCAGAAACTGGATTAAGCACACCAAGCAGAATTTGCATCAACATACCTTTGGCTTATGGGCAACCGAGCTTAAAGCAACTGGAACTTTTATTGGCTATGTTGGCTTAAGGGTTCCTGACTTTAAAGCACCTTTTACGCCCTGCGTAGACATTGAATGGCGTCTTTCCTCAGAACACTGGGGCTTTGGATATGCAACAGAAGCTGCCCTAGCAGTGCTTGAATTAGGTTTTACACACTATGGTTTTAAAGAAATTGTATCCTTCACAGTGCCGGCCAACTATCGCTCTATTCGCGTGATGAAAAAAATTGGAATGACTCGTGATGCCACAGGTGATTTCCATCACCCTAAATTACCTCTGGAACATCCTTTATCACTGCATGTATTATACCGAAAGCCAAACCCCTCTCGTACACTTTAGCTAAGAAGATAGCCCTATGATAAAGTCGCCCACCAAGTTACTGCTTTCTTATTTAAGAGAAGGCAACTTTGCTCATCCAGGTGAAATTAATGCCATTGAACTGGTGATGCAAGAAATCAAGAAGGATGCTCATCAACGGATATTAGATGTGAGCTGTGGCCTGGGAGGAACAGCACATTATCTTCAGCAAAATGGATGGGGAAAAGTAGTAGGAATAGATATTGATAAAAACGTCCTACTGGATGCCAAAATGCAATATCCTGATATGGAGTTCCATCATTGCAATGTGATGGAAGTGGATCAGCATTTTTTTCATCAACAGTTTGATGTAATTTATCTGTTAAGTGCTTTCTTTTGTTTTACATCTCAATTAAACAGCTTAGCTGCTTTATCAAAAGTAGCCGCAGAGAATTGCACCTTGGCTATATTTGATTACGCCAGTTTATCTAAAGAAAAGCTTGAAAGCCCTTTTAGCTGGTCACAGATTTCAAGGCAATTTCAGCCTATTGAATTGGATATAATGAAGCAAATGCTAAAAAATGCAGGTTGGACATTCAAAGAAAGCCGCGATATTACTCCCCAATTCGAGGGCTGGTATGAAGATTTGCTTGAACGATTTGACCAAAAAAAATCACAGGCGGTTCTCAAATTTGGAGAGGATATTTTTAATCGGATGTATGAAGGTTTTCACCAGCTGTTGAAAGATATCAAAGCCAGGAAAATCGGCGGCATCATTCTTTATGCAACTCAATGAAAAAGGCATTCTAAATTTTGATTTTGAACGTGATGATTAAAACAATTGAACCTAAATTTAGCAGTTGTAAACTACTGCTGAATTTAGATTAAATGGTTGATGCTATGAATTTAACCTTGAAAGATGACGAGTATAAATTTTTAATAGGATATCAGAAGGAAAATCCATATAGGGCAGCATTTAACCAATTGGTAAAAAAAGTGTTTGGCTTTTCTTTTGAAGCTTGGTACCAGGCAGGATATTGGAATGAAAAATATATACCCTATACTCTGTTTCACGGAGAGAAAGCAGTTGCTAATGCATCTGTGAATATTATGGATTTTTCTGTTTTTAAAGAGCAGCGCCGATATATTCAAATCGGAACGATCTTAACAGATGAAGATTATAGAAATCAGGGTTTAAGTCGGTTCCTAATAGAAAAAATTTTGGATGCGTGGAATGGAAAGAGCGATTTTATTTATCTTTATGCTAATCATTCAGTGCTGGACTTTTATCCAAAATTCGGCTTTAACCGTGTTAAAGAGCATGAATACTTTAAATCTGTGAAGAAAAAGATTGGATATGGAAATGTTGAGCAACTCAATATGGATCTACAAGCCAATCGAGATAGGCTGTACGATTATGCAAAAAATTCAAAGGTATTTGGCAAACTCTCTATGAGAGAAAATGCAGATATTGTCATGTTTTATTGCACTTCGTTTCTGAAAGAGAATGTTTATCACGTTAAATCATTGGATACCATTGTGGTTGCCGTATTTAATGAGGATCGACTCCATTTATGGGATGTTTTTAGCAAAATCGAAGTGAAACTAGACCAGGTTGTAGACTCTCTAATTAATCCGCAAACAGATACCATTGTGCTGGGATTTACCCCAAAAAATTGCAGTACCTATGAAGTTAGAGAAGTTTCCGGAGATGATGTACTCTTTGTTCAAACAGGTAAGACTGAATTATTTGATGAAAATAAAGTGATGTTTCCACTGCTATCTCATGCGTAAGTTTCATAGATACACAGGTAAAACAATAAAAGACATTGAAAGAAAGATTTTCAACAGGTGAAAGATGCTTTAAATTCATACTTTGGCAATTTTTGAAACCTTATCAGGCAATTGCGCCAGCTACTGAATTCCTTTTTTATCATAAAGGCTTGTAATATTTTTTTCAAAAGTCTATGACTTAAATGCTGGTAATTTTGACCAGTCTGGATAAGTCAGCTCCCATAGCCGATAGATTTTGTCATCTTTAAATTGAGCAATAAGGATTACTTCCATTTTCTTAGAGGCTTCATTGGGTCTATGCGTTGTAATCCAAACTCTGCCTGCCACCTTATCTTCTTGCTCGAGTAAAGTCTCTTCATCATATACAACCTCATATTGAATAGAGGTTGCGTAATATTCTTGATGAGACTTTAGGAAGTTATCATAGTCTATTGTTTGATCGTTCGTATAAAGCAATAAATCAGGGTGATAATAGAGAGAAATGAGAGAAGCATCTTTTTTTATGACCATCTTTTCAAACATTTCTTTTAATTTTTCAATATACATGACTTGATTTCCAAATCCACAGATCAGGTTTAACCTGGTTAAACCTGGTTAAACCTCATGATACCTCTATTTTACCCTCACATTGACTCAAATTTTAATTGGTCGCTTCTGAAGAATTCGAAAAGCCATGAAACAATTGGTCTGCAAGAGGAAAAAGGGTTAAATTTTTTGCAAGGGTCTGTTGATTAACCATTAAAAAATTTGCAAAACGAAGGTGCTGCCAGTCAAGATTTCTACTGTGTTCATCACATTGAACATCGCCTCCCGTCATCAGGTATGTTGTTGGGTAAATTATCCACCCTCCGTCATTGCGAGGAGCGAAGCGACGCGGCAATCCAGCCCCAAGCTTATTAAAGTCACATAAGCTTGATTCTTCGATACAAACTCCTACCTGGATTGCCACACTTCGCTCGCAATGACGGGGAATAGTTTACAATCAATTTTCGAATGCTTCAGAGGCGACTATCTATCTTATGAAAAACATGTCTTAAATCAAATATGCTATTCCCTCTGAAAATCGTGTAAAATTCCCTAGCGGATTGCTTTGCCCGCAATCACAAAAGTGAACAGTTATCATTTATTTTTATAGCATTTAGGAGAAATAAATCTTGACAACGCTTCAGATGAATTCGATCGAAAAGAAAATGTTAGATGAGTGGATTGCCTCTAAAATCACTGTTATGATTTATCTAAAGAATGGTATCTCTCTAAAAGGGTTGGTTGTGAGTTATTCAGATACTGCGATTTTTTTATCTAATGACAAATTAACCAGCAAAGTTTTCAAGCAAGCCATTACGACCATTTCACCTTATATAGCAAAAGATTAGAATTAAAACTTGATGAAAAAAATTAAGAATGATCGCTTCATTAAGGCCCTACTTCGCCAACCCGTAGATCAGACACCGATCTGGATTATGCGCCAGGCTGGTCGTTATTTGCCCGAATATCGAGCAGTTAGACAGCGTGTTCCCAATTTTTTAACCCTCTGCCAAACACCTGAGCTTGCCTGCGAAGTCACCCTGCAACCCATTCGTCGCTTTGCGCTCGATGCTGCGATCGTTTTTTCTGACATACTCACCATTCCAGATGCCATGGGGCTAGGGCTTTACTTTGTTGAAGGTGAAGGACCAAAATTTCAAAAGCGACTTGAGCACCCACGAGATATTGAACAATTAACCTTACCCGATATCTCTCAATCTTTGAGTTATACCCTGGAAACCATTCGAATGGTTTCCAGATCATTAGACGGAAGCATCCCTCTGATTGGCTTTTCGGGCAGCCCCTGGACACTAGCGTGCTATATGATTGAAGGGGGGTCAAGCAAGACATTTCATCGAGCCAGAGGGCTCACCTATTCTGATCCAGACACATTACAAAACTTATTAAACCTTCTCAGCCAATCTGTTACTGAGTATCTTACCGCCCAAGCTGAGGCAGGTGCTAATGCATTAATGCTATTTGATACCTGGGGAGGACTTTTAACACCTACACACTATCAAACTTTTTCATTATATTACCTTGAAAAAATCATTCATTCACTGAAAAGCCAACCTCACACCGCTTCAATCCCTATCATTCTCTTTACAAAACAAGGGGGCGCCTGGCTGCAATCCATGGCTCAATCAGGTTGTGATGCAATCGGATTGGACTGGACAGTAAATATTCATGATGCTCGCCAGCAGGTAGGAAATCAGGTCGCCCTGCAAGGCAATTTTGACCCTGCCTTACTCTTTGGCACCCCAGAATGTATCCGGAAAGCGGTGAAAAATTTGCTCGCTCAATATGGCGCTGGCACGGGACATATTGCAAACTTAGGACATGGAATTGAACCTGCCACTAATCCAGATCATGTAGAAGTACTCATTAATGCCGTACATGAATTTAGCAAAGTCTATCACGCTTAAAACCAATGAAGTTAACATCCTTATCCTTTATCATTATATTTTGCTTTTCAACTGCTTTATCAGCCAACCACCAGAAACCCTCCGCCACCCTGACTGAAACCCTTGTACCTAACCCTCTCCCCGTTTATGCAAAAGAAAATAAAGTCACCTGCACCCCCATACATGGATTTGAGCAAAAAAAGCTGCCTGTTAATAATGATTATTCAGGAAAATTGGGTTGCTATATTGCATGTGTTTCTCAAAAACCCAAATATGCCGCTTTTTCTTTAAACTACCACACACACGTCGTTGGTCTCATTCGTATTTTAGGACAGTATGAGCAATATACCTGTGTACCGAAACACTACAAAGGAAAAAACATTCAAAATGAAAACCGTTTTAAACGACTCTGCAAGAAAAAAATAAAGGGGTGCAAGCACAACTGTTGGGGAATGGCCGAAACAGGACGCTGCCTTCAAACCTATCAGGACTCAAAAAAATCATGAACCCAATCATCATTATTGGCACTGGCCTTGCAGGCTATAACCTGGCCAAAGAATTCAGAAAAATTAATTCAGACACCCCTCTTTTGTTAATAACCAAAGATGATGGGGCTTTCTATTCAAAGCCTCTACTCTCCACAGCGCTTTCATACAAGAGAGATATTGAAAAGCTTCGAACGGCAGAGGCTGCCAGTATGGAATCACAGCTCAATGCTAAAATTTTAACACAGACTCATGTCATTAAAATTGATCCTGATCAGCAACAAGTCGTCACTGACCATCAAACCTATACATACTCAAAACTGGTATTGGCGTTAGGCGCCAGCCCTATCCGAGCACCCATCACAGGAAATGGAGCTGATGAAATGCTTTCTGTGAATGATCTGGAAGAATACGCAATCTTCAGGCAATTCCTTCAGAAAATTCCACACAAAAAAAAGCATATTGCTATTTTGGGAGCTGGGTTAGTAGGCTGCGAATTTGCAAACGATCTTACACATTTTCCTGAATGTCAGATCGATGTGATTGGGCTTTCTCCCTACCCGGTTGATCGATTACTACCCAAACCCATTGGACTGGCTCTTCAAAAAGCCTTATCAGAAGCAGGCATCCGATGGCATTTGGAAGAAGAAATCACTTGTATTGAGAAGCGCAACCACAAATATCAAATCATGCTGGCTAAAACCTCACTGGAAACTGACTTAATTCTCTCTGCCATTGGTCTGACACCCAGAGTTGAACTCGCCCAAAAAGCCAACCTCTTAACGGCGCGTGGCATTATTGTTAATGATCGGCTGGAAACCTCAAACCCTCATATCTATGCGCTTGGTGATTGTGCTGAAGTCAATGGTCTACTCCTGCTTTTTGTCGCCCCCATTCTGCAATGCAGTCGAGCCTTAGCCAAAACGCTGAATGGCGAACCCACACCTGTCAACTACCCAGCCATGCCCATTTCTATAAAAACTCCGGCCTGCCCGATCGTTGTCCACCCCCCTCAACAAAATATCTCAGGAGAATGGAAGGTCGAAGGAGAATATCCTAACCTTAAAGCCTTATTCCTGGATAAATATGAAACGATACACGGTTTTGCATTATCTGGGCAGGCAGTCAAAGAACGGGTAACACTCACACAAGCCTTACCCCCTTTATTTAAATCGTAAAACAGGTAAAGCAATTCATGACTCTTTATTCAGCGACCTTAATGTTATTTTTAGTGATGGATCCCATTGGAAACATTCCGTTGTTTATGTCTCTCCTAAAGAAGTTTTCTACTCAACGCCAACGTCAAATCATCCTAAGAGAATCGCTCATTGCGTTTACAATTCTGGTGTTATTTTTATTCTTTGGACATTACTTACTGCAAGGGCTCAATATCACACCTGATGCCCTAAATATTGCAGGGGGAATCGTACTGTTAATCATTTCTCTCAGAATGATTTTTCCTCATCCTGTAAACCCTACAGAAAAAGCAACAGAAGAACCATTCATCGTTCCCCTGGCTATCCCACTGCTAGCGGGCCCTTCAACACTTGCCGTCGTCCTTCTTCTGGCCACCCAACACCCTCAAAAAATCAGCTGGTGGCTTCTGGCGCTTCTACTTTCTACCCTCCTTTCCGTAACCATCTTACTCAGCTCTAGCTATTTAATGAAACTATTGGGTGAGCGGTTTCTGACGGCAATGGAACGACTGATGGGGATGATCCTTGTCACACTTTCTGTCCAAATGTTTTTGGAAGGCATTAAGAATTTTTTCCATCTGCATTAGAGCGTGCTCTCCATTCATTTTTTGGGTTCAAAATGTGGATATAGGTTCAGCCTCAACTCGCACAGATCAAATATTGAACTATCATTAGCTTGTATATAAGTTAACAATGGAGCTGTTATGACTTTTCATCGATTTTTTCTTACCCTTGTAATCGCTATTTTTCCAATGATTACCCACGCTAGCGATGCTTCCAGAACAATAAATATCAATATTGTTGGTGAAAATATTCCTCGAGGATCCATTTTTACAGTTTTTTGTTTAACTGATCTAACTCATGTTAGGAATGGTAGCAATCACGGTAGTACTTGGATAAGTCATAATAATATGCAAAATAAAATTTCTATAAAGTTTGATAGGCCTACTATTATAAGAAGAAATCCGAGCATTGCCTGCCATATCAACAAAACTAATTTTAGATCTAATGAGTTGCCGCTTTATGATCTTGCAAATAGAAATACTATTAATTTTAGGTTGAAAGTTGTTTCAGGCGATGTAACCAAGCGCAATGGGCGGAAGCAAATTCCCAATATGACATTGCACTTAGAAAAGATGCCTTGATTTCAGAGATTCTGTTGGTGGCATCGGAAGAAGAAACCAGAGCACCTAACTTGTAGGAAGCAAAAATGCGTAGAATGCTCCCTCTCCTTCGCATAAATCAAAATTTATCTGCAAACTGGAATCTCTCCTCCACGGAAGCAGAAAAACGTCGTGCCCAATACGGAAACAACGATATTGTGGAAGCTTCCACAAATCGCTGGCACCAAATCATAGAAGATACGTCAAAAGACCCCATGATTTGGTTTTTAGTAGGCACCAGCTTCCTGTTTGCGCTCTTAGGAGATTATCAACAAACGATCATTTTGCTCATCGCCACCATTCCACTCATCGGTATGGATGCTTTCCTACACTGGCGAACTCAAGCTTCTACCAGTAGTCTTAGCCAACACTTAGCAACCTATGCTTCTGTTATTCGAGATGATACTGAACGATCAGTACCAGCCAATACGCTTGTCCCAGGAGACTTAGTATTAATAAAAGCAGGAGATTACTTTCCTGCCGATGGCATTTTGATCAAAGGGGAAAACCTACAAACAGAAGAATCTTCTTTAACAGGAGAATCCTTACCCGTTTCAAAACAAATACTCAGCCCTTCCTCTCAATTTACTACAGATAACAACCCCTATATCGATTATCCTCATTGGGGATTTGCTGGAACCCGCTTACTCACTGGAGAAGCATGGCTTCGCGTAGCCTACACCGGTAAGGAATCCTTATATGGCGAAATTACACACTCCATTGTCGAAACCCAACAAGTCAGAACACCGCTACAAATCGCCATTAACAAGCTCATACTCTTGCTCATTTTTCTCGCCTCTACAACATGCATAATATTGGCTGTTGTACGATACCTCCAAGGTTTTGGATTCGTTGATGCAATATTAAGTGCAGCAACTTTAGCGGTCGCTGCGCTTCCAGATGAATTCCCTGTTGTTTTTACCTTCTTCCTGGGTGTTGGCGTTTATCGACTGGCTCGAAAAAAGGCTTTGGTTAGACGAGCTGTTTCGGTTGAAAATATTGGCCGTATCACCTGCATTTGTTCTGATAAAACAGGGACCATAACAGAAGGTCAATTTCAACTCACTCAGATAATCCCTGCTGAAGGCTTCTCTTTAGAAACATTATTGTGGATCGCCTCTATTGCCTCTCGATCGGAAAGTGGCGATCCTTTAGACACCGCTATTATTCAAAAAGCCGATGAACATCGGCTTTCTATTCCAAAACCATTAACCACTTTTCCATTTACAGAAAAGCGAAAACGAGAAGTGAATGTCATTGCCTCTAAAGATCAGGCCTATCTGGCCGCAGCCAAAGGTTCAGTGGATCAAATTTTTTCAATGTGTAAACTGAGCCCAAAATCACAATCGACTTGGCTTGAAAAAATTACTTTACTATCCCAAGCAGGCTATCGCATCATTGCTTGCGCACAGATCACACTGAGTCAACTACCCAATTTGAATGAAGAGCCTCTCTCCCAATATGAATTTGCTGGCATATTGGCATTTAATGACCCTCCGCGCGTAGCAGTGCCTTCTGCTATAAAACACTGTTACCAAAGCCAAATTCACATTCTGATGATCACAGGAGATCGACCAGATACCGCCAAATCCATCGCGCTTCAAACTGGGTTAGGCAAGCAGAGCCCTGTTGTCATTACAGCGGATGAAGCGGAGAAACAAATCAAGCAAAAAGGCGGAACCATTCTAAAAAAGGTGGATGTCATTGCCAGCGCAATCCCTTCTCAAAAGTTAACGTTTGTTCAGGCGCTGCAAAATATAGGAGAAATTGTTGCTGTCACAGGAGATGGCGTCAATGATGTGCCCGCTCTCAAAGCTGCTGATATTGGCGTTGCCATGGGAGAACGAGGCACTCAAAGTGCGCGTGAAGCCGCTTCTATCGTTTTGCTGGATGATAATTTTGGCAGCATTGTCAGTGCAATTGCTGAAGGACGGCAGCTGTTTAAAAATCTGAAACTTAGCTTCAAATACTTACTCATGGTTCATGCCCCCTTTGTCTTTTCAGCCGCCATTATTCCATTGCTCGGTTATCCTTTGCTGTATTATCCGATTCATATTGTTTTCATTGAGCTGATGATTCACCCCACCTCCATGTTGGTGTTTCAAGACTTACCCCCCTCAAAACATCTCGAACCTATTTCAGGTACTCCATCTAAAATTCGGCTGTTCTCAGAGCGGGATTGGACTAGCCTACTGAGTGTCAGTTTATATACGATCTTACTCGTCACTTTAAGTTATATCTTTACTCTTAAATCCAGCGGCTCTGTCGAATATGCAAGAGCCATCGCTTTCACGTTACTCGGTTTTAATAGCGCTTTTTTAACCATAGGTTTAAGTAAACTGGCTAGCATGACTTCTAAAATCATAACTGGCACAACCTTATTGGTTTCCGTGCTTCTGGTACAAGTTCCCACATTTGCCCAGTTTCTTAATTTACAAAGTCTCTCACCAAAAGACTGGATTTTGATTATCAGCAGCAGCTTGATAACAGCTATCTTAACCAGAATATAAGGAGAAAACAGATGCCTGCCACTGTGGTCGATTCATTCATTTTTAAAGATATCTTTTCAACCAGTGCAATGCGCCAGATATTTTCTGATGAAGCCCGTCTTCAGTATTATTTAGATGTTGAAGCTGCACTGGCAAGATCTCAAGCTAAACTCAATATCATCCCAAAAGAAGCCTGTGATGAAATTGTCAAACATTGCTCAGTTCAATATTTTGATCTAGAAGCACTCAAAAAACAAACAGAATTAATTGGATATCCTGTACTTCCCGTTGTTAAACAGCTGGTTCAATTATGTCAAAATGGCCTTGGCCAATATTGCCATTGGGGAACGACGACTCAAGACATCACAGATACCGCACTGATATTACAAATACGAGATGCCTTTGTACTGATAGAAAAAGAGTTAAAACGTATGATTGCATCGTTAGAGAAATTGGCGAAAAAATATAAAAACACTCCCATGATTGGTAGAAGTAACTTACAGCAAGCCACACCTATTACCTTTGGCTATAAGGTAGCAACCTGGTTATCTGCTTTTTATCGTCATCATGCACGGCTATTACAAATGCGCCCCCGAATTTTAGTCGGAGAATTTGGGGGCGCTTCCGGTACCCTGGCAACCCTGGGCGATCAAGGTCTCAAAGTAAGAACTCTTATGATGGAAGATTTAGGTTTAGGAGAGCCTTCCATAACATTCCATACCATAAGAGACAACATCGCTGAAGCAGGCTGTTTCCTGGGCTTAATTACCGGCTCTTTAGCAAAGATTTCAATGGATATTAAACTGATGATGTCTACAGAAGTGAATGAAGTTTCTGAGCCTTTTCTACTAGGAAGAGGCTCAAGCAGCACAATGCCCCAAAAACGCAACCCCATTTCCTGTAACTTCATTCATGCCTGTGCCGCCTCTACAAAGCAGCTGGTTGCGGCTTTACTGGATGCTATGGTTGCAGATCATGAACGTTCTACAGGACCTTGGGAAATTGAGTGGGTGGTGATACCTGAAATGTTTTCATTAACCTCCGGCGCACTCAACCAAGCCAACTTTATTTTATCTGGACTGGAAGTAAAACCAGAAAATATGATAAAAAATTTAAATCTCACACAAGGCTTTGTCTGCGCTGAAGCTGTGATGATGGCTTTGTCTGAAAAAATAGGTCGAGAAAAAGCGCATGATTTGATTTATAATATTTGTCATCAACCTGATGCCAAGACCAGCCATTTCTTTGATTTGTTGAAAGCAAATCAAACCGTCACACAACATTTAAAGCCAAATGAAATAAAACGACTGCTGAACCCTAAGCATTATACAGGGTTGGCCGCTACGATGGTTGAGAAGATTTTGCGTTAAATTTCGCAGCCAATCAATTGATTTATAAAAATTAATCAAAACAGGTTGCTTAAGTTTTTATAGGGGCTTTTATGGATATAGATTTTGTTAATATAGGACTGGCCTTTATTGAAGGCTTTGCACTGATCATTTCACCTTGCATTTTACCTATTCTGCCTATCATCTTGACGGGCTCTCTGACAGGCAGCAAGTCAAGGCCCATCGGAATCATCACCGGATTTATCATTAGCTTCACCCTCATCACCCTATTCTCAAAATTCATCATTGAGCTGGCACACATCAACCCAGATGTTTTAAGAAACTTCTCTTATGCTATTTTGATTGCACTGGGCGTGGTTATGATGTCTACTCGCCTCACTGAGAAATTCAGCATGTTCTCACAGCGCTTCATGAACATTGGCAGCAACCTAAAGAGTGCCAACAACCCTGAAAGTGGTTTCCTGGGTGGCATGCTATTTGGCGGACTTATTGGTCTTATTTGGACACCCTGTGCGGGCCCTATATTAGCAACCGTTATTGTACAAGCCATCGCCCAGAAAACCACATTAAACAGCGCTTTGATCGTCACATCATTTGCAACAGGGGTAGGATTACCCATGCTGCTGATCACACTCCTGGGCAGAAAAGTGGTTCATAAATTTCATTTTTTCCGAGATAAATCTGTTTTCTTTCGTAGACTGCTTGGGCTGCTGATCATACTGGGGGTTGTATTTGCCATATATAGCACCAACCTCGCACTTTTATACACTCAACCTTCCAGCAAAACCCAGCAACCAGCCACTTCTTTAATCAATGGCCTAAGCAATCCCTACCCGATGCCTCCGATTGAAGGAATCAGCTACTGGATTAACTCCCCCCCCATCAATCCAGATGATTTAAAAGGAAAAGTAATTTTAATCGATTTTTGGGCCTACTCCTGTATCAACTGTATCCGTACATTACCTTATCTCAAAGATTGGTATGCCAAATATAAAGACAAAGGATTTCTTATCATCGGTGTTCATAGCCCAGAATTCCAGTTTGAGCATGATTTTTCCAACGTTAAAAATGCCGTCAAAAAATATGGCATTCGCTATCCTGTCGCGCTAGACAACCGGTTTACAACCTGGAAAAACTATCATAACCTCTTTTGGCCTGCCCATTATTTAATTAATAAAGAAGGAAACGTTGTCTACCAGCACTTTGGTGAAGGCGCATATGATGTCACTGAAAACAACATTCGTTATTTGCTGGGGCTCACGACCATGCCGACCCCTGCTGCAGTTTCCAAAAAACCGCCCAACCAACGCCAAACCCCAGAAACGTATCTGGGTTATGCACGCTCAGAAAACTTTGCAAGCCCAGAATCTATCACAAAAAATAAGCCAGCCTCTTACACCTATCCCAAAAGGTTACCCAAAAACTATTGGGCCTTAAAAGGCAGCTGGACAATCTATCCCGATAAAATTGTTGCAGCAAGCTTTGGTTCTTCTATTAAATTACATTTCAATGCCAAGCATGTCTATGCCGTCATGGGCATCAATGGAGAGCCCGTCATAATCAAACTCACTCAAAAAGATAACCCGGTTACACTAGATAAAGGACAAGATGTGATGAACAGCCAAGTGACCGTCAACCGCCATCGTCTTTACGACTTGATTAACCTGAAAAAAGGTCAGACAGGTATTTTAGAGATCACGGCAAACTCGCCTGGACTAGAGATATACACGTTCACTTTTGGTCAGTAAACGCACCCCAATATAAAAAACGAACCGCTTTTTAAAAAATGGGGACGCACTCTAAAACCTATATTTAGGAGTAATATAGCCAAACCTATATAAACTGCCTATAAATTGTACTGTGCGAAAGGCGCATGAAGATCACACTGAAATTTCATCCTCAATTTTTTTGCCTGTGCCCACTTATGTTCAATGGGATTTAAGTCAGGTGAATAGGTTGGCTATAGTAGGCTCTTTCAATTTTAGGATGATACTACCTCATCAGATTTAACCCTACCCTTAAAAAGAAGCAGCTTACCCAAGGTCAGATTCGTAGCTTTTGCAATTACCTGCTCCTCAACACCTTTCCGCAACAAATTAATAGCAATTTGCTCTGCTTTTTTCTCCCCGCCTATTTCTTAAAATCTTTCCGCTCATGTCATCAAGTAAACTTCAGGCGTTACGACTCGAAAACAAAATTTATCTGGGCAATTTTCCTACGGTTTTATCTTGGATTGACTATATTTATCAAAGCAAACTGCGGGGGCACCCAAAGAAATTAAATAAAACAGGTTCGTTTATGAAAAAAAAGAGTTTATAAATGGAGTTGCAAGCCTTGCAGGCTTGAGTTAAGATAGCAACTCATGTTACGCAGATGAGACTAAATCTGGCTTATTAAGCCTTAAAATTAGCAAAGTATCTTGTAGCAAACTTTCAGATTTGCGTAAGGTGAGATAGTAAATCAGCTGTAATGCAGTGGCTGAGCATTTACAAGCACTACTTATTAAAGACGATTCACATACCCAAGCTTGGGAAGCTTTTTAACTAAAGCCTAAAAGAAATAAGAGGCCTTATCATAAGCTTTGAATGAACTTGATAATATATTTCGTTATCTGCTATTTTTTCTTTCAAAACCTGTATAAAAAAAGCAAAATCTATTCCGATAAGACAACCAAAAAGATGACACTTCCCAAAAGGACTGATCTATGTTTTTCCCATTGCTACAGACGTTAAGTAATAAGATAAAAACCTCCTTTTCAATCAAATTACCTGATTCTACTGAACTTAAATTCGGAGAGCAGTATGGTAATGTTTCGTTTCAAATCTACGTTAATACGAAAAAAGGATTACAAGCTTTAAAATCCTTTGATGAACTTAAAATTGCTGAAGCTTATCTTTATGAGGATATTGATCTGCATGGGCATATCAATATGCTCAAATTATTAGAAATAAAGCAGTTACTGACCAAAACACACCCTTTTATCTCTGGGTGGTCAAAAATTATTTCTTTTTTCAGCAATCAAGTTGCGATGAACCAAAAAAATATTGCTAAACACTATGAATTGGATCATGACTTCTACTTAATGTTCTTAGACAAAACCAGAGCGTACTCTCATGGAATATTTGAAAATGATCATGAGCTGCTTGAAGAAGCATGCACTCGAAAATTAAAATTTGCTATGGATAGCTGTTTTTTATCCCCAGGGAAAAAAGTACTTGATTTAGGTGCAGGTTGGGGTAGTGCTGTTGAGTATTTAGGCGATCGGGATATTCATGTGGACGCTATCACTATCTCTAATCAATCCTGTGATTTTGTATCAAAGCTTATAGAAGATAAGAACCTATCTAATTGCCGAATATTCCAGAAAGATTTTTTTGTGTATGAGCCAGAGCAAGGTAAAACCTATGATGCAATTTTTAGTTTAGGTACTCTTGAGCATTTGCCTGATTACAACCGCGTATTAAAAAAATGCGATGCTTTATTAAATGAGGGCGGGTATGCTTATTTTGATGCATCTGCGATGGCGACCGCTCGATATATTAATAGCCATTTCATTGAACGCCATATTTTCCCAGGAAACCATACCTGTCTTGATATTCACCGTTTTTTAAATGAGGTTAAAAAAAGTCCATTTGAACTGATTTCCGTACATAATGACAGGCATAATTATTATCTAACGCTAAAACATTGGGCGCAAAACTTAGAGAGCAACCAGAAAGCAATCATTGAAAAATGGGGGCAAGCACTCTATCGGAAATTTCAAATCTACTTTTGGGGCTGCTGCTATGGGATGCTTAACAATGAGATAGGAGCTTACCGAGTGGTGCTGCGTAAGACTGCTCATCTCCTTTAATAGAGCACGATGATTTCTCAATGGGAAGAAATTAAAATCATCCCTCTCCACCAATCTTCAAATGCTCCTTGCTCCTGTCAGCCTATCAAGATAACGGAGAGTTATATCAAATGAGTATTAAAAATGAATGAAAGGGAAGTGCAAATTTTATTGGTTGAAGGTAATTCAAGTGATGCGCAGTTAGTGGAGAAAATGCTAAAAGCTAGCCGCTTCCCTGTAAAAATAGCACATGTATCACAACTAGCCGAAATTAAGTCAGAAGAAATGAAAAAAGCAACATTTGATTTGGTGTTGCTCAATTTGAATTTGCTAGATAGTCAGGGGCTTGATACGTTAGCAAAAGCACAAATGCTTCTACAGGACACCCCTATTGTCGTTTTAGCCGATCCAGATCATGAAGAATTGTCTTTAACCTGTATTCAGGCTGGCGCACAAGATTACCTTGTCAAAGGAAAAACCAACGCAGAACAATTGATAAAAACCATTCAATATGCGTTAGCTCGATATGAGATTTCAAAAAAAATCAATAGAATCAATAAAAAAGAAAAAATCTATTTGAATACGCATGACATGCTTACCCGATTACCCAATCAGTCATTATTCCTTAAGCACTTACAGTTGGAAATTAACAAGCACACGATCACTCGAAAAACATTTGCGTTACTGCTGCTTCAAATCCATGAAATGGATAAAATTGTTAGTCACTTTGACTATATGTCAAAAGATGAGATTATCAAAACCATTGCTAGCCATTTAACAGCAGTCAGCAATAAGTTAAACATATTTCTTGCACATTATAGTGCATCAATTTTTGTTGCATTTTTACCACATTCCCCCGATGTCTCAACAATGACTAACAGGGTTGCTGCTATTCAAAATGTCTTAACTCAAGGAATGCACATTGCTGATCAAACCTATTTTCCATCCTATAGCATAGGTATCGCGACCTTTCCTTTTGATGGTAATGACGTAGAAACTCTTATTAAAAATGCTCAAACTGCTACAGAAGAAGCTGCGGAACTCGGCATTCAGAAATATAAAATTTATACAAAACAATTAACTGATATAACTAAGCATGATGATAAGCAAATTTGGGAGAGTGATTTACAGTTCGCTTTAGAGCGAGAAGAATTTTTTATGCTGTATCAGCCCCAAGTAGATACTCATAATCAAAAAATAAGGGGGTTAGAAGCCTTATTAAGATGGAATCATCCAAGGTTTGGCCTCGTGTCTCCAGAAAAATTCATTCCCATTGCCGAAGATTGTCATCTGATTAAACCCATTGGGATATGGGTGTTAGAGACGGTTGCAGCACAATATCATGTTTGGCAAAATCAAGTAAAAAGACCATTGTCTTTTGATATCAGTATTAATGTTTCTGCGGAGCAGTTGAAAGACAACCATTTGATTAAGGCAACGGAGCAAACTTTAAACAAATGCGAAATTCCACCTACTTCTTTAACGATTGAGCTGACTGAGAGTATTCTTATTGTACAGCCTGAATTAATGATCGATAAATTGAATCAATTTAAGAACTTAGGGATTCAAATTGCGATCGATGATTTTGGAACCGCTTATTCTTCTCTTTCCTATTTAAGCCATCTACCTATTACCCAGTTGAAGCTGGACAAGGGCTTTATAAAAAGTAATCAAGCAGGCAGCGCGACAGAGACCGTGGTGCGATCGATTATTGATCTTGCGCATAGTTTAGGTTTGCTGGTGATTGCCGAGGGGGTAGAAACCAAGAGTCAGCTGGATCTTCTTAAACAGCAAAATTGTGACAGAATCCAAGGATATTTTTATAGTAAACCGCTGCAAGCTAGCGATATTTCTCAAATCCTGTAGAAGTAGCTCTTTCAAAGACATGCCTCCCTGTCAAAAACTTCGCACTTTTTATTCTTTTGTGATGAATAAAACTCATACATTCCTAATGCCTAATTTTTTAGGAATTTAAGGGCTCGCTATAACCACCCTATCACGCCCTCTTTCTTTAGCTTGATAAAGCGCAGCATCAGCTGATGCAATTAAAGATGCGGCATCTGTAACATGGGTTGGATAGACAGAAACGCCAATTGATACAGCGATAACAGGCAATTTTTGCCCTTCAAACTCAACCACTAACTTTTTGACAGCCTCACGCAAGGACTCTGCTCTTTCCTTTGCCTCAGCTTCCCCCAATCGAGGAAGTATCAGAAAAAACTCTTCCCCACCATAACGATAGATATGATCATACCCTCGGAAATGTGCTTTTAGAAATGCAGCTAATTGTTTAAGAACAAAATCACCAGCTAGATGTCCAAACTGATTATTAAAGTTTCGAAAGAGATCAATATCGAGCAAAAGAACAGCAACAGGCTGTTTTTCACGAACAGCACGTTGCACTTCGATATTCAGTGACTGCTCCATATACAATCGATTTAATAAACCTGTTAGCGGATCATGCAATGCCTGTGATTGCAGCAAGTCTTGTAATTGTTTATTAATGATAGTAGAACGAATAAATTCTGCAGCATTTTGCTCATGCCTATGCCATCGAGCTGAGTGATTAACAATGACTTCCAAAAATCGTTCAAAGGAATCTCGAGGCGAATAATCTACACTGTTACCTTTTAATGTTTGGTTTGGGTTTCCACCCCATTTCACCTCATGAATAAACTCTCTTCTGTAGAACACTATATAATGATTCTCTATGGGAGTCATTTTAATCGCTAAGATCCCACATGCCTTATCTTTATAATCCATAGCCTTTTTGTATTGCAGCGGCAAAGTATGGGTGACGTAGGTTTTAGATGCGTGATGCGCTTGAATCCATGCAAGTAAATCTTGCACCTGCTCACTCGTAGGAGTTTCCCCAAAGTGAAGTAAGTTATTAGGTAGACTGATTGACATTCCTTGAGCTAAAACCAACTCCATCAAAAGTTGGTGATGTTGTACTAATGCTGTCGCCAATGAATTCTCTTGAGTGAAATGCTCTGTTATATTATTTTGTATGGTAATAATTTTTTGCTGTTGGGCTGCATCCCGTACATACTCAAGCGCGATGATTTGGCTAGCCATGGTATTAGCCATTAAAGTCAAAATAAATCTTAAGTTTGCCGAAACATATTTAGGCGCCTTGTGATGACAAGCAATGAGCCCCCATAATTTTTTGTTATGTAAGATTCCAATAGAAGTTGCAGCAGATACTTTCATATTACTTAGATATTGAATATGCACGGGTGCAACCATCCGCAAATTCGTATAGCTTAGATCGAGTGGGCATTGAGAAATGGGATTGATTTCTGGAACAAGCTTTAAAGGCTTCTCATGGATGGAAGGTATATACCGCAAAGGTAAATTAATATACATGGCACGAACATGTTGTGGAACATCATTAGCAGGAAAACGCAATCCCAGGTAGGACTCCATGCCTTCCTTCAACACCTCTCCGATCACTAACCCTGAATGATCAAACTGATCAAACTGATAAACAATCACTCGGTCAAAATCACTTATTTTTTGAATATCTTCACAAGTTGTTTGAACTAATTGGTGTATTTCATGAATTCGGCTGCTGCGCTCTAAGGTTGAAGCTGCATATTGGGTTAAACTCAGAAGCCCTTCCCGTTCCTCTTTATTTTCTAAATCAGGCTCTATTTCAAGCAAAATACCTTCTGAAACTTGATGAACCCATACACAAACAGCGAGCCCACCTGATTCGGAGCGCCAATGCATGTGCTGATATTGATGATTAGCCTGCTTCAACCAAGAGATTAAACTTTCCTCTTGAGTAGAGTCAGCAATCAAATAGTCAGCAGCAAAAGCTCCCAATAACGATGAAGTTTGGGTATTTAACAATGTTGTTAGATTAGTGCTATACTGCACTATACGCAGGTTCAGATCCAGCAGGAGCAAAACGCCGTAAGATTGAATCTGATTAAATTCACTGAGTTTAATGTGATCGCAAAACTTCCCAGCTTCACGAGGGGGGATCAGTTTAATTTCCATTAAATTAGCTCCAATACAAAAACCTTGACTCCTTTTTATTAAAGCAGCCAAGCATGAAAGGCGCGATAAGTAAAAAGCGCTGACTGAATAATCGATTCTTGCTGCATTCTATCATCAATATGATTTAACTGCGCACAATATTCATTCCACTTTTCTCTGGTTTTCTTACCATAACCATAAAAGTATCTGGCTCCATTTGCAGGAGAAAGGTGCAAATGGTTTTTGAGGAGTTGAGTAATCACTTGACCGCCTAATGTTGATCCTTCAATCACATATAGATATCCAAACAAGTTTTCCCTAGTCATTTTAGTAAAAGGACAACATTGAGGAATCGTTTGCATGGCATTTTTGGGTATACCCAATGAGATAAGATCTTCCTCTAATAACGGTACTTTTATTCGACCCTCCATCAGCGATTGGAAAACTAAACAGCTAATCGCTTCATAAGGAGCAATAAATCCATACATTTTTTCTAGCAATTGCTTGTACTCTTGAAGAGTAATGGTTTGATCTATTATTTTTTTAAAAAATGGCAAGCTTTCTACCTGATCATGTAAAGACTGAGTCTCTTTTTTTAGTCCGCTACGTAAGTCCATTGCATTATGTTCTATCACTGTGAATTCTAGTGTAAAGCCTTTATTCGAGGATCAATTTTATAAAAATTGTCACAAAACCTTGAATTTAGGCTCTAGTTGGAGAGATATTAGCATATAATTTCTGACAAAATAAATTGCAGAAACAGTATCGATGAAGAGAGCCAGATACCCAAGCGATTTGACAGATAAGCAATGTTTTTAATTAACCCCTATTTTCCAGAAGAGCTAGATGAGATATCACGGGTGATGAGCTTTGCTCAGGATAAACTCAAGGGCATCTTTTTGATCATTTAGCTCTTTGTCATATCGTTTTTTAAACACTTGCCACTTTTCAGGATTGTGATCTTGGGTTCAAACTTGGACCCTTAGGTACTGCCCAAGATTTTAGCTTGCCATTGATTTCAAGCCTAAAATCATAATGATGGGATGAAGCAGCATGTTCCTGAAATAAAAAACGTGGGCTGGAAGCTAGTGACAGCAAATGCAGGAATACTCATTTTTAGCATTTATTTTGCTGAATCATTTTATCTAGGACAAGTCCATATAGGCTTAATAGTTTTATTAGGTATAGTCGCTGGATTAACAGCAATAGGTGTACTTTTTAAAGCGTTTATTCCAGTAAAAGATACGGAAAATTTGGTTTTAGGAAAAATTTTAAAAAGGAGTGATTATCCAACCATTTGGCAGTTTACGGACTCAGTAGCAGAACAAGTAGGTTGTAAATCACCTGACAATATTATTGCTGGCATGGAACCAACATTTTTTGTAACAGAAGCCAAAATTACATGTCTTGATGGTAAATCTAAAGGTAGAACCTTATTTAGTCGCTCTTGAAGAATTCTGCAACCACTGAAACTATTGGTTTTGAAGGGTAAAAGGAGTTAAAATTTTTGCAAGGAATATCCGATAAACCAGTCAAAAGCTTGCAAAAAGAAGATGAAACCAACGCAAATATCGACCGAACAAACAGAACTATTTCAGAACCGATTATCCAATCAGCTTAACCCTAAACATCCCTTACTGCAGCTATCGCAAATTATTCCGTGGGAGAGTTTTGAAGATTCGTTTGGCAAGCATTTCAAAGAAAGTCTAGGGCAACCACCCAAACCGATTCGTTTGATGGTGGGGCTTTTGATGTTGCAACACATGGAGGGATTATCAGATGTTCAGGTTGTGACTAAATGGGTAGAGAATCCTTACTGGCAAGCGTTTTGTGGATATGATTATTTGCAATGGGAGTTACCCGTTGATGACAGCTCTATGACTCGTTGGCGTAAGCGCCTGGGCGAGGAAGAGATGGAGAAGATTTTGAGTTGTACCATCTAAACGGCAGTTGAAGCAGAAGTTGTCAAGACAAAAGATTTAGAGCGAGTGATAGCAGATACCACTGTGATGGAAAAGGATATTGCCTATCCCACCGATAGTGCGTTATTAAACAAGATTCGAGAAAGGTTGGTAGATCTGGCAAAGAAGCAAGGATTAACCTTACGTCAAAGCTATACCCGGGTGGGAGCTCAACTGGTACGGAAGATATCAGGTTATGCACATGCGAAGCAGTTTAAGCGGTTATCACAAGGCGTAAAGAAGTTAAAAACCTATCTGGGTCGGGTGATCAGAGACATTGAGCGCAAAGTTTCACAAGTGCCTGAGCAGATGGAATCCTTTACAGAACTTCTATCGTTGGGTAAACAATTATTGAGTCAAGGCAAGCATAGCAAGAACAAGGTCTACAGTGTGCATGCCCCCGAGGTTTATTGCATAGCCAAGGGTAAAGCGAGAACGAGTTATGAATTTGGCTGTAAGGTTGGATTAGTTGTGACCCATAAACAAGGGCTAGTGCTTTCTTCAAAAGCCTTTGAATCAGCTGTTTATGATGGTCACACGCTTGCAGCTAACCTGGCTCAGGCAGAGAAATTAACAGGTCAAGGTATCAAGCGAGCTTTTGTGGACAAGGGTTATAAAGGGCATGGGGTTGAGCACTGTGAAGTTTACATTTCTGGACAAAGACGAGGACTCACGAAAACCTTAAAAAAGCAACTCAAGCGCCGTTCAGCCATTGAACCACATATCGGCCACATGAAATCAGAGGGTAAGCTCAGACGCAACCATCTAAAAGGAGTGCTTGGGGATAAAATCAACGCCATCTTATGCGGAGTTGGACATAATCTACGCCTGATCTTGAATCACATCAGGCTTTTTATGGCTTTTTTATGGTTCTTATTTTTTCAATTCAGAACAACATGTTTGGCTTTATGAAAATTTGAAACATCGATTTTTTAATTCTTCAGAGGCGACTAGCTAGCTCTACTGGGGTGGAAGGCCTCTCTAGCCCAAGGCTAAGAGAAACCCATGTTAACATCTCTCAAATTAGGCTGCACCCCAGTGTTTTACTATTTCTAGTTAATCGATGAGAAATACCGAATATCTTTTGAGGACTTTAAGCTTAAATCCAAATGATAATACCCAATCTCGGTTAAATCACTGATTAGTGTTAAATACTGATGAATGGTTAATTGATCCGCATATTGCTCGAAAAAATCAGTTCCGTTGACTGCCAGTGTTAGAACTTTTAACTTCTCCAGACAATCCAAAGCAATTTCAGCGGGTTCCAATTCCTGCTGTGAAGGTAAAAAATGAGGTACAATATGACTAGCCATGCAAGCCTCCAATTAGGTTTGTTTTGGTCAGTGGCGCGTATGTGTTGCTGCACTGCGCGTCACGCTTTTCTAGGTTGATAGCGAGAAGCATGACAAGATATTGCTATATAGTCAAGATTATTTTTTTGTGTCTTCGATGACTTCTTTATACTTCTCCAAAACAACGGTTATCCCTTCCCTGCAAAGCGCAGCCATGCTGATATCAAGCTCAAAAGACAAGCGTCTTAATTGCTCCCACATTTCTTTCCGCATTTGAATCAGCAGCTTTTTATCATCCGGCAAGCCTATAAACTCTTCTTTTTTTCTGGTTTCATGCTCATCTTTACGCATTCGTTTCTCCTTGGATTTTCAAGCATTCACTATATCGAAATATTTCTGAATAATCATTTTCGTTGAATGGAAGGTTCCACCTATGATTGGAAAATATCAACATTTTTAAGCTTCAAAATATCCTATATTGAGGCAAATAATTGACCATTTTCAAAAAATTAAATAAGCGAAAAATAGGGGTCAAAAGTCCAGGTGAAGGATAGGCAGAAGCCGGTGAAATACGCGCGTATAGCGCGTTAAGGTTTAAATTATTTATACTGAAAAATATAGAAATCAGAATTCCCTAAAAAATTGATCGAAGGAGTCGCTACTATGCCCAATCAACCCAAAGAAAATCCTTATTTAAATCTGTATTTGGGGAAGCTCAAGCAACCCTAGCTAAATTATTGTGCTCAATTGGGAAGACGGCCTGGAACAGCCATTAAAGAAGCAATTCAGTCTCAGTGAACCTGCACAGCCAATGAGAAAAAACTAAAGTCATCCAAGACAGATGGACCTGTTTTTAATCAAACCCCTAAAAGACTGCTGGCTAATCGAGATAATTGCTCCCTTCAATGGTGGCTGATTAATTTGATTCGCCTGACATTGGTTCGGAAACCCTAATGCGGGATGGAAGAGCTGCAAAAACTGGGAGAATCCAACTATCAACTTTTAACGATTGGTCGAAATCTCAACCAAATAGCTAGACATTTAAATCAAGGGGGTTATGAGCCTGAGCTGTCTAAGGAAATTAACCAGCAAGTCAGTAGGCAAACATAGATCGGTGGAGTATTGATTGAGCTGGCTAATTATATTTCGTTTCAGCGTGGACTTAATCAACCTCAGGATTTAATTTCACCGGGGTAATATCAGCAATACAAATATTATCGATATCTTTAATATCTAATTTGACCACAATAGTACCATAAAAAGTTTTATCAATTTTTTCTCTCACATGTTCCATGTAAATACACTCTTTCTCCTCAGAGTCATACCATATTGCTTCAGGTGGCACATAATTAATTTCAAACCGCACTTTGACTTCAAAGGCGACTTCAAGCTTCTTTCTGCTTCAAAAAATTTTTTAACTCCTTGATCTTCTGTCACAATATACAGCTCGCCTCCTTTATTTTTCATATGATTTTCAAGAGCTAAGCAAATAAATGCATCAGGAAATTCACACTTTTTTTGTCCTTTATCCTCAAATGGAGGCGCAGGTTTATAATATAAATCTAATACTTTTGAGATATCTTGACCGGATGCAGCAACATGCTGATAATTCGTACTGTCTAAATAATCGCTGAAAGCCTTAATACGCGCCTCCAAGTCAGTATCTAAAAAACTAAGAGCATCTGAGATTGGTCCATAAGGCGGTTTGCACAATCCTTCCTTCATTTTGGCATATGCTTTTTTAATATTATTAATGGTTTCATCTTTTATAATATCAACAATTACAGGCTGAACTAATTTTTTTTGTGCAAAATCAGCAAACGATTTAAAATGTTCTCTGTGATCAAACTTTAAGCCACATTTGATGTATACATTTGTATCAAGACACACATAGATGGTTTGATCTTTCCCCTTCATTCCTCTCTCCTTGAAGCATTACCGAGCAAGCTATATAGCAGTAATATAAGTATAGGTCTAATTATACAAAAAAATTGAGAAAATCTGCCCTCCTTTTAGCGGACAAACTCCAAATCATTTTTTTTCAAATTTTTTTAAAAAATTTTCTCTTAATACTCCCGTTTTTTGCCCTGCAAACTGATGACAGCCTGCCTCGCCTTAAAAACATCGTAACTATTTGTTTTTTATAAAAACGCTAAAAACAAAAAGGAGATTTCCCTTATTTTCCGTCCTCAAAATACCAGCAACCCTGTCTACTAAAAAAGCGACAATGCAACTTAAAAAAAATCTAATAACGTCCTGAAAAAACAAAAAATTCAATCTTTATTTTCAACAAAGCAATAAAGAGAATCTAAAAATGAAATCAGGCATTCAACCGAGATTTATTCGATTAAGAGATGCTCCGCATTATTTAGGAATGGATAAAAACCGCCTTAATACAGAAGTCAGACCTTTGCTGATGGAAATTCCTATCGGAGAACAGGGAATCACCTTTGACAGACTTGATTTAGATGAATGAGCCGTCCAATATAAGCAGTGTAACGGGCGCCTTGCTAACAGGAGAAAACTATGGGGCGCAAAAGAATGCCAGGGCTCGTCAAACGCAGCCATTACTGGCACACCAATAAAAAAGTTAACGGACAACGAATTTGCAAAAGCACTGAAACGGGTGATTTGCAGGAAGCAGAAAAATACCTGATCCGAAGGCTTGAGACGATTCGGCAGGCTGTGGTGAACGGGGTACGGGGTACGAGGTACGACCTAAACGTACATTTAGGGAAGCAGCAGTCAAATTTTTAGCGGAGAATGATCACAAGGCAAGCCTTATTGAGGATGCCAGATTGATCAGGCAATTAGACCCGTTTATTGGAAAGCTCTGCACTGGACAAAACCCGAAAATGTTTTATCAAACAATGATTTGATTTGAAATTTAGAAGAGGATGGAGGTCATTACTGCAGGTAAAGGTAGAAAACTCGTCAAACAAGCGATAAAACATAGAAAACAACCCTGACAAGGAGTTATCTATGAAAGCTGTTGACGAGTTAGTAAGAAGTTTATCGATGGTTTTAGGCTGGGACAAGAGGCGTCTTGAATGTTTGGTTCAAAGCTTGTTTTCATTATTTGCCGTACGAAGCGTCAATCGTCAGGAACTGTCGGTAGGTTTTGGAGGGTTTGCGAAAGTAGAGTCGAACTATAAGCGACTCTATCGATTTTTTGCCTACTTTAAGATTGACATGAGTCAGATTGCCTTATGGATATTTAAGCTGTTTTTTCCGAAGGATACAAAGATTTATTTAACGATGGACAGGACGAATTGGGAGTTTGGGAAAGAGCCTGTCAATGTATTAATGTTGGGGATTGCATATGAGGGGATGTCCATACCTCTATTATGGGATTTGCTCCCTAAGAGAGGTACCTGCAATACAAAGGAAAGAAAAGCATTAGTTAAGCGATTCATCGATCAATTTGGTAAAGAGTGTATAGAAGGGTTGCTCTGTGACAGAGAATTTATAGGGGAAAGCTGGTTTGAATGGTTAATCAGGCAGGAAATTCCTTTTTATATTCGAATTAAGAACAATACGTTAATTCGTGCTGGGAAAAAGAAATTATGGGAAGCAAAGAAAATTTTCCGTTTTGTCAGCCCAGGAAACGCTCAGGTTTTTGGAATGTCGGTAGAGATAGGAAGAAACAAGGTTTACCTGGCGGGATCCCGTTCAGAAAGAGGGGAATTGATGGTCGTTGCAACTAACATAAAATTAAGAGTCAAGCAGGCTATCAGTATCTATCTTCGCAGATGGGAGGTGGAGTGTTTGTTTCAAGGGCTAAAATCCAGAGGTTTTAGATTTGAGGATACCCACATGACAAAGCCAGAACGCATTGAAAAGCTATTAGTTCTGCTAGCCCTAGGTTTTACATGGGCTCATAGGATAGGAGAATTTAAAGCTCAAACCAGGCCTATTGCCTTAAAAAGGCATAAAGATGGACAACTGAGACCTCAAAACAGTTATTTCAGGTATGGGTTTGATTTTATTCGACACACCATCCTAAACCAGGAGAAAAGTTCAGATGAAAACCTTTGGGTGACACTTTTTAACTTGTTGATTTATAAAAAAGAAACCCCTTTGGAGGAAAGTCATGTTTGAGTTTTGTCCAGTGCAGAGATTGGAAAGTTACATTTAGAGGCACTCCACATGGGCAGTCTTCAGGCATTCATCACTCAAAGGAAAAAAGAGGGCGTGAAAATGCGAACGATCAACTATGGTCTTCAGGTAACACGCCGTATCTTGAATCTGGCAGCGGGCGAATGGCTGGATGAACACGGCCTGACGTGGCTGGCAACTGCACCTAAAATCAAGCTGTTGCCGGAAGAGCTGGATAAGCGGAAGGATTATCACGCACTACTCAGCAACGGAACTACTCAACTTGCGGGAAGCTGCCCACAAAATCTGTGATGGAAAAATGGGCTGACTCTAGTGATATTAAAGCAAAAGCAAATGAAAGATCCCGCAAAAGTCGCGCAATCGACTTTTATCCAGGCGGTGAATGCTTGCAAGTCTTTGAAAAAACTGGAGCCGGCAATAGGATTCGAACCTACGACCTACTGATTACAAATCAGCTGCTCTACCAACTGAGCTATGCCGGCTTGATGTCTATTTTGTTTTAGCTGCTCATTTTAGCATATAGCTAAAAATTCGCAAATTATATTCGATGCTTCTGTAAAATTTATAAAAATCTGGATAGCACTTATCAATCCCAATTCAAAAAAAAGGCGTATCTTTCGATACGCCTATAGAAGCTGTTTAAAGCTTTACTTTACTATGCTTTAGCAGCCAGAGTTACTAGCGCAGCTGAAACTCTTTCTTTCAAGTTTCTGCCTTCTTGCTGTCTAGAAGCATTTAGAAGTGTTTGTTTTTGTTTCCCTTCAATATGATATTGTTTGCAAACTCGTTCAGGGTTTTGAGAAAATTGTTGCTGTAATTGCTCGTTACGTTCCCATTCTTGAGCAAATTGCTGTATATTTTGTTGTTCTCGTGTAGTCATATCATTTCTCCTTAAAAATAAAATAACACTTTGATATATATTACCTTTCGGTAAAAATATTATAGTATAACTGCTTCCAATTTTCCTCTTCTTAAGGCCCGAAAAATGCAGAAAAAGAAATCACATGGTTCATAAAATCTTTTTCAGGTCTGACCAAAAATTGATTCATATATCCCAGCAACACCCTTAACTTGGATTTAAAGGAGAACTCAATGCCAATAAAAGCACGATTTTGATCTACTGCGTAAGGTGCAATCCATTTTGGGTGATTTAAGTTAAAAAAGGTCTCATTGTGGAAAACAACCTGATAGCGGCTGGAGTTAAAAAGTGGAAATCTAAACTGAAAGCGCTGCCTGAATCTGAAAGCCACTTGAGGTTCCCAGCGTAAATATCGCTGCTCAAGGCGCGAACGAGAATCTATGATTAATCTTTCTTTTGATAACAAAATTTCTGTAAGCTGCTGCCACGTACGCTGTTCTCTGACAAAACGGTTGTCAATATAAGGCATTCTTATATCATAACCAAACCATATCGCCCCCCTCGAGGTCACAAAATGTCCTATGGCCATACGCGTTAAATTTTCATCAAACCATTGGCCCTGCATGCGTGCCCGCAAACTATTCTGCAAAAAATAAAGCCAGGGAGAGTCCTCTTCTTGTAGAACAACATCGTTCCAAACTCTACCTGCTTGCCGCAAACTTTTTGCAACCAAATCCCCACAAACAAACAACTGAATAAAAAAGAAAAGTGTCAGACAAACCTTCGTGCTTCTCAAAATAAACCTTTTTTACGAATTTATGCTCCTACCTCCCCTCTTTTTTTCTAGTTGATTCTGCTTAATTTCAGCCCAAACTGCAAGCGCAGAAAAAGTCACTACTAATATTGAAACCAAAAGGCTCCATAAAGGATTAGAAATACCAAAAAAGCCTTTTAAAAGATATCTTAAAACTACAAAAGGTAAAATGAACTCTAATACAAGATAAACAGCGCATGTTAGCCAGTAAATGACTTCAGCTTTATATAATTTATATTGAGAGAATGTTCTTGGCCATCCAGCAATCCACTCTACAGCATCAAGCTTTAAATGGGGACGATTCAACCCATCCATCAGAGCATAATATCCATCTAACTCAATAATGGGTTTTAGATTTTCAAAAATCATCAAATAATTCAACAGCGCTATATACCAGCAAAAAAGCCCCCAATAAGGATTTCCAATCCATACAGAAGTGATAGCAAAAGCACCTCCCACCACAAAGTGCAAAAAAATACCTGCCAAATCAACCATAACTCTTTGATAAGGCTTACTGAGCCACATATCTGAAGTATCACAAAATGCAATGGGGCCTATCCAAAACCAACCTAGGCCAAATGCCAATACTTTTTTCCCAAAGAACTTGGTGGTATAAGCATGAGCCAATTCATGCAGGGCTGCCACGACCATCATACAAGGAATGGAAAGTAACAATAACCACCACTTCCCTTTTCCAACTTTACCAATTAACTCAATGGCATAGCCAAAATTTGCACAAAAAATACCAAAACCGATCAAACTCAATGCAATAAAAATAAACCATGTAATCGGATGATACAAAAAGTGTATCCATTGCTGATAAGTTTTTGTCACCCATTCATCTACTCCTTTCAGAGGCACTCTAAACTCCAATACCCGACGAACCGCCAAAAAAAACCGCCATTTCCAACCTATTTTTTGAGGTGATGTCTCAGACTTTGACCCTTCATGTGTCGTCACAAAACCAGCTTGATCCAAATCCCAAACAATATCAGCAACTAACTTTGGATTGAAAACTTGAAATGCTTCCAAATAAGCCATGGTAATATCACGCAAAGATTTTTTCCCATCTAACTGTTCCCAAATAAACCAGCCCCGAGATGATAGACGAAAGTATCGAGCATGCGCTGTATCTTTCAATGTAATTTCTTCTTCACCGTCTGGGGTTCTAGTGTGGTAATACTCAATATTTCGATTTCTGACAGGCCGACTTCTTAAAGCCACCAGATTCATTAAAGACTCCGCAGTACCTTCCTCTTTTCCCATGATCTCAAGTAACAATGCTTTAGATATCACGAGTAAGTTGGCATCCTCTAAAACAAGAGCAGAGGCATTTCTTGGGGCATTCATCAAGATAGCAGTTTCGCCAAAAATCGCAGGGGACGTTAACTCAGCAAGAGAGTGTTTTTCTTCTTTCTCTGATTCTTTTAAAACAATTTCAATCTTGCCTGAGCAAATTAAATAACAAGATTCAGCCTCATCTCCCTTTTTAAACAAAATATGTCCTGCAGGCACATAAATCTCTTCAACAGACTTTGCAAATGCATAAAGCGATTCTGCGGATAATTTCCCAAAAGGCGCAGCTTGCTTAATAAAATCTACCTTAGAAAGTAGAACATTGTCTGTTAAAGCTTCACTAAATGCAGGATGTTCTTCCAAAAAAGTATTTAATACCTCCAAAGATAACCGAAACAAAACCATCCTGGATAAGGCTACAATAGTTGCAGAGCGTTTCCCTGTTTTAGAGTACAGCCCCCTCTCATTAAGCCCAATGAACTCACCAGGATTCAATACTGCAATCGGGGCATCTGTTTTTTTCTTTGGATCTGATACGACTGCTTTCCTGACCTCAGCAGAGCCTTTTTGTATCAAGTAAATACTATCTACCTGCTCCCCTTCTACTACAATTTTTTCCCCTTTCTGATAAGTTTGCTGGGTAAAATGCCCTACCAAAAAGTCTCTCGTTTCCTGAGGAAAGCAACTAAACAAAGGATGCGACGATAATATTTTTTCACACGCCTTTTTCTGTGCTTTGGTGAGTGTTTTCACTTTTCTTTCCATATTTCCCTCTTATAAAACCACCCGTTTACTCCAGGTATTTTTGCCAATAACGTAGTTTTTCAAGAAAGTATTTAACTGCGCCATCTTGCGCATTAATTTGATTAATTTTCCTGAAAAGCACCTGGGCTTCTTCAAAACGGTGTGCATGAAAGCACTGAACCGCCCGATTGAACTCTTCCAAAGTTTTTTGCTTTAAAGATCGCAAAGGTTCTACATTTGCATCAAAGGCTTCATAAACCCCGAAAATTCCTTTCCTGCCCGACAACTGAAACCTTCCCACATATCTAAAGAAAGCATGTTCCTGCTGTTTAAGTCGATGAAAGGTCTGATCACTAAACAACAATTGTGACTCCAACAGTTTGTTCAATTTTTCTAGCCTGGCAGCCATATTCACTGCATCACTCATTACCGTGCAGTCCATTCGGTTAGGCGTACCAACCACCCCCATCGCCAACAACCCTGTGTTAACCCCTATCCCCACCTGGATCGGTATCTGATATTCCTGCATACGCTTATTATTATAGTCCTGAAGCACCTCTTGCATTTCAATACCTGCCATCACAGCGTCATCGGCTTTTCCTGGAAATAAAGCCATTAAGGCATCCCCAATATATTTATCAATAAACCCATTATGCTTTATGATCAAAGGTTCAAGGTAATGGATACAATGATTTACAAGCTCAAACGTTTCTAAAGGACTTAAAAAAACCGAAATTTCACTGAACGATCGAATATCTAAGAACAAAACCGTCATCTCCTGCTCAGTACAGTCTCCTAGCTTTATCTGTGAAATACTGTCTTTATTCAGAAGTTTTAAAAATTGCTTTGGAACAAATCGCGCTGCTGCATCCAACTTGGTTTTCATTTTGTGATTGAGCCTGGCAAGCCTTTTGAGAAATTTTAATTCGTTTAAGACCAAAAGCACTAAACCGGCAAAATTCACACACGTCAATTTTTCTGTCTTGCTAAAAAAACGTAGATCGTAAAGATCCACCGAGGATTGACTCAATGACACACCGTTCTCTAGCAAAACAAGGCGCATCTGCGCGTTGTTTAATTTTTTTCGAACATGTTGAATCAGATTTAAAGCATCCTCTTCTAATACTTTCAAGCTTCCAAGAAATACAACATCTATATCGGGGTGTACTGCTAATATTTTCTTTGCCTCGGAGATGTCTCCTGCTACCAGAGTTTTTAGATTTCTGGAATCAAAAACAAAGTTTTCCAAATCCTTTAAAAACCTTTGCTGAACCAAAAGATCATGCTCAACCAGCAAAATCTTCCAATCATAATGAATTATTTTTTTAAATGTTTTGGTCATAGCTAAAAACCACCCAGATCAATCCCATTAAAATAGATTTCACTCTCTGCTTCCATGCACTCCCCTCTATCAACCAAAACATGCTTCTCTAGGAACGAAAACACATTATCATTCCGACCAAAAATATGGATTTAATTATAGATCAAATCAGTATCACCGCAGAAGTTTCAAACTCCGCCGGTAACCAGAGGGAGAGAGTCGCGACTCTCTCCCTCTGGACTCCCCCATCGCGTAGGGTAACTCCGCCCCAAGGGGCGGAGATTTCTAACTTTAAAAGATCCCTATGTGCTTAAAATATCAAAAATGCAGTGAAAATTGATTATTTGAAGCACTATTTCTATAATCACATCAGAGCGTATCATCAATGAATTTTTTAGCTTCAAAATGCGGGTAATGGAGGCAAATTTGACCCATTATAGGCATTTTGAAGCTAAAAAATTCATTGATGACACGCCCCAAATCAGGACGCTTTTTTTCAGTCTGTTGTATGAAGAGCAATGTGACAAACTGTATAAGGAATATCGAGATGCACGATCATAGTTTGAAAGTCAGCCCCCAGGAAGCAAAAGCAATTTTTGTTCGCAGCTTTTATTCAATTCACCGAAACGCGCTCGCTTTCTGTGAAAATAATCAAATTTTATTTCCATCACAGCAAATCATTGAAACCTATTGTTGCTTAATGACTGTGCTACTCAATGATCACTTTACGCCAGAAGAAGCAGAACATCACATTGCAGCCACTGAAACCCAAATCTATGAAGCTGCAATAAAGGGGAACCAGCTAGCTGCTGTATTAAAAAAATCAGAGAAGGCATACAAAAAAGAAAGCCATAATCCAATCTATACAAATAAGAATGGGAAAATCATAAAAAAACATGAGAAGCTTCCTGCCAATTTAGCGCCTCATGTTAGAAAAGAAATCCTGGACAAAATGGATTTACACCGCCTACTCCCTGAGCCTAATGCTATGCTTGCTGAACATATTATTATGACATACTGGGATGCTCAGGAAACGTTGGAAAATATTATTATCAGTACCTATGGCGAAAGCAAAAGTAGCCCTACCCTCCAACCTCAGAACGATAACCTCAGCTGGTTTCTAAGCCAACAATTACCGCTTGTCATTATCGAAGCTGCACAAAAAGTAGGCGGCTCAAAAGAACATTTTCTTCAAGCGTTTCAGCAAGCATTATCTGACTGGCTTGGGTGGCTCATTGGTTTTCATAGTGCCATAGATCATAAAGCCCTTAATCAGCAAATTCGTGAAAAAGTGCATTTTTTAAAGCAGTCCTTTCAAGATCATCCTGCAACTCATCTAGTTGACTGACAGCAATTCCCGCCCTACCGGGCAAGAATTGCTTCCTCTGATTGGCGCGACTCGCAAGCCAAGCTTGTGATCGTTTTTAAGGGGGAGAATCGCGATTCTCCTCCTTAACATCCCACATCGCGAATGGAAATCGAAGGATTCTTTTATTAGCTTATGCCTGCATTGCCACGTCGCTTCGCTCCTCACAATGACAGGTGAAATAGTTACAAATGATGAACAGTTACAAAAAATAAATTGAAGACGGACTTTAAGTCTGGTGATTAAGAAAAAATAGGGGGATAATCCTAAATTAATCAGTTGAAAACGTAGCGAAAAGAACTAAGGTGCTGAAGATAAAAAATCTTTTGCAGATTCAGTGCATTAGTCCTTCGCAGTAGTTTTCAACTAATTAATTTAGGATAATGAAAAGTATATTAGCCTCTTTAAAAACTTGAGGCTTTTGTCTAGAGATGGAGGGGAGCAACAAAATTAAACTTGCTGAAACACCTCCAGCTAAACCCTACAACCACCTGAAACTTCAATCTATCATGAAAAAAAACATTCTCTTCCCTCTTTTAGCTCTCTTATGGCTCCTCTCCACACCTGTCTTTTCATGGAATGCAAACGGTCATATTGTGATTAGTCAGCTTGCTTACGAACGCTTGACCCCATCTACCCGAAAGCAGGTAGATCAGCTTTCCGCACAACTATTCAAACAATTACCTTTTTCCACCCAATATGAACTCAATCACAAATATCCTGAAGCATCTGAATTTGCGAAACTCTCTTTACTGCCTGATCGTTTTCGCACACAACCACTCGGCATTATTTTTGAACAATATCAAGGTAAACTTCCTGAAGTACTCCAACCGCTGGCAAAAAACAATACGCGCTATTGGCATTTTATCAGTAGAACTTATCCTCCCAACCGTCAGTGCTCAATGAATGGCCCTAAGGATAACCTCATATGGGCTATTCGCACTCTCAAACCTATTGTCAAGTATGAAAAAGACCCCATTTCTCAAGGGTTGGCACTGATTCTACTCACGCATCTCATTGCAGACATCCATCAGCCTTTACACACATTTTCTTATGTGAAAGCAAATTGTAAAACTGACAAAGGTGGGAATGCTTTTTGTCTCTCCCCTAAGAAGAAAGGAAAATATTGCAGACACAATCTGCATCATCTTTGGGATACCTGTGTTGGCTTTTTAAGAGGTAAGCAACCCAACCTTGCGCGAAAAATGGTCTTGATTGCAGAAGGATTTCCAGCAACACGATTCAAAGAAGAAACCATAGAAACCCATCCAGAAACCTGGATAAAGCAAAATTACACTTATGCTGGTTTTATCTACTCTATTAAGCCCAATCAAAAACCTTACAGACAGTATTATAAAAAAGGCCAGTATATCGCCAAGCAGCAAATGGCAATTGCAAGCTATCGATTGGCTTACACAATAAATACTTTGTTCGATAGCGCCAGTTAATGCCCCAATGAAAACACTTCGACTTTTGCAGGAGGAATATTCCGCCACACAATTGAAGAATGCATTAAACAATAATTATCTGGATAGTACGATTTATCGCGCCGAACATCGTAAGTGAACTGCACATACCTTCCCTCAGGGGAAAGCACTGCGGGTATCTGAGTCAAAATGGCTTTTCTCACTTCTTTAGATAATGAACGCAAAGGCAAGCTAGAAATAATTGTCTCTACTGGATAGTCTTTATTTTTAAGCAAATCAATCAGCTGCGCTGCATCGCCTTCAATGACTTCAATTTTTGGGAAACGCTCCCTTAATTTTTGAGCTAAATGTGGAAGATATTCAATAGCAACTACCTGCTCTGGCAATATCCCAGCCTGTAAAATCGCTTCCGTAATCACCCCAGTTCCAGCCCCCAACTCCACAATCAAGCCTTTCCCCGGTGTTTCAATAGAAGCAACCATTCTTTGTGCCAAATGTTTTGAACTGGGAAAAACAGCACCCATTGCTCTAGGGTTCATGGCAAACCCCTTAAAGAAGAGAAAAGATACCTTTATTTTTTTCAATATGCCTTTTGACATAATAATAAAAAATCACTCAAATAGATGTTGCTAGAGGGTGTCGTCACGAGATTTTTTAGTTACAAACTGTGGATAGTGTCGGCAAATTTTAAGCAAATTTTCACCACATATCCAGGCAAATCGTTTTAAATTTACATAAAATGACCCTTTACTCTTTCCTCAGGTTGCTTTTTTCGCTTTCAACAAGCAGGTAGAAACTTCTTTATCTGTAGTTTGCGGAAATGCTTGATACCATTGCCCAACAGAGGAAAAAAATTCAGGTGTCAATAAGCAAATCACTTCATCCACCATGGATGCCATCTGTTGACACACCTGCGTTTCTCCCACAGGCGTAGCCACAATCAATTTTGCTGGATTTTGTTTTTTTAGTGACTGAATTGCAGCTCTCATCGTAGCACCCGTTGCGATTCCATCATCTACCAGGATAATTGTCTTATTTTCCAGCTTTGGAAAAGGGTGCGCACCTCGATACGCTAATTCTCGTCTCTTAAGTTCTACTCGCTCCGCTTCAATGACCGCCTCAATATCAGACTTTTTAATCTGAAGCATCGCAATCACGTCCTTATTGAAAACGGCCTCACCCCCTGATGCAACCGCCCCCATAGCAAGTTCTTCTTGCCCTGGAACTCCAAGCTTTCTGACAATCAAAACATCCAAAGGCACAGAAAGCATTTTTGCAACCTCATATCCCACAGGCACCCCACCACGGGGCAGCGCCAGTACAATGACATCGGGTTTCCCTTTATAGTCCTTCAACTTTTCTGCCAGAAATAATCCCGCTTCGCTGCGATCTGTAAATCTTTTTATTAGCATGACTCTTATCCATTTATATTGCTTAATTAGGGCGTGTCATCAATGAATTTTTTAGCTTCAAAGCGCATATTAAAGAGTCAAATTTTATGCAAATTTTCGTCACATATCTGGACATGCTTCCTCAAATTTACATAAAATTTGCCCCCATTACCCACATTTTGAAGCTAAAAAATTTATTGATGACACACCCTAACGACTAAACTCAGATGTCAAAGAAGCAGTTCCTAAAATATGCCCCTCCATTGCAGTCAACACAGCTTTTGCCTCCGCCTCTGGTGGTAATGGTATTGTACTATCTAATGCATAAAGGGTAAAAATATAACGGTGCGAACTTCCCTTTGGAGGACAAGGGCCCCCATACTCTGATTTTCCCCAACTATTTTTTCCAACCATCGTATTTCCCGGCAAACTCCCATCTTCATTTAATGCATTATCCTGAACTGGGATATTGTATAAAACCCAGTGATACCAAGTACCATCAGGGGCATCCGGGTCTGAAAAAATCAGGGTAAAAGATTGCGTTTTTTCAGGGGGATTAGACCACGTCAAAGAAGGTGAGATATCCCCGCCCTCGCACGTATAAGCATAAGGTATTTTTTCACCCTCAGAAATTTCTGCAGATTCTAATGTAAAAGCACTTGCTGATGCGTTAGCCATGAAAAATACTCCTAACAATAATAACCAAAAATACTCCCTCATGGGTTTACTCCTTTTGTTATGCAACCACACCCTAATTCCCCAAGCTTTTCCCTTGGCATGGCATGCTGCTAAAATGGCATGCTAACTCTGCTTAGGACATCCAAATTATAAATACCATAAAAGTAGAGAAGCGCCAAGAAAGTTTTGCCAAAACGCATACTGATAGATCGGTTCTATTCTTTGATTCATGGACAATCGCTTTTCTCGTAACGACACTCTCTAAGGAAAATTTCAAAAACACCTGAAATCAGGTTATAGTTAAGGCAGGTAAATTTTTACCCCCTCAGGATGTCAATATGCAGCTAAAATGGAAATCTTTCAACATATGCTTCCTACTCGCAAGCCTTGCCTTTCTGGTTGGTATTCTGGCTGGTTTCGGTGCCATTTTATTTCGTGGCTTGACAGCATTTGTACATAACTTGCTCTTTTCTGGGTATTTAAGCTTTTCTTTCATTGAAAGCCACCATACACAGCCCAGTATTTGGGGAGTTGGTGTTATTTTGGTGCCTGTCATCGGCGGCCTCATCGTCATCTGGCTGATCAAAAAATTCGCGTTCAATCAAACGGGTCTAAGCGTACCAGAAATCATGTATAAGGTGCGCCATGAAGAAGGAAAAATTCAACCTCAAGTTGCCATTACAAAAACCATTGCCTCCGCCATCTCTATCGGCTCTGGCGCCTCCATAGGACGAGAAGGACCTGTGATTCAAATTGGAGCGGCTATCAGTTCTTTAATCGGCAGTTTTATTCATCTCTCTGTAGAACAAAAAAGGATTCTCATTGCAGCTGGAGCTGCAGCCAGCACCGCCGCCATGTTTAATGCGCCCATCGCTGGCATAGCGATGGCCATCGAGCTTTTACTTCTTTCTCTGCGTGTATTTTCTGTACTCCCTGTTTTAATTGCAGCCATCACTGCTGGTCTTTTGAATCATCTGATTACCGGAGGTGGCGCTCTCTTTATTGTGGAAAACCTCACGCATACCCAAAGCACTGCCATGACCTGGATCAATCTTATTTTCATTATCCCTTTGGGCCTTATGACAGGTCTTGCCTCTGTCTTATTCATCCAGTGGGTTTATCAGTTTGAAGACTGGTTTGGTGCTTTTTTTAAAAACCCTTATATACGGCACATGACGGGAATGGCAATTGTGGGCATTATGCTATATGTATTCATGAAGCTATTTGGCCATTACTACATTGAAGGCGTCGGATTTGCCACGATTCAAGATTGCATTAATACCCTCATCTTGAATCCATGGCTGCTTATCCTACTTATTATTTGCAAACTGTTAGCCACCTGCCTATCTCTGGGAACAGGCGCATCTGGAGGGGTATTTTCTCCCGTATTATTCCTGGGGGCCACCATCGGAACCCTGTTAGGTCTGACACTTCAGCACTTTTTCCCAGACATGGGTATCAACCTTGTACTGTTTACCATTGCCGGCATGGCCGGCATGCTAGGCAGCTCAACGGGGGCTGTGTTTACAGCCATAGTACTCACCATAGAAATTACCCAAGATTTCAATGCCATCTTGCCCGTCATTATCACAACGCTGATCGCACATGGCACTCGAAAATTATTGTGCCGGGAAAGTGTCTATACACTCCAACTGGTTCGAGAAAAAAAACGTTTGTAATTACTTGCCCTTCGCAGTAGTTTCCAACTGCCAAATTTAGGATTATGAGGTTAAGGCTTCCTCCCCTCTGATATAATGATACCCTAACGCACTGGCAACCGCACGATAGGTCACTTGCCCAAAACAAACATTAAGACCATTCATAAGATCGGAATCCCCAAGCAAAGCTTGCCGATATCCCAAATTTGCAATCTTAAGAATATAAGGTAACGTCGCATTATTCAGGGCTAACGTGGAGGTTCTTGGTACTGCACCCGGCATATTGGTCACACAATAATGTACCACATCATCGACCACATAAGTTGGGTGAGCATGCGTTGTCGGACGACTTGTTTCGAAGCACCCGCCCTGATCAATAGCAACATCAATCAAAACACTACCGGTTTGCATTGCCCTAACCATCTCTGCTGTGATCACTTTAGGTGCCACAGCTCCCGGCGCCAGAACTGCCCCAATGATTAAATCAGCTGAGGCCGCATGGGCTCCTATCATGTGCTGATTTGAAAGCATCGTTTTAATCCTGGAGCCAAATCGATCATCCAACTCTCTTAACTTACTGAGAGATTGATCCACAATGGTGACTTCTGCACCCAAACCTACTGCCATACGAGCTGCATTACTACCGACAATACCCCCACCCAAAACCATGACTCGACTGGGAGGTACACCAGGAACACCTCCCAATAAAACACCACGCCCCCCCATCGATCTTTCCAGAACATTTGCCCCAACCTGAATAGACATACGACCTGCTATCTCACTCATAGGTTCAAGCAAAGGTAAACGTCCTTGTGAATCAGTCACCGTTTCATAAGCAATGGCAATCACTCCAGATTCCACCAATGCACCTGTTTGATCAGGATCAGCCGCCAAATGTAGAAAAGTAAATAAAACCTGACCCTCTTTTAAGTATTGGTATTCAGACGGTTGAGGCTCTTTTACCTTAATCACCATATCCGCCATATCAAAAACCTCATGAGCTGCCGATAAAATTTTTGCTCCTGCTTTTTCATAATCAGAATCTTTAAAACCAGAACCCACACCCGCTTGCGATTGAACATAAACCTCATGCTCATTGTGTATGAGCTCATAAACACTGGCAGGTGATAAACCGACCCTGTATTCGTGATCTTTAATTTCTTTAGGAACACCGATACGCATAAAATACTCCTTTGAACTGACTACGTGGATTGAGCTTCTAATCTCAGTTTAAACATCTTGTACAATCCCACTTTCACCCCACTTCCAATGAAAAACCATAATAACGCATAACCCCAAACTAAAATCGCATACTTCCATCCAATGGGCGCCACGAACCAACCATAAACAGCCCCAAGAGTACCCAAGACTTGAGTAAACTCTGTTGCAACAATCAGCTTCCAGCTCGGCCAGGGCTTTTGCCAAATTACACCCATATTTCGAGTAATATAAATGGTAAAGTGTCCTGCCACCAATAACTTTAAAAAAATAATGGTTTGAATAACTCCACCTGGAAGCAAGGCATACTGAATAAGCAAAAAATATAAAAGGAAAGAAGCAACAACCCCCGTCACCCCTAAGGCTGTGCTGGTAATCAAGATTCTTACCATTTTCCATCGAACAGGATTGGCTGCAATGGGGGCATTATCATAAGCAATCATCATAATGGGAATATCATTTAAAATAGCCAGTAAAACGATCATAATGGCCGTAACAGGATAAAAATCAAAAATCAGAATGGAAAGTGAAATAAAGAGTAATACACGAATCGTTTCTGCAATCCGAAAGATGGCATAACTATTCATACGCTCAAAAATCATTCTAGCTTCTTCAACCGCGCGCGTTATGACAGACAAACCCGATTCTGTTAATATCAAATCGGCTGCTGCACGCGCTGCATCGGTTGCACCTCCAACAGCAATCCCAATATCTGCTTCTTTTAATGCTGGCGCATCATTAACACCATCCCCCGTCATCCCCACAATCTGATTACCTGACTGAAGCGCTTTAACAATCTTAAATTTATGTTCAGGAAAAACTTCAGCAAAACCATCTGCTTTTTTAATGACCGTCTGATCCAGATTTTCTGTGCCAAAAAGCTCAGATGCCGATAATATATTATCCCCCAGACCCAGCTGGTGAGCAATTTCCTTAGCAATCGCAGGATGATCTCCTGTTAACATTTTTATTGTTACTCCCATCTGTTTTGTTAATTTAATAGTGTGAAAGGAGTCTTCTCTAGGTGGATCAAACAAAGGGATCAAACCCAGATAATGCCACTTTTCATTATCCTTCCTGGCAACACCTAGCGATCGGTATCCCGACTGAGCTAACTGATCAACAGAAGCTTCTACTCTTTTTTGAACGTCAGCAGCACCCATCAGCTCAAGAATCACCTGAGGCGCACCTTTTGATACTGTGAAAGTTTCATCACCCTGCTTAATGAGTGCTTCTGTTCGTTTATGGGTTGGATCGAACGGCATAAATTGTAGTACTTCATAGTCACTCAACTGCACTGCTTTGGGTAAATGCTTCAAAATTGCCTCATCAATGATATCTGGAGATTCCTGATCAGATGCTAAAGCAGCATTCAACATCAAATCATGCTGACTTTGAGACTCTACACAAACAGGCTCCCCTATCGTTAAATTATTTTGAGTAAGTGTCCCTGTTTTATCTGAGCACAGCACCGTCATTCCAGCCATCTCTTCGATAGATACCAGCCTTGAAACAATGGCTTTCATTTTAGCAAGGCGTAAAGCACCCACTGCCAGGGTAACAGACAAAACAGCAGGCAATGCTACAGGAATCGCAGCCACGGTTAAAATCAGTGAAAATAGAAGGGTATTTAAAAAAGGATCGCCTCGAATAAAAGACACCCCCATGATCAAAGCGACCAAAAATAAGGTAAATAAGATTAAAAATTTTCCGATATTTAAAATGGCTTTTTGAAAATGTGAAACGGTTTTTGCACCCTCAACTAATTGAGCAGTTTTACCTAAATAAGTATTCATCCCCGTTGCACTAACAACTCCCTGCATCTCCCCCAGTCTAACAATGGAACTTGAATATACGATATCTCCCAGCTTTTTATCCACAGGAAGGGATTCTCCAGTCAATGTCGACTGATCAACACTTAAATATTCCCCTTTTTCTAATTGGATATCTGCAGGAATAATATTACCAAGCTTAATGAACACAACATCTCCAGGGACCAACTGCTGTGCCGGGATATCTTGCCATTTTCCATCACGCAGAACTCGTGCTTTTAACGCCAACTTCCGCTTTAAGGCAGCAACGGCATTACCTGCTTTAAATTCCTGCCAGAACCCTACGCCTGCATTGAGCAACAGCATTAAGCTGATGATCGTAAAATCCTCCCATCGCCTTAACATCCCAGATAAAACAATGGCACTTTCAATCATCCATGGAATTGGCCCCCAAAAGTAACTCAAAAATTTTAGTAAGGGGTGCAGCTTTTTCTCATGAATCGCATTTTCACCAAATTTTTGAAGCAACTCTCTGGCTTGCTGAGATGAAAGTCCTTGTTTGGAATTTGATTTTAATGTCTTTTGCATCATTGCATTTGTCGTTCAATTTAATGCGGGTAGTTGCTCATCAAGATAAATAGTAGTACATATATTGATTTCCATTCAGCAACTTCAAGGAGAAGCGCAAATGAAGCTGATCACATTGAATATCTGGGGCGGGCATGTACTTGCACCATTACTGGAGTTCATCAAAGCCCATCAAGACACCGACATCTTTTGCTTTCAGGAAGTGTATCATGATGCACCTGAGAAAATTTCAACAGAAGAGCGGCTTGTCTGTTTAGATATTTTCGCACAACTACAAAAGCTACTGCCAAATCATGAAGGGTTTTTTAGACCCGTCGTAAATCAGGTATATGGCATTGCTACCTTTGTTAAGAAGCACATAGATATCCTGGAAGAAGGTGAAGTGAGCATACATCACAACCCAAACTATCCTGGCCGTGGACCCACTCATTCTAGAAATCTCCAATGGGTAGAGTGTCAAGTCAACCATCAAACCTACTCAATCCTGAATGTGCATGGCCTTTGGAATGGCATGGGCAAGAAAGACTCCACAGAAAGAATCGCTCAATCCCAACGAATCAAGGCCTTTATGGAGACACTCAACACCCCTAAAATATTATGTGGCGATTTTAATTTAAGACCTGATACTGAAAGCCTAAAAATGCTTGAAGAAGATTTCAATAATCTAATCCATCTTCACCAAGTCTCTTCGACACGAACCATTCTGTATGAAAAAGAGGAACCGTTTGCAGACTACGTACTCACCTCTCCTGAAATTAAAGTAAATGCCTTCTGTGTGCTGCAAGATGTAGTCTCTGATCATGCCCCCTTATGGTTGGACTTTGATTAAAACGTATCCAATATCCAAATAAAATGCCCCCTTCGGTTCCAACAAAATTTAGAGTTAGAAAAGATGTACTTGCCTTTCCAATATTGATTGGAAACTGGTTTGGTGAAGGGTTTTTACCCTCCAAATTCATGTTTAATCGTACTCAATACGTCCTGATATGCTGTTTCTAATAATGGTTCACCATGCGCACTGAGTAAATGCTTAAAATTTAATGTTTTTAATTTTTCAAAATCTGAAGCTTCTACTCCCATCGCTTGTTGCCAAATTTTTGAAATGGTTGCTTTGCCAAAAGCACCTTGCACTTGATAAAGTGCAGCCGTTTCCTCATTAAAATATGCATCCGAACCTAGCCAGTTCTTAATGCTATCGCAACTCAATAAAATACCCCCGTGTCTCCTCAGGTAAACCAAAGCTTCTGGAAATTTTGCTGTCACAAAGGGGAGTAACAAAACATCTGAAAAAGGTTGTTGGCCTTGTTCAGTCCATTCAACATCTATATTACAGCCTTGTTGATCTTGCATGCCTGGCAGCGCCCAAAGTGCCGCCTTATATCGGTTAATATAAAAAGCATCATCTCGACCGTGAAAAGCGCCAATGCGAATCACCTGTTTCACTTGACCCAGTTTTTCCAGAGCCTTTAATCCATCATCCGTCAAACGAACGCTATTGATTAGAGACAGTTGTTCCCCTTCACGAACAATAATCATATTCCGACTATGCTGCAACTCAACCCCGTCATGTACGGTTTTATTCGTTCCAGTCACAAAATAAATATCTTCAAAAATTTTTCTTATTTCGCCATGAGGCCAGGCAGGCGTGTTTTGTGTTATCAATGTAAACTCTCCTTCTGAAAAACAAAAAATTTCCGACTATCAGCCAGCTGTATCGAATCAATCACATGTCAAAATGCTTTTTTTTTTTTGAGACCTGCTAACAATAGACTAAACTAATTTTATAGATCTTTAATAGGAAGGAAAATTATTATGATCAATATCAATCTTGATGAACAACAGTCAATTTTATATGTTAAGCCAACCTCAGCACTTAATGCCAAGGATTTTGCGCAGCTGAGTGATACCATCAACAATTATGTTAAACAACATGGTACATTAAAAGGTTTCTTAATTGAAACAGAGCGTTTTCCAGGGTGGGATAACATCAATGCATTCTTTGCCCATATGAAATTCATCAAAAATCACCACACCAAAATTCAAAAAATTGCATTAGTGACGAATAGCAAATTTGCGTCTACCGCAGAAAAATATATCGGGCCATATATTAAAGCTAAAATAAAGCATTTTCCTCATGGTCAAGCGGAATCCGCAAAACAATGGATTGAGCAATCATAAAAATTTTGACATGTTTTGGAAAAACTATTCACTCGGCATCTATATAGGGTGTGTTTATATTTCATTTTTTGTTAAAAAATGAAATATAAACACACCCTAGCTCTAAGTCTCTATACATTTGTTATCTTTATTTTTCAAAACGTTAAACCTGCGACTTCAGCTAAGTTTTTTTCCAGCTCCTTAATACCAAGTTTCAGATAATTCTTATCATAAAAATCCGTAACTTTTTCAAGCACGGGCTTTTCAAGCTGATTTTTTAACAATGATTGAAAGGAAGAAGGAATGAAAATAAACAACTTATAGATGATTTGAGTATCCAGTTTATTTAATTCATGAGCAAGCATTTTTGCAAATTTTTGCTTTTCCAGCACATGAGGATCCGTATGAGGCGCATAAGTTCCCTGATTAGGCCCTATTGTTTTTTGATATCTACCAGGCTCATCACTGACCAGTTCACTTGTTTTCAAGGTTCCTTCGGGGTCAAAAATTTCACTGAGCAATGTCAGGTTTTTTTCTAAATAACTATAATCATAGATTTTTGCTTCGACTGAATTCGCAATAACAACATATATTTTATTGTTTTTCATAAGCTTCATTATCCCTAATGTTTTTTAAACACACCCTAGAGTGTGCCCTAGTATGATTAATTATAGTCTGAAGCATAAGGTCGTCAAACTTAAAAAATACATGATTAACACCCTAGTATCTCATATGAACACATAGAAAGTCCCTCCTACATATAGGATCATAATGAGAGCACTCTCAAAACCAATATTGACTATACCTTGTTTTCCACGACGCAATAAACCTAACAGCAAGATGCTGGTTAGGGCAATATCTAATGCCACCCAAAAAATATCGTTGCTTGATAAAAAAACATATAAAGAACCTTTTCGATAGAAAAAATCTGCTACCCCGATAAACAAAACATTAAATGTGTTACCACCGATAATATTCCCAATGGCAAGATTTAATGCGCCACTTTTGACTGATGCAATAATCACAACCAACCCAGGGAGAGATGTTGCAATAGCAGTTAAAACCCCACCAATCAAAGACTCATTTAAGGCTGTATGAACAGACAAAGAGATACCTGCTTTTCCAAGCATCCAACCTAGAAAAGAAATCAAGGGTACAAGCAGAACCATAGCAAGCCAGCTTTTATGTAAATGCTTTACTGAACCTTTCCTTTTTTGCTTTTTTTCAGGCCGGGTTTCTCTTGTATAGACAGGTCGCCACATGGGTTTCTTAAATGCACTGAAAATAAGCCTTAGACCTACCAAATAAGACACAATAAAAATAATGGAAAAGGGGCTAATGTTAAAAAAAGCAATACTTTTACTTGTCACTGCAAATAGCGGAATCGTTAATAAAACAATTAACAGCATTCCTTGCACCATATTTGTTTCTGAGGCCGCAGCATATTCTAAATTGGCTTTGCGATAGGCAAAATCTGCAAAACCAAGTGAAACTGTTTGAATGGCAATACTGCCCAACGCATTGCTAAAGGCCAAAGAAGCATAACCTTCTAAAGCAACGGAAAGTGATGTAATCAAACTCGGTAATGAGGTCGTTATCCCCATAAAGATAGCACCAAAAGCAGCCTCCCCCATACCTGTTGTCTTGGCTAAATATTCAGCATGTTTGATGATTTTAGTCCCAGCATACCCAATAATGATGGCAGCGATTGGAAAAACAACAATACTAAAGTGTAAAGGCCATGTTTGCATCATCATCCTAACAATTTTTTAAAAAACTACCTCAATCATAAAGTAACCCTATCAGCCTGACTGGCGCCTCTGCTCCATCTTTAATTTTCATCGGCAATACTAAACTATAGGCTTTGATAGGAGGAAGATGGTTCGCATTAGCAATATTTTCAACAATGTATTTTCCTGAGCTGAGCATCATTTGATGAACAGGAAACCCATCTTCTGGCCGATCTGGAGATAAGGTATCAATACCAAGACCAACAATGCCCCTTTCTAAAAGCAAGCTTGCTGCATCACTCGAAACACTCGGAAATACGAGATGATTATGATACTTCTGAGGATCATTCCAATATTGTCCCCAACCCGTATGGATAATCACAAAACTACCCGCCCTAATCGCTCCGTACTGTTCCTCAAACTCAACCATCTCCTTGGAGGACAAGGTATACTTCTCATGCGCTTTGGCTGAAACATCTACAACAATACAAGGGGCAATTAAATCTTCCAAATCCAGGCGCGAAATCGTCTTCCCCTCGGGAACAAAATGCGCAGGCGCATCAATGTGTGTGCCAATCCCTTCTTTCATTTGAATCTTGTGGGTACGGATTGTATAAGCCTCATCTGGATTGTAATCATGATCAATCTCATGATTAAAACCACAGGCGCCATCCCACGTAGGGATAGCTGGCATTAACTCGTGTGTTAAATCTATGATTTTAAAAGGCAACAGATTCATAAGCAGAAACCTCCAAAACGACCAATCGATCCAGTATTCGAAGCATCACTTGATTCATTGAACCGTAATCCTGATTTAAAACTGTTTGTGATGTTTGAACAAACTGGGATGGCTTCAAGTCTTCTGGCACTGCTTCCACCATGGTTTTAATGCCTTCCAATGTGATTTCTAAATGACATTGAAACCCATAAACCATAGGTGCATATCTGATAATCTGTCTTGGACATCCTTCACTATAAGCCAATAGAACAGATTCTTTCGTGACTCCAGGCATGTCATTATGCCAATGCATGACAGGAAAAGAAGAGGGCAGGTTCAATTCGCTGAATAAAGGATCCGTTAATCCTTCAGGTGTCAATGTGATGGGATAAACTCCTATTTCTTTTTCAGGACTAATCATTGTTTTAGCACCCAAAGCTTCTCCGATTAATTGAGCACCCAAGCAAACGCCCAAGATGCGTTTCTTCATGTGTACTGCTTGTCTAATCACATCGATTTCATCCTTTAAATACGGATATTTTTCTAATGCAAGCGGGCTTTGCGGCCCTCCCATTACTATTAAAAAATCAAAAGGCTCATGTCGTAAATCATCCCTCCCCTTATAAGGTGAAACCACTTTAAAAGTGTGTCCTCTCTCTTCAGCCCACCGCCCAATGACGCCAGGGGATTCAAAACCCGCGTGAATAATACATAAAATATTCATTTTTTCCATTCTCTAAATGCTTAAGTTTATTATGCAAAATTGTCGTTCTTTTAGCTATCGCATTCTTTTCTTATTCATATGTCTTATACTTAGGGTGTGTCTTCAAATTTTTAGTTCAAAAAATAAATTGAAGACACACCCTAATAAACTGATGAATCTGCAACAGTAAAAGGTCAAATATGCAAACACGGAAATCAGGCATAAATACCCAAGAACGTTTACTTAGCGAAGTACTTGAAGAAAGACGCGCAACCCTCAGTTTTGATGGCTCTCCTCTTCCTGATGATATTTTATCTGCGATCATTAAGGCAGGCATCGAATCACCTAGTGGGTATAACCTTCAACCCTGGCGATTTATTGTCGTTCGCAGTCCAGAGCAAAAAAAGCGCTTACGTGAAGCAGCCATGAATCAACCCAAAATAGAAGAAGCCAGCGCCATTATAGTTTGTTGCGGCGATTTGGATGCACCAAAGGACAATAACCTGGATGCAGTACTTGAAACCTCCCTTGATTATGGATTCAATAAAACACAAAACCAACAAGCAAAAGAAATGATACAGAAAACTTTTAGCGCTCCTCCTGGGCAAGCAATGGGCATTGCACCTGATTATGCCGTATGGGTCAATCGCCATGTAATGATCGCTTTTACCACCATGATGTGGACAGCAGAAACGCTTGGATTTGACACTGCCCCTATGGAGGGTTTCTTTGAAGACAAAGTAAAGTCTGTACTGAATATCCCTCATCACATCAGGGTGGTTGCTTTGCTGGGGATTGGCAAGAGAAAAGGAGACGATAAGCCTTACGCAGGGCGTCGCAAATCACATGAATTATGCTTTATGGAAGAATGGGGTAAGGGAATGAAATTTTGAGTCTGTTAATTAAAAGCGACGAGTGGATTCCCCCCCCCATTTTAAAACCTATATTTTCATTGTTAATCATGCAGTTAAAAAAAATCCATAATCCAACCCTTTAATCTGAATTCGATAGCCCGTCATTCTGGCCATGGAATAAGCTTCTACTACGGAAATGCGGTATTGTGGAGTCTATTTAGTCGCCTCTGAAGAATTCGAAAATTGATTGTAAACTATTCCCCGTCATTGCGAGCGAAGCGTGGCAATCCAGGCAGATGCTTGTATCGAAGGATTAAGCTTATGTGGCTTTAGTAAGCTTGGGCCTGGATTGCCGCGTCGCTTCGCTCCTCGCAATGACGGAGGGTGGTTAATTTACCTAACAACATACCTGATGACGGGAGGCGATGTTAAATGTGATGAACACGGTAGAAATCTTCATTGACAGCACCTTCGTTTTGCAAGCTTTTTTATGGTTAATCAACAGACCCTTGCAAAAAATTTAACCCTTTTTCCTCTTGCAGGCTAATTGTTTCAAGGCTTTTCTAATTCTTCAGAAGCGACTATTTATGATCATCGCAAAAATATTAGTCAGATTGAACACTCAAGGCATCAGAGCGTGAATAATTTTATGGTGAATTCAGTCCCTGGATTAGCCACCTATTGTTGCAACCTAAAAAAACCTTTCATTAATTTCCCTGCAAATTTTTATGTTGCCTGTTTAAAACTAATCGAACTCACGTTACTTACAAAAAGTGCTACTATAATTAGAGTTAATCATTTATCAGTACATACAAATAATTGAGAAGGATCTATGCTATGTTAAGTAAAAAAACACAATCCATACGTACGATTATCGCTGCCTTTTCATTTTTTTTTGTCTCATTTCACCCAATCGGTTTTGCAAATCAAACAAAAGATCAAACTATGCGAAATGCTTTATTTGAAGAAATCAAACAATTAAGTGAAAACTTAAAGGAATACTCAAAAGCTAAGACAAACACCTATCAAAAAAACTTAGAAAATATTTTAAAAGGTATTCAAACAGAAGTAGATCATTCCAAAGAAAAAGTTAAGGAAGGCTTTCAGGAGCGCTATAATGAAATATACAAAGAATATCAGCAATTAAAAACTGAGACTACTGAAAAACAGGAAGAAATGTACAAAAAGTTGCTAAATCAATTAAAAAATCTAAATGAAGACATTGAAAAGTCTACTAAAGAAGAGAAAAACAAATAGACCGTATGAGGTTCCATAAATAATTTTATAGGCACAATCAAATCCTAGTAAATTGTTATCTGAAATTTGTTTTCCTAACGTTTTAAAATATGGGGTTTGGTGCTTTTGGAAGGAATGGTAAAGTTTTCAGGGTGAATAGCCAATGAGCTGCTGCTATAGTTAATTCGGTCAATGAAGTTGAATTTTTTATGGACAAAAAAGTTAACATTGTTATTATCGGTGCTGGAACCGCCGGCCTTTCTGCTTATAAAGAAGCAAAAAAATATACTAGCGATATTTTACTCATAGACAAAGGACCCTTGGGATCAACTTGTGCGCGTGTAGGCTGTATGCCATCAAAACAGCTTATTTACATTGCAAACCAATTTTATGAGCGTCGTTATTTTAGTCAGTTGGGCATACAGGGATCAGATCAGCTTCGAATCAATATTCCAGAAGTATTAGCGTACGTTCGTAAAATGCGGGATAAATTTACAGCAAGTGTCATTCAATTTATTGAGTCTTTAGGAAACCAGTTTATTTGTGGTGAAGCAAAATTTGTTAGCCCAGGTATCTTAAAAGTGGGCAAACAACATATTATTGCGGATAAAGTGATTATTGCTACGGGTTCAAGTAGTTATATTCCTGATAGCTGGCAAACGGAACATTCCAAGCTGTTGACGAGTGAGACTATTTTTGAGCAGGAAAATTTAGTGCAAGAGATGGCTGTGGTTGGAGGAGGCATACTTGGACTAGAATTAGGTCAAGCTTTATCCCGTTTGAATATTCATATATCACTTTATCATGCGGATACTTTTGTTGGTGGATTAACCGATCCTAAAGTGAATGAGGTTGCCATTAAAATTTTAGAAAAAGAGTTCCCCATTTATCTCAATCAGCGAGTTTCTGTTGCTGAATCCAGTAAAAACAAGCTAGTGGTCGAGACATCTTCCACCTCTCATACCGTCGATGCGGTACTGGCTGCAATCGGCCGCCAGCCCAATTTGAAACATTTAGGGTTAGAGAATCTTAATATCCAACTGGATTCATTCAATATACCAAAATATGACCTCACTACGATGCAAATTAATGATTTGCCTATCTTTATAGCAGGAGATGTCAATAAAACCCGCCCTCTACTGCATGAGGCAGCTGATGAAGGAAGAATTGCGGGCTTTAATGCTGCGAATAAAAAGGGTCATAATCAATGTTTTTTACGTCGGGTTCCTTTGCGCATTGTATTTTCTCAACCTAATATTGCTGTGGTTGGTCAGACATTTAGTGAGTTAAATCAGGATGAATCTGTCATTGGAGAGATAGGCTATGACGCTCAAGGGCGGGCAACGATTGAAAATCATAATCAAGGTATGTTGCGTGTTTATGGTTTGAAGAAAACGGGAAAATTATTGGGTGCAGAATGTATTATTCCTGGCGGAGAGCATTTAGCGCATATATTAGCATGGGCCATTCAACAGGAGATGACGGTTTTTGAAATGTTGCAAATGCCTTTTTATCATCCTGTCATTGAAGAGGGAATGCGCAGCGCGTTGCGTGATATGTCCAGGAAGATAGAGGTTAAATCCAAACCTTTTGAGCTGGCTATGTGCGATAGTGAAGCCATTCACTCACTAAGTTAGCGAAACAGAAATGAATGAATATACCAAAGCGATGATTCTTTCAAAATGACTTTTATCAATATCTAAATTCAAAAAATAGCAAACCCTAAATAATGCCCTTCTTTTTTAGCACTTGCATGGTGATATTTTCCCTCTTGCTGAGATCACCCTTGTCATTAATTAAGATATTCGTAGCAAAAAACCAGGTTTTACCTTTTGAAACAACATATCCAGCATACCAACCATGCCCTACCCAATTTATGGTTGCAGCACCTATTTTTGCATAGACTTTATAGCTATCGGATGACTTCATTAACATGATATCTTTAAGGATGTCATAGGTTTTATCGGATATAGAGGGTAATTGCCGGTTATAAACTTTCTTTAAAAATCCAATTTGTTCTAATGGGGTTATTTTTAGGACAGCTCCTCCGTCTTTTATTAACCAAAATGTGGTCACATCATTACCGATTTGATGATTGCCATATCTAAACCTTTTAAGCCACACCGCATATTTTTTCTTACCAATTTTTTTTGCCAATCCTTGGTAACACCAAACACATGAGATTTTAAACGCTGATTTTAGGTTTTGGTCTTTGTTCCATGCGTCTAACTCTCTTTTTTTACCATCCCATTTGATGGTTTCAAACTGATCTTTCAAAACTCCTTCTTCCAGAGCAATAAGAGAATTTGCAATTTTAAAAGTGGAGGCAGGTGACAGTCTGCGATTCGCTCTTTTCTGATTAAAAATATAGGTTGTATCACCATTTTGAGAAGTTAAAACCATGGTACCTTTGGCTTTATTTTTCTTAAAAACAGCAGCGATGTCTTGATCATCAGGCGCAAGGTTTAAATTGGCAAACGTGTTATTAACCAAAAATAAACTCAGTATTAAGCATAGGTATCGAATAAATTTCATAGCACATTACTCTTGATAAGTAAATATGAACCTCCATCAAAATGAACAAAACATGATAATCCAGAGGACATCAAGTGCCAAGAGAGGTAAGTTATTGTTTTTATTTAAATCGACGAGTATATAATACAAACTGCTTCCAGTCAACGGAGCTTGGGAGGCGGAGGTTATCGGGCACTTTTCTTCTCAACTGTTCAAGTACTTTGGATGCTGCAAAATGCGCCGCCCCAGGTGCTTGTGTATTTCCTTGTGAGCCGGAGGGATTTAATATGATTAGCCCTTTCGTACTGGCATCCAGAATGGGTAAACCATCCAGCGTCATAGGTCTTGATTGCACAGATATCGGATGGTCTTTTAACCATTTTTTTGAGATAGAACCCTCTCCCCAAATTGCAGCTGATGATTTAACAAATTTTAAAACATGGATCGGATCAGGGGTTGTTCCTTGAGGTAAAATCCATTCACCCAGCCCAAAATTAACAGGGGTACCAGGAACATCTCTTACAATACCAAGCCCTCTCATAATGATCACTGGAATATCATCAGAACCTTTAGGTCGGTCTTGTGGCAACGAATAGGAAATGCCCCATTTCTTTAAGATGGGCAAATAAATCTGAGCACTTTTAAGGACTCCTTCAGCCCCTTGCCCCAATGCTGATACAACAATATCAGCATGGATAGTTTTTCCATTATCAAGCTTGACTCCTGTGACAACAACATTTCCAGCCTCATCAAAATGCCACGCCAAGTGACGAACCCATGCCTTGATCTTCTTAATTTTCGCTTTACTTGAGTGGATTTTCTGATCCAAATCTTTGAAAACTTCTGCGCTCCTTACTCTACCATCACGAGTAAGACCTACTAAGGCATGAAGCTTTTTGCTTTTTATCACACTTGCGTAACGCGGTAAAAGCTTAACCGAACTGTCATAAGGGATTATTTGTAATGATTTAGCTTCTGAAGGATATCCTGATGCTACTCTATTTTTTATTATTTTTTTTCGTACTTTCTGCAAAATTTCAGGTTGATCACTTAAGATAACAGTGCCCAAAAAATCTGCACCTTCATTACCTGCCTTTATATATTCTTTCCATCCCTTAAAACAAACATCACGATGATAACGCAGCAAATTCGCTTTATTATTTTCTAAATCTTGATGGCCATTCATATACACAGCCAGTTTATTTTTTGTATTTTTGTCTAAATCAGGGCTCACATATAGCTTAGAATTTACCGAAAAACTATCTGGATTTTGTGCCTTTATTACATCTTGTTGAGTAGGCGGATCAAGGGTAAGAGGTCCCATTTCTATTTGAATGCCAATAGGTATAAATGCCGATGTGACGAAATGACTAAAAATGTTATTGCCAAGCTTTTTAACCAATTCCTGCTTGGGTGGAGATACAATGATAAGCTCATCATCGCTATTAAGCGTTTCAGAAATCTTAGCAGCAGCCCAAGCACCAGTAACTCCATCCCCTAGAACAACAACTTTTTTGCCATGTTTATCATATGCAAAAGAAGGGAGCGCAATTAAGCATAAGACGCTTAAGTAGAGTAAATCTATTACTAACTTCATATACGAACGGTCTAATTAAATTTGTCACAGACAAAATGAAAACAATAAAATTTTATCTACAAATGTCAGACAAGTAAAATCAATGAGTTACAATCAAATCTTCAACAACTTCCATGCAAATATCTGGATACTGCTCTAAATCCTGGTTAATCGCCTTTAGTTGTTGCATTTCTTTAATTGCATTTTTGACTTCTAAAGAAAAATTTTCATCCGCTTCTTTTTCACCTGGCCAAGCCGCATCTCGAGTTGCCTTATCAGGCCAACGCGAGTAAGCAACCCAAAGCTGATCATCTCCTTTGTGCAAACAAGAGCCTAATGCACCACAAAATTGCTTAAAATAATTGGCAACTATCTTCCAGTTTCTTTGATAATTAGCTTCTTGCTCTGGCTTCAGCTTAAAACGATAAATAACAGCAAACATGATTTTCCTGAGATAACGATATACTCACAAGTACAGGATTAAATCATATCAATTGTCTACACCCACCTCAAATATTTTTTGCCTTCGTTATGCAACTTAGGGCGTGTCGTCAATTTATTTTTTAGCTCCAGGGGATGGTTGTCTACTCATACTTTTTCCCCAAAAATTCAACTTAACATTTTGTTTAAACATTTGGGGCCACTCCAACCGGAAATAGCTTCCTCTGTAAGGTTCATTGACAGTGCATTTTGATATCGTATATTATCTACAGGTTGATCTCACCAAAGCTCAAAAGTCAATTATCATTACTAAAAGTGTTCGCACAGGAAAAATTGCGCAATAGAAAGTTAAAAATTACTGTCTTTTTAACAATATAACAATAAAAAAATTTACTCGAAATTTAGATGGGTCGACTTTTTGAACTTTGATGAGATCGTCTTGGAGGGCATTGTTGAATTGGTACTAAAGAGAACATTTTCCTTTTGGTACACTAGGAATTTTCAACTTTAAGTTTTCCTTAATTTTTGTAAGTTAAAATTTCCTTTAGCAAAAAATAATATTCTTTTTAATTAATTAGTGACATGAATTATGGGTTTTGAAAACACTGCTGAAAAAAAAGGCGCGACTACGCGTGCCGTTGATGATAATCCATGCGGTTTATGTAAAAACCTTGGAATTCCTTATTGTAAAGGTCATGGGAGTACCCCCGATGATGGTTCAAGTAATGCGAATGACAGTGGAAACGAATCAGAAAAAACTTATAAGCAAGAAATAACTGAGCAACAAGGGAAAACTGCTCCAACTCCTTTCCAAAGCAAGCCAATGCCGTCGTTTTTCAATGAAGAAGGAAGGAAACAAGAGGATAAGGATAAGGATAAGGATAAGGAAGAATTAAATAATAATTCACAAGAAAATTCATTTAATCCATCCCCTTATTAAAACCGAGAACATGCAGTCTTCCCCATAGTAAGACCCCATCCCATATAAGCTGCCATAATCCATTATGGCAGCTTTCTAAAAACCTGCTTTCCCGCCAGGATATCACCCTTTGTCATAATGATCTGCTCTGCAGGATTGACAAAACGATCAGGCATTGGAGCCGCTTGCTGATAATTCTCATAAGTAGACCAAATCATTCCGCTCCAACAGAATACAATCGTGAATAATAAGATGATAATCAAAACTCTGCTAACACAATCCTGGCAGGAACTGATAACGGATTAGGATGGGTATTATTCACTCACCTTACGCGCTCCCCATTGACTAATGCTGTAAATTAATTAAATTTTGTTCATTGTTTTTAAAAGGAAAAGGACGATGAACAAACAACTATTAGATATTTATAGCGATTATCTGATTAGCCAAAATCATCATGCGACGGCTACGGGCTTGTCAGCGATGCTGGATGGAGAGATCAGTCACGATCAAGTCAGTCGGCTTTTGCGGGCAGAAGATTATGGTGGTAAGGAGCTTTGGAGTTACATCAAGACTGAGGTGCGCCGCCATCAGGAAGCTAGAGGAGGTGTTCTGTTGCTGGATGATACCATCTCAGAGAAAAGCTATACGGATGAAAATGAGGTCAATTGTTGGCATTTCTCGCATGCCAAACATCGACATGTAAAAGGGATCAATCTTCTTTCATGTCTTGTTCGTTATGGGGACGTAGCGCTTCCTGTGGGGTATGACATTGTGAAAAAAGATATCCTTTATTCTGATATTGAAACTCGTAGGCGAAAGAGAAAATCCAGTATCAGCAAAAATGTCATGTTTCGCTCTCTCGTTCAGCAAGCTATTGATAATCAGGTGCTCTTTGATTACGTGCTGGCTGATAACTGGTTTGGCTCAAAAGCAAATATGGTTTTCATTCATGAAGCTCTGAACAAAAATTTTATTTTTGGTATCAAGTCAAATCGGTGCGTAGCATTGACAGGACAAGATGCTAAAAGCGGTCAATTTCAACAGATTAATTCACTGGACTGGAACGACGGTGACTGTCTCACTGTCTATCTTAGGGATGTGTTTTTCCCTGTTAAGCTTCTCAAAAAAGTCTTCACAAACGAGGACGGATCCATTGGGACGCTTTATCTGGTCACAAATGATTTGTCAATTGATGCTGACCGCATCTACGAAGTCTACCAAAAACGGTGGCGAATTGAAGAGTTTCATAAATCTATTAAACAAAATGCCAGCTTGTCAAAGTCTCCTACCAAAACCACTCGCACCCAATGTAATCATCTGTTTGCCTCAATGATCGCTTTTTGCAAGCTCGAGCTTTTGAAAGTAAAAACTTCTCTGAATCATTTTGCCATTAAACAAAAATTGCTCCTCAAGGCTAATCAAATGATGTTTAACGAGCTGCAGCTCTTGAAAGCCTCTGCGTAAGGTGAGTTATTCATTAATCCAGATATGTGACGAAAATTTGACCCATTATACGCGTTTTGAAGCTAAAAAATTAATTGTTGACACACCCTAGGTTAGTATTCCTTATGATATCATTTTAGGCACATAAATCTTGAGACTTTGTAGATGAGAATCATAGCCAAATCCATCCTGATGATTACCCTGACTTTACTGATAGGTTGCAATAATAACAGCATGCATCATAAAAACATCCTAATAAAAATCTAAAACATCTGACTGATCTGGAAGCAGGAATGAAAGAATTTGATCTCATTGAACATTATTTTAACCAGCACACCAGAAAACGTGCCGATGTCATTCTGGGGATAGGAGACGATGCTGCACTATTAAAACCACCGGCTAATCACTACATGGCAGTTTCTACCGACTCACTGATAGATAGCATCCATTTTATGAGTGCTCAAATTCCCCCTGATGATCTAGGTTATCGTACTTTAGCTGTAAGCTTAAGTGATATGGCCGCAATGGGGGCTGAGCCTGCCTGGGTGATGCTATCCATCCAGTTAGCTCAGGTAGATCCCAATTGGTTAGCGCTTTTTTCAAAGGGTTTTTTTGAGTTAATTGAGGCTTATCAATTGCAGCTTGTGGGTGGAAATATGTCTTCCGGGCCTCTTTCTATCACAACACAAATCACAGGTTTTTTACCGATAGGCACAGGGGTGAAACGTTCAGGTGCAAAAATAGGAGATTTGATTTATGTCACTGGCCCATTAGGTGATGCGGGATTAGCGCTTCATCTAATTAAACAAAATCACCCAGTGACTTCTGATTTACTTTCCAGCTTATACCGCCCTTTACCAAAAGTAGAGGCCGGGCTATTTTTACGCTCACTGGCCAGCGCTATGATAGACATTTCAGATGGCCTTGTCGCTGACTTAAAACATATTTTAAATCAAAGCAAGGTAGGAGCGACTTTATGGATAGAAAAGCTCCCGCTCTCCTATTCAATGAAAAGCCATATGGGCTCTTTACCTGAAGCTTATGAGTTTGCCTTATCTTCAGGAGATGACTATGAACTTTGTTTTACGATTCCACCTACTCAACGATCAGCATTAGAAGCCCGTCTCCCCAACGCAACCTGCATTGGCATCATTCATTCGGCTCAAGAGCTGAACCTCACCTACCAGAAAAAAACCTTCCATTTGAAAAAACAGGGGTATCAGCATTTTAGCTAAACATGCCTGGTTGATGTGGCAAAAGCATCAGCGTCGTGAATTTTTTAGATATGGATTTCTCCTGAGGTTAAATTAACATAGGGCCATAGGGCCATAGGGCATGAAAATGATGAACAGGCCCACATCCTTGACCTATTTTTTCATCCTTTGCAGCCAACAAAGCATGTTGTAAATAGTTTCTCGCAGCAAAACAAGCATCAACCAGCCGAATGCCTTTCGCCACATAGGCAGCAATAGCAGCTGAAAGCGTGCACCCTGTTCCATGGGTATTTGAGGTTATAACTCGAGGATTTTTGAGCCAAACCGATTGCGCTGAATCTAAGTAAAAGTCATCTGAGCGGTCTCCTTCTAAATGCCCCCCTTTCAATAAAACCGCACTAACACCTAATTCAAGGAGTTTATGGGCAATAGTTGGCATATTCTCAAGGGTAAGTTCTGCTTCTTCTGTTAATGCTAGGGCTTCTGGCAGGTTGGGTGTGATTAAGGTTGTAAGGGGAACCAGTTCTGTTTTCAAAACGTGTATGGCTTCAGGTTGCAGTAAGGGCTGCCCACTGTTCGAAACCATAACAGGGTCCAAGATAATTGGAATCTCTTTTTCCCGCAGCTGAACACAAGTCAGGCCAGCCATTGCGCATTGCTTAACAAAGGACAGATAATCCCCAAAAGACATTTGCCTTCGATGGGTTACTAATGTGAGCTTATAAAGATCCAAACGCATCGCTTCCTCTTCAGTTTCGCAGAGGAAAGGGATGCACAGAAAGAAATTTCTGACACTCGCCAGAGAGGGGCAGCATCAAAAAATACTGAGATCATCACACTCCCTCCGCAGGTATTAACCAGAGCAGGTTTTAAGGGTATTTCTCAGCCTTACGATGGGTAAAGCACCCCTGGTGAAATAACTTTTTAATGAATTTTAAGTGAATTAAAATATCTGTGTCAATCTTTAGCACAAGGATTCATCATTCATTGAATCTGATCTTGCAACCTTCCACAGTTTTTCGCAGACTGGGCTTGTCATAAATCCTGCACACGCTGCTGTCCCACCAGTGTCCCATGGGATTTGAAAATAAAATTGCACCTTACCAACATTACTCAGACCACACAACGCAACATAATTTTTGATCCATCTCTGTGGCAAAAAGTCGCGCGGTGTCGAATAGTTCTCACGTACATCAACCGGCTGTTGCTTTAATTTGGCATACACCTTGGGTTCTCGTAGCAACAGTGTTCTTGATCGATTCAAAAAACTCCTCAAGCCTTTTAATGTGAAAAGGTATTATACCGATGGTTTAAGAGCTTATCATCGCAGTTTACCCTCTGATTCTCATCAGGAAGGAAAAAGAAATACTCAAAAAATTGAACGTAAGTTCTTAACGTTCAGGACTCTAATTAAGCGATTAACTAGAAAAACAATTTGTTTTTCAAAATCTACCCTATGCATGACGCCGTGATCGGCTTATTTATTAACCGTTTCGAATTCGAGCGCAATGTATAAACAATAAATTTGGAACATTACCAAATGGTGTATCTCCTGGTTATGAAACTGTCAAGGGTGGAGCAAAAGGAGAGATGGGAATTTTAGGAAGCAAATATATAAGCTATCGTTACGAGGGAGAAAAGCCAGAAAATGACCCTATTGAAAACATAACAATAAACATTGAAAATCAAGGAGAAAATGTTATTTTTAACCTAGACAATGATCCGCAAAATGATCAAGAAAATCAGTTTAATTAAAGAAGGGTAATATTTATGAGCAGAGAAATAAATGAGCGGTTGACTTGTAATATAAAAAGCTGGGGGATTCATTCTATTACAGTAGCTCGTAAAAATGACATTTCAAGCCTAACGTTGAAAACAGAAGGGGAATCTTTTTCTGAAAAATTAACCACCCGATTGATTTCTTTTTTAAGATTGAGCGATTCAGAGAACTCCAGTCTAAACTTTACGGTTGAAAAAAAAGAGAGGTCAGTTTTTCTAGAGGGTAATATCGATAGTGCTATCCTTATACTCTCTGATTTTCATGCTTTTGACAAAAGCATTATAGATCAGATAAATGATGAAGATGAAGAAGAAATAAAAAAGGCGATAGAGGAGAGCAAGAACTTCGAGATTCCTGATGCTTATAATATTAGTGTTGATAAATACAATATTATCAGACAATCAAAAACTCAATGTAATGACGAATTTTTTAAGGAAAAAATAGATAACACCAACGATAATACTGTTCAAAAAGAAAAAATTGAGATGATTACAAATATCCTTTTAACTCAATTAGGAATACCAGAAAATGTCGTGGATGATTCTTTTTTAGAAGCGGTGAAAAAAATCTCAGAGTATATGCCTTCTAATGGAAATATCTTAAAGAACTTTTGATTGTAAATTATTCCCCGTCATTGCGAGCGAAGCGTGGCAATCCAGGCAGATGCTTGTATCGAAGGATCAAGCTTATGTGGCTTTAGTAAGCTTCTGTCTGGATTGCCGCGTCTCTTCGCTCCTCGCAATGACGGAGGGTGGATAATTTACCCAACAACATACCTGATGACGGGAGGCGATGTTAAATGTGATGAATACCATAGAAATCTTGATTGCCAGCACCTTCGTTTTGCAAACATTTTAATGGTTAATCAACAGACCCTTGCAAAAAATTTAACCCTTTTTCCTCTTGCAGGCTAATTGTTTAAAGGCTTTTCTAATTCTTCAGAAGCGACTACTTATTTTCATTGGTGAGCCTGACAGCCGTACGCCACCGGATGGAGCTGCTTGCATAACCGCTTAAATGCATCACCCATGAATGGACCTGTTTTAATGGGATGAATAGCTATCATTTATTTTCAGTAATTGAGCCAAATTTATCCACTTCAAATAATATTTCAGTCGAATCAGTATAAGCATCGAGCCTACTGCTATACCAATGGTTAAACCCCACCAAATTCCTTTGCCTTTTAAATTCAAGGAGAATCCTAACTCATAAGCCAACATGAGTGCCACAATAAAAAAACTGAAGAAAGAAGCTATCATTGGGAATCGCGTATCCTTTAAACCTCTAAGTGCGCCAAATCCTATCATGCGAAAACTATCAAATAGGAATAATAAGGCGCAAATGGAGAGTAAGCTGGAAGCATATTTGATTAAAAGAGCATTAGCAGGATCGTTAATTTTAATATCCACGCTTAGTAATGCTTCTGGAAACGCACAAAATATTCCGGCAACGACCGTCATTATAAAAAAACTGATCAGCATCCCTACTGCAATTGCACGTTTAATCGCTGAGTGATCTTGACAACCAACTGCATGCCCTACCCGAACGCTGACCGTCTGCGACATAGCAAATACAATCGTTGTGATAAAAAATGTTAAATATTGCAACGTGATTTGATGTGCAGCTAACCATGTTGTTCCAAATTGTGCCATCCAAAGGGCTGATAAAGCAAAGGCGCCTACTTCAATCAAATGCATAAAACCCATAGGCAATCCCACTTGGATGAATTCTTTGAAGTGAAGAAAATTGATTTTGCCTAACTGATTAAAAATGCCATAATGTTGATAGGTTTTTGATATCTTCAAATAGTAAATCAATCCAATGGCTGCAATCGTATTAGTAATTGCATAAGCATACCCAACACCTGCAACACCAAGCATTGGAAGCCCCCACTTCCCAAAAATCAAAAGATACATGATCGGAAGCTCAAGCAAAATGACCAATACGCTGATCCTAAAAACGATCTTGGGATGGCCAATACTACCTAAAAACTGCCCACTGATCACAAGTAAGAATAGGCCAGGAACACACCACGGCAAAGCGTGAAGATATTGCTTTGCCATATGTAACACTTCGGGAGGTTGCGCAATCCAATGAAGAAAGAAAGGAAAACTCATTAAAATCAGGATATCTAATATGCTGACCAATAACCCCAATAAAAGGGCTTGCCCCATGATTTCACTAATGCCTTTATTGTTTTTTGCACCATATTGATGAGCCACTAAAATACTGACTGAAGTTACAATTCCAACAAAGAAAGTTGTCAAAGTGAACCAAAAACTAGAAACAAGGACGCTGGCTGCCAAGGCTTCTTTTCCTAGTCGAGCAACCATTGCAGTGCTAATAAAAAAGCTAACAGAATAAATGAACTGAGTTCCCATAAAAGGGATTCCGATAGAGAGTGTTTGTTTAATCTCATTAAAGTATTTTTCAGCTTTCATTTCTGCCTGTTATTATTTTTATAGTCTCGGAGAGTCTCTTTATTGCAAAATCCTGAAGCGTATTTATTCTCAGGAATGAATTCAGGAAAACTCAAAAAATGAACTGTGAAGCTCTACCTGCCAAATCTAAAAATTTTTGTGCATCTAAGCCATCTTCAACATTCCAACAAGCCGCCAATATGAGATGGACAAAATACCATTGCTTCACTAATTCCACATCAAAACAAAATGCATCTGCAACAAAAGGTATGTCAACAGAAGGTTCCCGAATAAATGCCCAAACCTCATGAATAGGGGCACCAATCACGCCTTTTGGATCAATTACCCGCCATTTGACACTGTCCGCTAAAATATTTTCATGATGTAAATCTCCGTGTAATAGAACATCAGCAGTGGAGACTTCCAACAACTTATTTTTTAATGCTCGCGCTTTGAGAAGCAACATGCTTGGGATATCCCAATCTTTATCTAAAGCAGAAAGCCTCTGTTTCATATGTGGAAATTGATTGTTTTTCGGAATAGATGCCCGATGCAATCGTTTAGCCACTTCACAAGCAATAAACAAAGCTTCTCTGGATTTATTCGGTAAATAAGATTTCAAAGAATATCCTGGAACAGCACGCTCAAGCAGTAAAGCATCCTCCATTTCAGCCAAGATGTGCACAGCGCCATAATCTGAAAAAGCTTCTAATGCTTGAGTTTCTGTCAACAAGTTTTCCTTTTCCGGGCTGATCTTCAGTACAATAGGCTGATCTTCAAAAAACCCAGATAAGACATAATTGAAAGAAAGATTTTCAACAGGCGAAAGATCCCTTAAATTCCATGCTTTGGCAATTTTGGAAACCTTATCAGGCAATTGCGCCAGCCACTGAATTCCTTTTTCACCATAAAGGCTTGTAATGTTTTTTTCAAAGTCTTTCATAGAAATTCAATTAAAAGTAGTTTTCCAACACCATATATTTAACATGAATACGCAGATGAGGTACAAGAAGATAAAATCATCTTATCTGATGGCAACTGTAATCTTAATAAATCTCTAAGACCAGCAAGTGTTCATCATAAAATTGGTTACCTTCTTTTAAAGCACGAGGCTCAGTGCCATAAATCCTAAAACCATGCTTCTGATAAAGCTTGAGAGCAATAAAATTGGTTGTGAGGACGCTTAAATGCAATTGGATGACCTCTGATTTAGCTTGATTGATCACTACTTTCAACAGGCTATCTGCAATACCTTGGCCTCTGTATTCTGGTGAAACATACATCCCCCAAACAAAACCTTTGTGTCACGTTTTTAAAGTCTGTGAAACATAAAATCCAATGCATCCAAGCAGCTGGCCATCAATAAAAGCGCCAAAGATAGTGCTTTTGGTTAATTCAAGCTGAAATTGCTCATCTAGCCAAATGGATTCTTCTTCAAATGAAGAGCCGAAAGCTTCTGGTGACATTTGAAGTGCTTCAAGCCTTAAACGTTTCCATGATTGCCAATCTTCATTCATTAATAATTTAATGCGAATCCAGAGCTAAATTGGCTTGAAGAGGATCAAGCATGCGGCAGCGATTTTTCCAAAGACATGTACCATTAACCCCTTGTATGAGCGAACTTTACTTGCAATTTGAATGCCTGTTTTTTCATTAATCCAGTTAAAGAAAGATTCAATAGGCTGCCTAACACTTGCAATAGCAGTTGTTAATAGGGCGTCTGTAGCATCCTTTAAAATTTGCCCTTTTTCCTTTTTTGGTGGGGTATACAAAGTGTAATGCTCAGACTCAAGTAAAGGCGTATTTCCTATTTGATAAGCTTTATCAGCGAAAACTTTTGACTGAACCTCAGGTTCAATCTGTTCATAAGCCTTACGATCATGCACGCCTGCATGGGTTAGACCTATTTGATTAGGTAAAGGTAATTTTCCTGCTCTTCTGGTCCCTACAACATGAAGCTTAACCCCGTAATAATGCATTTTTTTGGTAGCGCAGTAGCCATTGGCGCTAGCAATCTCTGGAGCTACCTTTGCTTGAAACCGTCGTCCTCTCTGAACCATGATAATTGGCATAGAGTCTGTGATATTAATTTTTTCAGATGGCAGTTCACAGAGGGCTTCCCGTTGTATCAATTCTATCAACGGAACAAATACGTCGTACAGTTGGTTGATCCGTGCATCATAGGCCTTATAGCCAGAGAGCTTTGGAAAAAATTCTCGTAGGTGCTGATCTGCATAGCTATGAATCTCTTTGATGCTTCTTCTACCAGCTAATACGCCAAACAGGTAGACAGTTAACACTTCCTCATCTGTAAAGCTCAGATCAGCATAGTTGCTATAGCGCATGCAATAACCATGCAATTTTGGAAAATGCTTGCATACAAAAAGATACAGTGATATCAGTCTTAATTGCCAGTCCATCTAGGCCTCCGTTAAGATTAGCTTTGGTAAAAAAACTATCCTAACTAATCCTGGGTGGACTTGCAGTTTATGAAGTTAGCTCTGGATTCGCATTTTAATTTTCTTTTTCAGCCATGATACAAATTTTCTTGAATGACTTTAAAGCCACGCCAACCTCAATGAACCCGATAGTAATCAAATAGATTCCATAATCATCCATCCATCAACAACCATCATCAATCCAATTTTCTCAATTTTTAATTAAGAAAAACAGCTATTGATGGTCATTGCTCTGCTTATCAAGTAAAAAACCACCCACTTGAGCTTCCCATAAAATTTTATAAAGGCCGCCTTGATTGAGTAATTCCTGATGTGACCCATCCTCTACGATCTTTCCTGAATCAAACACTAAAATTCGATCCATATGCAGCAAGGTAGAAAGCCGATGAGCAATGACCAAGGTCGTTTTATTTTGCATCAACTCCCACATCGATGACTGAATTTCACTTTCTGTCACAGAGTCCAACTGACTCGTCGCCTCATCCAAAATCAAAATCGGTGCATTTTTTAAAATGGCTCTGGCAATGGCTACCCGTTGCCTTTGACCTCCAGATAATTTGATCCCGCGTTCCCCTACCAACGTTTCATAACCTTGAGGGAGCTTGATAATAAATTCATGCGCATAAGCTTTTTGTGCTGCCAATATGACCTCCTCATCCGTTGCATCAAGATTGCCATAACGAATATTCTCCATGAGGGTACGATGAAAAAGAGAAGGGTCTTGCGGAATCATGCCAATAGCTGCCCTGAGCGAATCCTGAGTGACGGTTTTTATATCTTGACCATCAATCAGTATATGGCCGGCAGTCGTATCAAATAACCTTAGAATCAGATTGACAAACGTGGTTTTCCCGCCACCTGAATATCCTACCAATCCTACTTTCTGACCTGCTTCAATGGTCACAGATTTATTCTGAAATAGAGGCTCACTGCCTGAATATTGAAATTGAACCTCATTAAATACGATTTCCCCCTCACTCACATGCAAAGTCCCAGCATTGGGCTGATCCTCAATTTCCAAGGGCAACAGCAAAGCATTTAAGCTTTGTTTGCATTTCCCAATTCGGGTATTCAGCATCTCAATTTGTTCCGTTACCCACCAAACACTTTCCACCACAAAGATAGCCAGCAAAAGCACCAGAGCAAAATCTCCAATAGTGACAGATTCTTGGGCTCTTAAATAAATCAATCCCCATAGCATACAAAGAATTAAGACCGTCACTGAAAATCCTCGCAGCAAAGAGAATATGAGCATGAATTTTTCTTTGCTACGAAATTTCTGTTTTAAGATCGTTAGAAATTTGCTCAAATAAAGCTGCTCAAATGATTGTCTTGCAAATGCCCTTATGCTTTGAGCATTAGATATGCCATCCACTACTTTGCCTGAAACCACAGATTGAGCGCGAGCATAATCATCAGCAAGATTCTGGATTTTGCCGGAAAATGCCAGTGTGATTGCAGTAAATCCGACTGTCCAAATGAATAGCAATCCAGCAAAAACAGGATGAACAAAATACAGCGTGACAAGACCTGCTATCAGCATCACCACGCCGCGAATAATAAACCTTGAGATACTATGCATGGCTTCTTCAAGATTATCCGCCAGGATTCCAATATTGTTAGAAATAGAGCCTGCCAAATGATCCTGGAAAAATTGATGAGAATGATTCAGTACATACAAAAACGTTTGACTTACCATCTGGTTTCTAACCAGAGGCGCTACTTTTAAATTGACATAATCCATCCCACGCCATGAAAGACTGTGAATCTCAAAGTTCAATGCAAAGGCAATGGCAGGCAGCCAAAGTATTTTGAATGTCTCGGTTAGCTGAGTTAAATGGGTCAATCGGTCAATCATGACCTTCATCAGGTAGGAATTGATCGCACCATAAAGACCCGAAAGCGAGGCTAACAGGATGAAGGCAATAAGAAAGCCTTTATAGGGCGCGTAAAATTTGGATAAATATGGGATGAGTCGATTGGGAAGATGAGGTGGCATAAATTTATTCTCTGGAAAACTTCATCAGTTTATCATTTTTAATGACCCTAAAGAGGGTCACAATGACAATGAGAATGAAACCAAAAACCACCCACCCGATACTTTGAAAAGATCCAGAATAAAGATACCCCGTTAACTGAAGACCTAAAGAGGATAACATCAGGCGTCCCCCTTGCATAATGGCAGAACTTTTCCCCTTTGCCTGTGGCATAAAGTTCAACGCCAATGGATAAAGGATATTACTGGGAATAATCTGCGCTAAAACAAATGGAATCAGTGCAAGGGTAATCCACAAAGGACTTGAAATATTGAGCAAGGCTGCCAACGCAATGCTGATTAACGCAAAGACAAAGAAAATCGCAGAAAAGTAGAGCATTTTCTTTTGATCATATCGACTCACTATCGCGCCAAAAATAAAACTCCCTACTGCAAATATCAGGGCCAGTGCACCCTGATAGTAGCCGAAATGTGAAAGACTGACGCCCAGGTTTTTCATAAACAGCAAAGGAGACATCCCCACAAAAATCCAATAGGGAACAAACATAAAAATAATATGCGTCATGAGCAATATGAGTGGTCTTGATTGGAAAATAGGAAGGTATCCGCGTAGTGATAAGGTTTCCTTTTGCGCAGGCAATGGATAAGCAGGAATGAAAAATATCACCATGCTGAGCACTAAAATACCTAAAAGCAGCAGCGCCATAAAGTTGCCCTGCCAGTGAAAGTACAACGTGATATAACTTCCAATGACTGGGGCTAAAGCCACCGAAGTATTCATAACGCCATTTAGAACCGCCATTAAGGATTGCTGCTGTTTGAGAGGATAGGAATCAGCGATGATTAAAAAACTGAGAATGGCGGGTGCTGCAATCCCTACTCCTTGGAGGAATCGGCCTGCCAAAAGGAATGGATAGGCTATTGGCCATAAACACAAAACGCTGCCCACAATAAAGATCACAAGACCTAGCAAAATAATGGGCTTTCGGCCATACCGATCCGCCAGCCCTCCTACAAAAAACAGCGATAAACAATATCCTGTAAAATTAACAGACAGTAGCGCTTCAACCCAAAATGTCGATAGATTAAATTGCTTTTGCAGCTCTGGGAAGCTCGGTACAAACAGGTCAAACTCCATCCCTGCCAATAAATCCATCAGAATGACCGTGGCCAGTATGAATATCTTATTTTGAGTGCGCATAAGTTTGTAAGTTACTTAAGTGAATGTGTATCAAAAGTGAAAATGATACGTCTGGGCTGACACTCATCATAATCGATACATTTGACTACTTTGTTAAATACACCTCTGGTGTATTGGCTAATAACCTTTTCCCAGAAGACACTGGCAGATTTATTTTCTGGAATCACAGACACTTCCCAAATGCCGGGATATTGATCCCAAATCTTATACGCAACTTTTTCGCCAATGCCTTGTCCCTGGAATTTAGCAATGATAAAAAATTCACCCATATTCCACTGACTGGTCTTTTCTGTAGTGACCTGATTTAACAAAACAAAGCCAGCCAACTCATCATACACTTTGACCAAGTAAGCCTGACGTGTCGATTCTTCAAAGTAATGTTTGAGATCAAAACTTTCGTAAAGTCCATCAGGTGGCAACTGCCAATCTGACGATATGTGCCCGCACTCTCTTGATAAGTCGTAGACATAGAATCTTGCCATATTCTGAAGCAATGGGTAGTCCTCTATAGAAGCTGCCACTAAAGCGATATCAGGCTGAAAGGTTTTGATGAGGAGATGGTGCAATTTGCCAGCACCGCTATGATCACCCTCCATCACAAAATCACCCACAAACTTAAAACCTGCCTTTTTATAAACATGTATTGCTCTTGGATTATCATAGGCGGGATCAATCATGAAAGTATCTGCCTTGGGATCAATCCTTTCATGGAAATAATTCATAAATGCGGCCAAAGTTATAGCACCATAACCTTTACCCAGGTAATTCTGATTGCCAATCATGACATCAAGCCCATAAGTATGGCCAGTTTTAGACAGCCTCTCCAGCTTAACCGCGCCAATATCATCTTGATGCGTTTCCTGAATACTCATGAGCATGGCAAATGGCTCATTGTTTGAGATGGCAACCCAGTATACATATTTCCCATTACAGTAAGAGGAAAGACTGTTTCGCCCTTCAATAAAATTGACAATGTCATCTTTATGAGCCTGGCTGTTATCCCAAAAAGCCTGCACAAAATCTTGTGCAAGCCAGGCAAAAATGGTCTCTAGATGTTCATGCCTGATCTTTTCAAACCGGATTTTCATCATCTCTTCTCAAATAAAGCTTCATTCCTTCATGGCTGGCTTCAAAACCCAATTGTTCGTAAAAGCGTTTAGCTTGAATCCGTGTTTTATGGGTAGTTAGCTGCAACAGAGTCACATCATGACGTTTTGCAAATGCTATGGCTTGGTTAAGCATCCACTGACCAATCCCTTGTCCTCTATAATTTTCAGCCACTCTGACCGCCTCTATTTGCATTCTGGTACTTCCTATGAAAGTCAGGGAAGGCATGAGGGTCAAATGACAGGTAGCTACTATCTCATGATCATTTTCCACAACCATCAAATATTGATTAGGATCATTATCTATCTTATGGAATGCATCAATATAACGTTTGTCTAATTGCCCATCATGAGATTCCCGCGTTTTGCCCAAAGTATCTTCAAGCAGAAGCTCAATAATCTTCGACAGGTCTTCAAATTTTGCTTTTCTTGTGATCAAATTCATAATGACTATTACTTAAAAAATCGAGTGGCTTATGAACAAAAGCAACCAGATCATTTTTAGAGCAGCTGCTATGGCAAACGTGATCCTTGCTTTCTACATATACCACAGGGGTTATTGTCAATTTCACTGTATGCTGCGTCTTTTGGATTTGGAAAATCTGATTTTTCGTTGCTCATATAACAATTACTGCTAAGCATTTTAAATGATTAATCTCTATCTTTCTGAGATTCTAATTTGGAAAACTTAAATTTATAAAAGCCCCAAAGACATCCGGAAAGATAATAATACCAAACCGGGCAGTTAATAGCTGTCATAAATCAACCCATTTTTTAAGAATGATTATAAGCATCATTTTTCATGATATGCTAAGCTTCTTTAGCGCTTAAACACTGAAGATAAGAAGCTTGACGTAATAGTATGGATTTAGAATGAACGTCCAAGCTTTATCATGTGATTTTCCAATGCAATAACGAGCTTTGCAAAAATATCAAGATTTACAAAGAAATAACATTGAGAGGCTACCTATAATTATGCAAAAAAAAATCCTGTCAATATTTTTGATCATTTTTTTCTCATATAACCCAAGTACTATTTTTGCAAAAGAAAGACAGACCATCGGAGCTGTTGCATCAGGACATCCGCTTGCAACAAAAGCTGGATTAGAAATTCTGGAAAAAGGAGGTAACGCTTTTGATGCTGCTATTGCTGTTGCTTCTGTGTTGAATGTAGTAGAACCTGCCATGTCTGGTTTAGGTGGGTATGGAAGCATATTAATATATGATGCTCAGAAAAAAGAAGTTCGTTACTTAAATTCCAGTGGTAAATTTCCTTTAAAAGCTAATTCAGATTTAATGAGACCACCTGTTCCTGACTATCTAAATAATCGAAAAGGGGCAAAGTCTATTTCAACACCTAGTAATTTAAATGCATGGAAAGCCATGCATGAACAATACGGAAAAAAGCCTTGGAACACTTTGTTTGAACGAGCTATTGATTACGCTAAAACAGGATTCCCAGTTTCTCCCTATGTGGCAAAAGTAATTGCTGCTTACTTTGAAAAGTTCCCTAACGAAGCCAAGTCTTTTTATGGTAAACAGGGTCGTCCTCTACAAGAAGGAGAGATCTTAATACAAAAAAACCTTGCAAAAACCTATGAGCTTATTGCCTCTAAGGGCGTCGAACCTTTTTATCGAGGCGAAATAGCCTTACAAATAGATCAGCAAATGAAAGAAGCAGGTGGTTTTCTTTCGATTAAAGATTTGCAAGCAGATGTTGCTCAATGGTGGGATCCTATTAAACTGAGTTATAAAGGATATGACGTCTATACTATAGGTACCCCAGGTAATGGCTTCTCTGCACTTTTTGCTCTGGGTGTTATGGAGCAATTTCCCACGCAGAAACTAAAAAATAATTCCCCTACCTACCTTCATGTTCTTACAGAAGCTTTAAAAGCGTCCTCTAAAGTTCGTCTTACTCATCCTGGAAGTCCAGAGGAAAAAAATAACATAGTCAATCACCTTTTGACGGCTAAGAATTTCATATCAACCGCAAATTCTATTGATAGAACCAAAGCTTCGCGTTTTGATGTTTCTGATAACAAGCAAGGAAATAATACCACGCATTTTGTGGTGGTTGCTAAATGGGGGAATATTGTAAGTTCTACTCAAACACTCGGAAACGGATTTGGCAGTAAAGTGATGGTTAAAGGGACCGGTATTTGGATGAATAATTCAATGGCTTATTCAACATTTGAGCCAAAAGGAAACCCTATGGATGTTTTTCCTGGAAAATATAAATTGTCCAGTAATTCTCCTATCATTATTATGAAAAACGGTTCACCTTGGGCTGCATTAGGTACACCAGGTGGCCATACTATTCCTCAAAATATTGCACAAGTGATTATTAATTTAATTGATTTTAATATGGATATGCAACAGGCCATTGATGCACCCAAACTTGCATTTCTTGAAGAAGATAAAGTCGTTTTTATTGAAAAAGAAATTCCAGAGTCAATTGTATCTTCCTTAAAAAAAATGGGTCATACGGTAGATAACAAACCCAATTATGGGCTAAATGGTAAAATTGGAAATGCAATGGGTGTTAAAATATTGCATGATAAAAACACAACTTCTTTTGATATAGGAATCGACAAAAGAAGAGATGGTTGGTCAACGACCCATCTACAACCCAATGCAAGTTCAAATAAAAAATAGACACCTTAACTCAACCCCATTCACGTCAAAATTTACGGTTTCAAACATTTCAAAAAACAACTGAAAACATAGTCAAGGAATGAATTTAACAAAAAGGATAAAAATGGGAACCAAACACTTCAAATATAGTGATTTTTCTCCAGATCAAAATGAATCTGCCGAATTCTTCTTAGCTCATGCAATCTACCATAAACAAGCTGCTGACATAATATTCAAAAATGGTTCTCCCCTTCATTATGACTCGGTTGGTTATTTATATCATATTGCATTTGAACAACTTTTTAAGTCGGTATTATTAGATAGGTCCGGTTGTTTGGAACAAAAACAAGGGAAAATAAGAGCTATTCCCAGTTAAGTTTTTGTAAAAAAATACCTGAATACTGCAATCTGTCTCAGAAATGGCTTAGCAAAATAATGGGCTTTCGGCCATACCGATCAGCCAGCCCTCCTACAAAAAACAGCGATAAACAATACCCTGTAAAATTAACAGATGGATAGTCTCACGCGAAGTGCATTTATATTTCGGCTAAGTGTTTGATTTGCTCTCCCCGATTATCCACATCTGTGGGTAACTTGTCAAAAGCAACTAGTGAATCGTTTTTACTTCTGAACCTCCCAGGCAACACTTTTTGAACTTTTTACTACTACCACAAAAACACAGATCGTTACGACCAAGTTTATGATTTTTCTTTGACTGTAGCTCATCCTCTCTCGCATCAAAACCTATGTTATATACGCTTTGCGCTAAACTCGGAATCATCATTGCCAACTCTCTTAATTCTTCATTAGTTGGCTGATCCTGATCCTCATCATCAACATCTGTAATTCCACCTAAGATTGCTATTGGCATTGAGTATTCGTATTGTTCCTTTAACCAAAGAGACGGACTAAAATCCATACCTCGACAATACCCAAAACACCAATCCATAATACTTTCTGCTGAGCTTTTCGACCAGTCTATAATTTTCTGTGATTCTAAAAGTACTGGCTCAAATTCATCATCATACAGTTGCATAGCAATTTTGTTATATACTCCCAGCAAAGCTTGTAATAGCTCATTCAAAGTATCAATATCATTGGCGTTCGCGTTTGATTCATTCATGAATAGCTCTATCCAGTTCTGAATTGGAATTTGATCTTTGCAGCTAAGGACTGCCGTAAAAATGCCACAAACAAAATTAACTGTGTACGAGATTCTGTGCTTATTTAATTCCGTGTTAAGAGCTAGCAAGCAATCCCAAGCATTAGTGTCTTCATTTTTACCAGTTAATCTCATTTGCAAAATCTTTCTGCCTCTCAAAAACCATTTGTGGTGACTGGAAATTTAAGCACAACATGGGTCTTGTGTTTATTGAATCTAAAACCAAATCTATATCATCTTGTGATACAGACACAATATCACAATCACGCTGATATACCGTCCTTAAAACACCATTTCTATTTTCTATGCCACCCTTCTCTTCCGGACTTGCCGGGGTGCAAAAATAAACATCTGCATCAAGGCATAACTTTATTAAAGCAAAATCCGCAAATTCACTTCCCTGATCAAACGTTATTGACGAGACAAGTTCTTTTCTACCCTTTAGCGCATTAATGATCGCTAGCGCAGTGGGTCTTGCTTGCTTGTTGGCATTTTTAATAGCCAATAAAAACCGGCTTTGGCGCTCTACTAACGTTATTAAGTTTGTTTTAACCCCTTTACATCAGGTCACATTCCCAATGACCAAACTCCTCTCGTTTGTTAACTGATTCTGGACGGTTAGAAATGGAGTACTCTGACATTATACGCTTTTTGCGACTTCCATGCTTTATTCTTGTTGGACGCCCACGGCGCAAATACGGGGTAAACTCCATACGTGATGTCCAGTGCCCATAAATATACCGATAAATGGTTTCGTGCGTGATATTTGCTAAACCCGGTTCGTGGTACTTAAGTTGCCACTCGATTTGCCAAGGTGACCAAGCAATGGCATTCGGTTAAGCATTTACAGTTCTAAAAGAGTAACTGCTCTGCCATTTACCTCGAGGTTTTCTCGATCGCCTAGGGAAATGGCGCCCCGGGCGTATTTTTTGTCGTACACGTGAAATACTGTTAAGCATCTTTGTTAACCAGTTTTCTTTTTCTTCTGGTAACAAGGATAGAAGTAATTTTTCTATAAATCGCCCAATAACAAGCAAGCAATTTTTAAAATTTATCTTGAGTTCCTGCACTTTCCCACAAAACTCCTGCCAATAACTTTTTTTCATTTCACTGTTTTTTTCAGTTTGATCATCGCCCGCTGAAGGAGGTGGCGGTTTCCTGTTAACCTCAGATTCAAATATACGAGCAATATTTATCAATAAGACGTGAGCGTACAACTCCTGCTTGACTCCTCGTTCAGTTTTACTGTGAAAATCTTCAATATCAATAAACATTTTGGATATTTTATACAACTCTTCTATTCCCCATCGGCCATGATAAACGCGGGGAAAATCATCTAATGGATAGCATTCACCCATCAGTGTTGTTGCGCAAACATAGGTTTCATCATTAATTTTATATTTAATAAGACGCAATGGGATTGTCTTATAATTTAAAGAATATCCTTGCTTTTTTATTTCTGATTTGACTGAGGAAGAGGGATTATAATCAATAATGGTATCGGTTAAATCACTTTCCCAAAATAACTTGATGGTTTCATTCATGCTTCCAGACTGCAGGCGACAAATAAGATGAATGCCTTTTCGCATGGCTTCGTAGAGCACTAAATAACTAAAGTAGCCTCGATCAAGCACTAGTATATCTCCCTCAGACAAGGTATCCATTTGACTTAGGAGACAAGTACGCTCACTTTTACCTGCCGCACTGAGTAAACAATCATAAATAAAGCCACTGCCTAAATGGTATAGAGTTGTCATTAACCCTTGCGGATAGTATTGACCCTTATTTGGAGCCTTGTATCCTTTGAGTAAAAGCTCATGCGGTAAATTAATTCTTGAGCCATCCGCTGCAAAAACACGGTGCCCACACCACATTGGAAGCGGATTAGATTTTTCTTGATTTAATAAAATCGCTCTATTGAGTTCGATAAAAATTTCTTCGGGTAATTTTTGCCTGGCTTCGCAAAGTGAAGAAGCTGAAACCGGTCGCTTTTGAAAAGCGTTTATTTCTGAGCCCTCCCACAGTTCATTCAGTAAACTTTTATATCCCTGTTGATTTTTGCTCAAAACCAACTTGAAAATAAATAAAACTAAAAATTGAGTGTCTATTACCCGATTCCGAATTTTCCATCTGCCATCAAAATTTAAGCAAATTCCCTGGATGATTTCTTGATAAGGACTCCAAAAATCCATGAATGTTTCTCCAAAGTGAGCATATCTAACAATAGAGAATCAGTGTATCATGCAGTTTTAGCTTAACCGAATGCCATTGGGTGACCAAGACCCCCGTAATTTACTGCAAACAAACGCCCGTAGTTCATGATTTTCCTCTAGCTTTGAGGCTCTCTGACGGCGCTTCAAATACTTCTTCTCAGCACGATATGGACAGTAATATGTTACGCTTTTAAAACGCTGCTCATCCCTGCAGGAGTTTCGTTTAAGTTCTCGATAGATTGTGGAAACGTCTACTCCCAGATGTCTTGCAATGGCAGGCTTCTTTACTCTCTGATCAAGCATCCTACTCAAAATTCCCCGGTGTATCTCAGTTAAATGACTATAACATTTTCCCATATCTATTTGACTCCTTATATTAAGAAGCCGAACTATAACTTATTTTGCACTTCGGGTGAGACTCTGCCTTCTTATTTTTTCAATTCAGAACAACATGTTTGGCTTTATGAAAATTTGAAACATCGATTTTTTAATTTTTCAGAGGCGACTATTTATTAACCGCTTTGAATTCGGACGAAATGTATGAACAACAAGTTTGGAACATTACCCGGCTGTTCTTACGATCTTGAAATGGGGAAACTTGGGAAGTCGCGCAAAGTCGCGAAGACGACTTTTTCGGATTCAAGGGAAAATGCCACAAGCCCTTGATAAATCTGGCTCCCCGGGACGGGATCGAACCGCCGACCAAGAGATTAACAGCATTCAGTGAACTAAAAGCCGCAACAACCCTCAATAAAAAAAACTTTCAAAATTAGCAACTTAATAGGTTCTCAACTATGGTGGGTTATTGTAGATTTTAACTGAAATTTATCGCTTACTGTCCCACCAATGTTCTATCCAAGTGAAATGAGGATTGGCGATACAGATTATCCAGTCGCTTTAGACCCTTCAGGGTTGTTATTTTTTCATCCCAATTTTAGTGATTATGATCATAAAAAATCTCTGATCTATATCTTTTAGATTTAAAACAGCGTGCCAGGCTGCTACCAGTCTTAAGAGGGAGTCCGAGAGGCTCTGTTGCAAAAACGAAGCGTGTTACACTTGAATTGTAACACGCTTCGTTTTTGCAACAGAGCCGTTTCCCTAAACTTCATCGCTTAAATCAGAGAGCCTTCCTCTTTTTTTGTTTATTATTGCGACGTTGTTGGAACTGAAACTTATTACTAAACTTATGATTAAATTTCTTCTTTTGAGTTTTTTTGTCAGGGGCTTTTCCATCGTCAATTTTTTTACCAGGATTTATCAGCCTGGCAATATTTCTCCATTTTTCACCATCCTGAGAGGTCACAAGGCTAACTGCTGTTCCATCTGTTCCTGCACGGCCTGTCCTGCCGATTCGATGGATATAATCTTCAGGACATTGTGGTAAATCATAATTGACAACACATTCAATGTGAGGAATGTCTAATCCGCGTGCAGCGATATCTGTTGCTACCAGGATACGGCTTCTGCGATCCCTGAAGGCGCGTATAACCTGTTCACGATTTCTTTGGCGTAAATCTCCATGAATTGCATCGGCATTATGATCATGATCACGCAATCGGCTTGCCAATTTCTCTGAGCCAGACTTTGTTTTCACAAATACAATAAATGAACCTTTTAACTGTTCCAGCTTGTCCAATAAGAAATTGTATTTTTTAGCTTCAGAAATATGTAGAACTTCCTGTTTGATTTTGTCGATGGGTGAGGTGGTAGAGCCAATAGAGACGCGGATGGGATCTTTAAGGTAGCTTTGAGCCATCTTGATGATGCTAGGCGCCATAGTAGCCGAAAACATGAGTGTTTGACGTTTTTCAGGAAGATAGCGAATAATTTCTTTAAGCTGTATCGTAAAACCCCTGTCTAGCATGCGGTCTGTTTCATCAAGCACCACGAAATTCGTCTTATTGATTTTCAAAGAACCTCGTGCAAGATGGTCATTAACGCGTCCAGGTGTGCCTACAATCAATCTGGGTTTGGCCTTTAGCTGATTAAGCTGTCTAAACATGGACTCACCTCCGATCAAGAGGGAAGATTGAACCCCGCTCTTTTTTCCTAAAAAGAGTCTTAAAATCGTAAACACCTGCAAGGCTAGCTCTCGAGTGGGCACTAAGACGAGTGCATAAAAGTTAGGCTGGTTCAGTAAGTGTGATGCTAATGGAATGCCATAGGCGCCTGTTTTTCCAGTGCCGGTTTGAGCTGATCCAAGAATATCACGACCTTCGAGTGCAAAAGGAATGGTTTCTGCTTGAACAGGTGTTGGTTTATGAAATTGCATGCTTTGAAGGGATTGCAAAAGTATTTCGGGCAATCCTAGTAAATCGAAATTTTCCATAGTAAATCTTTATTTATATTTATTGTTTTAAAAGACAAAGGTAATTGGTTGTAGGAACGGCTGAAGCTCTGAACTTTATATGAGATCCATGCAATTACCGTGATTTCTCTATTTCTTCTTTTAAGACGGGTGTTGAGTTTAAGTAACTTTCGGTATTTTACCAGTTACTCCCTAAAGTTTTCGCTCTTTACGCTCATCAACACGGCCAGCCTTAGTTCTAGAGTAAAGCACTTTGAATTGAATCAAAGAAGCTCTCGAGGCATGGAACAAACTTAGATATGCAAAAGGACTACCAGATTGTATGGAATGAAATCTCAATCAACCCGATAAAAAACTTATTAACGTCCATTGTTAGGGAAAAGCAGAATAAATACAATCCTTTATAGGGTAATAAGTCAAATTTATTGGGTAATCCCCCCAAGAAATAACAGGTGTTAAAAGTAGAATTTTTTCGTAATCTATAGATAGGAGATTCTACATGAAGAAATCAAGATTTAGTGACAGTCAAATATTAATGATTTTAAAACGAAGTGAAGCTGGTCAAGCGGTGCCTGAATTGTGCCGTGAGCAAGGGATCAGTGTGACGACATTTTATAAATGGCGAGCCAAGTATGGTGGAATGGACGCATCGATGATGTCGAGACTGAAAGAATTGGAAGCCGAGAATGCTCGACTAAAAAAGATGTATGCTGAAGAACGACTCAAAGCTGAAATTCTGAAGGAAGCCATTGAAAAAAAGTGGTAAGGCCGTCACGCCGAAGGGAGTTGGCGAGAAAGGCGGTATTAACCTACCTGATTCCCATTCGTGTAGCTTGTTTGATTTTTAGTATTAGTGAAACTTGCTATCGCTATCAAGCGAAGCTTAACGATGAGAACAACAGAATTTCTGACTGGTTATTGCGTTTAACGCAAGCACAACGCAACTGGGGATTTACCCTTTGTTTTCTGTATTTGCGTAATGTGAAGCATTTTAAATGAAACCATAAACGCGTTTACCGAATTTATCGGGAGCTAGAACTAAACTTACGTATTAAACCCAAAAAACGCCTCTTAAGGGAAAAGCTTGAGTCATTAGCTGTGCCTGACACAATGAATGAGAGTTGGTCAATGGATTTTATGCATGATCAGTTAGAAAATGGCCGCCATTATCGATTATTGAATGTGCTTGATGATTTTAATCGGGAAGGTCTTGCTGTAGAGGCGGATTTTTCCTTGCCTGCAAAACGCGTGATAAGAACTTTGGAGCAAATCATCGAATGGCGAGGTAAGCCGAAGCAGTTACGGTGTGATAATGGCCCTGAATATATCAGTCAGTTGTTGGCAGGCTGGGCTAAAAAAAATCAAATACGATTGATGTTTATTCAACCAGGAAAACCTCAGCAAAATGCCTATATTGAGCGATATAACCGTACAGTACGTTATGACTGGTTAAATCAGCATTTATTCAGTAGCATTGAAAAAGTACAAGACCAGGCTACCAAGTGGCTTTGGTCTTATAACAATGAACGGCCTAATACAGCAATCGGAGGAGTTCCACCTAGGCATAAACTCCCTCTAATAACTTAAGCCTCTACTTTTAGCTTCGGTTAAAAATGGGGGGATTACCTTTAAAAATGACGATCAAAAAGCTGAAGACTTCATCTTACTCATTAATTTCCTGGATTTTTTAGAGACTATTTCCTATTTCAAAAAGAAAACTCAGATGATGATTTTTTTGAATTATTTGGCAAGAAAACATTACGTTTCTACTATGCTGTTTTCAAATCTCTTATAGATGAATACAGAAATGAACCTGATGGTAATCAATATTATGAGGAGTTTAAACAGCTTGTAGAGCATTTAGAATAAGGTCAATATAAACTTAACCCCCACAAAATCCCCACAGGACACTTTTAGGCTTTTAGGGAAATAGCTGAAATCCTTAGAAAAATCTGGCTCCCCGGGACGGGATCGAACCGCCGACCAAGAGATTAACAGGCATGCACTGAAATTTTAAGTATTTGATTTTTAACGAAATTGTTAACTCGGGCGACCACTACAAATGCAGAGTTGAGCATAACGAAGCATAACCCAACTACCCAAAACCCCCACACCACTCAAAAACAGCTTAACTCACCTTACGCAGAGGCTTTCAAGAGCTGCAGCTCGTTAAACATCATTTGATTAGCCTTGAGGAGCAATTTTTGTTTAATGGCAAAATGATTCAGAGAAGTTTTTACTTTCAAAAGCTCGAGCTTGCAAAAAGCGATCATTGAGGCAAACAGATGATTACATTGGGTGCGAGTGGTTTTGGTAGGAGACTTTGACAAGCTGGCATTTTGTTTAATAGATTTATGAAACTCTTCAATTCGCCACCGTTTTTGGTAGACTTCGTAGATGCGGTCAGCATCAATTGACAAATCATTTGTGACCAGATAAAGCGTCCCAATGGATCCGTCCTCGTTTGTGAAGACTTTTTTGAGAAGCTTAACAGGGAAAAACACATCCCTAAGATAGACAGTGAGACAGTCACCGTCGTTCCAGTCCAGTGAATTAATCTGTTGAAATTGACCGCTTTTAGCATCTTGTCCTGTCAATGCTACGCACCGATTTGACTTGATACCAAAAATAAAATTTTTGTTCAGAGCTTCATGAATGAAAACCATATTTGCTTTTGAGCCAAACCAGTTATCAGCCAGCACGTAATCAAAGAGCACCTGATTATCAATAGCTTGCTGAACGAGAGAGCGAAACATGACATTTTTGCTGATACTGGATTTTCTCTTTCGCCTACGAGTTTCAATATCAGAATAAAGGATATCTTTTTTCACAATGTCATACCCCACAGGAAGCGCTACGTCCCCATAACGAACAAGACATGAAAGAAGATTGATCCCTTTTACATGTCGATGTTTGGCATGCGAGAAATGCCAACAATTGACCTCATTTTCATCCGTATAGCTTTTCTCTGAGATGGTATCATCCAGCAACAGAACACCTCCTCTAGCTTCCTGATGGCGGCGCACCTCAGTCTTGATGTAACTCCAAAGCTCCTTACCACCATAATCTTCTGCCCGCAAAAGCCGACTGACTTGATCGTGACTGATCTCTCCATCCAGCATCGCTGACAAGCCCGTAGCCGTCGCATGATGATTTTGGCTAATCAGATAATCGCTATAAATATCTAATAGTTGTTTGTTCATCGTCCTTTTCCTTTTAAAAACAATGAACAAAATTTAATTAATTTACAGCATTAGTCAATGGGGAGCGCGTAAGGTGAGAGCTTAAGCAAGAATTAGCATCCAGACGCTTATGTTTCATCTCCACTGGTGCCCCATCCATTATCTCAATGAAAGAATCAGATTGTGTAAAATTTTCAGGAAATATCGCCAGACACTTTTTACCTGTTATTTTAGAAGGATATAAAATAGCTTCTACTCCTGCTAAACAAGCAATTTGCCCAAATATTTGAGAATAGGCAGGTATATCAAAGCGCATTGGCATATCTCGCCAATTAGGCTGTAATAACTCTTCCAGCAACTCCTGAATAGTTTTGGCAGGAAGTAAAGGATTAATCTTGAGTTGATTTGCATGTTCAACCAAATGATCTGGAAGCTTTATTTTTTCAACCAAATCAAAAAAATCCTTTAAATAATCTTTGCAAGTAAGGTCTATCACCAAACTCACTTCCCCTTTTAGAGCAACGATGGAAATTGAGGTATGACGCGTTAATGCCAATTCCTCAGCAGTTAACCCATCATGTTTTCCTTTTTGCTCACCCAGCGCAAATTTTTCTTTGTAAGCGGTATCACGATTCTCAGCAATATAAAGCGCAGCAAAATGTGGGAACTTCGTCTTATCAATATCTCCTATATTAAACCGACCGCCTGGATCATTTAACACACTGCCTTTAGCAGAAAGCGGCATTAAAGCATATTTGAAATCCACAACCCTCTGCCATTTTGAAAAACTAAAAGGCCGGCATACACAAGCAAGTGTATGCTTCAAATCATCTAGAATAAGTGAACGTTGATAAGCAAAAAAATGATAATGCTCCCAATAATAGTGCGCCATTGACTTGTAATGGCTTTCCTGGTGCTGAATTTCCTCCTGGGAAAATCGACTAATAAAAACGCTTTTAGTCATTACTTAGGGCTCAAGGATTATTTCCAGCTAAAGCATTCTGAATGAATTTAACTAACTTTTGATATCGCCCATAAAGAATCATGTCACGTGGCGATAAGTTACCCAGCGCAGGATTCCTTATTTTAAACCATAAGGCGGTCTTTTTGAGGTCACCTTCAAAGTAATCAGCTACCAGGTCACAAATAACTCCTATTTCAAGAAGGCGCCTATATAGCTCTTTGGGTATTCTTTCATCATATCGAATAGAAGATTCAGGCAAACCAGTAGCCTTCGCTACCTCTTCCTTAGATAAATCCAAGAATTTAATGATTTTTTTTGGGGCATTGTCTTTTAAAAGACCCAAGTAATCATGGTCTGGCACTGTGTTGAATAGATCATTGCGCGCTAATCGACTTTGCATAATAAAATACCTACTAGTTATCTACCCTCTAATAATAGCCTTTTTTCATCCACTATTCCACCTTACTTTTTCCATATTTTAATCACAAGGGAATATCAAAGCACTTTAAGAAATAGCAGATCAAGAGTTTTAATCATTAGTCATTGGTTCTGGAGAAGATACAAAAGGCTAAACAACTGCCCCGTGGCAGGCTCACGATCGGTTTTACTTCTTTTTTTATCAATATCCGGAACCTCTTCATTGCTTTATCTATACTCAAACTGTAATGCACGTCATGTACCAGTTAAGATTATCTTTTTTAAAAGTCACAGGCCTTAGTACTACAGTTGTAATTTAAGGAATTGAGCTTCATTTCTTAGATAATGATAGAATTTTGCTATAGCTTGATGTTTTCTTCTCCAAAACGACCAGCGAAAGAGATTTTCTGTAGACTGTTTAATTTTGGAGTAAAAATAAGTGAAGAACCTTCTTGTTTCCTGCACTGTCCAGTGAATCAAACCAATTTTCGGCTTTTCAAAAACGCATGCATCGGGCGATTGTTTGAGATTTTTTTTTCAAGCAACTGAACTTCAGTTTGCTCAAGTTTGAATCTTAACTGGGTGAGAAATGCAAGAGCAAACATGGCTAATGTCATATGACGATACCAACCAATCCAACTGCGTACCTCATATTGATCCAAGCCCACTTCTCCTTTGGCCATTTCAAAGCATTCCTCAATAGTCCAGCGACTGCCTGCAGCTCTAGCCATATCCTGTATTGACCTACTGTTGGGAGCAAAAGCAATATAAAAAGCCACATCACCTGGATCTTTGATGTTTCTTCTGATTAATAGCCAACGATCCCACTCATCTGGGCTATCAGAATTAATAACTCTACGAGTCCACTGGTAATAACGCTGGCCTTTAGAGCCTGCACCTATAGAAATCATTTTCCAGTCATTAGGCTCTGTGGAGGCTAACAATTCATTCGCTTTGTATTGTTTAAAACCGAGAGTAACAGGATAATTGGATGCAACGGCTAATACATAAGGTTGCAAATGGCTTTCTAAAAACGCTCTTAACTTGTAACATCCATAGACTTCGTCACCAAGTACCCAGGCAGGCTTAATAGAATGATCGAAGGCCCGTTGTAGCATCCCTTGCGCCAGCTCAGGTTTCTTTTTAAATTCCAGTGTGTCCGGAATTCCTGCATCAATGCAACGAAGTTTATCCTTGAACCAATCTTGTGGAATGTACAATTCTCGGTCAATCAGTGCGCGTCCTTTAGAGGTAGCATAAGATAAAAAAACACCTACCTGGCAATTTTCAATGCGACCCGCTGTACCCGTATATTGCCGTCCAACACCTGCAGATTTTTTCCCCTTCTTCAGAAACCCTGTCTCATCAATGGATAAAACCCCTTCTTCTTGCAGCATAAAATCAATCACATAGTGACGTACTGAATCTCGTAAATGGTTCACATCCCATCTTGCTCGTCCCAACAAATATTGAAATGCATAGGGATTTTCACAGCCAGCCTGTTCACTCAGCTGCCAGCTATTCTTACGTTCTATCGTACTGATTAAACCTTGAAAATAAGACATCGCAGAGGTTTTTGTCTCTACCCGAGTAAAGCAATCCTCCAGCATCCCCTGAATTAAACCCAGTTCTTCCTCTATTGCAAATACAACCTCAGTTGAAGACAATGGGATGGTTGCAATCTCTGATAATGGCATGTTCTTTCCTTAAAATTCGGAATTTTAACTGCCAATTCCTTAAATTACAACTGTAGTACTAAGAGAAATGGGTGGGCTTTTTACTTTCCTTGGAAGCCAATATCGTCTGGAAATCGATGGTAAAGAGTTTTTTATTGATATTTTGCTTTATCATAGGCGCATGAAATGCTTGGTTGCAATCGAATTAAAAGTGGGTGAATTTAAGCCTGAATATGTCGGTAAGATGCAATTTTATTTGCGTGCTCTCGATGAAACTGTGCGGTTGAAGGATGAAAATTATTCTATTGGTATTATTCTTTGTAAAAGCAAAAGTAAAACAATTGTTGAGTACTCTCTTCATGATGCTAGTAAACCTATTGACATAGCAGAATATAAATTGTTTAGTCAGTTACCAAAGGAGCTGCAAAAGCAGCTCCCATCCCCAGAATTGATAGAAACACTATTAAGTGAGATTTAGTGGCTTATTTAGATTGTACTCCAGAGGTATCTGCTCACCCCTGTCGTTCCGGCCAGGAAGGCCGGAATCCAAGCACCAGGGAAGGGAGGGTGATGCTGCTTAAGAAAAATACCTTTTTCTTCCTGAACAGCACCACTCACATCCATGTGGTATGGATCCTGGCCCTCCTGGCCAGGATGACAAGGGGTGAGTGGTTACCTTCAGAGCTTGGTTAAGAAACTTTAGGGTAATTAAAAAGAGCTGATGAAAAGAGATTATTTTTGTAAAATCATAGAAATTTCATGAGATGCTGATGGGTGATTTTGGGATAGGTATTTCCTTTCTTTTGTAAGGTTTATAGGTATTGGTTATTTTTAGAAAACAATGAGTCAAGCAGAAAGTAAAGCAAAAAATAGCAACTGGTTAGAAATTAGAAAAACGCTATCTCGTTGTTCCGAGCGGGATTTGCTGGGACTAGTTGCAGAGTTGTATTCTTTATCCAAAAGTAATAAGGATTTTTTGGATGCCAGATTTCTTCGGGATAACCAGGCTTTATTGCGATATAAAGCGCAAGTCAAACGATATCTTGCACCTGATGAGCCATGGAAAGAAAGCCAAAAAATTAGTCTGAAGGAAGCTAAAAAAGCCATTAGTGATTATAAGAAAGCATCCGGTGATGAATGGGGAACGCTTGAGTTGATGGTCTACTATGCTGAATGTGGAACTGACTTTCTATGTGAATTTGGGGACATGTATGAGCAATATTACAATAGCTTAGAGTCTGTTTTTGATAATGCTTTAAAGCTAATGAAAAAATCATCACTGAATGAAATTCAAGAATTTGTTAATAGGTTGGAAAAAGTTGTGTGGAAAGCTCGACACATGGGTTGGGGATATTACGATAATATTTCAGCTATGCTGCAAAGAGCTTGGCCTGATCGCACTAAATTGTGAATGGATTAAAGCATGGAATCTTGCCTATAAAGAGACGCACTCTCTCGAATGGGCAGGGCTTGAGTCTTAATGAGGGTTGCCTGCTTCAATCTCTTTCAGTAAGTCAGGGTGATTATTCAATAATGAAAGTAGTTGGCTAAGTGACTTAGGGACAGGTGTTTCTCCTCGCTCATATCGACAACGTAGACATTCAACGTTAGGATATCTTTCACCGGCAAGTTTTGAAAAAACAATGGCAGCACCATTCTGAGGTTTCTCTTCTTGCTGTCCATTAAAAGGTTGCACCCGAATCCCGATTTAGAAAATCACTGAAATAAAAGAAACCTTTCCCGTGTAACGGTTCAGACAAAGAAATCATGATCACCCAATGGGTGCATTGATCAGCTTTTTCCTTGAGGAGGCTAACGTAAAGGAAGCCTTGCTAGTATAATGATTTTACCAAAACAACATTATGACCTAAACAGGCAAACAAGGCTTATGAACATATTACCCTTTCACCTCTCAACAACCAAAGATTTTTTAACATCTCGTGCGGGACTAGTCTGTATTGCCCAACTGATGCAATCGCTGAATTTTTCAAATTGGGTAGACCAATATTTTCCAGCGCCTAAAAGCAATCGCGGGTATAACCCTTCGGTGTTTGTGAACTCACTGATCCTCATGTTGCATGAAGGTGGCCGTTGTTTGGATGATTTACGGTATATTCGTGAAGACGATGCTTTACGTACTTTGTTAGCTTTAACCCAAGTACCTGGATCTGATTCAATGGGAGACTGGCTACGCCGTCATGGAAAGAAAGGCATGCTGGCTGTGACTGAAGTTAATCGTCTTTTGCTTAAACATACCTTGCATCATGTAAAGAAAATCACCCTGGATATTGATGCTACTTTATCTGCATCAAAAAACAAATCGGCAAAATGGACTTATAAGAAATGTACAGGCTATATGCCCATGGTAGGCCACATCGCAGAGACAGGCCAAGTGTTGGCAACGGATTTTCGCGAAGGAAACGTGCCTCCTTCTGCGAAAAATCTCGAATTTATTCATCAATGTGAAGCCGCTTTGCCTGAAGGGGTAACGTTATTTGCCCTACGTATTGATGCAGCGGGTTATCAAGGCGATATCATTGATGATTGCATAGAGCGACAACTTAAATTTGCGATTCGGGCAAAAATGAGCCCCTCTCTTAAAAAACTCATTCAAGCTCAAAAAGAGTCCCAATGGGAGTCTTTACATCGAGAAGGAAAGCCTCTGAATGGCGAATTTACAACACATCTTGTGCACACAATGGAAAAAAGTCGCCATGCCTTTGATGTGATCGTACAGCGTCGGATGATCAAGGGGCAAACCACTTTAGAACTTGATCTTGAAAGTGAAGGCAATGAAGGAGAAGAGCTGCTTCAATGTGGTCAATACCTCTATCGTGCGATTGCCGTGAGCCGTAACCCCAGCATGAGCCAAAGTGACTGGGTACATTGGTACAATCAAAGAGGTGAAACTTCAGAAAACCGGATTAAGGAGTTAAAAGAGGATTTTTCCGCAGATCGTATGCCTTGCCAAAATTTTGAAGCCAACGCGTTATATTTTTCGTTATGCGCATTGGCATTTAACCTTTTTGCCTTGCTGCGCATGTATTTACCCGTCCAGTTTGAGGCTTGCCGCGCAAAAACCATTCGCCATCGAATTTATGCCCTGGCTGCAAAAGTAGTTCGTCACGGTAGAAGAATTTATTTAAAACTCGAAGAATCTCATTGTGCTTTATTGAATGAAATTCTTCTCCCCCTTCACCGCCTGGCACAAGCACCTTAATCACCCCTGGATTTACTCTTTGCAACTCATAAAAACAAGCTGCCAGAAACACAGCAAGAGATTCCTTTATCCTCAAAATCCTGTTTTGGATAAAATTTGAACACCTCTGGAATTTTTATCGAGATTTTTTTGATAAACCATCTTTTATTTCCAACAAATCAATCTCATCAATCACTTTTTACAGAAATCCCTCTTCTTTTGATCTCGCTAATCATTTAATTTTCAGAATGATTTTTTCTAAATCGGGATTTGGGATGATGGGTACTTCAGACTAAAAAGCGCATATCCAGACAGTAAACAATCTTTTAAACTTAATGCACCTTTTCGCAAAGTGGGGTCAGCTATTTTTGAAAAACTCTCTTTTACCGTACCCAATAACTCTACGCAGCTCAGCAAACTCATATCCTGTTCCTTTTTTAAAAAAACAGGATAACTGATTTAAAGTCTGCGAAAAATATTTTTTGATTCAGCCTAAATCTCTTTTAATTGGGGCCTCTAAATATTCGCCGGGAATCCCTGTGATAGATGCCTATTGCGTCACAGGAAGAGAAAACTACTACCGAGAAGCTGAAAGCTTATCTCACGTCGTAGAAAAACTGGCTCAAACTGCCTATTTAAAAACACAACAACAGGAAATGACTGAAGAATAAGACTGATAAAGGGAAACAACCCTTTCACCCTGACGACTCACTCAATTTTTATTAAAAAGGAGATTTATCATGCTCATATTAACAAGACGTGTAGGTGAAACGATTAGAATTGGTGACGACATCGAAGTCGCTGTACTTGGAGTTAAAGGTACTCAGGTTCGTATCGGAATTGAAGCCCCTAATCAAATTCCGGTGCACCGAGAAGAGATTTATCAAAAAATCCAGAAGGAAACTAAAAGACAGCAAGAAAAAGAGAGTTTGGAGGAGGTCATGGAAGAAGCTTAAAGACTATTTTTTACTAGCGAACCCCAAGCGTGCTATCCAAGTGAGTGGACTGGATAGCACTAACCGCTCAATTACTTAGGATAACAGAATGGCTAATGAAAATTTAGCAGACGCCTTTTTTTCAAACAAGGCATCCAGTGAAAAAATTTATGAAACGATTCCTGGAAAAAGTAAGATTTTAAGAGGGAAGGAGGAGACAGAGGAACCAACAGAGAGGTATCTCTACCGCAGTAATGGATTTACCGCGACACTCACTCAGAAGTTCGTAAGCCTATCTAAGTTAGATGGGCTTGCTGCTTTTTAACAACCTATTACTGGAGGCTAAAATGAAAACCTTACAGCAGGCTAAAACTATCTTCACAGGAATCATCCTATTATTTTTCATGACTAATGGATTAGCGCTGACCCATGAGCAAGGTGGCGCGATAGCTGGTGGCATCGCAGGCGGAGTCATTGGGAACCAGATCGGCAATGGAACAGGAAAAACCGCTGCAACTATTGTCGGAGCGATTACAGGCACTTTAATCGGAAGCCAATGGGGAAAATCCGTTGATGCTTCTTAATTTATCGCTTCCTTATTTCATGTAAGCTCTAGAGACTTAGTTATCATCCCTTGGAAAAGGCTCCACTGCCATTTTCATAGGAGGGATTGGCAATAGCTCTTTCCTTGAGCTGGAAGGAATTCTATTAAATGATTTTTTTGAAGATTTTTCTGTTCCAGGCACTCTTCTCTCAGATGGAAAGGGCTCAACTGCTCCCTTTTTATAGTCAGAAGGACTCCTATTCAATAATTTTTTCGGAAATTTCTCTATTTCAAGTTGTGAAAAACCATTTCCTTGATTTTTTTTATTAGTTTTTTCTCCTTCAATTCCTATAACTGTCTCTCTAGCAGCAATGTCTACTATTTCAATTTTGCGCTCTCCAAATTGATATGTAGCAAAAATTAAGCTAGATGTTGCAAATAAGGTTAAGAACAATAAGCCAGCGATAAACAAAAAAACACTAGAGAAATTTAAACATCGAGTTTTTTTATTTATACGCCGTTTCTCATCGGAATCAATATTTTCCTTACTACCTGCGCTTGCGCTCATATATAAATTGCAAATATTACACACTAGAGAAAAGCAAAAACATAACCAAGAAGCAACCAGCAGCCAAACTAAACATTTTGATGTTATAAAATGAAGATTTTTTAAAAAAGCCAAGGAAAAGCCCAGTGCGGAACCAGAAGCTACTAATGTCGCTTTATCTAAAAAAGTTTGATTTATTTTTTGGCGCTCCCAAATCGATCCTTCATCCTGTGACATAATCAATCCTTCCAAACAATTTCAAAAATATTCTCTAGCAAAAACAGTCTATAAACCATCTCAATTATTGAATTAAATAATTATAGAACACTCCGGCTCTCCCCAAATAAGGGGTCACTTTAGCAAGCTCATTCAACGCAGAGCTTATGGGTTTAGAGATATCGATTAAGGGTTAGAGTGTTGTATGGTTAGGTAAAATGCTCCCGTTTTTGGGAAAGACCCGCCGGCTGTTCTTACGATCTTGAAATGGGGAAACTTGGGAAGTCGCGCAAAAGTCGCGAAGACGACTTTTACGGATTCAAGGGGAAGTGTCTCAAACCCTTGATTTTAGTGGCTCCCCGGGACGGGATCGAACCGCCGACCAAGAGATTAACAGTCTCCTGCTCTACCGCTGAGCTACCGGGGAATTAAGAATAGACATACTACTGCTATCCCTCTAAATGGTCAACCATTTTGCTTGAAAAATTTCAATCAGCAGGTTGCTGTGCGCTCATATATAATGATAAATACAATACCAAATAAATAAAACAATCTGCTTTTATTATTCAGTACTGAATGGCCATCAAACCACCAACGAGGAAGAGATAAGGTGAAACAAAATTATTGCTTAGGGCTTTCAATTGAAGGATTTCACCGGATTGGTTACTCTGAATGGGGTAAGGCATCTTCGGGTGTACCGATTATTTGTGTGCATGGATTAAGCCGAAATCGGCATGATTTTGATGTGTTGGCGGATTTTTTGAGTCGAAGAGAAAAGCATGTGTTTTGCCCAGACGTGGTAGGACGCGGGGATAGTGACTGGCTTTCTAATCCTGAACATTACACATTTGAGCAATATATTTCAGATATGAACGCACTCGTTGCCAGAACCCTTTACCCGAAAGTTGACTGGGTTGGCACTTCAATGGGTGGGGTAATCGGCATGATTATGGCCTCTATGCCCCAAAGCCCCATCCGTAAGCTGGTCTTGAATGACATTGGCCCCCATATTCCTGGAAGAGCACTGTCTAAGTTTACCGCTTATGTAGGAACCAATCCGTTATTCGACTCCATTGAAGACGCTGAAAAGTATATCAAAACCCGATATGCATCTTTTGGTCATCTGACAGAACAGCAATGGCAAGCCATTACAAAATTTAGCATCCATCAAAATTCAACAGGACATTATTTATTGAAAATGGATCCCGACATCAAGGTATTTTCAAACCAAATGAAATGGATATTAAAACTGGCTCATCCAATTAAAACCCTCAAAGGCACTGAGATGGATATCAATTTGTGGGAAGTTTGGCATAAAATCAAATGTCCCGTACTGCTGATTCGCGGACAGTTTTCCGAAATTTTATTACCCTCCACGGTTGAAAAAATGCAGCAGTCACACGCCCATATGGAGGTGATCGAAGTACCTAATACTGGGCATGCCCCATTACTGGCCAACCTAACCCAACTTCAAACCATTGAAGCGTGGCTAAACAAATGAAGCAAGACATAGAAAAGACCCATACGCATCATCGCATGATGATTCAAGATTTCAGGAAACGTTTCTGGGTTTCCCTATTCCTAACGATCCCTGTGCTGATATTTTCTCCCATGATTCAAATGTTTTTTGGCGTTTCATGGGTATTTCCTTACATGCTGCAAATTTCTTTCTTGCTCTCTTCCGTCATCTATCTCTATGGTGGGTGGCCTTTTCTAAAAGGGCTGGTGAATGAACTGAAAGATAAAAATCCAGGCATGATGACATTGATTGGCCTGGCAATCTCCGTTGCCTATTTTTATAGCACAGCCATTGTGTTTGGTCTGAAAGGGAATGAATTTTTCTGGGAGTTAGCTACCTTAATCGACATTATGCTGATCGGCCACTGGATTGAGATGCGATCGATTCTGGGTGCTTCTCGCTCACTCGAATTTTTGATCAAGATGATGCCCTCAGAGGCTCATCGCATTTCTGGCAATCAAATTCAGGACATTAAACTCGATGATATCCAGGTAGACGACCTCCTGCTCATTAAACCAGGAGAAAAGATCCCCGCAGATGGCACTTTAGTGGAAGGGGAAAGTCATATCAATGAGTCTATGCTCACAGGGGAATCAAAGCCCATCAAAAAAACCAAAGGCAGCATGGTCATTGGAGGCTCTATCAATGGACAAGGCTCCCTGAAAATACAAGTCAAACGAACTGGGAAAGAAGCGTATCTCTCGAAAGTTATCCAGCTGGTTCAAGATGCGCAAAAAACCAAATCTAAAACCCAACGATTGGCGGACAAAGCGGCACGGTGGCTTACATTTATTTCATTAAGCGCAGGTGTTTTCACCTTAATCATCTGGGCAAGTCTAGGCTATGCATTCGCCTTTGCATTAGAGCGCATGGTTACCGTCATGGTCATTTCCTGCCCTCACGCTTTGGGGTTAGCAATACCTTTGGTTGCAGCCATCTCAACAGCCCTTTCTGCCCAGCATGGTTTACTCATTCGAAACCGCGCTGCATTTGAAGACTCAAGAAAAATCACCCTGCTAGCTTTTGACAAAACAGGCACTTTGACGAAGGGTCAGTTCGGCATCACCCACTATGAATCCTTGTCCTCTCATCACACCAAAGAAACCATCCTAAAATTTGCATGCGCAATCGAGCAACATTCAGAACACCCGATTGCCTCAGCATTTCATCTCGCAGCTGAAACACAAAAGTTTTCCTTACCTCAAGTTAAAAAATTCCAGGCTATTCCTGGTAAAGGGATCTCTGGTTTGATAGAAGATCAAGCAATTCAAATCGTCAGCCCAGGTTTTCTGAAAGAGAAAAAGATGGATATTCCGACTCAGGCACTTTCTAATCAGGCAGGTTCAACGCTGGTGTTTGTGTTGATCAATGATGTATTAGCCGGATGGATTGCACTGGCTGATCAAATACGTCCCGAAAGCTTCGAGGCTGTGAAAACCTTGAAACGCAGTGGTATTCGATTGATGATGATTACCGGAGATAATCCAGAGACAGCCAAATCAGTCAGTGACACCTTAAATCTGGATGGGTTTTATGCCGATGTACTACCCGATCAAAAACTTGAGATCATTAAAACATTCCAATCTGAAGGAGAGTTTGTTGCCATGACAGGCGATGGTGTGAATGATGCCCCTGCCCTCGCTCAAGCCAATGTCGGCATTGCGATTGGTTCAGGCACAGACGTAGCCAGCGAAACGGCAGATATCATTCTGGTTGAAAGCAACCCTAAAGATATCGCAGCACTGATTCTTTTCGGCAAAGCTGCTTACCAAAAGATGGTGCAAAATTTGGTTTGGGCAACCGGTTACAATGCCATTGCTTTACCGCTGGCCGCAGGCGTTTTGTATCATTCAACAGGATGGTTGTTAAACCCAGCTGTTGGCGCTGTGCTTATGAGCTTAAGCACTGTGATCGTTGCAATTAATGCACAGCTTTTGAAGAAAAAAATATAAATACGTCCTAGAGAGTGTCGTCACGAGATTTTTTAGTCACAAGCTGTAGGTAGTGTCGGCAAATTTTAAGCAAGTTTGAGGAAGCATATCAAGCATATGTGACGAAAACTTGCTTAAAATTTGCCACACTATACGCAGTTTGTGGCTAAAAAATCTCGTGACGATACTCTCTAATCATTTCAGTTTTCTACAAACCTTCTTTAGAAAAAACCACCCGCTCTATTTCATCGGAAAGCATTTTGACATTAGGAGGTAAAAACATGGTTTCATGATTTCCAGGAACCACAGAAACCTCCAGATTTTTTATATACTGATCCCAATAATTTGAAGCAGAATCCCCAAATTGAAAAATAGATATCAATTCTTGCGCCTTAAATAACTTCACATTAAAAGGGAAAGGCTTTTGCTTGTAATGAAATAGCATTTCTAGACGCTGAAGCTGAACGTTAAAGATATCTTGGAAGAAATCAACCTCAGCATGGGAACGATTAAATTGATCTACCCAATCCTTTTGCTGCCTTCTCATGGACGATTTAAAATAATCGATATCTTTTAACTCATTAGGATAAACCGCCCAAGCATCCAACAATAAAACCTGGTCTATCTTATGCCCCAAACGATCAAGGTAGCGCGCCATTTCTATGGCAACTGTCCCACCAAAAGAAGCTCCCCCTATCAGAAAGGGCCCCTTAGTTTGCTCTTTTAATATGAGCTCTGCATAACAAATCGCCATCTCTTCTATGGTCTTAAATTCCTGTGAAATATCAATAATCTCTGGGTCCTGTATCCCATAAAGCTGAACCTTACCATCCAATAATTTTGCTAAATGTGTGTACCAAAATATTGTTCCCCCAATGGGATGAACAAAAAACAGTTTTCTAACATTTTCAGAATTCATAGAAGCTAGGCAACCAGAATTTGGAGAAAGCATAGCATTAGGCTGGGTTATTAATGCATGCTGTTTTTCAATGGTATCGTAATTGAGCACCAATAAGGGCTTAAACTCTATTGAGAAGCGCTCACTAATTTCATAGGAAAGAATATGGCTGGTAATTGAATCTCCTCCCAACTCATAAAAACCTGTCGTTTCATCTGGAATTTTAGTACTTAAAACACGCTCCCAAATCTCAAACAACGCAGCTTTAGTTGATTCCATCTGAGAAAAGCTTTCTTCTTGTTTGAATTTTGTTGCTTGCTTAATTTTATTAAAATTGATTTTACCATGTTCTGACAACTCTGAAGATACGCTAAAATAATACTTTTGAGGCAGCATATAGGAAGGAAACTGCTTTTTTAGCCTTGATTTAATCAAACTTAAATCTACAGCAGTCTCTTCATTTTTTGTAAGGATATAGCAAATCAACGTACTGTATTGATAAATATCATGCACCTGTTTTTCAAATAAGCAATCGTAAATATTCTCATCTACACTCAATATAACGTCTCGAAGCGCATTGGTTTCTATTCTCACTCCATTGATTTTTAACTGGTGATCTACCCTTCCAATAAACTCTAGCTTTCCATCAACCAATTTAACCAAATCTCCCGTCTTATAAAATTTGGACTTAGGCTTAAAAGGATTTTCCAGAAAACATTGATCATTTAATTCAGGCCGATTTAAATATCCAACTGCCAACCCATCTCCTCCGATAAACAGCTCCCCTACTTCGCCCTCTTTAACCGGCATCAAATTGTTATCCAAAATATATACGGCTGCATTATAAATTGGCTTCCCTATATAGTTTCTCTCTTGCTCATGCTTATCAGAGCCTACAACATGAAAGGTACTATCAATAGTTGCTTCAGCTGGCCCATATAAATTCACTAAAGGACAATGTATTTTTTCAAAGAATAGCTTTTTAGTTGAAGGCGTTAGACTTTCTCCCCCAACAAAAATATACCTCAAGGAAGTCATATCTTTTAAGTCAGAAAAATTTAAAAATCCATGTAAAATAGAAGGAACTAACTGAAGAATAGACACTTTATATTGCTCAATAATATCCACTATTTTATCAGGGTTCTTATGTGTCTCCATAGGTGCAACCACCAGGGTTGCCCCTAAAAATAAGGGGAGAAAAATTTCCCATACTGATGGATCAAACGTGAGAGGAGTTTTCAGCAAAAAAACATCCTCTGACGTTAATGTAAATTCTTCTGCCATCCAAAGCATATGATTGGATATCGCTTGATGTGGAATAACAATGCCTTTAGGTTTCCCTGTTGTTCCTGAGGTATATATGATGTAGGCAGGATCATTTCCTAAAGATAAGCTATCCACACGCTCGTGCATTTGAGCTGATTTTTCACAAGGCGTGAAATCAATGGCTTCGATTCGAAGCGAATGAAAATCCCATAGGGTTTCATTAACCAGGCTATCGGTTTCTGCTGAGACAACTAAACAACTCGGCTGACTGTCTTCCAAAATATGTCCAATGCGCTCCTCTGGATAACTTGGGTCTATCGGTACATAGCTTGCCCCAAGCTCTAAAATACCAAGCATTAAAAGAATTAATCGAGAGGAAGGAGGCGCTAAAATAGCAACCCGATCTCCCTGACTAATTTTCAATGCTTTTAGTTGGTTAGCAACAGAAGCAACGATCGGAATCAATGATTGATAATCAAAATTTTCTTGAGCATCGATCAATGCAGGTTTAGATTGATCTAACGCTGCACTTTTAATAAAAGCCAAGATAGAGTGATTCCGATCATATGGATAAGTTTTCCCTGATAACATAAAAATAGATTGGGTAGAAGACACCATAAATCATCCAATTTCAAGGGAAAGCAAACCATAACAAATATTTGTCCTGGTTTCAGTTTCCCCTCCTTTGAACATAGCCTGGGTACAGGCTTCATTTACCAAATTCAGGTTAAAATATTCGGCAAACATTGCTGAGAATTCATTCCTCTCAGGCACATCAAAGATGACCTTTGTCCCCTGATCCAGGCATGAAAGCAATTGATCTACCAAGTTTTTTGCACATTCAAAAGATTTTGCATATAAAGGCCCAACTCTAAAGCCTTCCTGGCAAGGTCTAGCAATGCCATAACCATTCACTGCACCTGTCTCCTGATCAAAAGATAAAAAACCGTAGCATTCATCTCCTTTTTTTGTGAATAAAGTATTAAAAAATGAAGCTCTGCTACTTCCCCAATTAACCTTATCAGATTCTGAAAGAAGATCTAAATTGTTTTCATTGATACCTTCTAAACATGAGTTAGGACTACTGCTTCCAGCAGAAGAAAGCTCTGGTAACTCCAAATGACTAACCCCATATCGATCAAAAAAACCGCTTTTGCGATACCTAGATATTTGTTGAGGAACAGCATAGAGGCCTACAGAGGAAAAAGTCTCAAGTCTTTTCAGCGCTTCATTCCATAGCATTTTTCCAAAACCTTGGCTTCGATATTCTGGCAAAACAATAAATAATCCTATAAAGGCAAATGTGTTGCTGTGTCTAACCATAGAGATTGATCCAATAGGCTGGCCACTCAAATGCAAAACTAAAAAACCAGCAGGGTCTTGTTGATAATAAGCAAGATGGTCATGCTTTCCAGGATTCCACCCTTCATCTACAGCCCAACTCATTGCAAGCTCTAATTCCTGAGGTTGCATTTCCCGGATTTCTATTTTCCGAATCTCCGATAAATTTTTTTGTGAATACTTTGTTAACTGTTTTTCCTCTTCCTGCATTCTTCGAACCCCTGAAAGATAACCAGTTAAAGGTGAATTATTTTTTAACGATTCCATAATCTGATTCATACTATAATTTCTCCCAATCTATGCTAAATATTTTGATTATGTTAAACTAGAGGCGTCAATTTAAGGTCAATAAATGATACTTAAAAAACTTAAGAATAAAAGCTCCCCCCTTTCTTCTAAGTTCTTGAATCTCAACAATCTCCTGCCGAAATTCTATATTACACTTAGAAAAAAAACAAGCTTCCATCAACTCACCAGTTAAGTTTTGTAAAATGAAAAATACTCATCACCTTCCATCCGCTATGGATAAACTTGCGAAACTCTACACAACCTATCCAGAAAATCCAGACGATCCAAAAGGAATTAGAGAATACTTCCAAAACATCATAGACGTTATGCCTAATAATGTGTATTGGCTGAATCGTGATTGTATTACCATGGGTTGCAACAAAAATACGTTGAAACTTATTGGCTTAAAACGCTTAGAAGATTTTGTTGGGATCACCTATGAAAAAATGGGTAAACTCGCCAATTGGACAGAGGGGCAAGCTGAATCCTTTAAACAAGACGATTTGGAAGTGATGGCTACAGGAAAGCCCAAACTGAATGTTGAAGAACCAGCTTTGTACGATAACAATGGAAACCCCATCTACTATCTTTCTAGCCGAGTTCCTTTATTTGACAATAAAGGTAACGTCATCGGTGTTGTTGGCATGTCTATAGACATTACGGAAAGAAAAGCGCAAGAAGAAGCGCTATTGAAAGCAAAAAAAAGAGCTGAAGAGCTCACGAAAGCAAAATCTGTTTTTTTAGCAAACATGAGCCATGATATAAGAACCCCTCTAATTGGCATTATAGGTCTGGCAGAAAAGCTGAACGCGCAACTTACATATGAAGAAAATAAAAAATTAGCAAGCAACATTGAAGGGCTGAGTTTAGAGCTTTTAAATCTATCTGATTCACTCATAGAAGCCACTCAAATAGAATCTAAAAAAATAGCCATTGGCAAAGCAGTTTTCAGTCTGGACAATCTTATTGGATCCATTACCTCGACTTCAAAAGCTCCTGTAGAACTAAAAGGCTTGAGCTTTGAAATAAGTTGTGAAAAGGCAGTACCAAGCTACTTAGTTGGAGACGCGCATCGAATACGACGTATCATCATGAATTTGATCAGTAATGCCGTAAAATTTACTCAACAAGGATGGGTGAAACTGTTGATAGATTTTGTTGAGTTGTCCAACAACAAGAAAATATTAAAAATAACGGTTGCAGATTCAGGCTGCGGAATTTCAGAAGAGCAAAGAAAAAAAATATTTAAACGTTTTAGCCAAATCAAATCGAAACAAAATAAAGAGCAAATGGCCGACCGAATTATGGGCTTCGGAATTGGTTTAAGTATTGTGGATCAATACCTAAGAGATTTATCCGGAAAAATTCAAATAGAAAATTCCAAAGAAGGCACTAATTTTATTTGCTCTATTCCCATCAAAGAACCTTCTGAAAAAGAATTAAATGCTTACATAGCATTTCTTAATGAAGAAAAGGCTCTAGAATCCAAAAATCTAATTTTGCCAAAAATTCGAGTCTTAATTGTTGAAGATAACCCTTATGCTGCGATCGCCTCACAAAACCTCTTAAAACGCTTCAAAATAGAAGCAGATGTCACTGAAAATATTCAACAAACTCTTGACCTGTATCGAAAGAAAAAACATGAACTTATTTTTTGTGATCTAGAATTAAAAAATGAAAGTGGCTTAGACTTAACTTCCAGTTTGCGGACACTTGAGGAAACATCTGGATTAAAACCTGCTTTAATTGTAGGTTTAAGCGCATTTATGGATGAAGCTCAAAAGCAGCGATGTATTAATTCTGGAATGAACCTTGGCGCCTTGAAGCCGCTAACAGAAAAGTTTTTTATAGATTTAATGTCAAAAAACTTTACTGTCAAAGAGCAAGCTCCTGACACACAAACAGAAAAAAGCACAAAACCATCTTCCCTTCCATCAAAGCAAGATAATCACACTAAACAAGATAATCACACTAAAAAAGTTATCGACCTGGAAGGTTGTGCCAACAAGCTTTACGCTGGAGATTTAAGCATAGCAAACACAATGTTAAACGGCATTATAGGCATTTTACCTCAACAGAAAAAACGCTTACAAACAGCATTCAAAAATAAGCAGTGGGAAAAACTCTATCTTACAGTTCATGGCTTTTATGGGAGTTTAGTTGTTTCTCCCGCATCAAGCTTGACTCACGCCATGCAGTTTTTATTAAAAGCGCTTAAAGCAGAAAAGATCGAAGAAAAGTCGATTTCTACTCTCTATAAACAAGTCATTTTAGAAATTTCAAAATTAGAAAAAGCATATCATAAATCTGATTAGAAGATGCCAATCATTGATTTTTCAACACATGCGAACCCCAGGAGAAAAACTATGTCTAGTGAAAATACTGAAATAAAACACCCTGATATTTTTGAAACCATTAACAAGGTTGAATGTAAAAATTCTCCCACGCCTATTCATCAATCTGATAACGTTACCTTTTTTTCCACAATCTCTAATAGTGAAAAAAGTGCCAGTAACTTTTCAGACTCTCACTCTAAAGAAGAATTCGAAAAAATTTGTAACAGGTTCTTTAAACTCTTAAAAAAACAACCAAAACATGTTCAGCTGTCTATGAAAGAGAAAATTCATGAACTTGTAGAAAAAACTGCTCCCACCTTTGACATGGACTCTCAATAGATATACTTATGATTAACTATTGATCTTACCCACCAAAGAAGCTAATTTAGAGGCAAATTATTTAATCAGGAGTTAACTTATGAATAAATCCGATATGATCCGTCGTATTGCGGAAAAAACAGGAAGTACCTTAAAGGACGCTGAACAATCATTAACTGCTGTACTTGAAGCCATTGAAGAAACTATGTCAAAAGGCGGAGAAGTACGTCTCATCGGCTTTGGTACCTTTTCTGTCAAGAAGAGAGAAGCTCGCAGTGGAAGAAACCCTCAAACCGGGAAAGAAATTAAAATCCCTGCTCGTAAGGTACCTGTATTTAAGCCAGGCGCTCAACTGAAAGAAGCTGTCAAATAAATTCATGTTTGTACATTGCCCCACATAATAAGCTGGGGCAATGTATGATAGTAATCTTAGAACCTGTCTTCACAGTCTATGCAGAAATCAAACCCATAGACTTTACAATATCTCTTTCTTGACGAAGTTCTTGGAGTGTTGCCTGTAACTTTTCTTCGGCAAATGTATTATGCTCCCACCCCGTTACCACACTAACTTCATGGTTGTCCGCTGTAATGCAAGGGTATGAAAAAATCAACCCTTCATCGACACCATACTCTCCTTTTGAACAACGCGCTGAAGAATAAATCTGTCCCTGCTCCGTAGGAAAGACCAGATAACGAACACCATCAATCACTGCCTGAGCCGCTGAAGCAGCTGAAGAAGCGCCTCTAGCCTGAAGCACTTCGGTTCCCCGTTTTTGAATACGCTCCATAAAGTCCGTTTTTAACCAAGTTTCATCCTGAATCATATCCAGCACAGGCTTGCCCTGAATTTTGGCATGATAAAAATCCGGATACATCGTTGGAGAGTGGTTCCCCCAAATAATCATATGACTGACATCTGTCACACGCACGCCTGCTTTCGCAGCAAGCTGTGCTTTTGCGCGATTTTCATCCAATGTTGTCATAGCATGAAATCGGTCTTTAGGCACATCAGGCGCATGATTCATGGCAATCATACAATTGGTATTGCAGGGATTACCAACGACAAACACACGAACATCCTCCGCAGCATGATCATTGATCGCCTTTCCTTGACCAATAAATACCTGCCCATTGATGGATAAAAGGTCAGACCGCTCCATACCTACTTTTCTGGGAACAGAACCTACCAAAATGGCCCAATTGACTCCATTCATGACTTTATTCACATCAGACGAAATATGCACATCCTTAAGCAAAGGGAAAGCACAGTCCATCAATTCCATAACGGTACCCTCTAATGGACGAAGCGCTGTTTCAAGTTCTAACAACTGAAAAATCACCTCAGTATCCTGACCAAAAATATCACCGTTGGCAATTCGAAAAAGTAGAGAATAGCCAATATGGCCTGCAGCGCCTGTGATAGCGACTTTAACTTGTTTTTTTCTCATAGCTTAATAGCTCCTTTTAGATGCATTTAATGTAACTGCTCACCTGTCATTGCGAACGAAACGTAGCAATCCAGGCGGAAGATTTTTTCCGTGAAAGACTGAGTGGCTTTAATAAGATTCAGCCTGGATTGCCACGTCGCTTCGCTCCTCGCAATGACGAAACTTGCTTTGCCCCTGACGGGAGAGCAGTTACCATTTGGATGCTATTCATAGGTACTGAATAGTGCGCTCTATAGGGGCTTAGCTATATATAAGGAAACATACCACCCGAGCTTCTATAAAATCAATCCAACCCTATATTGTAAGACATGTCTCACAATACAAAACATATTTAGCCGTATAGCTGATTTTTTTTATTTCCAGTAGAATTCCAATCAAAGCACGGTTTCTGGTTCCTCTATTTCTCCTCCCTCCTTAAATATAGCCGGTTTCCGTGCTTTCTCTTTAAAAAGAGAAAGCATTCCTCCCTCTTCTTTCACTTAATTTTCATTAACTCAAACACTTCGAAGCATTCTCCTTTTAAAAAATACTAAACCAAGTTATCATCTATTCGTACCCTCCTATCTAACAATCTTGTATTCATGCTAAAAATGAACGCTGCCACGACTAGTGACATCATTCCCCTTTCGCTTTATATTCATACACCTTGGTGCATCCAAAAGTGCCCCTATTGCGACTTTAATTCTCATGCACTCAAACAACCACTTCCTGAAGCTGACTACATTAGCGCTCTGATCAAAGACTTTGACTTAAGCTTATCCAAAATACAGGAGCGCCCCATCACCAGTATATTTATTGGAGGTGGAACACCCAGCTTATTTTCGCCTTCTGCGATTCATGAGTTACTGAAAGCTGTTCAACAGCGTATACCTTTCAAACCTAATATTGAAATCACACTAGAAGCTAACCCAGGCACTGTAGAGCAAACGCGTTTCGAGGGTTTTTTAGAGGCTGGTGTTAATCGTCTCTCATTAGGTATCCAAAGCTTTAATGACTTACATCTAAAAAAACTGGGGCGCATCCATGGCAACCTCGAGGCTCAAAAGGCAATTGAAGCTGCTTACACAGCCGGTTTTCAACACCTCAATCTTGATATTATGTATGGACTACCCCATCAAACGCTGGATGAAGCAATCACTGACCTAAAAACAGCCATCTCATTTAGTCCCGGCCACCTATCCTGGTATCAACTCACCCTGGAAGAAAACACACCCTTCTTTCATCACCCACCAGCAGTACCCAGCGATGAACTTTGTTGGGAAATCTTTCAAACAGGACAAAAATACTTAGAAGTCAGCAACTACCATCGGTACGAAATATCCGCCTATGCCAAGGAAGGTAGAGCTTGCCAGCATAATCTAAACTACTGGGAATTTGGAGATTACTTAGGCATCGGCGCCGGCGCATGCAGTAAACTAACGGATCTAAAACAAAAAACAATCTGTCGCATCTTAAAGAAAAAACACCCCCAACACTACTTAACAGGTGATCAGGAATTTATCGCACAAGAAAAAATCGTTCCGCTATCAGACTTACCTCTTGAGTTTATGATGAATGCACTAAGATTAAACAAACCCTTGAATATTCATTGTTTTGAGCAGCGCACAGGACTCTCCATCAACACCATTCAACCCATTTTGAACCTGCTCTGCAAAAAGGGATGGCTTCTACAGAAGCCACATACCATACAACTCACAGATCAAGGATATTTATTTTTAAATGATGTTCTGGAAGCCTTTATGGTGAAAGCATATAGCTAGCGTGTCATCAATTGAAAGTTGGAGCATCTATCTCCCTCTCTGTTCCTTCAAAATCAACCCCACCGTTTTCTTCTACTTTCCTCAAATGATTATCAGGTGTTTCCCATCCAAACGTGACAGATGTGCCTTTCGTTTGACCCATGCCTACTCTGTTTTTTCTGGCATTAGAAATAGAAGAAGTGTTAGCTGGATGTTTTTGCGCCAGATTTTTGTAAGTCGAATCATGGCGCGGCCTGCCATCTTTATGAAACGCAGGACCATAAGTGATAATGGCCGGCTGGTAACTCTTAGGACTGAAATAAACGCCTAACCTTTCCCCCACTTCTTCCAAAATTCTGACACTGGCGCCTAAACCCGCTGTCAGTATAGCTGTCGATAATATACTTTGTGTTTGCGGCCCAAATGATACGCCAAAAACCATGACTGATAGCGTTGTTATCCAACCTTTCAGCACTGAATATGTTAATAATAGTCCTTCGGATAAGGCGACATTCATTCCCCATGGAAGTACTGCCTCCAAGCCTTGTAAAGCAAATGGTCCTAAAAATACCGCGACAGTAGTGTACAATGCCAGACTGGCCAGATAACTCATACCACTAAAGATATGACTCAACAGCACGCCTGGCACCCCACCCACTGACTTTCCCAATGCGAAAGCCATCGATGCTGCTTTAATAGGAGAGGTGATCAGCATTCCTAGACCCATCCAAAGCTTGCTGGCATAGTACGCTAAAGATAAAAGAGGGTAAATCACAATCCCTGCGGCTACCCCTAATATTTTTTTTATTCCCCGCCATTCCCCTATCTTTGAACCCAACGAAAACATGCCTATTCCTATTGAACTACTCAAAAAATCAGGAAATACTTCTGTAAAAAGCTTCAACAAACTAACAGGCGTCGTTAAGCAAACACGCAGAACGTTAAACGGGACAACAAAAGGAATTTTCATCACGTTTCTTAGAAGAGAATGATCGACACTCCAACCCACTAAATCTAACAAAAGCTCATCTGAAGTTTGCATTCTATCCAAACTCATTCTTGGAGCTTTTCTAAAACGGTTAGGTAAACCTAGAAAACTGGTAAGCCAAGATCTGAAAGCATATCGATGCATGACATCTCTTCTACGGCGTTCACGACCATTCACAAATACACTAAATGATAACGGGGTAACCCCATCTCCTGGATAAGCATCGAAAAATACTTTTTTAGATAAGTACCTAAACAAATTGTTGTTTTCAGACAAGCTTACTTCATTGTAAAAACTTTGTTTTGAACGAGGAAGAAAATAAACCTTTAAATAATCCAAAAAGCGGTGCTGCTCTTGAGCCATACTGCCCTCCTTTATTGATTGAGCGCAGTAAAAGTTTAGTGGATTACCTGTAAGATGCAAAAATCAGAGGCAACATATCTGGATATGTGAGGAAAATTTACTCAACATTTTTCCATTCACGATGAGGGATATCTGTCATCCTGAAGCGACCATTTAGGCATCACTTGAACTGCCAGGTCATCTCTCCGTCCCGCTAACAAATACTGACAGCCCGTATACGCCACCATGGCGGCATTATCCGTACAAAATTCAGCTCTGGGATAGAATACTTCAACTTCTAAAGATTTTGTCAGCAATTGCATCTGCTCTCTTAATACATGATTAGCAGCCACCCCCCCTGCCAACACCAATTGTTTTAAACGGGTTTGTTTGAGCGCTCTTCGACACTTAATCAATAAAGTTTCAACCACCGCCTCCTGAAACGCATAAGCAACATCTGGATAGTCTGCTTCCTCCGTTGAAGCAATCACTTGGCTGGCAAAGGTTTTAAGACCGCTAAAACTAAAGTCCAGACCTGCCTGGTTCACCATCGGTCTAGGAAATTTTAGTGCTCCAGCTTTCCCCATTTCTGCTAAACGGGCTAAAGCTGCCCCCCCAGGATAACCCAGCCCCAACAATTTAGCCGTTTTGTCAAATGCCTCCCCAACCGCATCATCCAGCGTTTCTCCCAAAATTTCATACACGCCCAACTGATGAGCAATCACCAGTAACGTATGACCTCCAGACACAATTAATGACAAAAAAGGAAAAGTAGGCGCATGCTCCTCCAACATAACCGCCAATAAATGCGATTCAATATGATGCACGCCCACAGCAGGAATATTCAGAGCAAAAGCCAAAGCTCTCCCCTCTACGGCACCAACAAGCAAAGCCCCTGCCAAACCTGGCCCCTTTGTATAAGCAACCGCCTCCACAGATTCCTTGCGCATTCCTGCAACCTGCAAAGCTTCACGTATTAGGGGCAATAGCTTTTTAAGATGGTCCCGGGATGCCAGCTCAGGGACGACTCCACCATAAGCCTGATGTAAATCTATCTGGCTATAAAGCACATTGGCCAACAAACCTTGCTGACTATCGTAAATCGCAACTCCCGTCTCATCACATGAAGTTTCTATTCCCAGCACTCGCAATTTTTTAGCCTCCACAGTGTAAACAAGCCTCTCCCCTCAATTGATTCAGCTTATATTGCTGATCCCAGTTGCATTTTAACGGAATTCATCTTAATATTTTGATTTTGTATCAAACTAATATAAATGAAAGTATGACGAATTACTCAAAGAGGAGCAACCAAAATACATGCCAAGCGTGATTATCAATCCTAATGAAAATTTTGAAGCGGCATTACGTCGATTCAAAAGAACCTGCGAAAAGTCAGGAGTTTATGCAACCATGAGACGCAAAGAGTTTTATGAAAAACCCACTGCTGAACGAAAACGTAAAAAAGCGGCCGCGGTAAAGCGCCTGGCGAAGAAGTTGCAAAGAGAACGTTTTTCCATGCAAAGACAACCTCAATATGGCTACCTAGCAGCTATTGCTGAAAGCAAAGCGCACAAAAAAGAAGCTGGTGATTCCAAGGCGGATGAATAACTCCATGTCCGACACCTTAAAAGCGCAAATTCAAGCACAAACTACAGCCTTCATTAAAGAAAAGAAAACACGGGAAGTAACTGTCCTGCGCTCTTTAATGGCTGAAATCAAACAGTTTGAAATTGATAAAAATGATCGGGCTCCTCTAAATGACGCTCAGATCTTAGCTGTCATTGAAAAAATGATTAAACAACGCCGCCAGGCTGTTGAACTGTTTTCTCAGGGTGGAAGGCAGGACTTGATAGACAAGGAAAACTTTGAGATTCAGTTACTGGAACAATATCTCCCTGCCCCGCTTAGCTCAGATGAAATCCATCAGCTTATACAAGATGCCATCACACAAACGCAAGCAAAAACTCCGGCAGATATGGGCAAAGTGATCGGCCTATTAAAACCCAAGCTTCAGGGAAGAGCGGATATTGGTAAAGTCAGTCAACAAATTAAAGAAATATTGACTTCTCTCAGTTAGGGTGTGTTTTACATTTCATTTTGTAACAAAAATGAAATGTAAACACATCCCAGGCAACGCCCCTAAAGATTTCATTCAGCGCTTATTTAGGTCTAAAGCACAATATTGAACATGAGTCGTCGCATTCCACAGACTTTCATTCATGAGCTGTTAAATCACATTAACCTAGTTGATGTGATTGAAAAGCGTATTCGTTTAAAAAAAGCCGGGACACGCTTTGTCGCTAAATGCCCTTTCCACCAAGAAAAAACACCCTCCTTTTCTGTTGACCCTCATAAACAGTTTTATTACTGCTTTGGATGTCATGCGCATGGTAATGCCATCGGCTTCCTCATGGCTTATGATCAAATGGATTTTGTTGATGCAATAGAAAGCCTAGCCGCCTCATTAGGTCTTGAAATCCCAACTGAAAGTAAAAATCGTCAACAAACAGAGACTGAAAAACATGCAGATCTTTTTCCTTTGATGGAAAAAGCCATGCAATTTTATCAAAGACATCTACTAAAGACCCCAAAAGTACTTCAGTATCTAAAAAGACGAGGTATCTCAGAAAAAATCATAGAAACCTTTTCTTTAGGCTTTGCTCCAAATGAATGGGATAGTCTAACGCAAAAGCTGACACATCAACCCGATGTGGCGGCAAAACTAAAAGACGCAGGTATGCTTTGTGAAAAAAAAGCTGGTACATCGGATCAATACTATGACCGATTTCGAAATCGCTTAATGTTTCCCATTAAAAATAGTCGAGGACAAATTATTGGGTTTGGTGGAAGATCTGTTGATGAGCAAATGCCAAAATATCTGAACTCACCTGAAACCCCCCTCTTTCATAAAGGTCAGGAACTTTATGGATTACATCTCATTAAAAAAGCACCAAAAATACTGGTTGTAGAAGGTTACATGGATGTCATTGCCTTGCATCAATACGGTATCCCTTATGCTGTAGCCCCGCTGGGAACCGCTATTACCAAAAAACAAATTCAAATCCTATTACGTTATGCATCTGAAATTATTTTTTGTTTTGATGCAGACTCAGCGGGCCAAAAGGCAGCCTGGCGAGCATTAGAAATCCTCTTACCCATGATGAAAGATCATTTCCATGCCTGCTTTTTAACTCTGCCTGCTGGAGAAGACCCAGATAGTTTCATTCGAAAACAGGGTGCTCAAGCATTTAAAGATGCTGCTAAAGACGCGGCTCCACTCTCTGATTTTTTCTTTAAAACTTTGAGTCAACCCCATGACCTCAATACCATACATGGTCGCGCCCAATTTGCAAAAACTGCCAGGCAGTACTTGGATCCTATGCCTAATGGGCTGTTCAAACAATTGATGTTAGATCAACTAGCACAACTCGTTCAGATTTCACCGGAGCTGCTCACAGATGCGCCGACTCAATCCTCTCGCTCTGTCATAAAAAAAATGTCTGGCCTCATACCCTTCAAACCTACCCAAAGTAGGTCATTAACACTCAAGCAACACAAACCACCTTCCATTATGCGTACAGCCATTACGCTACTGATTAATCACCCTCACTTGATCAATGACATTCCTGACATGGAAATGCTAAAGCACATACGCCTCCCAGGCATACCCCTCCTACAAAAATTAATAGAGATTATCCAAAGTCACCCTAACTTATCTACGGGTGGACTTCTAGAACATTTTCGAGATACCCCTGAAGAAAAGCAACTTGCACGACTGGCCTCCACTGAATTGCTGACACCTGCGGAAGGGATTAAAAAAGAATTCTCGGATACGATCAAACGTCTTCAAAAACAGGGCATACAGCAAACCATCAATGAGCTACAAACACGCCTTCACGAACTGAGCACAGAAGAAAAAGCCATGCTGCAAAAGCTGATCTCCCACTCAGTATTCACACAATAGTTATTCACACAACACAGGATCACCCCATACTATGATGACGAATTTTCATGTAGACACCCACAAAAGAGGCACGTATAACATCACGGAATACATTAATCAGTCCATTCATCAATTTGGACTAAAACAAGGACTCTGCAATCTATTCATACCCCATACCAGTTGCTCACTCATCATATGCGAAAATGCAGATCCTCAGGTAAAAGAAGACTTGGAAACGTTTCTCTCTGGATTAATTATTGACGGTGATCCCCGATTTAAGCACACTGCGGAAGGAGCAGATGACATGCCTGCACATATTCGGTCCATCCTGACGCAAGTCAGCTTGAGCATTCCTGTTCAAAATCGCCAGTTGGCGCTAGGAACCTGGCAAGATGTATATCTTTATGAGCATCGAACCCGGCCGCACCGCCGCAATGTCATGATCACATTACTTTCGATTGAATGATTGATCAATGCGCTGTCCATATTCACGCATCCACCTTTTAAATTTAGGATTTAACTCTTTATTGGCACACTCAAGCTCATAAAAGAAATGATCATCATACCAGGCCAGCTCATATAAAAATCCATCTCTTGGATTTCCTTCAATGTTAAAGGTAGTTGGCTTACGGTTCACTTCATAGTTGACCATTTCTTTGCTAAGCAACACACTCCCTTTAGAAAGGGCAACATTATTTAATGTAAAAACACATGTTCCCAGGACTCGATCATTAAAAAATTCTTTAACCCCCGTCCAGCCATTTTTCCATTCACCTGCTGGCGCAAATCCAATCTGATCTTTAGGATCAATGTTAGGAAGTTTACTGTAGGGAAAGGCCAGTTTAATTTTTGAAAGACGCTTTTTTATAGGCATATCCTGTGCACTTGTTCCTTTTCGACCTGCCCTGGATTTCCGCTCATGCCCTAATTCCCAGAGCTCCACAGCATAAGGGGATTCTGTATCAAAATATCCTTTTTGCTTCTTCATTTTCAACTGAAGTAACATCTCTTCCTTAACAGAAGCAGGAAGACCCATCTTTGAAAGCGGTACAATTTGAATCCCTTGCCCAGACGTTCCCTTTAAAGAACCCGGTCCATAATTGGGCAGCTCTTTTGAGAGATGTGCTGTTGCCATCAATGGCAATCCCATTAAAAGTGTAAACATCTTTATCTTCATACTTTAAAACCCAAATGTTCATTGATGACACGCCCTATAGCTGGATAGCATTTTATCATAAAAATCGATAAAATAAGTTCAGAGTCAATCAGACAGTCGCTGGCAGGCAGGGTATCCCGGCTTGCGAGAGGAAAGTCCGGGCTCCATAGAACAAGACGCCAGGTAATGCCTGGGGGGCGTGAGCCTACGGAAAGTGCAACAGAAAATATACCGCTGATTAGACGTGTCAACCATTCATTTTTTTTACTTGGAATGCATGCTTGACACGCTCTAATCAGTAAGGGTGAAATGGTGCGGTAAGAGCGCACCGCTTGTTAGGCAACCAACAAGGCATGGTAAACCCCGTCTGGAGCAAGGCCAAATAGGAATTCAAGAGCCGCCTTTTTCGGGTGGCACGAAAGCGTGGTTCGCGCTGAATTCGGGTGGGCCGCTTGAGGAGTATGGTGACATACTTCCTAGAAAAATGACTGTCCTAGACAGAACCCGGCTTATCGGTTGACTCTCACTCTTTTCTTCAACTTTATGATTCGATCATACGCTTCCTGAATCCTGCTTTCAGGAATTTCCCCTGCTTTCACTTCTGCATAAAGGAGATCAACTATTTTTTTTGGATCTTGGGGTGTCGAAGTGAGCTGATTGCCAAAAACAAGTATATCTGCACCCGCATTCACAGTCAGCCTTAAGGCCTCAACCAACCCATAATGATTTATAATGGCTTTCATTTGCAGATCATCTGTCACAACTACCCCATTAAAATTCAGTGTTTTTCTTAGTAAACCCTGAATGACAGAAGAAGATAAACTTGCAGGAAGACCCTGCTTATCTAATTTTGAATGCACCACATGAGCAACCATCACCATAGGACAAGCAAAAGGTTGCTTAAGCAACATCTCATACGGCTTTAACTCTAACGATTTCCAGGTTTTTGTGACATCCACAAACCCTTCATGGGTATCTCCAGCAGCACTCCCATGCCCGGGAAAGTGCTTATAAGCGCATATAATACCTCGATCCTGATACGCTTTTGAAAAAATTTCCGCATATTGAACAACCACTTCAGGATCTGCTGAAAAGCTTCGTTTTACTTTTCCAATCGCAGGGCTACTGGGGTTCACATTGACATCTAGTACAGGCGCAAAATTCAGATTAATGCCTGATTTAGATAAAGTATCCGCCATTTGATTGGCATAACGACGAACAGATGCCTTGCTTAACTTTCCTAATTCAGCAGCCGACAATGTGCGAGCAAATCCATGACGTTTTTGCAAGCGGGTTCCTCGTACCCCGCCTTCATAATCCACACTGATAAAAAGTGGATACAATGCATTACCTTTTCTTTTTGCGGCCTTTTTTGCGTATGTTTGTAAATCACACGTTAAACGCCTTAACTGTTCAGGGGTTTGAATATTGCGATTAAATGTTTGCGTGTTGAAATCATAGTCAAATAAGATGACCCCTCCAATTTGTTGTGACAAAATGGCCTTTACGATCGGATCATTGGGCTTTATGGATAATCCCTCAAACCCAATGATAATCATTTGACCTATTTTTTCTTTCAAGGTTACTGTTTTTCCAAATACTTCTCCTGATCCCAAACACCAGAATAAAATCCATAACAAAACAAGACGCTTACGCATTATTTAAACCTTCTTAAAAACAGAGTTGATCCAAAAAGGAGGACTTTTAATACCAAACAGAAGTCACCCTACCACAAAGAAATTAAAGAAACGAAAACAGAAGATTTTGATTCAGTGACGACCATATCTGCTCATTTTAGATAAAAATTCGGATTTTTAGAGCATTCCATTTTATAACCTAATCATACTCCCTTAAGAATATTTCTGTAGAATTTTTAACATAGATTATTTTGAGGGGAGAGGGAGAGATGCGCCTACATTCTGAAAACAGAGGAATTATAAATCAAGCTCAGCTAATTGAACAATGGAACCGTTATGCAGAACGGAATCACTTAAATAAGTTGATTTTGGATGAAGGTGGAACTTGTTCCGGCTTATCCCATGTTTTCGCGGAATATAACGCAAAAAATAAAAAAGAAAATTTTATCGAATTAGTTAAAAAAGCCACAAAAGCAAATCATGAAGAGCCTGACGAAGAAACAAAGAAGTTTATTAGAAGAATTGTTAAATCGCAGGATGCACAAGGTTATTTTCCAAAAAAGAACGAAATTAATACACTTCAGCCGACTGATAAACACAGTATTATCGCAACCACTAGCGAAGATATTCACAGACTCATTACACCTTTGCAGGCAGGGCAATCTACAGTTTTATCTTTCTTAAACCATGATATTTATGTAGGCAGAGAATTAGATGGAATGGTTACAGTCTATAATTCCAACAATAATGAAATCAAATCTTTTGAAGATGATGTTTCAGCTTCCAGATTTGTGCTTGAAAATATAAGAAACTCACCTTACGCAGAGGCTTTCAAGAGCTGCAGCTCGTTAAACATCATTTGATTAGCCTTGAGGAGCAATTTTTGTTTAATGGCAAAATGATTCAGAGAAGTTTTTACTTTCAAAAGCTCGAGCTTGCAAAAAGCGATCATTGAGGCAAACAGATGATTACATTGGGTGCGAGTGGTTTTGGTAGGAGACTTTGACAAGCTGGCATTTTGTTTAATAGATTTATGAAACTCTTCAATTCGCCACCGTTTTTGGTAGACTTCGTAGATGCGGTCAGCATCAATTGACAAATCATTTGTGACCAGATAAAGCGTCCCAATGGATCCGTCCTCGTTTGTGAAGACTTTTTTGAGAAGCTTAACAGGGAAAAACACATCCCTAAGATAGACAGTGAGACAGTCACCGTCGTTCCAGTCCAGTGAATTAATCTGTTGAAATTGACCGCTTTTAGCATCTTGTCCTGTCAATGCTACGCACCGATTTGACTTGATACCAAAAATAAAATTTTTGTTCAGAGCTTCATGAATGAAAACCATATTTGCTTTTGAGCCAAACCAGTTATCAGCCAGCACGTAATCAAAGAGCACCTGATTATCAATAGCTTGCTGAACGAGAGAGCGAAACATGACATTTTTGCTGATACTGGATTTTCTCTTTCGCCTACGAGTTTCAATATCAGAATAAAGGATATCTTTTTTCACAATGTCATACCCCACAGGAAGCGCTACGTCCCCATAACGAACAAGACATGAAAGAAGATTGATCCCTTTTACATGTCGATGTTTGGCATGCGAGAAATGCCAACAATTGACCTCATTTTCATCCGTATAGCTTTTCTCTGAGATGGTATCATCCAGCAACAGAACACCTCCTCTAGCTTCCTGATGGCGGCGCACCTCAGTCTTGATGTAACTCCAAAGCTCCTTACCACCATAATCTTCTGCCCGCAAAAGCCGACTGACTTGATCGTGACTGATCTCTCCATCCAGCATCGCTGACAAGCCCGTAGCCGTCGCATGATGATTTTGGCTAATCAGATAATCGCTATAAATATCTAATAGTTGTTTGTTCATCGTCCTTTTCCTTTTAAAAACAATGAACAAAATTTAATTAATTTACAGCATTAGTCAATGGGGAGCGCGTAAGGTGAGTAAGAAACTCACGTGAAAGAAGTTTTTTTGAGGAGATAACGAGCTTTTTAACATCTGTATTTGCGCGCCATGTAAAACAAGATTATCTTTCCACGCCTGTTATCGTAAATTCAAAGATATTGACGCCTGATGTAGATGAGGATTTCGAGGCAAACAAATACCTATCCTTTCACACAAATCCTTCTATAAATAGAGCATTAATAATGAATGCTATTTATAACCATGATAATAGCCCTATTAAGGCTCAATTTGGTCAATTTGATTATGATCAGTATGATCTAAATGAGAAGTGGGAAAAACAAGAAATTTCAGGGAAATTTAAAATGGATCAGTCTCCACTAGAGGCAGCGATATTTTGGCAAAATTATGAAGCTGTTCATTTTTTTATAGAACAAGGAGCTGATCCAACGCTATTAATCTCAGAAGCTCACCAAAATATGGAATCTCTTGAGTTTACTCTTGAGCTAGTGCCAGATGCAATCAATTTGCATGACTCTAATGGAGCGACCATACTCCATAATGCAGTTCTTTTTAATAAACCAGAGTTAGTAAAGAAACTACTTGATCTTGGAGCAAATGATTCGGAGCAAATAGAAGAAACTCAAACCCAAAAAGGAGCTTATAAAGATTTAAATGGTTTTACTCCTCTTGAGATAGCCAAAATGCTTAATAAAGAAGAAATTATTGAGATCATTACAGATCATAATGAAAAAATAAACACAAATATTCATGAAATCAAAAAATCAAATGATTTTTCTTCCACCTATTCTTTTTGCATATCATCATACCCTACAAATGAAGAAATTTTGAAAGTTGAAGAAGATCATAAAAACTATAAAATTAATAATGAATTTCCTCAAAGTAACTTAGACAAGCTTTTTGAAAAACCAAAAAATGGTTTTGATGCTTCTTTTGAAGAAGAAAAAATGTCTGTTGATGACCTGAAAAATTCAGAAAAAACACAAGAAGAATTTTTAAATACTTTTAATTTTAAAAACTAGGGTGTGTTTACATTTCATTTTTTTGTTACAAAATGTGGGTAATGGAGGCAAATTTTGAGCAAATTTGAGGAAGCCTATTTATAAGGGTTGGTCTCCCCCCCTGTTCACTGCCGCTGCATACAAGCGATTTCTATTTTCGCCTGTAATCTGGACGGCCAACTTCACTGCCTGTTTTAACGGCAAAGCTTCCAGCAAAATATTTAAAGTCGATAAGGCAGAGGCCTCCAACCCTGTTTGTGCCTCTTCAGCCCCAGAAACGACCAACACAAACTCTCCTTTTTGATGATTGGTATCTTCCATTAACCAAGTCTGGATTTCTGCCAGCTGACCTCCTTGAATGGTTTCAAATAATTTGGTTAACTCTCGCCCAATCACAATATAACGATCTACCCCCAATACTTTAATCATATCGTTGATTAAACCCATAATACGATGCGGAGACTCATACAAAACCCAGGTTCTCGTTTCAGACTGTAATACCTTGAGCCGCTCTAATCTGGCAGCAGATTTCACAGGCAAAAACCCCTCAAAGACAAAGCGACTGGCCGGCAGTCCAGCCGCACTCAATGCAGCAATCAATGCACAAGGGCCAGGGATGGGAACTACAGAAAAACCTGCTTGAACCGCCTCACGCACCAAACTCTGGCCGGGGTCACTGATCAACGGAGTCCCTGCATCCGAAATCAGAGCCAAATCAGCACCAGAAGACAAGTGTGATAATAATTGAGGAATACGGTCTTGCTCATTGTGTGCATGGAGCGATAAAATGGGGGTTTTGATGCCTAAGTGCGCCAGTAACTTTTTGCTATGACGCGTATCTTCTGCTGCAATCAAACTGACTTCAGATAAAATACGCACAGCTCGCTGACTAATATCTTCCAAATTCCCTATGGGAGTTGCTACAATGAATAGTTGGCCACATGCTTGTTTCATCAAAATGAGAATCTCTCTATGAATAACTGGATGGATACCATGAAATACTGTTTAAAAAAATACCTGAAAATCTGTATATTGAACACTCTCTTTTTACTTTCTTTAACTGCCTGTACGAATCTCTCTACCTCCTCATCCAGTTTCTTCCCAGGCACAACCCATACTGCAGTCCTGAATATTAAACCCCAACAAAACCAAAAAATCACTTTAATGCTTCCTTTGCATGGCCGCTATGCTGGACCTTCTCAAGCCATTCGAAATGGTTTCCTGGCAGCACATGATGCAGACAAGAAACAACGCCACGTTGAAAGCCAGGTGAATATTATCGATACTTCTGGAAAAAATGTGGTAGAACTCTACCAAAGAGCAGTTGATCAAGGCGCCAATGTCATTGTTGGCCCTCTGACCAAGGAAGAAGTACAGCGGGTTGCCAACCTGCCAGAACACAGCGTCCCAACCCTGGCTCTCAACATGCCAGATACAGCGCTTCCAAAAAGCATGCGCTTTTATCAATTTGGCCTATCCCCAATTGATGAATATCAGGCTATTGCTCAAAAAGCCTACGCAAGCGGCTATAGAAAAGCGATCATTCTTACCCCCAATACTGCTTGGGGAAAGACTGCTGCCATCACATTGAACAAACAATGGCAAGCACTCGGCGGCCGCGTAGTAGAGCAACTCGCTTACGCAACTTCTATGCAGCAGCTTTCTCATGAAATTCCACATTTACTAAAAGTCACTCAGGGAGAAAAGCCCAATCAGCCCTCTACTCACCGTCAAGATTTTGAGGTAATCCTGCTCGCAGCTCCCTCTCCAACCAATGCAAAAGAAATTTTATCCTTATTAAAATATCACTATGCTCATCATATTCCCGTTTATGCAACCTCTTCAGCCTATTCTGGCATTCCCAACCCTGCTCAAGATCAGGAGCTGAATGGTCTTTATTTCTGTGATATCCCCTGGATTAGCACAGCACAATTATCAGAGCCCTTAGCCTCCATTAAGCAGCACACCAAGACCCTTTGGTCTAACCATTATCACCAGTTTCCACGATTTTATGCACTGGGTGTAGATGCTTACCGCCTGGTTTCTAACGCCACAGGTGCTCAGTATGGAGCAACCGGTTATTTAACTGTAGATAGAGAGAACAAAATTCATCGACAGCTGAGATGGTTTCAAATCCGCAATGGATTACCGGTTAACATTTCTCAGTAATGCGAATAATGGATCATCTGAAGCCTGGAGAAGCAGAAGAACAAGAAGCTGCTTTATTTCTTAAAAAGAAAGGATTAAAGTTACTGGCTTCTCGCTTTCGGTCTCGTCTGGGTGAGATTGACCTAATCATGGAAGATAAAAACACGCTGGTATTTGTTGAAGTTAAATATAGAAGCCAGACTCGTTATGGTTGTGGTGCAGAAAGTGTCGACTTTAGGAAACAAAATAAACTGAGAAACGCTGCACTCTTTTATCTGCAAAAGGAAAAAATGCTGGAGAAAAAAAACTGTCGATTTGATGTGATCGATATGTCCCAAGGAAAGGTTCACTGGATTAAAAGCGCATTTTAGGCCATGTCTATGATTGAAAAAATCCAACAACAATTTCAGGAAAGCCTTCAAGCTAAAACTCAAACGCTTGAGGCTGCAGCCTCATCCATCCAAAAGGCTGCCCTTTTAATACTCAAAACACTGCAATCAAAAGGAAAAATTCTAAGCTGCGGGAATGGCGGTTCAGCCGGGGATGCGCAACACTTTGCTTCAGAGCTTTTAAACCGCTATGAAATAGAGCGCCCAAGCCTGCCTGCTATCGCATTAACAGCTGACACCTTAACCTTAACCTCTATCTCCAATGATTATCATTATCGTGAAGTTTTTTCCAAACAAATCCGTGCATTAGGCAACTCTGGAGATGTATTACTGGCCATATCCACCAGTGGAAACTCTGAAAGCATTCTGGAAGCCGTCAAAACAGCCCAATCTCGCAACCTAACGATCATTGCGCTGACAGGAAGAGAAGGTGGAAAGCTGGCCCCTTTACTCCGAGAGGAAGACATTGAAATCAGAGTATCTTCTCACTCCACCGCACGAATCCAAGAAACCCATTTGCTGATCATGCATTGTTTATGTAGCATAATAGATGATCAATATCGATGAACACCTCCCTAAACAATGAGTCTGCATCATGTTTAAAAAAGCCCTCCTTTCTGTTTTTCTGATTTTACCACTCACCTTATTGCAAGCTTGTGCTCCTCTTGTCATTGCAGGCGCAGCAGCAGGAAGCGGCATGATGCTCAATGATCGACGTCACATCAGAACAATTCTGCAAGACAAGCAAATTCAACGACAAATCCTCAGCCGCTTTACAAGCGACCCTGTGATTTCTAACAGCGCACATGTGACAATCACCGTACTCAATGGCGTCGTCTTACTCTCTGGCCAAGCCCCAAATATCGCTGTACGCGACCGAGCACTCAGCATCATACAATCCATCCCCCATCGTAAAATTTACGATCAAGTGACCATCGGCAGGTCAACCAGCTTACAAACTCGTGCTGAAGATACCTTAATCACCACCAAGGTAAAAACTGCTATGTTCAGACGTTATGCTTTAGACTCCACTCAAATCAAAGTGACTACGGAAAACCATGTCGTCTATTTAATGGGCATCGTTGAACCAGAACAAGGTCACCTGGCAGCCCAAGTTGCCCGCAGAGTGCCAGGTGTCAAAAAAGTGACTAAACTATTTGAGTACATTCAAAATTAATGGTTGAACCCATGGATCAAACGCTCTCTTTAACTCAACTCATCGCCGCCTGGGCATTGCCTGTTTTATTTGCAATCACCCTGCATGAAGCTGCACATGGGTGGGTTGCAAACAAATTAGGAGATAAAACCGCCCTCTTGCTGGGACGCGTGACACTCAACCCTTTAAAACATATTGACCCCATAGGGACCGTTATTGTGCCTATCGTGCTTTTATTTTTAAGCAAAATGAGCGGCACCCCTTTTATTTTTGGCTGGGCAAAGCCGGTCCCTGTTAACTGGAACAACTTTAAAAACCCCAAAAGAGATAAAATTCTGGTTGCTTTCGCCGGTCCCCTTTCCAATTTTTTAATGGCCCTGGGTTGGGCATTCATTCTGAAAATTGGCCTTATGCTTCAACCTCAGTTTGGGAGTCTGGTTGCCTTAATTTTTATGGGCAAAGCCGGTATTTTAATCAACCTCATCCTGATGGTCTTAAACTTGATTCCTATTCCACCCTTAGATGGCAGTCGTGTCGTTTCAACATTATTGCCCCCCAACCTTGAAGAGGCTTATAGCCGCCTTGAACCTTATGGTTTTTTCATTTTACTCGCGCTGCTATGGACAGGCATCCTCAGCTATATTTTGTTGCCTTTTCTTGTATTTTTTCAAAAGGTTGTACTTTTTTTGACAGGATTATTATAAGAAATATTCAGGCATCTTCTCAACTTGTTTTTTGCAAATGGCCGGATTTTCTGATAAAATTTCATTTGAAATGGAGGAATCTTATATGCCCAAACCTGCTTTAAAGTCTCAAAAAAAAGAATTACCCGAAAAAAAATATGTCCTAACTAAAGCATTGATACGCTCCTCCGAAATGCTCAAACTGTCTCGACAAGAGTTATCTGCGATCATTGGGCTAAGCGAATCTTCTTTAAGTCGCTTGTTTCATGATAATCATACTTGCTTAAACCCCAAATCCAAGGAAGGCCAACTAGGTATTCTGTTAATTCGCCTTTATCAAAGCTTAGATTCCCTTTTAGGCGGCAACTCAACCCAGTGTGAATTATGGCTAAGAAGTGAAAATATACATCTTGGTGAAACCCCTATCAAGCTCATTAAATCTATTGAAGGACTCATTCTAACGCTCCAATATTTAGATGCAATGCGAGGCAAAAACTAAAACATGGACGCTATTTGGAAACACTGCAACGGAGAAACTCACATTACTCTACTCCAAGAAACTGCCTGGAGGATAACAGAGGCACAAAGTTTATTGAGTATACAAAAGCTGGTCGACTCTCACGAAGAACAAATGCTTTTAGAAAACATGTTGGCAGAAAGTAGACTTCATACCTCTCATGAATTTAACAAATTTCATGCTTTACTTATCACACCTTTTCGACAACCCCCACTACAGCATGGCTCTCGATTTGGTCATCTATTTGAGGAATCACTTTGGTACGGATCTCTACATCTGGAAACCGCAATGTCAGAAACTGCATTCTATCGATTCAACTTTTTACGTGGCACTAAAGCACCATTACAAGAAGTTCGATCCCTTTTTACTGCTTTTTCTGCAGAGGTGAAAGCTTCTCGAGGTATCGATTTAACTTCTCCCCCTTTTTTGGAATACAGCCCTCTTATCTCATCCCCAACTTCCTATAAAATCAGCCAATCTCTAGGAAAATCTATGAGAGAAGCAGGACTTAAAGCTTTTTGTTATCATTCTGCTCGCACGCAAACACCAGCCATTAACATCGCACTATTTACACCGACCGCATTCCTACATAAAAAACCGAACCCCCTTTCTTTTCAGACATGGCAATGCATGGCTACTCAAAAGAGGGTAACGTTTTCCCGTCTCAGCATAATGACCCCTCAATTCAAGCAATTTTCCTTAGCATCATTTTTAGTGGATGGTGAATTACCGCTTCCAGCTAATTAGGGTGTGTCCTCAATTTATTTTTTGAGCTCAAAAAATAAATTGTGGACACACCCTAATCAACGTTTACGCCTCTAAAGCATGTTTCAGAAGGGCACATGCTAAACAATTTAATCCTCTGAAACAAAGCCAGGCGGCTCCTGGCTACCCCCACCCCATAAAAATTTTTCCATCTCAGTTTTCAAAAACTCTCTCGCAGAAGGCTCCATCAAATTAAGTCGATATTCATTGATTAATTTTGTCTGATGCTTCAACCAAAGCTGCCAGGCTTCCTTTGAAATATGCTCATAAATTTTTTGCCCCAGATCACCAGGATAAGGTGCAACATCTAATCCTTCTGCTTCTTTTTTCAATTTAAGACAGTAAATCATTCTGTGCATACGCTTCTCTTTTTTTAATCAATTTTTTCACCAAGGCTGGCAAACCCAATACATCAAGCTGATGAAAACCATACCAGGCCAGCGGATAATGCCTCATAACAATACCAGGCTTTTCATGCAATTGAATATAAACTGGCGTCACATCCAGATGAAAATGCGTAAAGGTATGCCGATGTAAAGCACCCGTTTTCACTACATCCCAAAGGATATCATATTGACGACAAAAACACTGAAGCGCTTCTGTACTTTGAAATTCAGGCAAACTCCACAACCCACCCCAAATACCTGTTGAATCACGCTGATAAAGCAACAGTTTCTCTCCTGATGTGAGCAGTAACATCAAGCAGGATTTGACCGGCTTATTTTTTTTGGGCTTCGGCCAGGGATAATCCTGAACATTTCCCTGCTGATAGGCAACACACCTTTCTTTCAAAGGACAGTGCGAACAATCCGGCGAAGATCGTTTACAAACCATTGAGCCTAAATCCATCATCGCTTGAGCATAATCACCGGCTCTGCTTGCTGGTGTATATTGCTCTGCCAAAGCCCAAAGCTGTTTTTGAACTCTGGCCTCCCCTGGAAACCCTTCTATGGCCTGAAATCGACACAATACTCTTCGTACATTCCCATCCAAAATTGCTGCTTGCCTCCCCTGACTAATGGATAAAATAGCCCCTGCAGTCGAACGGCCAATACCCGGCAAATCACACAAGGCTGCCAATGTATCTGGAAATTTCCCATGATATTGAGAAACCAGAATTTGGGCTGCCTGGTGCAAGTTTCTTGCTCTAGCATAATAACCCAATCCTGACCACAACCCTAACACCTCATCTATACTCCCCTCCGCCAAGCTGAACACATCAGGAAATCTCGCCATAAATGCCTGAAAATAAGGAACAACTGTTTTTACTTGTGTTTGCTGCAACATGATTTCTGAGATCCAAACACGATAAGATGTCATGTTTTGCTGCCACGGCAAATTCTTTCTTCCCTGCTGATCAAACCAACAAAGTATTTTGTCAGAAAATTTTTCTGTTATCATCGAGGTCTATATTAGGGTGTGTCTTAAATTTATATTTTGAACTCAAAACGCGGGTAATTGAGGGAAATTTTGTGTAAATTTGAGGAAGCATATTAAAATATGTGACGAAAATTTACGTGAAATTTAACCCATTATACGCGTTTTGAGTTCAAAATATAAATTGAAGATACACCCTAAATTCAAAAAACGCCCTAGAGTCTATGATAAAAAAACCTGATCAACACATCAAAAGCTTTGTTCTAAGGCAAGGTCATATGAGTGAAGGCCAAAGAAAAGCACTCTCAGAAGAGTGGTCAAGCTTTGGGCTGAATCTTCAAGATCACTTTTTAGATTTTGAACATATTTTCTCTTCTCCAAACCCAGTCATACTTGAAATTGGGTTTGGAAACGGCGATACGCTTCTCCATCTTGCAGAACATCATCCTGATAAAAATTTCATAGGCATCGATGTTCATAAACCTGGCTTGGGCTCGCTGCTTTTAAAGCTAAAAAAACAAGCACTAACGAATGTCAGAGTTTTCTGCGCAGATGCCATTGAAGTACTAAAAAACACTATCCCGGATGAAAGCCTGGAAGCTATTTATGTATTATTTCCTGATCCCTGGCCAAAACGAAGACACAACAAAAGAAGAATCGTCCAACCAGATTTTGTTAAACTGACTCATCAAAAACTCATTTTAGGCGGAAAATTACATTTGGCAACCGACTGGAAAGACTATGCTCAACATATGTCTGCTGTTATGTCACAAAACTCTGGTTTTAAACCCACTCCAATCCATACCTCAAGACCTATTACAAAATTTGAAACCAGAGGGAAAAATCTAGGACACGGCATCTGGGATTTTATTTTTGAAAAACAGTAGACAAAGCCCCTAATAGGTTCTCAACTTGATGTTTTTCTCTGAATGCAATAAAATGCGAATTCACATCAAAAAAAAACTGTAACCACATAAAAATAAAACAAAAATGATAAAGATTTTACTTCCAGTTCTCTTTTCTTCATTCTTCAACCAACCCGCTCATGCAGGACAGGAAAAACAAACCTCGATATCTCAGACAAAGCAACCTGGCACATACAGCTCTCAGCATATTCATAAAAAAACCCATATATTATCTAAAAAAGCGCCCGATATTAGTCAAAATGCGTTGAAAACAGCATTAAAAGCTTATCATTGCGCCGCTAAAAGAGGCCATGTCAAGAAACCCTATTTAACCGTAATTGATTACTCCAAACCCTCCAACAAACCCAGGCTTTGGACATTCGACATCGCTACCAACAAATTACTCTTCCGATCATGGGTTGCCCATGGGAAAAACTCTGGAAAATTAAATGCCCAACATTTTTCAGACCGCCCCAACAGCAAACAAAGCAGCCTTGGATTATTTGTCACAGCAGAAAAATATACAGGCTCCCATGGCGCATCGCTTAGACTCAATGGCATGGAAAAAGGGTTTAATGGTCGCGCAAGACCACGTGCCATTGTCATGCATGGCGCCTCTTACGTCAGCTCAAAATTTTTAAAAAAACATGGAAGGCTAGGCCTCAGCTGGGGATGCCCCGCTGTACCGTACCAGGTTGCCAAACCTTTAATCAATAAAATTAAAAACGGAACAATTCTCTTTACGTATTACCCTAAAAAAGAATATTTCAAAAATTCCAAGCTCTTAGACTGCTAGAATAACCAGAATAACAAGTTATTAGGGTGTGTCCTCCATTTATTTTTTAAGTTCAAAATGCGAATAATGGCGGCAAATTTTGTGTAAATTTGCATTAAATTTGACCCACCATACAACCTTTTGAGCTCAAAAAATAAATGGAGGACACACTCTATTGGATTTTGCCCAAAGTCCAAACTCTAAAGACTTCACCCTATTCAAAACTTCGAACTGGGGTTAGAATAGCTTCCTAATCTCTAAATAACGGAACTCTGTCATTGTGCTCAACATAACACTTTCCCCTCTGGAAATCGGCTTGCTGATTACCGTTTTTATTTTTACGATACTGATCACCTTATTCATTTTTTACCAAACCAGAAAGTTTAGGCAGTCTTTAACCGAAACCTGCCTCCAAATTGAGCAACAAAGCAAACAACAGGATGATCTAGGTGTCCGCCTGGAAGAACGCCACAAATATGAAATTCAACATCATCAACATATTTTTAATCAAATTTTACAGCGATTTAAAGAACAACAGGAATCTCAACATCAATTTCAACATCAATTAGATAAACAACAACTCTCAAACCTCAAAACGCTATACGAAAGCCTCCAAAAGGGGTTTCAGGAAATCAGACAAGAAAGCCTCAATGCACTCAAGCTAAATACCGATACAATGACTACCAGTATTGATAAATTAAACCAAAGCACGGAAAAACATCTGAAAGAAATCAGCGGACAAGTAGAAAAGCGTCTGTCAGAGGGGTTTGAAAAAACCAACGCGGTATTTACCGATATTGTCAAACGCCTTGCACTGATTGATGAAGCACAAAAAAAGATCACAGAACTATCAACCGAGGTCGTAAGCCTTCAAGAAATTCTCTCCGACAAACGCTCCCGAGGTGTTTTTGGCGAAATTCAACTTTATTCACTTATTCGAAATGTCTTACCAGAACAAAACTTTGATATCCAGCCAACCCTCTCTAATGGAAAACGTCCTGACTGTATGCTTTACCTCCCTCAGCCCACAGGGCACATTGCCATTGATGCGAAATTCCCGCTGGAAAACTATCATCAACTAACACAGCACGACCTCCCTAAAAATCAATACCCACAAGTAGAACGCCTATTCAAGGAAAGCATTCAAAAACATATCCAAGATATTGCTAAAAAATATATTATTCCAGGAGAAACTGCCGATGGAGCCGTCATGTTTATCCCTGCAGAAGCTGTGTTTGCAGAAATTCATGCTCGCCATCCTGATCTCATTGAATCTGCTCACCGCCTTAAAGTCTGGATCGTCTCCCCTACTACACTGATGGCGATATTAACCACCGCAAGAGCGGTTCTAAAAGATATTGAAACTCAAAAACAAGTGCACATTATCCAGGAACATTTAATTAAACTTGGAGAAGACTTTCATCGCTTTCAGGAACGCATTGAGAAGCTCTCTAGACACATTAACTTGGCCCATCAGGATGTGGAGCAAGTTCAAACCTCATCTCAAAAAATCATCCGTCGTTTCCAAAAAATTGAAAAAGCAGAGTTAGCAAATGATTTGCTTGAAACAAACGAAGAAACAACGACAGAGTAGGGCGTGTTATCCATTAGGGTGTGTTTACATTTCATTGTTTTGTTGCAAAATGTGGGTAATGGAGTCAAATTTTGAGTAAATTTGAGGAAGCCTATTCATATAGGTAAAGAAAATTTGCTTGAAATTTGACCCATTATACGCGTTTTGAAACTAAAAAATTAATGGATGACACGCCCTAACTCCTTCCTTAATTTAGGTTAAAATCTAAAATACAAAAATGGATTGAATGTAGAAACTACAGCACGACTAATCGCCAACAAAGAAAACAGCATCAAAGCAAGATGCTCTATATACAAGGCTATTGGCTGTGATCGCCAAAACTGCATAAATGCATCGTAAACTCTCATTAATGGAACCAGGCTAATCACGGCCCCAATCCCAATCGCCCACCATACATTTGAAGCGATATAAATAATGACTCCTTCCTTCGAAGGACTAAACAGCATACTTAAATATACTACTGCTTGCTCTAAAGAAGTTGAACGAAATATCACCCAACCGATCATAACAAACAGAAGCGTGAGACCTGATGTGATAAAACGTGGCCATGAACGGGTGAGCGTTAACCATCCCAGCTTATCTATGACCAAAAACACACCGTTGTAAGCCCCCCACAACACAAAAGTCCAACTTGCCCCATGCCATAACCCTGACAGCAAGAAACAAACCCAAAGGTTCATGTAAGTTCTCAACTGTCCTCCCCGATTTCCTCCTAATGGATAATAGAGATATTCCTTAATCCAGGTAGACAAAGAAATGTGCCAACGCCGCCAAAAATCGGTAAAACTGGTCGCAATATAAGGCATATTAAAGTTTTCAAGCAACCTGAACCCAAACATTCGAGCTAAACCAATCGCCATATCTGAATACGCTGAAAAATCCAGATAAATCTGCAAAGTAAAACAGACCATCCCCAGCCAGGCATTACCAAATCCAATCTGACCAAGCGGCAACCCAAACACCTTATCTGCAATTTCCCCCACCGTATCTGCCAATAAAAGCTTCTTAACTAAACCCAACAAAAAGCGCTTGAATCCCTCAAAAAAATTATCCCAATCCCGACGCTTTCGAGTAGCCAATTGAGCAGCAATATCATGATATTTCACAATGGGGCCAGCAAGCAGCTTGGGAAACATAAACACATATAGCAAATAGCTTCTTAAAGATTTAGCAGGTAACCCAATTCCTCGATACACATCAACCAAATAGGTAATCTTCTCAAAAACAATAAATGAAACTCCAATGGGTAATGCAATCTTCAGAAAGGGTATCGCATTCACATTGAGCGGAGTCAGAAAACTATTAATAGATTGAATGAAAAAATCCATGTATTTAAAATAGACTAAGGCTGACAAATTCAGCATAACGCCCAATGCTAACCAATAACGCGCTCGTTGGTTGCCTTGCTCTTTGTGAATTCCCTTACAAATCCAGTAATCTGCTATCGCAGACGCCAGGGCAATTAAAGCAAACTTAGGTTCTGCAAAAAAGTAGAAAAAAAAGCTGACTGAAAGTAATACGGTATTTTGAAGCCTTTTAGGCACCGCAAAAAATAGAAGAAACGCTGCCGGAAGGAAAAGAAATAAAAATAATGGGCTATAAAAAAGCATAATTGTAAATTCCGTTGATAACGCCAGTAACGCCCCACTATGCCATTCAGCATAAAGGTATGCTTAAAATTGTTATTTTAAAACAAATGACCTTGTCTAGAACAGTATTTTAAAAAGGAAATTCTCTGATGAAAACTTCTATCCTCCCTCAAAACGCTTCAATTACCAAAGGGATAATTTTGCTCGCCATCTCAAGCTTGGCAATTTACATTTGTTATTTTTACATTGATAAAGACGTGGCCTTTTGGATCCATGACCAAAAATTTGATCAATGGCACATCCTGAAGGGGTTTACACAAATCATTGAAGTTTTGGTCGTTGCGACCACTCTATTTTATGTTTATTTTATATGGCGATTTTTTTATCAAAAAGTCAGCTTGTTAGATGAAAAGCTATTAACCATCGCTAACAGTCTGGTACTAACGGCTTTCTTTAAAGATCTTCTCAAATTTATCTTTGGCCGATATTGGACTTTAACCTGGACACATGGAAACCCTTCTCTCATCGAGCATAATGCTTACGGATTTCATTTTTTCCACGGCGGCACTTGGTATCAATCATTTCCTTCTGGACACACAGCATTAATGTTTGCTTCGATGACAGCCCTATGGATTTTATTCCCTCGTCTACGCTGGTTATCTGTGACGCTCTGTTTTTTAACGGTTGTAGGCATCCTGGGCATGAATTACCACTTCGTATCTGATATCATCGCTGGTGCAGTTTTAGGATACATTGTCGGCTACTGTACAACTCAAGTAATGCAACCGAGGTGAATAGCAGGTACACCCTAATATTCCGCTTCTCTCCCTATCGTTCTTTTCAACAACAATTTAAAGTGTTTTGACCTTAAGTTTTGTTCATTTTCCTCAAGAATCACAACATCCGCATTCCATAAATCTTTATAATCTTCCGGGTAATAGACATGCTTATCAGATTTCAACATGATTTGTTCAGGCAATTCACCGTCTTTAACATACTGCTGATGCCTAACGATCAAATAATTGTAAATATCAATCTGCTTAAACAGCTGAGTCTGAGCCAAAATTTTACCAGGCTGATTTGTAAAACTGCCTCCTATAAATGCCACCTTTAATTTCTCTTTTCCTTTTTGAGGTTTTGTAATAATCACGTTTGGAACCTCGTAACCTAAGGGTGGAGCGCTTAGATTAGCCAAATATAAAAAATCTGCATCATACATGCATTTACTCTGTTTAACAGGCACCAATCTATAGCTAAATGTGAAATTGGAGATGATTGGATTTTGAGTTTGAATGTGTTTCACTAAACTTTGCGCAGCATAAGCAGCCGCCAAATCTGTCCAATGCACCCCGCCTTTTGGAAAAAGATAAAATCGAAAATCTTTTTTTAAACGCAATACCATTTCACTAGTATCTACAAACCCAAACCCTCGTTTTTTTAAAGTATGAGTCGCAAGGTGATAATCTGGCCGTACTTTATTTTTATTACAACGATGACACTCTGGAAGATACTCTGAAAAATAGGTAGATTTTGAAGGGGTAATAAAATAAATAAACTGCTGACCTCGTTGTGCAAAAAACTGTGCAAGTGCTTGCAAGTCATCTGCCCAGACCTCAAAACTTTTTGGATCGTAGTCCTTTTTTAGCGTGTTATAATACTTTTCAATATAAGGACTGCCAAACAAATAACCTTGCTTCCCAATAATAATATTTGGAGGATATGCTTTTTTAAATACTTGAAAATAAAACTGATTATGACCTCTCACTATCCGTGCTCTAAAAGGCACAGCATTTGTAAACCACAATTCAAACTGCTTTTGCCACTTACCAGAAGAAAACGTTTTATAGCTAAAAACAGGTCTTGAAGTATAAATTTTTTGCACCACTCCTATTAATGCCCGGCCGCCCCATCGAGTGAGCCGTTTATTTACAGATTTATTCAATATCTGAGCTGCTGAGAAAAAAAATTGTAAGCAGATTAGCACTAAAATCAATACTAACAGGCCATTTCGATAATTTTTTTTAAACCTTGTGTCTTTTGTATGATCTTTTTCTTTCTGAAACGACAGCAAATCCTGTGATAAAACAACAATGCTTTTTTTGGTCACTTAAAATCTCCGCGCTACCATTCTTTTGAACAGCAGTTTAAAATGATTTGACCTCAGATTTTGTTCATTTTCTTCCAAAATAACAATATCTGCATCCAACAAATCTTGATAATCCTCTGGATAATAGACCCCAGTCTTTTTTATCCTTCTTCTAATTTGAAAAGGTGTCTCCCCTGTCTTATTCGCCTTCATCAGAATTTCTTGACGCTCCCCCTGGGGCGTGTACCGATCGTGTCTAATGATTAAATAGTGGAAAACATCAATCTGTTTAAACAACTGTGTTTGAGCCAAAATTTTTGCTGGCTGACCCGCAAAACTACCCCCGATAAAAACCAGCTTCAATTTTTTTTGAGGCATTTGGGACACATCCACCGATACCTCAGGTACCATATAATCTAAAGGCGGAAAAAGCAAATTGGTCAGGTTTATATAATCAGCATCATTCGATGTCCATCGCCTGGGTCCATTGATGGGCCTCAACTGATAACTCAATGTAAAGTTAGGCATTGGCTCCTTTGAGCCTTTAATGGATATATTTTTCACTAATGCCTGTGCAGAATAAGCAGCAGCCAAATCTGTCCAATGCACCCCTCCCTTTGGAAAAATATAGTCTGGAATATGTTTTTTTAAATCTAATGACTGTTTACTGGCATCCACAAACTGAATGTTTTGTCTTTTTAAAGTATTTACCATCAAATGATAATCAGGTCGAGCTTGGTGCTTTTTACAGCGATAACAACCTGGAAGAAATTCAGGATAATAAGCTGACTTGGAAGGCGTAATAAAATAGATAAATTGCTGCCCCCTCTGCGTAAAAAAATCTGCTAAGGTTTGCAAATCATTTGCCCAAGCATCAAATGTTTCCTGTTGGTATGTTTTCCGAAAACTATTATAATATTTTTCATTATAAGGCCCCCCAAATAAATACCCCTTTTTCCCAATCACAACATTTTTTGCATAAGATTTGGAAAATATTTGAAAATAAAATTGATTATAAGCCCTGATAATTAAGGATTTAAAAGGTACTGTAAGATTAAACCAGGATTCAAACTGTCTCTGTAATGTACCTGAAAAGAAAGACCGTATTATTGAGCCGTGCGTTAAAAGCTCTCTTTTTTGAACAACCCCTGCCAACGCAGAGCTACCCCACCTGGCCAGCTGTTTGTCAACAGATGGGCTTAAAATTTTTAGTAAAGAAAAGGAAAATTGAATACAAATCAGACATAAAACCAACGTCAGTAAACTATTCCGATAACCCTTGAGTCGCCAAAAACCCTGTTTTTTTTCTTCTACCTGATATAAATCACTGAGTAATGGAGTAGTACGGCTTTCCTGACTCATAGAAGGGACTCCTTTCAAAACATACGTTTATAGGTGCTTAGGGTGTTTCTTCAATTGAAGCAGCAAAGGTCGGAGTATTGACCTCTTTTTCAACGACAGATTTGACCTTACCTGCCTCTAACGTAATCACCTTATTGCATAAGGTATCAATAATATCTTGTGAGTGAGATGCAATGACAACAATATTGGCTTTGTTGATCAAGTTGTTCATACGATCTCTTGCTTTTTTCATAAAACGCTTGTCACCCGTACCAATGACTTCATCCAAAATAAGTATTTCAGGTTCAATGCTTGTCACAACGCTGAACCCTAATCTCAAGCGCATGCCAGCAGAGTAAGTTCTAATTGGCATCGCCAGGTAATCTCCCAGCTCGGTAAATTCGGCAATCTGGTCTATCTTTTTTTCGATATCAGCAGATGATAACCCTTGGAGCATACAGCGTGTTCTAATATTTTGGTATCCCGTCAAATCATCCTTCATTCCCATCATCACATTTAACAAAGCAGAGACATTTCCTTGCATCTCAATATGACCACGCGTGGGTTCATAGATCCCAGCCAGCACTCGTAATAAAGTACTTTTTCCTGCACCATTATGCCCAATTAGCCCCACTCTATCTCCATGCCTCAAAGATAAGGAAATCTCATCTAACGCTTTCACAACCACTGTTTGATTCTGCGCTTTATCTGAAGAAATAAAGCCACCCGTTGCAGCATTCAGCAACTGCTTTTGAAATGAACGCGAACTTAGCCCATAGATAGGGAAATCAATAGAGACAGAATGAAGATCAATATAAGTACTCATAACCAATAAACAATTTGCTTACGCTTTTTAGCAAAAATGAAAAAAACAAAAAATAGTCCGAAAAGGAATAAAGCAAATACCTGGCCAAGCGCAAACCAGGAAGGAAACTTACCTAACAAAGGATATCGAATCAACTCTACAATTTGGGCAAAGGGATTAAAGTTAATCAGATAACGATAGCGCTCAGGCAAAACAGTCACAGGCCAAATAATAGGGGTAAGAAAAAAAGAAATCTGTACCAGACTTGCAATAATAGGGCCAATATCCCGAAACCTGGCACCGATCATACCTAAAAATAACCCGTAAACAGAAGCTAACAGCACAATGAGTGAAATAGAAAAAAAGAGCGAAAGTGTCGCTAAAGACAGCTTGATCTTAAATAAAAAAATAATGGGAATAAACACCACTATATTATGAAAAAATATAATGATGTTACGCGTGGTTGTTCTAAGAATGTATATAAAAAAAGGCAATTTTACTTGCTTTATGTACTCCTGTGCTCCAGAAAATGCATCAATATAATCATTGAGTGCAGTAGAAATCAGATTCCAGGACAATATCCCTGCAGCTAACATTGGATAATAATCCATGAGATTTCTTTTAAACAGACGACCGTAAAGAAATCCAATCGCACTAATAGTAATGGCCATATTGATCGTAATCCAAAACGGGCCAATATAGGATCTACGATAACGCAGCTGCACATCTTGCCATGCTAAAAACAGCCAAATGCGCCAAGCTTTTGCACCTTCGACAATATCTTTAAGCGCTAAAGCATAGGGCGTATTATTTTTTAAAGCATAGGGCACATCATTTTTTAAGGTTGTTGAGTCTTGCATTGGGCTTTTCAGTTTTTTTATTTAAAGAACCAGATTTTAAAATATTTGAGCGAAATCAGCAATTTATTTAGACAATATTCCTAATGAGTATCTGCTCACCCGCCATTGTGAGCAAAGGAGGCAGCAGCCAGGCAGGAGCTTGTATCTGCAAAGCAAGCCTGGCGGTGGTTTCAGCAAAATTCGGCCTGGATTGCCACGTCGCTTCGCTCCTCGCAATGACGAACTTCTCTAAAACGAACTCCCTTTAAGTGCTCGCTCCATATCTGCCTTAACCATCATTTCACATAATTGCTCTAAAGAAACTTTGGGTTTCCACCCTAATTGCTTGGCTGCCTTGGTTGAATCTCCAATCAGTAATTCAACTTCAGCAGGACGATAATACTTAGGATTTACTTGCACAATCACCTTTCCGGTTTCAGAGTGAATCCCTTTTTCATTTTCCCCCTCTCCTTCCCAAACCACTGAAATCCCAGCCCCAGCGAACGACATCTCGACAAATTCTCTCACGGTTGTGGTACGCCCAGAAGCCAACACGTAATCTTCTGGGGTCTCTGATTGAAGCATCAAATACATCCCTTCGACATAATCCTCCGCATACCCCCAATCTCTTTTTGCGCTCATGTTACCTAGCTCTAATACCTCTTGCTGACCCAGCTTGATTTTAGCAACTGCATCCGTAATTTTTCGTGTAACAAACTGCAATCCTCTTAAAGGCGACTCATGGTTAAATAAAATACCGCTACAAGCAAACATATCGTAAGACTCACGATAATTGATCGTAATCCAATGGGCATATAACTTTGCAACGCCATACGGACTCCTGGGATAAAAAGGTGTACTTTCATTTTGTGGAACTGCTTGCACTTTACCAAACATCTCTGAAGTAGAAGCTTGATAAAAGCGAATTCCCTTATCTGTCAAACGAATCGCTTCCAGGAAATTCAGCGGCCCGAGGGCATCCACTTCTGTCGTTGTAATCGGTTGATCAAATGATGTACCTACAAAGCTTTGTGCGGCCAGATTATAAATTTCATGCGGCTTCGTCGCTTTTAATAAGTGTACACTGGAGCTAAAATCTGTCAGATCATGCTCTACGAGTGTCAGGTTGGGATGGTTTTCAACTCCCAACTCCTTTAAACGCCACAAATTTAAAGTACTAGAACGACGATGTGTACCATAAACTTTATACCCTTTTTCCAACAATAATTTAGTCAGATAAGCACCATCCTGGCCTGTAATTCCGGTAATAATCCCAACTTTTTTCATTCAACTGTTCCCCACTGGTTAATGATACTCAATTAATAACGACTCACCCATTATCCTAGATTCGGCAGCTGAAAACTACTGCGAAGCTTTGTTTTTCCTGGATTGCCACGTCGCTTCGCTCCTCGCAATGACGAGCTTTGCTTCGCTCCTTGCAATGATGGATGAGCAATTACCTCATTGATCTTTTGCGTCCAAACGGCTCCCTGCCTCCAATACATCCACTGAAAAGTGACTGGCTGTCAAGGTAAATTGCTGACCATCCTTTGCCTTAAAATAAACAAAATGCCTACCTGGTTTCACAATCACATCCTGGTTAAATGGCGTGCCTTGCGCACTCACATGAAGTGTCTTTTTAAACAAATCGCCGCTCAGAATTAAATCCAAACCGGAAGCCTTCTTTGCCGAAAACCTGGCTTGTAACTTTACTTTAACAGGCACCTGGCCACGATTTACAATTTCTAAAACACTATACTTTTTATTTAAAGAACTTCTTGAGATTGAGCCTTTAAGCGCCTTTGAAAACCCCCAATTTTTACCCCAAATCCAGCCAATATTTTTAACTTGAAAAACTTTCCTATTCCAAACTTTCTCCGGCAAAGATTGGCGTAACTGCTTCGCATAATCTGCTATCTGATAAAAAATAAGATCCCCATCCTGGCTCTCTAAAGGAGCTTGCTGAAGCAACGTTGTCAAATTCCTTTCTAAGCGTGCCCCACGATCAGGATAGCCCTTCCGGTTAATATAAATCCCAGAAAAACCAGCATAAGATAACTGCCTTAACATTTCAGCCTCAGGCGCCAAACCAACCCATTGCTGCCACTGTATTGGCATACGCCCACGCATTGCGCCGTAGCTCCACTTTAACGTATGAGAGTACAGATAACCTCGAAACAATTCATAATCATACATTTTATGAATCCCCCCATTTTCTGGAAACGGCATAATGGGGAGCTGGAATACCATACCTTGAGGGATTTGTTTTTCTATTTGCGCGACAAAAGCACGATCACTATCGACTGAGACTTTAGTTTCCACATTAGACCACTTCTTAACGGGACCAAACAAAATGGATATCACACAAAGCAATACTAAAACCCCTGTGGTCACATGCTGCCAAACTTTAGGTTTCTTTTTCAGGAATTTTTGCACCAAAAGAAAAAAGGCAGCCAATGCAAAGAATGCAATAAAAACACTGATTCTATTATAAGCCCGGATTTTAGGAGAAATAAAAATCGCAAATAATGACCCTAACCCCCCTATGGTGGCCAATAATATACCCGCCATATTTAAACGGCTTAAATCAAATAAAGGTGAGTCAGAAAGGCGAGTTTTCCTGAGCAAAACAACACCCAGCAAACCAATAAACCCAAGCACACCAAAGACACCCAGATCAGAGGTCACATTCTCATTCACCAAAGGTGCAACCGCAGCATATTTAGTCTTCAATTTTCCTAAAGGCCCATACTGATCCGGCAAAAACAGATGTGTTATTTTAAGCGCATAAATTTCTGCGCCGACAAAGTGGCGGTAAGAGGCTTCTAAATTTTTGCCATATTTCGCGGTGGAAATAAAACTCGGTAAAATATTGAGAAAAACCGTACCGCTGATAATGAAAACTAGGAATCCTGCTCTAAGCAAAGGTTTCCAGGATTTTTGATCAATCCCCGCGATGAGGCCAGCAATCAAAATAAAATAAGCCCCAAAAAAAGCATAATAAACACCCGTCGAGGCACAAATGGCAAGAATAACAATACTCAATAATCCTTTTATCCATACTGTTTTCAAATCACTAGAAGCAAAAGGCCTATCTTGAAAAATAGCCAATGCAAAGAAAATATAAATCGGCACTGCATAATAAGCACTTAATAGTAGATGACCCTCTGCTCGATAAAAATGATAGCCTAGAAAACTAAAAAGCAAGCTGCCTGCAAACGCGAATAGTCGACTCAGACCTAAACGACGGAATACATATAAGCTGGTTAAAGCAGCCAAAAAATAGGTTGCAAACAAAAAATTATGCATCACAGAAACGGAATCACCCTGCACCCATCCAAACAATTTCATTAAGAAAAAGTTGGTTGAATCTGACATGGGGTAATCTGCAAAACTATACCCAAACGGGGCACCCAGGAAAGGATTACTGATAAACCACCCTGTATCTAAAATGCTTTTAATAAAAACCTGACCTGCCATGGCATCTCCGCCATAGGTCAAAGGCAAATGGTATACAAAGCCAGCTCGATACATAAAATAAAGCAACAGCAACAATGTCCCTAGAATGGCGCTCAGATAAAGCGCTCCCTCTTTTATATCTAGCTTGCCTGGTCGCTTAAGCATAAACGATTACCTTTGATTCGATCTAATAAACCCTGGGTAGAAACATCCAGCACAGATGCTTCGTGTTGATTTTCCATAGCTTTTAATAAATCCTGGGCCAATTTTTTCCCACGCTCTACCCCCCACTGATCAAATGAATTCACCTGCCAAATAAAACCTTCTACAATCGTTTTATGCTCATACAGAGCAATCAAACTCCCTAATGTATAAGGGGTTAACTCAGACATCAAGAGGGTATTACTGGGACGATTTCCTTCTAATGTAACATGTGGTGATAGAGAAACAGGGGCCTGCGATACAGTATATCCTTGCATTAAGGCCTGACCTTGCGCCAGGCAATTGGCGAGTAATAGTCGATGATGCGATTCGTGAGGATGATTGACCTTCATCACCGCAATAAAATCCACAGGAATCCATTGTTTCCCCTGGTGTAGCAGTTGAAAAAATGAATGCTGAACATCCGTCCCTACGCCTCCAAAAACCAAAGGCGCTGTCGCGTACTCCAAAAAATCACCGAATTGATCCACTGATTTCCCGTTACTTTCCATTTCCAGCTGCTGCAAATAAGCCGGCAAGCAACGCAAAGTATCTGTATAAGGAATCACCGCATGCACATGGACTCCCCAGAAATTGATATACCAAACACTGAGCAAGGCTAATATAATGGGCATATTACGTGCAGCAGGCTGGGAAAGAAAATGCTGATCCATTGCATAAGCACCTTCTAAAAAGCGATAAAAAGATTCCATACCCATCGCAATTGCAGCCGATAATCCAATACAAGACCATACAGAAAAGCGCCCGCCTACCCAATCCCACAAAGGCAATATATTATGAGAAGGAATGCCCAATTGCTCTGCTTTCGCCTGATTGGCTGTCACTGCAAGACAATGTTTCTCAAGCACTGCTGGATGGTTGCCTGAATGACTCAATAACCAATGTTTAATCGTCTTTGCATGACAAAGCAGCTCAGCCGTACCAAAAGATTTGGAAGACAAAACAAAAAGTGTCGTTTCTGGTGATAGCTGCCCTAACATTTCTGATAAATGGGTAGCATCCACGTTGGAAATAAAATGAAAGTTCAAACTTTCTTTTTGATACTGTCTCAAGGCATCTATGACTAATCGCGGCCCCAAATCTGACCCGCCAATGCCAATATTCACAATGTCAGTCACCGGTTTTCCACTAAAACCCAACCAAGCCTGATCACGAATCTGGCTAACCACCGCCTCCATTTTCTGCCTGGCACGCAAAACCTCTAGTGCTTCAGGCCCTTCCGATTCCAGTTTGGGATGACGAAGCAAAGTGTGCCACACCTTTTGGTGAGTGGTGGCATTCATGATTTTACCCTGAAACAGGGATTCGATTTGTTGGGGAAGTTGGATGATTTCGGTCAACTTCAGCAAGCGCTCTAAAATCGTTGATGTGATTCGATTTTTTGAATAATCCAAAAAAAGACCTGCTGTTTCTAAAGAAAAACGTTTAAACCGCTCAGGATCACTGGCAAACAAATCCTTCATAAGAACGGGTTCAATTGCTTTTTGATCCGCTTGTAATTGCTGCCAAATCTCATTTTTTTTTGTTTTACACACCACTTCTACTCATTTAACCTATGTTTTCTTCTTGTCGCGGCAAAGCAAATAAGCGCTTGACGGACTTCCAACGAAAATTGACGATCCATTTCTGACAAGGACGTTCAATTGTAAAATAAAAAAAGACAGATAGGATATTTAATAAAATAAATATGATCAATTTTTTAGAAGAGATGGAAGTTGCAATCAAGAAATAGAAAGTCATATGAATCAAGTAAAAAATATAACTGGATTTCCCAAGCAGCACCATCTGTTTACTTTGTAAAGCACTTCGAACCCAGGATTGCTCTGTCAATAGCCCATAAAAAAACAGCGCAATTGAACAAGGCAGCAACGTATGGTTAATGAAAATTCCCCAAGGAGCAAATAGCCCTAAAGCAAATGTGGGCGCACGCAGTTGATAGAAGCAAAAAACACAAAAAACAATGCCCCCTATCCCCAACCAGGTCAATCTTCCCGGTAAATTTTCTTCAATCGAATTCACCCTGGAACTTACTATCCATTTTGCCAACAACATACCGACAAAAAATTGACTGGCTTGTCCAAAAAATGTGTAGTAAAGCATAAAACGCTCAGGCGTAAAAAATCCATGCCAGTCTAGCCAGGTTCCTCCTTTAAAAAGAGAAAACCCTACGCCATAAACAGCTAGCCACGCGACTAAAAAACCTGTACGTTTCATGCAAATAAGCAACAAGGGAAACAGACAATAAAACGTTTCTTCCACCGTAAGTGTCCAGCCCTGGGCCAAACCTAAAAATTTATATTCCCCGGAAAACCCCTTAATGAAGGTAACCTGCATCAAGAAATCAAACCACCCGCTTTTCATTAGGTAGCCCTGGGCCAAACCTAAAAATTTATATTCCCCGGAAAACCCCTTAATGAAGGTAGCCTGCATCAAGAAATCAAACCACCCGCTTTTCATTAGGTAGCACTGAAAGAGAATCACCAGAAAAAAAACAGGATAAATCCTGGCAAATCGATTTTTAAAATAAGAACCTAACCACCCCCTCTCCAAACGGCAGCTTTCGGAATAACGTAAATAAATCAGAAATCCGCTTAATACAAAAAAGATAGGCACCCCAATATGCAACTCTCTCTGAATAGCAAATGCAGCTTCCCCCAATGATTTTGTTGGAAAGTGGTGCAGAAATATAAGATAAGCGGCAAGCGCTCTAACACCAGTTAATTGAGGATAATAATGACGGGCAGCGTTCACTTTTCTTATACGCTCATGTTGAATTCACGAATGGTATTATGACACTATCATCGGAATGATGGCAATGACGCACCCTATACAATTCCCTTAAACATGAGCAGACCATGAGTTATCCAACCATTCCATTTCTGGACCTTAAAGCCGCCTATATTGAACTGAAAGCTGATCTGGATGAAGCCTACCAAAGAACCATGAATTCTGGATGGTATTTGCTTGGCAATGAACTTGCTGCTTTTGAAGCCGAATTTGCAGCGTATTGCGGCACTCAACATGCAATTGGGGTTGCCAATGGCCTACAAGCCCTGGAGTTAATCCTGCAAGCCTATGGCATAGGAGAAGGCGATGAGGTGATTGTGCCCTCTAACACCTACATTGCAACATGGCTAGCCGTTTCAAATGTCAACGCCAAAATCATCCCCGTTGAACCTGATATCAAAACTTACAACATCGACCCTACGCTCATTAAGTCCGCCATCACGGATAAAACCAAAGCGATCCTGGTTGTGCATTTGTATGGCCAAACCGTAGATATGGATCCCATTTCATCGATCGCAAGCCAGTATGGGCTAAAACTCATAGAAGATTGCGCACAAGCGCACGGCGCAACATATCGAGGTAGAAAAGCTGGTTCATTAGGCGATGCAGCCGGTTTCAGTTTTTACCCGGGCAAAAATTTAGGTGCTTTTGGTGATGGCGGCGCCGTGACCACACAAGATACTGATCTGGCTGAGAAAATCAGGATGCTACGCAATTATGGTTCCAAACAAAAATACCACAATGAAACGCAAGGCACGAACTCCCGCCTGGATGAAATTCAAGCTGCCTTGCTTCGGGTCAAATTGAAACATCTGGATGAATGGAATGCTCGTCGAAACCAACTGGCAACCTTTTATACAGAACATCTCGCTTCCTTACCTGCATTAACCCTCCCTTACGTCCCGGATTATGCAAACTCGGTCTGGCACCAATATATTATTCGGACTCAAGCACGGGAAAAGCTACAAGCACAATTACTGGAAGAAGGTATCCAAACGATGATCCACTACCCCATCCCGCCTCATCAACAAAAAGCTTATCAGGCGATGAAAAATAACGCTTTCCCTATTAGTGAACAAATTCATAAGGAAGTACTTAGCTTGCCGATGGGGCCACACCTTACTCAAGCGCAAGCCAAACAAATTGTAGCCGCCTTAAAAAGTAAAGCCTAACGCACTAAAAAAAAGCTAAAGATCTTTGGCTGCTGCTTTCATCGTCTTCGGTATCTTCCTGGTACTCTCGATTTACTTCTGCTTCTGCTTCTGCTTCTGCTTCTGCTTCTGCATATTGTGCATCAGTGATGCAATCTGCTTCCGCTTTGACATTCAAGATGTACTCTTTCATCAATGGAACCAATTTTTCATATTCGGGGTATTTCGTATAAATTTCTTGAAGTTGCTCATAGCACTCAATGGCTGATACATAGTCTTTTTTCTTCTCATAGGCTAAGCCCAGCCTTTCGAGTACGGCAACATAACGCGAATAACCATCGTAATATAGTTCTAGTTTCATCAAATTAGCCAAGAGAATATGATAACATTCAATCGCCTCATCATACTGATGGTTCCCACTGTAGCTGCCTCCAAGCTCTAGCCGAACACTTATCACTATCTCATCTGTTTCTTCTAAAGAGCGCTTCAGAATATTAAGAGCTCTCTCAAGGCAGGCGCTCGACTCTATAAACTGTTGATTTTTAATAAAAAGAAACCCAAGATTGCGAAAAACATGCCCCAGGCTAATTGAATAACTGGATTCATCCTGGTGGAGTAAAAGCGTCAGGCAATCTTGAAGAAAAGGAGCGATTTTTTTAAAATCTCCAATATATGTACAAGCAGTAAGCATATAGTTATAGAACTTGAGGCTAGGAATTTCAGGCATGTTTTCTTTTGAAAATTGGATGTATTTTTCAAAATAGACTTTGGCTTTTTCCCACTTTTGAATCCAGTCATAAGAACAAGCCAAAGCATGATAAGTATCGCCTTTGATCGAAGATTTTTTGTCGCCAATAAGGTCTAAAACCTTTAAAAAATTTTCAATGGCACTCTCATGTTCTCTCTTGTGAAAATAAGTAAAACCAAGTTTCTCGTATATCGAGATGAGTATTGCACTTTCATCCTCATCTAAGAGATTTTTACAAGCGCGCAAGGTTTCCTCAAGCAAGCTAATAGCCTTGAGATATTCTTTTGCTGTTACGTAAGTGGAGGCGAGCTGAATAGTTTTTTTAACGACTGTCAAGTTCTGTTTTCCAAGCTTTTCAGTGGAGATCTGTAGCGCTTTTTCGTAAAAATCTATTGCTTCCCTCATCTGAACTTTTCTTTGATAAGCTTTCCCCATACTCTCATAAATGAGGGTCATATTAATGTGTTTTTCTCCAGGCAGTTTTTTCCCAATACGCATTGCTTTTTCGAAGGACTGAAGCGCTTTATCCGGGGTGCCTTGAGCCAGGTATATGTTTCCTAAGTTAATATAAAGGCTGAAAGTATGCCGGCTGTTTTCCAAAGGTGTTCCAAGGTTTCTATCTATTACATACTCCATCCATTCTATGGCGTTTCTAAATAGATTTATACTTCGCGCAAGAGATACCAGGTTTAGATAACTGTTGGCAATCACCACTTCATTATCACCACAATAGGTTAATCGATGTTTCAATAGCTGCATAGCAAGTTTTGCTGCTTTGATAAAAAAAGTATTTGCTTCTTCTGATTGTCCTTTTGAGCGATAACACTTGGACATTATTTCGTAGATCGTGATTTCTCGCTCACTCTTTGCACCAAGAGATCCATCATCTACTATGAGCTTATGGTTGATAGATAAAGCATTCTCGCATAGGTTAATCGCCTTATCATAATCGCCTTCAGCTCTAGCGCTGTTTGCAAGTGCAATATAGCTGGAGTATAAAGCCACAGTGTTGTAACCTGTTTTTTGAAGGTTTTTTTGAGCAGTTTCGAAGAACTTTGCCGCTTTACCCCATTGTTCAAGCACGTAATAAAAGACATTACCCAAGCTAATATAAAGCTCTCCAATAAAATGGTGATTTTTGTTATCTAGGTTACGGATAACATCTAATGCTTTTTCATAAAACTCAGACGCATTAGCATAGTCATTTTGTTTTCTATAGACGAATCCAATGTCTTGATAAAGGCCAGCCAGTTCAATGATTTTATCGTCTGCATGTGTTTCATAAATATTGGCAGCTTTTTGATAGTATTCAATCGCTTCATCATAATGCATTTGTGATTCATAGAAGAGAGCAAGCTCAGAATAGATGTGAGCCATTTCAGGATGTTCATTACCAAGCTCCCTCTCAGTGATCAAAAGTGCCTTTTCGTAACGTGATCTGGCATCATAAAAATAATAGGCATCCGACCTTCTAACAGAGGCTAAATCCCTCAGTGAGTTAGCTGTCTCTATATGGTTTTCACCGAAATATGCAATGTTAATTTCCAAGGCTTTTTCATAGCAACCAATGGCTGTTTTCTTTTTTTTCCAACGTTTATAAAAGCCTCCCAATTGACTCCAAATTTTTGCTGTATCAGGATGATCTTTTCCTTGTTTTTGTTGGCTATGACTCAATGCTGAAGCATAGCTTTCAGCCGCGCTCTGAAAAAATGCCACTGCGTCCTCATAACGTCCTGTGTTCAAGCAGATGTCGGAAAGTTTTTCATAGATAGTGGCTAACAGGATTGCATTGTTTTCAGGAGAGAGTAAAAGACAAGCGTTAATGGCCTTTTCATAATGGGAGACAGCTTCCCGCTCTAGCGACATGGCCTTGTATGTATTGGCGATTTTTATGTAAGTTTCTGCTGTTTTTATCTGGTTACCCATTGAAAGATAACCTGCCAAGGCGAGCTTGTAATTTTCAACGGCAGGACGATAGTGCATCTGTTGACTATTCATCTCTGCTTGATGGATTAGATCCTCTGGCGCATTTTGTGGATTTGAAGGAAGTATTACAGCAGTAGATGTTATTTTTTGTTTCATATTTGAACCCGATGAATGATAGAGCATGGTCAGGGTATCAGGCAAATTTGTATAAAACTGCTGAGTTTAGGTTTATAGCTAGGGCGTGTCACTATAAATTTGCGACATATGACAAACTGTTTTTCTTCAAACAAAATTCTGAAAAACGAAGTATAGTCGTCCTGTCGTGAGTTTTTCTGCGCTTTGTTTGAAGGGAAAATGGCCGTCAGATGTGACAAATTAATAGGAACTTAGCTATATCCTCCTCCCCCAATGAAGATCAACATACTGGTTTTTATACACAAAGTCTACTTTTTTATAGCCAAGAGCAGCACTTTGCATTAGAACCAAAAATCATGTCAGAAAAAACCTTGGGTAACTACTCCCCCGTCATTGCGAGCGAAGCGCGGCAATCCAGGCAGGAGCCTCTATCAAAGGATTAAGTTTAAGTGGCTTTAATAAGTTTAGGCCTGGATTGCCACGTCGCTTCGCTCCTCGCAATGACGAGAAAAGGACACACCCTATAACACCGCTATTTTATCAAAAGCCTCCACCCAACGTTCCGCAACAGCAGCCAATGAAAATCTTTCTGCATTGACTCGGGCTTTTGCTTTCAAAGCTTCAGCTAATGCGGCTGCATGCTCTGAATAAAGCAACTGCTCAATCACATCACTCACTGAATGCAAATCATAAGGGTCGCAATATAAGGCACCCTCCCCCATCACCCAACGATGTACCGGGATATCGGAAACAATAACAGGACACCCTGCGATAGAAGCCTCTACGGGCGTAATGCCAAATCCTTCATAATAGCTTGAAAACACAAAGGCACGCGCATGGGCATAAAGTATTCTCAGCGCCCAGTCTGGTACTTTATGTAAATGAAACAAGTTTCCTGCCTCGATATGTGGGCGCATTGCGTCTAAAATATCTTCACACTGCCAACCCTGGCTCCCCACAATCAGCAGCTTTAAGTTAGGATCCTGTGTTAACCTGATTTTTTCAAACGCACGTATCAGGGTAATGAAATTTTTCCTCGGCTCCAATGTGGAAACACTCATGATATAGCTTCCAATTTCGCCCTGAAACTTCAGCGCCTTGGATGCAGCATGCTCAAGAATGATTCTTTCAACCAATGGGCGATCTTCAGATACCTTTTCTTTATTTGCAATGACACCAACAGGTACCACAAAGGTTTTCCCTTCCAATTCTGGTACGATCCTTAACAACTCAGCTTCTGCAGGAAGAGAGTCGCAAGCAAAATATGCCCCGCGTTTTTGAGCAGATCGAATGCCAGCCGCATGCAATGCCGGACCCATTTCCGGGTTTGCAATGGTATGTGCGTAAACCAAGGGTACCGCATCATAATACCGAACAATCGGCGTAGTACCCTGGGAAACTCTCGGACATACTGGAGTTCCATCCTGGAACACGGCAAAATCATACCCCTCGGTATTCAACCTGGGCATCGGCAAATGGGTTAACAATGCCGTCTTAACAAAAAATTTTGAAAAATTGGAAGCCATCCATGATTGCTTTAATACAATGTCTCTATACTCCCCAGGTACTGCACCATCAAAACCTGTTTGCCATAAAAAATCCAAAAACTGGGGATGATAGGGATAAAGGGAATAATTTTGCTTAAAGCAATTGAAAGCCGCCTGCATTTTTAATTTTGCATGCTTTATGAAATGTAATGCCCGATACTTACTCGTGACTGGCCAAGACTTCTGTTTTAGTGCTGCAATAAAATAAGAGAAACGCTCTGCTGCCTTAATCGGGTCGCTAAAATCACGCTCCAATGCGCAAACAGAAACCTTAGGCGACATCCCACTCACCAGCCCTGTTAAATCTACCTGATTCGCCTGACAAAGAGACAAAAACATCATTCGCGTATCTTGAGGAATACCTGAGTAACCATGTAAAGCTAATGCCAGATCAAAAAGGACGCGATGTTTTTTCATAAAAACTTCCTATAGACATCTAGCGTGTTTTGGGCGCAATGCTCCCAGGTAAATTGTTTAACTCGCTCAATGCCCTTTTGAATGCACTCTGCTCTTAAAGATTCAGAGGTTAACAACTGTTGCAATTTCTCTGTCATCTCTTCCACCTGATAAGGATCCACCAGTACAGCAGCCTCACCTGCCACTTCAGGTAAGGCAGAAACATTTGAAGTCAACACAGGAACCCTGGATGCAAAAGCTTCTAACACAGGCAACCCAAACCCTTCATATAAACTGGGAAAAGCAAACACAGTAGCACTCTGATAAAAACAGCGTAACGCTTCCTTTGAAACATTCTGTAACCAATAAGCCTGTCCTTTTTCTATTTCTGGCTGTAACCGTTTGATCACGCCCTCATCAGACCAACCTCTTTGAGCAACCAACACCATCGGGTAATTTTTTTTAAGCGGCTCGGGCAGTCGTTTAAATGCATCAAGTAAACGCTCCACATTTTTTCTGGGTTGCAAAGTCCCCACAAATAAAATAAATGCGGAAGGCAACCCATGCTTTTCTAGCAGAGTTTGTTTCTCATCGGAAGGCACAGACTGGTGCCAAAAATCTGACACGCCGGAATGGACAACGGAAATTTTAGAAGCTTCTACACCCCAGCATTCCACCAACTCAGGCACTTCTGCATGAGAAACGGCAATGACACCATCCACCCACTTCGCAGCCTGCTTCATTAAAATATTCTTAACCCTTCTTAAAGCTGGATTGGCCCACTGCGCATTTCTCAAGGGCACAGCATCATGTAAAGTCGCAATTAAGGGTTTCTGTTTAAGTCGTATGAATCGATAATCTGTCGCATGATATATATCTATCTGATTTTCCAGGTCGTCCAATGGTTTAACTGAAAGTCCACTGAGCTGTTTCAACAAGCAAAGCTCATAGTGTCCTAAAAAATCCACATGCTCCTGGATTGAAACGTTTTCGTTGCGTAAAAAACTGACGGGAACCACGGTATGTGCACGACTTGAAAACTGTTCAAACAAGGATTGGGTATAGGTGAAAATTCCATCTCGATTTTGTTTAAACAGAGGAGTTAAGCTGAGCCCGATTCGCATCACAATATTTTCTCATATAATGCCTGATAGGCTTTCCCCATCTTTTCAGCAGTAAAAAGCGCTTCATATCGTGCCCTGGCTGCCTCACCCATTTTTTTGGCTAGCGCATCCTCTGAAAACAGAGCATCAATCGCTTTCCACAATTCATCAGGCGCATCGGGCTGGACAACCCATCCGGTTTCACCATGCTGATTAATAAAGCTGGTTCCGGTACCAATTTCAGTTGAAATCAAAGGTTTCCCCGCCGCCAAACCTTCAACCAAAACCACCCCATAAGCCTCTGAACGTTGACTTGAAGGTAATACAACACCTCGACACAAATGTAACAATGCCAGCTTATCTGCATCTGAAACTCTACCCACAAACTGCACTGAAGTGAGTCCATTTTTCTGGGCTTGTGCTTTCAGTGCTTCTCCACAAGGACCATCCCCAGCAATCACCACAGGAACCTGCTGCCCTTTCAGCGCATCCAATAGAATATGCAAACTTTTATAGTAACGAAGCACCCCCACAAACAACAAAAACCCTTCACCCGCCACAGAACGCCAATGCGTAACCTTTTGAGACTCAGGCGCAGGTAAATCTGCAATCCCAACTGGAATAGCATCACATCTGGATAGAAAAGGTTTTAAATCCCGGCTCGTGGCCAGATAATTTTGAGAAGCTGCTACAATACAGCTCGCCTGAGACATGAATCGTTTAAAAAAAGGCCAATAGAATTGTTTTAAAATTTTTTGTTTAACAATATCGCTTTGGTAACTGACAATAAAAGGCTTTTTTATCTGACAAATTACATGTAAGGCCTCAGCAAAGGGCCAGGGAAAATGATAGTGCAGTAAATCAAATGGCTCCACTAAAGCACGATATTTAAACAACATTGAAATGCTGACAGGGCAAGAAGAAATCGATACTGTTGTCGGTAAACGTGTGATCGTAACGCCACCCTCTTCTTCTGTCGAAGCATTCTGACTCGAGGTTAAAATAGCATGCTCAACCCCAGCTCTTTGAGTTGATTCAATAATATTTTTAATACCTTGCTCAATACCGCCAACCGTATCCGGAAAGTAACTTTTATAAATATGTAAAATACGCATCTTATATACTAGAGAGTGTCATCAATTTATTCTTTGAGTTCAAAATGTAGGTAATGGAAGCAAATGAGGGCACACCCTAGGGTATGTCATCTATTCCAAGTCGACGGTTGCTGTCCTTTTTTTTTCCCTGCCATAATCATCTTGAAAGCGCACAATATCATCCTCCCCCAAGTAGCTTCCGTATTGCACTTCAACAAACTCTAACAGCTCTGGCCCAATATTTTCAATGCGATGTTTAGCTTCTTTAGGAATATAGACAGATTGATTTTCATCCAGTTCTAAAGTCTCTTCATTCCGAACCACACGCGCACGTCCTTTAACAATCACCCAGTGCTCTGCACGATGATGATGCATCTGTAAGGAAAGTCTTTGCCCCGGATATACTCCGATACGCTTCACCTGAAAGCCAGATGCCTGATAAATAGATTCATAGTACCCCCAAGGACGATCCACTTTCTGATGGACAATAGATTCTGTCTTTCCTTTTTCTTTCAGCTGACTGACGATGGATTTTACATCCTGTGCCCGATTTTTATGCGCGACCAACACAGCGTCAGGCGTTTCAATGACAACATGATCTTCCACACCCACTGCTGCCAACAAGCGTGTTTCACTATGCAAATAACAATTAGACACCTGTTCAATATGCACATTCCCTTTAATAACATTCCCTTGCGCATCCGCATCAGAAATTTCACTCATGGCAGTCCAGCATCCCATATCGCTCCAACCTGCCTCCATAGGCACCACCACCACATTATCTGCCTTTTCCATCACTGCATAGTCGATAGAGTCACTTGGGCATTGATTAAAAATGCCTGGATCCAGACGACAAAAATCTAATTCTTCCAGGGTTTTCTCAAACGCCTTTTTACAAATGCTAAAAATATCTGGAGAATGTTTTTCCAACGCATCCAGGTAGGCCTTGGCCTGAAACATAAAAATGCCACTATTCCAGTAATGATCACCAGAAGCAACATACGCTTTCGCCGTTTCCAAATCAGGTTTTTCAACAAACCGCGCAACTTGCCGAACCTCAGCCTGACTGCTTAAACTTGCGCCCCCTTCAATATACCCAAACCCAGTCTCCGGCTTATGGGGAACAACCCCAAATGTCACCAATTTTCCTTGCTTCGCATAAGGTTCACCCAGATGAACCGCTTCTGTAAAATAATGGATATCCCGAATGACATGATCAGCTGGCAAAACTAATAACAAAGGATTTTCTTGAGTACAATGGGCTAACGCATAAAATGCACTGATAGCAATGGCTGGCGCTGTATTCTTACCCATGGGCTCCAAAATAATATGAGGCGCCTCCAAACCAATTTCCTGCAATTGAGCGGCAATTAAAAAACGATGTGCCTCATTACAAATCATAATGATTTTTTCAGGTGTAACGGATTTTGCCCGGATCGCTGTATCCTGTAACAAACTATTCTGGCCCACCAACCTTAATAATTGTTTAGGGTAACTTTCCCTGGATAAAGGCCAAAGCCGGCTTCCAGAGCCACCTGACAATATGACTGGAATCACAGAATGCGCTAAATTTGAAGAGGAGTTCTCCTTCGACATAGGATAAAAGCTCCATGTTTTTGAAAATCAAAAAACCAAAAGCTAAAATATAATCATTATCAGAATTGATGTAAACCATTTTTCAGATCGCTTATTTCTTAGCTTACAAAGGAGACCTTATGAAAATTCATTTTCCTCTCGGCAGTTTTGTACTCGGACTCTCTCTTTTTTCATACGCCTCTTATAGCATAGCTCAATCTTCCACTCGGTCAGAAACACTCCCTTTATCCCCTGTTTTGTCTATTCAAGGGCATTATCAAATCCAAATTCAACAAGCCCCTACGAATCAGGAAACACAGATTCAGATAAAAGGAGACGAACAGGCCATTAAGGCACTGAAAATCGAAGGGAATCAACAACAAACATCCATCTCTTCCCAAAATACGCGCATACCTTCCTCTACACCCCCGTTAACGCTTGAAATTCGTACTACTGGATTAAAAAGCCTCATCGCTCAAGGCAACAGTCAAATTGAGATTTCACAGGTAAAAGTCAATCAATTTAATATAAAAACCCAAGGAAACAATAAAGTCCTTATTTCTGACATCCAATCAAAGCAATTCCTTTTAAAAACCCAGGGAAGCATTGATGCAACCTTGTCCGGCAATACAACTGCTCTTGGCCTGGACCTCTCCGGCAACTCAACCGTTAATGCCTTAGCGTTAACAGCCAACACAGCGGTTATTTACTCTAAGGGTCATTCGGACATACAGGTGAATGTGAAAGAAGCGCTGGAAAGAAATCTCAGAGGAAAAACCGTGTTAACAATTAAAGGAAACCCAGCCATAAGCGGTCAAAACAGTGGGATGCTTGAGTTACAAATGGTTAAACCTTAATTCAGTAGTTAGGAACGTAACGAGAAGGGCTAAGGCGCTGAAGAAGAATTCAAAAATTGATTGTAATCATTCCACCCGTCATTGCGAGCGAAGCGCGGCAATCCAGTCAGGAACCTCTATTCAAGACCTAAGCTTATGTGGCTTTAATAAACCTGAGCCTGGATTGCCGCGTCGCGTCGCTCCTCGCAATGACGAACCTTTCTTTTCTTCGAGCAAAAAATCTTTAGGAACGTTGCCTAGGATGTGTCATCAATTAATTTTTTAAAGAGAAGATCTTTGCTTATCCAAAACACCTCCCCCTTTACAATTTTCAATTAATTGCATGGACTGTGAAAATGGGGATTGAGGATGCTTCTGCCATTGCTCTAGAAGTCTATGAGTCACCAATGATCTCCCCACATGGTTTGTATGAGCACCATCATAAAGCGGTACATCCTGGAAAGAGATATCGACATACGGCAAACCTAAAGTCTGTACTGGGGCGCAATAGGCATGCGCGTTGATATTCGATGGCACTATTGCTGTCATAACATACAACTGCTTTTCACTTAAAAACGTAGGATCCAAAATACGTTCTGTCAGCTCAATATCACGTTTCTTGCGCTTTTTATCCTTCAGCTTGGCATAGGTAATTAAAGACGTAGGGGTATTTTGATAGGTACTTCCATAAAATGGCAGCCAGTAGTCCCATACATCCCCATGCTGCCAAGTTCTGATGCCAACGGGGTAAGCCAAAAAACGTTCTTTCAGGAACACACGTCGCCCATCTGATTTTCGATTGTAAGTAATACGCGGTAAAATGCCATCCAGCAACCAATCTTTCGCTACCACCGCCCAGGCATCAAACACCTTCATATAAGCGGTTAACTTATTTTCTGAAAGTGCACTCTTCCCTTGATCCGTCATACGATCTTCTAACGTTGCAAAAAGCTCAAGCAGCAACAATTTACATTGCACACCTTGTTTACGCATCACCTGCTTATGAAAGGGAAATGCTTCCCCCCAACCAACACCCAAGTTAAAAACTTTAACCTGGCGATTTAAGGTATTAGATAATTCTCTTGATATCTGTTTTGCAGAAAATCCCAATTCTGCATGAGAATTCCCAACAATAAGAACATCAGCCTCAGCCATCTGTTGACGAAACCCAAAAAGTCCATGATATATCAATCGATGTATCGCATCATGCTCCCCATAAGAGCTAATAAACACTTTCTTTATCGAAGGCAACTCGAATTTTTTAGGCCCTTTTCTTGGGGCACGAGGTACCACAATCAATAAGATAATGAGGGTTGTTAAGAAAAAAGATTTTAAATAAGGGTGTGCAATTTTCATCTATTTTTCTCAAAAGGCAAAGTAAATAAACACAGCAGAAGGCGACTGCACAATCACAGAAGTTAAAAAACTCATACTGCTCAAGCTACCTAAAAAGGACATCACTTTTGAAGGTTTGATTTTACGCACAAGCCAGGGCGCCAGATGATGAAAAACAATCGGCAACGTATAAACGGCAACCCACAACAATCGCTTATCTACGTGATACCCTTGCTGAAAGTTAAACATCTGATGAATGAACTGACTCGCAAACTCCAGCGAAGGCGATCTAAAAAAGACCCAGGCAATCACCACCACCACCTGAGTCGTTAACCACCAAGCAGGTATCTTCCATCCCGCCACTCGATGGGCGCCGAGCAAGCGCTCAACCAACAAGCCACCGCCATGCAGCAAACCCCATACCAAAAAAGTCCATGCAGGCCCATGCCACAACCCGCCCAATGCCATGACAATCAGTAAATTCAGGCACGTACGCACAGCCCCTAATCGGTTACCCCCCAAAGGGATATACAAATAATCTCTAAGCCAGCGAGACAGCGTAATATGCCAACGACGCCAAAAATCCTGAAATCCAATCGCACACATAGGATACCGAAAATTGATCGGCAGCCGATAACCCAACAACCGCGCCATACCGCAAGCCATCAAGCTATAGCCCGCAAAATCTCCATACAGCTGGAAATAATAATACAAAGCCACTAACCAGTGGCCTACCATACTCAAGGCTGGCGCATCTTTAGCCCAATAAGGATCAATCGCTCCTCCAATATTATCTGCGCACACCGTCTTCAGGAAAAAACCAGTAATAAATAAATGTGCACCAAAGACTAAATCATGCTTGGCTTTCCGCTTAAACTTCAACTGCGGAAGCAGTTGCCACCCCCGAACAATCGGCCCTGCAATCACATGCGGGAAAAAAGATAAATAAAAAAGAAAATCAATAAACTTGGCCCGCTGATACTGCCCACGATACAGATCAATCAAATAACTGATAATATGAAATGAATAAAAAGAAACCCCTAACGGAATTCCAATCTCTGCCAATGGTCCTGTGATTAACGTTGCAAAATTTTCTCCTAAAAGGAACTCACGATACTTAAATATCACAAGCAACAAAATATTAAAGGCTACCCCAATAGAGAGCACATACCATCGGTTAATACGCAAGAAGCCTGGCGATGTTTTCTGTGATATTAAATCGGCAAAAATAAACCCCAAAACAGAGGCAAAAAGAAAAATAATAAGGCTGGCCCATCCCCAGGTTGCAATAATCAATAAACTCACTGCGGTCAGTACATACTTTCGCAGATGAAAAGGCATCACCCTAACTAAAATTGCTAACAGAATGAATAAAATGACAAAAGAAACATTAGTGTAAAACATAGGCCCTAAACTCAGTGCATTCTGTTAGGAATCATCACAAAAAAGGTTAGAAAGATGCTACCAAACAGGCGGCCTATTGAAAAGTAAAAAATTCTGAGCGTCAGGACACAGCCTAAACCTTCCTTTCTTTCACTAAAGTATCAATCGAATTTTTCAAATCTGTTAATTGGCTAGCAGTCATAACCTTATTTGCTTTCTTATAAATCAAATCTTCCGACTCATTCATATGCTTTAACAGATGATCTCTGAACACCAAAAACTTTGGCAGCCAAGATTCGGTTGCAAAAGAAAGCACACGCAGCTCTAACAACAACGTATTTATCACATGATAGGACTGCCTCGCTTTCAAAATTAAATCACGAAGTTCTGACATCTCTATCAGCTTCTTATAAACCAACTGCTCTTCTATCTCACTGTGTAAAGCCAATAACGTCTTAAATTTCTGAAACCTCCGGTTGATGGGTTCAATATCATCCGGTCTTTTTTTTGCAAGGTTTTTGATATGATCCATCTCTTTTTCCAATGCTTCTTGTTGTTCAAGCAGCACACTAAAGTTCTTCATTGCTCTCTATCCTTAAAATAAAAGTGCAAAATTACCCTCAAAATTGATGATCCTAAATCACCATACCCTATTATTATAGATACACGATATAGTTTTGTTTTCTAGGGTGCGAAAGATTTTTATGGGCAAAGTTAACTCTCATTACTTCACAACAAGTGACGGTGTAAAGCTTCACTATCTACAAACAGGCTCAGGCACACCGCTTGTGATGATCCCAGGCGCCGGGCTTTCTGCTGCTATTTTCCAACACCAAATTGCTGAATTTAGTAAATATTATGACGTCATTGTGTTAGACAAACGCGGACATGGCCAATCAGAAAAAGTTGATTTTGGGTACAGAATTTCTAGATTTACCAAAGATTTATACGATCTTTTTGATGCATTAAATTTAGATTCTATCCATCTCCTCTGTCACTCATTAGGCGCTGCGATGGCCTATAACTACGTTGATCTATTTGGTACTGAACGAATTAAAAAACTGATTGTAGTCGATGAACCTGCTGTACTTTTAATACATCCAAAGTGGTCTAAAGAAACCTGCAAAACCTATGGTGCAATCTATCAACTCACTGAATTATATCCGTTAACCAGCCGTTTTACTGAAAAAGCATCAGATGAATAGTTAGCCTCTATTGTCAATAAAATGACTTCTCCCTATGCCACCCCCCAACAAAAAGCCTTCATTTTACAATGCATGGATCTGCCAGGACATGCCGCTGCAAAACTTTATTTCAATAATATTTGCCAAGATTTCCGGGATGTCATCAGAAAAATCAACAGACCCACCTTATGGATTACCGGAAAAGCCAGTTTGCATCCATGGCAATCTCATCAATGGCTTCAAAACCAGGTTCCTGCTTCACAACTGGAAATATTTGAAGCAGAAGAAGGAGGAAGCCATTTTGTTTTTATCGAAAATCCTGAAAAATTTAATGTCGTCGTTACGCAGTTTTTAAAAGCCAATTACTGAGAGAACCCACAGCAATTTCCGACAGAAAAAACCTTGACTTATCAATAGATTACAGTACTTTCCATTCGCGATGGGGGATGTTAAGGGGGAGAATCGCGATTCTCCCCCTTAAAAGCGATCGCAAGCTTGGCTTGCGAGCCACGCCAATCAAGGGAAGCAATTCTTGCCCGGTAGGGCGGGAATTGCTGGAGAATCCAAAGTTGAGATACAGCTAAAAATATACTACTTTTAGTATAAACTCATTATTATCAAAGGATTGAAATGAAAACCTTCATTTTAGGCGTCTCAGCTTTATCTTTTATCTTGATCCTAACCTCTACTACGACCTTTGCTTCAAATTCTACAAAAGAAGCTTCTGCCACCACACAATCACTGAATAAGCAACTTTTAAGCACATTGCCTTTTGACGATAAAGAGTCGTTTATCAACGCCGCCAAAGGCTTTATCGCCCCACTCCCTGATAACGGGCAGATTAAAAATGATCAAGGGAGGGTTGTATGGGATTTAGGCAAATATGCGTTTATTAAACAAGGTGCACCCGCCCCGGATTCCGTTAATCCAAGTTTGTGGCGCCAATCTCAGTTAATGAAAATGGGAGGGCTATTTAAAGTCAGTGATCATATTTATCAAGTACGAGCGGCTGATCTTTCTAATATCACTTTTATAGAAGGGCCTAAGGGCATTGTCGTGATAGATCCCTTAATATCCACAGAAACCGCTAAAGCGGCAATGGATTTATATTTTCAACACCGCCCCAAAAAGCCAATCGTCGCCGTTATTTACTCCCATAGTCACGTAGATCACTATGGTGGTGTACGAGGCGTGATATCAGAAAAAGAAGTGGAAGCTGGTCAAGTCAAAGTAGTGGCACCTGCTGGTTTTACCGAACATGCTGTTTCAGAAAATGTGATGGCTGGGAATGTGATGAGCCGACGTGCAAGCTATATGTACGGTAACCTACTACCTACTTCACCTACAGGACAAGTTGGAGCAGGGTTAGGACTTACAACCTCCACAGGAACGGTATCACTCATTCCTCCTACGGACATTATTCATAAAAATCAACAAAACCTAAAATTGGCTGGATTGGATTTTGTTTTTTACCTGGCTCCCGATTCTGAAGCGCCCTCTGAGATGTTTATATATATACCCCAATATCAAGCACTTTGCACGGCTGAAGATGCCACACATACTTTACACAATACTTATTCGCTCAGAGGAGCAAAAATTCGAGATCCACTCGCCTGGTCAAAATACTTGAATGAAGCCATTTATCTATGGGGGCAGGAAGCCAACGTATTATTTGCCCCTCATCACTGGCCAGTCTGGGGTCAGGAAAAGATCATAAAGCACTTAAAACTACAACGAGATATGTACCGATTTATCAATGACCAAACACTTCATTATGCCAATCAAGGCTTCACAATGACCCAAATAGGTGAAAAAGTAAAACTGCCCGAATCACTCCGTCGTTATTGGTCAAATCGCGGCTACTACGGCACCATGAACCACAACACGAAAGCAACTTATGTAAAATACCTTGGATGGTTTGATGGAAATCCTTCAACCCTTCACCCCTTGGGGCCCGTTGAAGCAAGCAAACAATACGTTGAATATATGGGCGGAGCCTCCAACATCATGGCGCAAGCTCGAAAAGATTATGCCAAAGGAAATTATCGATGGGTAGCTGAAGTCATGAATCATGTTGTCTTTGCAGACCCTAGCAACCAGGCAGCCCGCAACCTTGAAGCAGATGCTTTAGAACAATTAGGCTATCAAGCTGAGTCAGGCCCCTGGCGTAATTTTTACTTAAGTGGTGCAAAAGAGCTCCGTGAAGGCGTAAAAAGAATAGCCGCCCCTAAAACGGCAAGCCCTGATACCATTCGAGCAATGGATACCAGCCTATTTTTCGACTTCTTAGGCATTAAGCTAAATGGTGCAAAAGCAGCCAATACTTCACTGACTCTCAATTTCATATTTCCTGATATAGACGAGAAATACCTGGTTGAGCTCAACCATGGAAGCTTACATAACATCAAGGGATACCAGGCGCATAAACCAGATGCAACCATTACACTGGATAGAGAGGTCTTAAATCAAATCATCCTTAAGCAAACCACCCTGGAAGATGCAATTCATCACAACAAACTCACCATTCAAGGGGATAAAGATGCCTTAAACAAACTATTAAGCTTAATGGATACCTTTGATTTCTGGTTTAATATTGTGACGCCGAATAAATTGGACAGCAACTAGAATGCGTCTAAACATGCCCAAGGTGCGTTGGGTGACGAAAGCAATCTATCGTATGATCATTCACCATACCCACTGCCTGCATGAATGCATAGCAAATGGTGCTTCCCACAAACTTAAACCCTCTCTGCTTTAAATCTTTTGCCAATTGATCTGAAAGCGCTGTTGTTGCAGGCACCGCTTGAGATGTTTTCCAATGGTTGATCACAGGCTTCCCGTCAACAAAACGCCAGAGATAATCTGAAAAACTTTGCACTTGCGTTTTCAACGCCAGAAATACGTTTGCATTATGCACAATAGACTCTATTTTCAAACGATTTCGAATGATATTTTTGTTCTCTAACAATCGTTCAATGTTGTCCTGTTGATAGCCCGCAATGATCTCTGGATTAAAATTTGCAAAGCAAGCCCGGTAATGTGCTCGTTTTTTTAAAATCGTAATCCAACTTAAACCCGCCTGCATCCCCTCTAAAATGAGATATTCAAATAGCATTTGCTCATTATAAACAGGCACTCCCCACTCATTGTCATGGTAATCCAGATAGAGTGGATCTGAGCCAGCCCAAGCACAACGTGTTTTATCTTGCATCACTCTCCCCCTTCGCTACGATTAGACATTTTCTTTCATGTTCAAGCAACCATTTTTTCCTCTGAATCCCTCCCCCATATCCACCCAACTTTCCATTGGTATTAATCACACGATGACAAGGAATCACAATAGCAAGCTGATTCGCACCATTTGCATTAGCCACTGCTCGATAGGCTGTCTGCTTTCCAATGGCTGCTGCTTGCTCTCCATAACTTCGAGTTTGACCATATGGAATCTCAATCAGCGCCTGCCAAACTTGTTTTTGAAAAGGGCTGCCCATGAGATGAATAGGAGTTTTGAAGGTGGTAAGCGTTCCATTGAAATAGTTTTTTAACTCAGACTCAATGGAACGAATCGGATCTGTTTCTCCAGGCAAAATGACGCACTGCTTTTTAAACCTAAGACGCTCTATTTCCCGTTCCAACCCGCGCCGCTCCACAAACTCCAGCAGAAATAATTGATGTTCATCCGCAATGACAAGCATGGGACCCAACTGGGTATCAAGCCAGGCTGATTTTAAAATGAGCGGATGCTGCTTCAAGTTCGTAGGCGCTGCCCCCATAATTTTAGAAAACGCATCTCGAAAACCACTACTGGATTCATAACCCGCTTCTAACTGTGAATCAATCACTTTCTCTCCCGCTCTAATCTGTTTCATCGCCATGCCCAATCGTCTAGCTCTTGCATACTCAACAAACGTCATCCCAAATCGTCTTTTAAAATGACGCCTTGCGGTTGTACTGTCAATAGACAATCCATCAAAATCCCGATTTTTCCATCGCTTAGCAGGGTTTGCTTCAACAGCCTCCACAAGCTTTCGAACCAAATCTGAAACCTGATTCGGGTGAGAAAGCGGTTGGCACCGCATACAAGGTCTAAATGAAGCAAGCAGCGCCTCCTGTGCCGTTTTAAAAAACTCACAGTTTTCAAATTTAGGCTTCCTTGCCGGACACGTAGGTCTGCAAAACACCCCCGTTGTTTTAACCCCAACAAAAAATATCCCTTCATATTCTGGGTTCTTATGCAAAAGCGCCTGATAAAATTGATTTTTCTCAGTGGGGGTAATGTGAGTGTGCTGCATTTTTTAACCTTTCCTCTCATAGGGGTGATTGATGAGAGTGTATAGGATTTATGCATAGATCATAGACGAAATTTGGACAGTGATTTTTTTAGAGCTAGAGGGTTATTTTATTAAGGCTCATAAACAGCTTGTATCAAAGTATAGGTCATGTGACTCACAAATCTATTTCAGCTGACCAAGCCCATCTACAATGTAACCTTTCACAATCTGCAGAATATGAGGGCGATCCAATGATCAATTGCCGAACATATTGAAGGTTTGTGCTGGTTTAGGAATGATTAAAAATAAGCAAATCTTAGATGTATAACTTGAAGGAAATCAAATCGTTCATGCTACTTTTATGAAGGATCAGTTGTAAATTAACCACCCCCCGTCATTGCGAGGAGCAAAGCGACGCGGCAATCCAGTCCCAAACTTATTAAAGTCGCATAAGCTTAGGTTCTGGATAGAGCCTCCTGACTAGATTGCCGCGCTTCGCTCGCAATGACGGGGGAATATTTTTGAATACTTCAGACGCGACTCATTCCATTTGCTGCATATAAGACTAAATCCTTTCATGCTTCAAAAAGCACGCCAACTACTTCATTAGAAGCAATAAACTCAAGTTAAATAACGAGATTGCTTTATTGCATTGAAAAAGCTGTACTTTCTTGAGATTGAAGCTCGGCTTCATAGCCATCTAACTTCGCAACCCACCCCATGATAAGCACTTGCTGTGGACGAAAAACCCTTGTTATCTGATCAAGCAGCAAGCCCTTTATTTGACTGACTTGTGAAGAATCTAACATTTTTATTCGATTTAAAAGCAAAGGAACCACTCTGTTTTGAATTTCTCCTTCCTCATCAGATGCCTCAACAAAAATTTTAATGGTCTCTTTTTGTTCATCAGGAGACATATAAGGAATCATTTTATTTAAACCCTTGAGCGCATATAAAAACAATTCTTCTGAGGTATCCGGAGAAGCTGCATTTAATAATAGAAATTCTATCACCTTGCTACGTTTAGACTTTTCTAGCCAATGAATATTAGAACTTAATGAAACCAACAGAACATATAGCCAGGAGATTTTTTGTTTTTCCAGGAGAGGCTGAATGAATTGCTCTTTTTGGTCTTCTGGCAAAACATTCAGCAAGTTTTCTAAGCAACCAAACACAATAAAAGTCATCCAGTCCTTATCATCCTGGTCTAAATTTTTATCTGAAGTAGTACGACCCCAAGTAGAAATATAGTAATCCACTAGAAATGAAACTTTCTCGTGAGAAAGCATTGTACTATTTAATAAGTACCCAAACTGAAATTTTGTGTGATCTGTTTCCGAAAAAGCGTGCACTAATCCCTTAAATTCATCGAATGTCATCTCTGGAGAAATCAAACCTAATATCCCCTTATCTGCTTCTAGCCGAACTTCCTTTATTTTTTCTAAAAAGCCTTCCCTTTCCGTAAAACTCGCATGATTAAATAGCACATTTAAAGCTTTCAAAAAACGATTTTTCCTCTGCGGGTTAGAAGATTTTTTATATGACTTTAATAAGAAATCTAAAAATCCATCCTGTCTATTCAAAATACCACCTGCTTGTTCCTCAATAAATTGAGTTAATGCATCTCTAATGAGAATGGATTTTTGTGCTAAATTACTTTCAGATAATCGCGCAAATTGCGTAATAACCTTTTGTGAATTTTCCTGTGGGATACGATCAAATATATCCACCAAAAATTCCACTACATGGCCACTTAAGGACTCATCATTCTGTTGGTTTTGAATGTGTTCTAATAGATAGGCAGTCACTTCATTGACATAAACATCTGGCACTGAAGCATTACAAATGATTTTCTTTAACCCCCAGGCAGCTGCTTTAACCACATTGTTCTTATGCTCAGCACCAGATAAACATGCTTTATATAGGTCCTGAAAATACGTATCGGCTTGTCCATCAGGTAGCTGAAAAAAAATAGGGCTTAATGCAGTCACACAGAAAGATAACATTGTTCCATTTGACGCTTCTTTTGAAATCTCTTCATTAAAACGGGAAAGTAACTGATCCTGTTCCTTGGGAAAGCACTCAAAAAAGACCTGTGAGAAGAAATAAAGTGCTTCTTGTGAGTAAATATCTTTCTCTAATTCCTTAAAAAAATCAGAGAAAGAAATTTCTAACGTTTCATTATTTTTAAGACAGTTCAAGAAAAAGTGATAGCACTGAAAAGAGGAACCTTCGTATATTTTTGAAAGTCCGTTCAGGGAAACAAAGCCCAGCTTTTCTAACAAATTGAAAGCTAAAAAGCCCTTTATCCCTCTCGGCGTTTTTTTAATATAGGTTTTTAATAGATCTATATAATAAGGAGCGTCTTTTTGATCCAAATTTCTGAACCAGTTTACCATTAGGCGGATTTGTTGCTCACTAAACTGGGGGTTGGTAAAAAACTTGCTAATAGCTTTCTTTTGATACTGTTTATTAATCGCGAAAAAAGTATATAAACCTTCCCGTCTAGCAAGGGAAGAAAAATGGTGATCCCATAAAACAGATAGAACAGCCTCCCCCTTACTCTTCATAAAACCTCTCTTCAGCCTTTCTTAATGTTCTGCTCATATTTCTTTAAGGTCAATCGGTTAAAATTTAATCAACCGCACCAAAATACAACTAAAAAATTGACCATTGATCTTAGCATAAAAAAAACAGTGAAACAAGGATATGAATAATAAAACAGAAAAAAGAAGACGCGTTAAGATAAACAGAAATTCAAGTTTTCAAATAGAAAATTTTGAAAGCAGCTCAGACTTGCTTTTGGAGGTACAAAAGGAAGATCTCTTGGAGAGATATAATTTCACAAAAGAAAGAAACGTTCTGGAAAGCTTTAATAAAGGTATTGAGCTTTCTGATAATAAATTTTGGCAAGCCTCTAAAGTGACTTTTCTAATTGCCCACTTACTAGGCAGATTTGACATATACGAAAAAATAAATAGCAAACATGAATATACTCCAAATATTTCTTTTGCTTATCTTATCGGGCCAGAACCTGAGAGAAAACCAACCATCTTAGTTGATATTTCTGGTCACAAAAAAGAAGCCAAAGAAGGGTATCAAAACTTTGTTCAAGGAATTAAAGAACCAAATGACGAGGTTGTGTCATACCTAAATGAAAAATTAAACACTGTTTTAAACGAAAACCCTGAAGATCCGATAGATTTATATCTAGTTACAAGCGTCTCCAAGAATTCTAAACAGATAATGAGAATGGGTGTGGAAGAGCTATACGGCTGCTCAGAAGGAGCAATGGCTATAGAGCTTACCAAGCTTGTTAATGAAGGATATACCTGTTTGGGGACCGCTCATTTTCGCTGTGAATTTAAACCAGATGAATCTGGAGCCCATCTTGCATTACAAGAATTTTTTCCACAAAAAAGCTGCAAAAGAGGCTGTTGCGCCCGCCAAGAAGAAGATAAAAAGTTTTTCACTCAAACTGGAATTCAAAGAAGGCTAAAGGATCGCAGATTAACCCCACCCAGAGGAACAAAGCTGCCCCAACATCAAAATTTCTTTTCTTTTGACCCTGAAATCATGAATTCCGAATTGTTTTCAAGGTCACAAAACCCAGATCAACTAAAAACTTTGTACAATAAAATCAATCAAAGCCTCAATAAAATAGAAGATTTATCCACAAAAAAACTGGTCAGAAAACTCTCCTTTATGTTTGATGCAGACCAAGAAACGATTTTGGAAGCAGCATCAGCATCAAATATGGTGATTACCCCAGAGACCGTATCGTACTTTTTCAATCAACTACTCACTTTAGAAGAAAAAATTGAACACAGTTTCCAGAGTTACCTAAAAGATACTTGCGAGTTAACCTCTTCGAAACAAATTTTGACCGAACTGACAACCCTTAAAGAGCAAGGCATCGTTGAGATTTTAATGAGAAGAATAGACGAAGAAATCAATGAATCAACATTACACCCCAGACAGGAAGCACTACAAGCAATAGCAGAAAACCAGCTAGAAAAAAGACTCTTAAAGCTTTTTTATAATAAAGCAATTGAGCACATTAATGCACAGGATTCTATTAAAAATCTCAAGAAATATAGAGAGTCAAATTATGGTCTACAAAATATCTCTCATCTTTTTGATGAAGAGGTAATCGATCAATCTCTAAGTGAGCCTTTAAACAAAGCTGTAGAGAAAAAAATTAACGCATTGAAATATCATGAACTCAGTTCAAAAATTCATTGCAACAACGATTTGGAAGCCCTCTTTAAAATAGCAGCTTATGATGAAAAAGAAGACTTAGAGCTCACTTCCAAAAAATATTTTGTTGAACTACAAAAAGAAGCGAGCGAAAAATATTTCTCACTTCTAATTGATCAGGTTATTTCAAATATTCAAGATGGCCAGATGGACTCACAAATAATAGAGTTTACTCATCACTCAAAGAAGACAATTTATGATTATGCTTTAACTGACCTTACTTCAAACTTTTTAAGTGAGCCTCAGCAATCTGACATACAAACATTAATGGAAAAAAATAACTTGCAACTTCAAGGAAATTCCATCAACAAATTAAGAGAAGCCATAGAAAAAAGATCAAGATTTTTAGAAAAATTCACCCTGTTTTTAGATGAAATAAACAACAAATCGGATTTAGCTGAGCTAAGTCACTTTATAGGCAAGAAAACGCTAAAAAGCCTGCCTAAAAAATCCAGGCAGGAACGTGATTTTTTCTCCCGCTTTAAGGAGCACAGTATTGCCCTCCTTAAAAATGAGGATAATTTTTTCAATGCTGTTGATTTCCTCAATTATTTGAACAAGACGTTTCTATCAAGCAAAAACAATCTACAGATTCAAAGCATTGCAAGTAGTACGGTAAAATGCATCAATAAACTATTGATGTGCGAAGATATTAGTGGCAATGACAATCTTTCCAACGCAATGAATGCACTCAATTATTTGAACGAGTTATTCAGTGAAAAAAATAATAATTTGCCTCAAATTAAAAACCTTTTAAGGGACGCTCATGAGCACATTAGCACACTGCTTCATGAACAAATTGATCGTTGCTCTGATGCTCAAGATGTTCAAAGCATACGATCCCAGCTTATGGATTCGTTGGCCGATCATTCTGAAGCATTAAAACAACTTAAAGCTGAGCTTTCTGAGCACTTAGAAAATAAGTCGCTTGACTTGCTTCAGGAGGAAGCCCTGGCTAAGGAAGAAAGCAAATCTGAAACTTCAAAAGTTTCAGATAACATTACGCTCTCTGATAAAAAGACTGCTTTTTTTAATTCTGTCGAGGAGAAATCATCATCTGATACCCCTACGAGTCAAATTGAGTGCACATATTAAAATGTTTCCAAATGACAAAAGGGTTCATGTAATCTTTACCATCCGCAGCAGTTATCCAGAATTTCTGGATAACTGCATCCTTTTTCAACTCACCACTGGAAAATAGAGTTTGAAGATGCAAAATTACTCGAGGGGTGACTCCTGCGCTGCAAACTGAGGGGCACGATGAGCCCGGAGACTTTGTATTTTTACTATAAAGTCGATTGCCATGAATAAAGCTCCAATAGCAAAGAAAACATCTCCAGGCATGCGTAGCCATTGCCATAATAATGTTTTGTCATAAAAAGCTAAACTTCTGGCATACGCATACCCATGTTCATAGACAGCAGCCAATTGCGGCCAACCCACAGGAAAGAAATTAAGAAAGATCCATAAAATGATGCCCAGGTTATATAGCCAGAACGCCCATATTCCTAGCTTATCACTCCACTCCACTCGATTTCCTGCCATATAACGTAGAGATAAATAAATAAGTCCTATGGCTAATAAACCAAATGCACCAAACATGGCTTTGTGTGCGTGATTAAGTGTAAGGAACGTTCCATGCTCATAATAATTAACCAAGGGTGCATTCAACGTTGCACCACCAAAAACGCCCGCACCGACAAAATTCCAAAATGCAGAGCCCAGAATGTATAAAAAAGCTAACCGATAGGGAAATTCTTTTTGTTCACCGATTTTTTTTCGTTGTTCAAGTGCTTCTAAAATTAAAAGAAAGAGCGGCAATACTTCTAAAAATGAAGGTTTATTTCTCAAGCAACAAATCTTAGTTATTTCGCTTTTCAAGATATTCTTTTAATACAAAGGCATGATTGCAGCTTTCATCTTTTGCTCCAAAAAGCAGTGTGACAGGCTGTTGACGAGCTTTACTCAAGATAAGTTCAAGCGCATCTTTTTGATCGTTTAGTTCTTTATCATATTGCTTTTTAAATGCTTTCCACTTTTCAGGGTCATGATTAAACCACTTCCTTAATTCAGCACTAGGTGCCACCTCTTTTAGCCACAAATCTATTGCAGCCTTAGCCTTGGTCAGTCCTCGAGGCCATAATCGATCAACTAGAATACGATAGCCGTCTGCTTTTTCAGAAGGCAAATAGATTCGTTTAATTTTTATGGTATGCATCCTTTTAATTCCCTGTTTATCTTATTATCCTGAATTCAGCAGTTAAAAAAAGACCTGATAAAGTGAATGAATAGAGCTGTTATTAAATGTTAGACTGCTCATGACGAACATAGAGCATGACACACCCTAATTCCTTTTATTTTTCTTGGCAAAATATTTTCTGAGAAAGAAAATATTGAAAGCAGCCATAATAGCTCCGGTTATAATAGCTTGAATTATTAGCTTACTATCTAAATTCTTACCTATAAGAAAAAAAACAAGAATCAATCCTGAGCTACAAATGACAAGTTCAATTAAATACCTTACCACCAGCATGTTGCTCCATAGTAGGCAGCACCTGTGAATGCCCCAAAAGTAGCACCAGAAAAGGCTCCTGGGAAACCACCAAACCTACCTCCGGTTAACCCACCAACCACAGCATTTCCTGCTACACTTCTATTAAAGTCATAAAAATTACAGTTTCCAAAATTAATTCCTGCGCCAGTCACAAGCTCAATTTCTTCATCACTTAATTTCTGTGAGGCTTTACAAGCTAAAATATATTCATTTTTCATGATTTGGTAAGCTTCCCTTTTGTTTTCATTGCCTCACTTTCTTTGGCAACCATTATAGTGAACTAGATTGCTCCTTTTTCACAGGGATTCAAAAAACCTGAAATGACAAAAGGCAATAGACCAGTTGTAATACTAGCAGGTGCAATTAAAGGGCGATCAAACCTTGTTAGTATTGTTTTTTTAAGTACTACCAAGCCTGACCCTGAGCAGCCCTATCATTATAAACTTCCACGATAATCAATGCCAATGTTAGGCAAATTTCAAGATCAGGATTCCTGGGTTATTGGAAAGGATTATTTTCATACCATTTATAGTATTCAATAACTTTCGTTTTAAATTCTTCTAATTTCGTATAATTTTCAAACCATACAATCATATTTTCATCCGTTATTTTTGTGTCTTGAAAATGCTCCTTCATTGGAAACAAAAAATAAATTTAAAAAAGAATATTTTTGTTGTTTTTCAACAAATTATAGTCGCGCCTACAGTTTTTCACCTAAGAAAAATAGAACCTTAGACAGCACCTAATCGCTTCTAAATCCCACAAAAGTCCGACAAGGGGGAAATGGCCTATTTTTGGGATACTCATAACCGATTGATTTTAAGATGAAAAATGGTGGCCAGGGGCAGAATCGAACTGCCGACACAAGGATTTTCAGTCCTCTGCTCTACCGACTGAGCTACCTGGCCATATAAGAAATAAAATTCAGCTTCCAGCTTCCTTTATAAAAATCACTCCTGAACGATCTGAGTTAAGCGATCACCTGTAAAGTAAAGCACTATCCCTCTTCTGATCATCTTTTCATTCCCTCTTTGTTGGGTGTAAATGTAATACCAGCGATTTTCTTCAAATACATTATCCAATACGGGTTTTCCCAACTGCTGAATCACCTGGGATTTCGTCATACCAACCTTTAGTTTGGCACGTGTTTCTTCAGTGACAATATTACCTTGCAGAATGTTTAATCGATAGAGACACCCTGAAAGCAAAGGTAACATACTGATCAGAAAAGCAACCGTAAGGGTTTTATAACGCATATTGTTCCTTGGCTGAATTTTTTAAAAGACAGATTATATTCTATTTTTCTTGAGTTAAAAAGGATTTTTGAAGGTTGAGAGATAAATAGGCAAAATCATTAAACCAATGAGATTGATTGTAGATTCTTTTTTTTAAAATTGACAACCCCTTATTTTAGGTTTACCTTTCTTGGAATGATGAACTTCAGGGCGGGGTGTAATTCCCCACCGGCGGTATTTTTATCTTGGATAAAAAAGCCCGCGAGCGCTTTTTTTGTGTTTCTACAAGAGAAGGTCAGCAGATTTGGTGAAAAGCCAAAGCCGACGGTTATAGTCCGGATGAAAGAAGTGATCATGAACATTGTGTTTTCTTTTCCTGGCTTCTCTGTTTGAAGAAGGCAGGCTTTTTGCTGTCTGAATCACTGATGCCGTTAGTGATCAAATGTTCATTTGCATCCAGCCCTTTATTTTTTGAATAGGTTTGGTCAATGCAATCGTTTAACCCTATCCATTTTATGTCACTGGCGCTTGAGCTTGCAGAGCGAGGACGATTAACTGTTTCTCCGAATCCTATGGTGGGGTGCGTGTTGGTTCAGAACGAAAGCCACATCGTGGGTCAAGGGTTTCATGCGCGTGCAGGTGAACCACATGCTGAAGTTTGGGCATTGAGAGAAGCGGGAGAACGCGCAAGAGGCGCTACCGCTTATCTTTCTTTGGAACCCTGCTGTCATGAGGGTAAAACACCCCCCTGTACAGAGGCTTTGATCAAGGCTGGAGTTCAACAGGTGGTGATCGCTTGTCTAGATCCAAATCCTTTGGTTTCTGGGAAGGGGGTTGAAGCACTACGATCAGTAGGCATTAAGGTTGAAGTAGGACTTTGTGGTGAGAAAGCTCGCCGGATAAATGCTTCCTTTTTTCATTATATGACCCATAAACGTCCGTTTGTGATTGCAAAATGGGCAATGTCTTTGGATGGAAAATCGATTGTCAACCCCGGAGATCATCCTCAAATTTCAGGAGAAGATGTGCACAAGCAAACACATCAGCTCCGACAGCAAGTTGATGCCATTTTAATTGGCGCCAATACATTGCGACAGGATAATCCCCGCTTGACTGTTCGGCTGTCTGATCTACCTAAAGCTGATCTAAAAAATCCTTTGAGGGTTGTATTGGCAGGCGAACAACCCCTCCCTGCACATTCACAAGTTTTTGATCCAAATTTACCGGGAAAAACGTTGATTGCCATCACTCAGCATTCAAAACCTGTGCCTTCTTCTATTTCATCTGACATTTTGATGTTGCCAGCAGATTTACAAAAACGAGTGCACCTACCCAGTTTACTAGATGCATTGGGCCAACGAGAAGTGACAACTCTGCTAGTAGAAGGTGGGCCAAAAGTGCACCAACAATTCTTTGAAGCACGTCTTGTCAATCAAGTGCAAACTTATTTGTCGCCTTTTGTGATTGCTGCATTCAATGCAAAACAACCCGTTGCACACCTAACTTGTCATTCAATCGGGGAAGACTTTCATTTTATAGGAGAGATACATGTTTAGCGGAATTGTAGAGACATTAGGCACCATTCAACGGATTAAAAATCAGGATGACTGCTTAACATTTCAGGTGACCCCTCACCAACCTTTAGAAGATTTAAACCTTGGTGACAGTGTGTCGTTGAATGGTGTTTGTTTGACCATAACACACTTAGAAGAAAACAGTTTTTGTGTGATGGTGGCGCCTCAAACCTTACGCGTTACAAACCTTGGTACCCTTTCTATCGGCCAGCAAGTCAATTTAGAACGGGCAATTCAGCTTAATCAACGGCTAGGTGGGCATTATGTACAAGGTCATATAGATGGCGTGGGTGAGATGATCGCCTTAAAGCCGGATGGCGATGGAGCACTCCTTGCAGAGATCAAGATACTTCCCTCCCTTGGGAAATACATTATTGACAAAGGGTATATTGCAATTGATGGAATGAGTATTACAGTGATTCAAGCACATGAAACTTACTTTCATGTCATGTTTATTCCCTATACGCGTTCGGTAACTATAGTGAGCCAATATCAGATTGGTACCCAGGTCAATATTGAAGTAGATATACTCGGTAAATACGTAGAAAAACTCTTATCAACACGTCAATCATGAACTCAAACGCCTATATAAACCACGTAGAAACTGCCATCAAAGACCTTAAGCAAGGAAAAATAGTGTTGTTGACAGATCATTCCGATCGAGAAAATGAGGCAGACTTTATTTTTCCAGCTGAAATAATTACCCCAGAGATAGTGAATTTTATGATTCGTCAGGGAAGCGGTATTGTTTGTCTTTCTTTACTGGAAGCACAAATAAAAAAACTGGGGCTACATCCTATGGTACCCCCGGATAAAAATCAAAGCCGACATAGAACACCATTCACAGTTTCAATTGAAGCCAAATCAGGCATATCAACTGGTGTTTCAGCACAAGATCGAGCCACCACCATTTTAACGGCAGTTTCTGATGTTGTAGTCGAGACGGATCTTGTTAAACCGGGACATGTGTTTCCTCTGCAAGCTAGAGAAGACGGAGTACTTGAACGACCTGGGCATACAGAAGGTGCAATAGACCTAGTTCGATTAGCTGGCTTCAAACCTGCTGCCGTTTTATGTGAGGCAATGAATTCAGATGGAACGATGGCAAGAGGCGCATCATTGAGACGATTGGCTAAGCAACATCGAATGACATTGCTGTCTCTTGATGAACTCATTACATATCGCCAAGCGACTGAAAATCGAATTTCAGAAGAAGCTTCTACAAAACTTCCTACTGAAAAGTATGGTGTGTTTGATCTTTTTTCGTTTAAAGAAAAAAACGATGTCAGCGCGCATGTTGCACTAACGAAAACACATAAAGCTTTGAATAAACCTGTCTTAGTGCGGGTGCACTCTGCTTGTATGACAGGTGATCTGTTTAGTTCGTTACGCTGTGATTGTCAGCAACAATTGCATTATGCATTACAGCGTATGGATGAAGAAGGTGGACTCCTGATTTATTTAAATCAGGAAGGACGCGGTATTGGTATTTTTCATAAAATACAAGCCTACCACTTACAAGAGCAAGGATTAGATACGATTGAAGCCAATCAGCATTTGGGCTTTCCCTCCGATGCTAGAAGCTATCACTTGGCTGCAAATTTCCTCAGGAATCGAGAAATTCAGCATATTCGACTATTGACGAATAATCCTTCAAAGGTAGAAGCGCTTCAAAAGTATGGAATCACCATCACCCAAGAAAGAATGCCTGCTTTTTGTAACCCAATTAATATAAATTATTTAAAAACCAAACAGGAAAAATTTCATCATGATATCCCACTTTGAAATGCAATGGGGGTTGATAATCAGCCAATTTAACCGGTCAATTACTCAGCAGCTAGAAAAAGGTGCTTTACAAAGGCTGGCAGAACGTCAAGTGCCTGAAGAAAAAATTCAGTGCATCCATGTCCCCGGCGCTGTTGAAATTCCACTGGCTGCGAAATTATTAGCAAAAACTGGGCAATATCATGCCATTATTGTTTTAGGCGCCATCATTCAGGGAGAAACGGATCATTACACCTATGTTTGTCAGCAAGTGAGTTACGGATGTCAACAAGTCATGCTGACGTTAGATGTTCCTGTGATTTTTGGTGTGTTGACCACACAAAATGAACAACAAGCCTGGGATCGAGCGGGTGGAAAAAAAGGAAATAAGGGAATAGAGGCTGTAGATGCTGCCATGGGAATGGCACAATTAGCTAATAAGTTAGTGACTTTATAAATACTATGGCACACCCTGCTAATACAATGTAAGCTTTGTCCTAGGGTGTGTCGTCAATTTATTTTTTGATCTCAAAAAATAAATTGACGACACACCCTAGGTTACCATTTTCATCATTCATACAAAAAACGCTCAGCTTATGGATCAAGATTTAAAAAAAGCAGGTCTAAAAACCACTGGCCCTCGGGTTAAAATATTGTCTATGCTCGGCAATATGGACAAGCGTCATGTCAGTGCTGAAGAAATTTATAAACAGTTGCTCGAATCTGGTGAGGAAATAAGCCTGGCAACGGTTTATCGAGTTTTGACCCAGTTTGAGGCAGCGGAGTTGGTAAAGCGCCATAATTTTGAAGGAGGACATGCTGTCTTTGAAATGAATGAGGGAGAGCATCATGATCACATGGTTTGTCTAAAATGTGGAGCTGTGAGCGAATTTGTGGATCATGAAATTGAAAAACGCCAGGAAGCCATTGCAAAAAGCGCAGGTTTTAAAATGGTAGATCACAACTTAACCATTTATGGTTTTTGTCCAGTTTGTCGAACTTAGGCAACGTCCCTAAGAATTTTCAGCGGGAATTGCTCCACTCCGTCCAGGAAGTTGCATAATGATCCTTATTCGTACGGCAGTAATCATAAAATGCTTTCAAAAAGACCAAGCGGGATTGATAGCAGGCTTTGTAATGTTCCTTTCTGCCCCGATAATCAGGCTTCTTGTTAAAATCTTTTCCACCCAGTAATACCCGACGCTTCAGAATGTCCTGATAACTGACTTTCTTTGCATTATGCAGCATGTCATACATCAGCATAAAAGTGGTTGTGCGACCCTTGCCTGCTCTGCAATGAAAATACAGCCAGGTATTCTCTGGAATCTTTTTTGCAAATTGGATGAATGCATCCACCTGCGCATCTTTGGGTTGACAGTGATCTGTGACATAAAACCTTTGGTACCCTAAATGATACTTTTTCACCAGTTCTGCTTCGGTATAAGCCGTATTCACAGGAAACAGATGAGAAATAAATCCCAGTGTGTCTGGTGTTTTATTAATTTTAGAAACCTGCACCTTAGGCTTGCGCTGGAGCTGAGCTATGAAATTTTTCTCCTCTTGATGAATTTTTTGATCGCTTTTCCCAACATTGGCCCAATCATACTTTCCATAAAGACTCACCGCACGACCATCGATAAACCCATGGGTTTCTTGCCTTAAATCCACTACCACCATAGAGGCATTGGGTGGAAGTTTTTTTAACGCCATTTCCAGCATGGCTTTAGAAAACTGACCGCTGCCCATCGCATGCAACTGACGCAATCCAACCAGAGAAACCGAACCTGGTGAACGGATAGGATCACTTGTCGTGCGAAAATCTTTAGGAAGTTGTGAGATATTTGAAGCATCCAGCACCAGGATGGGATCATGCCGTGTCGAGGCCAACAAAACAGAGGATAAGCACAACAGTAAAAGCGTTCTACATAATAGCTGTCTAAATTTCACATTAACCCTCTATCAATTTTTAATTGTTACTACTCGCCCACCATTACAAGCAAAGCGTGGCAATTGGCGGAAGCTTTTATCTGTGAACCAAAGCTTGATGGCTTTAATAAAATTTGGTCTGGATTGCCACGTCGCTTCGCTCCTCGCAATGACGGGCTTTGCTCCTCCCAATGACGAAAATCAATCACTTTTAATTTTATATTTGCAAACGCTTTTTACAGAAAAGCCTGTGCTTGCTGGTATTCCTCGGGTGTATTAATTTCAAGCGTCTTTTGCTCTGTCAAACAAACACGAATCCGATACCCATGCTCTAACACCCTCAGCTGCTCCAGGCTTTCAACTTTCTCTAATGGTGTTTGAGACAATGTTTTGTAAAGCATCAAAAAGTCATGTCGAAATGCATACAACCCCACATGGTGATAAACAGGCGCCTTTTCCTCAGCACGAAAATATGGGATGGGCGAACGCGAAAAATACAGGGCATTCCCTTTTAAATCAGTAATGACTTTTACAGCACCAGGCGATCTATATTGCACCTCCATTTCAAGTGGACGAGCCAATGTTGTCATGTCAGGAGACTCTCCAGTCAAGTAAGGCGCAACCAGTTGCTCTAACATCTGAGGCTCGATAAAAGGTTCATCACCCTGCAAATTAATCACAACGTCCATTTCAGGATATTGCTCAGCAACCGCAGCCACCCTGTCTGACCCTGTCTGCAAATCTGGATCAGTCATACAAACTTTCCCTCCAACGGTTTGAACAACATCAGCAATCTCCTGGCTGTCCGTTGCAACAACCACCTCTGTCAGACTCTGGCATTGTGCTGCTCGCTCATAAACCCATTGAATCATGGGCTTCCCTTGAATCGGAAGAAGCGGCTTCCGCGGCAACCGGGTAGAACGAATTCGGCTAGGAATCACACATAAAATGTTCATAAAAACTCATCGTAAAATGACAGACAAAACAAAGGGGTAATTATTCTGTATTCAGGATTATAACATTTTCAAATCCTTCTTACTCACCCATTGCCCCGCTTTTTATCAGAAAAAACCCAGATCATTTGAAAGTTCTAACTCATGACTCTTTTCAGGTGGATAAAAATTAGTTGAAATCGTGGTTGCCAACTTCCCTTTATGGACTTCAACCCTTTCCACCGGCACTAATATTTGATGCGCTTGTCCATCTTCCCCTATACCTTTTAATGCATACATCGCAATTCTATCTCCCTTAGGCGGCACCTTGACTTTATAAGGAACAGGCACTCTGTTTTCACCCGTTTCCAGACAAACATTTTCTAAACAAGCATCCACATAATTCAGGGGGGTGACATTTTTTCCTTTGACATAATGCTTTTCCTTCAAGTAATCAATCAAGTCCCCTTCCCCTTTTTCCAAAAGCAATGCTTCATCGACATAAACCCAGGTATTTAAAAGCCCTTCAACCCCTATCAAACATCCTTCCTCAAAATCAACTCTGCTTTCTAAAAAATGAATGGTTAAAGGAGGGGATATTCGATTGTTAGATTCAACCTCCATCATCTCATGGGTTGAATCATCAGTTTCTTCAGGTTGAGTAATTTTCCTGCCTTTGATTTTTTTATTGGATGGCGGAAAAAAACCAGAGGTTTGATAATAGCCTTTATAAGCGGTTTTAGGATCAAACTTATAAAGTGCGTTGATATTAAAGTCTAACAACTGGCATATCAATTTAAAGTTTTTCTGGCCATTTAAATTATGTCCAATCAAATCACTCAGTAATTTTATGTCAGGATTTTTCTTTATAATCGTCTTGTTATCACTAAAAAATGAAGTCGCTTTATCTACTTGCGCTTGAGAAAGCTTAAGCGATACTAAAATAAAAGGAGAAACAGAGGTTGTTCCTTTTAGCTGAATGAAGACAGAAAGCGAAAACAAATTTGAATCTTCAGCTAAACTTCCAGCAACTATCAACTCATCTTCCTGGTTTTGCATGATTTCGAAAAGCGCTTTCAGCACCCTAGAAGCATGAGGCGATTCCCGATCGATAAAATGACCAATACTATCATCTATCTGGATATAATCACCACGCTTAGACAAATTCCTCGCTAACGCCTCTAATGTCTCATAATCACTGAGTTCAACTATTGAATATATAATAGGAAGATAATCCTCGCTGTGAAGATTTATATATTCAGGATAGAGTAGACATAGTTCCATAAAAGGACGCACCATTACCAAGCTCATGATACCCCTTTGAAATGTTAAATTAGTACTGCCTCTCCCTACGGTGCTTGTCAAGATATTAGTTTGATTGTTTTGAAGTTCAAGACAATGATTATAATAACATTCATCAAAAGGTGTTTTTTCCCCCGCTGAATCTAAAAGTAAAGGATCGATTTTCATACCAGCATCCTTTATTTTTTCAACCAGCCAATCAAAATCTCTACGGCTTGATCCATACAACATACAACCAGCCAATAAGGTCCACCCATCATTACCAAATCTCCGCTCCCATAGATGCCTATTCGAGGCTTGATAATAACGATCCATCAGTATTTCCATATCCGTCCCCATGCTCTCCCACTCCCTGCCTATCCAAGAATACAAACAAGAGTTTCCTTGATTATCTATAAAATGCTGCTCGGTATGAGCAAGGTCGGAAAAAATACTCGTCTCTATTGAAATCGCTAAATCTATTAGCGTCCATTCCCTTCGATTCAGTAACAAAAACACTGGGGTACATTCCCGGAGAGTCCCTCTTTCCAACAACAACTCAGGCTCATTGCGTATTAAAAACTCTACTAATGACACATTTAATAAGCTTTCACATCCTTCACAAAGATAATGCAGTATATTCCCCTGTGAAAACCTTGTTTTGTCAGACAACTCAATGGAAGGCCGCGCAGTAGGGAAACTTCTTAATTGATGATGAACGACTTCAGGATAATTCGCTTTTATCTCATGATATAGCTCAAAATTTTCTTTTTCGGCACAAGTTTTAAGCAAAAGTAAAATACCAGGAATTTCTCCTTCAAAATCTCCTTCTTCCTCAAAAAAAACATTAAACTCTGCCCCTCTTGTCAATAAAACATGAGCAAGCTCAATCTTTCCTTGTTTCAAAGCAAACAACCAGGGCGATAGATTTTTGTAACCATAAATTTTCTGTATTATCTCCTTCGAATCGCTCCTCGTATTGATCATCTGATTGAGATCTACTGCTGGATGCGCTTCGATACAGTCAAGTACTTTCAACAGAATTTCCTCTGAAACATTAAAAATGATCAGATGGAAAACTAGGTTCATCCCACAAACCGAGGCTTCTAACACCGCTTTTTGCTGATTTGGATGGAACGCTTGAAAGAATCTTAAAAATCTATTCGTGTCCCGAGCAGCCAAAAAGTGAAGTAACAATTGGAGGCTTTTTTTTCCATTTTTCTTCTGAAACCCAATCCTTTCCACACACAAAATACAGAACTGTTGCGCACTCTCTTTCAGCTCATCTGTTATGCCAGAAACCACTTGCGACAAAAATTTTCCCACATTCCGATCTTCTGAATCAAGCAAAAGATTCAAAAATCCTACCCGAAAAATGCGAACAAAATTTTCAAAATCTGAGCGTGAAGACAAGGTATCCATAAAGCACGCCAGATCTTCATTTTTCAACCTGCTGTATGCTTCAAGGAAATGAAGTAATTGGGTTCTATATTTTTTGGCTTGAACCCCTTTACCCAATTTATCAATCAGGTACTCAACAGACTCAAAGATCGACTTAGGATTATTCGTTTTTTTATTGCTCGGCCTTGAAGAAACCCCTCTATTCCTGACTTGCTTAACTTTACCTTTACCTCTTCTTCCTCTTCGGTTACTCATACATTTTACCCCCCATCAAATGACCCCTCTCCCTTCCAGGCACTTACAATTTATTACCACACACCCTCAATAAATAATCCTTCCCCATCTTATCCAAATATGCTTGATACGTCCCTGGATAATGCTGCACCCGCTTAGGTGTCATCACCAGAAGACTTTGAGCAACACGCTGAACCAAATAACGATTATGGCTCACAAAAATCAGGGTGCCTTTGTACGCTCGCAACCCTTCAATCAACCCCTCAATGGCTTCCATATCCAAATGGTTCGTAGGTTCATCCAGAATCAGCACATTATTTTCTTCCAGCATCAGCTTTGCAAAAATCAGACGCGCACACTCTCCGCCACTTAACACACGGATGCGCTTTTCAACGTCCTTCCCTGAAAAAAGCATGCGGCCTAATGTTTTCCGACAGGCGTTTTCATCTGCCTTATCAACTTGATCTTTCAACCAGCCCAGCAATGTCTGATCAGGATCTAGAAGGTTATGAAAGTCTTGTGCAAAATACCCCTTCCGCGCACTTTCATTCCAGCGAAAGGTGCCTGAGTCAGACGGCAGTTGCCCCATCAGCACCTTCAATAACGTCGATTTACCGACGCCATTCGGCCCCAAGATAGCACATTTTTTTCCTCGCTGCAAAGCCATTTTTATGTTTTCAAACAAAATCTTACCATCAAAAGATTGTGTCAAACCTTCAATCTCAAGCACCTGCTTTCCTGAAGGTTTCTCAAATGCAAAATGGAAATTGGGTTGGATTCGAGAGGTTTTTTGCAAATCAGGCAGGTCAATACGCTCAATCATTTTCAGGCGAGACAGCGCTTGTTTAGAGCGACTTGCGGAAGCACGATATCGATCGACATAACTCTGCATCGCATCAATCTGTTTTTGCTTATGGCTGATCTCTTTTTTCTTTTGCGCTAATACTTCTTCTTTTTTATCCATGAAAGCATTGTAGTTCCCGGTGTACAAGGTAATGGTCTCATAATCAATATCCAGGATATGCGTTGCCACCCCGTTCGTAAATTCCCGATCATGTGAAATAAAAACCAATAACCCTTGGTAAGAATCTGATAAAAAAGATTGCAGCCAATCAATGCTCGCGATGTCTAAATGGTTGGTGGGTTCATCCAGCAGTAAAATATCTGGATTTTGAAAAAGAGACTGGGCTAACAATACTCTTAATTTATATCCGCCCGATAACACTCGGAGGGGTTGCCGATGAAGCGACTGATCTATCCCTAACCCCTGAAGAATGATAGCCGCCTGACTTTCACCGCTGTAACCATCCAGGCTTAAAATCAATTCCTCTAGCTCTCCCAACCGATAGCCATCTTCGTCTGTAATGGTATCTTGAAGTAAAATTTTCTCCTTCTCACTCCAAGCCTCAGCCAAAGCAGGTTTTCCTTCAATAACCACATCAATAATGTGCTTTTGGTCAGAGGCAAAGTGATCCTGTTTCAAAAAGCCAATACTCAATCGGTTTGAAATCTCAATGGTGCCTCTAGAAGGGTGCTCTATTTGAGCCAATAACTTGAGGAAGGTAGATTTACCAGAACCATTCGCGCCGACAACGGCATACCGATGCTTCTTGAGCAAATTCAAATCCGTATTCACAAAAAGCCGTTTATGGCCAAGCTCCATGGTTAAATTATTACAAATAATCATAAGGTCATATTATATTTATAGGTGTTTATGTGTATTCTGTTCAACTTTCTTCTGTAACCGATAATACTCTAACAAAAGTCCCATTGCTGTCCCAGCAATCAAACCCATCCATAACCCGGCCGCCTTTAACTTTAGGAAAAAAGCAAAAATATAACATATGGGCAACCCGACCCACCAAAAACCGATGATGGTAGCCCACATCGGAAATTGAGAATCATCAATCCCTCGCAATGACCCTGCAATCACAATTCGCACGGCATCGATCAATTGATACACCCCACACAGCGCCAACATCATAGTTGCCAGTTGATAAATCGGCAATGTTTGCGCTGTTTTCTTAAGATCCACTCGAATCACCCATTCAGGGAAAATCCAATAAACCAGTACAATAACCAGGGTTAGTGCAACAGCAATGACAGATCCGGCCCAAGTCATTTTTTTAATCAGCCTATAATCTTTAGCCCCATAAGCTTTAGCCACCAAAATGCTGACCGCTTCTGTAACGCCAAATGCTAGCATCACCGTAAATGTCATCCACTGCATTGCAATCTGATTGGCCGCCAAAGCGGTTGTTCCCAGATATCCCATCAGCAATGCCACCACCATAAAAAACAGCAATTCAAGAGAAAACATCGCCCCAATAGGTAACCCCAATCGTAAAGATTGAATCCAGGCTTTAACAAAATCTCCCCATCGATAAGCATGCACTAAATAAACTTTAAACCATGGATGGTATAACAGAAAAGCCAGTAAACCGAACGCAACCAGCCAATAAGTAATTCCCATCCCCAGCCCAATTCCATAAATCCCAAATTTCTGTATGAGGAAATAATTAAGCACAGCTAAAAATGGCACACTGACAATATTCGCAACCATAGGAACACCAGGGCGACCACAAGCAATTGCAAATTGAAAAATAGCAAATTTTGCCAAATCAGCAGGAATTGCGATTAACAAACCATTCATATACTGCTGGGCCTGTTCGATTACCTGTGGATTTTGTTTTAAGTGCTTCAGAAAAAAGTCCATATGGCCAAAAAGCAGCATGATGGGCAAACTGATGAAGATACTTAAAACAAGCCCACCCCAAAATATCAAACCAATCTGACGGGGAGGTTGTTTTTCTCCTATTTTATGTGCTGCTAAAATACCAATAGCCGCCACCATACCCCAACAAAACCCCATAAAAGCAAAAAAAGTCGATGTCACCAAAGAGGAAGCACCTAAAGCAATCTCTCCGAGTGTGGCTGCAAATTTAACATTAATAAAAGGAATTAAGGACTCTATGATATGCGCAATTAAAATAGGAACTGCAAGCTGTGTAATCGGGCGGTAGCAAGTACGCCAGGATGAATTTGAAGAGGCATGATGCGTAAGAAAAGTCATCGTTTAAAGTAACCTAAATATCGTCACATTAAAAGTATACCCATTCCAAAAATCAACTATAGCCAATCCAAGATAAAACCGTAGGAAAATTACCCTATCTAAATTTTTTTACTATAATCAAAATGTTATGCTTCAATTAGAAGGAAGAAACCTATGGACACCCCTAAAGAACAAAAGGAAAAAACACATGGACACCCCTGAAGAGGAAGCAAAATTGATGAACCGCGTCATTGATTTACTACACGAGATAAGTCAATCGCTTAGTATCGCAATGGATTATGACTCCAATGAGAGTGATATAAAAACCGCATTGACAGAAGCTTTTGCAAAGCAATTAGAAATAAATGAATATTGCAAACTATATAGATTCCCCCCCATGCTTCAACTCTCAATTGACGGGGTAAACAAAAGACTTGAAAGTGAAGCGCTAAGTAAATCATTGCGTTATGACGTGGATATCGAACAAATAAAATCTGATGCGAATAATATATATCAAAGTCCTTACCAAGAAAGCCCTTCCAGGGATATTCTTGAGGATACATTTGAGAGATATCGCCTTATAAAAAAAGAAGTGAAAAGTGAAGCAGAGCAGTCCTGGGAAGATAAATTTTTCGACGAATGCATTAATAAATTGAGGATGTACCACTCAAAAAGCAACCAAGAGTTTATTGATTCTTTAATAGATCAAATAGAAAAACTGAAAGACGAGCCTCTACTATTTGATACAAAAATCAATAAGATGGTTGATCAGTGCAAAGACAAATATCGTAAAATCTGTAACAATATTCCTAAAAATCTTTTGGGGAAGCCAAAACATTCAACTTCAAATGCACTTAAATCTATTCGAGCTATTTTTAAAGACGCCATGCCTGATGAAGATTCAGGTACTCACCGTAGACTCATCAATCAGAATGACAACACTCTAAGTACCTTGTTTTTGGACTATGCCAAAGAAAGGAAGGAGAATGAGGCACAATCTACTCCAAATATCACAAATTCTTCCAACTACTAACCAGTGCGATCGCTTTTAAGGGGGGGGGAATCGCGATTCTCCCTCTTAATATCCCCCATCGCGAACGAAGGAGCATTACAAACCATTGATAAATTAGAGTGTTTTCCGGGAAAAATTGCTGACGAAAATTCAGATGAAATTTGACCCATTTCGCTCTTTTTATAGCCAAAAAAATCTTTAGGGACGTTGGATACCCTAATCCAAATAAATCACTTTAAAAGCCCCTTTGTCAGCCATGGAAACCAAGCTTTTGTCTTCAGGATACTGAAGCAACAGGGGCAAGAACACTGAGCGGCCAATCACAGCCCTTTTTGTGGATGATTTTGGCTTCAAACCCCAAACACTCTGGTAAGTCATGGCGGTCCACTTTCCTTCTTTTTTAGGGTCCAATGAGGCATGTTTCCCAACATATAAAAATACATGTCCCCCAATATAAACGATCGTCATGAAAGGCTTTCCCTCCTTGTGCAAATAAGCTAAGCGCTGTTCTTTCGTCGCAAAAGACAAATCAACAACCCTGCCTGCCTTAGGTTGATCTGAAGACCACCTTGGCAACCAGATACCAAAAGGCGCAAAAAGACTCTTCAACTCGGCAGAGCAATCATTATAAAAATACAGATTCCCCCACCCATAAGGCCGCCCTATCAACGCGCTGATCAGTCTGGAAAAATTACGCGGTGTTGCCGCCAGAGGAATGGTTGCCGCACGATCACCGGCAATTTTTCCATACTTGATCACGGCTTTTCCCTGGATATCAGCCACGGGTAACATCACACGCTCCCCCTCTGCAGGAAATACAGCCCCCATATACCCGGCATAAAGGTAACGCCCTGTCTCATCCCTTAATGGTATTTCTGTTCGGGTAATCGCCATCCATCTTTTCTTGGCCGCGTCCTGCCATTGACGAACAAACGTTTCACTCACACGCGCAATACCATTCGCTTTCACCCACGCTAAAAAGTCGGGCGTTAATACCAACAACCAATGATGATTTCGCGTTTCACCTAAAATATAAACAGGTGTTCCTACCCAAATGGATGAGTGCTGTAAATTATCAAAAGGATATCCCTCACCGGCTAACTTATGGCTATAAAAGTGCACATCTTCCGTAGGCAACAATCGGGCATGTAAATTATCAATCGCTATCCCTCGACGGTTCGGTTGATAAGTCATCTGTGCAAACTGGGGCAAATTCATATTATGCGCAATGCTTTGAATCCAGCTGAGAGGGTAAGGGCGAAAATGAACCCCATGGCCTAATTTATTCGATGGTTTCTTCCGATTACTAAAGTTTTCAATGGAAGCTTTTTGCAAAGATTGAACATCATCAGGCGCCTTCATCTCGATTGTTTTCTTGATAAAATGACCGCTCCAAGGCGACAAATCTCCCATAAAACGTTTATAAAACTGTTCTACTTTTTCCTTTTGAGCTGCTGGACTCAACAAGGGCTTATCATATTGAGACTGATCTGGCTTAATCCAGGTATCCACGTTCTGAGAGTAGCGATTTAAAGGAAAGAGGGTAATCAAATCCTGTTCTGCCATGGCAGAAAATGATATTAGGCAGGCAACCCAAATCCCAAACATGCCTAAAAACCAGGAAAGTTTTTTTTGATCACCCTGTCTGTGCACTTCTTTTCCTCTTTTTTTTTTGTAACCATTCACTCGTCATTGCAAGCGAAGCATGGCAATCCAGGACTTAAGCTTATAAAGCCACATAAGCTTAGGTTCTGGATAGAGCCTCCTACATGAATCAACTATGTTATTGAGCAAATTAACCGCCCTCCGTCATTGCGAGGAGCGAAGCGACGCGGCAATCCAGCCCCAAGCTTATTAAAGTCACATAAGCTTGATTCTTCGATACAAACTCCTACCTGGATTGCCACGCTTCGCTCGCAATGACGAAAGAAGCTGTTACATGTGGTGAACAGCTACCTTTTTATTGAATCTATTGAATCTTTGGTGATCTATTTTACCAAAAATGCACTTTTTCATATAACCTTAAAACCAAAAATGACAATTTTTGTATTTTTTGTTAAATTAATCAATCCATTAAAGGTGAAACCTAAAGATTTGTTTCACAAAAAACCGATGCCTAAATCATGGTTGAGTTGAGGCGAGCAATACAAACTGATCGATAAAAATGAACCTAAGAGACCTCAAATACCTCACTGCCCTGGCAGACCACAAACATTTCGGCAAAGCCGCTAAAGCTTGCTTCGTTAGCCAACCTGCTTTAAGCATGCAAATTAAAAAACTGGAAGACACATTAGGCATTCAGTTACTGGAACGAACTCATAAATCCGTTCTCCTGACCGATGTTGGAAAAATCATTGTCCAGCGGGCTCAGGAAATCTTGATTCAGGCTGAAGCTATTCGAGAAATAGCAAGACAAACAAAAAAACCTGAACATGGAACATTACGTCTCGGCATTATCCCAACGCTTTCTCCTTATCTGTTGACACATATTTTTCCAAAGCTGACCTTGTCATTCCCTCATCTTGAAATGCATTTGGCTGAATCTAAAGCCCACGTTCTGCTGAAGCAATTGAAACAAGGGAAACTAGATGCAGCGCTAATTTCTATGCCTGTCTCTGACAGTCAATTAACCATTTCAACATTGTTTGAAGAAGCGTTTTATCTGGCAGCAGCAGAACGACATCCATTGGCTCAAAAAACGACCGCTCAATTAAGCGATCTACAAAACCAAACGCTATTATTGTTAGAGGAAGGTCACTGCCTTAGAGAACAAATATTGAACTTTTGTCAAAATATCACCATAATCAAAAGCCTCGATGTAACCGACCTTGAAACCTTAAGATATATGGTTGCCTCAAACACAGGAATCACACTAATGCCAGCATTAGCTCGCCGCCCAGAAAGTGGTATCACTTACCTCCCCTTTAATCCCCCCCCAAAACTGAGTCGCACCATCGTCTTAGCATGGCGAAATACTGCAGCAAGATCTGACTTATTGCAAAAAATAGCGGATCGCATTAGAGTCATTCTCAAAGAAGCAACCATTGCAGACTCCATATTTATCAGAAACCCCTGAATCTTAAAATACGCATGAGCAAAATTTCTATCCGTGGTGCACGGACACACAACCTGAAAAACATTTCCATTGATATCCCAAGAGATCAGTTGGTTGTCATTACTGGGCTTTCTGGCTCAGGAAAATCTTCCCTTGCATTTGATACGCTTTATGCAGAGGGTCAAAGACGATATGTCGAATCTCTCTCTGCCTATGCTCGCCAATTTCTTTCTATAATGGAAAAACCAGATGTCGATGCCATTGAAGGCTTATCGCCCGCCATCTCTATCGAGCAAAAAGCGACCAGCCATAATCCCCGCTCCACAGTAGGCACAGTCACCGAAATTTATGACTACCTCCGCTTACTCTTTGCTCGCGTTGGCCAACCTTTCTGCCCCACACATCACGTGACGCTCGAAGCACAAACAATCAGCCAAATGGTCGATAGTATTTTAAAATACCCTGAAGAAACTAAGATGATGATCCTGGCACCCATCATTGAAAATCGAAAAGGGGAATATGCACATTTATTTGAGCGCCTAAAAATGCAAGGATTTATCCGTGTTAGAGTGAATGGAGAAATGTTTGATCTTGATGCTGCCCCTACCCTTAAACTTCATCAAAAACATACCATTGAAGCAGTCGTGGATCGATTTAAGGTACGGCCAGACATAGAAAGCCGTTTAGCACAATCTCTTGAAACAGCCTTAAACCTGACAGAAGGCATTGTAAAGCTGGCTTTTATGGATTCAGATCAAGGAGAAGAAACCGTGTTTTCTTCCCGCTTTGCCTGTCACCAATGCGGCTATAGCCTCTCTGAGCTCGAACCCCGTCTATTTTCATTCAATAACCCAACTGGCGCTTGCCCAACCTGTAATGGACTGGGCACACAACCTTTTATCGACCCTGAAAAGGTGGTTTACAACGCCGAATTGAGTTTGACCGATGGCGCCATCCGCGGATGGGATAAAAAGCATTTTTATTATTTCCAGATACTCCGCTCACTGGCCAAGCACTACCAGTTTGATCTGGATCTTCCTTTTCAAGATTTGCCTGAATCCATTCAAGATCGAGTGCTTTATGGCAGCGGAAAAGAAAAAATCACCGTTGAGTTCATCAGTGACCGCGGCAGAAAATTCATCCGGAATGAACCTTTCGAAGGCATCATCCCTAATATGACGCGCCGTTATCATGAAACAGAATCCAACACCATTCGTGAAGAACTTTCCCGATTTCTGACTGTTCAGCCTTGCAAAGATTGTGAAGGTGCTCGTCTACGCTTGGAAGCAAGATCCGTTTCCATTGCCAAAAAAAATCTACCCGCATTGACTCAACTTTCTATTCGGGAAGCCCTCGCTTTTTTCAAATCTCTGGCACTCACTGGTACACGGCAACAAATCGCTGAAAAAATTGTCAAAGAAATTGAAGCTCGACTAGAGTTTTTGGTCAATGTGGGTCTGGACTATCTCATGCTCAGCCGAAGCGCAGAAACACTCTCCGGCGGCGAAGCCCAGCGCATTCGCCTGGCAAGCCAAATAGGCTCTGGGCTCGTTGGCGTGATGTATGTACTGGATGAACCCTCCATTGGCCTACATCAACGCGATAATGAACGCTTACTTAAAACCCTGATACACCTTAGGAACCTGGGAAATACTGTCATTGTGGTAGAGCATGATGAAGATGCGATTCGAACCGCAGACTATATCATCGATATCGGTCCCAAAGCTGGTGTTCATGGCGGCGAAGTAGTTGCCTCAGGATCACTCGAAACCCTATTAAAAGCACCACGCTCTATCACAGCACAATATTTATCGGGAAAAGAAAAAATTTTGATCCCCAACCAAAGAACACCCCTGGATATAAAGCACATGATTCAGCTACAAGGTGCGTCTCAAAACAACCTGAAGCAGGTTACTGCAAAAATCCCTATTGGTCTTTTTACCTGTGTCACAGGCGTTTCTGGGTCAGGAAAATCCAGCTTGATTAACGATACCCTTTACCCGCTGGCTGCCCAAAAATTAAATGGAGCACACACGCCCGCCATTGGAAAGCATAAGCACATTACAGGGTTACAATTCTTAGACAAAGTTGTCGATATCAATCAAAGCCCTATCGGCAGAACACCTCGATCCAACCCGGCTACTTACACCGGCATCTTTACCCCCATTCGGGAATTATTTGCAGGCACCATGGAAGCGCGCGCCCGCGGCTATAAAGTGGGAAGATTTAGCTTTAATGTCAAAGGAGGAAGATGTGAAGCCTGTGAAGGCGATGGGGTGATCAAGGTTGAAATGCACTTTTTATCTGATGTGTATGTCACCTGCGATGTCTGTCAAGGCCAACGGTATAATCGTGAAACACTGGAAATTCAGTATAAAGGCAAAAATATTTACGAAATATTGGAAATGACGATAGAAGAAGCGCAAACCTTCTTCTCTGCTGTGCCCAGCATCCTTCAACGTTTAAACACCCTTAACGATGTCGGGCTCTCTTATATCAAGCTAGGACAAAGTGCTACCACACTATCCGGCGGAGAGGCTCAAAGGGTAAAGCTGTCAAAAGAACTCTCTCGCCGTGATACTGGCAATACGCTCTATATTCTAGACGAACCGACAACCGGGCTGCACTTTCACGACATCAAGCAACTCCTGAATGTGCTCTATAAATTACGAGATCGTGGAAACACGGTGGTTGTTATCGAACATAATCTCGATGTCATTAAAACTGCCGATTGGATCATTGACCTCGGCCCTGAAGGGGGAGATGGCGGCGGAGAAATCATTGCCGTTGGAACCCCAGAGGATATGGTAAAAGTTAAAAAATCCTATACAGGCCAGTTTTTAAAACCTTTATTAAAAAATAAGAGCCTGCATAGCTGATGTCCCACGACTTGATCACGGAATCCAGGCGTGTACCCATACCCAACCCAGGCTCCACAATCAAGTCTGGAATCTCAATCTATTTATTTTTTACCTTTCACTTCTATGGATGCTGCATAAATTAACCACCCACCAGAAAGACCAATTAAAATATACAAAATACGGCTTAAAAAACTCATTTTTCCAAAAATCACACCAATCAAATCAAAGCTAAAAACGCCGACAATTCCCCAGTTCAAAGCACCTACTATCACAAAGCCCAATGCTATCCATCCAATCATATCCAATCGCATAATCATCTCCTATCTACTAAGTCTATCATCCTAGGGTGTGTTTACCTTTCATTTTTTTTGTTACAAATGTGGGTAATGGTGGCAAATTTTGAGTAAATTTGAGGGAGCCTATTCATATTAGGTGTCGAAAATTTGATTGAAATTTGACCCATTAATACATGTTTTGTAGCAAAAAAATGAAAGGTAAACACACCCTAACTTCAAGTTCATAACATTTAGTTTAGTCAATTTTCTCAACGAATGTGAATTGAAAGTGACTCTCAATGGTTTTTCACGATTCTCAGAAGCTTCTATGATAAAATGTGTCCTGATCAAATTTTTAAGGGGGCTGGACACAGTCAAATAAGGAACAGACGTTTGTCTCATCAAACAAAACCCACCCGTGCCGCCATTGCCTGGAGTTTGTATGACTGGGCCAATTCTGCCTTCCCGACGGTAATTACCACATTCATTTTTGCAGCTTATTTCACACAATCCATTGCCATTGACCCAATTTCAGGCACCCATCAATGGGCGAATGCAACCGCATTAGCCGGACTCATCATTGCAATTTTAGGTCCTATCTTAGGTGCTACGGCCGATTACCTGGGACGACGCAAACCCTGGATTGCTTTTTTTACAGCCCTTTCCGTCATCAGTGCTGCATTGCTATGGTTTGCAAAACCTTCTCCCTCTTATATTCCCTGGGCACTCACCTGGGTTGTAATCGGCACCATTGGCTTTGAAATCAGCACCGTCTTTTATAATGCCATGATGAGAGCCCTTGTCCCCGAATCGTACCTGGGGAGAATCTCAGGCTGGTCTTGGGGTGTTGGCTATTTAGGCGGACTTTCCTGTTTATGCCTTGCACTTTTTCTGATCAACACGCCAGTTCCCTGGCTAAATTCAAACCCTACCATACTTGAGCACATCCGAATTGCAGGCCCCTTGACAGCCGTCTGGTTTGCGCTTTTTTCCCTTCCCTTCTTTTTCTTCACTCCCGACCACAAGCGAACAGGCATACCCTTAAGACTTGCTACCCAAAAAGGCATAATGGATCTCATTCAAATTTTCAGAAAAGCACGTGCTCATCGACAAATTTTAAAATATCTATTCGCCCACATGATTTATATTGATGGATTAAATACGCTATTTGCTTTTGGTGGGATCTATGCCGCGGGAACATTTGGCCTCTCTCCCGATCAAATCATTCTATTAGGCATTCTCATGAACATCACCGCTGGGCTAGGCGCCATAAGTTTTGCCTGGATAGATGACTATTTAGGCTCCAAACATACCATTTTGATTGGCTTATGTGGCTTGGCGCTCACCGGAAGCGGGCTTCTTATCGTGCACGTCATGCCTGCATTTTGGACCTTGGCATTGCTGTTGGGCCTATTCGTTGGGCCAGTCCAATCAGCCAGTCGATCTTTAATGACCCATCTTTCCCCTCCTCGACAATTAACCGAATTATTTGGGCTCTATGCTTTTTCTGGCAAAATCACAGCCTTTATCGGACCTTGGGTTTTAGGGTTTACAACTGCCCATTTTGCAAGCCAACGTGCAGGAATGGCCACTATTATCCTATTCTTAATCGTAGGATCACTGATTCTACTCAGCGTTCAAAGGAAGGATAATAGCATTGAAAAGCACACTTAAAAACATTCAAGCCCAACTCCAGTCCATCACATATCAATTTCTACTGGAACAGGCAGACGAGAGACAACCCCCTCCAATCTCTAGCCAAGCATCCTTAGAACGCCAAATGGGCATTGATTCTTTGGGAAAAGTTGAGCTTTTCCGACGGATTGAAAAAGCATTTGAGGTCCATTTGCCTGATCAGGTCATGGCAGAGGCAGATACGCTGGACTCTATAGCAAAAGCTGTACTCAATGCTGCACCCAAAAAAACCTTTAAGAGCAACCCTATCCAGGAGCCTCTGCTTGAACAGGTGATTATGGATCGATCTAACCTCCATACTTTACCAGAAGTCTTGTTTCAATATGCATCAGAAACCCCTCAACGACCTCATATTTATTTACGGGATGAGGATACCCATGAAACCCTCATTCACTACGGTGATCTGTTCGAAAATGCTTGCCGCATTGCTAATAGCATACGCCAATCCAATATCCATCCCGGTGAAACCATTGCAATCATGCTGCCTACAAGCAGCCATTTCTTCTACGCTTTTTTTGGCGTGCTATTTGCCCAGGCAGTGCCTGTGCCTATTTATCCACCCTTCCGTGCCGATCGCATTGAAGAATATGCCAAACGAGAAACACACATTTTAAATAATGCTCAAGCTCGCATGCTCATTACGTTTTCACAAGCCAAGTTGCTGAGCAAGGTTCTCCAAGCAGAGGTTCCCTCGTTAAAGCAGGTGGTGACAGCTGAAAGCTTACTATCCAATACAAGCACCCCTCCTGAGATTCCACATGATGCTGAGCAGTTAGCTTTACTTCAGTATACGTCTGGCAGCACAGGAGACCCTAAAGGCATCTTATTGCAACACAAAAATATTCTGGCTAATATGCAAGGCATTCAACAAGCCATTAAGCTAGATCCAACGGACAGAGTTGTCAGCTGGCTCCCACTCTATCATGATATGGGGTTGATGAGCTGGTTAAATTGCCTATATTTTGGCATTCCTCTTACTCTGCTTTCTCCCTTAACGTTCCTGAATCATCCCGAACAATGGCTTTGGGCCATTCACGACCATCGAGCCACACTTTCTGCCGGACCCAATTTTGCCTATGAACTGTGTGTGAAAAAAATTGATGAAACCTCCATTAGAGGGCTAGATTTAAGCTCATGGCGACTTGCATTCAATGGGGCAGAACCTGTAAATGCTCAAACTTTGAAACGGTTTTACCAAAAATTCAAACGATATGGGCTTAAACCAGAAGCACTTTATCCCGTATATGGCTTAGCAGAGAACACCGTTGGACTCACTTTCCCTGAATTAAACCGTGAACCACGCATTGACCGCATTGCCCGAGAGCCTTTTGAAAAAAAACAACAAGCAATTCCTTCTCGACAAGGAGACCGTCTTGAATGGGTCTCTGTCGGAAAATGTATTGCCCACCATCACATTCGTATTGCCGATGACAATAACCAGGCACTTCCGGAGAGACACATTGGGAACATTCAGTTTCAAGGTCCCTCCGCTATGCAAGGCTATCACCATCGCCCAGATGTTACTCAAGCAGTTTATCATCATGGATGGTGGGATACCGGCGATCTTGGGTACCTTGCTGACGGAGAGCTGTTCATTACAGGTCGAAAAAAAGATTTGATCATCAAATCCGGTCGCAACCTGTATCCAGAATCTATTGAAGGAGTCGTTGGAAGTAGCCCTGGGATACGTAAAGGCTGCGTCATTGCTTTTGGTACAGTAGACCCAAACCTGGGTACGGAAAAAATGATCATTGTAGCTGAAACCAAGCTCACAGATATCGCTGATCAAAAAAAACTGGAAAGCATATTAATAGAAAAGATCTCCATTGCCATTGGCGTACCACCTGACCAGGTGATCCTGGTGCCTCCCCATACCATCCCCAAAACCTCCAGCGGCAAACTTCAGCGCTCTGCCTGTAAACAAGCTTACCTGAAAGGCGAGTTAAAAAAGAAGCCTAAAACACTCCCATGGCAAATGATTTTTCTTATTTTAAATGCCTTGGGACATCACACAGCCCGTTTTGTCTTTCTGGTTGGGCGCGTTTTTTATAGCCTGTATACCTGGATGATGCTTTTTATCACGGTGATCCCTGTCTGGCTAGTCTCTTTATCCATCCCTACATCTCTGGCTGCCCGACTCATAAAATCCTGGGCAAAACTTTTGTTTCGATTGGTCTTCTGCCCCATCAAAGTCATCAATCTTTGTGAAGAACAGCTAAAACCGCCTGTGATTTATGTGGCCAATCATGCCAGTTATGTAGATTCTTTGGCTTTACTCTCGATTTTACCGCCAGGTACTTTAGTGGCAGGAAAAAAAGAGCTGCTCAAGCTCCCTATTATTTCCAGCATCATGAAAAAACTGAATTTTATTCCTATTGATCGCTGGAATTTCCTTCAAAATCTTGAAGACATGCAACAGATGAAAAGCTACCTGAAACAGAAAAAATCTCTTCTGATTTTCCCAGAAGGCACCTTCTCTTATCCACAAGCGCTTCGACCGTTTAAAACGGGTGCTTTTCAGTTGGCTGTTGATACACAAACCCCAATTTGTCCTATCACCATTCGAAACTCAAAAAAGTTTTTACCCAGCCAATCCATACTCTTTTCTCCAAAGACGCTAACACTTACACGCTGTAAACTGCTTCACCCAAAGGGGAAACACTGGAATTCTGTGATCAAGCTTCGACAGGAAACCAGACAAGTCATCACGAAGTATTCTGAAGAAACAGTGATCCCTCGTTGAGGGAATTTTTTATAACCCATTCCCATCAATTTACCCTAATCAATGTAGCCTTACAGCCACTTATCCGTTATTATCCTAACTTCGGTAGGAGGAGCTGCAAAACAACTTAAGCAGTGAATGTTACGGAAAATATAATGAATCGATCCTCTCTCTTTTCTGATACACGCGCAAAGCAATATATGATCTATTTGGCCATCCTTTGCTTACTGAGTATTTCTGATGCTTTTGCAGCTCAAAAAACCATCAATTTGATCATTGACTATAAAACCGTAACCTTCGCTGGCAGACCCGTTAAAGCCATCGCCATTAACAACCAAATTCCTGGACCTACACTGCGCTTTAAACAAGGTGATCGAGTCACCCTCAATGTTTATAATCGACTTAAAGAAGGCACCTCACTTCACTGGCATGGGTTATTAGTACCCTGGCAAATGGATGGTGTATCCGGAGTGAATCAAAACCCGATCCCTCCCGGCAAAGCATTTCGATACCAATTTACCATCGAGCAATCCGGCACGTACTGGTACCACTCTCACACAGGGCTTCAAGAACAGCAGGGTTTATATGGCGCGCTGATCATTGACCCTCCTACACCACCTCCTTACCGTTACAATAAGGATTATGTCATTGTTTTATCAGATTGGAGCAATACAAACCCCAATAAAATTTGGGCAAATTTAAAGAAAAGTGGAGATTATTATTCCCCAAAATTCCCTTTACAACCCTCTCTTGTCAGATTTCTCTCTGACTACTGGAAAGCGAATCCTTTACAACGCAAACAGCTCATTAACGACTATAAAATGATGCAAAACATGTGCATGGGCGCCTATGACATTAGTGATGTCGCCTATGGCGCCTATTTGCTGAATGGTCGTTCAAACAAGCACCCTTGGAAAGCATCCGTTAAAGTAGGAGACACTGTCCGCCTCCGATTCATTGGGGCTGCCACCAGCACCATCTACCGTGTCAAAATCCCTAACACCACCATGCAACTGGTGCAAGCACAAGGCAATAATGTGAAGCCTCAATCCATTCAAAGCTTCAGCATCGCACCTGGGGAAACGTATGATGTGTTAGTCAAGATTCGAGAAAACACACCGTATATCCTCTACGCAGAGTCTATTGACACGCTTGGTGCAGCAATCGGAGCGCTGGTCACTGACCCTGCACAACCAGTAAATTACCAACAAGTTCAGCCATTTCCAGTCCCTGAGCCCACGACAAGAACCCTCATGCGCAACAGAATGGCAAGCAAGGGCTCAACGCAAACTGCAGGAACAAAATATCAAACATTAAAAGCGGCCGTTAAAACCAACAACCCCCAAAAACCTATTGATGAAGTGATCCAGATGGAGCTATTTGGCGACATGGGCCGTTTTATTTGGTTTATTAATGGGTTGCCTGAATATAAAGCCAAACCGATCACAATCGAACCTGGAAAGCGCTACCGTCTCCACTTTACAAATCGTTCTATGATGCGCCACCCCATGCATTTACATGGACACTGGTTTATCTTACGCAATGGACACGGCATTTATGATCCCTTACTCCATACCCTGGATGTCCCTCCAGGCGCAAGCGTGGTAGTAGACCTTGATACAGACGCCAGCGGTCAATGGTATTTTCACTGCCATAATCTCTATCATATGGTCAGCGGGATGGCCAGGACATTTCAATACGACACACTGGTAAAAATAACGGAAGGAAAAGCCAAACCTGAATCCGAAATTTTACAAACGCCTTACATCAATCGGCCGATTGTCAGAATTGATGAACAAATCCCTATTAACACGGCCTTGGTGCGCCGACCGTTAGGTCACCCAGCTGGATTTTATTGGGCAACGCTTCTGGATATTGGTGAAGATCCTTTCCATAACCGCCAAAAAATCACCTTTTGGGGTTTATACGGCGGGGATTATCAGAAACTTCAACTGTACACCAATGATGCGGAAATACAGCAAGGGAAAATTGGCAATGCGGATATGGATGTTTTTTACTGGCATTTAATCGGACGGTTTTGGGCCCTTAAAGGGGGGGTTAATTATTTTTATCGACCGGCTCAAAAGCCTTACTGGCAACCCGGTATTGGGATTGAAGGTTTAATGCCCTATTTTATAGCACTTGATACAAGGGTTTATTATCGAAAAGGAAGTACAAAATTTGACATTGAATTGACCCGGGATACACAAATCACCAACAATTTTTTTGTGAGAACGGCTATTCGCAGTATCTTCGCTACAAAAACCGTTGTTCTGGATGAAATAGGCAGCGGCTTAAACCAAATGCAGTATACACTCAGGCTGTATTATCGCTTAACCCCAGGAATCACCGTTTTTACAGAATTTGAAAATCAACAGTACTACGGCGCTTTTAGAAAACTGAATGCACTGTCAGGCGAAGCGACACATGAAAATATTGTCACATTTGGATTGACTGTTTTGTTATAAGACGAGACTTTTCTTCTAGACTATAATAGGGTGTGTCTTCAATTTATTTTTTGAGTTCAAAACGCGTATAATGGGTCAAATTTTATGCAAATTTTCGTCACATATTTTAATATGCTTCCTCAAATTTACACAAAATTAGCCTCCATTACCCACATTTTAAACTCAAAAAATAAATTGAAGACACACCCTAAATCACTCTATCCAATTGCTGCGCTTCGCTCGCAATGACGGATGAATAGTTACTGGATTAACAAACAAAGCTCACAGAACATGGATAACAAGGACGATTATGAACACATCACGCATTTTTCTGCTAATCATAGGCTGTATACTAACGATAGCAAGCCACACAACCCATGCTGCAAAAAAACCAACGATCTGCAATAACACTTACGCACTCTGCAGCTCTGCACTGTGCAAGCCTATCCCAGGCTCTCCAAAAAAAGTCTTGTGTAGCTGTTCTGTATTGAAAGGTAAAAACATGGGATACTCAGCATGCGCCAAAAGAAAGGTAAGAAAAACAGTTTCTGGACAGCACACCTTGCTTTCAACTTTTTCTTTAGGGGATGGTCATCAGCAATATATCACTTGCCCTAATAGTACTCCTTGGGCAAACTGCCTGGATAAGCCTTGCATCATCGAAAAAAACGCTCCAAGCCAACGTAAAGCCTACTGTACTTGCAATATTGTGCGCAAAAAAAGTTATGTAACCTTTGCAGGGAAATGCAACCCTAAAAACTGCCATAAGGCTATCTGGTCAGGGGCTTCCTTTAAAAGCAACCAACAGTTTATAAAAGCGTTTGGGATGGATCCGAATCAAGCTCAGTGTCCTACAGAAAAATAGGGTGTGTTTACATTTCATTTTTTTGTTACAAAATGTGGGTAATGGAGGCAAATTTTGAGCAAATTTGAGGAAGCAAACCTTTAGGAACGTTGCCTATGTATCACCCTAGATTCGGCAGTTGAAAACTACTGCGAAGCGCTAAGGCGCTGAATCTAGGATCATTAGAGCGTGCCATTAAATACTGGGTGCATCAAATGCGCCCTTAATGTTTTCTGCTTCCTCAGTTAAGCAGTTTTCGACCTCTTTCGCTGCGACTGATTTTCCACCACCTTTTGAAAAGAGCCCAATACTACCAAGCAAAGAAGCGCCCCCAACAACCTCAGCAACAGCAACAGCAGGCAACAAAGCGGTTGCAAGAGAAGCCATTGATGAAGCTGCTCCAACAATAATAGCAGGCGCAGCAGCCAATAGTGCAGGGAAAGCCACCACACTAAGCGCACCAAGCACTACTGCAGCAAACATTAAGGAAGTCACTCCAAGTATAACCATCATTGATCCTGCTATTTGCTCCTTTAAGCCGCTATCTAAATCTTCATTCTTCAACACATCATCGATTGCTTGCTGATAATTTTGAATTGCATCATTGATTGAGTCTGGATCATTATTTTCTTTAGCTGCCTTAAGCAAATCATAAGTACTACTCAATACATCTGCTTTTAGCGCTTCAGGAATCTGCTGCGCTTGTTCTTCTGATAACTGAAAAGCCATCAATAAGCAATTCACAGCCTCATTGAGCGCATCATTATTCAACTCATTTAAAAGCCCTTGTAATTCTGTTTCCAACAAAGTGGGGTTTGACCTAAAACTGAACGCTTCGAAAAAGTCAACAACGTCTTTGATATCAGGCCTTTCTTCAGGATTACGCGCAGTCATTTTAGATAAAAAGTCCTTCAATTCTTTCGACTGTCTTTTAGATAACTCAGGGAATCGTTTAATTTCAGGTAAAAACTTGATTTTAATACTGTCTTTGTTTGTTATTGCTGCAAATTTTTTTTTGAATGCAGGATGGTTCTCATAATATTTTCCAGAAGCTTCGTCAGCAAACAAAATTTCAGAAAAAATGATACCTAAAGCATAAATATCTTGTTTTTTTGAGATCGGAGCCTTCTTACTTAATTCCGGAGTGTATATTTCTGCACTCTCTGGAGCTAAATAAAGTATGCTAACCTTTTTGAGATTTTTATATTTCCCTTCAGGGTTCGTACCATCCACATCGATGATCTTGGTTGATTTAGTATCCAGATCAACCATTATATTCTGTGGCTTAAGATCACGATGTACACTTCCCCTGGGTCCTACAGAATGGAACTTCTCATCCAGCTGTCCCGCTAAACTTACAATGTAATGTAATCTGTCTGCTAATGAAACGTCTTCAAAACTTCCCTTTACAAAGTGATTTAGCAAATTATCCCCTGGCGCTCTTTCTGTGAAAAGCAAATGTGTTCCTATTTCTATATTATATTTTTCACTGTATTTTTCAAAAAGTTGGTCTGTCGCGCTTTCAGATTCATATTGTTGGGTTTTTTTTGTTTTTCTTGAAGATCGGCTTTTAAATTTATCTAAATCTACTTTAGGCACTCCTCTTCTTGTTGTTGAAGTTGACTTCTTAACAACATAGTCTTTGCCCAAAGAGTAGCTGTCATCCCCTCTCTCCAATTCATAAGCAACCCGAACCTGAGAGAAAGCTCCTGCGCCTAAAAAATGATTTTTATTAAGTCCAGACTTGTTGTGATGTCCCAAAAGAAAATACCGGCCATCATTAGCTTTTACAACTGAATAGTCAAGCCCTTGATAACCATCTTGCTTGCACTTTTCTTTCTTAAATCTGACAGCATCAGGGTACTCATTGATCAGTTCACTTGCTTTAGCTAAAACTTCACTTGTTTTTTCAGGGGTTGTACCTGAGATAATTCTCTCATTCATAACAGCCATTTATGTTAAATTGCTTTTCTCTTAAGGATATATAAGAAACATTAATGAATTATTAAAATAGGCCGTTATATTTCAAAGCACTTTCTAGGGGAAAAATAAATGACAACGCATTGAAGGGGTTGAAAATAATGAGTTCTCGCAGATTTACTGATAAAATAACCCCCAAGTAAAGCATATTTACCTTTCATTTCCCCCCCAAAATTGTGCACAATGGGTTAAATTTTATGGACACTACAAACTCTATCCAAATCCCAATCCATCAAGCTACACTCAATGGTATTCTGGAAATACCCCCAAACGCCCGTGGAATCATCTTATTTGCTCATGGAAGCGGCAGCAGTCGATTCAGTGTGCGAAATCAGCAGGTCGCTAAGGTATTAAACGAAGCACAGTTCGCAACCTTACTCTTTGATTTACTGACAGATGAAGAAGAAGGGATTGATGAGTATTCTCTCGAGCTTCGCTTTGATATTGAGTTACTGGCCTCTCGCCTGGTTGCAGTAACAAACTGGGTCTTAAAAGCACCCACTACCCGCCATCTGGCGATTGGTTATTTTGGAGCCAGTACCGGAGGCGCAGCAGCGCTAATTGCAGCAACAAAAAACCCTCAGGCTGTCAAAGCCATTGTATCCCGAGGAGGCAGGCCTGATTTGGCAGGAACCGCTTTATCTGAGGTGCAAGCACCTACACTATTGATTGTCGGGGGGAATGATGATGTGGTGATTGAGCTCAATCAAAAGGCCATGAAACAGCTGCAGGGCATCAAGCAATTGGAAATTGTACCCGGAGCAACCCACTTATTTGAAGAACCAGGGACACTGGATGAAGTTTCTCTGTTAGCCAAAACGTGGTTTATGAAATATTTAGGACATGCCAACCTGTAAAATATGCTTTTAAAATGTATATACCTGTTTCAAATCATCCTAACCACTTCCATTTAGCTGAAAAAATCTTCACTGGTCTTGCAGGCAAGCAATACCTCTGTCAAATTTGTATTAAAGGACAATATTTTGGACAACAGCAAAATGGTTTTGGTCATGGCATGGTCAAGTATCAAATCCATCAAGAAAATACATTGCTGTACAGAGAGGATTTAACCCTGAATCTAAATGGGGAAAGAAACGTCTCTTACCAGGAATACCTTTATCGTTATATTCCAGAATCAAGGCAACTCCGTGTATTTTTCATTGACCGGGGTGAGAAAAAGCTGATAGCTCATCGACTATTCCATCTGATTCATCTAACTGGTAATGAGTCCACCATACAAGGCCATGGTCAGCACCTTTGTGGTGAAGATATGTATGACACCCATTATGTGTTTATTTTTTCGGATACGGGAGAAATAAACCAGTTAAGCATTGAGCATAGCGTGAAAGGCCCTCAAAAAGACTATATTCGTCAATCAAAAATAAATTGTACTTCTTGCTTTGAATAAATAGTTACAAATCTACTATTCTAAATTAAACTCAATCATTCCGTTGAACGCTGATTAAATAAATATATGAACTTTAAAAATACCAACCGTTATACCGTTCCAGCCGGGGAAGCTTCAGAACCAGGTTCTAACAATCAGGTGCTTAAAAATTACCTTGGAATAAAAAATAAAAAAGAGATAGAACTACTAGAAAAACAAGAACTTGAGCGAACTGAGCTGGAGGTTTTCAGCATTTTCGATAAAGATCACCAATTTACCGCTGAAGACATTTGTAACATTCATGAATTATGGTTAGGTGATATTTATCCATCCGCAGGCCAATACCGTTCAGTCAATATGGTAAAAGATGGCTTTCCATTTGCATCCTCAAAGCGTATTCCCTCTTTGATGCAGAAATTCGAACATGAAGTTTTAGCCAAATATACCCCATGTCATCTTAAAGCCGATGATGCATTAGCACATGCTTTGGGCGTTGTTCATGTAGAGCTAATTATGATTCACCCCTTTCGGGAAGGGAATGGTAGAGCTGCACGCTTATTGGCAGACTTGATGGCCGCTCAGGCAGATCGTCCTCCTTTAAATTATGCACCGATTGACCAAACACAAAACAAAAAAGGATTTGAAGCATACATTCTGGCTATTCATGCCAGCGTAAATGGGGATTATGAACCTATTCAGACAGTGTTTGAAACCATACTCAAATCATCCCTTGTTGAGTAGTTGATAGATTTTCCTGGTGCGTTTTCCTGGGATCTTAATACAGTCAATCCTTTCCTGTTCTGTGTCAATAATACCTTCTACACCACATGAGGTTCTAACGGAACGCTCAATGAGCCATTTCCGTTTAGCTGCATTTTTAAAGTAAGGATTCGTTTCAAGGAGAGGTTTTATCTTCATCCCATCATTGTAACAAATATTCAGATAAAAAAATGCAAAAAAGACAGAAATGAGCCTGAACTTAGCTTCGCTTGATCATAAACTCAATATCTTTATTTGCATTCATATATTTGAATTCTATTTCCGGATGCTGACTTTTATAAACACGAAATATTTCATCAACAAAGCCCTGCCCCACCAGAGCTACTCCTTTAAAATCTAAAGTAACCACCTTAAAGTGCTTTTCAAGGTCTCGTAACACACGCTTGGCCTGGGATCGTGAAATAAGAAGCTCTTCTTTATATTTAGAGAGCTTAACCAAGATATCTGTTCGATTAAAATCCAAACCTTCAAGGCTTTGATAAGCTTTAAATACATCAACTAAATTTTGCTGTGCATCCATTGCAATAGTCATGATGACTTTTGAGCCAAACTTAGAAGTATCACAAGTTTCTAACGCCCAATCATTTTCTTTATTATCACGAACATAATGAATATTGTTAGCAAATATTTCTAAAGTATCAAATACTCGAGCGCTAAAAAACAGCCCCTCACCACTATGATATTCTGGGCATGTTGACATTTTGCCTTTTGAAAGCTGTAAAACACTTTCATATATATCATCCAATTGAAAAAATTTATAAATGGTCTTAAATACACCAACTCCATCATCTGTAATCGTAAGTCTTATTCGATTCCCCACACGCTCAGACTGCATCCAAATATTAGCGCCACAAGAATGATCTATTGCATTATTAAAAATTTCAGTAAAACCATAGCAAAGGATCTCCTCTACATTTTTTGGCAAATGAGAAAAAGCTTTTTTTAAATACTTGCTATAAACTTCAAATTCTTCTAAGTCACTACTGATATGAAATTTTCCAGTCTTATTCATCGAATCTTTTAGATAATAAGCTGTATCACGCGTCTTTCCTGTCTTTATCACCTCCCCTTTGTCAATTAATTTCTTTAAATGTCGATGAACTGTTACGCGTGTTGTTTTAAAAAATTTTGCAGTCACATCAACAATATCCATAGGATGCTTTGAAATGTTATTCCTTAAAAAATTGATGATTTTAACGGCTTGATTCATATTTATATCATTTATAACTCATTACAAAATGTTTTGTTACTCATTATAAAAATGAAAGAATATATTTTCAACTGGTTCAACCTCATTATAAGGAATGTTCTTTTCTAAACATTAGACTGAGAACACACCCTAAAGATTTTTTCGAGCAAAAATTTTCACTGCTTTTGAATAAACTTATATAACCCTATTTTAATGATGTCTTGAACCACCATCCATCCAAAATTATAAATCCACACCCACCCTATCATGCTCCAGGCAATAGACTCTACTAACCATCCCAATCCACACATGAAAACAGCAAAAATTTGTGTGCCTACGGTTGCTAAAAACAGTTTACTGTTTGGATAAGGCGGCTTCCAAAAAGCCCTTGCGCTTCGAACAACAAATAACATCAGATGTCCGCCTGAAATCAATTGAAGAAACATCATGGTTTGTAGTTGCGCTTGTGGTAGATGAAAGTAGGCATCGCCAAGGTAAAGCAGGAAAAAACTCTGAATCACCGCCGTTAACCCCAGGACAGAGGATAACGTTAACACTTTACCCATTTGCCATTTCATGGGGTTGGAGTCTACTTTTGCATTATCAAATGCAATGGTCATGATGGGGATATCATCCAGGAGGGCTAGCGCAATTAACATCAACGCTGTTAACGGAAAGAATCCATAATGAATGGACGCTAAAACCACAAACCCCATAATGTCTAGCGTCATGGTAATACGATAAAGGACATAACTCGTCATGCGCTGAAAAATACGGCGCGCTTCCGCAATGCCGTCTATGATCACGGACAAACCTGGCGCAGTCAAAATCAAGGCAGCAGCAGCTCGAGCTGCTCCGGTCGCACCTGAAACAGCAATACCAATGTCTGCTTGTTTAAGGGCAGGCGCATCATTCACGCCATCCCCTGTCATCCCTACAATATGCTGATCTTTCTGAAGCAACCGAACAATCGCGTATTTATGCTCTGGAAAGACTTGAGCAAAACCATCGGCGTTTTCTACCTTTTTATCGGCATCTAATGGAATTTCCCCCTTGATTATATCTCCAGGAAAAAGCCTATTTGCAGGCAATATTTTGGTTCCCAGACCTAATTTCTGAGCAATTTCTTTCGCAATGGCTTCGTTATCTCCCGTCACCATTTTCACTTCAACACCATATTCACCTGCCTGAACAATGGTTTCCTTTGAGTCTGATCGCGGGGGATCAAATAAAGGAATCAAGCCGCAAAAGGTCCAGCTATCCCCTTTTTCTTCTGATCGCGCTACCGCCAACGTTCGGTAACCCTGAGCAGCAAAATGATCAACCATCTCCGTTGCTTTTTTCAGTGCATTGCCATCAAGCTTAGCCAGGCTTATGATCACCTGAGGCGCTCCTTTGGTCACTCGGAAAGTTTGCTGATCAGGGCTTTTAATTATCGCTTCACTGCGCTTGCTCACAGGATCAAAAGGCATATATTTTTCTTGCTGATAGGTTTTCAGCACGGATTTGTCTTTAAGCGTCTCGATAATTGCCAAGTCCAATGGGTCTTTGTCTTCCGCTTTAGAAGCCAGGCTGCCGAATAAAATTAAGGTCTCCGTATCCGTGTTTCCCCAAGGAACCACATCCCCTAGCGTCAGTTGGTTCATGGTCAACGTACCCGTTTTGTCTGAGCACAACACATCAATCCCGGCCAATTCTTCGATCGACTCAAGACGGGAAACTATTGCTTTTTTGTCTGCTAACATTTTTGCACCCAACGCCATCGTGACAGAAAGTACTGCTGGCATCGCCACAGGCACAGAAGCCACCAAAAGAATCAAAACAAGCTCACCGAGTTTCAAAAGCGCAATATGGTCCATATGACCTCGCATAGCAAATAAACGATCGGCTATTAAAATCACTGTCAATGCAACCGCTAAAAGAATCAGAAAATTACCAATATTTAGCACGGCTTTTTGGAAGTGCGAAACATTCCCAGCACGGGCCACCAGTTTTGCTGTTCGTCCAAAAAATGTTTGATTTCCTGTCGCTGTCACCTCCGCAACCATCTCCCCTTGTTTGACAATCGAGCCTGAGTACACCTGATCCTTTACTTTTTTATCCACGGGCAAAGATTCACCCGTTAAAGCGGCTTGATCAATGCTTAAATAATCTCCTTGAATCAAAGTGCAATCGGCAGGCACTACATCACCCAAATATAAATGAATAACATCTCCAGGCACCAAAAACTTAGCCTCAATCTCTTCCCATTGACCCTCTCTTAAAACTCGAGCCTTTAAAGCCAGTGATTTTTTTAAGGCTTCTAATGCATTAGAAGCTGCATGCTCCTCTAAAAAACCGAGCAGAGCATTGAACAGGAGCAATCCTAAAATAATGGCAACATCCATAAAATCTTTGACTAACAAGGCCATGAAAGCTGCTGCTTCAATCATCCAGGGAATGGGACCTATGAAATAAGAAAGAAAAGCGGTCAAGGCACTTTTTTTCTTTTCCTCAATGGCATTCAAGCCGTATTTTTTAAGACGTGACGCTGCCTCTGAAGCAGTCAACCCCTGCTTTGGGTCCGTGGATAAATTAACTGCCTGCGCATTTGTCATGCATGACCTCCTTTAGAACGCTTTTTCACGAGTTTTTTATCAGAAAAAAGCTGGTTCATCTCATCCAGACGCCGCTTTTCTTCGGCCTTTAGAGGCCCCTCAGCGCTAATTAATTTTGTAACTAGTTTCATCAAATCAAGTCGATCCTTTTGAGCTTTCAAAAGATCAGGTAAGGCTTGAATGGCTGCTTTCTGATCAATATGTAACAACAGGGCCTGCTCATAGACTACTTGCTTGAGACCTTCTGGATTCATATGGAACTGCTGCAAAGCCAGATTGTACAACGCAGCCCCCACACGCTCGTCAAATCGTTTTTCTACACACAACACAAACAATACCGCACGTACCAGTATTTCATCCGATGTCGCCTTGCGGATTTTGCTTTTTGCTCTATCACGAGCCTTTTCAAAAGATTCCTCTTCCGCTGGACTTAATGCAGGAGGCTCACGCGACCAACTGGTCTCTGCATTTGTGCCCAATACCCCTTGAACCCACGGGGATCCATAGATGGAAAAAAAACAGGTTTCAACCATCTGATCACGCACTTGTCCCCAAAAATTTAGAACATTTTCTGTTTGCTCTGAGATCAGGTTTTGTAACACCCAATAGGGATTGTCGGGTTCAATCGGCGTGCGCTGTGTTCTCGCCATTTCTGCCAGCGGTTCAACCACAGACATGGCTGGGTTACTACTGGCAAATACGCTATAACTCAATCGAAGCGGGTGTAGCCATCGAAGCAAATTAGCCATGGGTTCATTGGCAACTGCACGAACCAATGGCTGTACAAAAGTGCGATAAGCGCTTAAGTTAAGGTTGGAAAGACGAGAGACTGTTTCAAAAGCACGATCATCATCCCTTGAATTGCGGCCAAACGCTCGAATATCATCTAATGTGCGACGCTCAAAAGTGGCAATAAACGTACAGCCATTCTTCTTTTCTGCCGCGTTTGGGGTTAGCACCATTTCATAGAGCCCAGGAGGCAAGCAATCCAGCAGATCGATTGTTCGAACAAATGCTGCATCCTCTTTCACCGCCACTTTCGCCGAAACAAAAATGGCCAAGTGACCTGCTGAGGAATCCAGGCAATAGACAATGGTTTGGCCTCGTTCCCTAATTTCCTCAACGCTACGATACAAATCCAATATCCAACCCAGAGCTTGTTGAGGCGGACTAATATGATCCCCCATTGAGGTAAAGCAAATGATCGGTGCTTTGATGTTCCTTAAATCAAACGTATGGTTATCATTGGAGGAAAGTGTATTGGCTGTGAGTTGATTGCCAATAAACAGCTGATCAACCAGATATTGAATTTCTTCTCCATTGAGCAGAATAAAATCCCCCCACCACTTTTCAAAACCCAGATAGCGCTCAGGCTCTTGATCAATGTTTGCATACACCTTGTACTGCTTACCCCAGAGAAAATTGTCCAACTTCAGGTTATCAAAACTTGCAATCAGGTTAGCCCCATCAAACTGACCATTCCCCAGATCACTCGCAAGTGCTGTAAGCCAACTGCCCCCTTCCATACCTCCTGTATAACGCATAGGATTTTTGCCATGAACCCCTTGCCAGTAGGACATGGGGGATCCTGCCATAATTACACTGCCAAATAAATCAGGCGAAAGCATAGCAGCCATCAAGGTTTGATAACCTGCCTGACAATTTCCAATGGCAATCGGTTTGGGACTTTCAGGATGGAGCTTGACTACCTGCTTAAGAAATTCAACTTGACCATCAATGACATCCAGAAATGTTTGACCAGGTACAGGCATTTCTGCGAACCCAATAAAATAAACTGGATGCCCTTCGCGCATAGAAACCCCAACTTCACTCTGGGATTTGAAGCCACTGATACCAGGCCCTTGACCAGCCCTCGGGTCAATGACAACCACTGGCGCTTTGTCAGGATTGATTGTGCAATCATCGGGCGGGAGAATACGCCCTAGATAATAGTTAATAGGGCGAGGTAATGTTTTTCCACTAAGCACAATCTCATGTTCAAAAGCAAATACTGACGAAAAAGGCCGTCGTGTCATCTCCGCCTGTTCATCTCCCCGCTGTCTTAAGACATCTAAAAAAATTGCTGTTCGCTGAAAAGCATCTCCAAGATACTCCGAAAAAAGTGCTGCAGACCATATGGGTAGAGTTTGCATGATTACTTCCCTGTTAATTACTTTTATCATTGCGAGTCAGGTCCAATCTAACGCTTGCATCGAGGAATCAGACTTAACTCACTTTAGTCAATTCAGACTGGATTGCCACGTCGCTTCGCTCCTCGCAATGACGGACTTTGCTTTGCTCCTCGCAATGAGGAGTGTATCACCACATTAAAAGGATATTAAGGTGAGCCCTCAATTTATTTTTTGAGGACACACTCTAATAAGAGTAGTCGGTTTTTTTGGTCTGTAAATAGCCTGCGAATCGTTGATTTATTCTTTCAATCACAACCACTTGTATTTTATCATCGCCACTATTGACACTTTCATAAAAAATAATTACGCTTCAAATACTTGAAAACTTCAATTGGGGAGAGGCCATCAAATCATGCAGCAACCACAGCATTTATTTTCCATTCACCATTACTCAGAAGACGAAAAAACATTTGATCTTTCTGAGATCACAGAATTTAACCTAGCATTAGTATATGCCTTCGATGCAGAAGGTATTGATCTTAATTGTGTCAACAAAGCCATTGACTATTTTAATAAATTTCCAGAAGCTAGCCGTGACGAATCTACTTCTCTGTTACAAGATGGCCTCGTAACAACTACGCAGTTTATGGACATGCTAAGAGCCTATAAACTTGCGCAAAATATTTTACTTGAAATACGCGCGCTGGATATTTCAGAAATTTCACCTCAACAGATCATAGACTGGTGGGATAGTTTACACGCTGAAATTGCCTATGGACTTTTAACACTTTCCCCGGATGATTTCATGGGCACATTACCAGGACAAGCGACTCAAAGACAAATTTTTCGATTCCACGATGGTAGTGCAGAAATGTTTAACTTGCTTAACTACCATTATCATCACAAACCCCTTGAGTACCTGGGTAAGTATCAACCCCTCATTGATTTGATAGATCGCAACTGCTTTCAGAATGACCAAATAAATGACCCCAACCTTATCCCAAAGAATGCGTTAGATAAGCAGGCTTTTTTTCATGTTAATAACTTAGGAAAAGCACTTTATGTATTAGGGACTCTTTACCATAAAAATAAACTCTCACCGGAAGATCGAGACATTTTAAACCAATTCATAAAAATATGCGCGCGTCCTGAAGAAATGGAGTCTTTAAGACAAACATGTGCTCAAGAAATTTTAGACCTCTGGAGTACAGTAGATGCTCAAGACCTAGATTCTGTTGCGCATTTTATAGGGGAAGTTTTTTATAAAATAACCGATATGCATTGTTATACAAATGCTAACGGACGCCTGGCCACTTGTTTTATCAATATTTTTTTACGTTCTTTTAACCTGCCTAGCATTTTACTCCGCCATCCAGCAGAACGAGATGACCCAAATAGTAGCTATAGCCTTGCAATTACGCATATTGATCATGATCGGTCTTATCTTTATAACCACATAAAATCTCGAATTGAAATTGCTCAAACCATGCCATTTGATGATGCGCTTCGAATGGAAACCATCACGTACCGCGTTAAATCAAGCATGCTTTCATTTAAAATGTTTGATGAGTTTTCCGTAAACCCAAATGAAGCCGTCTCTATAAACGCCATAACCGAATCCTTCAGTGAACTTGAGCGTCAGCAATGTTTGAGCACAGAAGAATCTGGTCTTCCATTTATTAAAACAATGCTAGACGTCGCTGAGCTTCTTTTTAACACTCTGCAAAACTCAATCATGGATGCTATTAAACTAAAAATTAACACTGGAAAAGCACATTATTCAAACAAAAAACGTAGCCTTGCCGTTGAACGCTTTAGAGAAGCAGAAAACATGTGTCTCTTTTTAGAAGGCAAAGAAACAATACCTCAAGATGAACTTTCCACTTATTTTGCTAACACATATTTCTATTTAGGCTTTGCTGAAAAGGCTCTATCTCAATCTTCCAGTGGGATTTTCAGCCAGTCAAAAGCTGTTCAGTATTTTAAAAACTGCCTTGAATATGCCGCCATGGGCTCAAAAACTCAAAAGCTAGCGGAGCAGCAGCTTGACAAACTCGAGTCTAATTCGAGAGCACAAGATGAGAGTGTGCCATCATCCATTGAGCTCAATCAGGAAGATTCATCTCATACGTACCAATAAACACATTAGGGAAGATTTTTAGGCTAAGCCTCATCTTCCCTTCCTGACATATCCTGCCATACCGGATAGTAATTTCTGGAATCCAGCGTTAGGGACGTTGCCTAAGTTCTATAATAAGTAAAGTGCACTTATTAACAATACTTATGATTCAACAAAATGATGGGACAAACACCAAAAACGGATCCTAAACAAGGACTGACATCTCAACAAGCCAATCAGCAATTCCATAAATTTGGCGAAAATGCGATTCGGGAAAAACAAGTTCACCCCCTGCTGAAATTTTTAAATTATTTTTGGGGCCCTATTCCATGGATGATTGAAATTGCAGTGGTTTTGTCTGGGATATTAAAACGTTGGGAAGACTTTGCGATTATCAGTTTAATGTTATTGCTCAATGCAGGCGTAGGATTTTGGCAGGAATTTAAAGCAGAAAATGCGATTGCAGCTTTAAAGAAAAAGTTGGCACTCAATGCAAGGGTGTTGCGTGATGGAAAATGGCAAGATATCTCTGCACGTTTATTGGTTCCAGGGGATATTGTACTCATTAAGCTTGGCAATATTATTCCTGCAGATATTCAATTAGCAGCAGGGGAATATTTGAGCGTTGATCAGTCCACATTAACAGGAGAATCCTTGCCTGTTGATAAAAAAGTGGGCGATACCGTGTACTCAGGTTCCATTGTCAGATTAGGGGAAATGCAGGGAACTGTCGTTGCAACCGGCATGAATACTTATTTAGGTAAAACGGCCAAATTAGTTGAGAGTGCGAAAACTACTTCTCATTTTCAAAAAGCCGTTTTAAAAATCGGGAAATTTTTAATTTTATTTACCTTGTTTTTAGTTGCATTGATCATCGCCGTATCCTTTGTTCGAGGAGATCCTTTTTTACAAACACTTTTATTCTCACTGATCTTAACGGTAGCTGCGATTCCTGTTGCATTGCCTGCTGTTTTATCTGTCACATTGGCAGTAGGCGCCTTGCGCCTTGCCAAAATGAAGGCAATTGTTTCCAGGCTGGTATCCATCGAAGAAATGGCTGGCATGACCATATTATGCTCAGATAAAACGGGCACACTCACTCAAAATATTTTAACGATGGGAGAACCTGCTCTCATAGAATCTCAAAATAAGCATGATTTGATTTTCAATGCAGCCCTAGCGTCTGCCCAGCAATCGCCTGATGTCATTGATGCTGCTATCTTGAACCATTTACCTGAGACAGTAACGCTCAGTGATTATGAAGTTGTAGAATTTATGCCATTTGATCCAACGCATAAACGAACAGAGGCTACTATCAAAAAGGATGGAATGACTTTTATGGTATCAAAAGGAGCGCCGCAGGTGATTCTACAATTGGTTAATCAACCTGAAATTCAAAAACAGGTAGAAAACTCGGTTGATCAGTTAGCTCAGTCAGGATATCGAACATTAGGCGTTGCCAGAAAGGATAATGACCAGTGGCACTACCTAGGTTTAATCCCCTTGTTTGATCCTCCTCGGGAAGATTCTTTTAAAACCATCAAAACAGCAGAAAAAATGGGGTTAGGTATAAAAATGCTAACCGGTGACCATCCTGCAATTGCAAAGGAAGTTTCTCATCAGTTGGGTTTAGGAGATAATATCCTCTCTGCATCTGAACTTTTTCGGACAGAAAATCCTGATCCTGCAACTATTCGAAAAGCCGATGGCTTTGCTGAAGTATTCCCTGAACATAAATTTAAGATCGTCAAAGCTTTACAGTCAGGAAATCATATTGTGGGGATGACAGGAGATGGCGTGAATGATGCACCAGCACTTAAAGAAGCAGATATTGGCATTGCAGTTGGAGGCGCAACAGATGCAGCACGGGCAGCAGCAGATTTAGTATTAACAGAGTCCGGCTTATCTGTCATTACACGTGCGATTGAAGAAGCTCGAATGATTTTTGAGCGTATGAACAGTTATGCTACCTTTCGTATTGCTGAAACCATCCGGCTCTTACTGTTTATTTCGCTTTGTATTCTTGTGTTTGATTTTTATCCTGTTACGGCCATTATGATTGTATTATTGGCCATTTTAAATGACTTCCCCATCATGATGATCGCCTATGATAACGCACTCATTCCAGCGAATCCTGTTCGATGGAAAATGGGCAGGATTTTAACGACCAGTACGGCTTTGGGGATAATGGGTCTTATAGAATCCTTTCTTTTATACTTTCTGTTAAGAGAATATACGCCGCTTTCAAAAGAAGTGATTCAAACGATTATGTTTTTAAAATTATTGGTGGCAGGTCATTTTACGCTTTATATTACTCGGAATATGGGAGCGATTTGGCAAAAACCGTGGCCCAACTGGAAGCTGATTTCCGCAACAGAATCTACTCAAATATTAGGCACACTGGGAGCAGTGTATGGTTGGTTTGTGACACCCATTGGCTGGGAGTATGCGCTACTAGTCTGGGGTTATGCATTGATATGGTTTTTTATTGAAAGTGGGGTAAAGATAGGTTTATACAAGATATTGAACTTTGTAGGGGACAAAACCGAGTAGATTTTCATATATTTGTGAATAAAATAAATTGAGGACACACCCTAGTCAATCCAAGATAAAACCCATTTAAAAGTCCATATCTTCAGGGATTTTTTCTATCAACGTTTCTTTTTTATTTAGGGAACGCCCAAGTTCAGTTTTCAGTTGCTCATGGTTCAATTCATTTTCCCAACGGGAAACGACAATCGTTGCCACCCCATTCCCAATAAAGTTAGTAATGGAACGTGCTTCTGACATAAATCGATCAATACCTAAAATGAGCGCAAGACCTGCAACCGGCAAGGAAGGAATGACAGCAAGCGTTGCTGCCAGCGTGACAAAACCAGCGCCCGTGACTCCGCTGGCTCCTTTGCTTGTTAGCATGGCAACACCCAGTAAAGTCACTTGTTGAGTTAAAGTCAGGTCAATATCCATGGCTTGCGCAATAAATAGCGCAGCCATGGCCAGGTAAATGTTGGTTCCATCAAGATTAAATGAATAGCCAGCTGGCAACACCAGTCCAGTAACAGAACGGGAGCAGCCTAACTTTTCAAGTTTTCTCATTAATGGGATTAATGCAGATTCAGAGGAAGAAGTACCCAAAACGGTTAATAATTCCTCCTTGATATAGATGAGGAATTTAAAAATATTAAACCGCATCAACATGGCGATAGTGCCTAAAACACACACGATAAACAAAGCGCAGGTTAAGTAAAAAGAACCCATTAGGAGCGCCAGCGGCCCTAGTGCAGAAGTACCATATTTACCAATAGTAAAAGCCATTGCGCCAAAGGCCCCTACTGGTGCAAGCTTCATTACAGCATTCATCATGTGAAAAAAAGCAGCAGCGCATTTTTCAATAAATTTTAGTATAAACTTGCCTGTTCTCCCCATTTTTTGAATGGCAAAACCAAACAATGCAGCAAGTAACAAAACCTGAAGCAAACTGCCTTCTGAAGTAAAAGCCCCAATAAAATTTTTGGGGATAATATGTAAGACAAAATCTTGAAATGACTGTTCACCGGCCTTGGTTGCATAATTTGCAACGGCTTTGGCATCCAGGCTGGCAGGATCAACATGAAACCCACTGCCTGGCTTCATCGTATTGACAACAAACAAGCCCAGTATCAGCGCAAGTGTCGATACGACTTCAAAATAAATCAGCGCCTTCCCCCCAACCCGTCCAACCTTACGTAGACTGGATGTGCCTGCAATGCCTAATACAACAGTAAAAAAGATGATAGGTGCTATTAACATCTTGATCAGGTTTACAAACCCGTCACCTAACAATTTCAAATTGATTGCGTGTTTTGCATCCAGGAATCCAAAGATAGCCCCCATGATAATTGCTACTAAAACCCAAAGATAGAGAGGATAGGTTTTTTTTTTGGTTGAGTCTGGAGAAGCCACTTCCTCCACTTTCATTTTTTGCAGCCTGTCACAGCAATAGGATTTAAAAGTAAGCAAAGCATGTTCATTATTATCTCGTCCATAATATTGAATCCTTTTTGTCATTTGATGATGTCTGTTTGATTATAGTGAATTATGCATAAAGTGCATTATTTGTAACGTGTTATAGAAAGACTCTAATCAGACTGGATTCCATGTTACCATAAATGGTTTGATACATAATGAGGAGGTCATCTATGCCTTTTGAAAATAAACCCGTTGCAGTATTAGGGCATGTCAACAATTAATTTTTTAGCTTCAAAACGCGTATAATGGGTCAAATTTTATGCAAATTTTCGTCACATATCTGGATATGCTTCCTCAAATTTGCATAAAATTTGCCTCCATTACCCTCATTTTGAAGCTAAAAAATTAATTGTTGACACGCCCTAAATAAAAGTATTGAATCAGGGAAGCTGATGAACGCCTTGGCACATATGTGCTTTGGGTTTGGAGCTGCTTTAGGAAAAGATGCTTTACATCTGACAGATTATCAAGATGCAGAAGGTGGGTCTCACCCCAATATTTCAGAGATGCCATTTATTGTTCTTCAAGCAAATTCCAATAAAATTAGAAAATTGCGCCAAGAAGCGCTTGCCCAACAAATCCCTTTTGCAGATTTTACAGATACCATGACCATCGGCACTTTTGAGGAACAAATTGAACGAACACGAGCTACGAGCGAAGAAAATTTAATTTATTACGGCATTGTTTTGTTTGGAGCATGGGAAAAAGTGACAGAGTTAACGCGCAAGTTTTCATTATTTAAATAAGCTTTTTATTTAGGGGCGTTGCCTACTTAGTAATTACCCTCGTCATTGCGAGGAGCGGAGCGACGTGGCAATCTAGGCTCAATTTTAAAGCCACAGGCTTAGGTCATGCATAGAGGTTCCTGGCCAGATTACCGCGCTTCGCTCGCAATGACGGGCTTTTTATAACTTGTGTATAAAAGTATGAATTAAAAAGGTCGAAAAAGGTCGAAAGACGAAAAATTTTATGAAATAATGATTTTTTTGAATGCATCAGTAAAATGAATAAGTGCTCTTCTCATGCAAAGGATAAAAAGGACAATGCAAAACGTTACGCAATACTTAAAGTGTATTGCGTTATCAGGGTTAATGACGCTTGCTTTACCTCTGTATGCACAAACATCAAACCATGATCCTAGCTTTAAAGAAGAATTAGAAGCACTTAAAGAAGAATTAAAATCCTTAAAAAAAGAACTTGCTGAACTAAAGGCAAACCCACCAAAGCAAAAAGAAGCTTCTTCTGCTTCTATGAATACAGCTTCAAAAACCAACTCCAATCAAAGACCATTACCTACTGGAAAAAATGTCCAAGACCAGGAAACGCTGAAGTTGAAGAAATTGGAACACCTGGCGCACCATTACAAAACTTGCCGCATTGAAGATGCTAAAGTAGTAGCAGAACAACAGAAGCAAGATCCTCCTCCCCCCATTAAAAAAACGTTGTCTCAGTATGCGTCCAAATCAACAGTACAACCTGAAAATTTAAACGCCTCTAGCAACCAAACAGCAGCCGAAAGGAATAATTTCTTATTTGCTCTACATCAGGCTTTAGCTTGGGGAGGTCAAGATATCTCTACTTTAATTACAGGAGAAGCAAGCGTAGGTTTTATGAAGCAAGCTGGAGAGCATAGCTCTTTCAATACAGTCGATTTTAACCCTATCCTTCTGGCTACCTATAAAGATTTTTTCTTCTTGCGAGCAGCATTAGATTTTACACTGGATGATGATGGAAATACCCAAAGCAGCCTGGATTTTGCAAACCTAAATTGGGTCTTGTCAGATTATGCTGTATTTGGAGCAGGTAAAGTTGATAGTAACTTAGGTCAATTTGTACAAAACCTTTCACCCGATTGGATCAACAGGTTAGCCTCTCCTCCTCCAGGCTTTGATGGGGATCAAGCTGCCCCACAATCAGATATTGGGATTTATATACGAGGCGGCTTCCCACTATTTTTTCATATGAATGCGAATTATGCCGTTTATACAGCGAATGGTCCTAGAGGTTATGTTGATTTGACAAACAACCTTGTGGATCATATTGGTACAGACGGATATCCTAATGGTTTTGGCAATTATGTAGCAGGCGGTAGGTTTGGTTTACTCCCCATTCCACAGCTAGAGATAGGTGTCTCTGGTGCTATAGGGAAACTAGCTCTCATAGACTTAGCCGATGAAACAACATTACTCCAAAGAGGACGTGGCTATAATGTATTAGGTGCTGACTTTAACTTTCAGTGGAGAAATTGGAACTTCCGTGGAGAAATTATTCAACAAAAAATGGTTTCTCAGATCTATAATATATTAACCCCCTATGCAGAAAGTTGGAATGCATGGTATCTGCAAGCAGCTTATCGAATTCCTTCTAGTCGTTTAGAACCTGTGCTGCGTTTTGGAAAATTTAAGACCCCTTTTTCAGAACAAAATCAACAACAATGGGTTTTTGGACTTGATTACTGGTTTGCACCTAGCATCGTTGGAAAAATTGCTTACCAACTTAACCAGGGTCAAATGGGTACCCTAAATAATGCAAATGCTTTCTTGCTTCAGATAGCGTTTGGTTTTTAGTACAAAAAAAGCTCAAATGGTTTAAAAAAATTGGGCAAAAATGCAAGGAGAAGCAAATGATTTCACATCGTCATTTTATTAAAATACCATGGCTGATTTTAGGAACATTTCTAATCAGCCAATTGATCATTTCTCAAGCCTATAGCGCTGAACCTATAGATTCAGAAAGCTTATCTCGTGGCGCTAAAGCTTGGGCCAATAATTGTTCTCGTTGTCATAATGCACGACCTGCTACCGAATATACACCTAAACAATGGCGTCCTATTATGTTTCATATGCGTATACAGGCGGGTCTAACAGGGCAAGAAGCAGAGGATATTTATAATTACCTAGCAACTCAAAGCGAACAAACCACTATGGCCCCACTGGTCTATAAACAATTGGCCAGTAATGCCCCTCTGACAAAATTGGTTGCTGTGAAGAAAACAAGAAGCAGCAACGAAACAAAACAGCAGAGTACATCCTCATCAAACTCAGGTGTTTCTGGAAGTAAAGTTTATTCTGAAACTTGTGTCGCTTGTCATGGCAAAAATGGTCAAGGCGCCTTACCCGGCGTACCTGACTTTGCAAAAGTTTTAAACCAATCTGATAAAGTCCTTTTTAATCGCATCAAAAATGGTTATAAAAGCGCTGGATCTTCAATGGCGATGCCTCCTAAAGGAGGAAATCCTAGCTTATCTGATGAAGATATTAAAGCAGTGTTAAGTTATATCAAAACCTCTTTTGGTTCTGACAACCAACGTCACTAATAGACGTTCTGTGATTGCAGATCGCTTTTGATTGAAACCCCCTATCAAAAAGAATTTATCTGTGCTGTAAACAGCATAAATTCCACATAATTTCAGGTGAGTGCTAACTCGGCATGTCGATCAAATCTGAGGTATGGGATTGTTGCGCCCAAAATTCAGCAAATCAGATGTTTTTTAACCAAAACGTTCCTCTGACCTTCTGCAATACAAAAAAAGCAATATGAACCTAACTGCTAAATATTTAGGGTATATGAGCTATTTATTCAACAAAGCAGCCTGAAAATCCTGATCTGTGGAGGCCTGCTCTATTTGATTATTTCCAAATATCGGGCTATTTATGAAATTTTTATCAGCTAAATGTGAAATTCTTTGTTGCTCCTCTTCAATGTCATCTTTACGAGCGTTTTTAGTTTTACGCTCATTCAGCGCGCTTTGAGTAATATATTCTATTTGAACCCGCTGCTGATCTTGATCTAAAAAATAGGCGGTTGTTTTTTGAGATTTCCCTTTGCTCTGGGTATTACGACCTAAAATCTGATCCTCTGTTAAACCTTCTACCTTTGAACCTGTCCCAAGGTAAACCCAGCTGCCTTTACGACCATTCAGCGCGCTTTGGGTAATATATTCTATTTGAACCCGCTGCTGATCTTGATCTAAAAAATAGGCGGTTGTTTTTTGAGATTTCCCTTTGCTCTGGGTATTACGACCTAAAATCTGATCCTCTGTTAAACCTTCTACCTTTGAACCTGTCCCAATGTAAACCCAGCTGCCTTTACGACCATTCAGCGCGTTTTGAGTAATATATTCTATTTGAACCCGCTGCTGATCTTGATCTAAAAAATAGGCGGTTGTTTTTTGAGATTTCCCTTTACCCTGGGTATTCACCCCTAAAATCTGATCCTCTATTAAACCCTCCACCTTTGAACCTGTCCCAAGGTAAACCCAGCTGCCTTTACGACCATTCAGCGCGTTTTGAGTAATATATTCTATTTGAACCCGCTGCTGATCTTGATCTAAAAAATAGGCGGTTGTTTTTTGAGATTTCCCACTGCCCTGGGTATTCACCCCTAAAATATGATCCTCTGTTAAACCTTCTACCTTTGAACCTGTCCCAAAGTAAACCCAGCTACCTTTACGACCATTCAGCGCGCGTTGGGTAATATACTCTATTTGAACCGGCTGCTGATCTTGATCTAAAAAATAGGCGATTGTTTTTTGAGATTTCCCTTTACCCTGGGTATTCACCCCTAAAACCTGATCCTCTGTTAAACCCTCTACCTTTGAACCTGTCCCAAGGTAGACCCAGCTGCCTTTACGCCGCCTATTATTCAGCACGCCTTGAGTAATATATTCTATTTGAACCGGCTGCTGATCTTGATCTAAAAAATAGGCGGTTGTTTTTTGAGATTTCCCTTTGCTCTGGGTATTCACCCCTAAAATCTGATCCTCTGTTAAACCCTCCACCTTTGAACCTGTCCCAAGGTAAACCCAGCTGCCTTTACGCTTATTCAGCGCGCCTTGAGTAATATATTCTATTTGAACCGGCTGCTGATATTGATCTAAAAAATAGGCGGTTGTTTTTTGAGATTTCCCTCTGCTCTGGGTATTCACCCCTAAAATCTGACCCTCTGTTAAACCCTCCACCTTTGAACCTGTCCCAAGGTAAACCCAGCTGCCTTTACGACCATCCAACGCACTTTGAGTAATATATTCTATTTGAACCGGCTGCTGATATTGATCTAAAAAATAGGCGGTTGTTTTTTGAGATTTCCCTTTGCTCTGGGTATTACGACCTAAAATCTGATCCTCTGTTAAACCCTCCACCGTTGAAGCTGTCCCAAGATAAACCCAGCTGCCTTTACGACCATTCAGCGCGTTTTGAGTAATATATTCTATTTGAACCCGCTGCTGATCTTGATCTAAAAAATAGGCGGTTGTTTTTTGAGATTTCCCCCTGCCCTGAGTCTTACGACCTAAAATCTGATTATCTGTTAAACCTTCTACCTTTGAATCTGTCCCAAGGTAAACCCAGCTGCGTTTAGGTGCTTCAGGCGTTCTCTCAGTAATAAAGTTTTGTTGAAACTCTCTTGTACGAGCTGATAAATCTTTATTATTTCCGTATTGCTGTACGGTATCTGGATAATTTGAATTTGAAAATGGCGTATGACCTTGGTATTGTGCGTGATTAGATAGTTCGTAAGGGTTTTGTGTGTGATTAAATGGTTCATAATACACATTTCCATATTGTTGGTATCTAATGTCTGTATGAGGGGTGTTTGTTGAAGTTTCCCAATGATAACTGGGTAGAAAATTTGGATCAGTATATCCCATATTTCTATATTGCTGGGCACTATCTGGATAATTTGAATTTGAAAATGGCGTATGGCCTTGGTATTGTGCGTGATTAGATAGTTCGTAAGGGTTTTGTGTGTGATTAAATGGTTCATAATACACATTTCCATATTGTTCGTATCCAATGTCTATATGAGGGGTGTTTGTTAAAGTTTCCCAATGATAACTGGGTAGAAAATTTGGATTCGTATATCCCATATTTCTGTATTGCTGGGCACTATCTGAATAATTTGAAAATGGCGTATGACCTTGATATTGTGCGTGATTAGATGATTCGTAAGACCTTGGGTTTTCTTCAATTCTTCGTTTTTTCCTGTTTTCTCTTTCTTCTTGGGGTAACTTACGCTTCTTTTCGGAAGAATAATCCGTAATTAAAAGCCCCTCTTCTCCTGGAAATCTGCTTAAACGCGAAACAAGCAACAAAGAATTTTCATCTTCTTCCAGTTCAGCAAGCCTTTCATCTATTATGTCAACTATCTTTTCATCTTCGACTCTATTTTTTATCCTCGCTAAAGAACGACTAGAGGTTATATTGTTAATTAACTTACGAATAAACCCAGTAAGCTGATTTAAATGTTTTGATAAAAGAATAACATTAAGAAAACTTTCTGGTTCTTGATTTATAAAAGAGGAGTTCTGATCCCAAAAACTCCAACAATCTTTCGCTGGGTTTTGAGATGTGCTTAACATGTTTTTAAAACGAAAAATGAGTGACATAAAGCACCTTGTTATGAGGGTAATATTTTTGGCTGTAATTTAGGGCAAGTTATACTGTTTTTGGCAGACAAGGGAGGTTTTTGAAAATTTCTACCGTGTTCATCACATTGAACATCGCCTCCCGTCATCAGGCATGTTGTTGGGTAAAATTATCCAGCCTCAAGCTTATTAAAATCACATAAGCTTGATTCTTCGATACAAACTCCTACCTGGATTGCCACGCTTCGCTCGCAATGACGGGGAATAGTTTACAATCAATTTTCGAATGCTTCAGAGGCGACTAATTCTTGTTGTAGCTTGTTCACCATCTTTAGCCCCTTAGCCTGTTTTTAGTCTTTATTGGTTCTGGTTAATTTGCTCCCAAACCCTTAAAATTGAATAGCTTATCTGTTCAACCTTAAAAGAATCTTAAGCGGTTATCCTAAAATTCGTTAGAGCTCTGCACTGGACAAAACTCAAACATGACTTTCCTCCAAAGGGGTTTCTTTTTTATAAATCAACAAGTTAAAAAGTGTCACCCAAAGGTTTTCATCTGAACTTTTCTCCTGGTTTAGGATGGTGTGTCGAATAAAATCAAACCCATACCTGAAATAACTGTTTTGAGGTCTCAGTTGTCCATCTTTATGCCTTTTTAAGGCATATAGTGGACGGCAAAAACTGGACCACTTAGAGTTCAAAAGATAGATATAATTTCCCCTTAAAATATAGAGGGCGAAATGAAAGCAAAAAAGAGAACTTTTACGGCGGCAGAGAAGTATAAAGTGGCCTTAGAGGCTATAAAAGGCATCATGAGCATTGCTCAAATAGCCTCCACGTATGGAGTTCATCCGACCCAAATTCATAAGTGGAAAAAAGAAGCGCAGGCTTATTTAGCAGCTTCTTTTAGCAATAAATTGAATACTCAATCCAATGAGTACGAAAAAGAACGGACTGAACTTTAAAGGATTTTAATAGAGCCTAATCTCAGTGAATTAAGTATTAGAAAGCAGTGTGAATTATTAGGGGTTAATCGTTCAAGCTTCTATTATGAGAGCGTTATGTCAGATGCGCAAACGCTGGAACTGATGAGAGTCGTTGATGAAGTTTATACGCAGTATCCATTTTCACACTTCTAGTCCTGTCTGTTCCACTACAAATATCTCCCTTTAAGAAAATAAGTATCTTTTATAATTCATAGGATTGTAGGAGAAAAAACATTCCTTTGCTCCTCTATGCGAAAACATCAAAAAACCAAAATTGCTTTATTTATCAATCAGTTAAAGATTGAATTGAAAGAGCTGATAAATCAGAAAAGACCTAAACTCCTTGTTTTTAGGTATAAAAAGCGCGCAAAAGTCGCGAAGTGAAATTTAAGCAAAACCTTAAAGTGGCTGAAAACCCTTAAAAAAACTGGTGGGCCCACTAGGACTCGAACCTAGGACCAAAGGATTATGAGTCCTCTGCTCTAACCAACTGAGCTATGGGCCCTTGCTATGCTTGCAGCACATCTTAACACAAGGTTTTTGAGTATGAAACTTTCTAACATTGTTTTCAGAAGCTTCCTGAAAAATTTTAGGGGCTTCTGTGTCATACTGGCAAAAGCGGCTGATTTAACAAGGTGCGGTAACTCCGCCATTGCGGCATAAACTGATCCATTAAGGCGTAAAACCGGGCATTGTGATAACGTTCCAGTAAGTGCACCATCTCATGGACCAGCACATACTCCAAACAACACATCGACCGTTTCATCAGCTCCAAACTCAACCAAATACGACGTGCTTTAATATTACAGGACCCCCAGCGGGTTTTCATCTGTTTTATTCGAAATTCTTTGACCTTCACGCCAATCACAGCCTCCCACTTAGGGATTAAAGGTCGAACATGGCTGATCATTTGTTGACGATACCACGCCCGCATTATTCGCTCACGGACAGCAACAGAGCTTCCTGGGGATACCTGTAACTCTAACGTACTTTCGTTGAGTAACTTTATTTGCTCAAAGCCATCGGGCGAATCGACCAAATTCAAAGTATAGCACTGACCTGCGTAATAATGATTTTCTCCTGTCATATACTCAGAAATCACCCCTCTATCCCGATGCTTCCACTGAGATTGATGTTTTCTGATCCAGGCAAGCTTGGAAGTAACAAACAGTCTGATGGTTTCTGAATTTGCACTAAAGGGAGCCGTAATTTTAACTTGCCCTTCTGATGGATAGACAGTCAAGCGCAGATGTTTAACCGGTTTTTGGATAACCTCCATCTCAATACCATCAATCACTATTTGGTGCATTTTTTATCCTGTTTAAAATTTGATATAGGGTATGTGCTCTCTCTACAAAACATATATAATGGCTGAAATGTAGGCAACTTCCCTAAGGATTTTTATGAAAATAGAGCAAGCGCTATTAATTTCTCATAGTATTTCAAATGAGCCGCTGGAAGTTATTTTAACGAAACTTGAAACAAAGATTAAGCAGCAAGGAGATCAGCCAAATTTTTCAATAGAAGATCAGCTGCAAATACTTTCACAATTAGCTGAATTTGATCTTGGACGATTTTTACTGCAAGCTCAAGGGCTAAATGGTTATTGGACACATTATTTATTGACTTATCCCTGGTTTGGTAAAAAAACAGGAAAAAGTCACGACGGAAAACCTTTAACAACATTAGAACGATTTTGTTTAGAGCGCTCCCCTGTAGCACTAGCAACCCAACAGCGTTTTGAGATTTTCTTAAAAGAAAATCAAAAACAGGTTAAAAACCATGCGGTATTGGCTTGTATTCCTTGCGGTATGATGGGAGAGCTTTTATATCTCGATTATTCTTACATTGATGATATCAAGCTCGTTGGCGTGGATTATGATCCAGATACTTTAAAAGATGCCCAGCAACTTGCAGAACGCCAAAATTTATCACACTTTCTTCAGCTCCTTCAAAAGGATGCATGGAACCAAGGGTTACATGAAGCATTTGATCTTATTTCTAGTAATGGGCTGAATATCTATGAGCCAGATCATGAAAAAGTGCAAGCCTTGTATAACGAATTTTACAAAGCCCTAAAACCCGAAGGGAAGCTTGTAACCAGTTTTTTAACACACCCACCGGGATTATCTGATCATTGTGAATGGGCGTTTTCTAAAATCAATCAAGACGACTTATTACTCCAAAAAATCATTTGGGCAGATATTATTGGTGTGAAATGGCAATGTTTTCGATCATCAGAGCAGACCAAATGGCAGTTAGAATCTGCAGGATTCACGGATGTGCAGTTTATATATGACGAAGCGAAAATTTTTCCAACTGTGACGGCATATAAGAAACTTTAAGCTACGTCTTATAGGGTGTGTCTTCAAGCACTTTCCAATCGCTGACGAACCGGCCCAAAGGTACGACGATGTATCGGAGTAACTCCCCATTGTTCAAGCGCCTTCATATGCGCCTCGGTGCCATAACCTTTATGTTGATCAAAACCATAATGCGGATACACTTGACTTAACGTCATCATTTCCTGGTCTCTTGCTACTTTAGCCAAAATAGAGGCTGCCATGATAGATGGTATGGTTGCATCGCCTTTCACGATGGTTCGAGTTGCATAATGCCAGACCGGTGATTGATTGCCATCGACATCAATTCGATCCGGACTCACTGAAAGCCTTTCAACCGCTCGCTTCATGGCTAGCAACGTTGCCTGCAAAATATTGATGGATTCGATTTCCTGGACTTCTGCGCGCCCTAACGCCCAAGCCAAAGCATGTTCTTTAATAAGTTGATCTAAGATTTCACGTTTTTTTGAGGTAAGTTGCTTGGAATCTTTTACTTCAAAAGGCCAGTCAAAATCCTCAGGAAACACCACAGCTGCTGCCATTAAAGGACCTGCCAAACAACCCCTGCCCGCTTCATCTACACCAGCAACCAACACAGACATTAAAGTGCTCCTTATATAAACACGATCTGGATTCGTTTATAATATAAAACGATATCGATTACAAAGTGTAAAAATGAGGATGTATTATGCCCAGTGAAAAAGCAGCCAAGCTTTCCCTACCCACTAAAGAAGAACCTGTTAACTTGCCTATCTATGCAGGAACGCTCGGCCCTAAGGTCGTTGATGTCAACCAGCTGGCAAAACAAAACTTCTTCACGTATGATCCTGGCTTTGTTTCAACAGCGGCATGTGAATCTAAAATCACGTTTATCGATGGAGAAAAAGGCGTTTTGCTTTATCGGGGCTACCCTATCGATCAACTAGCAGAGCAGTGCGACTTTTTAGAAGTGGCTCATCTTTTACTTAACGGCGAGCTACCCTCTCCAGAAAAGAAACACCAATTCGATGAAACCATCAAATATCACACCATGCTACATGAACAAATGACATTTTTCTTCAGAGGCTTCCGGCGAGACGCCCACCCCATGGCAATTATGGTTGGTGTGGTTGGCGCTTTATCTGCTTTTTACCACGATTCACTGGATATCACTGATCCAGCTCATCGCCAGATATCCGCTTTTCGTTTGATTGCAAAAATGCCTACCATAGCGGCAATGTCCTTCAAGTATGCCAACGGGCAACCTTTTATTTATCCTAAAAACCGGATGAGCTATTCTGAAAATTTTCTACATATGATGTTTGGACATCCTGCGGAAGAGCAAACAACCATCAATCCTGTATTAGCGAGAGCCATTGACCGAATTTTTACATTACATGCAGACCACGAACAAAATGCTTCAACCTCAACCGTTCGAATGGCAGGTTCAACCGGCGCTAACCCATTTGCCTGTATTTCAGCAGGTATTGCCGCGCTGTGGGGCAAAGCACACGGGGGCGCTAATGAGGCTTGCTTAAATATGCTCAGAGAAATCGGAGATGAAAGCCGGATTGGTCATTATATTAAACGAGCTAAAGACTCAAATGATCCCTTTCGATTGATGGGATTTGGACATCGCGTTTACAAGAACTATGACCCTCGAGCAAAAGTCATGCGAGAAACCTGTCACGAAGTGCTTAAAGAATTACATCACTTAGATGATCCTGTACTTAAGCTGGCCATTAAACTTGAGCAAATTGCGCTTGAAGATGAGTACTTCATTGAACGAAAACTCTATCCCAATATTGATTTCTATTCAGGCATCACACTCAATGCGATGGGGATTCCCAGCAATATGTTTACGGTGATTTTTGCTTTAGCAAGAACGGTAGGGTGGGTCTCACACTGGATTGAAATGATCAGTGACCCCAACCGTCGCCTGGCTCGTCCAAGACAACTGTATACAGGCCCTGTAGAACGTAATGTTGTACCACTAAAAGATCGGAAATAAGGAAAGTTTAGCAATTCCCGCCCTTAGAATGGGAATTGCTGGAAAGTCAAAGCTCTACCGGTCTCTCAGGCGCTTTATCGGAAAAGAAAAAACTTAAAACCAGACCTAACAACAAAGCAGCAGGCACCACCATCAAGGCTACCTGGTAATTATCAGCGGAATAATAGCGTATCCCGTCTATTTTTCCGCCTTGCCAGCGATTATCCAACAAAAAGCCAACAAAAGGTTGAACTAAAAATCCCCCCATTAGCACAAGCGTGTTTAAAAACGAAATAGCGGTGGAAGCTATTTTAATGGGCACATAATCCCGCATAATACAAGTTGCTAAAATTTGGGTACTTCCAAAAAAACCCAGGGTAAACATCAGAAAAGGTAGCCAAGCCTTCAACCGCGCGGACATCATGAGCATGAAGATCAATAAAATCAACGAACCACAGGCGCCTAAAATCATGAACAATCTAGGTTTATATACCCTATCTGATATCCAACCCGCCAACGGACAACCCACTGCCCAGCCTAAAAATACCATTGAAACCAGGTAGGCTGCCTCTACCGTTGAAAATCCATACCCCACCTTAAGATAAGATACACCCCACAATTCGGCAAATACCGTAATAGGAAGATAGAAAAAACAACCAACCAACCCCAATAACCAGGCTTTCCGACTTTTTAAAAGAAAACGAATCCCCTCAAATATTTGCTGCCAATTCACACTGTGTAAGCGCACAGTTTTTTGGCCACGCATAGAAATAAACATCAAAGCAAATAAAGAAACCCCCATAAAAGCAATGCCATAACAAAGGGAACGCCAATCATACCTACTTAAAAGAGTAGCCATCGCAGATTGGCCTAAAACGCCACCCAACAGACTAAAGGAAACGATGATACCCGTCAAAAATCCAAAGCGATGTGGCGCAAAATAAACCACTAAAAACTTTAATCCCCCAACAAAAGCAAAAGCTGAACCTAACCCCATCAAAAACCTGCCAATCTTAGCCATCAGGAGCGTACCAGGTACGGCAAACAAAAAAGCACCTATGGCACACACTAAGGTTGCCAGCGGAAGCAAGTAGTGTGGACCGTAACGATCCACCAAAGCACCCACAAAAAGCTGCATGGGTGCATAAATAAAATAAAAATAAGCCGTTAATTGACCAAAATCTGTGGCTTTGATTTGATAGGAAGACATGATGGGTATCATGACCACACTAGGAAAAACTCGAAGTAAATATTCGTAAAGATTAAAAAAGGCAATTAGAAAAAAAATGATCCAGGACAGTAAATAACCAGAACTCCAGGCACTTTGGGTAAAGGAAGCCTCTGCTGAAACCACCTCTGTCGTCTCAATAGGCTTTAGCGCTATCTCGCTTGTCTCAGGAGGTTTTTCATTTCCCGCGTTGAGCTCTTCACTCATGGTTGGCAGTTCCTCATCTCTTGATGCAAGTTCTTTCGAATCCTTTACTGTTATAGAATCTGTACAGGATGTCAACCCTTAAACATAAATTCAGCAGTTGGAAACTACTGAATTTATGTTAATTTATAGCAAACTGCTCCCCCATCACCTTATATCCGACAGATATTACAGCCACTTAGAAGCATGAAGTGTTGGAGGGGAAGAAGATTTTTTGTAACTATTCACCCGTCATTGCGAAGAGCGAAGCGACGCGGCAATCCAGCCCCGAGCTGATGAAAGCCACATAAGCTTACCCCTTCGATATAAGCTTCTGTCCGGATTGCCACATCCCTTGACGGAAAGAGTAGACGATACAGAAGAAGCATAAACTTGCCTTAAAATCTCATTCTGCTTACAATAGCAACTCGTTGATTTATAAAAATATAAGAAAAAAATGAAAGAATCCATTCAGTCTGATCTTAAGGTTTTCAAACAAGTCATAGATTATAAAAACAAGCATAGTCCTGCGCTAAACTGCTATTACTTGTCTTTAAACGATGCAAAACAATTCATTTTATCTCTGGAGCAAGCCCATACAGCCATGCAGCCTTCTGAGGAAATTAAAATGCAGCTCATTGTGTATAGAGAAAGTCAAATTCTGCAGGCCATCACATAGGCCTTGACTTGAAGATAAAAAAAGAAGGCATATGGATTTTCTTTTTTGATACGATACATTCTTTGCTGGGGGAGTTCGTCTTAGATGAATTTTTAAAAAAATTACCAGGCGAGCATTTCAATCTTTTTTACTTTTTCCCGCCTTATGGGATGAAAAACTCAGACAGCATGACATCAAATATTCAATATGATCATGATAGCTGTCACTGGATTGTTTTTAAAATTTTACTGGATTTATCTAAAATAGATTATTTTGAGACCTTTAGGGAACCTCGTATGGAGACTTTCAATCAGCTCCCCGAGTCACTTTCAGTCATGTTAAAATCCGTGCAGAAAATTGATAAGAAATATCTGGAACAAGTTATTTTTTATAGGGATTTAGTGGATGATCTTTCAGGTATTAAACTTTTCAAAGAGTCTGTTCAACCTGTGGTACCTCTTCCTAATGTAGATTCGGTTTCAGAAGCATTTGAATTTAGGGTGAAAGAATGCCCAGAAAACATTGCTATTGTTTATCAGAAAACTTACTTAACTTATGAAGCGCTGAATAAACAAGCAAATCAATTAGCACACTACATCATTCATACACTTCAAAACCATACAGACAAACACACCAAGATTGCCATTCATCTGCATTCGAAGCTTAACGTATCAATTGCAATACTGGCGATATTAAAGATAGGGGCAGCTTACGTCCCTCTTGATCCTGAGTATCCCGAGGAACGGCTACAATATATGTTAGCAGACTCTGAGGCGCAGTTGATGATCACGGATACTGAAATGTCAACTTCTGTTGCGTCTGAGGGCTTCCCCATCATTCATTTGGCTAAATCCAAAAATGAAATTCAAAATGAGTCTGAAGAAAATCTGTCCATGGATTCTGCAAATCGTTGCTATATTCTATATACTTCAGGCTCAACAGGCACACCCAAGGGTGTTGAAGTGACCCACAATGGTGTACTGAATAATATAAGCAACTATCTTACCGACCTTGAAATTACTAGCCAAGATAAAATCTTGAACATTGCAAGCTACTCACATGACCAGTTTGTTGTAGATTTTTTTGCTGCGCTACTGTCAGGTGCGACTAGCAATTTATTGCCAACTCGCGTGGATTTAAACAAAGTAGCAAAATTTGTTTCAGATCATGAAATTACGGTTTTTAGTTCGATACCAAAGGTATTTAGAGTCGTTTTTGAAATGGCTGAAGATCTGGATTTCCCGAATTTGCGAGTGATCACGATAGGAGGAGACACCGTCAATCATAAAGATGTGAATTTATATAAAACACTCTGCGCACCTAAATGCGCACTGTACCCTGGCTATGGTGCAACAGAAATATCTTGGGCACTGTGGTACAAAATTACGCAAGATACCCCTATAGATAACGATTTACCCATCCCTTTAGGGCAACCAACTCAAGACGTACAGGTTATTTTATTAAATCGAGATCAAAATAATGCGGGGGAGGTAGGTTTATTTGCTCCAAAGTCATTAGCAAATGGTTACTATCACAACCAAGAATTAACAAAGCAAGCATTTATTGCTATTCCAGAATACCCACGCATCTATCGAACAGGAGATATTGCTCAAGAAATAGATGGAACCTATTACTTCATGGGAAGAGCAAATGACCATGTTAAAATTCGAGGTCAAAGGGTTAATTTACAAGAAATAGAAAATCAATGTTGTTTAATATCTGGGGTAGATGGCTGTGCTGTCATATTTTTTGAAGAGAAATTGCTTGCCTACGTTACTTTAAAACAAGGGGTTGATTCAATTGATCATGATTTTATTTTTGGGCAATTAAAAGCATTTTTACCTTCATATATGGTTCCTCATTTATTGCTCCAGTTAAATGAGCTTCCTCTGTTACCTAATGGAAAAAAAGATAAAAAAGCATTAATAGACGCCCTAGAAAATCAGAAAAAAACTCAAGAGATAAACCAGTCTAAGCAAAAAGGGGAACTAACCACTGAACAAAGAATAAAAAAGATAGCCCAACGCTATTTAGGTTGTAAGGACATTTTACCCAATCAAAATTTATATGAATTAGGATTAGATTCAATCAAGATTTTTAGAGTTTCAAACGCTCTAAATAATGAATTTAATACAGACACTTTTACACTCCCCGCAATCCATCAAAATCCTACTATATCCAGTTTAGTGACCTTATATGAGGATGGTTTTGCAGAACAAATCTTCCAGGACAATTTATATGACAAGCTAACTTACCCTATTGGCAAAGGCTCAATGACTTTATTCAAACACTTTGAGCGCTATACAAATGACAGAGGTGAAAATGAGTTTATCATAGAGAAGAAAGACCAATATAAATTGGAAGTTAACGAAGAAAAACTCCCTTTATCAAGGGTGCTTCCAAGGAATTATACTGAATTAAAACATTTAACAGCGCAAAATGTGTTAGCAAGTTTTTTATTTTGCCCATTGTTTGAAAAAGAAAATGACAGGAATTATAAGAATATTGATGTTATTTCATGTCTAGAAGAACTATTCAACGATGAGAATTTTCCCAAATTCAAAAAAGAGGTGATTTTTCAGGTATTAATTTCAGAAAGCGTTGCGTACGATATCCCTGGCACCTTATTGGTAAAGTTACTATTTCTCTGCTTCAGTGCTTCATATCAACTGAACGATTTTTTTCATTCTATGCTAGAGGTGGGCTGCCTTGATTCAACTGCTTTAACGATGTTGCATCAGGAGGGGGATGGAATGATCGACTTTGTTGGAGAACTCTTTCCATATGTTATCGAAGACAATGCACAGGTATTTGCATTATGCTTAAAGTCTGGAGTCATTGACCTTGATAAGAAAGTAGAACCATTTGACTACTTTCCTGTTAAAACTAAAGTTCAACCCAATGATGGTTTTATGTATGGTGGTACTATTAGGAATCTCATCATCCAAAATGAAGAAAACTTACCAGAAGTGGCAAAAATCTACCATGAATATGAAGAAACTCTCGTTAGGGATAGGGATCTTCTTGCCGAATTAAAAACAATCCCGCTCTCTTTTGGCCTTGGCAGGAATTACTAAGCTGTGTTTACATTCCTTAGATCCTAAACAGGATTTTCAATGTCAACAAACTGATGTTGTATCCCAAATTGTGCAGCCAAATGCTCGCCTAATGCTTGCACCCCATAGCGCTCTGTCGCATGATGGCCACAAGCAAAAAAATCAATGCCTAACTCTCTGGCCACATGGGTAGTTGCTTCAGAAACTTCTCCAGTCAAATAAGCATCTGCCCCCTGCCTGGCTGCTAATTCAATAAACTGTTGCGCAGCCCCCGTACACCAGGCAACTTTTTGAATTGGCATATTACGACCACCGCTAATGAAAAGAGGTTTTCGATTCAATCGTTTTTCAATGTATTCGGATAAGTCCTTAGGTTGTATCCCACCCGTGAAGCTTCCATGAAATATCAGAGGCAAACCTTCAACAAGCCATTGGCCTTGAGTTTCTATGTTTAACACTTGAGCTAATTGAATGTTATTACCATATTGTAAATGAAGATCGAGTGGCAGATGATAGGCCAATAAACTGATTTGATTTGAAAATAAAACCTGCAACCGTGCATATTTCATGTCAGTTAAAGGAAGTGGTTCATTTTTCCAAAAATATCCATGATGCACCAGCACAGCATCCGCTTGATGATGAACAGCCGCTTCTAGTAAGGCTCTGCAAGCAGTGACGCCGGTTACAAGGGTCTTAATGTTTTCTTTACCACTCACCTGAAGCCCGTTGGGACAATAATCAGAAACCTTCCTCGCATCTAGCAGCTGATCCAGGTATTGCACCAGCGCTTTCCGTGAAACCATTTACCCAACTTCCCTTCTAATGGTTGCTCCCAGCCGACTTAGTTTTTCTTCAATACATTCATACCCACGGTCAATATGGTAAATACGGTTCACGGTCGTTTCCCCTTCTGCTGCAAGCGCCGCCAGGACTAAACTGGCAGAAGCACGCAAGTCTGTTGCCATCACTTCAGCACCTGCCAGGGTTGCTTTACCTCGACAAACGGCTGTATTTCCACAAACTGAAATATCTGCGCCCATTCGCATCATTTCATTCGCATGCATAAAGCGATTTTCAAAAACCGTTTCTGTTACCGTACCTGTGCCCTCCGCCACTACATTCAATGCCATAAACTGTGCCTGTAAATCTGTCGGAAAAGCAGGATAAGGGGCTGTGGTAATATCCACAGCTTTAGGGCGCCGGCCTTTCATATCTAACTCAATCCAGTCACTGCCCGTGTTGATCTCGGCACCGGCTTCTTCTAGCTTAACCAAAACGGCATCTAATAATGTAGGATCAATCGCAGTGAGCTTAGCTTTTCCACGGGTCAAGGCAACGGCAGCCAAGTAAGTGCCCGCCTCAATGCGATCTGGCAGCACTTGATATTGACCACCCTTCAAGCGCTCAACCCCTCGAATAACCAGGGTATCTGTACCTGCGCCTTCAATATCTGCACCCATTTGATTCAAACAGGAGATTAAATCCACGACTTCAGGTTCTCTTGCTGCATTTTTAATCACGGTGGTTCCCTCAGCCAGGACAGCAGCCATTATCAGATTTTCTGTTCCAGTGACTGTCACAGGCTCCATCACTAACTTTGCCCCTTTTAAACGTCCTTTGATTTTAGCTTTAATGTAACCATGTTCAATCTGAATATCTGCACCCATCATCTGTAAGGATCGCACATGCATATCAATCGGACGAGAACCAATGGCACACCCACCAGGCAAGGAAACTTCAGCCTGGCCAAAGCGACTCAGCAAAGGACCCAGCACCAATATCGATGCGCGCATTTTTCTAACAATGTCATAGGACGCAAAGTATTGATTCAATGGGTTTGCATCTATTTCAATTTCCATCCGCTCACTGATGATACGTTCTACCCCCATAGAACCTAGCAGGCGTAGCATGGTTGTCACATCATCAAGATGGGGTACATTGGAAACGATGAGAGGTTCTTCAGATAAAAGACCTGCTGCCAAAATAGGCAATACCGCATTTTTTGCTCCAGAGATTTTAATCTCACCGTGTAGGGGGGCGCCCCCCTGTATAATTAACTTATCCAAAAATTGATTCTCCTCAATCTTGAAATATTAAAATAGAATCCAAAGAATATAAATTAGCCATCCGCTTAACCACGGCAGGTACTTTTGAAAAAATCAGAGTCTTCCCTTGTTTTTTTGCATATCGATACCAGGCAAGGAATAAAGCCATACCTGCGCTATCAACCCGCATAAGTTCACCACAATCCACTTCACAATGCATTAAGTGTGATAACCGCTGAATGCCCACATGTTTTAATTGAGACAAACCAAAGCAAGTTAAGTCACCTGACAATTTCATACCTGTTTCCGTGTTCGAAAGACGCGCTGTATTCATTGGCGACGCTTGTTAAGGATACTAAGCAGCCCTGTAAACCCTTGTTCTGAGAGAACCGGCATAAACTGAGAACGATAGCTCTGTACCATACTAATTCCTTCCACACTAAAATCAGAAACTTTCCAACCTTCACGCTTATGTGTTAAACGATAGGTAACGGGAATTTTCTGGCCATTTTTACGAATAATCATACTTTTCACTTCGACTTGCTTTTGTCCAGGTGTAAAGCTGCGAATGGGGAAAAATTGAACAGCATCATCATCAAAGCTCGTTAAGGGTGCCGCATAATTTTTCATCACCAAACCAATCACTTCTTTTTTAAATTGTGCCCATTGTGCAGCCGTTGCCACTTTCCCATATTGACCAACTGTTGAGCGCGCAATACCTTCTATATCAAAATGCGGCAACACGGTGCGAGCAATCAGGGAGTTGACCAGTGCAGGCTGGCTCTTAAGTTTTGATTGATTTTTCTTAAGCTCCGCAATCAACTGATCAGAGGTATGTTGTAACATCACCAAAGGTGCAGGGCTTTCCGAAGCAACTGCAAATACTGAAAGCCAAACCCAACTTAAACACAGTAAGGCAATTAATTTTTTAAATTTCATTGGAAAGCTCCTTTCCTTAAATTCATCATCCAGAATACATCCTTAATATTCTATAAGCTCATCAAAAACGAAGAGGGGATGATTATCCCCTCAAAAAGTGTAGCTGGTCTCTCAAGTTTCAGCCAGATTAATTTTATTTTTTACAACCTATGTTAAAAACCAAGGTGTGTCCTCATCCATTTTTTGAGCTTGAAGCTGTGAGTAAAAGCGACGCCCGTCATTGCGAGGAGCGAAGCGACGCCCGTCATTGCGAGGAGCGAAGCGACGCGGCAATCCAGGCCAAACTTTTCTAAAGCTATCCGGCTTTGACTCACAGCTTCAAGCTCCTGTTTGGGTTGTCATGCTTCGCCACCCAATCACGAATGAGCAGTTACTCATCTTTTGATTTTGGCTTAAACAATAGCTGTCCAATTAAATTCTCTAGTACCAGCGCAGGATGGGTTATTTCAATTTTACCCCCCTCTTTCAAATAAGTATCCGCATACCCAGGCGTCAAGCTCACATAATTAGAACCCAATAGTCCAGCCGTATAAATGCTGGCAGCTGTATCTGTTGATAATGTATTTTCTGACTGTTGAATTTCAAGAAAAGCTCTGGCTCGGTAAGAGTCTTTATCTAACTCTATCTTTTTCACCTCCCCTACATGCACCCCTGCAATTCTTACAGGCGCTCGCACTTTTAAGTCCCCAATGTTATCAAATTCTGCTGTCAAAGTGTAGTAGCTAGAGGGCGAATAGCGGCTCAAACCACTCACATTCAATGCCAACACAAGCAACGCAGCAATCCCCAGCAACATAAACAGGCCAACCATAAATTCAAAATACTTCATAAAGCATTTACCACCCTTTTAACATGATTGCGGTCAATAAAAAATCAAGCCCTAACACCGCCAAAGAAGCATAAACCACTGTATGGGTTGTCGCAATACTGATTCCAGCGGCTGTCGGCTTACTATAAAATCCTTGATAAACTGAAATCCAGGTCACCACAAAGCCAAAAACCACACTCTTAATAAGACAGTTTACAATATCCTGATAAAAGCTCACTGCACTTTGCATATTCAACCAAAATGCTCCGCCATCTACACCTAACCAATGCACACTAACCCAACCACCACTATAAATAGCCACCACATTAAAAATGACTGTCAACAAAGGCAAACTGATCAATCCTGCCAACAAACGAGGTGCAACGACTTGTGCCAAGGGATCTACTGCCATCATTTGCATGCTTTCAATTTGCTTCGTTGCACGCATCAACCCTAACTCTGCACTGAGAGCAGAACCAGCCCTTCCTGCAAATAATAAAGCGGTAACAACCGGTCCAAGTTCCCGAATTACACTCAAGGCAATCAGTTGCCCCAACTGCTGCTCTGCTGAAAACTTGACCAAAATATGGTGACCTTGCAAGCTCAACACCATGCCAATAAAAGCACCAGAGACAATCATTACCAACAATGAGAGCACACCCACCATATACATCTCACGCGTCCAAAGACGAATGCTGCTCCAACGTTCAGGGTAACGCAATAAAACCTGGCATAAAAACACACCAGACTCCCCTAAACGAGAGCAAACAGCAATACCAAAACGACCTAAACGCGCAATAAAAGCCATCATCCCAGCAACTCCTCTTCATATACCTTACCAGGATAATGAAAAGGAACTGGACCTTCTGGCAAACCATGCATAAACTGCTTTACTTCAGGCTGCTGGCTTTGCAACAAGACTTCAGGGGTGCCCTGAGCAATGATCTGCCCTCGGCCTAATAAATAAACATAATCTGCAATCGCAGAAGTTTCTGCTACATCATGGGAAACCAAGACAGAGGTTAATCCTAGCATCTGACTCAACTCCTTCATCAATTTCAATACAATACCTTTCGTAATGGGATCAAGCCCTGTAAAAGGCTCATCATAAAAAATCAGCTCAGGATCCAATACTAAAGCCCTGGCTAAAGCAACACGTCTTGCCATCCCCCCTGACAACTGATTCGGCATTAAGTCTCTCGCACCCCTCAACCCTACAGCCTCCAATTTCATTAACACCAAAGGCTCCAAGATATCTAAAGGCAATTGTGAATGTTCCCGTAACGGAAAGGCCACATTGTCAAATACGGTCATATCTGTCAATAAACCACTGACCTGAAATAGCATCCCTATCCGCTGACGTAAAGCATAAATTTTTTTACGGGATAAGGTATAAATATCTTGCCCATCTATCCAAACCTTCCCTGATTGAGGCTGAACCTGAGAGCTCATAATGCTTAATAAGGTTGTTTTTCCACTACCGCTAGGCCCCATAATGGCTGTGATTTTACCTCTGGGTATTGAAAGGTTCACTGTATCCAAAACCAGCGCATCCTGATGCCAGCCAAACTGGACATTTTCAACCTGTATATGATTAATTTGTGAATTTTTCATTAACTTAGCGTTTATCGTTATAAGCCAACATCTATTATAAGCGCTCTATAAAGGAAAAATCTATTGATATACATTTGGGTTCTGTCGCAAATAGGATACTGAGAATCAGTCACCTCACAAAGAGGATCGTCGCATGATTGATTAACCTTTGCAGCAGAACCTTAATTGATGGTGCAATGTCCCATTTCTTTGAGTTCTTCTAATCCTTCCTTTGACACTTGTACTGTCAAGTTGCGTATCGGAGGTAATTCCCAAACTTTGAGAGTCTTATCACCTGATCCACTGACAGCGATCGACCAATTGGCACTGAGCGCGACACAATTGACACTGGAGGAATGCCCCGAAAGAGTACGCAGGCATTCCCCTGACTGGACGTCCCACACTTTGAGGGTATTATTATGTTGTCCACTGATCGCAATCGACCCATCTGCGGTGATGGCGACAGATGTGATATGATCCCCATAATTTGGATCGCAAACTGAAATCGTATGCAGACACTCCCCCGACTGGATGTCCCACACTGTGAGCGTCTTGCTTGATTTACTCATAGCAATCGTCCCATCAGCGCTGAGAGCAAGGTGATCCACAGAACCGGAATGCCCAGATAGGATGCGTATGCACTCCCCCGACTGGACATCCCAAACCTTGAGGGTACCATTACGTGATCCACTGACCGCAATCGCCCCATTCGAGGTGAGAGCAACGCAATTATAAGAGTCGGATCGCCCATCCGAGAGGGTACACAAGTCTTCCCCTGACTGGACATCCCACACTTTGAGCGTCTTGCCTCTTGAAAATCTACTGATGGCAATCGTCGTCCCATCGGCGGTGAGGGCAAGGTCATTCACAACATAAAGTCTCGTGAGGGTACGCCGGCACTCCCCCGAGTGAATATCCCACACTTTGACCGTATCGTCACTTGATCCACTGACTGCAATCGCGCCATCAGGGGTGATAGCGACGCTATTGATACTACCGGAGTGCCCCGATAGTGTATGCAGGCACTCCCCCGACTGGACATCCCAGACCTTGAGGCAGTCCTTGTATCTACCTGCGCTGACTGCGATCGCCCCATCGGCACTGAGAACAAGGTGATCCACAGAACTGGAATGCCCCTCGAGGGTTTTTTTTATGTAATACGCTTTATTTAGATCACTAGAGAGAGGAAAAAACTTAACATGCTCATTAAGATAGTATTTTAGTGTGTCATGATCGTCCAGTTGATTTTTTTGTTCATCCTGTCTTTCTTGATATACTTCCAATAACTTCGCTTGGCGATCCAACTGACGTTGTTGTGCCTCAATGATCGATTGTTGAACAAGGAGCTTGCTTTCAAAGTCCTCTTTCATCTGTAAAAATCGTCGGTCTATGGGATCGAGCTCATTCAACAACAATTCTTTAATGACTAAATCTTCTCTGGTTTTGGAATATTGCAAGGCTGTCTTCCCCTCATCATCAACGGCTTCACGATTGACATCGTGACGTAGTAAAGCTGCTACAGCATTGGCCTTTTCTTCAATCACCGCCAAGTGTAAAACCGTCCGACCCTGTTCATCCACACGATCCAAACTTGCTCCTGCATTAATCAGTCGATCGATTCCCTCAGACCAATCTAACTTAACCACTTGCGCTAGTGGCCAAATGGCACTTTCAGTTTGCTCAATGAAGCTAAATTGCCCTGCCGTCTCAGGATTAGGGATTGCTTCATTGGCTAAGTCAAAAGGAATGACTGTTTGCCCTTGCAAAGCAAAGGAATCACTTCCTTTAATCAGGATTTTATCTAAAAGGTTCAAATCCTGCTTGGAAATTACTAGGTTTAATGGTGTAAAACCTGCTTGGTTTTCCATACACAACAAGTCTACATAATCTTTGAGCAAGGTTTGCAATAAATCTGCATGATCGTGCAAAATAGCTTGGTGCAAAATGGTGTTGCCTTCTCCATCAGGATGACGAGGGTCTGCCCCAGCCGTTAACAACCCCAGAAAGCCTTTAAGGTTATTCTGCCGAACCATTAAATACAGACTGTTTTGTAAATGCTCATTCGGATGTTCCATGTTCTGACTGCCTATATTGCGGTTAGGAAATAAAGAGTAATGTCATGTTAGCAAATTTCAAACCTGAGAAGAAAGCATGCATATATGAGTATGCAGAAATTCTAAACGAACAAATGCCCCCTTAATATCTATTAAAGCAAGCATATTTATCATTTATTATTAGAAAGACAAAAATTGATCACCTATATGATGATGCTAATGAAAAAAATATAAGAAAAAAAACACAAAAAAAATAAATTGAAGACACACCCTAATAAAAAATCAGATTTTTTAGCAGATTGGCGCGCTTGCAGCGCTCCTTCATCTGTAATACCATAAATACTTCAAATTTATATTGATTTAACACTGATGACTCACACTGCTACCACTCAAAGCCTGACCCAAATTGCACAAGAAGTCATTGAGACTGAAGCCCAAGCCATCATCAAACTAAAAGCATCTCTCAACCTGTCTTTCATTCAAGCCTGTGAACTCATTCTTAACAGCTCAGGCCGCACCATCGTGATGGGTATGGGCAAATCTGGCCATATCGCCAATAAAATTGCAGCAACGCTGGCAAGTACCGGCACTCCTGCTTTTTTTGTTCATCCCGCTGAAGCTCAGCACGGTGATATGGGCATGATTACACAAGATGATGTGATCTTTCTGCTGTCTAATTCAGGAGAAACAGGAGAAATTATTAGCTTATTGCCTCAACTTAAACGTCTGAATGTGCCTATAATCAGCCTGACTGGCAACGCGCACTCGACACTAGCTAAAACTGCCTCCATCAATCTATTGCTCCCCTTTGAGAAAGAAGCCTGCCCACTCGGGCTAGCCCCAACTACCAGCACAACCGCTATGTTAGTCATGGGAGATGCAATAGCCATTACCTTACTGAAAATACGCGGAATCACTCAGGAAGATTTTGCTCAGTTCCATCCAGGTGGATCTCTCGGCAAACGTTTGACGTTAACCGTGAAAGATTGCATGCATCAAGGAGAATCGATTCCTAAAGTATCTCCTAAAACTTTACTGTCAGATGCATTAGTTGAGATCACTCAAAAAAGGCTGGGCATGACAGCCATCGTCGATACTCACCAAAAACCCGTCGGCATTTATACAGATGGTGACTTACGAAGAACCCTTTCTCAAGGGCTTGATATCCATCAGACGCCTATTGAAACAGTGATGACACATACATTCATAACCTCGCAACCTGATATGTATCTCTTTGATGCACTCCAGCTTATGGAAGCACACAAAATTACCACCCTACTGATTACGGACAAACATGATATGCTAATAGGTGTTATCCATTTACATGATATTTTGAGTGCGACATGAATCCTTCTCTCATTGAAAAAGCCAAACACATTCAACTGATGATTTTTGACGTAGATGGCATCATGACCAACGGAGGCATTACCTATACTGAGCAAGGCGATGAAATTAAAACGTTTCATGTGAGAGATGGTTTTGGTGTTCAAATGCTGCATGAAGTTGGAATCATCACAGCGATTATCACTGGCCGATGTTCTCCGATTGTAGAACGAAGAGCCAAAGAACTGGGGATTACCCATGTCTATCAAAACCAACCTAACAAACAAGCAGCTTTCGACACCTTAAAGAACCAATGTCAGGTCCCACCTTCTGCCATTGCCTACATGGGAGACGATCTAATTGATATTCCATTGATTAAACAATCCGGACTCGGAATCACTGTACCCGAAGCACCCTCCCAGGTCATTGAAGCTGCTGATTGGATCACAAAAAAATCAGGTGGAGCCGGTGCTGTCAGAGAAGCCTGTGAAGCCTTAATTCAAGCTCAAAACCAATGGGGAGCAATATGTCAAAAATACCATTTAACCTAAACAGAACCGGTGTACTGACGTTACTCATTATCTCTGCCTTTATCGGTAGCTGGCTTTTTATCCAAAAACAAACAAAGTTGCGTCAGATTAAACCCATCCCCATCACTAAACATAAATCTGATGGATTTACTAGCAAAATTGTTTATCGAGATATTGATAAAAAAGGACAACTTAAAAACCAGCTCACCAGCACACAATTAACACACTACCCAAAAGAAAATAATGCACAACTCATGCAGCCTACGTTTATCTTGCATGAAACCAGCCGTAAAAGAAAAGTCTCAACCCATGCAACTTCAAAAATGCCTTGGGTCATTACAGCCAATCGGGCTGAATCGCTGGAAGGAAATAAAATCATCAAGCTCTATGGGCATGTTTCTATAGATAAAGCGAGCGATGAAAACCATCCTGATCAACACTTCAGAACAAAAGCATTGACTTTTTACCCGAAAGAAAACCGATTGGAAACCGAACACCCTGTCACTTTATGGCAACCCGATACGATGATTCAAGCAACTGGCTTGAAAGCTAACCTGGATCAGGATACTGTCATTTTTCTGGCAAATACTCGTATGGTTTATAAGCCTCAAAAATCAAAAGACCCTACCGCTTCTGAAGAAAGACGCTTTAAAACAGATCGCCTGGTTTTCCATCCAAAAACGAATATTGCAGAAACACAAGACCCAGTGGTACTGGAGCAACCCGGAACGATTGTTCATGCCAAAGGATTAAAGGCAGATTTAAAGCGAAATGCGGTAACTTTTTTATCGCAGACTAAAATTATTTATACACCGAATAAAACACAAGAAAACCCTAAAAAATCTCGTGACGACACTCTCTATAAAAATGACAAAGCACTTTAAAAAGTAATAGATGCCATGGATTATTTAATTGCAAAACATTTAAAAAAACGCTACCAATCCAGAATGGTGGTTAAGGATGTCTCCTTAACGATTCGACAAGAAAATATTGTTGGTTTGCTTGGACCGAATGGGGCAGGAAAAACAACTAGCTTTTACATGATGGTGGGGCTAATTTCTTGTGATGGCGGCGAGGTTTTTTTAGGGGATCAAAATATTACCCACTATCCGATCCATCAAAGAGCACGCTTAGGGTTCGGCTATTTACCTCAAGAAGCCTCCATCTTTAGAAAATTAACCGTCTCTGAAAATATTCTAGCCATTTTACAGCTTCAAAAGACGCTGACTGTAAAGCAGCAAAAACTAAAACTGCAAGAATTGTTGGAAGAGTTTCATATTGCCCACTTATATCATGCTCCAGCAGTCACATTATCAGGCGGGGAAAGACGACGTGTTGAAATTGCAAGAGCACTAGCTATGAACCCTAAGTTTTTATTGCTAGATGAACCTTTTGCTGGCATAGATCCAATTTCAGTGATTGATATTAAGCGTATTATCAAATATCTTAGCCAGCGTGGGTTAGGCATTTTAATCACCGATCATAATGCAGTTGAGACTTTAAATATTTGTCAATATGCCTATATTGTCAATGACGGAAATATTATGGCAGAAGGCACGCCTCAAATGATTGCAGACAACTCGCAGGTAAGAGAGGTTTATTTAGGGGATGAAATTAGAATTTAATTAATTATGAGGAACATCATGGAAATACACATTACTGGCCAACACTTAGAAATTACCGATGCATTAAGAAGTTATGTTGAAGAAAAATTTGAAAAAGTGCTTCAAATAGCAGATAACATCACACACATTCATGTGATTTTAAAAACTGACCGCCTGGATAGACATGTACAGTCTGTAGCAGAAGCAACCTTGCACATTCCTGGAACAGACATCCATGCCAGTGCAGCTTCAGAAGATATGTATCATGGGATTGTATTACTTGTTGAAAAATTAATACGCCAAGTACAGAAATATAAAGAGACAAGGTAACTAGCAATTCCTGTCCAGTAGGACGGGAATTGCTGTAAGGTAACGACTCCCTCTAAGGAATACGTACGCTTATACACATACATAAGTATGCCCATAATCTAACTGCCCTCGTCATTGCGAGCGAAGTGCTTCGCTCGCAATGACAGGCTTTTAACCTCAATCCAACATCATCTGCTTAAGCCGCTTAACAGCTTCAATTTGAATTTGTCTGACCCGCTCGCGCGTTAGACCAATCGCTTTCCCAACTTCTTCCAAGCTGGTTTTTTCATGGCCACGCAGACCAAATCTCAATAACACAACTTTTCTTTGTCTTTCATCTAGCCTATCAAGCAAGTCATCCAAACGTTGTTCAGTCGTTTCATTGACGAGTGTATCCAGAGGATTATAGGAAGCTGTATCCGGTATCGTTTCCATCAGAGATTTATCATTTTCAGTAGAAACTCGGATATCCATCGATAAGACGCTCTTGTTTAGATCCATGAGATACTGAACAGTCTCCAAAGGCTTATCCATGTGCTCTGCAATTTCTTCACAGGTCGGTTCATGATTCAAAGTTTTTGCTAAAACTTTCCCTGCTCTCAAGCAAGTATTTAATTCTTTTAACACGTGAATGGGTAAACGAATTGTGCGTGTTTGACTCATAATCGCCCGTTCAATGCTCTGACGAATCCACCAGGTTGCATACGTAGAAAAACGAAACCCCTTATTGGGATCAAACTTCTCAACGGCATGCATTAAACCAAAGTTACCCTCTTCAATTAAGTCCAGAAAAGGTAACCCTCTATTCAGATAGCAACGAGCAATTTTAACCACTAAGCGCAAGTTACTCTCAATCATGCGATGTCTGGCAGCCCCATCTCCCTTTTTGACCTGTCGTCCAAGGGTAACTTCTTCTTTTGCAGTTAATAAGGAAGATGCCCCTATTGACTTCAAATAGAGTTGGGTCACATCAAATGAGGGGTTTGTTTCAGGGGATCTTTTATTTGTTTCCAGAAGTTCAGCAAGCTCCGTGCTAACAGAATCAGCTCCTTCAAATGCCTCATCCTCCTGATGATTCTCTTCATAAGTCATATCCATACTTTTTCCCCAATCCATGGTATTCATTTTTTCTAACTGATCTGCAGAGCTTCCTTTCCTGGAAGATTTCATTGTGCCATTCATAGCAGCAACTCCTGTATTAAATTCCATTAAAAATCCATTAAACGTATTCCAACGTTCCGAGCATTATAACATCTTTAAATTTTTTTTAAAACACCCCCCTTAACTTTTTGATAATTCAATTATTTTTCTAAAAACCTGCTCTACTCCTAAGTTCTCCAAGCAGTGGCACGCATCATAAATCCCCACCTTGGAATGGGTAGCATTTTTACAGGAAGGTTTATGCACCACTTCCAGGTATTGCTGCTGATTTCCCGTAATACTTACCCTACGAGGATCACTGGCTCGATATATCGACAAAACAGGTACCCGAATCGCCGCTGCCAGGTGAGAAAACCCCGTGTCCAGCCCTACTACTGCTTTCGCCTTAGAAAGCAATAAAGCAATTTGATTGATGGTTAACCTGGGTAAAACCTGGACATTTTCATAGTTGGCAGCAATCTGCCTTGCACGTTCATACTCTGCTGAATTACCCCAGGGCAAATACACTTTATACCCCTGCCCTACAGCTAACCCAGCTAATTTAATCCATTCTGTGACAGGCCACTCTTTATTCACATGACTGGTACCATGCAAAAAGACCCAATAATGCTCTTTAGGATTCACAACCATATCTTGTTGATCTAAATGCTTCAAATTGATTCCAAACTCTGCTTCTGTAGTAGGGAGCTCATACCCCAACGATTTTGCAAACAACTGACGAATAGAAGTCACGACAGGTTGATAAGGATCCACTGAATAACGTTTCTGATAGCAGATACTTGCTACCGTCTCCCTGGCACTTTTGGCATCAAATCCACACCGCACCTGACTTTTAGCTAATCGACTGACGATAGCACTCTTCATTAACCCTTGAGCATCAATAATATAATCATAGGAGGTTTTACGAAGATTTTTAAAAAATGTTTGAACTTCTTTCTGTTGAAGCGCTTCTTTTAAGTGCTTCCTCCACCGACGCAAGGCTATGGGTATCACTTCGTGTACTTGAGGATGCCATTTTGGCATTTCAACAAACGCCTCTTCTACAACCCAATCTATCTGAAGACCTGGAATTTTATCAGCTGCATCCGTCAGGGCAGGGAAGGTGTGAATAACATCACCTAAAGAAGACATTTTAATCAGTAATATTTTGACCATATTAAGTCTCTAATCCAAACTAAATTTCCTGACAGCAACCCGGTACAAAGGTCGCCAAACTAAATAGTTGATCGCCAAAACATACAACGCCATCACAGCAATTCCCAGTATAATCTTAGGATAATCAAATGATTCGGTATAATATTTGATATAACTTCCAAGCCCTGTTGCAACCAGAGTCGTATCACCCCAGTTCACATACTCTGTCACAATACTCGCGTTCCAGGCTCCTCCTGCAGCAGTGAGTGCACCAGTAACCACATAAGGAAAAATACCAGGAAGCGCTAACTTTCTCCACCACAATCCTCCTCGAACATGTAAATTCCTAGCCGTTTGTAAAAGTTCTTGAGGGATAGCCGAGGTACCCGCAATCACATTGAATAAAATGTACCACTGGGTACCTAAAATCATAAGAGGGGAAGTCCAAACATTCACATTCAATTGATATCGAACAATCAATAAAACAACGATGGGAAAAAATAAATTGGCAGGAAAAGCTGCTAAAAATTGAATGATTGGCTGCATTACGGCCGTTACCTTGGGTCTAAGTCCAATCCAAACCCCAATAGGGGTCCAGATTAAAATACTGGCAAACACCACCACCATAACCCGTAAAGCAGTCACAGACCCTAAATAAAAGACATGTAATACTTCTTTAAAAGATAAATTGTTTTGTACAAATTGAAACAGTATCACCACTGAAGCGGAAATCACTACCATTAACAAGAGATATCCTAAAAATAGCGTACCTTTTTGAAAAGCCACTTTTTTAAAAACAGAGGGAGTGCCTTTAACAAGTGTACCTGGCGTAGAAAACCTATAGTTCACCACTCGATGCCACCCCAGCCCTAAAAGCTCAAATGCTTTTTTAAATACCTTGGTCCGCTGAAACAACACCAAAACCCAAGGATCACTCCCCGTCTCAATCAATGTTTTTTCCCATTTAAACTTCTCAACCCAACGATTCAATGGCCTAAACAGTAATTGATCGTAAATTAAGATCACCACAAACATCGTAGCAATGGCATAGCCCACCGCTCTCATATCCATCTCATTTACAGCTTTAGCAATATAAGAACCTATGCCAGGCAACAGTAAATTTTCTGAAATAGCCTCAGCTGCAACAACAAAGAACCAACTACCAGAAATAGACAACATCGTATTCCATAACAATCCTGGCATGGCAAACGGCACATCAATTTTCCAAAAGTGCTGCCAGGATGAAAGATGAAAAACTTTAGAAACCTCGAGCATTTCTCTCGGAACTGATTTAACACTTTGATAAAAACTTAAAATCATATTCCAAACCTGTGAGGTGAAAATCGCAAAAATGGCTGCACATTCTGGGCCTAACAGGCTTCCTGAAAACAAGGCGATGAAAAAAACCATCGTCACTGAAAGGTAGCCTAATATGGGTACTGATTGAAGAATATCAATCAGAGGAATTAAAATTCGTTCAGCATGGCGATTTTTCGCAGCCAGCGTTCCGAAAGTAAACGTTACAAATAAAGAAAGCAAAATGGCAAAAAACATTCTAAGCGTGCTACGAAGCGCGTAATGTGGTAAATTTTCAGGATTTAGAGAAACCTGAACTTCTTGCCCTACCTGATAAGGCACCGTCATTTGCAAAGCACCCCACCCCATCATAATAAAAAGCGACATTAAAACGATAAACGCAAACGCATCCCAATAATTAGGTATCCGACGCTCTATCGATTCAGGCTGTGTATAGGTTTTATTTTCTCGCATGGCTTAGGGTGTGTCGTCAATTTATTTTTTGAGTTCAAAATGTGGGTAATGGTGGCAAATTTTGTGTAAATTTGAGGAAGCCTATTAAAATATGTGACGAAAATTTGCATGAAATTTGACTCATTATACACGTTTTGAGCTCAAAAAATAAATTGAGGACACATCCTAGGGTGTGTCCTCAATTTATTTTTGAATGCCTTTCCCTTTCAGCTGACGTACCTTTTTATCTTGATCCCCAACAACAACTTGACGTGCACGCGCAACCACCAGAGAATTTTTAGGCACATCAGCTGTAATGGTTGAACCTGCACCAACAACTGCATTGGCATGTACAGTAACCGGCGCAACCAGCTGAACATCAGATCCAATAAAAGCCCCTGCCTTAATCTGAGTCTTATGTTTATTCACACCATCGTAGTTACAAGTAATCACACCGGCCCCAATGTTGACATTTTCTGCAATCACAGCATCACCCAGATAACTCAGATGACCTGCTTTACTCCCTTCTCCTATCTCGCTATGCTTGATTTCTACAAAATTCCCAATTTTCACCTGCTTTGCCAAGCGTGTACCAGGCCGAATTCTGGCAAACGGTCCTACAACACAGCCTGACTCGATGACAGCATCTTCAATGACTGTGTAAGGCTTAATCTCAACCCCTTCTCCTATCGTCACATTTTTTAAGCACACGTGGGGACCAATGACACTATTTTCACCTAATACAACATCTCCTTCCAACACGGTATCAACATCAATGATAACCCCCGCGTTCGCTTTTAATTGTCCCCGCAAATCAAAACGTTTAGGATCTTTAATCAAAATTCCCTTCTCCAAATACTGACAAGCCATCTGATATTGATGAATCCGTTCTAGCTCTACAAGCTCCTTTAATGTATTCACACCACACACTTCATCCGAGCTAAGTGCCACAACCCCATGCACAGCATGATTATCTGCTTTAGCTTGCGCCACAATATCAGTTAGGTAATATTCCTTTTGGGCATTCTGATTCTCTATTCTTGGCAAATATTTTTTCAAACAGGCAGCAGGCACCAATAAAATTCCAGTATTGATTTCCTGAATCGCTTTTTCAGATTCCGTGGTATCTTTTTCCTCCACAATACGCACAATATGATGAAACTCATCTCGAATGATGCGCCCAAATCCATGCGGATTGTTCAGTCGAGTCACAATCAACCCTAAAGCATCCTGAGGCGTTGATTGAATAAGATACTCAAGTGTTTCTTTTGAAATAAGAGGCACGTCACCATAAAGTATCAGTACCTTTTGCGTCTCTTCGATATACGGCAATGCTTGTGAAACTGCATGCGCTGTTCCCAACGGTGTTTTTTGGCAAACCCACTGTACATCCAAATTTGGCAATGCCTTAGGAATCGTACCGTGATTACCATAAACCACCATAATCTGATCTGGCTGCATCGCTTCTGCAGTATTCACTACCCTTTGCAGCATAGGAACTCCAGCTAACGGGTGTAAAACCTTGGGTAATTTAGAATGCATTCGTTTCCCATTACCCGCGGCAAGAATGACAATCGATAAATGGTTCATCATAGTAAAATCTTTAAAGCTATTAGAGCATGTCCTACTTTTTTAGTAAAAAAGTAGGGTGTGTTTACATTTCATTGTTTTGTTCCAAAATGTGGGTAATGGAGGCAAATTTTGAGTAAATTTGCTTGAAATTTGACCCATTATACGCGCTTTGGAACAAAATAATGAAATGTAAACACACCCTAATTATAGCGATAGTCAGATCTATTTTCGCGCTTTTTTGGGTGTAAAGACAGATTCTAAGAACGAGAAGCTTTTCGGCGGAGTTCCTTAATAGCTCTAAGCTGAGCAGCGGCTTCAGCAAGCTCACTGATAGCTCTGGAATACTCCAATTCTGCCTGTTTGTTCATCAATGCATCCTCTGCCCGTTTTTTCGCTTCCAAGGCAGCTGCTTCATCAATGTCTGCTGCTCTTTTTGCTGTATCTGCAAGAATGGTAACGACTTGAGGTTGCACTTCCAACATCCCACCAGAAACATAAACGACCTCCTCATCTCCACCTTGCAATGTTATATGAATGGTTCCGGGCTTCAACGCTGTAAGTAAAGGTGCATGGCCTTGCATAACCCCTAGCTCACCTTCTATCCCACTGACCTGAATATGATCTACCAGGCCAGAAAAAATCTCAGCTTCTGGGCTCACAATATCTAAATGGATAGGGACTGCTGGCATCTTAAGTTCCTATAATGTTTTTGCTTTTTCAACGGCTTCGTTGATAGACCCTACCATGTAAAATGCTTGTTCAGGCAGATGGTCGTACTCACCAGAGACAATTCCTCTAAAACCAGCAATGGTCTCTTTTAATGGCACATATTTTCCAGGAGAGCCTGTAAAGACTTCCGCTACGAAGAAAGGTTGTGATAAGAAACGCTGGATCTTACGAGCACGTTGTACAATGAGTTTATCTTCTTCAGAAAGTTCATCAATTCCCAAAATGGCAATAATATCTTTCAACTCTTTGTAACGCTGCAAGGTTTGTTGCACCCCACGAGCTACTCGATAATGCTCTTCGCCCACCACCAAAGGATCTAGCTGACGGCTCGTAGAATCTAAAGGATCGACCGCAGGGTAAATCCCTAACTCAGCAATTTGACGAGACAATACAATGGTCGCATCCAAATGAGAGAAAGTAGTCGCAGGCGATGGATCAGTCAAATCATCCGCAGGGACATAAACCGCCTGAATAGAGGTAATAGACCCTGTTTTGGTGGACGTAATCCGTTCTTGAAGCGTCCCCATTTCTTCAGCCAGCGTCGGCTGATAACCTACGGCAGATGGCATCCGTCCTAACAAAGCAGAAACTTCTGTGCCAGCAAGGGTATAACGATAAATATTATCGATAAAGAGCAATACATCCCGCCCTTCATCCCGGAAACTTTCAGCAACAGTCAAGCCTGTTAAAGCAACTCTTAAACGGTTTCCAGGGGGTTCATTCATCTGACCATAAACCAGTGATACTTTATCTAAAACCCCAGAGTCTTTCATTTCGTGATAAAAATCATTTCCTTCACGAGTACGTTCCCCAACCCCAGAAAAAACAGATAATCCCCCATGCTTGGTAGCAATATTATTAATAAACTCCATCATGGTCACGGTTTTACCCACTCCAGCACCACCAAATAAACCTGCTTTCCCCCCTTTAGCTAAAGGACAAAGCAAGTCAATGACCTTGATCCCTGTTTCAAGTAATTCTTTACTGATGGCTTGATCCGTAAAAAGTGGGGCCGGCGCATGGATAGGACGTTTTTCATTCGTTTGAATAACGCCTTTTTCATCAATTGGATTTCCCAGCACATCCATAATTCTGCCCAGTGTTGCTTTCCCTGTAGGCACAGTAATGGGACTTCCGGTATTTTGTACAGAAGTGCCTCTGACCAGGCCGTCGGTGTTACCCATTGCAACGGCTCGAACCACGCCATCCCCAATTTGCTGCTGAACTTCCAACGTCAAACTTTCTTTACCTTTCCCATCAACCACTAACGCATCATAAATTTGAGGAATCTCATCTGGATGAAACTCAACATCAACCACAGCGCCAATGATTTGGACAATATTTCCAACGGGTAGTGCCATTTTTTACCTCTTTTTACTTACTCACTTTGGCCTTTCTTCATAAAAAATCTAAAGGCAAACAAACTTTCAACGTAACTGCTCCCCCGTCATTGCGAGCGAAGCGCGGCAATCCAGACAAAAGTTTGTCTAGAAACCCTAGATACGTGCTTCAATAAACTCCGGCTTGGATTGCCGCGTCGCTACGCTCCTCGCAATGACGAGCTTTGCTTCGTTTCTCACAATGACGAGTGAACGCATCTTACTCTATCGCTTGCGCACCGCCGACAATCTCAGAAATTTCCTGAGTAATTGCCGCCTGGCGGGCTTTGTTATAAATCAATTGCAGCTCATCAATTAAACTGCTTGCATTATCCGATGCACTCTTCATAGCAACCATACGGGCTGCCTGCTCAGAAGCCAGATTGTCAACAACTGCTTGATACACTTGAGATTCAATATACCGAGTCAATAAAATTGATAACAATTCTCGGGCATCAGGCTCATAAATGTAGTCCCAATAACCCGCCGCTTTCTTTTTTGGATCAGATGCTGATGGCCCTAAATCCACAATAGGCAATAGCTGCTGAATCACAGGCTCCTGCTTCATGGAATTCACAAAATGGTTATAAGCTAAATAAATGCCATCCACCTCACCTGCATCGTATGCTTCTAGCATAACTTTTACAATACCAATAACATCAGTCACCGACGGGCTATCCCCTAAATGGCTCGCTCTTGCAATCACATGCCCACCAAAACGGCGAATAAAAGCATCTGCCTTAAGACCAATATTACAGAGTGTATTTTTAATTCCCTGATCGTCCCAACGCTTTAATTGATGAATCAACTCTCTAAACAGGTTAACGTTTAAACTGCCACACAAGCCACGATCAGTAGAAACCAAAATCACTCCGATATTTTTCTTTTCACGCGCAACCAGGTAAGGATGACGGTATTCTGTATGACTGTCTGCTAAGTGCTTAATCACTTGACGTGCTTTTTGCGCATAAGGCTCAGAGCGCAACATCCGACGCTGCGCCTCACGCATCTTACTTGCAGCAACAAGTTCAGTTGCTTTCGTAATCTTCTGCGTGTTCTTAATGCTTGTTATTTTGGTGCGTATTTCTCTACCAGACACAATCAGCCTCTATTTACCAAGTTTGAGTTTTCTTAAACTCTGTGACCACTTCTTCCAGTTTGGTTTTAACCTCATCAGTCAGCTCTGGTTTCTCATTGATCAATTGCAGCAACCCTGGATATTTGGCAGAAACATAACCTTGCAGCGCTGCCTCAAAATCAGAGATTTTCTTAAGCTCGACATCATCAAAGTATCCAGCATCTGCAACATACAAACTAATTGCCATTTGACCAATACTCAAAGGTGCATATTGTGGTTGCTTTAAAAGCTCTGTTGTTCTTTGACCTTTTTCAATTTGTTTACGGGTTGCCTCATCCAGATCAGAAGCAAACTGCGCAAACGCTTCAAGCTCTCTAAACTGTGCCAATGCTAAACGCATTCCGCCACCCAGTTTTTTGATGATTTGCGTCTGAGCTGCTCCCCCAACCCGAGAAACAGATAGTCCAGTATTTAAAGAAGGACGGATACCGGCGTTAAACAAATCTGTATCTAAAAAGATCTGACCATCAGTAATAGAGATCACATTCGTGGGTACGAAAGCAGAAACGTCACCCGCTTGTGTTTCAATGATAGGTAGAGCTGTTAATGAACCTGTCTTGCCCTTCACTTTACCTTCTGTCATTTTTTCAATGTATTCTGCATTGACTCGCGAAGCTCTCTCCAACAACCTGGAGTGCAAATAAAATACATCCCCTGGGTAAGCCTCACGCCCTGGAGGACGTTTTAATAACAATGAAATTTGACGATAAGCCCAAGCATGCTTGGTTAAGTCATCATAGATAATAAGTGCATCTTCGCCTTTATCCCGGAAATATTCTCCCATCGCACAACCCGCATAAGGTGCGATAAACTGTAAGGAAGCTGGATCTGAAGCTGTTGCAGCTACAATAATCGTATGCTCCATTGCTCCGTGTTCTTGCAGTTTGTTCACAACGGAAACAATCGAAGACGCTTTCTGACCAACTGCCACATAAATACACTTAACCCCTGTGCCTTTTTGATTGATAATGGTATCCAATGCAATGGCAGTTTTACCGGTTTGTCGATCCCCAATAATCAACTCCCGCTGACCTCGACCAATAGGAACCATTGCATCAATCGATTTAATCCCGGTTTGCAAAGGCTGGTTGACAGATTGACGTGCAATAACGCCAGGTGCAATTTTCTCAATGGGTGAAGTTAAGCTTGTTTCAATCGGCCCTTTTCCATCAATAGGGCGACCTAAAGCATCTACCACACGACCTAACAACGCTTCACCAACAGGCACTTCTAAAATGCGTCCAGTACATTTCACCGTTTGACCTGCTTTTAAATGACCATAAGGGCCTAACACGACGGCACCCACTGAATCTCTCTCAAGGTTCAGCGCCATACCATAAGTAGCTGCGCCCCCTCCTTCAGTCATAAACTCTATCATTTCACCTGACATCACATCTTTCAATCCATGAATACGAACAATGCCATCTCCTAAACTTACAATGGTGCCGACCGTTTCCTCTTCGACGCTCAAGTTCAGTTTTTCTATACGTTTTTTTATCAGTTCACTGATTTCACTGGATCTCAATTGCATACTGACCTAATCCTCTAATAATGCTGATTTAAGTTGAGTTAAACGACCTTTCACAGATGAGTCAATCACTTCATCCGCAATGTACACCAATGCGCCCCCAAGCAACGTTTTGTCTTCCTCGTATGTAATGGCAACCTTGCGCTGCAGCTTCTTTTCCAAAGCTTTCAAAAGCCTGGCCTGCTGTTCTGAATCAATAGAAAGCGCAGTCACTACCTTAATGGATACAGTTTGATTAAAGTCTGCCAAATAAGCAGCATATAGCGCGTAGATGGAGGGCAGCAAACCAAACCGGTCATTTTGTGCAAGCAAGTGTATAAAATTCTTCTGTTGTGTGTCCAATTTCTCTTGCAGCCCTTCAAATACTTCAATTATAAAGTTTGCTTTTTGGTCAGCAACAAATTTTGGGGTTGCTAGCAAAGCTTGCATGCCAGGATGTTCTATAACCCTATTCGCTAAAACCAACATTTGTTCCCATTGGTCCAATACCTGATTTTCCTTTGCATATTCAAACACACCTTTCGCGTAAGGGCGTGCTTGCGTAGGAAAGTGAGCTGTTAGATTCATCATGGAACTCATTCGCGATCTTCTCTGGTTTCGGTTTGCTCTATTTGACTGATCAATTGATCAATCATATGCGCATGATCACTGGCATTCACTTGGCTATCCATTATTTTTTCCGCGATCTGAATAGAAATACCTGAAACCTGCTTCAAAAGCTGACTCCTCGCTTCTGTTTTTTCCTGCTCGATATCAGAGTGCGCTCTTTCGATCAGACGCTGAGCCTCGACAGCTGCTTTCTGTTTGTATTCATCAATAATCTGGTTGCCTCTTTGTCTGGCTTCATCTAACAAATCTGCGGCCTGATGTTTTGCATCTTTCAGCATATCTGCGGCTTTTGTTTTTGCTAACTCCAGCTTATGCTGGCTTTCTTCAGCTGCTATCAAACCATCTGCTATTTTTTTTTGCCGCTCTTCCATCGCTTTCATGATGGGCGGCCAAACATACTTCATGGTCACAAAAACAAAAATGGCAAACGTAATCATTTGGCCAAATAAAGATGCCGTGATGTTCACAGTGTTAACCTCTATCAGTTCAATAATCGACGCGTCATTTCAGCAAACCGTTAAGCTGCTCTTCAGTGAGAAAGCAGAGAAATTCAATGTTCACTGAAATAACTTCTTCGCAATAATTACGCAGCAGCGTTTGCAGCCTGTTCAATCACCACTTTGACAAAAGGATTGTCCACAGTAAACCAAAGCGCAATACCAACCCCAATCATGGTCACCGCATCAAGCAAACCAGCCACGATAAACATTTTAACCTGCAGCATAGGCACCATTTCAGGCTGTCTGGCAGCTCCTTCCAAAAATTTACCTCCTAACAAACCAAAACCAATCGCCGTACCTAAGGCCCCTAAACCAATTAATATTCCGACCGCAATGACCGTAAAACCTTCAACATTTGCAACGAGCTCAGCAATTTGCATAAGATCTCCTCAAAATTTAGTTAACAATAAAAATGAAATGTAAACACGCCCTAATGATCCTCATGCGCCAAACTTAAATAAACAATCGTTAGCACCATGAAGATAAAAGCCTGCAAAACAATAATTAATATATGGAAAAGCGCCCATACCCCACCCAGCGTCCATTGAATGGCAGGGGGCAACAACGCAATCAAAATAAAAATAAGTTCGCCGGCATAAAGGTTACCAAAGAGACGCAGCGACAGTGAAATGGGTTTGGAAACTTCCTCTACGACTCTCAATATAATATTCACAGGAATCAAAAAAGGGGTCTCAAAGGGCTTCATTGTGAATTCTTTTAAAACACCCTTGGCACCTTTGACCTTAAAGCTATAAAAAATCAATAAAAAGAAAACTGATAAAGACAACGCAAATGTTAACGTTAAATCATTCGTCGGTACAACTTTCATGTAAGGCAAGTTGAGCCAATGCGCAATCACTGTAAAAAGGTCAACAGGGAGCAAATCCATAAAATTCATGAGAAAAACCCAGACAAAAATCGTCAGAGCTAGGGGACCAATTAAGGCACTTTTACCATGAAAAGAATCCTTCACTTGCTGATCCACAAATTCCACTAAAATCTCAACTAGATTTTGAAGCTTCCCAGGCACATCCGTTGTAGCTCTTCTTGCAGCCATACAAAAGAAAAAAAGAAAAAACACACCCAATGCGGTAGAAAAAAACAGCGTATCTAAATGAAGATTCCAAAACCCAGGAAAATTACCAACCGTATTGTCGGTCAAGCTGTATTGTAAATTCTTCAGATGATGCTGAATATATTCAGATGAATTGACTTGTAAGCTCATAGTGTTTTTATTTGACTTCTACTTAACAACAAGGGTGCAACCCAAAAACCGACCTGTGCCGAAAAATAGCCGATGAAAAGCGACAGAAACGATATGGATAAGTAACGCATCATCAACCAAAACAGCAAAATCGTCAACCCAAATTTCACCAACTCTCCCTGAAAAAATGCTGCCAAAATCCGCCTTGGAGACCGCGTCATGCTAGGATAAAGGAAACGTCGCGCAAAATAAAGATTGGGCAAAACACACGCACCGCCGCCTAACAATACGGAGTAAGCTTCCTGCATATCCTGGAAACTTAACGCCAAAAAACCCACCACCAATATGACCAGAACCTGAATAACCATAATCCGGTAAGCAAGATGAATATTCGTCTTTTCGGATATTTTCATAATTCAGAGCAGCATAAATGTAGGATGGGTAAGTTTGAGGGCTCAAGTATAAAGACTTCTTGCAGGATGTGCAATGACAAACTATAGAAACTGACAGAAAGGTTGAACAGTGTTAACTTCAAGCTGTTCCTATGGTTCTGGCTCTAGCTGCTCCTGAATAAAAGAAGCAAGCGCTTCACCTTTAAGCATCCTCCGCTCTGAATGGCTATTCCCTAATATTAAAGTTCTCAGATTTGTCAACTGACTTAACGCACCTAATCCTTCGCCTGTAACGCTACGACAGCAATATATACTAAGCGTCTCTAACTCAACCAGCCGATCAAACAAAAAGTGTAAACCAAGGCCGGTAATATTCCTGCTATAACTTATATCAAAATGCCGCAATCGATTTGAAGATATTCAAATTAACATCCTATATAAACACCCCATCATTGCGAGCAAAATGCGGCAATTGTAAGTTAAAAACACGGCATAAAGAAACCAAAAAGGAATTCTCCCCCCTCCCGCTTGTTTTCTGATATAATGGGAAGTCTTAACATTTCGTATATTTTTTAAAAGAAAAAGTGAAACCTATGCCTCAGTCATATGACTCCTCAAGCATTAAGGTATTAAAAGGTCTTGATGCTGTCCGAAAACGTCCAGGGATGTATATTGGTGATACAGATGATGGTTCTGGTCTGCATCATATGGTGTTTGAAGTGGTAGACAACTCTATTGATGAAGCACTTGCTGGCCATTGCAACGAAATCCAGGTCACCATTCATACAGATGGCTCTATCACTATTAGAGATAATGGTCGAGGTATCCCGGTGGGGCCACACCCAGAAGGGGACTCTGCTGCAGAAGTGATCATGACGGTTCTGCATGCGGGCGGTAAATTTGATGATAACACCTACAAAGTATCCGGCGGGCTTCACGGGGTAGGGGTGTCTGTTGTGAACGCCCTTTCAGAAAAACTGGTCCTCACCGTTTATCAGGATAACAAAATCCATCAACAAACCTATGAATATGGCACACCCGTAGCACCAATCAAAGTAATCGGCACAACAGAAGAGCGAGGCACAGAAATTTCCTTCAAACCCAGTTTGAAAACTTTCCATAATGTTGTCGATTTTCACTACGATATTTTAGCAAAACGCTTAAGAGAGCTAGCCTTTCTAAACTCTGGCGTTCAAATTCACCTAAAAGATGAACGCGTTGCTGAAAAAGAAGATTGCTTTGAATATGAAGGCGGTATCAGCGCCTTTGTGGATTACATTAATCAAAATAAAACCCCCATACACACTCCTCCCATTTATTTTTGTAAAGAATATTCAGAAGAAGGCATTACCATTGAAGTGGCCATGCAATGGAATAAAGGATATACCGAATATGGCTACTGTTTTACCAACAATATTCCACAAAAAGATGGTGGCACCCACTTAATCGGACTCCGTAACTCGCTCACCCGCACCATCAACCAATACATTGAGAAAGAAGGGCTCAACAAAAAAGCTAAGGCAACTATTTCTGGTGAAGACATACGGGAAGGGTTAACTTTTCTCTTGTCAGTCAAACTTCCTGATCCTAAATTTTCTTCTCAAACAAAAGACAAGCTGGTTTCCTCTGAGGTCAAACCGTTAGTAGAATCCGTCATCTATGAACAACTCGGAAGTTATCTGCTTGAAAATCCAAAAGTTGCCAAGCTTATTATTGAAAAGAGCATTGAGGCAGCCACTGCACGTGAAGCTGCGCGCAAAGCAAGAGATATTACGCGCCGAAAAAGCACCCTGGAAATTAGCGGTTTACCCGGCAAACTGGCAGATTGCCAGGAAAAAGATCCCGCCTTATCTGAACTTTTTGTCGTTGAGGGAGACTCTGCGGGTGGGTCTGCCAAACAAGCTAGAAATCGTAAAAATCAAGCCATCCTGCCTTTAAAAGGGAAAATTTTGAATGTGGAAAAAGCACGTTTTGATAAACTGCTTTCCTCATCTGAAATAGCCACCCTGATTACTGCACTGGGCTGTGGTATTGGAAATACCGAAAGAGATATCCAGAAACTCCGCTATCACCAGGTGATTATCATGACGGATGCAGATGTTGATGGCTCGCACATTCGCACGTTGCTATTAACATTTTTTTACCGTCAAATGCCTGAACTATTTGAAAATGGTTATATCTACATCGCCCAACCTCCTCTTTATAAAATCAAAAAGGGAAAACAGGAACAATACTTAAAAGATGATAAAGAGCTGAACCAATACCTCATTCAATTAGCATTGAGTGAAGCACAGCTCTATGCAGGCAATGACCTTCCCCCTATTTTAGGGACCGCACTAGAGAATCTCGTCAACCAATATGAAGCAGCCATAGAGGCTATTGGAAAAATCTCTCACCTTTATCCTGAATTTTTGCTGAAAAAACTGATGGCTATACCCAAGCTCTCAAATGACCAGCTTCGTGAAAAGCACACGGTCACACAATGGGCTGAAACCTTAAAGAAAATGCTAGAGGATCAACCAGACACACACGCAACGTACGCCACTACACTCTCCGAGATCCAGACAGATCAAGGCGTTATCTATATACCAGAACTCGCTATATATCGCCATGGCACCCAAAGCCAATATAGCTTTTCTTATGAGTTTTTAAAATCTCCTGAATACCAAACCATTGGTAACTTTGCTGATCAAACACAAGATTTACTCAGCGCTGATGCCTTCGTTGAAAGAAAAGGAAAAAAACAGCCGGTAAGCTCTTTTGTAGAAGCCTTGGACTGGCTTTTAAGTGAAGCAAAACAGGGCCTCACCCTCCAACGCTATAAAGGGTTGGGGGAAATGAATCCTGATCAACTCTGGGAAACCACCATGGATCCAGAAACCCGCCGCTTACTACGAGTCAACGTAGAAGATGCCATTGCAGCAGATCAAATCTTTACCACCCTGATGGGAGACCAAGTGGAGCCTAGAAGAAAATTTATTGAAGACAATTCCCTATTGGCTAACGTTGATACATAATAGTTCCTCTCCTTTCATCTCAAGCTCTCAAAAAAAGCGCCCGTAGCTCAGCTGGATAGAGCGTTGGCCTCCGAAGCCAAAGGTCACAGGTTCGAATCCTGTCGGGCGCACCAGATTTTTAATTTTATGGTAACTATTCACCCGTCATTGCGAGCGAAGCGCGGCAATCCAGTCGGGAGGCTCTATCCAGAGCCTAAGCTTATGCGACTTTAATAAGTTTGGTTCTGGATTGCCACGTCGCTTCGCTTCTCGCAATGACGGACTTTACTTCGTTCTTCGCAATGATGGAAGGAGCTGTTACGACAGATATAGCTAAGTCCCTATAAATTTACTATGTCTGACAAACAGTTTTTCTTCAAACAAAACGCTGAAAAACGAAGCATAGTATTCCTATGGGGAATTTTTCAGCGTTTTGTTTGAAGGGAAAATGGCCGTCAGATGTAGTAAATTTATAGGGAATAGCTATAGCTTTAACAATAAAATGCATGAAACATAAGAAGCGAAATATCAAACTCCCAAAGCCCCCTCCCCCAAACATATCATCCTAAATTCAGCAGTTGGAAACTACTGAATTTAGGATCATAAATAAAAATTTATCCCATCCATGAAAAATGCTAGAATGAACTTCATTTTCCCATCTATCTTAATCAAGAAATATGCTACCCAAAACTCAAATACAACCCGTCAAAACCTACTTACTTCAGCTACAGAAAAATATTTGTACCACTCTTGAACAAGAAGATGGAAGTACTGCTTTTACTCAAGATGCCTGGCAGAAACCTGAACTCCAAGGCGGAGGTCTCACTTGCGCTATGGAAAATGGGGCTGTCATTGAAAAAGCTGCCGTGAATTTTTCGCATGTAACAGGCCGACATCTACCTTCCTCTGCTACCCAATTAAGATCCGAGCTGGCTCATGCTCAATTCGAGGCACTGGGTGTTTCTTTAATCATCCACCCTCGAAACCCTTATGCCCCTACAACACACGCAAATATTCGCTTATTTACAGCCAAAACAGAAAAGGGAGATTCTATCTGGTGGTTTGGCGGCGGCTTTGATTTAACGCCTTACTATGGCTTTGTTGAAGACTGCCAGCACTTCCATCAAATGGCCAAAAATGCTTGCGACCCCTTTGGTCCTGAAGTCTACCCTCAGTATAAGCAATGGGCAGATGACTATTTTTACCTGCCACACCGAAACGAGTCTCGCGGTATTGGCGGGCTATTTTTTGATGATCTGAATACATGGAAATTTGACCGTTGTTTTGACTTTATTCAAAGTGTCGGTAATCACTTTTTGTTAGCCTATCAACCCATTTTAAACCGCCGAAAAAGCACACCTTACGGAGAAAGAGAACGTAATTTTCAACTTTATCGTCGAGGACGCTACGTAGAATTTAATCTGATTTATGACCGAGGCACACAATTCGGTCTCAAATTTGGGGGGCGCGTAGAATCCATCCTTGCCTCTCTTCCTCCACTGGTCAGCTGGCAATACAACTGGCAGCCTGAGCCTAATACACCTGAAGCTGAATTAACTGAACAATTTTTGAAGCCAACGCATTGGCTGGGTTAAACCTAAATTCAGTCGTTAGAAACGACTGAATTTAGGTTAAAACGGTACTCGCTCATCATCTTACACTCCTCATACAATATCTTAATAATTCATTAATTATCAGCATGTTACAATATTGTTTTTTAATAACTTTATGTGATGTGTATGAAAGAAAGTCATTGGAATTCTCAAGGAATCATTCTTGAGTTTTTAAAAAAAGAAAAACCTGAATTGCGCGATCTGATCATTGATCTTCTTAAAAGTGAATGGGAAAAGAATGGTTTCAGAAATAATGAATATTTTGAAAGACCCGCGTCTGAAAAAATCAAATTGTTATACTATTTGGCAAAAACTTTAGATTCTGAGCAGCCCTTGCGTTATCTCATGCCGACGGTGGATTTTTCTGAAAAATACCTCAGCATTAACGGTAATAACTGGGAGGAAATGTTCGAAAATGGAGATCTCTTCATTTTTGAAGATTCAGATAATAAAACTCTAAAACCTATTTCAATTCAAGATATTTTTTGTAGCTTAGTACAGAAAAAAGAAGGGGAACTTACCCCTAAACAACTCATCCTCACTCATATTAATCGAGACAATTTAGGGAAACCATTTAGCTCAGACGAGGAAAGTCGCTATCTTCAGTTGTTAGAATCCAATTTTCCTGAGCTTTATGAAGAATATTGTGAATTACAGGTCTATATGCAACAAATTGAAGATGAATTATCTTCCGATAAATATGATAATTTATTTTCTGCCATTCAGTTTATGTTGGTGCTAAGTGCATCACCCGACGGAGTGGAAGGTTCCTATCATGAAAAAGATGCTTTGCCAAACTTGCTATCTACATTTGCTTACGAATACTTGTTAGCAGTTTGCGATGAGACACTCACTGCTTCAGAAAAAGCATTATTTTTCTCTATGAACATCCAACCGAGGAGTAAACCTTCTGAAAATGTGGGTGATCTTGTTGATAGAGTAACGCATAAAGGATTATGCACTACATTTGCTGGTGATTATTGGCTAACACTGCTAAGCCAATATAGACCTAATATGACTTTTAATTTTCAAATTCCCTATGACATCGTAGCTGAAAAATTGGGTGAGGCTTATAATGAAGACCCAGCTCAATGGGAAAATTTGATTGAAAATTTTGTTGAGGATAATAAAAAATTTGTCGCAAGAAAATTTTTTGATCTAGTCAATGATGATGAAGATTTAGATTCATCATACAGTAACACATATTAAAGTGTTCCCGGGTGTGCCTTCAATTTGTTTTTGAGCTCAAAAACAAATTGAAGGCACACCCTTTGAACTAAAACTGATTAGACATAGAATGAAACTGTTTCTCATCAGAATTGTCTATTGCAACGTCCTTGCTTTCGCACTTGGAAAGAAATTCTTTTTGCTGGGTTATGCCTTCAAGCTCACTCCATGTTACAAACTTACGGATCATTGCATTAAGCGCAAAAAAGGAAGCTGAAGGAGCCTCATAATAAGGGTTAGGATGGGCATTCAAAGCCCATTTGACGGGGCCATCCGTTTTCATTTTTTCAATAGAGAAAGCAGGGAGAGGAAGCAAGCTTTCCTTTAAAGCCAAATATAAATTTGAAATAGAGATAGGACGCACGAAACTGCAGAAGACCCCATTCCAACCTGCTATTTCTTCCTGATCAAGGGGACTGCTCCTTACATTTTTTAGTAGCTCAACAAACCCTTTCAGTTGTTCTTCAGAAGATAAGTTTAAAAAAGATATAAATTCCTCAGTTGATACAAAAGAGATATGTCTTTCTAGAACAAGGGTTCTTAGGTTGATACCCCAAGTTTTTTTGCTTTCTGAAATAAAACCGTTTAAACATTCAGTTAGAGTAAAAATTTTTTCCAAAAGTTCTTCATAAGATTCCAACTCTGGATTAATCTTTTTATATTCATTTAGAATAAATGACCGAAAATCTCCAAAAAACTTATGGTTTAACCGCGCGAAAGCTGCTAGCGTTTGGTTGGGCAAATATGCCATGATTTCACATGAAATATCTTTAGGAATTTCTTGCATAAAAAATTCTCTCTTTTTGTAAATATAAATATATAGGCCGCTCTAAATGCCAAACTCCTCAATCGAAGAGATTGACCGTTCCATCAGCATAAGATCGAACTCAGCCAGTCCTCCAGTTCTCCTCAGGTGCAGCATCGGCTTATGCAGTATTTTATTTAAAAATAATCGACTCGCTTCTGACAACACCAGCTCTGGTGCTTTCCCCAGATTGAGGTGATGAAACGCCTTGTTCATACTCTCATTTCTGAGGTTTTGATATTGATCAATTGCCTGACAGCTCATCACTGTTACCACTAAGTGCTCCAGACGAAACAAAACATCTGAAACAATTTTTTTTGCACATAAATTCTGCTGTAGCTGAAATCGTGCTTTCTCTAACAAGCGCTCTCGAACGTGACCAAACTGATTTCGAAACTGTTGAATATACACACTCATTTGACTCATCTGCATTTTTTGCATCAAGCGCTCTACTTCCATAGCTATCATATGATCTGCATCTAACGCAGCGAGATGTTTGGCATCTAGATGAGCTTGTGTAATTTTATGGAGATCATCCATGTTATAGAGAAAAACAGAATTCAAGCTGGATATTTCTGGTGAGATATCCCGAGGAACAGCCATATCCATCATGAAAACAGGTTTATCCTGCCGAGCAGCGATACATTGCTTTACAGGCGCATACTCTAATATGATAGCTGAGCTGCTCGTTGCAGAAATGACAATATCTGCTCGCTCAACATGCGCATATATATCCTCTAAATGAATGGCCTTAGCACCATATTTTTCAGCTAACCTGGTCGCCTTATCAAATGAACGATTCGCAATGAAAATGGTCAGCTGCTTCTTTTTAGCCAGATGATTCAAAACATCCTGAATCACTACACCTGCACCTATTAACAAAACATAGGGGTTTTCAATTTCTGAAAAAATACATTTTCCTAAACTCACAGCAGTGTAAGGCAGTGAAACCGCTCCATAACCAATTCGCGTTTGATTTCTAATCTTCTTAGCAACAGAAAAAACAAATTGCATCACCAGCTCAAGTTGTTTTCCTAAAACAGAAGCTTTCTTAGCCACAGCATAAGCCGCTTTCAGTTGGCCTAAAATCTGAGGCTCCCCCAAAAGAGAAGAATCCAACCCATTGGCCACTCTCATTATGTGTGCAATGGCTTCTTCTCCATGCAAGGTATAAGCACAATCTTCCCAGTCTGTGTGAGGCTGACCTTTTAAACTGACCAGATGAGAAAAATTAATTGAAGATTGGCTATCCATATAAAGATACCACTCAGTACGCTGACAGGTAGAAAGTATCATTGCTTCTTTTACATGGGGGCAAGCATGTTTTAGATGATAAAGCGCCTGAGGTATTTCCTCTAATGAAAAATTAAGATGTTCTCGAGCGCTGAGAGAAGCCGTTTTATGACTAACTCCATAAACAACAATAGACATAATTTTTTTATTTGTTCAGTGAGTCTCGCATTATAACCATATTCGCCTATTATTGTCATTAGGGCATGCGATTTAAAACCTGTACTCACAGCCTACCATGCTGGCCGAAAAACGCTGTTTTTATGCAGCTGACTGCTCACATACTTACCGGTATGCTGCACTGCAGTCACCCCACGAAATCAACGTTTTTCAACTCAGCCTAGCGATTGCGAATATAGGTTCTAAAATACGTCCTCGAGTGGATTTCAGCAATTCCCGCCGGAAAACACTCTAATTTATCAATGATTTGCAACATCCTCTCATTCGCGATGGGGGATATTAAGGGAGAGAATCGCGATTCTCCCCCTTAGAAGCGATCGCAAGCCAAGCTTGCGATCCGCGCTAATCAAGGGAAGCAATTCTTGCCCGATAAAGCGGGAATTGCTGAGTGGATTTAAAATTTAACGTAAACATGCTATTATCCAGGCACTATGAAACCTGTACAAAAATTTACACTAGGCGGCCTCTGGGCATTAATTAGCCTGATGATCAGCGCATCCATACTACTCGGTATATTTTATGCTTATATGTACCTCAAGCTCCCAAGTGTCGCGGGACTCAAAGATATTCGCCTGGCTGAGCCGCTTCGAGTATTTACGCAGGATGGTAAACTCATTGCAGAATATGGGGAAACCAAACGTAACCCCGTTGCACTCTCAGATGTTCCAAAACCACTCATTAATGCAATCCTTGCCACAGAAGATCGACGCTTTTACGATCACCCTGGCATTGATTTTATCGGATTAGTCCGTGCTGCAGTCTCTTTCATCTCTACAGGAGAAAAAAGCCAGGGTGCTAGCACCATCACCATGCAAGTTGCCCGGAATTTTTACCTGACACGTAAAAAAACATTCGACCGAAAAATAAAAGAAATTCTCCTTGCGCTCAAAATTGATCACACCTTAAGCAAGGACAAAATTTTAGAGTTATACGTCAACAAAGTCTATTTCGGCCGCCGAGCCTATGGCGTTGCTGCCGCAGCACATACTTATTATGGAAAACCGCTAAACCAGCTCACCCTGCCTGAGATGGCACTCATTGCTGGACTTCCTCGCTCCCCTTCAAGAGATAACCCCATTCGAAATCCTCAAAAAGCCATAGACCGGCGCAATCATGTGCTTTATCGAATGTATGAAGATAGAATGATTGATAAAGCGACTTATCATGCCGCCATTAAAGCCCCTTTAACCGCTCACTATCATCCTGTTCGTCCAGAAGTTAATGCCCCCTACGTGGGAGAGATGGTCAGACAGGCAATGGTCGATGAGTTTGGAAAAATGGCCTATATCAAAGGGTTCGATGTCTATACCACCATCGATTCCAAACTGCAAGATACTGCCAATTCCAGTCTGAACAACGGCCTTATTGCCTACGATCATCGCCATGGATACCGAAAACCTAAACAAAACCTTGGGAAGCCAACCCAGGAAAACCTAGAAAAGTGGCCTAAGCAACTTGATGAAATCCCGACAATCCAGGGACTAGCCCCTGCTGCTGTCATTCAATCTTCTCATTTAGCCATTACCGCACTCGTGAAAGGAGGTCAAAAAATCACTATTCCACCTGCAGGATTTGCGTGGGCACATGGCGCCTTACCCTCTAGCGGTGATGTCATTCGCGTCAAGCAGATCACAACTGAAAAAGGAAAGAAATACTGGAGTTTAATGCAAATTCCAAAAATTCAGGGAGCTCTGGTTTCAATCAATTCTGATAATGGAGCTATTCTTGCCTTAAAAGGAGGATTCTCTTTTCACGAAAGTAGCTACAACCGTGCCACGCAATCAGAACGTCAGCCAGGATCTGCATTTAAACCGTTTGTTTATTCAGCTGGCCTATCCAAAGGATATACATTAGCGTCTGTTATCAATGACTCGCCAATCGTGCTCGGCACTTATGGCGGTTATGGTTTTTGGCGCCCCAAAAACTATACCAAAAAATTCTATGGGCCCACCCGACTGCGTCGAGCCCTTATGAAATCTCAAAATATCGTCAGTGTTAAGTTAATGATGGGCATCGGCGTACATCATGCTCTACACTATATCACCCGATTCGGCTTTAACCGCCAACAACTGCCCGCCTCTCCTTCTCTGGCATTAGGTGTAGGCGTTACCACCCCGCTGCAAATGGCCGTTGCTTATTCCGTGTTTGCAAATGGTGGTTACAAAGTTTCTCCTTATTTTATCAGCCAGGTCTTTGAAAACAACAAGCTCATATACAAAGCCAATCCTCCTACCGTCTGTGAGAAACACTGTACTGACACCAAAATGAACATGGCACCCAGAATCATCACGGCTGATAATGCCTATATGATTACGAATGTACTTCGAACCGTCATTGAAGGCGGAACTGGAAGAAGAGCATTAGCACTAGGACGTAAGGATATTGCAGGCAAAACTGGAACAACTAACGATAACGTCGATGCCTGGTTTGCTGGATTTAACAGAGATATTACTACAGTTGCATGGTTAGGGTTCGATACACCTCGCGACACAAAAGAGCAAGGCGCTCATGCCGCATTACCCATCTGGATTAATTTCATGAAAACTGCCTTAAAAGGGAAACCTGAACGCTTCCTGACTGAGCCGCCTAATATTGTCTATGCTCGCATCGACCCTTATTCAGGTAAGCTAGCATCTCCTGGAAACAAAAATGCCATTATTGAAATGTTTGAAGAAAATTCCGTACCAAAAACAAGGTCAAACCATTCACTAGATGCACTGCTTGCAGGTCATACAGATTATGACGAAGAACGCGCTCACAAAGATAAAGTCCCCCATCATTCTGAAAACACTGAATTTTATGATGATGAAGATGCTGCCGTTGAACTTTTCTAGGGTGCGTAATAGCCTAAATCCCCATCATAGTATGAGCAAAGTTTCTCTTCATACCATCACAAAGATCAACGCCAAGCCATGCTAAACCCTTTAAAGTATCAGGGATATTGCGAAAAGTGCGAGACATTGGGAAGTTAACCAGGCTCGTGATGCGAGCCTGATCAGCAAGCCGCGCATTTTCATACTGCTGTAAAAAAGTAGCACTGGCAAAATCCTGTCCCGTTCGAAGGGCTGCTTCTATGCTACTCACCAATACTGCAATATCTCGCAAGCTTAAATTTAAACCTTGAGCAGCCATCGGCGGATTCGCGTGGGCTGCATCTCCTAATAAAACCAGGCCAGGCAAAGTTTCTTTTAAAGCTCTGATGAAACGTAATGGGTAGGATTTTCTAATGCCTAGATCAAAGAGATGACCCAATCGATGTCCAAACGCTGCATTTAAAGCCGCTAGAAATTCAGAAGCAGAAAGGTGCATTAACGTATGAGATCGCTGAACTCCTACCTTCCAGATAACACCGTAGGTATTCCCTCCCCTCGGAACCATAGCTAAAGCTTCCTCTCCCATAAAACGTTCATAGCCTGTCTGATTCGGGTGTGTTACATTAACCTGCCCTACGATCGCTTGTTGTGTATACTGAACTTCCTTAACGGGAATGCCCATAAGCGCTCTGAGCTTGGAATATGCACCATCCGCAACCAAAACCAGCTTGGCTTTCCAATGTGTCTTCTCTCCCTCCTTCTGACCTCGCTGTTGAACCTCAAGTTGAAACCCATCACCTTTCCGCTCTAAATGCGTACAGGCCGTGCGATAAAAATAATGGGTTGCTTGCAGGTTTGTTTTCAAAAAACCTGCCAATTGATCAGCTGGCACAACATAACCTAATGCAGGCACTCCTAACTGATCCGCTTGAATCAGAGTTCTTCCAAACCGACCCGCTTGTGAAATATGAACAGCCATTAAGGGCGTGCTTCCTTCTCTCAACTCATCCCAACACCCCCACTGAGAAAGAATACGCTGGCTTGCATAAGACAACACGATAGAGCGCTCTCCTCCCTCTGCTTTTAAAGGATCTGCAGCATCGAGTAATGCCACTTTCAATGACGGTGCCAGGCGACTTAAGCCCAACAGAGCACTTGCTCCAACAAAACCGCCGCCAATGATGACGATATCATATTCATGCATCACTGTTTTAAGCGCTCAATTTCTCGAATGGTTTTAGGCACATCCTGGCTCAACACCTCATAACCTGTTTCTGTCACCAAAACATCATCCTCAATTCGAACCCCAATATTCTGCCACTTCTTAGGTAAATCCAAACGATCTCCTGATAAATAAATCCCTGGTTCAACCGTTAATACCATACCAGGCTTCAGTGCACGAGATTGGCCTTCCTCGTGATAACTCCCCACATCATGCACATCAATGCCTAACCAATGACTCACTCCATGCATGTAAAAAGGGGCATATGCCTTGGATTCTATCAGCTGAGTGAGATTGCCCTTTAGAAAACCCAACGCTAACAGCCCTTGTGTAATCATTTCGATGGCTTTGTTTTGCAAATCTTTCACCAGGGTACCCGGCTTTATTTGTTCAATAACAGCCAACTGAGCAGCCAAAACCACCTCATAAACCGCAGCCTGCTCAGCTGTAAAACAACCCGCTACAGGAAATGTTCGTGTGATATCTGATGCATAATATTGGTAAGAAGCACCTGCATCGATTAAGACCAGTTCACCCGCATTTAAAACATCCTTATTCTGATTGTAATGAAGAATGCAACTGTTCCGCCCTCCCCCTACAATAGAAGGATAAGCCTCCTCCTCTGCTCCATGACTGATAAATGCAGATAATAATTGCGCTTTCAATTCATACTCATAGTGACCTGGACGGCAATGTGCAATCACTGCTCGATGCGCATCTGCAGAAATTTTAGCCGCCGTACGCATACAGGCCAGTTCATGTGCATCCTTAACCAATCGCATTTCATGCATAAAAACATCTGAGCTCATCAACCCTATCGGAGTGACCACCCCTGTCTTACGTTTGGGTTGCATTTTATCCATCAACTTTAACATGAGATGATCAAAATGTGGGTATCGGCCCAAAGGATAAAAAACCTGTTGCCTCCCCTCCATTAACGTCAATAAAGATGCTTCTAACTGGGTGATCGGGTAAGCATGATCAGCGCCATATTGTTGACAAGCCCCCCTCTGCCCCGCTAAAGGCCCTGTCCAAACAGCTGTTTCAGGATTTTCCGGCCGGCTGAATAAAGCCCATTGACTCACGCCATCTTTTTCATACAGAACAGCAACAGACTCTGGCTCTTCAAATCCAGTGAGATAATAAAAATCAGAATCCTGTCGATAAATATGGCGGTCATCCTTATAAGGCGCAGAAGGAAAAATTGCAATACCATGAGGCCCTATCTGTTGAGTGAGTGCCTGTCGGCGCTTCAAAAAAAAAGAAGAAGTGTTCATAGGGTGTGTTTACCTTTCATTTTAAAGTTAGAAATCTCCGTCCTTTAGGCGGGGTTACACTTCATAACGCTTACTCAATAATCCTCCAGTTTAAACACGATCCAGATATTATGCCAATGCAAATTAGCATATTTTAACTCCGTGATTTAAACCTAAATTCACCCGTTGGAAACGACTGCTGAATTTAGGTTAAAGAGCTTCCAATTTCTGCATATCTATCTTGTGCAAAGAATAAGGTTTTGCTAGGATGTTGCCTTGTGTCAGAATACGGTCATCTTCTAAATCACAAAGGTTGCCAGTTTTTTTGATGCAAACAACCAATTCCTTATGCTCGGCGAAAATTCTAAAATAGATTAAGCCTTCCCGAAATTGGATGCCCTTATTTCCACCTCAATGGTTTTTGTTAGGGCGTGTCATCTACAACACATGTGGAGAAAAAAATGGACGATGATTTAAGTCATTTAGAATCACAGATAGAAAAACTGATTGAGTCCAGAAAGCAGCTCATTGAATCTAAAAACCAACTGACTCAAGAAGTAGAATCCTTGCAGCTTCAACTTGTTAAACTCAATGACGAGCTATTAAAAGCAAGTCAGGAAAGAACCACGCTCATGGACCAAAACCAAAAGGCTTCCCTCCAAATTCAGCGCATCATTGCTCAACTGAAGGAAGAAATCAATGTCGCATGAGACAATTCTAGTTCCTATACGCATCTTAAATAGTGAGTATAGTGTTCGTTGTCCTGCTCATAAGCTAGAAGATTTAATCACTGCATCGAAATATTTAGATGAGAAGATGCGTAAAACCCGTGAAGAAAGCGACATTATGAGCATTGACCGGATTGCAATCATCACTGCATTAAATATTGTTGGTGAACATCTGGATACCAGCAATGAGCTTATGGACCAAAAACAGCAATACGCCAATCTTTCTGAAAAACTTCAGCAACGTATCCGAAAGATGAAAAAGCGAGTAGATAACGCGTTACTCCAGAATTAACTAGTCACCTCTGAAGAATTCGAAAATTGATTGTAAACTATTCCCCGTCATTGCGAGCGAAGCGTGGCAATCCAGGCAGATGCTTGTATCGAAGGATTAAGCTTATGTGGCTTTAGTAAGCTTGGGCCTGGATTGCCGCGTCGCTTCGCTCCTCGCAATGACGGAGGGTAGTTAATTTACCCAACAACATACCTGATGACGGGAGGCGATGTCAAATGTGATGAACACGGTAGAAATCTTCATTGGCATTACCTTCGTTTTGCAAGCTTTTTAATGGTTAATCAACAGACCCTTGCAAAAAATTTAACCCTTTTTCTTCTTGCAGGCTAATTGTTTCAAGGCTTTTCCAAGTCTTCAGAAGCGACTCAATAAAGCTCAGATTCGCAATTTAGTTTTTTTACCACTTACCGTAAATAAATTGGTAGAATAAAGAAATAAACCTTTTTTATCTATTTCTAAGATATGACTCCATAATTCATCTGCTTCGGCGATAGTTATTCGATTTAAGTACGCTAAATCTTTGACTATTCTTTTTAAATCAGCAATCGACTGACAAAAAGTCTCTAAGTTATCTATCGTATAATTAGTAATGTGTAAGTTTATGTTTTTTAAATGAACAGTATTAAAGTATTTTTTTAAGGATCTCCCTATCAATGGATTTTGAGTGATTTCGATCATACGATTTTTAATTAAATTTGCAGATTTTATGTCATCAATCTCAAAAATAGATGTTCCATAATCTAAATCAGTAATACAAACGATACCTTCTGGCTTCACTACACGAACAATTTCGTTTAATACCTTTAAATAGTCAACTTGACTGACTAGTAATCTATCTGCATAAGCAGAGTTAAAAAATTCATTTTCAAAAGGTAAGTTTTTAACTTCCGAATCAAAAAATAATAAATTTTTTGGTATCGCTTCGGATTTTGCTGCTTCTAACATAAACACACTTTTATCTACAGCAAACACACGCCCTGTGTCGCCAACTTGGGTTGCAAGCTTACGAGCATCTATTCCCAAACCACACCCAAGCTCGATGATTTTATCCCCTTTCTTTATATCCAGGCTTTCTATGGCGTTTTGCTTTGCTATTGTCACCCCCTCAATACAATACATAGATTTCATAGAAGCAATGAGTGCACTTTTATCTTCAGAGCAATCTAACTGGGAGAAATTTTTAAAAGAAAATGGTTTATACGCTTTTGTTTCAATAGAATTCATACTTCACCAATATTATTAATCTACTTCAGAGGCAACCATAGTAACCTGCCTATCTTTTATAAAAATGGCCAATTTTTCTATGGTATTGTTCGTAATAAAGTTTCTTATGGTTAAATCACAGCCAAATATCGCATTAATTTCCCAGACAATCTTGGGCGCCAAAAGAGAATGTCCTCCTAATTCATAGAAGCTGCTGTCTACGCTAAATTCATCTATATTTAAAGCGTTTTGCCAAATCGTACAAAGCTTGCTTTGTAAATCATTGGAAGGTAATTTAATATTTTTTACCTCTTGATAAGACTGTTTTTCTCTCAAGTTATTCAAAGCAAATTCGTCTACCTTTCCATTAACACTTAACGGTATATTTTCAACGATATAATAATGGGAAGGAATCATATATTCGGGTAATTCTTGCTTCAAAAAAGCATTCAGTTGTGAAGTATTGAATTGATCTTCATAGCTCTTTTTTACCTTAATAAAGGCACACAAGGTTGACTGATCTTTTTGAAATAAAACATGGGCATGTTCAACGCTTGGATATTTTTTTAAATAAAATAGTATTTCACCGGGTTCAATACGGTATCCTCTTATTTTTATCTGCTTATCTACTCTTCCATGAAATAGTAAATTCCCTTCTTCATCCCAAGAAGCTAAATCTCCTGTTTTATATAAATATTTATTTTCATTGTCTAATCTTATGTTGAAAAAAGCTGCTTTATTTTTTAAAGTGTCATTCAGATAGCCTTTGGTTACGCCTTCTCCACCGATATATAGCTCCCCTATCGCATTTATTGGTATTATGTTCTTGTGTTTATCTAAAATATAACATTCTGTATTTGATATAGGTTTGCCTATGGATATAATTTGACTCACATTACCGAATTTATATTCAGTTGACCAGATTGTGGTTTCACTGGGACCATAAACATTCAGCAATAGATCAGATTGACTGTATAAAAATGTTAGCAGTTGATGTGAAAGAGGTTCCCCACCAGTTAGTATTTTAGGAACATGAAAGTTTTTTTCTTTCGAAATATATTCAGCGCGTATTAACTCCCATCTAGAGGGCGTTGCTTGAATGAGGGTGGGTTCAAAGTTACTTATATTTTTAATGATTTCAGATGGGTCAATACTCAAATCTGGGTGCATAAATTGAACACTAGACCCTGATATAATGGGAAGGAGCATCTCTAAATAAAAAATATCGAAACTGGGGCGTGTCATACTTAATACTTTATCAAGTTGGCCCATATTAAGTACTTTTCTAAAATGCAAAATTGCATTAGCAAGATTACGCTGTAACACTTGTACAGCTTTTGGCGCTCCTGTTGTTCCAGAAGTAAACACAATGTATGCGCAATGATCAGGTGTAACCTCCTTTACAATATTAAAGCCTTTTTCTGTACTTGCTACTGTTTCATCGTGAGCAAAATGGTAACACTGAATGTTTTTTGGAATCGTTATAGCATTATTTAATTCATGAGAAAATAAAATATCGGTTTTGGATGCTTTAAGCATATATTCTATTCGGCTAGCAGGTAGACTTGGGTCTATAAAAACAATAGTAATACCACATTTTAAGCAAGCCAATGCAAGCGCGGTTGATAAGATACCAGGAGTCGAAATAATGGCTGCCGTAGCAACATTTGTTGGGACAGAAAGAATATTAGAAAACTTATTAACCTGGGATAATAGCGCTTTGTACGTAGTACTGCCTGTTTCATCTAAACAGGCTATTCTATCTAAATTTTCATACGCAGCTTCATGAAACAAGGGGTAAACTAATTTATTGACGAGATTTCTATCAGGCTTAGGATTATACTGAGTTAATAGCAAGTTCCTTTCATGTTCAGAAACGATAGAAACCTTTTCGATCAGCCCCAAGGGGTTATTTAACAATGTTTTTAGTAAATGGAAAAAATTTGCTAAAAAATGGTCAATTGAAGTCGGAGAGAAAAGAGAAGCATCATAGTAAATATCAACCTTTAGGTCCTTTTTTGTAAGAACATAATTGAAAGTCATTGCAAACATTGCTTGATTTGGCGCTGATGGCACTACTTTACAGTAGCATTCTCCAAGCTTCAGGGTGTTTATCTCACTCACGTCTTGTGAAATAAACATAAATTGAAAAATTGGGGTTTTGTTCAAGCAACGAGATTTTGTCACTTGTTTAACAACATCTTCAAAGGGAATATCTTGATAGCTATATGCCAACCTCGTAGAGTTTTGAGCCTGAACTATTAAATCTTTAAAGATCGTGGCTTCGTCAAGTTTATACCGAAATACGACTGTATTCACCATAAATCCAATAACATCTTTTAAAGACTGTAGCTCCCTATTTGACAATACTGAACCAAAAACAATGTCTTCTTGTTGCGTGTATTTATTCAGCAAAACAGCAAAAGTGGATTTAATAATGGCAAAAGGTGAAACGTTATAATGGCTTGCTACCTGATATATATTACTTATCGTTTCGCCTGATAAAGTTTCCCTTTTTGACTCTAAATGATTTTCTACTTTTTTTACGTTTTTATAAGGATAAGGGAAGTTTAATTCCACAAAATTATTTAAGTATTCTTTCCAGTAATTTATGCCTTCTAAGTAATAGCTTTTGGGTTTATTGGAAGTAAATGGTAAATATTCTTGTATAAATCCTAAAGGATTATGAGCTTGAAAAGCTTCCTCCTGGTCGTTATAGATTTTATAAAGCTGATCAATAAGTAACGACATAGACCAACCGTCTGTTATGATATTATGTATTACAATAACCAGGTATTGGGCTAAATTATTCTTTGTGAATATAGTAAACCTAATGGGGGGGGTTGTATCTAACTTAAAAGGCTGATTAATGACATCGTTGATTCCTTTTAAAGTAGCTTGATGGGAAGGAAAGTCGACAACAGGCAGCTCAATCTCATATTTCTCTAAAATTTTCTGGAATGCTATTCCTTTTTTATCAATAAAGATTAATCTTAAAGCATCATGTTTTGAAATAAGTGTATTGATGGAATCCTTAAGCTTTTTAATATTTAGATGTCCGTTTAATTTTATTAACAGAGGTACGTTATATGCGCTAGATTTTTGCTCATCAAGTTTATGTAGGAACCACAACCTATTTTGTGCATGGGTTAAAAGAAAATCAGAATAACGCTCAAAGGGCTGCTTTTTTATTTTGGTTACTTTATTTTTTCTATTATCTTTTATAAATTGAGCAACTTTTTTTGCAGAATCAAATTCGAATAAATCTTTAACAAAGAAATCCACGTCAAAATTTTCTGTAATTTTGTACACTGCATTAATCGCTGATAAGGAATTTCCACCTGAAGAGAAGAAATTTTCATCTATTCCTATTGATTTTATTCCGATGGCTTCTGAAAGAATTTTTTGTAATTTTGCTTCTTCTGGATTATCAGATAGCGCAGCTTCAAGTTCTATAATGGTAGGTAAACGCTTCTTGTCAACTTTACCACTCGAGGTCATCGGAAATACTTCAAGCTGTTTAAAAAGGCTTGGAATCATATAGTGTGGTAATTTTTTTTGTAAGTCTTCGAATATTACTTTTGAGATTACTTCTTCTTTTAATAGAGAAGTTACATTGGAATAGTGAATAACATTTTTCCCTTCTGAGCGTAGATTTTGTGAATCTAGACTTTGCAAGTGACCAAAATTTTCATCTTTAATGATATAGAGATATTCTGGCGTTAACGGGTCAAGTACAATATTTACATCTAGACCACTTTGTTTCATTTCAAGCTGTATTTCTTTAGGTAAACGCCTGGTATGATGAGAACCATCAGTACAATTTAGCCAATGGTTATCCGTTTTAATGAGTGCTTGGGTTTGAATTTGCTTTTTTATTTCCAGAGGATTTTTGCATAGTATAGAATTTGCTTTTATCTTGCTTCCATGTTGAGTGGATAGTACAACATTATATCTGAATTGATTCATCTCGGTACTTCCAACACCCATTTTAGGAAATAGACCAATGGATTGTAGTGCACGATTTTTTTTAGCAAAGTCTATGAAAAAAACTGGATGAATAAAAAGTTCTTTTTCTGTCTTTAAGCGATTTTGTATAAACTCTGTTTTTGAAAGGGAAATATGCCCCAGTTCTTTCTTAACAGAATATTCTTTTTCATAAAAAAGTTTGTTTGTTCTAAAATCCAATATGTCTCCTAAAACAATATAGTTAGGATTTATGTATTTTATAATCTTATCTAAGACGTTTTCTAGAAACTCAGTGCTAGGGAAATACTGGACAACAGAATTAATCACGACACAGTCAATGGGGAGCGCATTATCCAAAAGAGGCTTAATTTTTTCTATCTTATTGGCGGAGCAGTGGAAAAAGTTGCTTTTTCCTAATTCTATCTCAGCAGCTTCTGTGCTCAGCATTCTGTCAATAATGACTTGAGCATAATCTATTCCAATATATTTTTTGATTTTTCCTTTTAGAGCATGGTAAATAAGACCTGTTCCGCAACCAATTTCAAGAACGTTATTAGGGTTGTATCCTAGGATTAATTCTACAATTTCATCCCTCCATTCTTTCATCAAATCAGAGGAATATTCCTGATTTGTAAAAGTGCTTTTCCAACCAACGGTATTAAATGTTGTTTCATGTCGATTGTGTGAATCTTTGTACGAATCATCATAAAAATTTTTCCATAAATTTAAATGCTTTTGGGTTAAATTTTCATTTTTAGTCAGTTGGGACGGTTCTACAATAAAATATCCGATAAGCGAAGCTCGTTTTTCATTTTTATGAAATTTAACAGCAGCTGCCTTGATATAAGCTAGAGATTCCATCGCCTTTTCAATTTCCTCTAACTCTATGCGCAGGCCATGTAACTTTATCATTTGATCTTTACGACCAACAAAAATTAAATGATTGCCACTCCACCGAACGATATCACCCGTTCTATAAAATAAATCGGTATCTCCTAAGATATTTAAATGAATAAATTTTTGGTTTGTAAGATCACTTTGATTGAGATACCCTCGCCCTACACCAATGCCACCAATTAGGAGCTCACCAGGCAACCCTGGTGGTAGTATTTTAAGAGATTCAGAGACTACAGCAACTTTGGTGTTCGCTATGGGCTTTCCAATCGGTATATCTAAATGGTTATAAGTATTTGGACATTCCCAATGAACAGATGTTATCGCTGTTTCAGTTGGTCCATAACCATGATATAAGGTGACATGAGGGTGAATTTCGTACAGTTTATTTTTTATAGAAAGAGTTAAAGGTTCAGCACCGACTACTATTCGTTTTAAGCTAGTGCATTGAGAGAATCCAGGTTCATCTAACAGATATCGAAACAAAGAAGTCACACATCCAAGAATCGTAATTTGTTTTTCTCTTATTAGATTGACTAAATACCTTGGATCTCTATATTTTTTCTCTTCTGTGAGAACCAAGCAAGCAGCTGAGGTAAGAGCCGACATCATTTCCCAGACTGAAAAATCAAAAGCAAAGGATGCCATTTGTATCACTTTATCCTTTGAAGTAATGGGGTAGTTTTCTACAGTCCATTGTATCATGTTAAGTGCACCTTTATGATGCATCATAACGCCTTTGGGAGCCCCTGTAGAACCAGAGGTATAGATGATATAAGCAAGATCATCACCAGAGATTCCTGTCATGAGCTCTTCTTGGCTCAAATCAAGATCATTCCTTTTTTCTAATGCTAACGTAGATAAATTGATAAAATTAGGATAGTGTGTAAAAAAATCAGCTCGATTATGATCAGTAATTATAAGAGGTTCGTTTAATTGCTGAATAATTTCAAGCATTCTTTCTTCTGGGAAATCTAAAGCAACCGGAACATACGCATGTCCTAAGCGCCAGATTGCTAAAATGGTAGCAACCAGATTAATTCCTCTTTCAACACAAAGAATAATCTTTGCAGATTTTACGGGACCTAGTTTTTTTGAAATTTGCTTAGATAAATGGACAGAAAGCTTCCCCAGCGCTTCGTAGGTTAATGACTGATCACTATATTCAATTGCAATGTGATCAGGATAATTTTTAATGTTTTTTGAAATAGCAGAAATAATTGTTTCTTCTGCTTGGGGCGGGTGGTAGTGAGTAAAGCCACCTATTTGACTTAAAAATTTTATGGTATCCAAATCAACTAAGTTGAGATCATTAAGCGAGCAATCTAGGTTTTGCACACTTGAAATAGCCTCATAAATCAGCCTGAAAAGGCGGATAAGATTCTGTATGTCTTGTTTTTTTTGCCCCTTATGTAATAAAAATAGTTTATTAAATGTTGAGAGATATAAACCCAATTTTTGGGTATCCTCAACATCGAATTTAAAGTATAGGCAACTGGAGAGACAAAAAAGATTATGATTTCCTTTAAAATCCTGGAGCGTTTGATCTACGACTGAAAGCAAATGAGAAGGGGTGTGTACTTGGCTTAAATTAATCTCATACTTTTCAGCTTTTTGAAGTTTTCCTTGGAAATCTGGATAGAAGAAACCCATATCATTGACAGGAAGGGTTAATTCTATGAGTTCTTCTTTTTTAAATAGAGAAATAAAAAATAATAATCCTCCTAATATATATCTATAATCAAGCTCTGAAGCAATAGGGATTTCTGTGACAAAGTTATTTGAACTTGCTTCTTTTAGACCAGGATCATGAAGTCCTAATCTGGCAAATTGATTGATGATAAACTCTAAATTTGTTAAAAGCTCATCTTCATCCGCGAGCAGATCTTGGGGAGGTTGTTTTAAATAAACATTATTTTTTAAGTCAACGCTCCAGTAGCTTTTATTTTTATTATCTTCAGGTTCAACCCTATGTAGTCGAATATGACACGCTATATTATTTAAAGGATGAGAAGGGTCGCCGAGAGCATCTATTGAAACATAGATACTGTTTGTATCCTGGGTTTTTGATTGCTCACTAGGCTGAACACTATCTATGTTTTCTTTAGATGCAAATTCTAGAATTTTTACATTTTCGGTTTCAAGGCATAATATATTATGACCGAGATCAGAGAGCGCCTGGATACACCTAAGCGTAAAATTTGATTCTCCTCTGACTATAAAGTTGAGTCTACGCACTTCTCAATTCCTATGTCTATACGATTTTTTTGAAATTCTGATACCAATAAAGGGTCATCCAATAAACTTGAAGACTGAAACAATTTACAAATATTTCTGAAAGAACTATTGTTTTCGCCTAAGTAACATTGATGAAAACTTTCTTTCATGATTTTATCGACCTCTTGTTCACTGATTTTTTCGTGTAAGAGCAAATCTTTTATAAATTTTTTAGCATAGCTTTCAGATAGATATTCTTTGACAAAATGAGGTAATACTTTTGAAATAGATTGCTTTTTTATCAGAGTTAAGTTTGCCCAAACTAATTTCAGAACATGCTTAAATAAGGTTGCATGACGACCTTCATCTGTAACATGGTCTTTCATCAGGCCAGTAAAACTTGAAGCAACATTTTCCTCGCGCCCCATACTCGCTATTTCTGGGGTTAAAGTGTGTTCCCCTATACATACGGCTATGACCAGAAAGTCATCTTGACAGTCAGGCTTTAAATCACTCATATGCTTGGTGATTGAATGGCCTAAATCTGAATAAATATTTGCATAAACATCAGGTAAATCTAATAAATTTTTTAACTGCAAACTATAATCTCTGGCGACATGCGCATGATAGGCTTCATCTACAACTATGCTGAGTAGGTCTAGCTTTAAAGGCTCAGGTATTATATGAGATAAATTTCCATTGATGAGTGTTAAAGCAGCTTTATTTATGACTTCTGTTTCAAGACTTGCAATCGATTTCAAGTAAAAAACACAGGCTTGAGCAAGCATTTTCTTTAAAAAAGAATCTCCTTTTGCAGCAACAATGGGATGCACAGCAACAGGCATTCGAGAAATGGGATAATGATAAACTTCATGAACATGGTTAGCATCTATTAGCCGTCTTGGTCTAGATCTTACCGTGGCATAGTTATCCCAGGTATCAATAAAAGAACGATAGTGGTCCATCATAAACCTCAAAAATTATTTGTGAGCCTATAAGCAATTTTAGATTAGGGTACGCCAAATCAGGCTTGAACTAATTCATCTTGATGAACATGGGTCAATTTTTGTTTTAATACTTCATCACAATGATCCCCAAGATATTTTATAAAGGGGGTGCCCCCTGTTCCAACATTGACAGGGCTAGAAGCTCTTTCTGCTTGAATGTTTATATAGGCTTTTGCAAAATTTAAATGTTGTAGCCTAAACTGATAAATGCCTTCCAAACATTCATTGTAAAGGTCAATAAGTTTCGGATAATTTTTTGCATTATTTTTGATAAATACCCTAACAGAGTTCTGTTTCTCTGCTTTTTCCAGGTCAATAACAAGCTGTCGATGTAAAGGAGGCATGTAATCTCTTAATTCTATTAAGTGCTTATATAAAGGGCTATTAGGATCAAACTCTAAACCAAGCCCAGCATCAAGACATGGAATAATTGAGCTTTGAGCCCCTGTTTCTCCTCTAAATTGTTGAGGTTTTCCATTCCATTTTTCGACACCATCGTAGTAAACACCTTCAGGAATGACAGGGTTGCCCATCCACCCAAAAATAAACCTTCTAACGCGATGGTAATATATATAAGGGTCACAGTTCTCTGGCATTCTTTTAAGGATTTTCACTATTTTATCAATCTGCTCAGATAAAATTGTCAAACTCGCTAAAGCAGATTTCGGATCAGACGTTTTAACATGGTCTTGTAAATTAATAATTGCCTTAATCGCTGGCGGAGCAACGCCTTCTATTGCAATATGAATTAATACAAACCAATCTTCATCAAATCCCCCTTCAAAATTGTGCATTCTCACAATATTTCCTAGCTCAATAGGTTTTTCGTTATCTTCAAGATACCAATTATTTAGCGCGTGAGAAGCATAAGATAATACAGGCGGACGACCTAATTTTTCTGAGACAGCAACCCAAGGTTTTGCAATATTCGCAGGAATGGTATCGGCTGCCTTATTTTCTCCCCAAACATAAGCATGACCAAAATATGAAAGAAGCAACATAGCTCTGTTTAGCTTAGGCTCATCATCGAGTTCTTCTATCGATAAAGTCGGCAATAAATCTAAATGTTTTCTTACATGCCCCGATATTAAATATTTAGGTAAATGCTTTATACATTCATCCCAAGCTTTATATTTGTCGGGTAATTTTCTTAATGGATTATAAGAAGGTAAAAAACCTCTTTTTTCATCTACATCATAGTTGGATAAATTCATTGTTAATCTCCAAATGAACGATTAAATATTTTATTTAATAAAAATATCTTATTAAATAAGCCACTAGAAAAGCTGGTCATAGATAAAACTAACATCAGAAAAGTGAGAACAAAGAAGTAATTTGGCATGATTGCGGGACTTCCATTATGGATGGCGCCCATAATATACATGACAAGCGCAACAATTAAATAATATGTAGAGCCCATGATTGAGCCAGCGGTTCCTAAAACTTCCTTGAAATTCATTAACGCTATGCTAAGGCTATTGGGTATGCTCAAACCAAACCCGAAGAATATCCCTACGATAGGAATGATAAGAGCCAGGAAAGATAAAAATTTATGTTGAGGGGTAATAAAACTAAAAATAGCACACAACAATAGAATGGTTGCGCTAAAAAAAGATATGATGCAGCCTAAAATAATGATCCTTTTAGAAGAAATAATATGATTGAGTTGTTTTGATGCATATGAGCCCAAAAAACCAGATGCAGCCAGCAGGATGCCTAAGGCACCATAGGTCGTTGGCTTAAAAGAAAGTAAGTCAATGAATAGATAAGGCGCTTCAGCATAATAGCTGAAAATAATTCCATTAAATAAACCAACAATCAAGGTGGAAGTGATTGCATTTTTGTCAGTAAAAAATTGAACGGCCGTTTTAACAAAGGGATAACTTTTCTTTTGCTCAAGATTGGCATGAGTTTCAGGTAAATAAAAAAAGCTGGAGGCAAGCAAGAGGCTGCCAAGGACAGCTAAGACGATAAAATTCATTTTCCAATGAAAAAATTGAACTAATATTCCTCCTACGAACGGGCCTATCGCTGGTGAAAAAGCAATGGCCATCGAAATAATAGAAAATATAATGGCTCTTTCTTTATCAGTATATATGTCTCGCATGATAGTCATCGTAATGACTGATCCAACACTAATACCAAACCCTTGTAAAAAACGACATACAAATAGTTCGTTAATGTTTGATGATAGGCTGCAAAACAACGAAAAAATCACATATACCACCAAGCCCAATAACATGGTTTTCCTTCGTCCAAGAAAGTCAGATACTCTTCCCCATGTTCCCACGCCTCCAGCAAACCCCAAAAAATAGACCATTAATGTCCACTCAACCAGACCAAATGGCGTATTAAAAAAATTAGCCATGTTTGGCAGAGAGGGTGTGTAAATGGTTTCACTAATTTGTGGTAGTCCAACTAAGCCAATGAGCAGGAAAATAGACACTCTTTTTTTATTCATATATGTTTAAAGGTTAGGTTTTAATGGGTTTTCCTCAATTAAATCGTTATTTTCAGGGCTTAATAAGCTATTTAATGTGTCGAATATAAAAAACATAATGGCTGTATTTAACCCAAATCTTATTGTTCTGGTGCCAAGAGAATTAAACAATTGCTTCTCAGCATACAAATGTTTCGCTATACCCCAAAAATTCAAACTTTTTGCTCCATAAGAACTCATGTAATACGTTTTAATGACATCTAGTGGGGTTGTAAAAACTTGAGCTAGCGCTCCAAAAAAAGCACCATATAGAAAAGAACTTATTTGTTCATTAATCACTAAATATTCTGTTTTAGCGATATCTGTTGCAGCTAAAGCAATAGGTGCATGCGCTAAACCTTTAAATAATACAGGAGTAAATCCTCTATAAATAACAGATAGGCGGTAATAGTTATTGAGTCTGATATCAAGGGTATCACGCGTTCGCTTCGCATCAACGGGACAGAAAGCAATCGTAGCTACGCAACCTGTCAAAAAACTACTAGCTAGATAAGAATATTGCGTGGAAAGCACGGTTTGCTCTTCAAAATATTGCTTAAAAGTTTGGTAGCTTCCAAATAAAATAATTTGTGGCGGAATGGAATAACAAATTAAAGGGAAAGTCAATCCTTTATAAAACCCTTTGAATCCAAATTTATTTTTTATAAGTTCAATTGCACCTAAAAAAGTGATTTTGTTTTTTTGCTGAAAGGTAATGGTTGTGTCAAGAGGGTGTAATGTTAATCTATCTACGCAAGCAGCAATAGCAGGAAATATAACCCCTCTAGAAAAAAAACGGTAGGGGGTATTAGAGTGAGATGAATCAGATATGTCTTTCATATTTAAAGTATCTCGCAGCTTGAAAAATTAAAGCATGACTTGCTTCTCCCCTCATCTTCTATTAACAAGCTCTCCCCATCAGAACTGTCACCGTTGCTTGGAAAAAAACTACTGGAACTATGATAAAAGACACCTGAATCTGTGGGGACATCAGGGTGGTCTTCAGATAGTTCCGATTTGAATTCAGTGAGAAAACCATCCAGTTGTTGAGCAGGAAGCTGATCAACGAATTCTGATAACTTATCAATCCAATAGAGTAATTCTGTGGTATTAGATTCTTTAGAACAAGTGGAAGCAAGAAAATCCAATAGTGTTGTGATACAAGAACCAAATGCAAAGCATTTGTATAAAATAGTCATAACAATAGTCCACGGAACGGCTATGTCTCCGTAAGGCCCAGGGTAATTATCATCAATAACTAGCGCTTTTGTCGCAAAGCTCAATGAGCCTAATGCAAACGATAAAAATAAGCTGATGTATAATAAAGCTTTGCATTGTTTTTCTGAAATTGAACCCGAAGGGCTACAATCGATTGCCCGTTGAACTAAATCATATAAAGTAAAAAAAATTCTATAACACAACACACCTTCCAAAAGATAGATAGGTACTGTAGAGCAACTGGCAAAAATTCCTGAAAATATATTGGCTGCCAACTGATTATCCGTTAAAAATTTTAAAAAAGAGGAAGACTGGTTAAAAACCAGTTTGAAAGCCGTGGGCGCCCAATTCATAGGTAGTACAGCAGCAAGACAGGTAGCGATAATACGAGATGTATAACCGGGAGGTGAAGAAAAATATGTTGTTCCTCGAGCTAGATGGATTAAACTTCTTAACAAACTTATACAAGCTTGTTTATCTTGTGTCGCTAAATTAGCTGAAGATTCTCCATCAAGATATTTAATAAGGATAGTGTTGTATTCGCTTTGCTCACTATCAATCAGCCTCAATTTTCCTGAGTGTATAATTTTCTTGGATGCTACTTTTAAAAGCGCTAAAAAATTTTTCTTCTCTTGCTCAAGGGATTCTAATTCAGGATTAGAAATACGTCTAAGCCTTCTAAAACTAGAGTTGCTGACATTATTTAATGCAAAACTATTTGCAAAAAAATTATTGTAAAAAGCGATGCCAGAATAAAGAAAATTTTGATCATTATAAACAAAACCAACAATGGCAGCAGGCAAAGCAGTAAAAAAACCCAGAGAAAATGCCGTAACGCTTAGACCATCACAACAACTTTTATTCGCTCGGCATTTTAGGACGGTATCATCAATTAAGTCATTGAAAATGTAGATAGTTAATGCCCCAATAGAACTAAATTCACTCACCATCAGAAGATAGCCAAACAACTCATTATCACCAGCAAAGCGCTTTGCTGGCGCTAGATAAGGAAGACCTGTAATGCTAGCAGATGCAAAAGCAACTATCTTGAAAATATTGATGAAATTAAAAGCGTTTTTTTTATCAGATAAGCTTTTATTCATCTCATCCATGACGAGCTGAATAATATCTTCTCTAGAGGAAGAAGATTCATCTAATGGAATTAAATCAGAATCAGAGTTAGTAGTTTCTTCTAGTAAATTCATGTTAATCTCCTAGAGTGTGTCGTCATGAGATTTTTTAGCCACAAACTGTGGATAGTGGAGGCAAATTTTAAGCAAGTTTGAGGAAGCATATCAGGTATATGTAACGAAAACTTGCTTAAAATTTGACCCATTACACGCAGTTTGTGGCTAAAAAATCTCATGACGACACTCTCTAGATTAAAGTATGGTACAAGAAGAACAACATGAATTTTCATTCTCTTCCTCGTTTGAATGTTGGGTCTGTATGAGTTTTGACTGCGATGTCTTCTTTGAATTTGAAAAAAAAGAATCTTTATAGTTTTGAGAGGCTGAGCTTCCAACCTCCATATATTGAAAATCATTACCGCTATTATTCATATCTGATATAACATCAGAGTTACGTAAGTGTTCATTAATTTTTGAGCACCATCTTGGTATCATCAACCCTGCATGGCAGGAAATCCCAATTGAACGACCTATAAAAGCCCCAGTTGAGCCAAAAAAATGAGAGAGAAGAGCCATTCCAGGGATATTGACTAAACCCATTGATAACAAACCCACCATCATTGGATAAAGCGTATCTAGCAATCCTCCCAAGCTTCCAAAAGCAATATTTCTTAAAGCATCTGGTGATAAGTTAAGACTATAGAGAAAAGAAAAGATGAACACATAATTTAATATGTCTTCATTTTCTGGAAGTGTTGTATCTATAAATAAAGATGAAATTGGCTTATAAAAGCACATCATGGTACTAAGATAAAGTAAAGGAATTGCCTGACTTAGAAAAAGACTTATGTTACCAATTTTTCTTGCCTCTTGAGGGAAATCTTTGATTTTCTGTCCTACCAGACTTCCCGTTGCGCTTGAGAATGCAAAAAGTGTTGTAGTAAAGGGGGCTCCAACTTGAGTGATAATTTCATAGGCAATTAACGCATGTGCTGCATCATCTGAACCACCTATAAAAAGTGAGAGCGCAAATAAGCCTGCTAACTCGGTCAAACCAAAACCACCGATAGGTAAGCCTTTCCTTAAAAGTTTAGAAAAAATTTCAAGATCCTTTTTGGTGAATTTCTTTAAACTAAATGGGAGGTCATTGCAGATAAGGCTCAAAAATAAAAATTGGCAGGCAAGCCAATTACTGGCTGCAGAGGCACAAGCAATTCCTTTTGTTCCTATGGCTGGAAATGAGCCAGCCCCAAAACCCAAAAAATACCCTAAACCAACCAATGACCCTGTTTGAACAAGACTACTGAGCAAGACTAAAGCGTTCTGATTGGTTCCAATTGCATATTGTTGTAAACAGGACAACACATAGGCTCCAGGAACACCAAAGGCATAACCTGCATAATATTCTCCAACGATCGAGGTAAGATTTTCATCTTGTCCAAGCAGGTTCAGTATTTCTTCGATTTTCAGGCTAGCTATAGTGGAGGGTATAGAAAAAACTAACGTGGTTGCCAAACTCATACGTATGACGTGCTTCAAAGCTTCACGATTATTGATAGATTGGGCAGCAATATAATTTACAGAGTAAACAGAAAATTTAGGTGCATTAATGATAAATAAATGAACAGGAGTAATGAGTCCACTGGCTGCAAGATGCGTTTCATCGAGTCTAGACAAATAGTAGGCAGTTACTGTCAAGCCAGCAGTTTCAATAGCTCTGGCAAAAACTAATGGGACACCTTTTTTTACAACTGCTTTTATAGGACTACTTGTCTCTTTAGCTTCTTGCATGTTTACAAACTTATTTAAAGTCCTCTAACCTCCCATGATTGTATGCAATACTTCCATCTTTTCCCCTCAATGTCAAATTCTTCAGCAATTCCGCTACTGGGGAAGCATTGCTTCCCTTGAGTGATATAACCACTTAATGTGGTTAAATGAAAGATACAAGGGGGAGAATCGCGACTCTCCCCCTTAACATCCCCCATCGCGAATAAAAATGTCGCAAATCATTGATAAATCAAAGTGTTTTTCGGCAGAAATTACTGAAACGACAAATCAACTCTGGCCTGGCAAAAGAACACAAATTTCGCTATAATGTAATTGAGATCTCTGTGATACTCGTGAGCAGGTTTAGATACTTGAACCTATAGTAGATTGTTGAGGGTTCCAAAAAGTACCCCCGTTGAGCAAGCCTATTCAATTAGGAAGCCTGAAGGGTTCTGGAGGCACCCACCTGAACGTAAGACGGCTCAGGGCACGAGCTTGCAACGGTATCCACGGAGATTTTTTTATGTCGAATGCATCCATTCGAACCATGCTCTTAAGTCAAAGACAGTCTCTCCCTCTTTCAGATCAACAGCAAATTTCTGCCCTTATCGTTAAAAATGCCAAGCAAAGTCCTTTTTTTCAGACAAGCCGACGAGTTGCTTTTTATCAACCAGTGCATGGAGAAGTAGACTGTAAGCCACTCATAGAATATGCATGGCAGCAAGATAAACTCACCTTTTTACCTATTTTGTCAGGTAAAAAGCTTCAATTTATCCAATATCAACCAAACCAGCCTTTGATTGAAAATCATTATCATATTAAAGAGCCTATTGCTACACCAGAAAATCGCATTGATACGACAAGCCTTGACTTAGTTTTTGTGCCATTGGTTGCTTTTGATGAGCAAATGCATCGCATAGGTATGGGAAAAGGCTACTATGATCGAACTTTTGCTTATTTAAAAGCTCAACCTTCCTTTAAAAAACCTAAATTATTGGGGCTAGCTTACGAGTTTCAAAAGCTCGTCTCTATCCTACCCAATCATTGGGATGTCCCTCTGCATCAGGTGATCACAGAAAAACAGATTTATTAGCAGCAATCCTACAATCCTTACCCAGCAATTCCTGCTCAAAAGGGCAGTTTATTGCTTCCTTTGATTTGGCGCTACTCACAAGCAAAGCAGCTTGCGAGCGCGCAAAGAAAATCCTATTAAACCATTGATAATTTATAGAGATTTTTCAGAAGCAATTGCTACTCTTTACCTAAAATCATCAAAAAATCAGTATCACTGGCGGAGGTTTCGCCTGACGTACTCAAATTCTCAACACAACGCCCACAAGTTGCAGGATATTCAACCGATTGGCCTACATCCTGACGATGATGCCAGCACCGCTCACATTTAGGTTCAGTACTCACATCGACTGAAACCCGAAGATTAGGAATAGCCGTTACCAAGCCTTTAACATCCTGTGAATCAGCAGGGAATACCTGGACATCCGATGTAATCAAGGTAAATCTCAAACCCTGATTCATGTTTTTTGCTTCCTCCTGATTTAAAGCAGATAAAAAAGAGTACAAGGGGTACTCTCCTTCATCATGGCAATACAAGGTCACAACAGCCTCTAATGATGAGCCTATTTTCCCTTCATTTCGGTAACGCTCCAACAGTTGGTTGACTTCACTCTTCACTGCCTTAAGCCAATGCCACTCCCGACCCTCACTCAAATCTGAGGTTTTTGTTTCTGGGAATTGTGATAAAAAAACTGAGGCTGCTTGATGACTATCTTTCTCTTTCAAGCATTGCCAGATCTCTTCAGCAGTAAAGCTTAAAATAGGAGCTATCCATGCTGTCAGTGCATGAATCAAATGATATAAAGCTTTCTGAGCAGATCGACGCCCTGCACTATTTGCAGGCAGGGTATAAAGACGATCTTTCAATAGATCTAAATAAAAACCGCCTAAATCTTCATTACAAAAGTGGTGGATTTTTTTGCATACCCCGTGAAACTGAAAGGCATCATAAGCCTCCTTAATGGCATATGTCAGCCGATTGGTTTCTTGAATCGCCCAATGGTCTATATCCCATAAATCTATATTCTGTTCTGTATTAGGATCAAAATCCCATAAATTGGATAGGATAAAACGGGCAGTATTCCGTATACGACGATACATCTCACCCGCTTGAGCAATAATATCCTGAGAAACACTCATTTCTCCACGATAATCGGTAGAAGCCACCCATAACCGCAAAATATCAGCACCCAGGGATTTAATGACCCCTAACGGGTCTATCACATTACCCAATGATTTCGACATCTTATGTCCCTTGGCATCTACAACATACCCATGCGTTAATACTGCCTTATACGGGGCTGCTTGAGACATCGCCATGGAGGTTAAAATAGAAGACTGGAACCAACCTCGATGTTGATCTGATCCTTCCCAATATAAATCAGCCGGAAATGCCAACTCAGGACGCTGCTTAAGCACACAGGAATGGCTCACACCAGAGTCAAACCAAACATCCAGGGAATCCGTGAGTTTATAATAATCTTCCGCCTCCTTGCCTAATAAATCCTGCATCGATAAATCAAACCATGCGTCAATCCCTTCTTTTTCAACCAAATTGGCGACCTGCTTCATTAAACTGACACTCTCTGGATGAGGTGTTTGCGTTTCTTTATGAATAAACAAAGGGATGGGAGTTCCCCACATGCGCTGCCTAGAGATGCACCAATCAGGACGGTTAGCAATCATGGTTGAGATTCTAGATTGTCCCCAATGCGGAATCCACTCACATTGCTGGATAGCTTTTAACGTATTTTGCCTCAAATGCTGCTGATCCATGCCAATAAACCACTGAGGCGTTGCTCGAAAGATGAGTGGTGTTTTATGGCGCCAACAATGGGGGTAACTATGCTCCAAATCCTTAACTGACAAAAGTTGATGGCGGTCTTTTAACAAAGTCACCACTTCATTGTTGACCTTATGCACATGAGCGCCTGGAAAAAGTTCGGCCTGAGCAACATAACATCCTCGATGGTCCACTAATTGCACCATGGGCAAATGATTCTGCCGCCCAACTTCATAGTCATCTACGCCATGCGCAGGCGCAGTATGAACAGCACCAGTGCCTGCTTCCAGTGTGACATGATGCCCTGTCACCACAGGCACTTGTTTTTCGAGCAAAGGATGCTTGAGTATTATCTGGCTCAAAGACTGGCCCTGAGTGGTTGCAATTGCTGTGTATTGTCCGATGTCATAGCGGCTAAATATTTCACCTGAAAGCTCTGTTGCAAGTATAAAATATTGGCCAGCCTCTGTTCGAAACAAGGTGTAATCTAGCTTTTCCCCCACTGCAACAGCCTCATTCGCAGGCAATGTCCAAGGAGTGGTTGTCCAGATGGGTAAGATAACGGCAGATTGCGCATCCAACACTGCTTCACTTAAATGAAAACATTGGTTAAGCACCCAAGGGTTCTCCACTCTAAACGCCACATCAATGGCTTTAGAGGTTTTGTTTTTATACTCTACTTCCGCCTCTGCTAAAGCAGACTGGCAGTCTACACACCAGTGCACGGGTTTTTGCCCTTGCTGCAAATGCCCATGCGACATCATCTCGGCCAATGCGCGAATCACACCAGCTTCATAGGAAAAATTCATGGTCAGATAAGGATGATCCCAATCTCCTAATACGCCTAATCGCTCAAAAGCTTCTTTCTGTAACTGAATCTGACTTTCCGCATACTCTCGACAAGCTTTTCGAAACGCCTTTGGCGATAACTTCTTGGCTGCAGCTTTTTTCTCAACATTCAATTCAATTGGCAAGCCGTGACAATCCCATCCAGGCACAAAAGGTGCATCGTAACCACTTAAGGTTTTGGATTTCACCACAATATCTTTTAGGATTTTGTTGACTGCATGTCCTATATGGATCTGCCCATTTGCATAGGGAGGTCCATCGTGCAAAATGTACTTTTTTCGATGCTTTCCTAAAGCCCTGAGTTGATCATACAGGTTTATTTCTTTCCAAAACGCCAAAAACCCAGGTTCACGCTGTGCCAAGTTAGCCTTCATTGGAAACTGTGTTTTCGGCAGATTTAATGTTTGCTTGTAATCTTTCATAGACATTTATTTTTAGAAGAAGGATGTCATAAGAGTTTAACTGATCACTCATCAGTTTGTCATGAAAGATATTGCTAAATCTGGGATCTAAATTCGATAGCAGCAATTCCCGACGGGAAATACTTTAATTTATCAATTGCTTGCATCGCTTCTCTATTCGCGATGGGGGATGTTAAGAGGGAGAATCGCGATTCTTTCCCTTAAAAACGATCGAAAGCTTGGCTTGCGAGCCACGATAATCAAGAGAAGCAATTCTTGCCCGGCAGGGAAGGAATTGCTGATTCGACAGTTGAAAACTACTGCGAAATCCAGATTAAAAAAGGAGCAGCCTGTCACTGCTCCTTGTCAGGACTTTACCAACAACGTCTTATCCAATAAGGGTAAGACGTACACTTTGTAGTGCATCGTTCAGCACGGTAACGATTGCTCCAATAGCAGTATGGACGACAAACTCTGCGATACACCTTAACTCTCCTACATCCTACATAGTAGCCAGGAGGAATAACACCCGGTGCATACCAAACGCCTCCAATCCAGCCGCCACGCCAACCACCTTGCCAGCCGCGGGTACGATACCAACCACGACCGTTATACCAGCCACGACCGCCATGCCAACCACGACCGCCATGCCAACCACGACCACCTCGAAAACCTCGAGCACCATGCCAACCATGACCACCTCGAAAACCTCGGCCACCATGCCATCCACGACCGCCGCCATGTGCTGCCAGCTGGACCTGCTTAGTCGTAAGCGAGGTATTCGCATCGTTAACGGATATTTTTTTATCTGGTATTGCAAGCAAAGTCACTGGTGCTAGCAACAATACAAAAAATCCTAAAATCCTTTTTATATTCATACATCTCATCCTTAATGCCTCACTTTTATTCACATTATTTTAATTATAGATAACTACTCCCCTGTCATCGCTGCGCTTTGCTCGCAATGACGAAAGGGTAATTACAATTATAGAACAATTGAGAGTAACTTTTTGATTTTTATGTTTTTTTAAAGAAAACACAAAGCATTAACAACGCTTTACTAATGAAGATTGAACGTTACAATGTTTGATCACCCTAAAGCCTCTCGAATGAAATATTTTTTAATCAAGCGACTTTGATCCACGTGCTTCATCCCAAATTTCCGAAAGGGCAATAGTCCTCTGACTGGATGGCAGAAAATCCTTTTTAACCCATCCATGGCTGCAATCATCTTCCAATTCTCACCTACACGCGCACGTTCATACCGACGCAATGTAGCCAAACCTCCAATATCTCGCCTTTGCTCATGTGCCTTTTTAATAAAATCTGCCAGGCAAATGGCATCTTGTAAGCCTAAATTCAGGCCCTGGCCAGCTAAAGGATGTATGGTATGGATTGCATCTCCAATCAACGCCACCCGGTCCCTCACGTAAGATTTACTGTGCCGCATGCTTAAAGGGAATGTCAGTCTTTCATTGATACAAGCTACTTGCCCTAACCGACCTTCTATTGCATTCATCAGTGCTGCATTAAATGCTTCAAAAGGCATTTGCTTAAGATGTTCTGCACGCTGAGGTGAAGCTGACCAGACAATGGATGCTTGATGAGGATCTTTCAGTGGTAAAAAGGCTAATATTTCTCCATCAGAAAAACATTGATATGCTGTATATGCATGCGGCTTTTCCAAATGAACACAAACCGTCAATGCAGAATGACCATAATTTTGTTCATAGCATTCAAACCCTAACTGTCGCCGAACCCAGGAAGCCGCCCCATCTGCACCAATCAGCAAACGCGACTGGATAGTACTTTTCTCGAGCTCAAGCGCTACAAACGCTTCATGCATTTTAAATGAAAGCGGTACCTCTCCTGTCTTCAAGCAGACCTGTGGACGTGAAGAAAGATATTGCCACAACACCTTTTGCAAAATTCTGTTGGTTGCAATATGGCCTAAATCTGGTTCTTCTACCTCCATACTATCAAAAGCAACTTGACCTCCACTTTCTTTATCCCAAACCAACATGTGGTAATAAGGTGTAGCTTCCTGCAATACAAGCTCCCAAAGCCCAAGCGTTTCAAACAGCCGCTGAGAAAACCGGTTGATCGCACTGACTCGGCCAGGCAGCTCATCTGCCTTCCAATTTAACACCGGCGCTTTATCCTGAATAATAGTTATCTCTAAATCTTCTGCATAAAGAGAGAGGCGAGCAGCACACATCAACCCAATGATTCCTCCTCCAACGATTGTTATATCGTTCACTTTTGAACCCCTCTTTTTTATTGCCAACAATGTGTCACTAAACCTTGCCCCGTCATATGCCTTCTCCCTGCTTGATCCAAGCCCAATGCTCCACATTCTACATCACGTATTTGATTACGCACAGGCACAGCCTGAATAAAAAAATGAGTCTTCCCCAACCTTGTTAACTGAATTCTATAATGTCCTGTTTCTATACTGGTAGGCAGATTTAATTTTGCTAAGCTTGCCCCTTCATAGGTATGGTGATGTTGATAAAAATGCTCCAATTGACGAGCAAGTTGCAGCAAAGCTATTTTAGCAGCATATCGTTGGACCTTCATCATTTGTTGGCTATACAACCGCATACCCCAACCTGAAAATATACTCACAATAGCAATCACAACCAAAAGTTCCAATAAGGAAAATCCTTTCCATTGGGTATTTGTTAACATGGACAGATTCGCTTCCATTGATGGTTCTCATCATAAAAAAACAGATAATTATTCACCACATGAAGCTACCCCTCCCGTCATTGCGAGGAGCGAAGCGACGTGGCAATCCAGGCCTAAGCTTATAAAAGCCACATAAGCTTGATCCTTTGATACAAACTCCTATCTGGATCAACTATGTTATTGAGCAAATTAACAGCCCTCCGTCATTGCGAGGAGCGAAGCGACGCGGCAATCCAGCCCCAAGCTTATTAAAGTCACATAAGCTTGATTCTTCGATACAAACTCCTACCTAGATTGCCACGCTTCGCTCGCAATGACGGGTGAATAGCTACAAAAACAGTAGCATAGCGCAAATATTACCGTTCGAATACACCGTAACAATGACAGATAAATTTTCCCTCTACAAAGCCCAGAGTGCCTGCATTTGATGAAGCATTTAAGACTCTGTTAAGAATTCACTGATAGCCTGCTTATAAAAGAGTGGTCAAAAATATTCAATACTAAAAATTAAAAGAGTCTAGACATGAAAGATTTAAATGAACTTAATATAAATGATTTTTTGGCTGAGCTTAAAGCGCTTGAAGGCCAAATAATTGATTATGGTTTTTTAGAATCAATAAATGCTTCCCTTTCTGATTTAAAAAAAATATTGAATGATGCTGTTGAATCAGGTACTAACCAAGAGAATATGGAAAAAATCAATCAAAAATCACGCCAACTAAAATCCGATATGGGTGAAGAATATCATCTCTACCTAACTAGAGGATATAATAAAGGCCAGATTGATGGTTATTTTGATACTTTAGAAGCCGCTCAAAATCAAATAAAATCCACTTCGGTCACTGCTCAAGATGAGCAAAGCCAAGATTCTGAAAATGATAAACAAAAGGCAGAATATCATACTTGCTTGCTAGCGCTTAATGTTGGGGAAAAAGTATTTGAAATTGACCAAATAACACCTGAACATTCACAACAAATTATAGATTTGTATCAATCTGCTTCACAGAATCAAACCAATCCCTCTGAAACCCTTGAGTTTGAAAGCTTTGAGGCATTTCAAAGAAGTGATTACTTCAAAAATCTTGATGCTTCGCAACGTGAGAAATATGCTGAAAACAATTATCCGGGAAAAATCACAAAACTAACCTTTGCAAATATGGATGAAGCAACTGCTTTTCTGAAAAGCCTTGAAGACTCTAATTTAATCAAGGAGGGCACATCTTTAAAAACCTCTTATCAGCTTTCTGATTCTTTCAATATTTCAAGCCATAAAAGCATTTTTTTTGACTCCACTGAAACCGACTTAGGGAGTCAGGAAAACAAACTTGAACAAATTGATATTGAAGAAAATTTCGAAATAATCAGCGATGAAGAAGTTGCAGAGCTTTATGGACCAGAGCTTGTATATAACAGGTCCAAAACTTGATCATCCTCTTGAGTTCAAACTACTTCTCAACATCCAGGCAGCTTTACGATGTACGGTTAAACGCTCAATGATAAACCCAATGACCACCTCATCATCCACTTTTTGGGCTGTTTCCAACGCCTTAAGCAAACTCTTTTCCATTAACAGCTGATCACCTGTAAGTTCCTCTACCATTTCATCCGCTGTTGCATCCTCATTCCCAGGCTTGATCGAGGTGATTTGTTCATACGCCTGAAAAGTACCTGGCGCTTTTTTCCCAAGTCCTCGAATCAATTCTGCAGCTGTATCAACAGCTTCTGCTAAATCTTGATATTGTTCTTCAAACAATAAATGTAAAGCTTTAAAATTGGGGCCTTCTACATTCCAATGATAATTTTGCGTTTTCAAGTAGAGCGCATAATGGTCTGCAAGTACTGTTTTTAATGCTTCTACTACGGCTTCATGATTCATGGTTCCTCCTGTTCGTTTCTCAAATTTCCTGTTTGCCTTTACGTGCGATCATCGTTGCTGATACTTGAGCAGTTGGCGTCATTATGATTTCAGCTATGTTGACATATTGGGGACGTGTTGCAGAATATAATACGGCATCAGCAACATCCTCCGGCATTAAGGGCTGCATTCCTTCATAAACTGCCGCTGCTTTTTTTATATCTCCTTTAAATCGCACCTGACTAAACTGTGTTTCCACAGCACCCGGATCAATGGTAGTTACCCTGATGTCTGTGCCTAACAAATCCATCCTTAACCCTTGTGTTAAAGCATTCACTGCAAATTTCGTCGCACAATACACTGCTCCCTTTGGATAGACCTGATGCCCAGAAATGGATCCTATATTAATAATATGACCTAAATTCCGATTTATCATCTGAGGCAGTATAGATTTAGTGACATAGAGCAGCCCCTTGATATTGGTATCAATCATTGCTTCCCAGTCTTGCGGATCTCCTGCCTGAATCGAATCCAAACCTGCTGCCAAACCTGCATTATTCACCAACACCTGAATGGCTTTCCAAGCCTCAGGTAACTGTTCTAAAGCTGATTTAATCGCCGCAGGCTGAGAAACATCTAATGGAAAACTATAGACCTCTACCCCATAAGCATCTTGCAAACGGGTAGATAACGCATCTAGCAGATTTTGGCGTCTTGCACAAAGCAGTAATTTTGCCCCAACTTTGGCAAACGCTTCAGCACAAGCCAACCCAATACCACTAGAAGCACCAGTAATAAAAACAATTTTATTTTCCAACATATTTTTCTGTCCAAGCCATAAGTTTTATAGTCAATCCAAGATAAAACCACTACCAAGCCACCAACTCTCTTTACTTCCAATAATACCTTGTTTAAACTTGGTTTTCCGTGTTTTATTTTCCTGGATATCTTTATGAAGTCTTCAAGGCTTTTTGCATTAGATGGATTACGAGGCTATGCGGCTTTAATCGTTGTTTTTTTCCATTCTATTTTAGGAGTAAACCCAGCATTTACCGATCTTCTTAAAAAACCTGTTTATGCGTTAGACACGCCTTCACGATATTTTTCCTAAAATCAGCCTGATTATTTTTAATGGATATTCAGCCGTAGATCTGTTTTTTGTATTAAGTGGAGCGATACTCATACACTCTCTTCAGCAAAAACACTTATCCTCAGGTAAAATCCAACATTTTGTGCGCTTTGCCATACAACGTACGTTTCGCATTTACCCTGCCTTAATTTTTTGCCTTTTAGCCATTTACTGGATTTCTAACGCACTCCATCAAGTTTCTCCTACACGCTTTCATACCCACTTTTCAATCAACGCATTATGGGAAAATCTTTTCTTATATAAAACAACGCTGCACGGAGCCTCCTGGACCCTACAAGCTGAAATGCTGGCTGTGCCTTTTGTATTTTTTGCGTTTTGCCTCTTCCAAAAAGACCGATTTTTTTGGACTGCTTTTATTTTGACCTTGCTCTACGGTTGTCTATTTGCTTTTTATCAACCCATTGGGCTGATGGGTTTCTTTTTCGGCTTCCTGGTACTTTTACCAAAAGCTAAACGGTTCTTTTCCATGCTTCCTCCTGGTTTTGCATTTTTATTTCTTTTTTTCACACTCTCCACAAAGCATTTCTTTCCTTATGATGCAGGCTTGATGGTTGAGCTGGCTCGAAGATTTTTACAGGGCATGAGTGTGTTTGGGTTAATCGCTTTTGTCTATTATAATGAGCGAGGTTTACTGATAAGGTGTTTAAATCATCCCTTTTCTCAATATTTAGGCCGCATAAGCTATAGCCTTTATTTATTTAATGTCATCGGTCTACATCCCTTGATTGAAGCAATGCACTTTTATTTTCCTGACCTTTGCACCCATCATTCTCTGACCGCAGGGCTTGGGTTAGGACTTGTCCTAAGCCTAATCACACTCCCCATTGCAGACCTTTGTTATCGCTACATTGAAAAGCCCGGAATCCGTTTAGGGAAGTGGATCTGTCAGGCAGGAGCTTTCAAGCACAAAGTTGCACAAATTTCATACGATGTCTCTTCACCTGCTTCACGCTAACGTCAAATATAGCTAGTCGCTTCTGAAGAATTCGAAAAGCCTTGAAACAATTAGCCTGCAAGAGGAAAAAGGGTTAAATTTTTTGCAAGGGTCTGTTGATTAACCATTAAAAAGCTTGCAAAACGAAGGTGCTTGCTGCCAATGAAGATTTCTACCGTGTTCATCACATTGAACATCGCTTCCCGTCATCAGTTATGTTGTTAGGTAAAATTATCCAGCCTCCGTCATTGCGAGGAGCGAAGCGACGCGGCAATCCAGCCCCAAGCTTATTAAAGTCACATAAGTGAAATGCCCCCTTCGGTTCCGACAAAAAGCGTCCTAAATTAAGAAATAATTTTTGTCTGAAGAAACGCCTCATGGGGAGTTAATTCTCCCAATGCCTGATGGGGCCGTTCATGATTATAATGTTGAACATATTCATCAATCAAATGTTCAATCTAAAGCCTAAAGCTAGGATATTCCTGTTTATTATTTCTAACTTCTTGTATATATTCATCTAATGGTTCTAAAAACTCTCTAAAGTAATCTGTATCTATACTAAAATGCGAATCCAGAGCTAACTTCATAAACTGCAAGTCCACCCAGGATTAGTTAGGATAGTTTTTTTACCAAAGCTAATCTTAACGGAGGCCTAGATGGACTGGCAATTAAGACTGATATCACTGTATCTTTTTGTATGCAAGCATTTTCCAAAATTGCATGGTTATTGCATGCGCCATAGCAACTATGCTGATCTGAGCTTTACAGATGAGGAAGTGTTAACTGTCTACCTGTTTGGCGTATTAGCTGGTAGAAGAAGCATCAAAGAGATTCATAGCTATGCAGATCAGCACCTACGAGAATTTTTTCCAAAGCTCTCTGGCTATAAGGCCTATGATGCACGGATCAACCAACTGTACGACGTATTTGTTCCGGTGATAGAATTGATACAACGGGAAGCCCTCTGTGAACTGCCATCTGAAAAAATTAATATCACAGACTCTATGCCAATTATCATGGCTCAGAGAGGACGACGGTTTCAAGCAAAGGTAGCTCCAGAGATTGCTAGCGCCAATGGCTACTGCGCTACCAAAAAAATGCATTATTACGGGGTTAAGCTTCATGTTGTAGGGACCAGAAGAGCAGGAAAATTACCTTTACCTAATCAAATAGGTCTAACCCATGCAGGCGTGCATGATCGTAAGGCTTATGAACAGATTGAACCTGAGGTTCAGTCAAAAGTTTTCGCTGATAAAGCTTATCAAATAGGTAATACGCCTTTACTTGAGTCTGAGCACTACACTTTGTATACCCCACCAAAAAAGGAAAAAGGGCAAATTTTAAAGGATGCTACAGACGCCCTATTAACAACTGCTATTGCAAGTGTTAGGCAGCCTATTGAATCTTTCTTTAACTGGATTAATGAAAAAACAGGCATTCAAATTGCAAGTAAAGTTCGCTCATACAAGGGGTTAATGGTACATGTCTTTGGAAAAATCGCTGCCGCATGCTTGATCCTCTTCAAGCCAATTTAGCTCTGGATTCGCATTAAAAAATTCCTCATCAGGCGTTGGGAGAATTAACTCCCCATGAGGCGTTTCTTCAGACAAAAATTATTTCTTAATTTAGGACGTTTTTTGTCGGAACCGAAGGGAGCATTTCACCATTTGCGTATTGCTTCGTAACTCACCATAATCCCCCGAAATGCAAGCTGTTCTTGGATATCTCGATAGCTCAGATTAAAGCGGTGATAGCTCCACACCGCATAACTGATAATTGACACTGGATAACGGTAACCTTTCAGGGATTTTGTTAACATTGCAATTGCCTCTGCTTTTCCAAATGAACCTTCAGTCTAACATAAATCAAAATCAAGTTGACGGTTCCCTTTTAAGCTCCGCCTCCGTCATGCCGCCGTATTTCTTTCGCCAGCTATAAAAGGTTACATCGCTTATTCCATGTTTCCTGCATATATCTGAAACTGATATACCGGCTTCTCCTTCTTTCAATATCTTGATAATTTGCGTTTCTGTAAATTTACTTCTTTTCATCTAAGCATCTCTTAGTTTTCCTTAGATTTTCAAATACTAATTTACACAGGGCACTATTTTAAGGGAAGCTTACCTGCCCCATTGGCACCAGCATGTCATTAATTCTTTTTAACTCCGTAACCTACATTCTCATCCAAAGCACTCTCAGTAGCGCATCTGATATCCACCGGCTCCCCCTTCAAAGTAGGATTAGTGAATTGATGTTTACCAACAACTCCAGCTATCTTAAAAAAATTACATGCTCCGTCCCAAATGCCTGAGCCTAGATTAGCTGGTTGAACAGGGCCGTTGTATAAGCCACCACCACCGACGAATTTCTTAAAAAAACCACCGTTTTTATGCAAGTAGTATCCAGCTAGTGATTTTGCTACATTATTTTCTACCTTAAGACTTTCTTCTATTTCATATCCTCGGAATATCTCACTTGAGTTTTCATAGAGTTGTACTGCTAATTCCCTTTTTTCAATGTTCACTGCATCTATTGCATCGTGTATTATTTTACTAGCTAAACTCTCACTTATAACAGTATATTGGGTGTCTTGAAAATTATTTCTAATATCATCAGCCCGATATAAATTTTCGTTATTTTGTTGTATAGCTTGTTCAACAAGCTGTCTGTTTTCCTCAAGAACTCCTTCTGCTCGATTATGGTTGTCTAGATGATCGTTATTTATTTCGTCAAGAGGTTCTTCTCTATTTGCTGCTCTCCTATTATTAGCTTGGTGCTCATTTCTGAGCTGTTGAAGCCACGCCATTTGATTTTCTTGCATATGTAACTCCTGGTTGATTTGAAATTTTAAGTCCCTATTTAATAGGAGCTTACTGCTTGCAGTCCTTACTATTTTGAGTTGAGTTACTTATCACCTCCTGTGTTTCCTCTTTATAACTCCCAACATAGCTTTTTACATAATTGCTCATATCTTCATGCCCTTCCATCATATTCAGTCGCCCAATGTCTAGATTATTTAGGTGCTTTATGAGAGCGCGGTTGGTTTTTAAAAGTTCTGCTATATATTTATTAGTCTTTTCAAGCTCATCAGTAAGCATTTCCTCCTGATCCCATATAGCATAAAGTGCTGACACAAGTTCTGTTATCATTTCAGATGTTGGATTCTCACTATCGTCTCTTAAGTAAATCGAATTTATTTTTTCTGAAATAGAGTCTCCAAAATGAATCATTTTCGCAATCTTATCTGACGGGTTCACATCTCTATCCATTGAAATTTCTTCATCGACTCTATTTTGCTCAAACAAAAATTGGTTTTCAGTGTTTTCTTTGTCAATGTCATAATAGCGAGCAAGATACTCCTGTAGATTTTTAAACCGATTGATTATATCCGGACATACATTATTTTCCAGGTATTCCACCGTTTCTATTAAAAAGTGATAAGTTTCTATGGTTTGTTCAACAATTCCCTCTGAACGTTCAATTGCCACAATAAGTTTATTACATTGGTTAAACGCACCATCCAGCCCTTCTTTAAATTGTTTGGCTAATTCATTTTTATCAGCTGAATCAAGTTTCAGATAGTTTTCCAATTCAGGAGGTAGCTTCATTTTATATCCCCAAAATTACTCGCATTATGTTTGTTGTGATTACTGAAATTTTATAAAATATTGATGATCTTGATCCTTTCTATCCATTACAAAGGTAAGAATATCTTTAATTTCCTCATTCTCGGGAAAGCTATTTAGGGAGTTTTCAACCAAAGTTTTGGCCTTATCATAATCTTCTCGTAACAAAAGACGAAAAACGATTAAACGAAGTGCAGAAATATCTTTTTGATCTATCTCAAGTATACGCTCCAGGTCCCGCAGCAGTTTTTCTTCTAAGTGATCATCTCTATTTCCTTCCCTATATAAAATAGTACAGTAAGCTCTTACCCTTTGATGCAGCGCAGAAAGCTCCTGCTCACCGTTTTCTTTAAAAAACATTACATGTTTTTTCAAAGTAGAAGAAATGATTTCGATAGATGTTTCAAGGTTATTTTCTAATAAGGCATTATTAGAAGCTTCCAAAGCAGCTTCAGGATTATTGTAACTAATACAATAATCCCTCATCGACTGAATTGCAGATTCATCGACGAGAAACAAATCTAAATTTCTTTGTAAATCTAATAAATGACTTAAGTTACTTTCCATTTCCAAGGCTAATGCACGCAACATTGAGGGATCTTGTAAAAGCGTTAAATCTGCTGAAACGTAGCCTGCTTCCAATGATAAATCAATACCAGAAGCAGCTTGATATCGAATTAAAGCTTTTCCCATAGGGGTGTTAAAACGTGGGTCATCTACGTGAATATAAAGGGCTTCTTTACATTTTTCTCCAAACTTAATAATAGATTGACTTAAGGCATCAAAATTTAACACGCCCATAAGTATGGGTAACCAGCCTGTGGATTTAAATAAATTTTTTAAGGCGAACATCAAATTGGTTAACAAATTAGCTTCTACTAAAAGATTATATAAAGCTTGTACTTTGTATAGTGTTTCCTCTTTTCCAGGATCTTCACTTAGCGCTTGAATAATCAAATGACTTTGTTGTGTCCGAGCACAGCTATCAAAGCTGCTTTCTAGTTTAATAAGGTAAGTTTGTTGAGATTTAGAAAAAAAACTTTCGTTAAGAGGACGTAAAGGAATTAGTTGAGTGCTTAAATATTGACTTTTTACATAAGCTTTCTCACAATTTTCTAGCGTCATTTCTATCCAATTGTCTGACACCGATTCTATTTGTTTCTTTGAATCTAGTTCTGAGATAAGCCGTCTAGTGAGCGTGCATTTGCTTTTATATAAAAAATCGTCCAGCCCATTAATGGTCTTATAATTTTTATTCATTAACTGAATTGATTGCACCATATCGCGCAAAGCACATAACCATTCTGGATTTAGCGTAGCTAAAGCACGGCTGAAATAACAAGGTTTACTGTGGTTTTCGTTTAGTATATCCATTTCTGCTAGCTTGGAAACGAAATCTTGCATGAGCAAGATAATTTGTTCACCATCTCTATCTGGGTCCATGTTTTCGCTAAGAGCAGCAGCAGCTAACCGTCTTAATAGCTCATAAACTAACACATAAGGTGAATCAATTATTTCACTTTCAGTTTTTTTACAAACAGCATCAAGATTGCACTTGAATTCCTTTTTTAAGGTGTTATTCAAAAACTTAAGATAAGCTTTATAAAGCAAGTAGGCTTCTCGAGATAGCCTTAAGGGTGAGGAATAGGGAATAGGTACTTCTTTAGTGCTTTCAAAGGTAATGCCAGTTAGGTTCTCTATCTTAAAAAGAATAGAGACCCACCACCCTTCTCTTAGCCTCTCGTCTGATGGGGCTATTTCATCCAGATGTATCTCTTCCGGTGAATGAAGTTCACCAAACCGATTGCCAATTTTTGACTCTTTTAATCTTTCAAAAAAAAGGTCCAAAATTGCTTTTGGTTTTTCCGATTGCACGACCTTCTTAGGTAAATTGACTTTTGGCATTTTGTCTTTTTCCTTTTCCTGTGTGTATTGAAATGCTCCCTTCGGTTCCGACAAAAAACGTCCTAAATTAAGAAATAATTTTTGTCTGAATAAACGCCTCATGGGGAGTTAATTCTCCCAACGCCTGATGAGGTCGCTCATGATTATAATGCTGAACATATTCAGCAATCAAATGTTCAAGTTCATGAATGTCATCAAATTCAGATAATTTTATCTTTTCATGCTTGATTGACCGCCAAAAACGTTCAATGTACACATTATCCAGACACCTGCCTTTACCAGTCATACTGATTTTAATATTCTGGCCTTTTAAGACATTTGTCCACAACTCAGAGGTAAACTGAGCGCCTTGATCTGAGTTGATGATCTCTGGCTTTCCCTCCTCCAGACCTCGGCTTAATGCCTCTAAACAAAAACCCGTATCCATTGTATTTGATAAAGACCAACCCACAATATAGCGACTATAGACATCTATCAAGGCCGTTAAATACGCAAATCCTTTTCGTGTCCGGATATACGTGATATCCACTTGCCAAGCCTGGTTAGCGCGGTTTATATAGAGTCCATCAAGCAGGTAATCATAAACTTCATGTTCTTCTTTTTTTAAGGAGGTGTTAGGGCCTGGATAAATCGCTTTTAAGCCCATCATGTCCATCAACCGTTTTACTTTTTTACGATTAATCAGCATGCCTTCTCGCTTTAATACCTTAGTAACCCGACGATAACCAAAGTGGGGTTGCTTATACCAAATATCATAAATGCGGTTCATCAGCACCGTATCATCCACCCTCGCTACAGGCTTATAATAAAGACCACTCCGCTCTACACCCAGCAACTGACATTGACGGGAGACCGATATCTCTAAATTTGGATTCACGAGCAACCGACGTTCTTTTGACGTTAGATGCTCGCGTATGCCTTTTTTAGGTAGTCTACCTCCAGGCTCAATTCACCTACTTTTTTAAGCAATTGATCTCGTTCATGTTCTAAGCGGACATCCGCTGGTTTGTAACCTTTTTCAAAGAGTTCACTGCCTCTTTCAAGTAGTTCTCTTTTCCATTTCGATATCATCGTCGGAGCTATTCCATGCTTGGCACTTAGACTTGCAAGGGTTTCTTTTCCCTTAATTGCCTCTAATGCAACACGAAATTTTTTAGCCCCAGGGTATTGTTGTCTGCTCATCTTTTTTCTCCAAATATTTAGCTTAACATAGCGATTAAATATTTGGGAGCATTTCACCTCCAAATTCCAGCAATATCTGAACCATTTCTGGTTGATTTTTAATGACCGCCATATGTAATAAGCTTGACCCTTCATCATTAACTAAAGAAGGGCTCATATTACTTTCAATCAGGTATTTAGCAGTAAACGAAAATAACTCTCCATCCCTTTCAGGATTTTGTTCTACTCCATCCAAGGTTATCGCACTATAAAGCAGTTCGGGTTCTTCTTTTAATAAAACTTGTATTCGCTCATATTTATCTGGTAGCATCCGTTTCTGTTCTTCAGTTAAATCTAAAAAACTTTCCTCACAGGATTCTCTCTCTCTTTTAATACTTCTACTTTCTTGACGAGATTTTTCTAGATGATTTTTAAGCGATTCAAGAACAGATTGAAACCTGTCAGAATCTGTCAGGAGTTTCGCACTTAGATCTTTAGCCTTGTTTTCATCTAAAAATCCTTTGAGTTTAGAAACTTCCTTCTTTGAAAACGACACTTTCTTATAACTCAGACAACCCTCTGTAATCGATTGAATTTTATTTAATGTTTTGCTGTCTAAATATTCATCACCTCTGTTTTCTGGGGCTGACATTTTTGATAGTCGCTCAAATTCATTCTCCGAAAATTTAGAAAGTGCGAAACTCCTATCTGCTTGATTCTGGGTAATATCTAATAAGTGTGCTTGTAACGCAGATTCCGCTTTATCGAACATCTGATACAAAAACTCACCATAGTCTTCCTCGCTTTCTGATACATCACCCAATATAAGGACTTTACCATCAGATAGAGAAACTCTGTTAAGGTCGTCATTCAATGGTATTTGGAGTTCTATTCTGGCTTTGCTTTCGTTTCTGATTCCTATCAAATCATCAAAGCAAGCATCTTCTATCTCGTTTTCTGATAAAAGTTGTTCATTGACTCGTTGTAATTTTTCTAAGTCCTTTTGCCTTTTTTCTAATTCCCTTTGCTTTTTTCTTCCTAAATCCCTTTGTTTTTCATAACGCTTGTACCAAGCTTCATAAGTCTCAATTTTAAAATCTAAGACCCACTCCTGCTTCTTAAAAGAGAATAAATCTTGATCAAGTTTGTTCAGTTTAAAGTTCAGATATTTTTCATAATCATTTTGAAGAACGGTTAATAACCAATGCGTATCAATTTCTTCGGTAGACCCAACTTCCCGGATAGACTCAAACAATCTTTGCTCTATATTCAGTCTCAGTGTATCCAGATCAAGTTCATCTATACTGGGCACTATCTCCTCCGGTGGTAAAGTCTCTATTCCTTCACCATGCATTTCTTGTGGGGTTAAATCTTGATTTATTTCAGCAGGTTCGGTTGACATTATTTGTCTCCATAAAATTTGTTAACTACTCCTCCCCTCCAGTATAAAGACACATAGCAGGCCAGGTTATGAGAAACCTAAAATTTTCTCCTGTTCTTCTGCTTCTACTTCTTGATTCTTCAGTTGCTCATGGTTCAATTCATTTTCCATTTTACTTCTTATTGATTTTTCTTTCTTCTCTATTTTATAAGAAAGCTTTTTCATCTCATCAAACTCTTTTCCTAGTTCCTCTTGCTTTTTCCTTATTTCTCTAGTTTCTATTTTTAATTCTTCAGTATTTTTTCCTAGTCCCTCCATTTTTTCTCCAATTTCCTTGAATCCCTGCCCTAGGGCTTCAATTTCAACTTCCATCTTAGCAGTGTGATCTTCCGCTTTTCCAATGTATCCTTCTAATAAAGCATTAATTTTTCTTAATATTTCATTCTGTTCCTCAACCAGGGCAACCTTATATTCGCTATTGTATTCTTTTTGCAAAGTTAACAAAAATTCATCAACGGCTTCCAAATCCTCTTCCTGAAGGCCATCTTCAAAATATTTATCTACTTTTTCTCTGAGATCGATTAACGCCTGCATAATGAGTTTAGATGTTGCAGCATCAAGATCTGATTTGCGGTCAGGATGATACTTCAACGCAAGACTTGTCCAACTCTTTTTAAATTTTCTTTCCGCTTTCGCGATATTTCCTTCATGCGTCTTAAGCTCTATTTTTCCATCATTAAAATCAAGACAAGATTGCTTTGCATCCTTAAGCGCAGAGACAGCAATAGTAAACTCAGAGATAACCTCTTTTTCTATGCCCTTGGTTACATCTGGCATTGAAGTATTTTCTTCCCTATGAGCAACGGTTGTTATCCGATCTTTTATTTTTGTTTCTGAATCAATATTCTCTGCCCTGTTTTCCGGCACTATCACTAAAGCACGACTATTAGTAGCTTCCTCTCTTTGCGGAGGAGGCACAATGAATGAGTTTTTCTTTTCAGGAGTACTTGTTTTTCTACTTTGATGAACAGTATTAGAAGTAACTTTTTTGCCAGATCGTGCACGATGACTCGTAGTGGAATACCTTTCAACAGGATGTTGCTGCCCTAATCTGTTATAAGTATTGGAATTAGTTGGACGATAGGGTCGAGCTGTTTTATCAAGCCATCTTGAAGTTTTAGGAGGATAATTAATCGTGATTCGATGTGGCTGAGGATTGAAATAAGAACCTAGCTTCTCACCCACCTCTTCTAAAATTCTGACACCGGTTGCAGCTGCCGCTGTTAGTATACCTGTTGATAATACACTTGCTGTTTGAGGTGCTAATGATGCACCAAAAGCCATGGCTGATGTCGTGGTTAACCATCCTTTCACTCCTAAATATGCAAACAGGAGTCCTTCGGATAAAGCAGCATGCATACTCAATGGAAGTAACGCTCCTAAACCTTGGAACGCAACAGGCCCTAAAAACACAACGGCTGGCATGTACAATACAATACTGGCTAAATAACTAACCCCTCTGAACACATTACCTAAAATGATTCCGGGTACTCCACCTGCTGACTTGCCTAATGCATAGGCCATGGATGCGGCTTTAATCGGAGAGGTGATCAGCATCCCCACTCCAACCCAAAGCTTGCTGACTGCATATACCAAAGATAAAGCTGGAAAAGCGATGACACCTGCTGCTATACCTAATCCCTGCTTGATACCACTCCACCTCTCTATCTTTGAAGCTAAAGCATGTATCCCTATCCCTGTCAGATTATTTAAAAAATCAGGGATGACTTCTGTAATAACCTTCAGAAGGCTTACAGGGGTAGTTAAGCAAAAACGAGCAATATTAAATAATGCAGCAAAAGGCATCAGGAAAAGCAGAAAATCATGATCTTCATTCCAACCAATCAAATCTAGCAGAAGCTCTCTTGAGGTTGGCTTTCTGATCGAACCTCCTCTTTTATCTTCTCTAAGACGGTTGGGCAAACCTAAAAAGCTGGTGAATCCTGACTTGAGATCATATTCCTTTATGACATTTCTTTTAAAGACGTTATGACCGTTCACGGAAGCTTTAGATGACAATGGTACAACCCCATCGCCTGGATAGGCATCAAAAAAGACTTTTTTTAGTAGTATATTGAATAAATTATTTTCTTCAGGATGCAAGCCTGTTTCTCTGTAAATGCTTTGTTTTGTACGGGGTAGAAAATAAGTTTTTAATCGATCCAAAAAGCTTTGCTGCTCTTGAGCCATTCTTTGCCCTCCTCTTCTGACTATTATTCAATTATCTCAGTCATGGAATGCTTAAATAATACTTCAAAACCCCTTAAAAAGCCAATAAACACTGGCATTTCCCGTGAAATGTAATGGGTAAGCAATGTCTCACAAATCAAAACACAGATAGATGCTTTTTAGGTTTTTTTGTTTTTAATACAATAGATTGTTAGGTGATTGACTTACCCATTTGTCTCCATTCCCTCTTTTCTTTTAGTGTAAGTTAAATTTCTATTGTCACCTTGCCTCCGGAGTCCATCTAACTGGACTCCGGTTTTTATGCCTGCATCTCTTCTTTTCAATAAATGACTCATCTCGACGGCTCTGTTGCAAAAAAGAATCCAGATACAAATTTTGTTTTATTTAAAGTTTCTTTTTCAGGCAGGTAAGCCGAAGAGCTGGTTAATAAAATTGATTTGATTTCGTTTAGGGTGCAACCAAGCATTGAATTGCCCTTTTTTAAACATACGCATGACTTCAGCCCCTTTAAGGGTAGCAAACGCCGTTTTCATAGATTGCAAGCCTCTCATCGGTCGAATGCGTCGTTTAAGCTGACCATGATCCGCTTCAATACCATTATTTTCATATTTGATTTGCCGGTGCTCAATGTGTTCGGGAATTCTTTCCTCTCCTCGTAATTCTTTGAGCGCTGAGGCATAACAAGGATTTTTATCCGTATGAATTCTGATTAAATCAGCTGTTTTAAAGCGCTTGAGAAGCTTGTTCAAAAAACGTTTGGCTGCTTTTTTGTTGCGCTTATGGGACAGATAAAAATCCAGGGTCTTACCTTGTTCATCAATGGCTCGATAAAGATACTTCCATTGCCCTTTCACTTTGACATAGGTTTCATCCAGGTGCCAGGCAAAACAATACTGGTTTTGATACCATTCAATGCGCTTTTTAAGCTCAGGGGCATAAGTTTGAACCTAACGATAGAGCGTTGTATGGTCAATGCTTAAACCCCGCTCCTCTATCATTTCTTCTAAATCTCGGTAACTAATGCCATATTTGCAGTACCAGCGCACACATTGCAAGATCAACTCCGCATGAAAATGACGCCATCTGAAGGCTTGGGGTTGGGTCGATCTCATGAGAATACTCCTTCAAATAACATCAAGTCTAACATAGCTCGTTTTTGCAACAGAGCCGAGAATCCTTACTGGCAAGCGTTTTGTGGATATGATTATTTGCAATGGGAGTTACCCGTTGATGACAGCTCTATGACTCGTTGGCGTAAGCGCCTGGGAGAGGAAGGGATGAAGAAGATTTTGAGTTGTACCATCCAAACGGCAGTTGAAGCGGTTATCACAAGGCGTAAAGAAGCTAAAAACCTATCTGGGTCGGTTGATCAGAGACATTGAGCGCAAAGTTTCACAAGTGCCTGAGCAGATGGAATCTTTTACAGAACTGCTATCGCTGGGCAATCAATTATTAAGCCAGGACAAGCATAGCAAGAACAAGGTTTACAGTGTGCATGCCCCTGAGGTTTATTGCATAGCCAAGGGTAAAGCGAGAACAAGTTATGAATTTGACTGTAAGGTAGGACTAGTTGTAACCCATAAACAAAGGCTAGCACTTTCTTCCAAAGCCCCTGAAACATCTCTTTTTGAGATTCTTCAAGGCGACTAGCTAGGGCGTGTCATCAATTGATGACACGCCCTAAGCCCCTATATCCTACTCATCTCTTAAAATAGGAAATAAAATCACATCTCGAATAGATGGTGAGTCAACCAACAACATGATCAACCTGTCAATCCCAATGCCCTCTCCTGCTGTAGGCGGCAGACCATATTCCAGCGCTTTGATGTAGTCTTCGTCATAGCTCATCGCTTCAAGATCCCCTGCTTCTTTTTCTGCAGCCTGTTGTCTGAAGCGGCTTGCCTGATCTTCTGGATCATTCAACTCAGAAAATCCATTGGCAATCTCTTGGCGACCAATAAAAAGCTCAAAACGATCAGCCACAGAAGGATTTTCAGTATTTGCCTTAGCTAAAGGTGAAACTTCAGTGGGGTATTCTGTAATGAACGTTGGAGTTTCTATTCGTTTTTCTACCGCTTTTTCAAAAATATCACACTGAATTTTCCCTAAACCATGCGTCGATTCATAGGATATCTCAAGTCGATCTGCAACTTGTCTTGCTCGGTGAATATCTTCCAGATCCTCCAATGTGATATCCGGATTATAAGCCACAATAGCAGCTTTTAATGTCATGCGCTGAAAAGGTTTTGAAAAATCAATTTCCATCCCTTGATATTGAATCTTCGTCGTGCCCAACACCGTCTCTGCTAACCCTCTGAGCATGACTTCTGATAAATCCATTAAATCATGATAGGTAACAAACGCCTGATAGAATTCCAACATGGTAAATTCTGGGTTATGACGGGTTGAAAGACCTTCGTTTCGGAAGTTTCGGTTGACTTCAAATACCTTCTCAAATCCGCCAACAACCAAACGTTTTAAGTAAAGCTCAGGCGCAATACGAAGAAATAAAGAACGATTTAATGCATTGTGATGTGTCACAAAAGGTCGAGCAGCTGCCCCGCCTGCAATCGGATGCATCATAGGTGTTTCTACCTCTAAAAATCCTTTTTCAGACAAAAATTGACGGATGTAAGAAACCGTCTGCGAACGAATCTGAAACACGCGTCGTGTTTTTTCATTCATCATTAAGTCCAGATACCGCTGTCTAAGCCGCATTTCCTGATCAACCAGACCATGAAATTTATCTGGCAGAGGTCTTAGCGCCTTTGTTAAAAGACGCAGCTGTACAACATGGATACTCAACTCCCCTGTTTTGGTTTTAAATACGGTACCTTCTACACCGACAATATCTCCAATGTCCCAATGCTTGAAAGCCTCATAAATACCTGGGTCAGATAGATCATTTTGTCGAATGTATAGCTGTATACGCCCTGACATATCCTGCAAATGGACAAAGCTGGCTTTTCCCATTAGCCGCCGTGTCATGATTCGACCAGCGACACACACCGTCAGGGCCAACGATGCAAGTTCATCAGGGGTTTTTTCCCTGTATTGGGTCAAAAGATCTTGGGCCAACATATTTCGTTCAAAATCATTGGGATAAGCATTCCCCTTTTGACGAAGGGCATCCAACTTTGCTTTTCTCTGGGTGATTTGTTCATTTTCTGATAATGGATTGTGTTCATTGTCTAGTGATTTATTTTGCATTTTTCACCTTAAAATTGAGAAATAGAGATGGATACATCCTTGGGTGTGTTTACATTTCATTTTTTGGTTACAAAATGTGGGTAATGGAGGCAAATTTTAAGCAAGTTTGAGGAAACATATCAAGTATATGTAACGAAAACTTGCTTAAAATTTGATCCATTATACGCAGTTTGTGGCTAAAAAATCTCGTGACGACACCCTCTAGGATACCCCGGCTTTTAAACTTGCTTCAATAAAAGCATCGATATCCCCATCTAGAACCGCTCGCGTATTACAGTTTTCAACCCCTGTCCGTAAATCTTTAATACGGGAATCATCCAGTACATAAGAGCGAATTTGGCTCCCCCAGGAAATATCCATTTTAGTTTCTTCTACACTGTCTTTTTGAGCCTGCTTTTTCTTCATCTCAAATTCATAAAGCTTTGCTCGAAGTTGCTTCATGGCATTCGCTCGATTTTTATGTTGGGAGCGGTCTGATTGACATTGCACTACAATCCCTGTCGGGATATGCGTAATCCGAACAGCAGAGTCAGTTTTATTGACATGCTGGCCCCCTGCACCGCCAGATCGATAGGTATCTACTTTTAAATCCGCTGGGTTGATATCTACCTGAATATCATCATCAATTTCGGGGGAGACAAATACGGAAGCAAAGGAAGTATGGCGCCGACTTCCTGAATCAAAGGGAGATTTTCTGACCAACCGATGAACACCTGTTTCAGTTCTTAACCAACCATAGGCATAATCCCCAGAAAATTTGATGGTAGCACTCTTAATCCCCGCAACCTCACCAGCAGAAACCTCCATCAGCTCAGTTTTAAAGGCATGCTGATCCCCCCAACGAAGATACATTCTTAACAGCATTTCTGCCCAATCTTGAGCCTCTGTCCCACCAGAACCCGCCTGAATATCTAAAAACGCATTACTGGGATCTTCTTCATTGGGAAACATTCGCTGAAATTCAACTTCAGCCAGTCGCTTTTCAAGCTGATCGACATCCTGCTCTATCTGTTTAAATCCTGCCTCATCTGCTTCCTGAACAACCATACCCAGAAGATCTTTCGTATCTTCCACGGAAGTCTTCAGGGTGTATAATGCATCAACCGTTTTTTCTAAACGTGCTCGTTCCTTACCCAATATTTTCGCTTTCTCAGGATCCCCCCATACCTCAGGCAACTCGAGTTCAGCAGTTAGCTCATCAACTCTGGTCTTCTTGGTATCAATGTCAAAGATACCCCCAAAGATTGTCCACCCGGGATTTTAGCTCCGTGATCTTTTGTAGGATCAAATTGGGTTCCATATGTCGCTACCTCATAATTTTTTATTGTGATAATCCTAAATTCGGCAGTTGGAAACTACTGCGAAGGTCTAATCCACTGAATCTGCAAAATATTTTTCACCCTTTTTGCCTCACCGTAGAGGTAACTACGCTTTCGTCAAAAAAGGTAAAAAATATTTCACATCTTCAGCACCTTATCCTTTCTCGCTACGTTTCGAACTGCCGAATTTAGGATAATATTTCTCAAGCTCCAAAAGCACCCGTTCGTTTGCAGGCAGCATCTCCAAACTATGCAGCTCCTCTAAAAACAGCCACTGAATCGGTTGCCCTTCAGCTCCTTCCGCTTCTCCCTGGAAAACATCCACCCGCCAAATCTCCAGATCAATTAAACGTCGAGTACTTTGGTAATCAAACCGTAAAAAAGAAACTGCTGAGATCACGTCAAGATTAACCTCCTCTTTCATCTCTCGCTGCAAAGCTTCAAACTGGGTTTCTCCTGGCTCAACTTTCCCCCCTGGAAACTCCCAAAAACCACCACTAATCAGATGATCTGGTCTTTTAGCGACCAACAGCTGGTCTTGCGCATTCATCACAATACCAACAACAACCTTAACGCGAGCAATGCCTTCTTTCATAGAAATTCCACGCGTGCTTTATGCCAATTTTCCATGGCATTGCTTATACTTTTTCCCTGATCCACAAGGACAAGGATCATTTCGACCCACTTTAGGTGTTGATCGAGTAAATGTCTCAGAATTTCCTTCAAGTTCCACAGATTGAGATTCAGGCTCATGCATAATATCCAGAGAAGCATGCTGTAACTGCACCTGCCCCATCAGTTGCTCATCTCGATGATCTTCATCTGTAGGCACTTCTTGCAGTTGAATATCCAAAGTAAGCAAGGTGGATATGGTTTTACGCTTAATATCTTGCATCATCTGCTCAAACAAGACAAAAGCTTCCCGCTTATATTCTTGAACAGGATTTTTTTGTGCGTATCCTCTCAAATGAATACCTTGTCGTAAATGATCCATTTTGGCCAGATGGTCGCGCCACCCATGATCCAGGCTCTCAAGCATAATAGATTTTTCAACTTGTGTGAATTTTTCAAGAGTTACCAGGTCTCGCTTCTCGCCTAAAATCTTTCTTGCTTCTTCTTGCACCCTTTCTCGAATATCTTCCTCTAAAGAGACAGTACCATCCTCAAGCCATCCCGCAATATTCAAAGAAAGTGAAAATTCTTTCTCCAGCTTTTCCATCAACCCAGGTATATCCCACTGCTCTTCAAAGCTTTGAGGTGGAATATAACGATCAATACTTTCATTCAATATTTCTTCTAGCATCGCATCAATCGATTCAGAAATATGTTGAGCCAACATGATTTCATGACGCTGCTGATAAATCACCTTTCGTTGATCATTGGCAATGTCATCATATTCAAGCAGGTTCTTCCGAATATCAAAGTTATGACCTTCCACCTTCCGTTGAGCACTTTCAATTGCTCGGGTGATTAAGGGGTGAACGATGGCTTCTTCGTCTTTCATACCCAAACGCTTCATGATGTTAGCCACCCGATCGGATGCAAAAATTCGCATCAGGTTATCTTCTAATGATAAAAAGAATTGTGATGACCCAGGGTCTCCTTGCCTGCCTGAACGACCTCTCAACTGATTATCGATTCGACGTGACTCGTGACGCTCTGTCCCCAACACATGCAAGCCACCCGCCTCAACCACAGCTGCATGATTTTTTTTCCAATCAGACTCAGTTTGTAATTGCTCAGCTGCTTCACCATCTTCTCCTGACTCGGAAGCTGGATTTTCCAGACTCCCTCCCAACACAATATCCGTTCCACGACCAGCCATATTCGTTGCAATAGTCACTGCGCCTACTTTTCCTGCCTGTGCAATAATTTTAGCCTCAGCTTCATGAAATTTGGCATTTAAGACTTGATGAGGAATTTCTTCTTGATTTAATAAATGCGATAAACGCTCAGAACTCTCAATAGAAGCTGTCCCCACTAATAAAGGCTGTCCTTTTTTCTGACGGGCTTTAATTTCTTCAACAATCGCATTGAATTTTGCATTCATGGTCAAATAAATCTGATCACTCATGTCTTGCCTAAGAACAGGCTTATTCGTTGGGATCACGACAACTTCCAAACCATAGATTTGCTGAAACTCATAGGCCTCAGTATCGGCTGTGCCGGTCATTCCAGAGAGTTTTTCATAGAGCCGAAAATAATTTTGAAATGTAATGGAAGCCAGGGTTTGATTTTCATTTTGAATCGCCACCTTTTCCTTAGCCTCCACCGCCTGGTGCAATCCATCAGACCAACGACGACCTGCCATCAAACGCCCCGTATGCTCATCTACAATAACCACTTCCCCGTTTTTAACAATATAATCGACATCTCGCCGGTATAATGTGTGCGCCCTAAGCGCTGAATTTAAATGGTGCAAGAGAGAAATATTACCAGGGTTATATAGATCTTCCGCAGTTTCAACCAAACCTGCATCTACAAATAATGCTTCTATTTTTTGCTGACCTGCTTCCGTTAAAAAAGCCTGGCGAGATTTTTCATCTAACGCATAATCACCTTCGCCCCCTTCCTCCAATTGGGGCTTTAAATTTGGAATCAGCTGATTGATCTTGATATAAAGCTCAGAACTGTCCTCTGAAGGGCCTGAAATAATTAAGGGCGTTCTGGCCTCATCAATCAAAATCGAGTCAACCTCATCCACAATGGCATAATGTAAAGCCCTTTGAACCCGATGCTCCAAACTAAACACCATGTTATCCCGCAGGTAATCAAATCCAAATTCATTGTTTGTGCCATACGTGATATCCGCTGCATAGGCCTGCTTTTTTTCTTCACTAGACATGTCAGGTAAATTCACCCCAACTGTTAAGCCTAAAAACGTATAAATAGGAGACATCCATTTCGCATCTCTTTTTGCGAGATAATCATTCACAGTGACTATGTGAACCCCTTTTCCAGTTAAAGCATTGAGATAAGCAGCTAACGTCGACATCAGGGTTTTTCCTTCCCCTGTTTTCATTTCGGCAATTTTGCCTTCATGTAATGCCAGACCTCCGATCAACTGAACGTCAAAGTGCCGCATCCCCATGGTTCTTCTGCTGGCCTCTCGAACCACAGCAAAAGCTTCTGGCAGCAACTGATTGAGTGTCACCCCTTCTTGATATTTTTTCCTGAAAAGCGCTGTTTTCTCTGACAGCTGAGTATCCGTTAATGCCTGGATGGTGGTCTCTAAAGCATTGATCTGTGCAACCGTCTTACGCATTCTTTTGACAACACGCTGATTTCGGGTTCCGAATAGTTTGCTTAATATCAAATTGATCATGATTGTCCTGTTGTTGTAAACTAAAGGGCCATTAACTTTTAAAGTTAATGGATGACACGCCCTATATGCAAGCGTTATATTATATTTCACCCCTAATTTCCAACCTGTAGTTAAACATGACCCAGATTTTTCAGGATGCACTAGAAAACAGCCTGCTGTCAGGTGTTCTCAAGCAAGCCAAACAACACATCATGATTGATCAGCTCTTAAAGGCGCACCTGGATAAGCAACTTCAGCCACATTGTCATGTGGCACAATTACAGGGAGACACGCTGATTGTTCATGTCAGCAGTAGTATCTGGCTCACTAAACTAAGCTGCAACATTCCTCAACTGATTCAGTTACTAAAGGAAACTTCTCCTTTTCTCTCAGGACTCAAAAAAATCCAATGTAAAATCAGACCCTTTGATTCCGATCCATCTGCTATCAAAAAAACATAAATTATGCGCACCCATCAGTCAGGCTTTTCCATTATTAAGTTTTTGCTGATTATCTTGATTTTAGGCGGGGTGTCAGTCACATTTTTTTATATAAAAACTCAAGGGAGTCGATTTTTCCCAATTTCAACGATTAAAATCGCTTCGCATTATCACCATATTTCAAAAAACACATTAAAAAAAGCCATTGCCCCCCACATTCAGGAAAATAATTTTTTACTCTTAAACATCTATCAGTTAAAAAAAACATTAATGACCTTTCCCTGGATTCATACGGTAACCGTTCGTCGAGTTTGGCCAGCCACACTGGTCATTAACATCGAGGAACAAAAGCCTATTGCCCTTTTTAATGAAAAAGGGGTGTTGAATCCACAAGGTGAAATTTTTTACCCTCCCCCTTCGACTATCCCAAAGCAACTCCCTCATGTTGTTGCGTCTCCTTCTGAATTCGAAACTGTCTTTGCTTGGTACCAAAAAATGTCTACCTCTATCCAGCCTTATTCACTGAAGATTGTTTTTTTTGAATTAAGCCCTGATAGCAATCTAAAGGTGGTTCTAAATAATGGTATTTCTATCCTGGTAGGAAGAACGGATATCCTACCTCGCTGGGGACGCTTTGTTTCAGCGTACCCAAAATTACGTCAGGAATCTTTATCCATGCAGAAACGCATTGGACAAGTTGATTTACGCTATCTAAATGGTTTTGCGGTAAGGTGGACTCACAAGCTAATCAAACCAAATAACCACAAAACAGAAAAAAAATAAATTGAAGTCATACCCCAGACAACGTCCCTAAAGATTTTTTCGAGCGAAAATTTAGGGCGTGTCATCAATTAAGAACCTGCCTTCACAGCCTACTATGCTGGTCGAAAAATCTTTAGAGACGTTCCCTAAGTAAAAAAAAACATTCAACTGATTGCTGTAACTATGGAAATTCTGTAACATTCAGCTTTACAAGAGAATCCCAAGAGAAACATATCATGCCAAGAGAAAAAGACGAGCCTTTAATTGTTGGTCTAGACATCGGTACCACCAAGATAGTCACCTTAGTTGGTGAGGTCAAAAAAGATGGAGAAATTGAGGTGATCGGTGTAGGCACACATCCATCCCAGGGGCTAAAAAGAGGTGTTGTCGCAAACATTGAGACCACCGTTCAATCTATCCAGAAAGCAGTTGAAGAAGCTGAACTGATGGTAGGCTGTCAAATTAACTCTGTTTATGCTGGCATTGCAGGCAGCCATGTTCGCAGTTTTAACACTCAAGGGGTTGTTGCAGTCAGAGATAATGAAGTCACTCGCCAGGATGTCAATCGCGTGATTGATGCTTCTAAAACCATGGCAATTCCTCCCGAACAACGTATTCTGCACGTACTGCCTCAAGAATATATTATTGATAATCAGGAAGAAATTCGGGAACCCGTTGGTATGTCAGGGATGCATTTAAAAGTAAAAGCCCATATCGTCACCGGTGCCGTGAGTGCTGTTCAAAACATCATCAAGTGTGTTCAACGCTGTAATTTAGGGGTAGAAAGCATTGTTCTTGAACCCATTGCCTCCGGGCATTCTGTGTTAACAGAGGATGAAAAAGAGTTAGGGGTTTGTTTGATTGATATTGGCGGAGGCACAACAGATGTTGCCATTTTTGCTGGTGGATCCATTCGCCATACCTCTGTGATTGCGATTGGTGGTAATCAAGTGACGAATGACATCGCACTGACACTCAGAACACCTACGAAAGATGCAGAAAGAATCAAAATTGAATATGGCTCAGCCAGTAACCGAATGATTGATGCAACAGAAACCATCAAGATACCCAACATTTCTAGCTCTGAAACCCGCACACTCTCCAAACAGGTGCTGACTGAAGTTATTGCAGCTCGCTATGAGGAATTATTCTCATTAGTATCTGCAGAAATTCAGCGCTACCATTTTAAAGACCTCATTTCCTCAGGCATTGTACTCACAGGCGGAGCGTCCATGATCAAGGGCATCCAGGAAGTTGCAGAATCTATATTCCAAGTGCCTGTCAGGGTAGGCAAACCACAGCATATCAGCGGACTGACTGATACATTAAAAACGCCGGTATACTCGACAGCAACAGGCTTATTACTCTATGCCCAAAAAATGATGGAAGAAGGTCAATCAAGCCCAATCAGCGCAGGCAATTTAAAAGGAATTTGGGCACGTATGCGCAATTGGTTTCAAGGTAATTTTTAAGGTGATCAGATGACGACAGCAGAGGCCGATATGTTTGAGCTAACAGAAACAAACCCACATAATGCCATTATTAAAGTCATTGGCGTTGGAGGTGGAGGCGGAAATGCCATTGAAAATATGATAAAAAGCCATATTGAGGGCGTTGAGTTTATTTGTGCTAATACGGATGCACAAGCTTTGAGACAATCAAGCGCTCAGGTGCTGATGCAGTTAGGTGACAGTACAACGAAAGGCTTGGGCGCTGGTGCAAACCCAGAGGTGGGTAGACAGGCTGCAGAAGAAAATGAGGACCATATCCGGGAAATCCTAAGAGGTTCTGATATGGTGTTTATCACAGCTGGTATGGGAGGCGGCACAGGAACTGGCGCTGCACCTGTTTTTGCAAAAATTGCAAAAGAGCTTGGAATATTGACTGTTGCGGTTGTCACGCGTCCTTTTGGTTTTGAAGGCAAAAAGCGTTTTGCTATTGCAGACTCTGGCATTAAAGAAATCTCAAAACATGTAGATTCCTTGATTACCATTCCCAATAATAAATTACTCAGCGTTCTGGAAAAAAACATTACATTGCTAGAAGCTTTTAAAGAAGTAAACAATGTACTCTTGAGGGCCGTTCAAGGCATTACCGAGCTCATTACCCGTCCAGGGTTAATTAATGTAGACTTTGCAGATGTCAGAACGGTCATGTCTGAAATGGGTATGGCTATGATGGGGATCGGTTATGCACAAGGAGAAGACAGGGCAGAGAAAGCAGCTGAAGCAGCTATCTCCAATCCTTTATTGGAAGACATCAAATTAGATGAAGCAAAAGGTGTCCTGGTCAATATTACCGCCAATGCGGAAATGACCATTGATGAATTTGTGCAGGTTGGAGAAACGATTCGTTCACTCACATCAGACGATGCCACCGTTGTGATTGGTACAGTCATTGACCCAACCTTGGCAGATGATCTGAGAGTCACGGTCGTTGCCACTGGTTTAGGATCACCCATCATTGAACCTTCTGCTTCTAACTCATTAAAGGCACTAGAAAATATGAAACGAGATCGTGCGATTGACTACAACGAACTGGATCGCCCGCCTCTCATCCGCCGACAATCGCCTGGGAAAAAGACAGAAGAGCAAATAAACAATCCAGAAAATGCTGAGTATTGGGACTACTTTGATATTCCTGCCGTTGCCAGACGACAAGAAAAGGAAAAAGAAACTGAACCTACGGAGAGTGAGTAAAATGACAGTAATCTCTGCCGGGAAACACCTTGATGATCAGTGGATACAACCACAACCAGCAAAATCTATTTTAAGGTATACAATTAATAAATAAGCACCACTTGCCCTTTTAAGCAAGATGGGAAATGAATATATATAACAAATTTTTATAAAATTATGACACCTCAATGTACTTTAGGAAACCCGATAAAAGCCTCTGGTGTAGGCGTGCATACTGGAGAAAAAATTTCTCTCACGCTACAACCAGCACCGATTAATACTGGCATTGTCTTCCGTCGAACAGACATAAATCCTGCCATAGAAATACCTGCTACCATAGATCATATTGGAGACACCCGCTTCAACACCTGCCTGACTTCTAGAGAAGGTGTCCGGGTCTCTACTATTGAGCACTTAATGTCTGCTTTTGCAGGTCTTGGCATCGACAATGCCTATGTTGAATTAACAGGGGCTGAAGTACCTATCATGGATGGCAGCGCAAGCCCTTTTGTCTTTTTAATTCAATCAGCTGGCATACAAGCACAGGATGCACCCAAACAATTTATCCGAATCAAAAAGCCTGTCAAAGTATCTCATGATGATAAATGGGCATCTCTGGAACCTTTTGAAGGCTTTAAGGTCTCTATCATCATCAATTTTGAGCACCCTGCCATTCAAAAAAGCGAACAATCGGTCACGCTAGATTTTTCTCAAATCTCATACACCAAGATCAGTAGAGCCAGAACATTTGGTTTCTTGAATGAACTAGATTATTTAGTTAGACGAGATTTAGCGCTGGGAGCAAGCTTAGATAATACAGTCGCTTTAGATGACTCTCGCATTATGAATCAGGAAGGCTTACGTCTGGGGAATGAATTTGCACTTCATAAATCTATTGATGCGATTGGTGATTTGGCTTTGTTAAATCACCCTGTGGTAGGCGCTTATTCTGCCTACAAGCCAGGACATAGCCTGAATAATCTTCTCCTCAATACACTGCTTGCAGATACCTCTGCTTGGGAAATCGTGACATTTGAGGAAGAAACAGCTATTTGCCCTCCTGTGCTTTTTCAATCTTATTCCAAGCAGGCTAACCAGGCAGAAAATCTATAACTAGTCACCTCTGAAGCATTCAAAAAGCTTGCAAAACGAAGATGCTGCCAAAGAAGATTTCCACCGTCTTCACCACATGTAACAGCGCCTCCCATCATTGCGAGGAGCGAAGCAAAATCCATCATTGTGAGAAGCGAAGCAAAGTCCGTCATTGCGAGAAGCGAAGCGACGTGGCAATCCAGCCCCAAACTTATTAAAATCGCATAAGCTTAAGTTCTGGATAGAGCATCCCGACTAGATTGCCGCGCTTCGCTCGCAATTGTAAGTTAAAAACATGGTATAAAAGAAATTAAGAAGGATAAGTTTAAGTTCCCCTAACTAGTTAGGGGAACTTAACGGGGTCGGACGATCGTCTCGCAATAGGTGAATAATCACCGTCGTCATCAAGATCTCCGCCTCCAAAGTCCTTCACCGCGTTTGAATAGTTGTCTGGGACACAACATAAGTGCACCCGTTTACAATCTTAAACCATTTCTTTATGCGAGGACTTACATGAAAATATATCACAACTTCGTAGGAATCGATATCGGAAAATCCGAGGTTGTCGTTAACCTTCTCGGTCAAAAAAGCTCTTTCTCTTTTGAAAATTCCTCTTCAGGTTTTCAAGCTTTCTTGGATCAATTCCTTTCTAAAATCAATTCACCCTTTATTGTTCTTGAAACTACAGGTGGGTATGAGCAACTCTTTCTTCAAAAACTTCTTGATATCAATGCTACTGTCCATAGAGCTAATACCAGACTGGTCAAGCATTTCATTAGATCACTAGGTCAAAAAGCTAAAACAGACTCTATTGATGCTAAATGTTTAGCTTACTACGCTTTTGAACGACATCAGAAACTCTCTGTTTATCAAAATCCTTCTCATGAGGCTACTCAACTAGCTTCCTTAACTCAGAGAAGAATAGATTTAAATCAGATGCTTGTTCAAGAAAAAAATAGAGCTCAGAGTCCAAATGTCTCTGAGTTTGTGAAAAAAAGCTGCAAAGAGCTTATAAAGCATATACAGAAACAGCTAGATGAACTTAATAAAAAAATCCAATTAATCATTGAGTCTAACAAGCTCTTGCAAGAAAAAAAGGAAATGCTTTTAACTATCCCTGGTATAGGCAATATTATTGCCAATGCTTTAATCGCTTTACTTCCTGAGCTGGGCCAGCTTAATCGAAGAAAAATTGCAAGCCTTTGTGGCTTGGCTCCTTTTCCCTGTGAAAGTGGTCAGCATAAAGGTTATCGAAGAACTCGTGGTGGAAGAGTTCATGTTCGGAATATTTTATTTATGGCAGCTATGGCTGCCTGTAATAGCAACTCTCACTTGAAAATCTTCTATGAAAAACTAATTGCTCAAGGGAAAAAGAAAATGGTGGCTCTAACTGCTCTTATGCGTAAAATCATTATCATCGCTAATGCTAAAATTAACTCTTTAGAGTTTAGCGAACAACATAGTTGATGACGGAGGGTGGTTAAATCTTACCCAACAACATAGTTGATGACGGAGAGCGGTTAATTTAGCGCATTCTAACGCCAATTGCGACATCCCTTAAGAAATCACACAAGGCTTATTGGCTTTCCTTTCTTTTTTTGTTTCCCTATTCAGATCTTCTGGCAAAGCCCTATGGGTCATCTCATCAATCAGCCCAAGATTTTTTTCAACCAAAGCAGATAACTCTGTCAACGAATAACCCAACTCATGACTCTGTATCTGTGCAATCGTTTCATGTAAATCTAATAAGACAAATTTCACCGCCAGGATATCCTCACATCGATCAATATCCACTAACGCATTTTTGAGCAAACTGATTTCCTGCTTTTGCTCGGGCGTTTTTATATAGAGGGCTTCGACTTGGGCTAGGCGCGCTTTAAATCCTTCTTCGACTTCAATCCTGGCAGACACCGTTTCAACCCAGACAGGGGCAAATTCACCAATTGCACCCCGTTGTGACAATAGTCGCTGCTGTGGATCACGTAAGCCTTCTGTGTTGTCAATCACACAATCTGTGAATAATAAGCTCTTGGATTTCGGGGCCTGCCAGATTAAGCGGTAACCATCGTCCTCACCTTTCAGGTAAACAAAGACAGTGCCTGAAGTATCTCCTGCTGTTAAATACTGACCATCCTCACTAAATGCCACGCTATGGACTGAGCTTACTGTTGGAATAATCTGTTCGCACGTACCTGTTAAAACATCCCAAAGGCGGATTGTCTTATCCCCACTTCCTGAAGCCAGGTGCTCGCCACTCGAGCTAAACGTGACACTATAAACCATACTCTTGTGTCCCTCAAGCACCTGCTCACAACGACCACTGGCAATATCCCACAGGCGGATCTTCTCATCATCACTTCCTGATGCTAGGAGCTCGCCAGTCGGACTAAACGTGACACTATTAACCGTCCACGCGTGCCCCTTAAGCACCTGCTCACAGCGACCACTGGCAATATCCCACAGGCGGATCGTATGATCATAACTTCCTGATGCCAAGCGCTCGCCACTCGGGCTAAACGTGACACTAGCAATCTCCCTCGTGTGCCCCTCAAGCACCCACTCACAACGCCCACTTTCAATATCCCACAGGCGAATCGTCTTATCCTCACTTCCTGATGCCAGGTGCTCGCCAGTCGGGCTAAACGTGACACTATTAACCTTCCCCGTGTGTCCCTCAAGCACCTGCCCACAACACCCACTTTCAATATCCCACAGGCGGATCGTCTGATCATAACTTCCTGATGCCAGGTGCTCGCCAGTCGGGCTAAATATGATACTATTAACCTGCTCCGTGTGCCCCTCAAGCACCTGTTCACAACGCCCACTGGCAATATCCCACAGGCGGATCGTCTGATCAGTACTTCCTGAAGCCAGATGCTTGCCATTCGGGCTAAACGTGACACTAGCAACATACTTCGTGTGCCCATCAAGCACCTGCTCACAACGTCCACTGGCAACATCCCACAGGCGGATCGTCTTATCCATACCTCCTGATGCCAGGCACTCGCCACTCGGGCTAAACGTGACACTCTCAACCCAGAACGTGTGTCCCTCAAGCACATGCTCACAACGCCCACTGGCAATATCCCACAGGCGGATCGTCTTATCCCTACTTCCTGATGCCAGGCGCTCGCCATTCGGGCTAAACGTGACACTAGCAATCTCCCTCGTGTGCCCCTCAAGCACCTGTTCACAACGACCACTGGCAATATCCCACAGGCGGATCGTCTTATCCTTACTTCCTGATGCCAGGCGCTCACCACTCAAACTAAACGTGACACTAGCAACCTCATCCGTGTGCCCTTCAAGCATCTGCTTACAACAACCACTGGCAATATCCCACAGACAGATCGTCTTATCATCACTTCCTGATGCCAGGTGCTCGCCAGTCGGGCTAAATGTGATACTATTAACCTGCTCCGTGTGCCCCTGAAGCACCTGCTCACAACGCCCACTGGCAATATCCCACAGGCGGATCGTCTGATCAGTACTTCCTGAAGCCAGATGCTTGCCATTCGGGCTAAACGTGACACTAGCAACATACTTCGTGTGCCCATCAAGCACCTGCTCACAACGTCCACTGGCAACATCCCACAGGCGGATCGTCTTATCCATACCTCCTGATGCCAGGCACTCGCCACTCGGGCTAAACGTGATACTTCTAACCAGATCCGGGTGCCCATCAAGCACCTGCTCACAACGACCACTTTCTACAGCAATCAGTTGAATCTTATTACCCGCCGCTATCGCCAATAAACTTCCATCGGGAGAGTAGGCGACACAGTTCACGTAACCGTCAGCCAAAATCGGCGGATATTCTCCCAAAAACACTCCATAAAGTTTAGCTCGTGTGAAATTCGTTTGGATAAAGGTAGCCGCCTCAAGGTGTGATCCTGATAAATCCGCACCGGTGAAATCAGTTCCTGTGCAGTTACTAAACGACAAATCCGCTCGAGGTGCATGAATACCTGAGAAGTCTCTTCCTATCAATCGGCACAGCGCTTGATTTACATTCAACACACTGATGGCATTGCTGCTGGCTTTAGCATGGGCAGGTTCACCTCGGCTACTCAGTACCAGTTCATACAAGCGCTCGATGATGGGATGGTAATTGAGAAGTGTGACAATATTTTCCGAAAAAATTTCCAATATCGCGCGCTCATCCACTAAAAAACGAACGTTCCACAAGGTTAAGCACGCTTCAATCGGCACATGCTCCTCCAAGCTTTTCCACAGTCGCCTTGCGACCAAATGATCAGCAAAGGATTTGTGTAAAAAACTGTAGGTATTGCCTGTTCGCGTTAAGGGACAACCCAGCCGAAGCTTGACCACATCCGGGTCTCGATCCGTGAAAAAACGTGACCACAAGACATCTTCTTCGCGTTGAATCAGGGTACTGTCTTCTTGATATTCAATCGCATCTTTGGCATGAGCGTACATGGTAAAGGCAAGCACTTCCGAAAAGCTTTGGAAACGATCGGTAAGATCTTCATAATGCCCCAGTTGCTGAATGGTACGAACAACCTGGTGCTGTGTCCAGGTGGTTAAAAAGGCTTCATATAAACGATAGCGGGTAAAACGAAGGGTCGAGTCGTTTTCAGTCTCACGTTGCAAAATAGGATAGGCATCCACAAAAAGTTTGAGCATCAGGGGAGTATCCAGCAACTCCCTGGCTTTTGGGTTTTCTTCCAGGTAAGCAAGACAAGCCTGGCTGTCAAGTTGCTCATGATGGGCTAGGATATAGTCTGTTTGCTCCATCTCATTCACTGGCGCTATGTGCCAAAGCTGTAACGCTTGTGCTTGACCTGCTGGGATAAAACACGGCTTCATTTCATACGTATAGTATTGGCTTCGACAGGTAGTCATCACCTTACTGTTGACCCACTCACCCAGTTGGTGGGTGTCATACAGGTTAGGTTGGGCACGCCCCTGGATTTCGTCAAATCCATCGAGGATAAATAACAAGGGTGCCTCTTTCACCTCTTCAATCTGGGTCAGGGAAAGTTGAAAGTCATCTTGCAACGTGTTGAGTATGCAGTGAGAGACAGTAGTACTTGAAAACCGCTTGAGTTCAATACGCAGCGGCATAAAACCCAGCTCAGTGGCTCGCTCAATTAAGCGATAGGTTTCAATGGATTTGCCTGCCCCACTTTTACCCAACAAGAGTAGGGCACGATATTGAGGATTCGTTAAAAAATCCATGATTTTCTCACCACAATCATACCGAGGTGCTTCTGGGTCTCGATCGGTGGTCATGACGCTGGGTGTTAAATAAAAATGAAAGGCTTGTTGCACACTGGGGCGTTGCAACATCCACTGGTTTTGTCGTTCCAGGCGATCTGACAGGGATTGCGTTTTGCCTTGAGGCAAGGGAGGCAGTGCAATAGACATTTGAGGTTTGGGGTGAATCTCCGTCTCATAATGGGCAAGATGTTCACGTAAACTGGCTTGCCGGCTTGCTAACCGTTCCAAGCACAAGGCGCGGTCTTGATAATGACCCTCAGGATCAGTTTCGTTAAAAAGCGTCTCTATCTCATCAAGGGGCAAAGTGACAATCGCTGCCATGGTTTCCCAATATTCCGCTTGCGTTTGTTGTGGCCATTGTGTCCAGTGGGTCTGGATACGTTCCATTTCTCCCATCGTGGCTAGTTGAAGGGTAGCCTCTCTTTCAATCTGTGCTGTGTTTTCTTTTTCAAAATCAAAAAAGGCGTACCCCGGATCAATTTTGCAGGTCTCAACCAATAACGCCCCTGTCTCACTATTGGGATGCTGTCGGAGTCGATAACCCATATTGCCTCCACTCCCTCCGATGACATCAATATCATTGAGCCACTGAGATACTGCCAGTGCACGACCTAAACCTGCCTCAACCACCCATTGGTTATCAATTTCCAAGGTCAAACTATCACCGTTGGATTCATAAAATTCAGGTAAGTAAGGATATTCCTGAAAGTGATCTAAAAATCGGGTGAGAATGGCCGGTGTGTGTGTGATACCAATTTCTTCTGCCAACTCTTGCCAAAAAGGCATTGTCGGATTGACATGCACGGGTACCATAGCCATTTGAATGCGCGCAACGGGCACGCCCAATCGGGCATAAAGGGCGTTGGCTATCAGCTCTTTTGCCATATTGTGTTGAACTTCACTCAGCGGACTGATGCGACGAGCGCTTGGATCATGCAGTTCACCCTTGGCTATCCAGCGTTCACCGTATTTATCCAACATGAAATAATAAAAATGGGCACTGGCGCCGCTGCCGGTAAAAAATCGGACTTGTTCAACTAAACCTTCTTCGGTTTCAATGGGTTGAGTCTCAGGAAAAAATTGCATATTTTTTCGCCTTTTAGGTTTTGGGTGTCAGTGTATCATGACCGCTAAAATGAGAGTACTAGGCAACGTCCCTAAAGATTTTTTCGAACGAGAAAAGAGAATATGGAGGCAAATTTTTTCTAAATTTGCCTCCATTACCCACATTTTGAACTTAAAAAATTAATTGATGATACGCCCTAAAAAACATCATTTTTTTGACTGCTTCTGCTTTTTAGAAAATTTCTGTAGACATTTTTCTACCTGAGCATTGAAACAAAGTTTTGGAGACCATCCTTTTACTGTCTTTTTACCTGCTTTGGTCCCCATCAACAGCACAATGGCTTGATCCACATTTTCAATGGGATAGACTGAAAATTTCTTGGAAGCAACGGCCTTAACCACATCCTTTCGTAACATCAAATGGTGTACATTCGCGGCAGGAATTAAAACACCTTGCTTTCCACTCAGTCCTCTAGATTTACAAATATCAAAAAACCCCTCAATCTTTTCGTTCACGCCGCCCACTGGCTGCACTTCTCCATGCTGATTCACAGACCCTGTCACTGCAAACTCTTGTTTAATGGGAATTTCAGCAATGGCAGAAAGTAAAGCACATAATTCCGCAACGGATGCACTATCCCCCTCTATTAATCCATACGTTTGTTCAAATGCAATGCTGGCTGATAAAGAAAATGTTTGGTCTCTACTATAACGCCCGGCAAGAAAGCTGGATAGAATTAATACGCCTTTGGAATGAATGGGTCCTGAAAGTTTAACTTCTCTTTGAATATCTACTACTTCTCCATTTCCCATTCGAACGTTGGCAGTAATTCGAGTCGGATAACCGAAAGAAAAGTTGCCTGATTCCACCACAGCCAAGCCATTTACCTGGCCCACTATTTCACCTTGGGTATCAATAAAAATGATATCTCGCTGAATTTGCTCATAATAATCCTCCCGAACCCTATCTAGCCTTCTGATTTGTGCCTGGACTGCCTGTTCTACTTCTTTTTCTCCCACCCAATTTTTATTCGCATGTTTTGCCCAATAACTTGCCTCATGAAGCAGATCTTGTATGTTACTTACCCGTATCGATAACTTTTCAGCATCCCCTGAAATCCGGCTACTATACTCAATCAATGCAGCAACTGCGGAACGATGAAAAGGAAGCATTTTTTCCTTCTGTATAATAGCAGCCATAAATTTGGCATATAAATGCAGATTCTCCTGACTCCAATCTACTCGGTCCTGAAACTCTACTTTCACCTTAAATAATTTAGAAAAATCGGAATCCCACGCATGAAGCAGATTAAAAATAAATGAATCTCCAGTCAAAACGACTTTAATATCAAGTGGGATAGGAGAAGGCTCTAATGAAGTCGTCCTAAATATGCCCACCAGATTTTCTACTGGCTCTATCTTGATTTGACGATCAAACAACGCTCGCTTCAAACCATCCCAAGCATAAGGTTGCGTCAGCAGCTTTCGTGCATCTATGATCAAATATCCCCCATTCGCTTGATGCAAAGCGCCAGGTTTAATCAATGTGAAATCGGTGAGTAAGGCACCAAAATGAGCTTCATGGTCCAGGCGGCAAATTAAGTTTGAGTACGTGGGATTTTCTTCAAAAACAATAGGGGCGCTTGTCGTTTCCTCGTGATTCACTAACAAGTTGACTTGATAGCGTGTAAAGGAAGGCATTTCAGGGCTGATAAAAGGAACACTCTGACTTTCTTCTTTCTTGATGAAATCTTTTACATTTAAAATCACATCCTGCTCTACGGCTTCCAGGTAGGATAAAATTTCAGAATAATGTTTATATTTTCTTTTTAAATCATTCATTGATTGCCCAACCGCAATCAAGGTAAATTCTTTCAATATCTTCTTTTCTTGATCAATTCGCTTCTTTTGTAAACCAGGCACTTGCTTGATAAAATCTGCCAATCGCTGAGTAAAGGAAACAATCAACGCCTGCTTTTCTTTTTTCTCTTTCTCAGAAAGCTGGTCAAACACTTCTTGTGTCATAACATCATTCTTTTCATCCAGCGGCATCACGGAGAATCCTTCATGTGTTGAAAGAATCAACAAACCTTTCTCTTTCGCTTCCTTTGTAATATTTTTGAAAAAGCTTTCCTGTTTAAAACTGATTTCTTCATTGATTTTCTGCATTCGGGTGCGAAATTCTTCCGTTTCAAAAATTCCAGGAATGGCTGCTTTGAGATCAACCAGTAACACACGCATATCTTCTTGAAATATACGTCCTAAACCAGAGGGCAATTGCAAGGTTATCGGCTTTTGAGGAGATTCAAAATTGAAAACATAACACCAATCTGCTGGAATGGGCTTTGTTATCGCTTTTTTCTCCAAAATAGACTGTATAATAGCGCGCTTCCCTGTTCCTGAAATACCGACAGCAAACAGGTTATATCCCTTTGCCTGAATCCCAGACCCAAAAGAAGCTGCTTCGAATGCTCGCGCTTGTCCGAAAAATTCTGTGAGTGGTTCAAGCTCATCCGTGGTTTTGAAATGTAGCTGCGTTACATCAACACAACGACGTAGATCTTTTTTCTTTAGAGCATTTAACTTTTCCATAGATATCCATTGCTGTCCTTATGACACGCCTAAAACAGGTCCTAATTTAATTTTAAACCAATAATTACTGTTCAGCCTGCCCAATGTAAAATTATATACAGCTAGTCGCGTCTGAAGAATTCAAATAGTGGCAGCTTGTTGGTACCAAATCTCATCGTTGAATTTTATTGCGTTCCAATAAGTCTGGAATCATGACGTGGATGTTCTTTTCTTTCAATTTTTCTACGAAAAAACCATCTTCCAAGGTAAATTTCGTTGCAAGTAAAAGTACTTTTTTTGCTTGACTACGTCATTTCTAACCTGATTCAATAAGTAGTTCACAAATTTTATCTTCAAAATTTTCATAGTGCTTAAGATCACCTACAAAACCATTTATCAAAATAACAAACATTAGTGCTTGATTTTTTCGAGTCTTGAGGTATCCAGATAGGGCAGATACTCCACTCATTCTTCCTGTTTTAGCATGAACCTTTTTAAAGGTAATACCTTTCATCCGATCCTTAAGCGTACCGTCAACACCAGAAATGGGTAAAGCACTATAAAATGAATGAAATTCTTTGGAAGAGAAGGCGATTTTAATTAAAGACATCAACTGCCTGGGAGTTAGATAGTTGTATCTGGAAAGACCAGAACCATCTACAATCCGTGCTTTTGAAAAATCTAGCTTCATCTCAGATAGAATTGCTTGTAGTGCAATTTTACCATTTTCCCATGTTCCTACATCTTGTTGAGTATACCGCTTTCCCATGGTTTTAAATAAAGCATTGGCAATCATGTTGTCTGACTCTTTTAACAAAGTGGCAACTATATTCTTCAACGGTACCGAATATTCAATCGCTAATGGTTTTTGAGGTAAAGCTTCCATTTTTTGAAATTTAACACCCATTGGATTTTCAATATGATACTTATTCAATAAGTAGGATAGGATTTGCTTAAAATAAGCTTGAGGGTTATGGACAGCCATTTCAATTTTTTGTTCCGACACGTCATGTTTTATACATCCAGATATTGTATACGTTGAAGTGTCTTTAGGTTTGACATCAACTTCACACTTTTTTTCTGTTTCATGATCAGTAAGCACTTCGTTTTCAAATTTAATAAATTGCGGATATTGAGGTAATTCCATTTGAGCAAGCTGATTATCTCCCGATGCAGGTTTTAATTTAGCTATTACACAATTTCGATCTATAATCAAAGCGCTTAATGGTGCCCCATAGCAATCATTCTGATCATCCCACACTGTACCAGGACTCATGGCGATGTAATCAAATAACCTGTCATCAACTACGACTCCATTTTCGATTTTTCGAACACCTGCTAATGATAATCTTTTCATTAGATGATTAATTTTTTCAAAAGTGAGGGTAGGATCTCCAGAAAATTTCAGATAAACAGTATCATGTAAAGTGTCATCTTGAAGCTTTTTAATGTCTGCAAAAAGTTCAGTCTGATAAGTAAACTCAGGACCTAAATAATAAAGCGCCGCTAAAGCTGTTAACATTTTAAGATTGCTAGCAGGAAGAAAATAACGGTCTATATTTTTTGAATAAATTAATTGTCCGGTTTTTGCATTTTTCACCATAATTCCTAAACTAATAGTCTTGTCCAGAGGCTTTAACAATTGATCCATTTTTTGAGTTAAATTGTTGGAATTAGCAGCCATCAAGCTAACAGAATATATGCAGCCAATCAGAAATAGAAAAAACTTTTGAGAATATTTTTTGAGTTTCATGGAGTAACTAACACTTAAACTCCTTAATCTTGCGCTTTTTTCCAAACCAGATCATGCGCTAACTGCCCAACACTCCCTGCACCCTGTACTAATAAGACATCCCCTCCCTCTAAAACTTCAGGTAGCACCTGATGCAAATGCTGCATCCCCTCTACATGCCTTGCATGTTGAAAACCCTGGTTACGCATTAAACGATATAAGTCTGCGCTTTCTGCCCCTGGAATCGGGGCTTCTCCTGCTGAATATACGGGTAACAGTAATAGCTGATCTACTTTAGACAGGACAGTGGAAAACTCTGACATCAAATCAGCTGTCCGAGTATAGCGGTGAGGTTGGAAAACCAAGACCAAACGACGTGTTGGCCAAATATCTCTGGCAGCTGAAATTGTGGACTCTACTTCCTTTGGATGATGTCCATAATCATCAACCAACATAACTGAACCTTTTGGCATTGGGATTTCGCCATAGGTCTGAAAACGCCTTCCAACACCTTGAAACTGCTTCAAAGCTTCAGCAATCGCTTCATCTGAAACACCCAAATAGGTTGCTACCCCAACCACTGCAAGCGAATTCAGGGCATTATGTTTGCCTTGTAAATTCGCCATCAAGCTAAGCTCATCCGAATCCCCTTTCCTCTTGACTTTAAAATAGCTCTTCATGCCATTTTGTTTAAAATCTAACCCTTGGATAACAGCCTTGGAATTAAAACCATAGGTTAATATGGGTCGTTCTATCTGATCAATCAAGCGAGCAATGACCGGGTCATCTATACACAATACTGCCAATCCATCCTCAGGCAGGCGGTGCAAAAACTGAAGAAAGGTTTGACACAGACGATCAAAATCCCCACCATAAGTTTCCATATGATCCGCATCAATATTGGTGACCACAATGATGTTGGGAGAAGGCAAATACAGGAAAGAAGCATCACTTTCATCCGCTTCCACTACAAAATAAGGACCTTCCCCTAACCGGGCATTTCCGCCAATGCTATGTAAAATACCGCCAATCACAAAGGTAGGATCTAAGCCGCCTTGAGTTAATACTGAAGAAACCAGGCTGGTTGTTGTCGTTTTGCCATGTGTGCCCGAAATGGCAATACCATAATAGGAGTGCATCAGTTGCCCTAACATTTGGGCGCGCTTCAAAATGAATAAACCCCGCTGCTTTGCTTCAATGAGTTCAGGGTTATCCGCTTTAATCGCAGTCGAAGTCACAACCAATTGAGCTTTTCCAATATTTTCTGATCGATGCCCGTAAAAAATATCCGCCCCCAAATCCTCCAAACGCTCAGTCGTTTTACTTTGCATCATGTCAGAGCCAGAAACTTTAAAGCCTTTATTCAACAACACTTCGGCAATGCCACTCATGCCAACCCCGCCAATCCCTATAAAATGGATCGCATCTTCTTGTTTTAACTTAAATGCCGACTTTGTTAATGCCGTTTGTAGCACCTCATCCAACTTGGTATGGATTGTTTTTTTCACATTTATCTCCTAACACACCCTAGGGTACGTTTACATTTCAATCAACGCTTTCCCTTTTTAATCCGAACATTCCTCTGCCGCCCCTGGGGTTGATCTACCCTAACTTCCATTGATATTCGCAATAATATACTCACAGCGACACAGTTCACCAAAATACTGCTTCCCCCATAGCTCATCAAAGGTAAAGTTAATCCCTTGGTAGGTAGCATTCCTAAATTCACACCCATATTAATCATAGCTTGCAAAGCAAAATAAATGGCGATTCCATAAGCCAAATAGGCTTCAAAGGGTTTTCCTAACTTAGTCGCTTCCTGCCCCAACATCAACGTTCGCCCAACTAAAAATATAAACAATAACAAAACTGTCAACTGACCTATTAACCCTAGCTCCTCAGCGATCACAGCAAATAAAAAATCGGTATGTGCTTCTGGTAAATAAAACTGCTTTTGAACACTGTTACCTAACCCCACCCCAAGTATGCCTCCTCGCCCAAATGCCATCAAAGATTGGGTTAGCTGGTAACCACTCCCAAATTGATCTGCCCAGGGATGAATGAAGCTAGTCAAACGCTCTAATCGATAAGGCGCAGAAACTGCTAGAAACGTCAGCATCACAACGGCGATACCCAACAGCACGCCAAACTGCCACAAACGCACTCCTCCTAGAAACATCATGCCAAGTACAGTAAGCATAATGACCAAAGAAGCCCCAAAATCGGGCTCCAACAAGAGAGCTCCTACCATGATGGTGAGCAATGACATCGGTTTCAGAAACCCACTCACCTTGGATCGAACCTCACCCTCTCTTCGGACAAGGTATCCTGCAAGATATAGAATAATCGACAACTTTGCCAACTCAGAAGGCTGAAAAGAAAAAAAGCCAACCTTTAGCCATCGTCGGCTCCCATTAACGGTGTGTCCCACGCCAGGAATTAACACCAGAAAAAGTAAAACCAGACTCATTAATAAAAGGTAGGGTCCCCAGCGATACCAGCTCGAAATCCTGACTTGCAAAACAAGCCAGGCCCCAAAAGCGCCAATCATAAGGTAAAAAAGTTGTCGCCAGAAAAAATGAAAAACATGATGGTAGCGCCAATCTGAAATGACCATGGAAGAAGACGTGACCATAACCAACCCTATGCATAACAAAGTCAGTGCGCTAAACAACAGCCAGCGATCATAAGCCAAGGTTAGCCGTCTTTGATAATTACTCATAAAAAGCCCGTACCGTTTTCATAAAAGCCTCTCCACGTTTATCAAACCCTTCAAACATATCAAAGCTGGCACAGGCTGGAGATAACAGAACGACATCCCCCGAAGAAGCCAACTGATGAGCCTGCTCAACCGCCTCATAAAAATCTTTTGTATGTAGAATATGACAGGTGCCTTCCAAGGCTTGTGCTATTTGAGGTGCATCTCTTCCTAACAGTAATACGGTCTTTACATACTGAGAAACGGCAGATCTCAAGCTTGTAAAATCAGCTTGTTTTCCCACCCCGCCAGCAATGAGTATGACTTTTCCTTTTGCTGTTTTCCCTAGCCCTTTAATGGCTGCAATCGATGCTCCTACATTGGTTCCCTTAGAATCATTGTACCAATCCACCCCTCGATAACAACCAACCCACTCACAACGGTGTGGCAAACCTGGAAATGTCTTAATCGTCTTAATCATAGCTGACAAAGGCAAACCAACAGCCTTCCCGAGAGCAAGGCTAGCCAATATATTACTCCATTGATGCGCACCTTTTAACTTAATGTCGTCGGCTGAAAACAAACGATCTTCTCCCAAAACAAAGTAATGGGTATCTTGATCTTGAACAAGACCAAAATGACCCAATGCAGGCTGATCTAACCCAAAGCTCACTGAATGTTCTGGCAATGGAATGCCTTGAGTGCTTAAGGCATCTTCTCGATTGAAAATAGGTATCTGACAATGCGTATAAATTCTCTGCTTCGCTTTGACATAATCTTCAAACACAGGATATCGATCTAAATGATCTGGGCTAATATTCAAAACAACAGCCGCACGTGCTTTTAAATGCTCCAGGCTTTCTAGCTGAAAGCTTGATAGTTCTAACACATAAAGATCACACCCATCTGACAGTAAATTCAATGCTGGTGTTCCCAAATTTCCACCCATTTTAACCTGCAAACCAGCAGCCAATGCCATCTCACCTACTAACGTTGTCACCGTACTTTTTCCATTAGAACCTGTTACTGCAATAATGGGTGCTTTTGCGCGCTGAACAAACAACTCAATATCTCCCCAAACAGGGACACCTCGCTTTATTTGTGCCTGAATTAAAGGATGTGTCTTGGGCACCCCAGGACTAAGCACTAAAATATCTGCCTGGGACAGCATTTCCTGAGAAAACGCGCCTACACACGCTGGCACTTGAGGGAAGCATGTGCGAAGCTCATGCAATCCAGGCGGAATGGTACGATCATCGGTCACAGCAACAGAGTGCCCCTCCTTTAACAAATGGGAGACACAACTTAAACCGGTTTTACCCAGGCCGACGATGACGTAAAGTAATTTTTTTTGATTATGATGATACATATGGATAACATATTAGGGTATAAGGTGTAGGGCGTATCATCAATTTCTACCTAAAAAATCAAAATGATGCAATGCAAAAAGAATATTTTTACAAACTTTTACAAATTGACCTTCTGATTCGTGATTCAACTCATGAAGTATATCAGCTTTTCTTGCAACCAACGGGTGAAAAATTAGCTTATCAGGCCGGCCAATACATTGAAGTTCAATACCCCGATGGCAGCTTTCAACCTTTCTCGATTGCCAACGCCCCTCGATCGGATGGCATGTTAGAACTGCTCATTCGATTTCCAAAACACCATGCGCTTCACCAAAGCTTTCTCCATCATTTACGTACTCGAAACATGACTCAACTCATGGGCCCTTTTGGTTCTTGTACGTTTGAACCTTTTCTGAATAACCCCACGCTACTACTCTGTGGTGGAGTTGGTTTTTCTCAGGCAAAAGCGATAATAGAAGCGCTCATTCAAAAAAAGCATACTCAATCCGTGCATCTTTATTGGGGCCTTCAAAATCCAAACGCCATTTTTCTGGAAAAATTGTTCCCCACCTGGAAACATCAGCTCAGTCAATTTCAACACACCTGGGTTTTTTCAGAAGCTCAAGCCACCGTCAAATCTCAAGAAAAAACAGGATACGTTCATGACGCCGTGCTTCAGGATTATGCCACGCTTAACAACTATAGAGTACTCGCAAGCGGCCCAAAAGCATTGGCTTATGCAGCAAAAATCCTCTTTACGCGAGGGCTTTCAGAAAAGCATCTTTATTCAGATTGGTTTTATCTTCTATAGGGTGGGTCAACAGTTACCCACTTTTTTTAAATAACCGCTGCTTTTCCCGATTCCAATCTTTTTCTTTTTCTGTTTCCCGCTTATCATACGCCTTTTTACCCCTCCCAATAGCAATCTGAAGCTTTGCATGTTTCCCTTTCCAATAGAGAGAAAGCGGCACAATGGTATACCCCTGACGTTGAACTGCACCAAACAACTTACCTAATTCTCTTCTGCTCAGTAAAAGTTTACGTAATCGTGTCGGATCCACCTCAATATGCGTGCTTGCCGTACTTAACGGAGAAAAATGCGCACCTGTCAACCAGGCTTCCCCTCGAATGAGCGTAATATAGCTATCTTTGATTTGTGCACGACCTGCTCTCAAGCACTTGACCTCCCAACCTTGCAAGACAATGCCTGACTCAAAAGTCTGCTCAACGTGATAATCATGGTAAGCTTTTTTATTTAACGCAATTGTATTCTGATGTGTTTTGTTTTTACTCATTGTGTATTAGGTGTGTCCTCAATTAACTTTTCTAATTAAAAATGCGTATAATGGGTCAAATTTCAAGCAAATTTTCGTCACCTATATAAATAGGCTTCCTCAAATTTGCTTGAAATTTGACCCATTATACGCGTTTTGTAACAAAAAAATGAAATGTAAACACTCCCTGATTGAGGATACACTTTTCTCATTCAGGAAATTTCTGTATAACCACTTAAGACGTGCCTTATGTATTCCATCCAAAAATCTGCAATTACGCCTTATTCCCCAAAACAAATGTTTGACCTGGTCAATGCGATTCAGGATTACCCTAAATTTCTTCAGTGGTGTGAAGCCAGTGAAATTGTCAGCGAAAATGAAGACGAAATCATTGCAACACTCCATTTAGCTGCAGCGGGATTTAAAAAATCATTTACCACACGTAATCTTTTAAAATCGGAAAAGATGATAGAAATTCAGCTCATTGATGGCCCATTTAAACATTTAGAAGGTTTCTGGCAGTTTGAAGCACTTGAAGATGGGAAGCAATGTCGGGTTCAACTCAACCTGGAGTTTGAATTTCTCAATCAACTTTTTAGCATGCTCATGGGACCTATTTTTCAACAAATTGCAAATACCTTGGTAGAGGCCTTCCAAAAACGTGCAGATGAAGTGTATGTTAACCATTGAAGTTGCTTATGCAAACCCAAAAAACCAGAGCTTGATCACCCTTAAACTCTTGCCAGGTGCTACCGTTTTAGATGCGATTCAACAGTCAGGAATATTAGCAAAATTTCCAGAAATTGATCTAAAAAAAAATCAGGTGGGCGTGTTTGGAGAGCGCATCTCTCTGACACAAATCTTGAAAGATCGTGATCGAGTAGAAATCTATCGCCCTTTGCAGATTGATCCAAAACAAGCCCGTTTAAATCGGGTCAAAAAAATATAGCTAAAAGATTCCGTAACTATTCACCCGTCATTGCAAGTGAAGCATGACAATCCAAGAGCGTGTCACACCCCAATCAAAATTTGGTATACTATGCTTTTGATCATCACACAGAAGTCCTATTCATATGTCTACTTTCAAACAAACCGGTTTTAAATGGCTATGGATTTCTATCGTTATCATATTGATAGATCAAATCACCAAACAGTGGATCATCCGTCATCTTACACTCCAGGAAATTATCCCGCTCACGCCTTTTTTTAACTTAACGTTCACTACCAACAAAGGCGCAGCTTTTAGCTTCCTAAGCCAATCAGGAGCGATGGGGTTTTGGCTTTTATCGTTATTTGCAGCCATAGTCACTCTCATATTAATCATTTGGCTTTACCGTACACCCAGACAAAAGCGGCTATTGAGCATAGGAATTGCCTTCATCATTGGGGGAGCGCTTGGCAATCTCATTGACCGGATCCTTTACGGACACGTCATTGATTTTCTGGATTTTTACTTAGACAACTGGCACTGGCCTGCTTTTAATGTGGCAGATTCTGCGATTGTATTGGGTGCTTTTCTATGGGTTCTAGATTTTCTAAAGAAAAAAGAAGGGGGAGAATGAATGGCATTAATCATTACTGACGAGTGTATTAATTGCGATGTCTGTGAGCCAGAGTGTCCCAATGATGCTATTTATCAAGGTGAGCTTATTTATGAAATCACCCCTCAGCGCTGCACAGAGTGTGTGGGCCACTTCGACACCCCTCAATGCCAGGAAGTCTGTCCTGTGAGCTGTATTATCCAAGACCCTAATCACCAGGAAAACCAGGAAGCTTTAATGGAAAAATATAAACAACTACAACTTAGGCAACGTTCCTAAGGGTAACTCCGCCCCAAGGAACGGAGATTTCTAACGATAAAAAACTCGGCCGCAAGACCGAGTTTTTTATCAGTGGAATAATCCACCACTAAAATGATGATGTTGCTCTTGAGATTCATCTTTTAAAATTTTCTCACTAACTAATGCAAGTAGCTTCTCTTCATACCCGGAAAGTAAATCCCTTTCCTTCTCGGCATATTGATTAATAATCCTTGATACAGTCTCAACCTCATCCTCCGACAAGTCCGTTTCCGCTGTGGGACATAACGAAGAGGTAGTTAGACGATATATTCAAAATCAAGAGAAAGTTGATAAGAAATCGGATCAACAAAGCTTGTTTGATAGTGAATAGAAGATTAGCATAACCACTTTTAAGTGGCCCAAGCAAAGCGTTACAAACCTCCACCTCTGGTGGAGGAGGTCATTGAGTGACTTAAGCTTATAAAAGCCACATAAGCTTGATCCTTTGATACAAGCTTATGTCTGGATCGCCGCGCTTCGCTCGCGATGACGGATAACTAGGCAACGTCCCTATAGATTTTTTCTTTTTTTAATTGATAACACGCCCTAATATAAATAAAGCAGGAATCTCTGGAATCAATCAAAGTTGTTGCTCAGGCATCCAATTGTATAGAGAATCTTGAGTATTAGATATTTGTTCTTCCTGTTCCCGGTCTTTTCTAACATTCAAAGCGTCGTCAAAAAACATAAGACCAGCTCCCCTTTCCTCCTCGCTCGGCAAGCTGAGCAGATCCTCATCTCGTGATGAAAGCGTCTCTTCTTCAACATTAGCCCCAGACACCAACCTCACGCGCCGCGCTTGCTCTTCCATGATAGCTTTGTAATCATAAGCTTGTTTTTGTTCCGACCCTAATCCAGAAGCATCATGCCTGATATCAGCAGATGACCCAAACCCCTCTATCAAAAATTGCTTTACTTTAAATAAAGTCTTCCTAAAAATATCTTTAGACACAACCTCATTCAGCATTTTTAATCCAAAGGCAATCCCTGAAGCAGCAAGCAAAATAGGAGAGCCTGCAACAAGGCCTGCGGAACTCACACTAAAAACACCCAAACCGATTAACCCAAAAGTCAAGCCAAGCCCCAAGCATAATACGCTAAATGCCTTGGTAATCATTGCATTTTGTAGCGCCTTCTTTTCTTGAGGATCACTTTCATGCTTCCACTGATCTCGAAGCTCAAAAAAGCAAATCACATCATGGGCCATAAACAAACCATACCCTAAACTTAGAGTAAAAGGTAATGCACCTACCATTGAAGCCCCTGCTGCAATCGCAGCTATTTCACCCGCTGCAACGGGAATATAGGCCGTATAAGCCAGCAGCTCAAGCACCTTATAAAACAAATATCTCTCATATGATAAATTGCCATGCATGGCTTTCCATTCTTCTTGAGCATGTTCTGCCTGGACCCGAGCGGCTTCAGCAGCTTCACGAAGAAGCTTCTGCTCTGGTGTCAACATAGATTCATCCAAATCACTGAACTCAGCTACTTTTAATGCTAATTGTTTTGATTTTTTCACAATGGATCTAATCGCAAGGGTGGTACCTATTTTTTCAGATAGCTGATACAAAGTAGGAAGCACAGTCAAAATATAAATCGCATTGAGACCCATACCGCTGAGTTGCGCAAAATTATATTGAGGAAACCAGGTAGCTCTTAGATTTTTGAGCGTGTTACTGAAGGAATCAGCCACTTTGAGTGTAAAGTCTCTAAAAAGTGAAGCTTTCGTCAGCAATAACCTTATTAGGTCTTCTGAAAAATATTTTAATATTTCTAATGCTTGTTGCATGAAGGTGTTCACTTAAATTTAATGCTTATTTACATTAAAATTTAACGTGTCTTCCTTAAGAAAACATTAAGAGCAAAAACGCTTGGCAGCTGCAACATCTTTTACGATTTGGGTTTTTAATGCCTCAAATGACTCATAGCGCTGCTCTTCCCGTAATTTATGTACAAACTCCACATCGATATAGCATCCATAAATCGGCTGATCAAAATCAAAAATATGCACTTCTAGTAACGTGCGAGTTCCTCCCACTGTAGGACGGGTCCCTACATTGGCCACGCCAAACAAAGGGGCTGGCCCTATACCCTTAACCCGCACTACATAAACGCCAGAAAGTGGAACCTTTTTTCTATGCAATCGCAGGTTAGCCGTGGGAAACCCAAAAGACCTAGCTCTTTGGTCGCCGCGCTTTACATACCCCGACATTGCAAAAGAGCGACCTAAATATTCTGCTGCCAGAGCTAGCTTTCCCTCACTTAATGCCTGTCTAATTTTAGTACTACTCACACGATGTGATCCCACATAAACAGTCTCAGGCGTTCCAACTTCAATTCCATACTGCTGAATTAAATCGAGTGTACCTAACCGGTTTAAACCAAAACGAAAATCATTCCCTGCCACCAAATAGCGAACCTGCAATTTTTTTAATAAGATCTGTTGTATAAAACACTCGGCAGACATGTCTGCAATCGTTTGATTAAAGGGCAGGACTAAAATTTGATGAACGCCTAAGGCATGAATGGCCTTTACTTTTTCCCGAAGCCGCATTAAACGAGCTGGCGCTTGATCCTTCTGAAAAAACTCGCTTGTTTGTGGTTCAAACAAAACCACCATGTGTCGAATATGGCGCAAGGAAGCTTCTTTTTTAAGGCGAGCAATTAATGCCTGATGGCCTAAGTGCACGCCATCAAAATTCCCAATTACGACTCCACAGCCCGCATGTTCAGGTTTAAAATGTCGAAGTCCCCGAATTAAATCAAGCTCATTCTGCATGACCAGCCTCTGTCTCCTGGACGGTTAACTTTTTATGCTTCTCTCGTTGGCCAATCAGCATGGACACACCTTTTAAGAGACCAAAATACAGGGGTATAATACTGACTATCCAGGCTGTCAGCACAAACGCTCTGTACCCTCTTTCCCAGGAAAGCCAGCTTTTTATATCCGGAAGCCCCCATATCAACAAGATACTCACCAACCCATTGGCTAAGGCAATCCCAAATAAAAATTGTTTCCAATATCCCCCAGCACGATAAACTGATTGGTTTTTTAGCTTATAAAACAAAAGACCAGCATTCAACCAGGAAGCCAAAGAGGTGGCCAGAGCTAACCCTGCATGCTTCAGTGGGAAAATCAGAATGGCATTCAAAATAATATTGGCTAGCAATGAGATCACCGCAATTCGAACCGGTGTCTTTATATCCTGACGAGAGTAAAAGCTGGAAACCAATACCTTACAGCTCATAAAGGCAGGGACGCCTACTGCCAAAGCTTGCAAACTCATGCTGGCCATTTTGACATCTTCAGAGCTAAAGCTCCCCCCCTCAAACAACGTGGCAAGCAGTGGGCCTGCCATGATAAACAGGGCAAGGCTTGAGGGCAGCCCAATCAGGAGCATCGTTTGCAAGGCCTTGTTCATTGTATCTGAAAATCCTGCATAAGCTTTTTTAGCATGTGCAGCAGATAAATGCGGCATAATCACTGTAGATAATGCAACCCCAAAAATTCCCAATGGAAAATATGCTAACCTTTCCGAATAATATAACCAGGAAATACTACCTGCTGGAAGGAAAGAAGCAAACAATGTACTAATCAGCAATCCAATTTGTGCAACAGAAACCCCCAATAAGGCTGGGACCATTAATTTTAAAATTTTCAGAACACCTGCATTTCCCCAAAACCATTGAAATCGGGGAAATAATCCTAATCGATATAAAAAAGGCAGCTGAAACAGGAGCTGAACAATCCCAGCCACAAAAATTCCCCAAGCCAAAGCGGTTATCGGCACCTTGAAATAGTGTGAAAAAATGGCTGCTGCCGCAATGAGGACAGCATTCAAAAATACAGGTGTAAATGAGGGTACTGCAAACTGCCCCCAACAATTGAGTACTGCACCAAATAAGGCAGTCATCGAAATCAATAATAAATAAGGGAGTGAAATACTTAACAACCGAGTTGCCAACTCAAACTGCCCACTCTCCTCTAAAAAACCCGGCGCAAAAAGCGTTACAAGAAAAGGGGCGCCTGCTTCCATCATCAGCAGAACAAATAGCAAGAGTAAAAACATACTTGTTGCCGTCGCATGAATAAACTGTTTGGTTTCTTCTTCTGTATTTTTTTGTTGATATTCTGACAAAACAGGGACAAATGCTTGAGCAAATGCCCCTTCAGCAAAAAGCCCTCTCATAAAGTTTGGAATTTTAAAAGCGACCAGAAATGCATCATTTGCCGCCGTAGCACCAAAAAAATAAGCCAATACCATATCACGCACAAAACCCAGTACTCGAGAGATAGAGGTCATCAATGAAACGACCGAAAAAGATTTTAATATTTTTTTATTCATCCCACTTACCACTCACATATACAGCGAAGTATTGACAGACATTGAAAAAGAATAATATCATAACTGACTTGTTTTGAGAGATTTAACATTTCGGAGAAGGTACTGTGGCAAATATCCAGTCCGCCAAAAAAAGAATAAGACAAACCGCAAAAAATCGTTTACGCAATTCGAGCCTTCGTTCGAGAACTGTTACCTTCTTGAAGAAAGCACGCGCTGCCATTGAATCCTGCAAAGGTGACAACAAACTGTTAGAAGAGGCAAAAACTGCGGTTAAAACAGCAATGCGTCATATTGACAAAATGGTTCCTAAAGGAATTTTTCATAAAAACAAAGCAGCTCGTCTAAAGAGTCGCTTAAATGCTAAATTGAAGAAAGTTGCTTTAGGCGCATAATATCACCTCAAGAGATCATTGGTTCACTTCGGACAGAAATTGCTTCCCTTGATGGCGCGGCTCGCAAGTCAGGCTTGCGATCAATTTTAAGGGGGAGAATCGCGATTCTTCCCCTTAATATCCTCCTTCGCGAATAGAAAAACACTGCAAGCTATTTGATATAAATTACTCATCCATTTCAAGGGCTGTCATCAAATCCTGTACCAATAATTCAACCCCTTGTCCTGTTACAGCAGATACTTTATAAACCGGCACGTTTGATTGTGAAAGTGATTGCAATAGCGTCTGACAATAAGATTCCACCTCATCTGCTGGTAATAGATCTATTTTATTCAGTACAAGCCAACGTTTTTTCTGAGCCAAGTTCTCATCAAAAGCTTTCAATTCTTTTTCTATGGTTTGTATAGCGTCTATTGGGTTAGAACCATCAGCCGGCGCAATGTCGACCAGATGACATAATATTTTGGTACGAGACAAATGTTTTAAAAACTGAATACCTAAACCTGCACCATGAGATGCACCTTCGACCAAACCAGGAATATCTGCAACAACAAAACTTCTTTTTGGATCAACCCGAACAACGCCTAAATGCGGATAGAGCGTTGTAAAGGGATAGTCTGCGACTTTAGGTTTCGCAGCAGAAACACAACGAATAAAGGTAGATTTGCCTGCATTCGGCATGCCTAACAAACCTACATCCGCTAACAACTTAAGCTCCAGATAAAGATTTCTCTTCTCACCCGGCAAGCCGAGTGTCGTCTTCCTGGGCGCCTGATTGACACTAGATTTGAAATGTGTATTACCCAATCCATGACGCCCTCCCCGAGCCACACACACTTGCTCACCCGGATTGGCCATATCAGCAATAAGCTCCTGGGTATCCGCATCTGAAACCATGGTTCCCACAGGAACCTGAATAACCAAATCCTTTCCAGATCGTCCAGTACAATCCTGCCCCATACCAGGTTGTCCATTTTCAGCCTTATGCATCCGGAGATACCGAAAATCTACCAAAGTATTAATAGAAGCGTTAGCCTCTAGATAAACACTACCTCCATCTCCCCCATCTCCGCCATTAGGGCCCCCGAAAGCGATATATTTTTCACGACGAAAACTTAAACAACCGTTTCCGCCTTTCCCAGCTTCAACTTTAATGGTAGCTTGATCAACAAATTTCATACTGCTTTTAAAAAAATTGCCCCGCATAAAGCGGGGCATAGTCAACTATTCATGATAAATTTTGCGCAAGGCAAAATAGGGCTTAAGCTGCCTGGGCGACGATCTGAACGATCTTTTTCTTACAAGCCCCTCGGATTTTGAAGCCAAACTTAACAAAACCTTCAGCCAGAGCGTATAGCGTGTGATCACGCCCTATACCTACCCCTTCTCCAGGATGAAAACGCGTTCCTCTTTGACGTACCAAAATATTGCCTGGAAGGACATATTCCCCCCCATAACGCTTAACCCCTAAATACTTCGGATTGGAATCCCGACCATTTCGAGTACTACCACCTGCCTTCTTATGAGCCATGATCTTTACCTCTTAAACTTACTTAACTCAGTTTAATATCGCTAATTCTAACTTTCGTCAAGTACTGACGATGCCCCATACGTTTCATATGATGCTTACGACGTCTAAACTTTAATATTTTAACCTTTTCGCCTCGTTTTTGCTCTATTACCTCAGCTTTCACTGTGGCTTTATCCAAGTAAGGAGCTCCCACTTGAATTTTATCTCCTTCGCCAACCATTAATACTTTATCAAAAACAAAGCTTTCACCAGGCGCTGATTCTATTTTTTCACAGGCAAATATTTGACCTGCTTTTACGCGATATTGCTTACCGCCTGTTAAAATAACCGCATACATAGATGTAAACTCCTCTGAACCATCAAATGCTATTAATATAAATATATAAGTCTGCACATTCTACGTGATAAGCTACTCTTTGACAAGTAAATTTGGATTAGTTTCGAAAGAGGGCTATTTTCCTGGAAATTGGGAGCATTTCATTTTAAAAAACGATATAATCTTTCATCGGCAATACAGCACCAGAAAGCTCATAGATACAATAAACATGATCTCCTATGAAATCCTTTCCTGACATTCAAAACTTACTCAAAACTGAATTTGAAGCAGTTAATGCGCTTATTCTAGACAGCCTCAATATTGAAGGACAGCTGATTCAAAAAATCGGAGAGCACATTATCCGCAGCGGAGGAAAACGGATTCGACCTCTACTCGTCTTATTGACTGCAAAAGCTTTAGGCACTCTAAATGACCATCATATTCGACTAGCTGCGATTATAGAATTTATTCATACCGTCACGTTACTACATGATGATGTGGTAGATGCTTCTGAGTTAAGGCATGGGAAAAAAACAGCAAACTTTATTTGGGGCAATGAGGCCAGCATTTTAGTGGGGGACTTCCTCTATTCAAGAGCCTTTCAAATGATGGCAGAATTAAATAATCTGGAAGTGATTAAGGTATTCGCGAACACCACGAACAAAATTGCAGGAGGAGAAGTCCTTCAACTTGCACATCGACAAAGCAGTAAAACCAGTGAAGCTACTTATCTTGAGATTATTCAAGGAAAAACAGGCGCACTTTTTCAGGCTTCAACACATTTAAGTGCCATACTCAGTGAAGGCTCAATAGAGCAACGAGATCAGTTGGCTCAATATGGTCAACATTTAGGGGCCGCTTTTCAAATAGTGGATGATATCTTAGACTATCAAGGCAAGGCATCTCACTTAGGAAAACACATCGGCGATGACCTGGCTGAAGGAAAATCTACCCTCCCCTTAATTTATGCCATCAAACATGGGAACCCAACGCAAGTGGCTCTGATTGAAGAAACGATTACCTCTAAAAATTTAAATAACCTCGATGCAATTTTAGAAATCATTGAATCTACAGGCGGCTTGATATATGCCAGGCAAAAGGCCATAGAACAAAGCGCTGCAGCAAAAGCTGCATTAGACTGTCTTACCTCTTCTCAGTATAAAAAAGCACTGACCGCGATTACAGAGATCGTATTGGAACGAAATCATTAGGGTGTGTTTACATTTCATTTTTTTGTTACAAAATGTGGGTAAGTCCATAATTTATTTAAGGTACACAATAAGTATGATCAGGATAGCCATCAAGATTCTATTGCTTTCAGTTTTTTTAGGACTTTGCAGTCTTTCTTTTGCAAAAACAAAAGACCCAGCTGACCCTTTGGAAGGCTTAAATCGTCAGGTTTTCCTGTTTAACTATCAACTTGACCGAGTACTCTATCGACCTATTGCAAAGCTTTATACCAAGATCACTCACCCAGCCCTTCAGGAAGCTATTTCTAACATCATTAATAATATTGATGAAATTCCCTCCATTGCCAATGACTTATTGCAACTGGATGGCCATCACCTGGTCGTCAATACCTGGCGGCTTGTCATCAATTCTACTCTTGGCCTACTCGGCACGGTAGATGTAGCCTCTCGACTAGGATTACCACCATACAAAAATGATTTTGGTTTAACGTTGTATAAATGGGGGGTGAGAAAAAGCCCTTATCTCCAGGTAATTTTTTTAGGGCCAAGTACCGTGCGTGATGCAATTGGAATGGGAATTGATTTGCCCCTTAGGCCCACTACCTATATTGGCAACGCCCCCATCGGTTTTGGTGTGGGCATATTTCGAGGTATTCCAGCAAGAGCTGAACTGCTATCTGCCAATCAACTCATTGATGAGGCTATCGATCCCTATCTTTTTGTCAAAGATGCTTATTTACAAAAGCGGAAAGAAGATATTCGAAAAATGAAAGCGCACCATCATCATCAAAAATAAAGCTGCGCCTTTTCACCCCACTTTATTATCAGTTGTTCTTACTTCCATTCGGAGATGCTCCAGGAAGAGCAGGGCCGCTTTGACTATCAGACTGACTTGCTACTGACTTTAAAGACAATAATTCCTCCGATTCTTCTGGCTTCTTACCTTGAGCTTGAGATCCCATCTTAGAAAGGCTTGATATCGCTGCAAGGAATTGAGATGTTTCCATAATCATATCAGTAAGGGATGGGGATTCTGATTCTGGAAATGTGGGGTTAAATTCATGGCTTTCAACCTGATTTCTTGTATCTCTCAAGGGATTTAGGCTGGCTGTATTTCCTCCGCCGAAAGGCGCTGTTCTCAAAGTAATATCTTCTGAAGAATAAAGCTGTCGAAGATGCCCCCGCTCTTCGGTCTTTGGTGGAGCGATTTGTTGAAGAGACTCCTCGCTTATAGGTTCAAGTGTTATTCCTTCTTGATGAAATGACGGTGCTTTAAAGAAATAAGGGGTTTGATTTCCTCTATTTTGATTATTCATTTCAGGTTCAGGAAGTTGTTTTTTTATACATTGGATAGCGTTTTGAGCCACGTCTTTCGAGCGTTTTGAAGAGGAGCTGTTATATATCTCCTGGTAAACACCGATAAGAAAATCGCGTCTTTCTGCACATTGATCCTGCTCTTTGGAACCCTTTGCCCATTTAATCAGCGCGTCTAACCTATCACTTTTCTTTTCTGGGTTATTCTTGAGAATCGTTCTGATCCAAAAAAACACGTCCATATCACCTGTCATATGAAGACTAGAGAAAAATACACTCTCATGTTCCCTGTTTTTAAACAATTTCATGACAAGATCAAACGCAAATTTTTCAAATTTTCGAAAAAACTTTCTATTATCTTTTTTGCAATTTATCAGAAAGGATTCAAGCTTTTTTATACCTTCTTTTTCTAAAATTTCTAAAAGACATATTTTTATTGTTTTATAACTGATCGCTGTTACTTCCTCTTCAAATCCAGAACCACCACCTCTCAGCATAAGCTTATAAATTTCCTGAAACTTTTCCTTATCCTCTTTTTTAACGCTTTTTAGTTTATTATTCTCGAGTAATTTATTTTTTTTCCCCACGTCTAATATAACCTCTGAAAGATTAAAGATAGGCTCACTTATACTTGAGGAAGAACGGATTGGTTGAGCAGGATTTTGAATGGAAGCATTTTGGTTTAGATCTGAATCATGATTTTGATGTATAAATTGGGAAAAACGTTGCCTATTATGAAATGGATTTGGATTAACGTTCTCTGTATAAAAGGGTGTTGATACGGAATCAGAACCCATGATAGATGTCTCTATGACATTAGTAAGCGGTGGGAACCCTCGAAAGGCAGGGTTAAATTCATGGCTTTCAAAACGATGTCTTGTATCTCTCACAGGATTTGGCATAGCAATATTTCTTCCGAAAGAACCAATCATAGGCATACTCCGATTAGACAGTTGTCCTAAGCCTGGAGACACTGAAGTATATACTCCTAAAGACGTTGTTTTCAAAGTAATAGCCGGCTGTCCTGAAGAATAAATATGGTGAGGCTCCTCACTTATAAGCATATTTGTTATGTTTCCTTGTTGAAATGACGGTACATTGAAGAAATAGGGGTTTGAATTTCCTCTATTTTGATTATTCATTTCAGATTCAGGTTCAGGAAATTGTTCTCTTATATGTCGAATAGCGGTTTGAATTTTATCTTTCGTGGACTCTGAAGATGACTGATTATATAGCTTTTGGTAAACACCGATAAGAAAATCGCGCCTTTCTATACATTGACCTCGCTCTTTGGAAGCCTTTGCCCATTTAATCAGTGCATTTAATCTATCACTTTTTTTTATGTCCCTTTTGAGAACTGTTGTGATCCAAAAAGACGTATTCAGATCAGTGGTATGCTGAAGGCTAGAAAAAAATTCACTCTCATGCTCTCTGCTTTCAAACAATTTCATGACAAGATCAAACGCAAATCTTTCAAATTTTTGAAAAAAACGTCCGCTATTATTTTTGGAATTTATTAAAAAAGATTCAAATGTCTTTGTACCTTCTTTTTCTAAAATTTCTAAAAAACATATTTGTATTGTTTTATGATTGATAGCTGTTACCTCATTTTCAAATCTAGAACAGCTGCCTCTCATTATAAGCTCATAAATTTCTTGAATCTTTTCCTTATCCTCTTTTTTAACGCTTTTTAGTTTATTATTATCGAGTAAGTCATATTTTTCCCCCACGTCTAATATAACCTTTGAAAGATCACTAATAGGCGCAAGTTCTATGTTTTCATCTGTATTTTTCTTTTTTCTAACTAATCGATCATCGGTTTTTTCATGTTTTCTTTTCATTTGATATTACCTGTATTCAATAATGATGGCTTATAAAAGCTTTATTGTGAAAAGGAAATTAAATGGACAACAACTCCTAACTCCTTTGTCAAATATATTCTAGTTAAGGTCACAAATGTATACTTGTATTATTAAGAAAACCTTAATATTCAAATATTTCCCATGCACTGGCTCTGCACTGGACAAAGCTCAAAAAAACATTAATAAACAGTTAATCCTAATTATTTTGTATTTTATTTAGATTGATGGAGCAAAAAAAAGTAGAAAAATATAGAAAACTCGCCAAACGAGCGGTAAGACATAGAAAACAAATTTGACAAAGAGTTATCTATGAAAGAAAAACTTTCGTTAAAAGTTCATTAATCAATTTGGGAAGAACTGCATAGAAAAGGCAAAAACGACTGAAAAATCTAGACCATTAAATGTCAAAATTTTAGATATAAATCTTCCCTTGTTACTGATAAAAATTACGACGACTAAACCTACTATTCAAGATAAATGGAGGCAGGCTTTTTACAATGATGGTCTATAAAATATAGACCATCACTCTTTATGCACAGCAATGCTGATCAATCATGTGCAAAACGTTAGCAAAAACATCCTATTCTTTCTAAGATCCTGCCTCATCCACATTGTTATCCTTGTCTTTCGGTGCTTCTGGTCCGGCATCAGTATCATCAACTTCTGGTTCTGCTTTTCCAACAGAAGAGGTCCTTAATGCTTCTCCTAAAGCTTGCTCTGCCATTTCGCCAGAAACTTTAGGTGCTTCACCTGCTGATTGTTCAGCTTTCTTCGCTTTTGCAGCTAATGTAGCTGCTTTTCTATCCATATGGTAAGAAAATCCTGTACCCGCTGGGATTAAGCGGCCCACAATGACATTTTCTTTCAAACCACGCAACTCGTCCGATTTTCCATAAATCGATGCTTCTGTTAACACACGAGTGGTTTCCTGGAAAGATGCTGCAGAAATAAAAGATTCTGTTGCAAGCGAGGCTTTCGTGATTCCTAGTAATAAAGGTTCATATGTCGCAGGCAGTTTACCTTCTGAAATCAGCTTTTTATTCTCCTGCTCCATTTGGAGTCGTCGAACTTGCTCTCCTTTAATAAAGGATGTATCACCTGATGCAGTAATTAAAGCGGTTCGAAGCATTTGGCGTACAATGGTTTCAATATGCTTATCATTGATTTTTACCCCTTGCAAACGATAAACATCCTGCACCTCATTCACGATATATGCCGCTAATTTGTCAATGCCCAATAAGCGTAAAATATCATGAGGATCCAGAGGCCCTTCAACCAGCATTTCACCTTTCTCAATTTTTTCTCCTTCAAATACGCTAATATGACGCCATTTTGGAATCAGTTCTTCGTAAGCATCACCACTCGGAGGCGTAATTACTAACCGCCGCTTTTCTTTTGTTTCTTTACCAAAAGTCACCACACCAGAAATTTCAGCCAGGATCGCTGCATCTTTTGGTCGACGTGCTTCAAATAGATCTGCTACTCGAGGCAGCCCCCCTGTAATATCCCTGGTTTTACTGGTTTCTTGAGGAATACGAGCAATGACATCCCCAACTTTAACCTCAGCATCATCTTCCAGGTTTACAATAGCACCACCAGGTAAGAAATAACTTGCAGGAATTTTAGTCCCTGCCAGAAGCACTTCATTACCCGCCTTATCAACCAGCTTAATCATGGGCTTAAGATCTTTACTACCAGCCCCTCTTTGCGCAGAAGGCATGACAACAAGGCTGGTTAATCCAGTCGCTTCATCTGTCTGGCGGTTCATGGTTAATCCTTCAAACAAATCTGCAAAGCGAAGACGACCATCTACCTCTGAGATAATAGGTCGTGTATGAGGATCCCATTGAGCAATGATTTGGTTAGCTTCTACTTCTGTACCATCTTTCACCAATAAAAGTGCACCGTAAGGAACTTTGTAACGCTCTTTTTCACGCCCTCCCACATCATGTAGCGCAACTTCGCCAGAACGAGATACAGCAACTAACTGATCATTTCGATTCTTAACCGTTTTAATGTTATGAAGCTTAACGGTCCCCTTAACTTTAACCTGAATATTATTAGCTACAATGACTCGAGAAGCTGCACCCCCTATATGGAATGTACGCATGGTCAACTGTGTTCCCGGCTCACCAATAGACTGCGCACCAATCACACCTACAGCTTCACCCATGTTAACCAAGTGCCCTCGCGCAAGGTCACGACCATAACACATGACACAAACCCCATACTGAGACTCACAGGTAATGGGTGAACGTACCCTAACCTCATCAATTAACTCTGCTTCCAGAATGTCAACCAAATGCTCGTCCAACAAAGTATTCTTGGGAATGAGGACTTCTTGAGTAGATGGGCTGATTAGGTCATCACACAAGACTCGGCCTAATACACGTTCACGTAAGGGTTCAACTAAATCACCTCCTTCAATATGAGGCGTCATGACTAACCCATGCTCAGTACCACAATCTTGCTCGGTGACAACAACATCTTGAGCAACATCCACTAGACGGCGTGTTAGATAACCTGAATTCGCCGTCTTTAAAGCCGTATCTGCCAAACCTTTCCGTGCACCGTGGGTTGAAATAAAGTACTGTAAGATATTCAAGCCTTCCCGGAAGTTTGCTGTAATCGGTGTTTCAATAATTGATCCATCTGGCTTTGCCATTAAGCCCCGCATCCCGGAAAGCTGACGAATCTGGGCAGCAGAGCCTCTCGCACCTGAGTCAGCCATCATGTAAATAGAGTTAAATGAAGATTGAGTAGTTTCTGAACCACTTTTATCTTTCACAGTCTCAATCGAAAGCTTATCCATCATTGCTTTTGCAACTTGATCATTTGTAAAAGACCAAATATCAATCACTTTGTTCTTCCGCTCTCCTTCTGTCACAAGACCTGACGCAAATTGCTCTTCAATCTCATGTACTTCTTGCTCAGCGCGCTCAATAATCTCAGGTTTACTTTCAGGGACCACCAAATCATTAACCCCAATAGATATCCCTGAATGCGTTGCATAATGAAAACCGGTATACATCAGATGATCTGCAAAAATAACGGTATCCTTTAAACCAAGCTCGCGATAACAAGCATTGAGAAGCTGTGAAACTGCTTTTTTAGTCATTGGACGATTCACTTCATCAAAAGGTAGCCCAGCAGGAACAACATCCCATAATAAAGCACGCCCTACAGTTGTATCTACGATGCGAGTTCTTTCTGTAGCATGTTTCACATCATTTTCATCTACAGTATGGTGCACTTCTTTAATACGCACTTTCACCTTTGCTTGTAAATCAACATGATCTGTCAAGTAAGCACGCTGCACCTCATCCACATCCGCAAAGACCATGCCTTCACCTTTCCCATTGACCCGCTCCCGTGTCATATAATACAAACCTAAAACAACGTCTTGAGTCGGGCCAATAATTGGCTCACCATTTGCAGGTGACAAGATGTTATTACTCGACATCATCAATGCTCTGGCTTCTAATTGAGCTTCTAGTGTCAATGGGACATGGACCGCCATTTGATCCCCGTCAAAGTCCGCATTATAGGCTGTACAAACTAATGGATGTAACTGAATAGCTTTCCCTTCAACCAGAACGGGTTCGAAGGCTTGAATACCCAGACGGTGCAACGTAGGTGCCCGGTTTAATAGAACAGGATGTTCACGGATGACTTCTTCTAAAATATTCCAAACTTCTGGCACTTCATTTTCCACCATCACTCTGGCAGCTTTAATGGTGCTAGCAATACCACGCCATTGCAACTTGCTATAAATGAAAGGTTTAAACAGCTCCAATGCCATACGTTTTGGAAGACCACATTGGTGTAAACGTAAGGTAGGTCCAACCACAATGACTGAGCGGCCAGAATAGTCTACCCGCTTACCTAACAAGTTTTGACGAAAGCGCCCTTGCTTACCTTTAATCATGTCAGACAAGGATTTAAGCGGACGCTTATTTGTTCCTGTTGCAACAGAGCCTCTTCTACCATTATCCAGAAGAACATCCACCGCTTCCTGTAGCATACGCTTCTCATTTCTAACGATAATGTCTGGTGCTTTTAAATCAAGCAAACGCTTTAAACGATTATTCCGGTTAATGACCCGACGATATAAATCGTTGAGATCGGAAGTTGCAAAACGTCCACCTTCCAAAGGAACCAACGGTCTAAGGTCAGGGGGAAGTACAGGTAATACCGTCATAACCATCCATTCAGGCTGATTACCAGATTGAGCAAATGCTTCCAACATCTTAAGACGCTTAGATATTTTCTTAATACGTGTTTCTGAAGCGGTTGACTGTAACTCTTCCCGCAATTCAACAATTTCCGAAGGTAAATCAATTTGTCTCAACAGCTTTTGAATGGCTTCTGCACCCATTAAAGCTTCAAACTCATCACCATATTCTGCTGCGGCATCCGCATACGCCTCTTCTGTCAGTAGTTGTCCCTTTTGAAGTGGTGTCATACCCGGATCTACAACAATATAAGCTTCAAAATAAATCACCCGCTCAATATCACGTAAGCTCATATCTAGCAATAAGCCAATACGAGAGGGTAGTGATTTTAAATACCAAATATGGGTAACCGGACAAGCCAGACTAATATGACCCATTCGTTCACGACGAACTTTTGAAATGGTGACTTCTACACCACATTTTTCACAAATAACACCTCGATGTTTTAGACGCTTATATTTGCCGCATAAACATTCGTAATCTTTGACAGGACCAAAGGTTTTGGCACAAAATAAACCATCTCTTTCTGGCTTAAATGTTCGATAATTAATGGTTTCTGGCTTTTTGACTTCCCCAAATGACCAGGAAAGAATTTTCTCAGGAGAAGCAATGCGAATGGTAATACGATCAATATCACTATTTTTCGTTCTCATGGATTTCTTAACAAAGCCTTGAAACGATTCCAGCTTAGAAGAGCCAGCTTCTTTCACTGTTTTACCATAGGTAAACAGGGATTCAGGGCTATCAACATTGCCAGATAGGTTATAATTTCCTGGCTTTTTTGGATCATGTTCTAATGGCACTTCAACGCTCCTCTATTCAGGATAAATCACTTAAACCGCAAAAAACCTCTATATTCACAATTCATGAACATAGGGGTTAATTTGCGCAAACGGTAACATGGTTCACCCATCGGGTGTGACTCATGCTCTAATCTCTTTCTAAATCAATATCAATACCCAATGACCTTATTTCTTTCACCAATACATTGAAAGATTCTGGAATATTAGCTGTCATAGTATGGTCTGCATCCACAATGTTTTTATACATAGCATTACGGCCACCCACATCATCTGACTTAACCGTTAACATTTCTTGCAATGTATAAGAAGCACCATAAGCTTCCAATGCCCAGACTTCCATTTCTCCAAAACGCTGACCACCAAATTGCGCTTTACCTCCCAAAGGCTGCTGGGTTACCAAGCTGTAAGAACCTGTAGAACGGGCATGCATCTTGTCATCCACCAGATGATGTAACTTCAACATGTACATATATCCAACAGTTACAGGACGATCAAATGCTTGACCTGTACGCCCGTCATAGAGCTGAGTTTGACCAGATTCAGGTAAGTCTGCCAACTTCAGTAGTTCTTTTATTTTTTCTTCACCAATTCCATCAAAAACAGGAGAAGCAATGGGTACACCAGAAGAAAGATTACGAGCCAGAGTTAAAAAGTCTTCTTCACTGAATTTATCCAGTTGTTGCTTTTGCTCTTCATCAGCCAAACTATAAACTGTTGTGATAAATTGCTTCACTTCTTTTGTTTTTTGCGCTTCAAGCAGGGTTGAAATTTTTTGTCCCAAGCCTTTAGCTGCCCAACCTAAATGCGTTTCGAGCACTTGTCCTATATTCATACGAGAAGGAACACTCAGCGGATTTAAAACGATATCTACCGGTGTACCATCTTCCAAATAAGGCATATCTTCTACTGGAACAATGGTGGAAATAACCCCTTTATTACCATGACGCCCAGCCATCTTATCACCTGGCTGAATTCGTCTTTTTACAGCCAGATAAATTTTAACAATCTTAATGACACCAGGCGGCAAGTCATCACCCTGCTCCAACTTTTTACGATAGTCATTCAGTTTTGTTTCATAGTCTTTTCGCAGCTGGGCCGCTTTATCCAGCATCTTATCAAGTTTCTGGGCAGCTTTTTCATCAGACAAACGGATTTCAGAAAATTTTGTTTGGGTCAAATCCTCTAATACACTTTTTGATAATTTATCTCCTTTTTTAAGCCCTTTCACCCCGCCATCAATCGCCTTGTTGGCTAAAAAATCCTTGATATGCTGATAAGTAGCTTCTTCTTCGATACGTAAGCGATCCCTTAGATCCTTTTCTACCACAGCAAATTCTTGTGCTCTAATTTGTTCTGTACGAGAGTCTTTCTTTTGGCCTTCTCGAGCAAATACTTTAACATCAACGACTTTTCCCCTACTGCCTGTCGGTACACGAAGTGATGAATCCTTCACATCGGAAGCTTTTTCACCAAAGATTGCTCTTAATAATTTTTCTTCTGAAGTCAGCTGAGTTTCGCCTTTAGGCGTCACCTTGCCCACTAAAATATCACCAGCAGAAACTTCAGCACCAACATAAACAATACCAGAGTGATCCAGTTTAACCAGAGCAGACTCACTCACATTGGGGATATCAGATGTAATTTCTTCAGAGCCAATCCTTGTATCCCTTGCTACACACACTAACTCTTGAATATGAATTGTTGTAAAGCGATCATCTTCAACCACACGCTCAGAGATGAGTATAGAATCCTCAAAGTTATACCCATTCCAAGGCATGAATGCGACAAATAAATTTTGCCCCAAGGCAAGTTCACCAAGGTCTGAAGAAGGACCATCTGCTAATACATCCCCTCTTGCAACCTTGTCTCCTACTCTGACCAAAGGCCTCTGATTAATACATGTATTTTGGTTAGAACGGTTAAATTTTACAAGATTATAAATATCAACGACAGAATGATTTTCCTTTTCTTCTTCATTATCTGCCCTAACTACAATGCGAGCAGCATCTACAAAATCCACAATACCTGAACGGCGAGCTGTAACAGCCACACCTGAATCTGTTACTACAACTCTTTCCATACCTGTTCCCACCAGCGGTTTTTCTGGCCGAACAGTAGGCACTGCTTGACGTTGCATGTTTGAACCCATCAACGCCCGGTTCGCATCATCATGTTCCAAAAAAGGAATCAGCGATGCGGCTACAGAAACAAGCTGTCTTGGAGAAACGTCCATATAATCGACTTTATCTGGGGTAGTCATCGTAGAATCACCACGATAACGGCAAGTTACCAATGTACCTTGAATGTGCCCCTTTTTATCTAATGTTGTGTTCGCTTGAGCAATATAGTAATCACCTTCCTCCATTGCAGATAAGTAATGATACTCTCCTGTCAGAGTTCCATTTTCTACTTTCCGATAAGGTGTTTCCAAAAAACCATAATCATTGGTTCTCGCAAAAATTGCTAATGAGTTAATCAATCCAATATTAGGGCCTTCTGGTGTCTCAATAGGACATAAGCGCCCATAGTGCGTAGGATGAACGTCTCGCACTTCAAAGCCAGCTCTATCCCTAGTTAATCCTCCAGGCCCTAATGCTGAGATACGACGCTTATGTGTCACTTCTGAAAGTGGATTATATTGATCCATAAACTGCGATAGAGGACTAGAAATACAAAATTCCTTTATCGCTCCCGAAACAGGTTTTGCATTAATCAACTCTTGAGGAGTCAGGTTTTCTGTATCTGCAGAACTTAAGCGATCTTTAATTGACCGCTCCCCTCTCACCAATCCAAGGCGAAGTTGATTTTCAAACATTTCTCCTATGCTTCGAACACGACGATTACCAAGATGATCAATGTCATCCACTTTATCCTTACCATTACGAATGTTAATCAAGGTTTTCAAAACATCAATAATATCTTGTTGAGATAAAACCATCTCACCTTCCACTTCCTTACGGCCAACACGACGATTAAACTTCATTCGACCTACAGCAGACAGGTTGTAACGGTCCTCTGAGAAAAACAGATTATGAAAAAGATTCTCAACCGCTTCTCGTGTCGGAGGCTCTCCAGGACGCATCATTCTATAAATTTCAACTAAAGCCTCTAATTGATTGTTTGTCGTATCAATTCGCAGGGTATCTGAAATATAGCGCCCACGATCAAGCTCATTGGTATATAAAACCTCAAACTTCTGGATACCCGCTTTTTCCAGCTTTGCTAAAACTTCAGCGGTCACTTCTTCATTCGCTTGAGCAATAGACTCACCCGTATCCTGATCGATTACTGCTTTAGCAATCACTTTGCCAATCAAATATTCTCTTGGTACTTCCAGTGTTTCTATCTTCGCTTTATTGATCAACTGAACGTGGCGCATAGAGATTCTTCGTCCCTTTGCTACAATCATTTGAGATTTGTTGTCCAGGATATCAGCGACAGCCAGCTCACCTTTTATACGCTCAGGAATGAGTTTCAATACAAAAGTGTAACCACCCTCACCATTACTTCTTAATTCATAAGTGTTTGTATCAAAGAAAATATTCAATATCTCTTCGACAGACATGTTCATTGCTTTCAAAATGACAGTCGCCGGAAATTTTTTACGGCGATCTATACGAGCAAAAATACAGTTTTTAGGATCAAATTCAAAATCTAACCAAGAACCCAGGTAAGGAATAACACGAGCAGAAATAATTCGAACATTTGCTGACTGTAAGCTCGCCTTATCTTCTTCAAAGGATACACCTGGTGAACGATGAAGCTGAGAAACAATGACTCTTTCAGTTCCATTGATGATAAAGCTGCCAGACTCATTCATTAAAGGCAGTTCCCCCATGAATACTTCCTGCTCTTTAATGTCTTTTACAGCTTTTGCATCTCCTGGAGAATCCTTGCTGTATTGAATCAAACGATAAATAACTTTAAGTAAAATACCATAGGTCAACCCACGTTGTTTACATTCTCTTTCATTAAAAATAGGCTGCTCAAAACGATGTCCGACATACTCTAAAGACATATGCCCTGAAAAACTCTTGATTGGAAAGATACTTTTAAAGGCAGCAGCTAAACCACTCGTCTCAGGAGCATCAATACCCAAAAAATCACGATAAGACCTAAGCTGCATTTCTAACAGGTTGGGGATATCAAAATGAAGGGGAACCTTTCCAAAGTTGGCACGAATACGTTTTTTTTCGTTAAAAGAGAGAACTTTTTCAGGTGCGGTTGTTTTTTTAGACATGGTATTCCTCAAAACGTGAACGTATCACTAAACATGTGTTAACACGTACATATGACACGCATCAACGTACTTTAATTTATAAGGTCTATATAATTCATTATCGTGCCAACGCAAACTAGCTCTCCTGTCGTTTTATTACATAAAACACACAAGAACACAAGCTACGCTGACACGAAAGCCATAATCTCACAAACAGGGTAGCCTGAACTATTTAACCTCTACCTCAGCACCTGCTTCTTTGAGTATACTTGCAATTTTATCTGCATCTTCTTTAGAAACTCCACCCTTAACCGTTGCTGGAGCAGATTCAACCATATCTTTCGCTTCTTTCAAGCCTAAACCTGTGATTTCACGAACCACCTTAATAACACCCACCTTGTTTGCACCGAAACTTGTCATAACGACATCAAATTCAGTTTTTTCTTCCGCTGCTGCAGCTTCACCACCAGCAGCTGCACCAGCAGGCATGGCAGCCATCATTGCTGGAGCAGCAGAGACTCCCCACTTTTCTTCCAGTGCTTTTGTGAGCTCAACTAGCTCCATAACACTTTTTTCAGAAAGTGCATCAATCATTTGTTCATTCGAAATAGCCATAACAATTAACCTCGATAAAATAAATCAATTACTCATTGCAGGGTGTACTTAGGAATCGCTTCCCAAAACAAAAGGTAGGCACACCCCAGATTAATGAAAAGAATTCCTTTTAACTTCCCCTCAATAATCTCTTATTTATCTGGCAAAACCCTGAATTTTGCCAAATGTTAGATGGGTCGTTATTTGAGCATCCTTACAAAAGTCCATAAAATTAAAAAACATAAACTCTATGAAGATTGACTCACCTATTAAACCTTACTACTGCTTCTCAGAAGCTCTTGAGACAACGCGAACAAACTGCCCGTAGCTTTCTGACAAAGTGCGAACAAATTGATTCATCGGCGCAATCATAACAGACAGCAACGTCGATATCGCTTGTTCTTTTGTCGGCAGGCTAGCAACTTCTTTCAGTCTGTTTGCCTCTAAAAATTCATCCCCAACCACTAAGCCCTTGACCTGAAATTTCTCATGCTCTTTTGCAAAAGACTGAGCTAAACGAGCCCCTTCTCCCGGATCTTCTTTGGATGCAATCAAAATGATAGGGCCTACTAGAATTTTCTCTAAAGAAGATAAAGCTGTATCTGCAAATGCCCTACAAGCAAGATTATTCTGAACAACCTTCACTGTAATGCCTTGTTTACGCGCATTCATGCGCAGCTTTGTCATTTCAGAAACTGTTAAGCCACGATAATCAGCAGCTATCACTGAAACACAGGAAGACATCTGTGCCAACTCAGCTACGATGTTCTTTTTTTGATGAATTTTTAACGCCACTTATTTCTCCCAATATTTTTAGAGATATTTGATCTTTATTATACCCTGCTTCTCTAGCATGCTTTTGATTTTTTACATAAAAACCCGTTGTAGCTCATAAAAACTTGCAAGCCTCAGATCAGAAAAACCCCAAAAAAGCAAAAAGCTATTCAAGCATAATTAGAAAATACTTGCAACAAAGACTTTGATTTAAAAAAGTTTTGTTCTTTAATTAAACTTTCAAGCTTGCTAAATCAACACCTAAACCAGGCCCCATCGTTGTAGAAACAACTACCTTCTTCAAATAAGTGCCTTTAGCATTTTCAGGTTTTGCTTTCTTCAGATCGTTAATTAAAGCTTCCAGGTTTTCAATAAGCGCCCTGGTTTCAAAATCTACCCGACCAATAGAGCAATGTATAATGCCTGCTTTTTCTGTTCTATAACGGACTTGACCTTTTTTTGCATTCTCAACTGCAACCCCTGTATCTTGAGTCACCGTACCCAGTTTTGGATTAGGCATCAGCCCCCTTGGTCCTAACACCTGTCCTAGCTGCCCTACTACTTTCATGGCAGAAGGCGTTGCAATGACTACATCAAAATCCAGATTTCCCCCTTTCACGGATTCCAATAAATCTTCGAACCCCACGATATCTGCACCTGCTTTTTTTGCCGCCGTGGCTGCGTCGCCTTCTTCAGCAAAAACTGCAACTCTTACTTCACGACCTAACCCATTAGGAAGAACCGTCGCGCCCCTAACAACCTGATCAGACTTTCTGGGATCCACTCCCAAACGAATGCTCACATCAACGCTTTCTTTAAACTTTGCCTGGGGACAAGCTTTTAGCAAATCGATGGCTTCAGCAGCCTCATAGGTGCGATTCTTATCAATTTTGCTATTAATTTCTTTAAAACGTTTGGTCATTTTAGCAACCGTTATCACTGGTTTAGTTGACGATGCCTGTTGTGCTTGCGTTACCATTTTACACCCCTTCTACTTCAATACCCATGCTGCGAGCCGTCCCAGCGATGGTTTTTACAGCAGCCTCTAAACTTGCCGCAGTTAAATCTGGTTCTTTTGTCTTAGCAATTTCTTCTAGCTGCTTACGATTTACCTTACCGATTTTGTTGGTATTCGGCCGATCGCTGCCTTTATCAATCCCCGCTGCCTTTTTTAGCAAAACAGGCGCAGGCGGGGTCTTCATGACAAACTTAAAGCTTCTATCCCCAAAAACAGTAATCACGACAGGAACAGGAAGACCAGACTCCATATTTTTTGTTTGCTCATTAAAAGCTTTGCAGAACTCCATAATATTGACCCCCTTCTGACCTAAAGCAGGCCCTACCGGTGGACTGGGGTTCGCCTTCCCTGCAGGAATTTGTAATTTAATGTAACCTTCTACCTTTGATTTTGACATATCGCCCTCAACCTATTAAAAAGCCTACCTCTCTAAGCAAGGCTATAAAATCTTAAATCGCTATCAAAGCTAAGCCTTGCTTACCTGGCTAAACTCAAGCTCAACCGGAGTTGAGCGACCAAAAATAAGCACTGAGACTCTCAAACGACTTTTCTCGTAATTCACATCCTCAACTACCGCATTAAAATCAGAAAATGGACCAGCAATAACCCGAACCACTTCACCTGGCTCAAAAAGCACCTTAGGCCTTGGCTTGCTAACACCTTCTTTCATGCGCTCCATAATCGCTTCAATTTCTTTTCTGGAAACTGGCGTTGGCGCCTGCCCTCCAATAAACCCAATGACACCCGGCGTGTCCTTAACCAGATACCACGTGGCATCATTCAAGCGCATCTCAACCAGAATATATCCCGGAAAAAACTTCCGCTCACTCTTGCGCTTTTGCCCTCCTCGCATTTCAACCACATCCTCTGTAGGCAAAATAATTTGGCCAAACGCATCTTCAAGTTCGTGCAACCGGGCTCTATTGCGTAAAAGCTCTATCACCCGATTTTCTTGACCCGTACGGGCGTGCACAACATACCACTTAAACTCATCTACACTAGCCATAGCCATTATTTGATTATCCTCTTTGACCTGTAGCCAAACTGGCTAACCACACTAAACCTGAATCAATCAGCCATAACACCAAAGACATCACCACGACAATCACACCTACAATAGCAGTCACCTGCATTGTTTCCTGGCGCGTCGGCCAAACTACCTTACGTAACTCAACCCTGGCTTTTTTGCCAAAATCCAGAACCATTTGGCCTTTCACTGTTTTTAAAGCAAGGCCACCTGCCAATAGCAGCAAAACAATCCACCCGGAAAGCTTTAACGGGGCAGCAAGACTGCTATAGTAATAAGTTACACCTATCCCTCCCATAAAAAGGACAGAAACCAGAAACCATAGGAAAAAATCAAGCCATCCAGAAGCTCGTCCTCCAGATTTTTTTGAGGCATGGCCAGATTTTATATTTGTCTTACTCAACACACTACCTTTCATAATATAAGCCAGCAATTCTGGCAGGCTAGGAGGGTCTCGAACCCCCAACCTGCGGTTTTGGAGACCGCCGCTCTACCAATTGAGCTACTAGCCTTAATACATTTTCATGCACCTCATCACAGAGGTTTCAACACACAACTCCGGCTGCGCGCTGGTGCCCACAACCGGACTTGAACCGGTGACCTCTTCCTTACCAAGGAAGTGCTCTACCGACTGAGCTATGTGGGCTCAATCAAACACTCATTCAACCAGACAATTTGCAGAACATCATAGCCTATTCTATTCTGGAGCGGGTGATGGGAATCGAACCCACGCTATCAGCTTGGAAGGCTGAAGTTCTACCATTGAACTACACCCGCATCACTCCTCAAACATCTCACCTGGTGGAGGGGGCAGGATTCGAACCTGCGAAGGCTGAGCCGTCAGATTTACAGTCTGATCCCTTTGACCGCTCGGGAACCCCTCCGAACGTAAGTCTGATATTCTCCTAAAGTACCCTAAATATGTCAACAAAAAAGTGTTTCTTTTTCTTGATTTTTAAACTTCACCCCTGGTTCTACGCAGATATCCGTATCGGACAAGCTGAAAAAACCTTTATTCTTCCGCTTTCAATTTGTGTTATAATCGCTTTTTTTCACATTAAAGTCTATGGAAATCAAGGCGCTTAGAGAATTTCAAAAAAAAGAAACGAGCAAGGTAAATATACCTTAACCACTTGGAGACCAAAACAGTAATGAAAAATCGTGGTTTTATTTTAATGCTTCTTGGCATAGGCTTAGGCATCCTAGGTGGAATCCAGTTTCCACAGCAGATGCTCAGCATGGAATGGATTGGAACTCTCTTTATCAACATGCTGAAGTTAATTGCCTTACCATTAGTTTTCTCTGCTTTAGTTGGCGCCATTGCTTCCATTGGAGATTTTCGCAAACTGGGTACGGTCGGCGGATACACATTAGCCTATGTTTTTATTAGCGTTTCTATCGCAGTTATCATTGGGCTAATACTGATCAATGTATTTAAGCCTGGTCTGGGTGTCGACCCAAGCTTAATCCCTATGGATCCAAAATTAAGCGCAAAGCCTGGTCTTGAGTTCACCAGCTTCATCCAGGGCCTCTTTCCCCCTAACATCATTGATGCAGCCGCTAAATTTGAAATCATGCCAGTTGTCATTTTTGCTGTTGTTTTTGCTCTTGGCTGTATCGCCTGTGGAGAAAGCGCTAAACCTGTTGTTGAATTTTTTGTAGGACTCCGAAGCATCTTTATTAAAATGATCACCTGGTTAATGCATCTAACACCTGTTGGATTGTTTTCCTTGATAGGCACTGCGGTTGCACGAACGGTAGAGAATAATCTGTTTATGGCCAGCCTCAAAGGATTGGCCATATTCATTCAGGTTTTCTTGCTAGGCCTCACGCTTCATATTCTTTGGCAAATGGCTATCGTTGCACTCATTGCAAAACGTAACGCCAAACAATACCTAAAAGCAGCAGTGCCAGCATTGGCCACTGCATTTGGTACCTCAAGCTCAATGGCTACTCTGCCTATTGCACTGGTCATTGCACAAGAGCAAGGGATAAAAGCACAAGTTGCCCGGTTTGTACTGCCATTTGCTACAACAGTCAATCTTGCTGGCACTGCAATGCTAGAAGCCTATGCAGCTTTATTTTTCAGTCAAATATTAGGTATCCATCTCGGTATGTGGGATCAGCTTGGTATCTTTTTTATGGCAATCGTAGCAGGCATGGGCGCAACAGGAATTCCAGAAGGGGGCCTGGTCACCATGGTTACAGTTCTACGCGCTGTTAACATCCCAACTTCTGCTATTGCCCTCTTACTACCCTTTGACCGAATTTTGGATCGATTTAGAACGGTAGTTAATGTATGGGGTGACCTGGTTTGTGCCGCCATCGTTAATCATTTTGTACGCGGAAAATCAGTAGATGAAATCCCTGAGGAAATCCCCGGGATCTCTTCTGGAAACACTCAAAGCACCGAAAGTGGAACCACAGGTTCTACCTCAACAGAATAAAAGCCTATCCTCACAGTTCTATAGCAAATTTATAGAGATTTAGCTATAAATAAGCCTGACCCTTCGATACAAGCTTATGTGGCTTTAAGTAAGTTTGGGCCTGGATTGCCACGTCGCTTCGCTCCTCGCAATGACACGGGTGAGCAGTTGATCCAACAATTGATGACACGCCCTAACTAAGTTGCCCTTTCGACCTCAAACACACCAGAAATTTGATGAATCTTGGTCACAATATACTCCAACATCTCTAGCCCATCAATTTCTACAGTAATCTTAATCTGGGCAATGTGATTCGCCTTATCCATTGCACTACTCAGTTGACTAATATTAACTTCATTGTTAGCCAACATATGTGTAATATCTCGCATTAATCCCTGACGATCATAAGCCTTTATCAGAAGATCAACAGAATAATACTGCGCTTCTATTTGATCTCCCCACTCCACATTAATTATACGTTCTTTTCGAGCGTCTAGATTATTCAGCAAATTAGCACAGTCAACTCGATGAATTGATACACCTCTACCAACTGTCACATACCCCAAAATAGGATCATTTGGAACAGGCTTACAACACTGGGCAATGGAAGTTAATAAGCCGCCAACGCCTCCAATGACAATACCTGTAGAAGATTTTTCTGATTTTAGTTTTTTCGATACCTTCTCTAGAAGGCTCTCGCCCTCTTGCCCACCAAAGTCCTTCTCTTTCTTGCCTGCATTCAACGATGCTTGTAAAACCTGGATTACCCCCTGTATACGAGCATCCCCTCTTCCCACACCTGCAAAAAAATCCTCAACTGATTTGAATTTAAACTTTCGAGCAAGCTCAGACATATCTACCTGTCTAAGATGTAGGCGCTTGACTTCTTTTTCTACTGCCTCTTTACCTCGCGCTAAATCACTAGTGTAATCTTCTTTACGGAACCAGTTAGCAACTTTTGCTCGCGCTCGCGTAGTTTTTAAATAACCCAACCCTACGTTTAACCAATCTCGACTTGGATGCATATTGTTCGCGGTTAATATTTCAACACGATCTCCTGTCTTTAGTTGATAAGTCAAAGGTACTAATACACCATCTACTTTAGCACCTCGACAACGATGCCCAATGTCTGTATGAATGTGATATGCAAAATCCAAGGGAGTAGCCCCCTTAGGCAAATCAATCACATCTCCATTCGGCGTAAAGACATAAACACTCTCCTCAAATATACGTGCCTGAATTTCTTCAGATTGCGCTTCCGTTTGTGTCACTTCTTTTTGCCAATCCATGACTTGCCTCAACCAGGCAACTTTTTCTTCATACCCTGTTCTCTTAGCCTTCCCTTCTTTATAAGCCCAATGCGCAGCCACCCCTAGCTCTGACTCCTCATGCATGATTTCTGTTCGAATCTGAATTTCAACATACCGTTCATGCGGACCTATAATTGCCGTATGAATGGATCGATATCCATTCGGTTTGGGGTTAACAATATAATCATCAAATTCTTTAGCAATAGATTTCCACTCCCCATGGACACAGCCTAGTGCTGCATAGCAGTCTTCTACTGTAGGCACCAGGATACGCAGTGCCATTGTGTCATAAATTTCTTCAATATCGACTTGTTTACGATGCATTTTTCTGTAAATGCTATAAATATGCTTAGCTCGCCCCATTACATTCGCCCTGGTAAGACCCGCTTTATTCAGTAGCTCTTTTAAAAGAGCAATCATTTCATGAATATACTCTTCTCGATCTGTACGCCGCTGACTCAGAGACTTAGAAATTGCTTTATAGGCCTCTGGATTAATATACCGGAAAGCCATATCTTCAATTTGCCATTTAAGGTGTCCAACCCCCAAACGATTTGCAAGTGAGGCATAAACATCCAGGCTCGTCTTGGCTATTTTATATTTCTTCTCCTCAGAAAAATGCTCCAGGTGATGCAACACATAAAGCTGCTCAGCAAGCTTTACAAGGACCACTCGAATATCATCCACCATGACCAGCAGCATTTTCCGAAAATTATCAATTGTGGTGTCTAACTGAACCTTGCCAGAGGTACTTTCATGCAAGTCCTGCAAGGCATCCATTTTTAGAACCCCTTGGATAATATGCCTCACAACAGGAGACAAGGTTTCTTCTACTTCTTGTAGCGTGATGACTTCAGATTGCACATTTCCATACAAAATAGCTGCGATTAAGGTCTCTGTATCGACGTTTAGGTCCACCAAAATATCAACCATCCCAAAGCTTTGCTGAAGACAAGTCTGCCCATTTGGAATTTTAGTCTCTCCGCCTGAAAGTTTGGCTAACTGAATGGCATGTCTCAGTTGATCTATCTGAATATGAGGATGCTGTTGGTGCATATGTAAAAGCCAACCCTCAACATGTGTATGCTGCTGACCAAAATGTGTTTTCAATTTCCTCATGCACCAGCCCCCACACTCTTTTCAAAGAGCGCCATACACTCAACATGCTTAGTATGAGGAAACATATTGATAACACCTGCCTGTGATAACACATAACCCTGCAAACTTAATTCATAAGCATCTCTCGCCAAGGTGGCCGAGTTACAAGAAACATATAGTATTTTTTTGGGATTAAAATATGCCATTTGTTTCACAACATTCAGAGCCCCCGTCCGAGGCGGATCTAATAAAATTTTCTCATAAACACTGCTGCACCAAGGTTGTCTACTCAAATCATCTTCCAGGTTAGCACTATAAAAATGTACATTTTGAATATCATGGTTGCGAGCATTCAATTGACCCTGGCGAACCATTTCTTCTGACCCCTCTACCGCATGCACTTCAGCACCTTGTCTGGCCAATGGCAAACTAAAATTCCCTAGTCCACAAAATAAATCCAAAATGGTCTCATTGGGCAATGGCGATAGAAGTGAAATAGCCTGTTTTACCATGGCTTGATTGACTGCCTTGTTCACCTGAATAAAGTCTAAGGGCTGAAAAAAAAGCTCCAAATTATAATCTGGCAAACGATATGACAATGTTGCTTCATTTTCAGTAGGATAAATCAGATCCACCGTTCCTGCATTCCCTTGCAGATAAATCTGAAAATGATGATCTCGCCCAAAATCCAAAAGTTTCTGTCGCTCATCAGCACTTAAAGGCACCATATGCCGGAAAACCAACGCGACCTGATCATCCCCTGCTGCAACCTCAATTTGAGGAATATCTCGGTAACAGGAAAAACTCATAATCAGATGCTTCAATGCCTGAAGCTTCAAACCTACCCTGGGATCCAGAATGGCACAATGATCCATATCCATTAAATATCGACCATCCTTTTCTCGAAAGCCAACTAATACTTTTTGCTTTTTATGAACATAGCGAACCCCCAAGCGAGCTTTACGGCGATAACCCCACAGAGGCCCTGTGACAGGAGGCAGTAATGCCAGAGGTTTAACCTGGCCGATATGCGCCAGGTGTTCAAGCAAAACATCCTGTTTATGTTCTACCTGAAACTCAGGTGCAATATGTTGGAGTGAACAACCACCACAGGCAGCTGAATAAACACATTGCGGAACTACTCGATGGATCGAAGGTTTAGATACCTGGGTTACATACCCCTCACAAAAGCGCTTTTTCTGGTGAGCATAGTTAAATTCAACAATTTCTCCTGGCAACCCGCCTTCTAAAAAAATCGCTTTTCCATCAATCTGGGCAATCCCTCGACCTTCATGGCTTAATTTTGTAATTTCAACTTTCACGATTCAAACCAGGGTATATTGATTGTATTGCCAGAACACGCCCTAAAAAATCTCGTGACGACACCCTAGGGTGTGTTTACATTTCATTGTTTTGTTCCAAAACGCGCATAATGGGTCAAATTTCAAGCAAATTTTCGTCACCTATATGAATAGGCTTCCTCAAATTTACTCAAAATTTGCCTCCATTACCCACATTTTGGAACAAAACAATGAAATGTAAACACACCCTAGATGTCAGTCTACTCATGCAATTGAGTTTCCTCAACCCAATCTGCTCCATTCAGCAGGAATAATACGATCGCGATCGGAAAAAACAGAATTGCCCAAAAAAATAGCCAAAAATAATGGCCATGATAATCAATAAAAAATCTGGAATGCGCCTTGATTAAGGAACCATTTTTCACCCATAAAATTAACCCCAATGGGGGCCAAATAATCAAAAGCACTATCAGGATAAACAGGTTTCCTTCATACCTAAGAGGGTAGCTGATCCGAGTTTTTCTAGTCTTTTGATTCTCTTGCATCATAAACCACTTACTTAAAAAATAAAAACTTGGCCTCTTTGAATAAAACCCAGAAAACCACTTGAGGTGGCATTGGGCATATGTCCTAACTCATATCCATATAACCACATTTTGGATTTGAATCGTAACGGCAAGGTATTCAGCTCTTCATAAGTGGTGTGTACACCACTTTTGCAAGGCCTGGTTTCGCAATCGTGAAAAATAAGATCACTGGCTTCATAATAAGGCAAAAACTGATCATAAGTAAATTTAGCATCCGTTGTAAAAAATACTTTCTTGCCTTTAATCTCAAAAAATAGACCATAGGAACCTAACACTGTCTTGTTGTCGATCATGTGTTCTGTCTTAACCAATTGATATTGGATCTTGTCAAATTCAAATGAGCCGGGATAGATAACAGGCTGTACATCAAAATAGGTATCTAGAGAAACCTCTGTATTTTCTATACATTTCATGCCACCCAGCAATACATGCTCCCACAAATCCTGAAGCAATGCTTTTTCTCCATACAAGATCGGCTTCACACTTTTCATAGAATGGCTACAATCACCAAACCGTCTAAGGAAACCGAGCCATTCTAACCCGCCAATATGGTCAAAATGCAAATGGCTGACATAGACCGCATCAATATCTTTATAAGACTTTCGAGCATCTCTGAGAGAAAAACGAATATCTGAACCACAATCCAACAAAAAGGTCTTTTCCCCTTCCAGCAAAAGATTGGAGTGATAATTGTCTGTAGCAAAGGCTGTTCCAGAGCCTAGAAATGTAAGCTTCATCTCATTTAAGTTCCATGACCCATCACATCAAGTATAGGACATCTAGTCAACTTATGCCTTCCCATGTTGAGACAATGCTTTCTGCATGTATGAGGTTTTATCCCCTACAAGCACAAGATGCTAACTCACTTTATTCCCAGGCGGTATCTACAGGCACTTCTTCTAATGCCTTAACTTCAATTTTTCCATTATTTAAGATGCGATATACAACCACTTTAGCCACCCATTGGCTCTTACGTCTATCTACAGATAAAACGCCAATCTGACAAGATTCTAAGGTTGGGCAACGCTGTCCTGTGCAACCATAAATGACCATTTCTTTACCCAAAGATGGTCGCGTTCCCGTGAAAGGCGCACAAATGCTTCCATCTACTAAACGCATCTGGAAGAACTGATTTCCTGTTGTTTTTGAAAGGGTAGGTTCTGGTAGTGGTTTGATAAGCTTTAATGCAAATCCTGTTTTGTTTTCAGCAGGATTCACATTACATATGACAATTTGAGCAGAAGCTGTGGTAAAACAAGGATCATAAATTACATTTCCAACCATACAACGCCAAGCCCTTTTCCCAGGGATAGCAAGCGACTCTGTCCAGCAGTGACCCTCCTTAACTGGCTTAGCCTCTATGGCTTTAAATTGAACTACTCGAGTAGGTTTTGATTGCTCTACTGCCCATGCACAATGACTGAACATCAAAAGAAAAGCTAAACTAAAGCATAACTGTCTCATAAAAAGCTCCTGTTAAGTTGTGTTTACTCACCCTCCACTATCAATACCTTATCTTTCTGATGCAGAGGTCTATCATGACATTTCTGGCAATTGAGACACTGGAGGATTCTCCTCTTTTCCGATGATCCATCGGATGACCCATACACCCACATAAAACAAAGGTGTGCTGCAAATCACAAAAAATAACTTAAACAAATAACTGTTGAAAATCAGTGAAAACATCTGTTCAACTGGAAATATCCCAAAAGCTGTCATAAATCCCAACACAATAATCGTATCTATAAAAAGAGAGATCGCCGTACTGACATTGTTTCTAAACCATAACCAACGCCCCTTTGTAAATCGACGGATCCCCAAATAAAGCCAAATATCAAGCCGCTGAGCAGTATAACAAGCCAATACAGACCCTACAAAAGCAACACCGTAAGCTCCAAATACCTGATGGAACATTTCATTACTGACCTTTGACCAGCTTGTTGCATTTAAATGATCCATCCCTAATATCAGGAAGGCAACAACAATATTCATGGTCAAAGCCATCTTGACGCAAAAACTGGCAGCACGCTTACCATAAAACTCAGCCACCAAATCTGTGATTAAAAACGTAAGAGGATACAAAATGGCCCCAACTGATAACTCAAACGTATGAAAAGAAAAAATGGGCAGGCTTACAAATTTTTGATAAATCAAATTACCTATCACCATAAGAACAGCAAATAAAACACATAACCCTGCATAAATTTTTCCAGATACTTGCATAGAAATTTAAACCTAAATTCAGAATACTTAAGGTGTATCTTCAATTTATTTTTTGAGTTCAAAAAATAAATTGAAGACACATCCTAGACATAACAATTGAGGACACACCCTATAGTTGTTTCCATCCTATTTATATCACAAGATAAATCATTGAAAAAACTCGAGGGTCAAGATATCCTCTTCATTTAAAACTTTTACCAGAAAAATCGATGATCCCCCATTTTGAATGAACTCAAACTTGCGCATTATTAACATCCTGATTAAAGCAATCTGCATACTAAGTAGTGCCCTTTTCCTTTCACCCGGCTTCGCTCAAAACATGAAGAGCAACGAGCTTTTACTGTATCAACCCAAAAAAACAGCCACCTCCAGGGCCACCCCTCTTACAAATTCCACCCGACTCTTCTCTGTAGAAATCACAGGGGTTGAAGGGGAAATATTGGACAATATCTCAACCCGTCTTAGGGTGAATTTACGACCATTGCATGAAAAGCCAACCCAAGAGGATATTCAAAATTTTTATCAAAATGCCCCAGAAGAAATTAAAGAGGCTCTCAAACCTTTTGGTTACTTTCACCCTGAAATCACTGCCCATCTTTCTCACCAGGGCAAGCAATGGAAAGCATTTTTTCACATAAAACCTGGAAAACCGATAGAAGTCACTGACGTTCATATTCAAGTAGCCGGTGAAGGCGCTAATGACCCTAAATTTAAAGCGCTCAAAACCCAAATTCTCGAAAAAATGGGGCATACCTTAAATGTAAAGCGCTATGAAGATGCAAAACTGGATCTTTTTTCGCTTGCAGAAGAAAGAGGGTATTTTCAGGCGAATATTATTGATAGTCAAATGACCATCGACTTAACTTACAATCAGGCTCGCCTTTATATTCTCTTTAACACAGGCCCCCGCTATCGTTTTGGCCCCGTTTCCTTTTCTCCCACGCCTCTTTCTGATCGCTTTTTACAACGCTTTGTACCTTTTAAAGTAGGCGAACCATTCTCAGAAAAAGAGATGGAGCGATTTCAACGCAACCTCAGCAATAGCAACTACTTTCAGAAAATTTCAGTTAAGCACCTTACCAACAACAGCCTTGAAGTTCCCATAGAGGCTAAACTAAAAACCAAAAAAGCAAGACAATATATCATCGGGGGTGGTTGGGGAACAGACACACTTGCCAGGGCTATTGTCGGCATTAATTTTCGATATTTAAATCCTCAAGGCCACCAATTACGAACTGCTGCTGTCATTTCACAAATCAGAAGAAGCGCTCGTGCCACCTATATTATTCCTGGTAAAAACCCTGTCACCGATCAATATCAACTCACTGCTTCTGCAGAGGAACTTGATGAAAACTCAGGTCAAGGTCACAACCAAAGATTTGAAGCCAGCTACTTAACCGTTTATAAAAGATGGCACCCTACCTTTTCTGTCAGCTTCTTAAATGAAACTTTTTGGATTTATAAAAGCTTCTTTTTCACCCCTAATGGTAATCTGCTTTTTCAACATGCAAAATTATTGATCCCTAGCTTCTCCGTAGTAAGGTCCTACAGTGATGAGCCCCTACAACCCACCAAGGGTTATCAATTTAATTTTACAATGCGAGGCGGAATGGGTTCTCATGACAAAAAAATATCACACAATTTTTTCCAAATTCGAGCAGACTTTAAAGCACTTTACTCTCTAACTTCCTCTCAAAGAATATTTGTCCGAGGCTCTCTGGGTAAAACCCAAATTTCAAATATCTTTCATTTACCTCTATCTTTGCAATACTTTGCAGGGGGCCCTCAAAGTGTCCGAGGCTACCGTTATTTAGATATTGGTCCTGGCAAATATTTTACTGTCGGCAGTGTTGAACTTCAGCAAAAAATCTTTGGAAACATCTATCTGACTGGCTTCTACGATGTGGGTAGTGTCAACAATCAGTTTCTAAAATCACTAAAGCGCAGCCCTGGGATAGGAATCCTTTATTTGTCACCTATTGGAAGTATAGAGTTTGCTATCGCAGTTCCATTAGATAAAAACCCACCTCAAAAGCAAAGACACTTTCGGTTTCAGTTCAGCATGGGATCTGATCTCTTTGGTTTTAACACACAGGAATAAATACAGATGGACAAAATAAATAATAAACCCACGCTATTTAAATCCATTCTAAAGCCGCTTCGTCTTCTACTATATGCCATACTATTTGGATCCATTCTTCTGATTTTTCTCATACTCAATACCCAAATGGGCCTCCACTTCACATTAAAAGCGGTTGAAGCTTTTACTCAAACCTCGTTAGTGTTTCAGGGTGCAACAGGTACGTTTATGCAAGGAATGCACTTCAGAAAAATTATTTACACCCAACCGCAACAAACCATTCAACTAGAAAACCTCTCGCTAAAATGGAAGCCTCTGGCTCTTTTAAAATGGCATTTAAAAATTGAGAAGTTACATAGCCATAAAATACTGATCACCAGAAATAAACATGAAACACCGGAAAAAATAATAAAAAAAGCCGTTCAACCTACTGCCTTTGCACCACCAAAGCTCCCAATTTATCTAATCATCAAACAGCTCACCGTCAGTGAAATCGTGCTTAAATCACCCGAAGCCCGAACCACCTTTCAAGCAAAATCACTACAGGGTCAAATTGCCTTGACAAGAACTCAACTTGAAGGACATCTCCGAATTCACGTTGTATCGCCCTTTCCTGTCAACGGCCGCCTGGATTTATCAGGCAATACTCATCACTATCAATTTTTATTAGGCTTATCTGGAAAGGATTTTAACTGGAAAATCGCAGGCCATGGAGATGAAACACATTTGGTATTCAATACCCTGCAAAACGAACTACTCAAGGGAACCCTCACCTTAAATGGGTGGATAAAATCTCCCCGCCCAACGGTTACTACCAAACCAGCGTCTGTGCTTTCGCCTCAGCCATCAAAACCTGAAGCATCTTTAAAAGACGAGAATCAACTTCACTGGAAATTTTCTCTTTCAGCCTCCCATATTCACCTAGACAAAATTTTTCCCGCTCAATTAAATGGAACCCTGACAGGAGAAGGACAGGACAAAGCCGGTAAACTCATCCTGAATCTGGAAAATTCTTCTTATCACAACCAGCCTTTAGAAGGACAAGCCTCATTACATGTTAACTACCCAAAAATTAAAAGCTTCAATGCAGCATTTACCTCTGGAAAAAACACACTCTTTATCAACGGAAATATCAATGAGGAATGGGCCGTCCAGTGGACGGCCCAGATAGATAATATTCACTTATTCTATCCATCTCTGGAAGGAAGCTTAATGAGCCAGGGAGAAATTTCAGGCAAATATGATTCACCTAAAATTCATGCCAGTTTAACTATCCCCAAACTCAAAGCCGACTCTCTTTTTGTCAAGAATGTATTGGCAGAAACTACAATTAATATGGCATCCTTAAAGGATTCCAGCATCACTTTATCCGCTCAAGAAATTAAACAAAATATTTTCTCAATCGACAACCTCACTGTAACAGGCAATATTAAGCCTACCTTGCGCGGATTTTCCATTGCCTTTGCGCTTAAACCTGGAACCTTTCAGTACCCAGTTGAAAGCAGGACCATCACAGAATCTTTTTCCGGCGGTAAATGGGAAACAACCATTGTTCCTGGAAAAATATCCAGCCAACTGAACGTCCATCTGCCTGGAGACAGCCATTTTCAGGGTCAAATGACTTTACCAAACCCAATTAAACTCGGCTCCAATCAAAAGATAAAAGGGCAGCTAAAAGGTACCATGCAAAACATCAGCTTTGTATCTGGTTTAACCAGTCCTACTGTACGTAATATCACAGGTCAGCTTTCCACGGATATTAACATCCGTGGCACCCTCAAAAAACCCAACATAGAAAGCCAATTAACGCTGAAAGCTGCTGCTTTTTTGCCTGTTTTGAACCTGCATCTCCAGGACATCGAGCTCAAAGCCGAAGGAAAAAAACAAACCATTACTTATGAGGGCCATGTCAAATCTAAAGATACACAGTTAACACTCACAGGGAAATCGCTTTTTGAACCCAAAACCGTCGTTTCAGACTTTCATATCACCGGAGAGAATTTTTTAATCACCAATACCCGGGAAATAAAAATTTATGCATCGCCAAACCTCAACATTCACTCAAAAGATGGAAAAACCCAGATCACAGGTACGGTTGAAATCCCGCGCGCTTCTGTGAAACCTAGAGATTTCACAAACATCATCACCATGCCAGATGACGTCCATTACATAGGTGAAACCAAGCCAACCAACCCATTTCCTGTTGAAAGCGATATTACCGTTGTAATGGGAAATGATGTTTTTCTTAAATATGAAGGGCTCAGCGGCTATTTAACTGGTGAAGTCAAAATTAAAAGCGAACCCTCGCAACCTACGACAGGAATTGGACAAATTAAAATCAAGGATGGTACCTACGATATCCGAGGGCGCAAGCTCACTATTCATGAAGGTTTTTTCAATTACACGGGTGGTCTGATTTCTAATCCCGGCATGCAAATTAAAGCAACCCGAAAAATCCAGGTCAATAACATTGGTGGTATCGACCCTAACCTTAGCTTTGGTGTGAGCGATATATTGGTTGGTCTAGATGTGACAGGCTCTGTACGTCGACATCAGATTAGACTGTTTTCAGAACCCTCCGGCCTAAGTCAGGCTAATATTTTTGCCTATCTGATTACGGGGCAGTCAGCTAATGCAGGTGCTGGAGCTTACTTTCCATTAATTATGGAAGCAGCCAATTCTCTGGGAGGCGGCGCGACCAGCACTTTTTCTGAAAAAATAAGAAAAGGGTTTGGGTTCGCAGATATTTCAATTCAACAAAACGCCATCCCCTCAGCTCTCCCAAGTGCTGGCACTCCCACAGCGCTCAGCGAACAAACGAGAAGAGGTAGAAGACGAGAGCTCGAAAAACCCACTCTGGTTTTTGGTAAAGCGCTCTCTCCAATGCTCTATATCAATTATGCCGTAACGCTGGCTAACCCCCTCAGTGGCTTGCAGGCCCGATATCAGCTCACAAAACACTGGATCCTACAAACTTCTGGCGTCCCTGGTGATAAAAATGCGTCTATTGATTTAATTCGGGTGTTTGAAAGTAAACATTAATGGATGACACGCCCTAATTGAAAGAGACCTCATCTCTCTCAACCCTACGACTCACGTACAACTTGATTGCAGGACATCGAAAATGATAATTTGAACTTTTGGGCTACTATTCACTCGCCATTGCGAGCGAAGCCTGGCAATTCAGACAGAAGCTTGTATCGAAGGATCAAGCTTATGTGATGTAATAAGTTTGGGCCTGGATTGCCGCGTCGCTTCGCTCCTCGCAATGACGGAGGGTGGTTAATTTACCTAACAAATAGTTGATCCAGGCAGGAGTGGTGACTAGGGCGTGTCATCCATTAATTTTTGTAGAATAAAATAAACAAATAAATTATGAAAAATCTTTCTTCCTGGATTGTTATTAAATTTGGCGGCACTAGTGTCAAAGATCGAAGTGCCTGGAATCACATTACTACCATCTTAAGAAACCACCTCAATGCTCAACACAAAATTTTGATGGTTTGTTCAGCACCCTTCCGGGTTTCTAATGCCTTGGATAAATTGGCACAAGATGCCCTTAACCAATCCTACCAAGAAACATTTGAAATTATTATTTCTATTTATCAAACATTAGCAGAAGAATTAGCTGTAGATTTTTCCCTGCTGCAGGATGACTTTAACCAACTCAAACAGCTCTGTGAAGGAATTGCCTTATTGCAAGAAGCCAGTCCAAGGATACGAGCAAAAATGTTATCTTTTGGCGAACTTATGCTCACACAATTAGGATTTGAATTTTTAAGGAAGCAGTTCGATATCCATTGGCAGGATGCACGAGAACTCCTCTTTAGCTTGCCAAGTGAAGTATCTCATTCGGCTTATTTAAGTGCGACTTGTGAAGCCAAGTATGATGAAGCCTTGACGAGGAAGATTAACCAGCTAAAAAAATCTGTTGTTATTACCCAGGGCTTTATTGCGAGCAATGCTCAAAATGAAACCGTTGTACTAGGACGAGGAGGCTCAGATACCTCTGCTGCATACTTTGCAACTAAAATAAGCGCTAAAGCCTGTGAAATCTGGACAGATGTTCCTGGGATTTATACAGCAAATCCACGTTTAATTCCACAAGCACGCCTACTTGAAAGATTAAGCTATATGGAAGCACAGGAAATCGCTTCTCTCGGTGCTAAAGTATTACATCCGCTCTGTATTCCTCCTTTAAGAGAGAACCAGATTACACTCTATGTAAAACAAACAACCAATCCAGAACACGAAGGCACCCTCATTAATTTGGATGGGGAAACACAAAATATTCCGATTAAAGCAATTATTACGCACCAACCTGTTCTATTGATTAACATTGAATCCGTCCACATGTGGAAACAGGCTGGATTTCTTTTTGATGTCTTTAGCTATTTTAAAAAACACCACTTATCCATAAATTTAATTTCGACATCTGAATCAAATGTCACGGTTTCACTAGACCCCGGTCATTATCAAGTCACAAAGGCAATTGAAACCCTCCTGACTGAATTAAACCAATTTGCTAAAGCTAAATTGATTGGACCCTGCGCTTCAATCAGCCTGGTAGGACGAGAAATTCGGTCAATCCTTCCACAGATAAGTCATTTGTTTGAAGTATTTTCCTCTAAACAAATCTACTTACTTTCTCAAGCAGCTAATGACTTAAACTTAACCTTCGTCGTTGATGAAGATCAAGCCGAAAGGCTCGCCAAAAAGCTTCATGCATTACTGATTGAGCAAGGCCCAGGTCACCTGTTAACCGGGAAAAGCTGGTTAGAAGAAGAACAAGGAGAACTTTCTACGCAAACGCCACATTGGTGGCAAACTAAACAAGAAACTCTGTTATCATTAGCCAAACAAGCATCTCCGGTTTATGTTTACGACACGGAAGAACTTGAAAAAGCAGCGGATCGTCTCTTGAATTGTCACCATATTTCAAATGTTTTTTATGCCATGAAGGCAAACCCTCATCCTGATATTCTAAAAGTGCTTTATCATAAAGGGATTCACTTTGAGTGTGTTTCTATACAAGAAGTTCGCTACTTACTCAAAACACTTCCAAACATTAAAAAAAACCGAATATTGTTTACACCCAATTTTGCTCCTAAGGAAGAATATGAAGAGGCGCTTGCTGAAGGCATTATGCTCACTATTGACAGCCTGTTCCCTTTGCAGCATTGGCCAGAAATTTTTAAGAATCATTCTCTCTTTGTTCGAATTGATCCAGGACAGGGAAGCGGCCATCATAAATATGTTTGCACAGGCGGGAATGAATCTAAATTTGGCATACCTCCATCAGAACTACCTATTGTGGCCCAAATTGTCCAACAATATCAGATCAAAGTAATCGGCCTTCATGCGCACTATGGAAGCGGCAATCTCACACCTAACCTTTGGCATGACACCGCACGGCTGCTGATGCTTTATTTAGATTTATTCCCTGATGTCCAGATGCTTAACCTTGGTGGTGGATTAGGTGTTGTAGATAAACCAGGTCAACAGCCACTTAACATCCAACAAATGGATGAATCACTGAAACCCGTACACGCAGCCAATCCAAAACTGAGCTTATGGATTGAACCAGGTCGTTATTTAGTTGCCACCGCTGGTGTGTTACTTGCAAAAGTTACCCAAGTCAAACAAAAAGCAGATATCTGCTTTATTGGGGTTGAAACTGGCATGAATTCTCTCATTCGCCCCGCTCTGTATGGTGCTTATCATGAAATAGACAACTTAAGCCGAATGGATCAACCTAAAACTCTGCTCGCTAATATTGTGGGTCCCATCTGCGAATCCGGAGATACCTTCGGTTATTCCCGACTACTCCCAGAAACGAGGGAAGGGGACATCATCCTCATTGCAAATGTTGGTGCCTATGGTCATACCATGAGTTCACACTATAATTTAAGACCTCCAGCAAAAGAGTTTTTTTTAAAATAGACAGGCTTCAAAGCTATCTATAGCTAAGTTCCTATTTAACCCACTGACGCCGAGCTATCTCATACAACACTTTTCCAAGCACCATTTCTGCTCCAATATGAGATAAGTGACTTTCATTGTTGTAGAGGCTTCCCCGCTCAGAAATAACCAGACACTGACGATTGGCTTCTTTTTTACATAAAATATCTGCCACTGAAATTTTAATTAACCGAGGATGATTAAGCATAAAAATTTTAAATTTTGCCTCTTTATCCTTCGCTTTTTTGTATTGCCTTGAGCTCGAATGAAACATCGGCTTAAAGTGCTGTGCCTCTTTTCCTGAAAATAATTGCTTTTTCCATTTAAAAACTGCCTTTCGATCCACACCAGGAGGTGAACTGATCAATACAACATAATGCCCTTTCTCTATTAACTTCAAAATATTTTGATGAAAAGACTGGATAACATCCTCAGCGGCAGGTCTTCCTCCTTGAATCCCTTTAGGTGTTTCAAACAAGGCAAACTCCGCACTGATGATAAAAATCTTTTGATCATCAAATCGATCAATCACTTCCCAACGTTTCGTATTCATTGCAGCACAATCAGGAAAATTACCAAACCAAATCTGATCAGAGACAAAAGGGCATTGTTCAGCGCTCAAACTTATCATGCCTTCTCCTCTTTTTTCTAACAATCGACGAAGTGTTGGTTCATAATGTCCCACACAACTATCACCCAACGTTACAAATTTTTCATTCCCAAAACGACAAGCCTCATGGGGATTTCGCATACTACATGTTTTTATTTTTTTGCCGCTACCTATCTGAGCGCCCAGTTTCTGACTTTCCAAGCGGCGAAACTCAGGCACTTTGAACTCAGCATAGCTCGGGAGTTCCTCAATACGTTTTGCATGCGTACTCGCACTGATATAGAGATACCCCCCAGTTAAAACCAATCCAAAAAAGACCGTCCATATACCAATTAAAAAAACCTTATGCTTAACCAATTGTCGATTTCTCGTTGGTTTTTCCACAAGGAAATAACTTAAAACCGCTAAAAGCAGTGCAAGCCCAATGTACTTTAAGTTTTTCATATCCGTGGGCGCACTGCCTTTAAGGCGGGCAAAAACAAAGACGGGATAGTGCCAAAGATAAAACCCATAAGAAATCAGCCCTATCGACACAAAGGGCTTACTACTCAAAAGTCGAGTCACCCACTCCCCTTTTTGACAAAACCAGATTAAAAGCACTGCGCCCAGGATAGGAATTGCTGTGATATAAGAAGGGTGAGGTGTCTTATCATCAAACATGACAACAGAACTACAAATCAGCAATAAACCTAAAGCAGGCATGATCGCCCCTAACAGGGGATGATTCACTCGACCCTTCTCTAATTCAAATCTAGCCAGCATTGCACCCGCTAATAACTCCCACCCGCGACTAGGTAACAGGAAAAAGTTAGCATCTGGAAATCGGGTACTCCCCCACTCGGCAAACTGAAACGATAACAAAAAAACCAAAACAAATGTCCAGGTGATGTATTGCTTTCCAAACCGATACAATAAGCAAAGCAGTATTGGAAAAAGCACATAATATTGCTCTTCAACAGACAATGACCAAGTATGTAAAAGCGGCTTCAACGCACTGGGAGCTGCGGTATAACTGTCCTCCATCCAAAACCAAAAATTAGAACTAAATCCTAGCGCTGACAATAAAGACCCTGCATAAGCTTTCAAATCAGGCGGCAACATATATTGCCATGCCAAGGGCATCGATATCAGCATGACGATGAAAAGCGCGGGCAATATCCGTCTCGCCCTGCGCTCATAAAAATAGGTGAAGCTGAAATGTCCCTTTTTTAATTCTTTTAATATGATTAAGGTGATCAAGTAACCTGAGATGACAAAAAAAACATCTACCCCAAAAAAACCGCCCTTAAAGGGATTAAATCCTTGAAATACAAAATTTGCGTGATACAGCACCACCGAAAAAACAGCGATCGTACGAAGGCCATCAATTTCAGGGCGATATTGAATAGACAAGGTATTTGGCTCCCAAATTGGGTTGTTTAAAAAAATCCAGGAAATGTCATTTTGACATGATTTGTTCGCTTCTCATGAAATCGTAGAAGTATCATGCCAGCGAAGGCAGGCATCCAGGAAACTCTCAAGTCAGGAAAAACCAAGATACCAGCTTTCGCTGGCATAACTGTTCTTTCAAAAAACAAAGATATGACATCATTTTGTTATTTCTGAAGTATTGTTTTTTCCAAGTAAGCTTTAAAATCAGGTTTGATACGCTTCAGCTCATTAGACCCTCTTGTAATTTTAGCAATGCTCACCTTTAAATCTTGTGAAAGTTGCCGTTGCGTTTTTTCCTTTGAAAGAAGTCCCTGAACAATTAAATAACGCATGGATATATTTTCTTTTTCTTCCGGAGTTAAGAAAAGGTCTAATAATTCAGACAACCCCTCCTCCCGGGGAGCCGCTAAACACAATTGTATAAAACCTTTCCACCCATCCTTCTGCATATTGATACCCCCTGATGAAATTTATCGAACCATTATCCTAATCCTAAATTCAGATTGCTGTACCATGGAACGAACAAGAATATTAAAAGCACTTCAACCCTTTTAACTAAACTCTTCAAAGGCACTCAAAGCCTCAGCCGCATACATCAACGAAGGTCCACCCCCCATATAAACGGCCATACCCAACGTTTCCATCAGCTCTTCTTTAGTTGCCCCCAGCTTCACTAAGGCTTTAGCATGAAAACCGATACAACCATCACAACGAGCTGCAACCGCCAAAGCAATGGCAATCAGCTCCTTAAATTTTTTATCCAGCACACCATCTTTCTTGGCACTCTCAGCCATAGCACCAAAACCTTTCATCACCTCTGGAATACCTTTTCTCAATGTTTCCAGGGATGCAGAAATGTCATCAGTGATTTCGTGATAAGATTTTTTCATCATTACCTCTAGTTGACGTAGAAACATATTCTAAACTGAAAATACGTTCCAGATCATAAATATTACCTTATCTCAAAAAGATTTTCTCAATCTCTTAAAGGTAAACGGCCTCTGATACTTCAAGACACAAAAATTTCAACCCGATCCTTCAGCATCAGGATACTGGCCTAACTATATTATATTCTTGTTCATTATTTTTAATGCCTTGTATATGGTCTTCCAATGGTTCTAAAAACTCTTTACCAGTAAAACCCGTATCAGTATGAAAAAATTCCTCTACTAAAATGCCCTCTTTCGGTTCCGACAAAAATTGTCCTAAATTGATGAATGACAGGTCGCTTTTTATCTTTATTCATGGTTATTTTCCTCTTGTTTCTTGTACAGCCTTGTCATTTTCCGGCTTGGATAGATGGTTTTAAGTATTGCCTTGTTACCTTTTCTTTCAAAAGGCACCAGGTAAATGTAATTATCCAGTTCAACCAGATAAATCTTTTGATCTGGATACTTGTTAGGGTTTGGGTGGTCAATAACAGTCAAAGGACCTTTCTCTGCAACCTTAACTTCTATGCCTTTTTCTGTAAGGTTTTTAGAAGCCCTGCTAACTGCCTTTTGGGTGCCAGAGGATTTGCCATCATTATCAGCACAGATGACTATTTCTTTTACACAAGACTTAAGTGCTACTTTCTCGAAATTGGATACCCCGAAAGTACTGAATGGATTTGGCGTGGCTGGCCATTAACCCTAATTCAGCAGCAGTTTCCAACGGCCGAATCTAGGATTAAATATTTGGGAGCATTACGATACTCCAGGTTCCCAAATCTTTATACAATTCCGGCCGGCCATTTTGGCTGCATATAACGCTTTATCGGAACGATCAATCGACTCCTCAACTGACAAGTTTGGATCAAGGAGCGTCAGACCAAAAGATACTGACCTACGCACTGTTTGCCCATTTCCAATACCAATAGGAAGAGCAGCAATCTCTTCGCAAAGCCTATTTAATATTTCACTGGCTTGTTTTAATTCGGTATATGGCATGCAAATCAAAAATTCTTCTCCTCCATAACGAAATACTTTGTCATAAACCCGAAGATGATCCATGAGATAACGCGCTTGAACAACTAAAATTTTATCTCCAGCAGCATGACCATAATGGTCATTAACCTCTTTAAAAAGGTCTAAATCCATCATAGCCAAACAGCAAGAATGTCCTTGTCGTTTAACGAGCTCTTGTTGTTCTCGCAGTATGGGCAGCATACTCAATCGACTGATAGCCAATGTTAAGGAGTCGCGGTTATATAACAAATTTTCAAATTCTTTTTTTAAAGTCATTAGCTCTAACTGTACCTGTCCTAATGCAGAGGAGAAGCCATCATAATCTAACTGAGGAATTCTTTTTCCAGAATCCATTGATATCAGTAAGCTGGCAGCTAAATCGTGCATTCGTTTATGAGCTGCTCCTAAAGCAATAAAGCCTGGATGATCTTGAAATCTCTGGGCAGAGGTACCGTAATACCATTGACCTAATCGGCACTCTTTATATGAGTCTGGATTCAACTCGTGCTTATCAGGTGTTAACTGGCAAACGAGCGTCCGAATCACGACATGATACCATTGTATGTGGTTATAAAGCACCTGATCTAACAGTGCTATAAACTTTTGCAGCTCTTCCTGCTTAATATTCTGAAATGCCATTTCGAGCTCCTTTCTTAATATTTTCCAAACATTCACACCAAATCGGTTATGGAATTTTCAGTCATTATGCTCTGTCCGAGAACCTCAATTTTTCTGGGTACTTCTTCTAGCATATTGAACACACGTTCTTCATATCGAGCAACTGTTTGCTGCTCTATCCCATCAAACTGATTCATGCGGTAGACGGAAAAAAAGTATAGTCAATCCAAGATCACTCCCACATTGACAGCAATAACTTAAGTTAGTAAACATCGTCAAAAGGAAAGTTGCCAATAATACATAAATATTATAGCAGGGCGCTTTTTTTTGCATGTAAACAAAATGTAGAATACCGTTCATGGTTCTCTAAATGGATATCAACGCGTACCCCAAATCCCGATTTAGAAAAAATCATTCTGAAAATTAAATGATTAGCGAGATCAAAAGAAGAGGGATTTCTGTAAAAAGTGATTGATGAGATTGATTTGTTGGAAATAAAAGATGGTTTATCAAAAAAATCTCGATAAAAATTCCAGAGGTGTTCAAATTTTATCCAAAACAGGATTTTGAGGATAAAGGAATCTCTTGCTGTGTTTCTGGCAGCTTGTTTTTATGAGTTGCAAAGAGTAAATCCAGGGGTGATTAAGGTGCTTGTGCCAGGCGGTGAAGGGGGAGAAGAATTTCATTCAATAAAGCACAATGAGATTCTTCGAGTTTTAAATAAATTCTTCTACCGTGACGAACTACTTTTGCAGCCAGGGCATAAATTCGATGGCGAATGGTTTTTGCGCGGCAAGCCTCAAACTGGACGGGTAAATACATGCGCAGCAAGGCAAAAAGGTTAAATGCCAATGCGCATAACGAAAAATATAACGCGTTGGCTTCAAAATTTTGGCAAGGCATACGATCTGCGGAAAAATCCTCTTTTAACTCCTTAATCCGGTTTTCTGAAGTTTCACCTCTTTGATTGTACCAATGTACCCAGTCACTTTGGCTCATGCTGGGGTTACGGCTCACGGCAATCGCACGATAGAGGTATTGACCACATTGAAGCAGCTCTTCTCCTTCATTGCCTTCACTTTCAAGATCAAGTTCTAAAGTGGTTTGCCCCTTGATCATCCGACGCTGTACGATCACATCAAAGGCATGGCGACTTTTTTCCATTGTGTGCACAAGATGTGTTGTAAATTCGCCATTCAGAGGCTTTCCTTCTCGATGTAAAGACTCCCATTGGGACTCTTTTTGAGCTTGAATGAGTTTTTTAAGAGAGGGGCTCATTTTTGCCCGAATCGCAAATTTAAGTTGTCGCTCTATGCAATCATCAATGATATCGCCTTGATAACCCGCTGCATCAATACGTAGGGCAAATAACGTTACCCCTTCAGGCAAAGCGGCTTCACATTGATGAATAAATTCGAGATTTTTCGCAGAAGGAGGCACGTTTCCTTCGCGAAAATCCGTTGCCAACACTTGGCCTGTCTCTGCGATGTGGCCTACCATGGGCATATAGCCTGTACATTTCTTATAAGTCCATTTTGCCGATTTGTTTTTTGATGCAGATAAAGTAGCATCAATATCCAGGGTGATTTTCTTTACATGATGCAAGGTATGTTTAAGCAAAAGACGATTAACTTCAGTCACAGCCAGCATGCCTTTCTTTCCATGACGGCGTAGCCAGTCTCCCATTGAATCAGATCCAGGTACTTGGGTTAAAGCTAACAAAGTACGTAAAGCATCGTCTTCACGAATATACCGTAAATCATCCAAACAACGGCCACCTTCATGCAACATGAGGATCAGTGAGTTCACAAACACCGAAGGGTTATACCCGCGATTGCTTTTAGGCGCTGGAAAATATTGGTCTACCCAATTTGAAAAATTCAGCGATTGCATCAGTTGGGCAATACAGACTAGTCCCGCACGAGATGTTAAAAAATCTTTGGTTGTTGAGAGGTGAAAGGGTAATATGTTCATAAGCCTTGTTTGCCTGTTTAGGTCATAATGTTGTTTTGGTAAAATCATTATACTAGCAAGGCTTCCTTTACGTTAGCCTCCTCAAGGAAAAAGCTGATCAATGCACCCATTGGGTGATCATGATTTCTTTGTCTGAACCGTTACACGGGAAAGGTTTCTTTTATTTCAGTGATTTTCTAAATCGGGATTCGGGTATTTCGTTCAAGTAGACTTTTACTTATTTTAGATGGCTATGATGAAATCCCAAATCCCGGAAACTTATATTGTAGCAATCACTGGGATAATCTGGAAGCACTTCAAGTGATCACAACCTGCCGTCCAGAAGCACTGGACTCGGAGTACGTAAAAGATTTTTATCCCTTACAGGAAGGACCTGATGGTTTTTTACAGTACAGGTTAGAGTCTTTTGATCTAGAACAAATGGAGTTATATTGCCAACAGTATATCAGCAGAAGAGAAATCGAGGACATTGACTTAAATCGTCCATTTTTTACAGAAGTTGCTGATTATTTAAACCCCATTAAAACAATCCCAGGTTTAAAAGAACTTTGCCAAACTCCTTTTATCTTATCTATGTTAGTAGAGGTTTTGCCCAATATTTTAGAAGAAATAGATCAAGAGGTTACTCCCTCTCTTACACGAACTCAGCTTTATGATCATTTCACTAACCAATGGTTTATGCGACAAGCCATTCGGCTTCAAAAGCAATACAGGTTTGAAAAACCTGATTTCAAGGCAACCACAGAAGAGCTGGCTGTTTATCTTCGAATTTATTCAGAGAATTTAGCTGCCAAAGTGTTGAAGCGGGGACGTCTCGAAGTCGTCATTGAAGACCAGGCAGACAATTCTATTACATTGGATATAGATCTGCTTTATCCACGTCACGTATCAGACATTACAAGGCTTTCCAGTTTAACAGATGATCGAAAATGGTTAACTCACCTTACGCAGAGGCTTTCAAGAGCTGCAGCTCGTTAAACATCATTTGATTAGCCTTGAGGAGCAATTTTTGTTTAATGGCAAAATGATTCAGAGAAGTTTTTACTTTCAAAAGCTCGAGCTTGCAAAAAGCGATCATTGAGGCAAACAGATGATTACATTGGGTGCGAGTGGTTTTGGTAGGAGACTTTGACAAGCTGGCATTTTGTTTAATAGATTTATGAAACTCTTCAATTCGCCACCGTTTTTGGTAGACTTCGTAGATGCGGTCAGCATCAATTGACAAATCATTTGTGACCAGATAAAGCGTCCCAATGGATCCGTCCTCGTTTGTGAAGACTTTTTTGAGAAGCTTAACAGGGAAAAACACATCCCTAAGATAGACAGTGAGACAGTCACCGTCGTTCCAGTCCAGTGAATTAATCTGTTGAAATTGACCGCTTTTAGCATCTTGTCCTGTCAATGCTACGCACCGATTTGACTTGATACCAAAAATAAAATTTTTGTTCAGAGCTTCATGAATGAAAACCATATTTGCTTTTGAGCCAAACCAGTTATCAGCCAGCACGTAATCAAAGAGCACCTGATTATCAATAGCTTGCTGAACGAGAGAGCGAAACATGACATTTTTGCTGATACTGGATTTTCTCTTTCGCCTACGAGTTTCAATATCAGAATAAAGGATATCTTTTTTCACAATGTCATACCCCACAGGAAGCGCTACGTCCCCATAACGAACAAGACATGAAAGAAGATTGATCCCTTTTACATGTCGATGTTTGGCATGCGAGAAATGCCAACAATTGACCTCATTTTCATCCGTATAGCTTTTCTCTGAGATGGTATCATCCAGCAACAGAACACCTCCTCTAGCTTCCTGATGGCGGCGCACCTCAGTCTTGATGTAACTCCAAAGCTCCTTACCACCATAATCTTCTGCCCGCAAAAGCCGACTGACTTGATCGTGACTGATCTCTCCATCCAGCATCGCTGACAAGCCCGTAGCCGTCGCATGATGATTTTGGCTAATCAGATAATCGCTATAAATATCTAATAGTTGTTTGTTCATCGTCCTTTTCCTTTTAAAAACAATGAACAAAATTTAATTAATTTACAGCATTAGTCAATGGGGAGCGCGTAAGGTGAGTGGTTAAAAGAAACGGAAGACCACGCTGGAATGAAATGGGTTCGTTCAGGTTGTCTACTCAAAACGCAAAATAATCATACGTTTAGTTTTTTACATAAATCATTAGTCGAATATTTTGCAGTGAATGACTTAATTAAAAGTGTGCTGAGCTTTAACTGTGGAGATCTCATTGACTTATCTCAGGAAGAACTCCAACTTGATCAGGGACAGTTTGCTCGGTTAAGAGAATTTTCCTTTAATGAGCAATCAATTACTAAATCACCTGATCTTCTTCTATGGTTGGCTGAGCGATCTCAGGAAGATGAGAGCTTCAAAGAACATCTAATGGATTTTTTGGAAAGATCAAAAGCTTACCAAGGACATTTGATAGAAATTGCTGCTGCAAATGCCATCACCATATTAAATAGGTCAGGCGTTGAATTTACTAGGCAAAATTTATCAGGAGTCCGCATTCCGGGAGCGGACTTATCTCATAATGACTTAACAGGTGTTGATTTAAGTTATGCAAACTTGAAAGGGGTAAATTTTTCTCGAGCAATGCTTTTTGATGCTCAGTTAACTGGCGCCTGTCTTCAAGAAGTTCGCTTTGGAGAGCGGCCCTACATTCCATTGTTTGGAGCTGACACTTGTGCATACTCCGCGGATGGTCAGTTTTTGGCAGTTGGCAATTGGCGGGGCTATGTCGTTATTTATGATGCAGAAAGTAAAGTTAAGCAGGCAACTTTAAAAGCTGGGGTAAAGTTTTATTATTCTAACAGAGTTACAAGTCTAGCCTTTGGCCCTAAAAATAAAAGGGAAGGGGGGAAGTGTAAAACATTGGCTGTTGGTAGTATGGATGGTGTTATTCGAATTTTCTGTACAGAACAGTGGAAAGAGAAGGGAGTATTGAAAGTAGATAAGGGGGAATGTATAAATTGTGTTGCTTACAATTTAACAGGAACGAAGATTATATTTACAACTCATAGACGCATTGTACGAGAATGGGATATGATAAGTGATGAATGCCACCAGCTCAAAGTTCGTATTTTTTCGCGTTTTACCTATGATCCAACAGGACTCAGAATTGCCTTTGGAGATGATAAAACTGTGCGAATTTGGGATGTAGAAAGAAGGGAATGTATTCAGACGTTTTCTGGGCATAAGGGCTTTGTTACTAGCGTTGCCTATGATCCAACAGGACTAAAAGTTATTTCTAGCAGTGAAGATAACACTATAAGGGAGTGGTTAGTAGAAACCGGTGAATGCCTCCAGGTTTTTTATGGACACGCAGGCTCAGTGACTAACCTCACCTATGATCGAACAGGATTAAAAATCGCCTCTATAAGTAATGATGGTACTGTACGAGAATGGGCAGTAAAAAGTGGTGAGTGCCTCCAAGTGTTTTCTGGTCAAGTAAAAACTGATAGAATGGGCATGTTTTTTGATTTTATTGATGAAACAAAGTATACCCATAGCATCTTTTATGATCTAACAGGAACAAAAATCATCTCTGCAAGCACTGATTTTGTACGAGAGTGGGAGGTGGCGATTAGTCAGTCTCAGCAGATGTCTTTTGAAGACAGGTATCCTGTTAAGAAAATTCTCTTCGATTCAACAAGTTCAAAAATTTTGTCTCGCTGCAGTGATGGCATTTTAAACGAGTGGCTAGTGGAAACTGGCGAATTTACACCGACTTCCTCTACGCTAAAATATAATAGTAGTTTGGAAGCCTATGATCCAATCAAGTTAAAAAATGTTTTTATGGGCTATATAAGGAGGATGGGTATAGAAAAATATAGCGAATTGTTGCAGATATTCCTTGACCGAAACATTTCTTCATATAAAGTTGTCTATGACCCAACGGGATCAAAAGTCGCTTTTTCAATTGATCGCGTTTCTGATGATCCTTGTGCTATAGGAGAATGGAATGGAAGTACCGGTGAATTTAGGCAGATGGTGATCCCTTTAGCAAGAGTTGAAGCTTTTAGCATGGCCTATCACCCAACAGAACCAAAGATCGCTTATATAGCTTTTAATTGTAATAAGCATTATTTTTCTTCTTCTGATCAAATTATCGTAGGGGAATGGCAGCCGAACTCAAGTACAGAAAAAGTATTCTATAAAGAACGTACCTATGAGTTTAGGCTTTATATTGTTTATGATCCAACGGGGTCAAAAATTGCTTTCACAAATCACTGTTTTTTGAAAATTTTGGATTCAGAAACGGGTAGCCTCCTAAATACTTTTAATCATTATCATCCAATAAAGAAAATTGCCTTCGACTCGAGAGGATTAAGGGTTGCCTCTGGAGGTGGTAAAGCTGTGCGAATTTGGGATGTAGAATCAGGTGCCTGCTTGCAAGTAATAGATTTTTCAAATGATATCAATAATCTTGCATTTAGCGAGCTAGGAGACCTAGCAGTGGCTTCTGGAAATAGATTAAGTTTATTTTTTTTAAATCAGGACGGATTGTATCAAGCGCGCTGGCATTGCCCTCGGTCAAATGCACTAGGCATAAAAGGCTGCGAAATTGAAGGTGCGGTAGGCTTGTCTGAGATGAATCGAAAGTTGCTAGAGCAAGGTGGTTCTACAGGAGCACCCTTACCTTTTGAGGATCTAAGATTTAACGAAATTTATCATAATTTACCTGCTATATATTATCCTGATATCAAACCAGAAAATATAGACCTTCCTTCTATTAAAAGCCAGATCCAGCCGCGAGTAAGAATTAGCACAGATCGCTGGTATGTCTATTTAATCTGTAAATCCAATCATGCTTTTTTATTAATTGAAGGAGTCCAAGGTGGAAAATGCCAAGTGGTTCGTGCAGAATTGAGAATTGATATACAAGATCAAAGGGAGGACTCAGGGCAAGCTCAGACTAAAATCAGTTTGAAAACGCTGGATAGCCTAAATCAATTAGTGGAAGATGCTATTCAAGATTACGTTTGCCAATCCTGGCAAATTGATTCAGAAAGTGGGCGCCATTTGATCCGCTCAATAGATCGAGATCGCTACCGTAAGATAGATTACAATTTGTTAGGCGGGAAGTTTACTTTATTTTCTTCTAAAAAGCACAATTGTTTAACTTGGTGTGAAGAAAAATTAGAAGAAATTGAAATTTATCCGACCAAAAACTGGTTGCCTATCCCAGATTGGTTAATAAATGCTCAAAATCATCAGGATAATCAAGAAAGTCAGAATTCTAAAATAGAAGGACGATCTACTTGTTCATTAATGTAGAAATTGTGCTTTACCCCTGTTCTTGCGCCTCACTTTGAAATGCTCCCAAACATTTAAACGATGTATTAAATTAAATATTTGGATACAAACTGGCAATGGTAAAAAAAAGTGGGGAGTTGAAATGCTCCCAAATATTTAATCGATATATTAAGCTAAATATTTGGAGAAAAAAGATGAGTAGACAACAATACCCTGGAGCTAAAAAATTTCGTGTTGCATTAGAGGCAATCAAAGGAAAAGAAACACTTGCGAGTTTAAGCGCCAAGTATGGAATAGCTCCGACGATGATATCGAAGTGGAAAAAGGAACTGCTAGAAAGAGGCAGTGAACTCTTTGAAAAAGGCTACAAAACAGCGGATGTCCGCTTAGAACATGAACGAGATCAATTGCTTAAAAAAGTAGGTGAGTTGAGCCTGGAGGTAGACTACCTAAAAAAGGGATACGCGAGCATCTAACGTCAAAAGAGCGTCGGTTGCTCGTGAATCCAAATTTAGAACTATCAGTATCCCGTCAATGTCAGTTGCTGGGCGTAGAACGCAGCGGTCTGTATTATAAACCTGTCGCAAAGGTAGATGATACGGTGCTTATGAACCGGATTTATGATATTTGGTATAAGCAACCCCACTTTGGTTATCGTCGGGTTACGAAGGTATTGAAGCGAGAAGGCATGCTGATTAATCGTAAAAAAGTAAAACGATTGATGGACATGATGGGCTTGAAAGCCATTTATCCAAGCCCTAACACCTCTTTGAAAAAAGAAGGACATGAAATTTATGAGTACTTGCTTGATGGACTCTGTATAAGTCGACCCAACCAGGTCTGGCAAGTGGATATCACTTATATCCGCACACGTAAAGGATTTGCGTATCTAACGGCCTTGATAGATGTCTATAGCCGTTATATTGTGGGTTGGTCTTTATCAAACACAATGGATACCACTTCTTGTTTAGAGGCATTAACCCGAGGCCTGGAGCATGGAAAGCCAGAGACCATCAATTCAGATCAAGGCTCTCAGTTTACCGCTGGGTTATGGACAAATGCCTTAAAAGACCAGGATATTAAGATCAGCATGACTGGTAAAGGCAGGTGTCTGGATAATGTGTACATTGAACGTTTTTGGCGGTCAATCAAGCATGAAAAGATAAAATTATCTGAATTTGATGACATTCATGAGCTTGAACATTTGATTGATGAATATGTTCAACATTATAATCATGAACGGCCCCATCAGGCATTGGGAGAATTAACTCCCCATGAGGCGTTTGTTCAGACAAAAATTATTTCTTAATTTAGGACGTTTTTTGTCGGAACCGAAGGGGGCATTTCAAGTCAAGTATCCCGCTCAAACCGGCCATGAAAAGATGGCTCTATCACAGATTAATTTAAATTAAAACCGATTCCTTAAGATCGTGTATGCCAGAAATGCCTCTTATGTATTCATGTGCAAAGAACTGAGCCCATCGATAGTTCGTCGTATGAACCCCTTTGCTTAGGTATGACAGTGAAACAAATTGTTTTATTTGTTTCAAAAGCTGGAAAAGCGCCAAATGAGTTTCCACATACTCAGAGATAATATAAGGATAAAACCAGACCAGTGGACTCTCTTCTTTGATGGGCTTGCTCTTTATGAAAACCTCAAAGAGGCATTCGCTAAGGAAGAGTATGCGGAGATGAAGGAAATGAATAAGTAGGCAATTTATTGTTGCTCAAATCAGGCAATTTAATTCTGCTATTTACAATTTTGACCATAAAAATACTGAAAAAACGGTACAAAAAAGTGGTTTTGGAAAACTAAGTTCGATATCACATAAAACCCATGAGTTTTATGTGCCTAATTTTAAACCCTTGTGTTGTATTTTCACATGAATCTTTTTAGTGCCCTAGATACAACGCAGAATTTTGAGTAGGATGCTTGATCAGAGAGTAAAGAAAAAGGAGTCTATCTTGTCTAAAGAACTACAAATTTATGACGTTTCCATCCAAAAGACTGAGAACCAAATTTTAGTCAACACCCCTAGGCTTAGCATTCGATCGCTTAGACCCGATGAAATTCAAAAGCATGCATGCTTATCAGCAGACCCTGAGAATGTAAAATTATACAGATCAGGTCTTCCTATTTCACAAGAAGATGCTTTTCAAGAACTTTATGATGCGTTGAACCAATGGGAAAACGGTAGAAATCCTCTATGCCAATATTCCATTTATGAAAAACAAAGTGGTTTATTTATTGGTGGCATAGGTTTTACTCCTCTTAAGGAAGGAAAGACTGAAATTTTCTATCTCATTGATCACAAGTTTTGGCGAAAAGGTTTTGGGCGAGAAGCTGTGTCAGCTATGGTGCAATTTTTTATCCCTGAAGTAATCAAAAGAGGTTATTTAAATCCAAATCTTCTCTCCCAAATTTATGCAACGGCCCACCCAGAAAATATTGGCTCCAACAAAATATTAACTCATATTGGGTTTAAAACTGATGGTCAAATCATCCACCGATTTAATAATCTTCGAATTGCTTACACCTGTGAAATATCAGACTTATGCGCCCAACTACAAGAAAAAAAGTGCCAAGAAATCCTTTTATTAAATTTTCAACTTTTAAAGCTCTACCAACGATTTCCCTTCCCTTTTGTTGAGCAAATCTACAACCATTTTTACTATCAATGCTCACCTCTCCTCTTGCATTCACCACCTGATGAGCAGCCTTCTTTGGTTGAACACTTTGATATATCAGAATTGGATCTCAATTTATATCGAAGTGCAGCAGCTTTAAGTCAAGCGAAAAAATTTCCTTTTTTCCAAAAACCTGAGCCTCATGAAGATGCTAACAGCAATAAAACAACCTCTTGTATCTCTATAGTTGAACTAGAATTTCTTCTTGGTTTTGCTCCAAAGCTTTAGGCTTATGCCTATGCAGGGGAGCGCGTACTTCATGTGGTTTTGCAGCAGAATGTGAAGCACACATAAACTAAACACAAATTGAACACAGAACGGAGCACTTCCAGTCAAACAAACCGGACACACACCGAATACAAACTATACACAAACATCAGCATTTCAACTTTGGTTGGTTTTCAAAGAAAATTACTTTTCTCTATTTACTCTCCCTGTAAAAGAGTTAGGGGCGGGCGGTCAACATATTGAAATACTCGTGCCCAATAATTTGAACCTCCGCAAGATTCCATCGTAATCGTGCATGTGGGTAAATTGGCAATGTAGCTTGACAGTTTTTCCCGACTCATTCGCTTTTTTAGTTGCTCTCTACCCAATGCATCAACGCCATGCATTTGAAATACATTTTTAGCAATATCAATGCCTAAAATTTTAGTTTTCATAAACCTATCTCCTTTATTTTTAAATACAAACTTAAGCTAATTCTAATAGCATTAGTTTTAATCTCATAAGGGAGGATGGTGAACCATTTAGAGGGCTATGAATTAATTCATAGGGCTACATATCTCAACAATAATGCCATTAAGATCTCGAACATAAGCGACTTCTTGGCCCCATGGTTTTATTGTCGGTTCTTTTACTGTCATTGCACCGTTGCTAAGCGCATGTTCATAATTGTGTTTTACATCGCTTGTAATTAAAGCAATTTCAAATCCGGCAGCTTCTTTCGTGACATCATTTTTTGTAAATTTCACGCCATTTGATTCAGCTAAAGAATCAGATGCAAATGCGAGTTTTACATCACCCGTAGTTAGTTCACCGTATTGTTTACTTTCATCTAAAAAACCTTGCTCTAATTTAAAAGCTTTTTGATAAAATTTAATGGTAGCTTCAACATCAGATACATAAATAATGGTGTAACCGAATTTCATCATCTCTTGCCTTCTTACTTGAAAAAACAATATTATATCAGGCACATTTTACCTGTGAGAAAATATGGCAACTTATCTTTTAATTCATGGCGCATGGCATACCAAATGGGCTTGGGAATATGTACGTCCTTTATTTCCAAAAAATCATACCATATTAACCTTAGATTTACCCGGCCGTGGAGAGCACAAGAAAGCTTTAAAAAATATCAGCTTGAAAACTTATGTTGACTACATCATTGAAACAATAAATACCTTGCCTGAGAAAGTTGTCTTGGTTGGTCACAGTATGGCGGGCATGGTGATTTCTCAAGTAGCAGAACTTGTACCTGATCGCATAGAGCGATTAAGCTATGTCGCTGCTTTTGTTCCTTGCAATGGAGAAAATGTCTTAGGGATTGGAGGAGCATTTAGCCGGCCTGGTGTGTCCACAGAAATGATATGGCAGAAAAGCAATCATCGTGTTGATTTAAAACAAAGCGAGCTTTTACAAAACTTATTCTTTAATGCATGCACTCCAGAATTAGCGCATCAAGGGATGCAGTTACTTGTGCCTGAACCTATGAGACCATTTCTAGATCCTGTCCACTTAAGTCAGGAGAAATTTGGGCGTGTAGAAAAGCAATATATTGAATGCTTAAAAGATCAGACGATATCGATTGAAGATCAAAGATGCATGCAACGTAAAATGACATGTTCTGTTGCCTCCCTTTCAAATGCAGATCACTCTCCTTTTTATTCTACGCCTCATGCGTTGGTCAAAATTTTGATTGGAGAGTAAACGTCCCGCGACTTGATCTCCGTTAAGATTTTGCGCCAACGATTATCCTAATAGTTGGAAATTATTCAATTTAGGGTTATACATCTTACTCCTTTATCCCAATATAAATATTAACAACTGCATGATTTGGATCTATAAGCGATTTTTCATCATGCGTCTCAAAGTCTGCAACGTATTGGCGTTTGCCGCCCAAATCATTTTCATCCATTCTCCAGATTGCTTGCCAGGCAGAAATCACAACCTCTGGCATCTTACCAGGCTCAGTTGTGAATTTTTGATACGTACTGGCTGGAATCACGAGGGTTTTAAATGTTTCTAAGTCTTGATTCTGAAACGAATCAACGGCTTCTCCAATAAAATAAGTATAATCACCGTGCTCGTCACTTTCATAGTTGGTGTACACTGAATAGGTTATATTGGGCTTAATTCGGTGGCAGATGCTGTTGGCAACCTGATTGTTCCAATATAACTTTGAAAGTTCCCCAATTTTTGAGGTTTCAGGGTTCATTTCATTCTGGTTATTCGTTCTAACTGCCAAACCAACTAATATCATTTCAGGTAATTGAACTTTTTGTTTTTGCATGCTTTCTCCGTTTTTTCATTAAATGATAAGTCAATGTCATGGTAAAATAATTTGTTTGAAGAAAACATAGGCAGCGTCCCTAAAAAGTAAACAAACCTTAGGGTGTATTTACCTTTCATTGTTTTGTTCCAAAACGCGTATAATGGGTCAAATTTCAAGCAAATTTTCGTCACCTATATGAATAGGCTTCCTCAAATTGACTTAAAATTTGCCTCCATTACCCACATTTTGTATCAAAAAAATGAAATGTAAACACACCCTAGTCATACATTCCCTATGATAGGAGTTTAAAACCCATCATGACCATCCTGAAATTTTTAGAAAACACTTACCTTTTTCAATTTGAAAGTAAAATTCAAGCCGTTCAAACTGTTGATACCCAAAATGCCATTATTTTGGAAGCCACTATTTTTTATCCTCAGGGCGGCGGGCAACCTTCTGATACAGGGAAAATTTTTTCATCAAAAGGATGCTTTCAAGTTGAAAATGTTCGACTAGATGAAGCAGGGGTGGTTTGGCATTTTGGTTTTTTCGAATCAGGTGCTCTAAATGCAGGGGACTCTGTTTCGCTTGAACTTAATGAGGCTCGCCGAATACTCAATGCGAAAAACCATTCAGCAGGCCATTTAATTGATTGCGCTGTAGCAAAAGAACGAATGGATATGCTAAAGCCAATCAAAGGATATCATTTCCCTGAGGGACCCTACGTTGAATATGAGGGCAAACTAGATAACCCAGAAAATTATATCCTTGCTTTACAAAAAAGAGTAGATGATCTGATTGCTCAAAATTTACGGTTAGAAAAAAAAGAGTATTCTCCAAAAGAAGCAAAAGAAAAAGGCATTTGGGCGCCTGCTGGAAAATCTGCAAGGGTCGTTAATTTTCAAGGCTTTGAAGGTTGCGGCTGTGGAGGAACTCATGTCAACACTTCTTCCGAAATTGGAAAAATTACCCTTCGAAAAATCAAATCAAAAAAAGACAAGACCAAAATACATTATACTCTGAATTAAGGTATCACGGATCAAATGAGTGTCTGATCAATGAATCTTTTCAGCAAAGCGACTCTCTCTTTTATATTACCGCTACCTTTCTTTGGTAGCAGCTTCCATAACAGAGGAATTGACATGTCTTCATAGGCAATGCCTAACATCAATGCATTGATAAGCTGCTTTAAACTCTTTGACGAGTTTCCCACTTCTTTTTTCTTCCCTTTCTTTTGTTTCATCCCCATAAAAAGCATGCAAATCAATTGGTTGCGAGTCTCTGTCGGTGCGAGGCCCTTCAGAGCGCTCGCAACAATTATTTTACTCTGCACTGGACAAAACTCAAACATGACTTTCCTCCAAAGGGGTTTCTTTTTTATAAATCAACAAGTTAAAAAGTGTCACCCAAAGGTTTTCATCTGAACTTTTCTCCTGGTTTAGGATGGTGTGTCGAATAAAATCAAACCCATACCTGAAATAACTGTTTTGAGGTCTCAGTTGTCCATCTTTATGCCTTTTTAAGGCAATAGGCCTGGTTTGAGCTTTAAATTCTCCTATCCTATGAGCCCATGTAAAACCTAGGGCTAGCAGAACTAATAGCTTTTCAATGCGTTCTGGCTTTGTCATGTGGGTATCCTCAAATCTAAAACCTCTGGATTTTAGCCCTTGAAACAAACACTCCACCTCCCATCTGCGAAGATAGATACTGATAGCCTGCTTGACTCTTAATTTTATGTTAGTTGCAACGACCATCAATTCCCCTCTTTTTGAACGGGATCCCGCCAGGTAAACCTTGTTTCTTCCTATCTCTACCGACATTCCAAAAACCTGAGCGTTTCCTGGGCTGACAAAACGGAAAATTTTCTTTGCTTCCCATAATTTCTTTTTCCCAGCACGAATTAACGTATTGTTCTTAATTCGAATATAAAAAGGAATTTCCTGCCTGATTAACCATTCAAACCAGCTTTCCCCTATAAATTCTCTGTCACAGAGCAACCCTTCTATACACTCTTTACCAAATTGATCGATGAATCGCTTAACTAATGCTTTTCTTTCCTTTGTATTGCAGGTACCTCTCTTAGGGAGCAAATCCCATAATAGAGGTATGGACATCCCCTCATATGCAATCCCCAACATTAATACATTGACAGGCTCTTTCCCAAACTCCCAATTCGTCCTGTCCATCGTTAAATAAATCTTTGTATCCTTCGGAAAAAACAGCTTAAATATCCATAAGGCAATCTGACTCATGTCAATCTTAAAGTAGGCAAAAAATCGATAGAGTCGCTTATAGTTCGACTCTACTTTCGCAAACCCTCCAAAACCTACCGACAGTTCCTGACGATTGACGCTTCGTACGGCAAATAATGAAAACAAGCTTTGAACCAAACATTCAAGACGCCTCTTGTCCCAGCCTAAAACCATCGATAAACTTCTTACTAACTCGTCAACAGCTTTCATAGATAACTCCTTGTCAGGGTTGTTTTCTATGTTTTATCGCTTGTTTGACGAGTTTTCTACCTTTACCTGCAGTAATGACCTCCATCCTCTTCTAAATTTCAAATCAAATCATTGTTTGATAAAACATTTTCGGGTTTTGTCCAGTGCAGAGCCAGTGCAGAGATTATTTTACGCTGTTAAGATTTCTTTAAGGTTTCTTTCATACACTGCTTATTAATCGGCTCAATTAAGGGCTTGGGAGAAGTTAAACCAGAACCGCTAAACAGCTAAGGCAGCTTAAGGTCTAAAAATGGCAACCAGCGATAAACATCAAAAAATAGAATTAAAAGCACTTATCGAAGCTTGTCAGTCATCTTTGGCGCTCTTTGTAGAGGATACTAATAAAATTAAAAATATCAATCAGGCCAAGTCTGGGGATCTCTACAAAGATGCTAAAGGCATGAATTATCAATTGCTCGGAGAAAAAGGAATGGCTTGCCTGGAAATGATTAGGCATCTTGCTGGTCGTTGTGGTGACCACCGCAGTCATGTTGTGCTTCCTGATGCAGAAGTGAATGACATTCTAAAATTGGTAGATGCTGAGATTAGTTCAGCTTTAAATCCAAAAATCAATATTTCCCAAGAGGAGTCTCTTAGCTAAAAAAGAGAGACTTCAATTCATTTTTTGAAGATGCTCCAGCATGTGTTCTCAATTTATCAGACATGTTGTTGGGTAAATTAACTGCCCTCTGTCATTGCAAGGAGCGAAGCGACGCGGCAGTCCAGACCCAAGCTTATTGAAGCCACATAAGCTTGATCCTTCGATACAAGCTCCTGCCTGGGTTGCCACGCTTCGCTCGCAATGACAGGGAGAATAGTTACAATCAATTTTCGAATTCTTCAGAGGCGACTAATTAAACATCTAAATTCCAAAGAAAGAGAGAGGATTTGACATCATTTTTGTACTCATATACCATTACGCAATGATTTTAGAGTTTTTAGGTATTCTCATGTTTACACAAAAAGGTGAAAGAAAAAAAGGAAAGGACGCTTTGTTAAATGCAAAATTTTTAATGGTTTTTGATGAAGTTGAGGATGCATATTTAACGCAAGCAGATTTTTTCCAAGTATTGACTCATGCCTTTCAAATAGAAAGCATGGAAGGGGCAGTGATTGAATATGGTATGCAAAAAACAGAAGGGGCGCGTTATTCTTTTTTGTGTTTTGATCCGATTGCTCGGTTTACTGTGAATGGAAATGACATTGAGCAAGAAATAGAAGGCGAAATAACGTCTTTAAAGGGAGATCCATTTGTTCTGTTGCGTCAGTGGGTTGCCCATCATGCTTGTGTGCCCCCAGAAGGAATACATCATTTTACAACCGGCGCGTTAGGGTTTGTCACTTACGATGCTGTCCGGTTTTTTGAAAAGATACCTGATCGTCATCCAAAGGATCAATATTTACCAGAGATGGCATTTCAGATTTATCGTTCAGCGGTTGGGTTTGATCATCAGACAAAAAAATGGAAGCTGAGCCAATTGGTTCGATTCGGTGAAAATTCTAAAGAGGCGATTTTAACGGCAAAAGCTGTATTGAAAGAAAGGGTTTCCCGCATTTGTGCTGAGAAAGAAAAGGCATGTTTTACTCCCGCGCCATTTTCGACTAGAAAAGCGCCCTCTATGATCGAAACGGATTTGTCTGATGTGGAGTTTATGCACAAGGTGGAGGAGGCGAAAACCTATATTCAGAGAGGAGAAGCTTTTCAGATTGTCTTGTCTCGGTGTTGGAAGCGTAAGTATTCTAAACATCCTTTGTGCCTCTATGCTGCATTGAGAAACATTAGCCCATCGCCTTATCTGTTTTATCTTCCATTAAAAGACCGGGTAGTCATAGGGGCATCTCCTGAAAGATTGGTCTCTGTTCAGGATGGAAGGGTTACAATCAATCCGATTGCTGGTACAAGGCGCCGTACTCCTGAGCAGGCGCTAGATGCTATCAAAGCAGATTTGCTCTCTGATGAAAAAGAGTTGGCTGAGCACCGAATGTTGGTAGATCTAGCAAGAAATGATATCGGAGCAGTTTGCAAACCTGGAACGATCAAGGTGAGAGAATATGCTCAGGTAAAACATTTTTCGCATGTGAGTCATATTGCTTCTGTGGTTGAAGGAGAAATAAAGCAAGAAAAGGATGCTTTAGACGCTCTGTCTTATGCATTTCCAGCAGGGACATTAAGTGGCGCTCCTAAAATACGTGCGATGGAGTTGATTGATACGCTAGAAAATACTCGAAGGGGTCTTTATGGTGGGGCCATTGTGCACTGCGATTTTCAGGGAAATTTAGAAAGTTGTATCGCTATTCGAATGAGTGTTTTAAAGGATGGGGTGGCGACTGTACGAACAGGAGCAGGCATTGTACATGACTCCCAACCTGTACTGGAGGCCAGGGAGACACGACAAAAAGCCAGTGCCATGTTAGAGGCTATCGCGGTTGCAGAAGGAGAAATTTTATGATGTTAATCATCGATAATTATGACAGCTTTACTTATAACCTGTATCAGGCGATTTCTTCTTTTTATGATGAGGTTGAGGTGGTGCGTAACGATCAGACGTCGGTTTCAGAGGTGATGGCAGCCAATCCTGCTGGCATTATACTTTCGCCTGGGCCAGGCCGACCTGAATCGGCAGGAATTTGTATAGACCTTATTCATGCTGTGAGTGATGGCAAAACACCTTTACTTGGTGTTTGTTTGGGTCATCAAGCGATTGCAGTCACATTTGGGGGGCAGGTCATTCAGGCAGGAGAGATTATGCATGGAAAACAGGATCAGATTTTCCATCATCAAGGAGGGTTTTACTATGATATGCCTTTGCCGTTTGAAGCTGGGCGTTATCATTCGTTATTGGTGGAACGTTCAACCTTGCCAGAGGTATTGCAAGTGGAGTCCGTTAATGGATATGGGCTATTGATGGGGATGCGGCATAGGGTGCTCCCTATTTATGGCATTCAATTTCATCCCGAATCCATTTTGACCCCTCAGGGGAATACTTTCTTGAAAGGGTTTGTTGACAGTTGCCGGAGGGAATCATGCAATTAAAACGATGTATGAATGCCTTAATGCAAAAGCAGGATTTAGACCAGGCCATTTTTCCGCAATTGCTGGAAGACATGTTGGATACAAAGTGCAATGAATTTCAAGTTGCAGCTTTGCTGGTATTGCTAAGTAGCAAGCCAGAAACAACAGAAGAGTTGAAAGGGATGTTGCTTGCTTTACAGCATAAAATGAAGCCGGTGCAAACTTCACATCGTGTATTGGACATTGTAGGAACAGGAGGAGATGGGGTTGGTACTGTAAATATTTCTACAGGCAGTGCAATTTTAGCAGCCAGTTGTGGTGTTAAGATTGCCAAGCATGGCAATCGGGCGGTTTCTTCCCAGTCAGGGTCAGCTGATGTGTTGGAGGCCCTGGGTGTCAATATCCAATTATCTCCAGAAAGTGTAAGTGCTTGTATTGATAAATTGGGTATTGGATTTTGTTTTGCCCCCAATTTTCACCCTGCTATGGCAAAGTTTAGAAGCATTCGTCAGAAATTAGGTGTTCCCAGTACGTTTAATTTAATGGGTCCTTTATTAAACCCTGCCAGGGCCAGTCACTTTTTACTCGGGGTTTCCAGTGAGCGTTTGTTGCCCTTGATGGCCGATTTGCTGGCGCAATTGGGGGTAGGGAAGTCAATGGTAGTGTATGGGAATGGGTTGGATGAAATGAGTAGTTTGGGGAAAGCCAATCTCATAGAGGTTTCTCCAGAAGGACGCAAATTTTTGGCGTTTGACCCAGAAAGAATGGGGTTTCCCCTTTGCCAGGTGGCTGATCTTAAAGGGGGAGATGCTTTCAAAAATGCAGAGTTATTAACCGCTGCTTTAGCTGGGAATTCAGGCCCGATTGCAGATACGCTGATCATAAATGCAGCTTCTGCTCTCTATCTTTATGGTCGGTGTGCTTCCATAGAAGAAGCTTTAGTGGTCGCACGTGAGCAGCTTCAGAAAGGGGCAGCTTTGGAGTTATTAAACCGTTGGAGGGTCATGTCTCATGCACTGTCTTGATGCCATTTTATTAGAAAAACAACAGGAAGTTCTGAGGTTGAAGGAACAGGTGGCGCGTGAGCCGAATAGTATGTTAGCCAAATATGTTTCCGGAGTCTGTCAAAAACCTTCAAGAGATTGCTTCAAAGCTGCTTTGCAGCAGAAAGGATTGTCGGTGATTGCAGAGATTAAGCGACGTTCTCCAAGCAAAGGCCATCTTGCCGATATTCTTGATCCAGGCGCATTGGCTTGTGCTTATGTGGGTGGTGGGGCTCAGGCTTTATCTGTTTTGACAGATGCGTCATTTTTCGGTGGGCATTTAGAGGATCTTAAAATGGTGAGATCCTTTGTAGATGTGCCCATCTTGAGAAAAGATTTTATCGTGGATGAAATTCAAATTGCTGAAGCCGTAGAAGCTGGCGCGGATGCAGTTTTGCTCATCGTGTCAGTTTTAAAAGAAAGAACCGTTCATTTTCTGAAGTATGCTAAAAACCTGGGGATTGAAGCCTTGGTTGAAGTTCACGATCAAAGTGAATTAAGCATTGCGATAGCGTCAGGCGCACAGATCATAGGGATTAACCATCGAAATCTTTCCAATTTTGAGGTGGATGTTGCCTTAGGGTTTAGGATGATTCAGGAAATCCCTGATGCCATTGTGACGGTCGCTGAGTCGGGGTTGAGTGCACCTTTTGAAGCAAAGCGCTGTCAAAAGGCCGGCTATGATGCAGTTTTGATTGGGGAGGCATTGGTGAAATCAGAGGATCCTGAAGCATTTATTCGGGCGTGTCAATCATGAGAGTTAAAATCTGTGGCATAAAAGAGGTTTCGATGGCTGTGCGTGCTTTGCAAGCAGGAGCCGATTACATAGGTCTCGTATTTTATGTGCAATCAACGCGATATGTGAAACCCGTGATAGCCCAAGAGATTGTGAGAGCTGTGCGTTGTACAGGGGGGGAGCCGGTTGGGGTTTTTTTTAATGCTTCAGTGGATGTTATACAGGGGGTTTGCGAAGAGGCCGGCTTGACTACCGTTCAATTACATGGCGTTCGTTCAATTGAAGCCAGTTTTTACTTACCAGGTTACTATCAAAGAATTTTTGCATTATCTCCCAAGGATTCTCCTCAAATGATTTTAGAGGGTTGTCCTGATCGGGATTTCTTATTGTTTGATGCGCATCAACCAGGCGGAGGTGTTGCGTTTGATTGGGATCGCTTTTGTTATAAAGGCCCTTATCGCTGGTTTCTTGCGGGGGGGCTGTCCGCAGGGAATGTGCGCAAAGGTATTGGGCGGTTAAATCCTTTTGGGGTGGATGTATCCAGTGCAGTTGAGCATAAAAAGGGAGAAAAAGACATTGAGAAAATAAAAGCATTTATGAGGGCGGTTAGGTTATGAGTTTAATGACATTTCAGACATCGAACCAAAAAGGATGGTACGGGAAATTTGGGGGCGCCTTTGTGCCAGAGATATTGATGGAGGCGATTGGACAGTTGGACGCTGGATGGAACTTCTGGAAGGAGGACAAGGCATTTTGTAGCGAATTAGCGAATATCTTATCCCATTATGCAGGAAGACCTACGCCTATGACAGAAGTTTCTAGATTTTCCCAGGCTATTGGAGGCCCACGTCTTTTTCTGAAGCGGGAAGATTTGCTGCATACAGGCGCCCACAAGTTAAACAATGCGTTAGGTCAATGTTTGCTTGCTCGTAAAATGGGGAAACATCGAATTATTGCTGAAACTGGAGCAGGGCAGCATGGGGTAGCAACCAGTGCTGCGTGTGCTTTTCTGGGGCTTGATTGCACGGTCTACATGGGCAGTGTGGATGTAAAGCGCCAGTCGCCGAATGTACTCAGAATGCGTATGATGGGGGCGGAAGTGATTTCAGTGAACCAAGGGTCTGCAACATTGAAGGATGCAGTGAATGAAGCATTGAGAGACTGGTCAGAGTCTTTTGAAGAGACCATTATTGTTTGGGTTCTGTTTTAGGTCCGCACCCTTATCCTGAGATGGTGGCAGAATTTCAGGCTGTGATTGGGAAAGAAACGCGTGTGCAATGTGAGCAGATGATACAAGGTATGCCGGATTTGATTGTGGCTTGTGTAGGGGGTGGTTCTAACGCAATTGGGATGTTTTGCCAGTTTATTCCATACAGAACGTTAAGTTCACATTGGGAGTTGAAGCAGGAGGTCATGGAAATTGTTTGGGTCAGCATGCCGCTCGCTTTTCCGGGGGAAAGCCTGGGGTTTTGCATGG